>NZ_STGC01000005.1:720455-1775640 GCF_005222805.1 Devosia sp. FKR38 | reverse complement strand
CGGTGGCCGTCGCGTCATAGGTGATCGCCGTGCCGGTGCTGGTCACGCTCGACTTGGCTGCGGTGCCGGTCGGGGCGGAGTAGGCAGCGGTGGTCGAGAGGGCCTTGCCGGTGCCGGTCTTGGTCAGATCAACTTCAACCGGGCTACCAACGGCGCCGCCGGAGACGGACAGCTTGCCGAGAGCAGGATCGTTCGGGTTGATCTTGTCGAGGGTCAGGGATTCGGTGTTGAACGACTTGTCCTGACGGGCCTGACGCAGGGTCGACTGCATCGATTCCAGGGTCTTGGTCATGGCCGACAGGCCATTGTCCGCAGCCTTCAGAGTCTGAATGCCGTTGGCCATGCCGTCGAGCAGGGCATTGAGATCGCCAGCGCGGTTGTTCAGGCCCTTGGCGGTGAACCAGTTGCTGGGATTGTCCAGAGCCGAGTTCACCTTGTTGCCGGTGGAGAGACGGTTCTGCGTCTCGGCCATCATGTTGGCAGTGCTCTTGAGCGAGCTGAGGTTGGCACGGACGGCTTTGGAGAGCGAGATGTCAGCCATTTGTAGAGATCCTTTTCTAGGAATACGCAAACTACGAGGCCTCGTCCTGAGGCATCCCGAATGTCATCCGTCAGGCTCTAAGGAAGGGTTAAATGGCGCGGCGAAAAGTGGATCAATTCTTCGGCGGCATTTATAAGTTCAGGCACAAAAAAACCCGGAAATCCGGGGTTTCTGTGAATGGTCGCAGGTTGGGCCAGGCACCAATCATTAACTGTCCAGACGAAGGCTGCCAAATTAATGTGCAGCCAAGCGGGTGCTCCGTCAGGCCAGAAGATCCTTCAGCCGGGCCTGGGACTCCTCGGGAATGGTGCTTGAGCCGATGCGCATGATCAGCTCTTCCATGCTTTGAGGCGTTGGGGGCAGGGCGCCGGAGATGACGGCCGCAGCGAACATGGAGGAGTTGTCCTTGTGCGGTTCTGCGGCGCCCTGCTGCGGAGCACCCTGGCCGGGCTGACTATTGTTGTTGTCGGCGCGCGAAGCGCGTGGCGTTGAGGCCACGCTTTCAGGCAGCATGGTGCGAACGCCCGCTGCACTGCGGTCGCGCAAGTCGCTGAGATGGGATGCGCCGGAATAGGCTGCAAAAGGCACTATTGGTGTGATCATGACGCGGTCCTTCCGTCAACGGAATGCCATATTGCAGCATTGGAACGCGTCTATTGCCTTTCGGTGTGGGCGGATCACATAGTTTTATTCAAATTCTATTGGTTCAGAGCGCCCGGTTTACTGCAATGCCGCGTGCGGAATTGCTGGGATCGCTGGCAACGGTGCCCGAGCGGCCATAGGCCTGGGCGCGGTTCTGCTGGCCGACAATGCGGGCGACGTCGGTCAGCAAGTCTTCCGTCACGTTGCGGGCGGTGGCGAGCACACGCAGGTTTTCCGCCATCTGGGTGGCTAGGCGTTCATGGCCGAGGCGCAGGCGCTCGACGGCCTGGGGCGCCTGTTGGGCCAGCCGGGCGCCCTGGCGCTGCACGGAGCGGGCAAAGCCGACATAGTCCTGCGCCAGCCGGGCCTTCTCCGGCGTCAGCGTGCTGGCCTGGCGCAGATGGCCGGCGCGCAGCAGCGTGGTCTCCTGGTTCATCACGTCGACCAGGGCGGCCAGAGTGGCCTCGGCCATTTCGCACAGCTCCTTGGCCGGCAGGCTGTCGAGGGCGGCGAGGCGGGCTGCTGCGGTCATTTATAGGCTCCGAAAGTCATCTGGATCTTGTTCTGGTTGTTGGCGGCTTCCTGCAGGGCCAGCATGTCGGGCAGCATCTGCTCGGCTATGCCCAGGCCGCCGTTCTCGGCCATGGTATTGGCCAGGGTTTCGGCCTGCATGGAGCGCCAGGTCTCCTCGCCAAAGCCGCCGCCCATCGAGGCGGAGTCTGTCTTGAGGCTGGAGAACATCTGCTTGGTGAGGGTATTGAGAAAGACGCCCTCGAAATCCTCGGCCTGTTTCTGCACCCGGGCGATCTGTGCCGGGGTGAGGCTGGAGCCGGGTTTGGTGTCCTGTGTCGGGTTGAGCTGCATCACAGCACCTCGATTTCGGCCTGGAGGGCGCCAGTGGCCTTGATGGCCTGGAGAATGGCGATCAGATCGCGCGGTGAGATGCCCAGGGCATTGAGGCCATCGACCAGCTGCTGCAGCGTCACGGACTCCTGCACCACGGCGAGGGCGCTTGAGGACAGATTGGCGTTGAGCGCGGTACTGGGCTGCACGGCCGTCTCGCCATTGCTGAGCGGGGCCGGCTGCACCACGGTGGGATTTTCAGCGATGGTCACCGTCAGATTGGACTGGGCGACGGCCACGCTGGAGACCCGCACATCCTTGCCCATGACGATGATGCCGGAGTTTTCGTCGATGACGATCTTGGCCGTCTGGTCGGTTTCGATCATCAGCTGTTCGATGTCGGTCAGCAGATCGACGATATTGCCGTTGAAGCCTGCCGGTAGCGTGAGGCGGACGGTGGCGGGATCTTCCGGCGTTGCCGTGGGGGCGCCGATGAAGTCATTGACCGCCAGGGCAATGCGCCGTGCGGTGGTGAGATCGGGATTGCGCAGGGCCAGGCGTAGCGAGGTCTGCGAGCCCAGGTGGAAGTCGATCTCGCGTTCGATCAGTGCGCCCGAGGAGATGCGGCCGGTGGTGGGGACGCCGGAGATGATGGTGGCGGCGTCGCCTTCGGCCTTGAAGCCATTAATAGAGACGGGGCCCTGGGCGATGGCATAGACTTCGCCATCGGCGCCGAGCAGCGGGGTGACGAGCAGCGTGCCGCCCTGGAGGCTGTCGCTGTCGCCGAGCGCAGCGACCGAAACGTCCATGCGCGAGCCCTGGGTGGCAAAGGGGGGCAGGTTGGCGGTGACCATGACGGCCGCGACATTGGCAGTGCGCACATTCTCGCCGGCGGTATTAACGCCCAGCCGCTCGAGCATGGATTGCAGCGACTGCTTGGTGAAGGGCGAGTTGTTGAGGCTATCGCCCGTGCCGTTGAGGCCGACCACAAGGCCATAGCCGACCAGCTGGTTTTCGCGAACACCTTCGAAGTCGACAATATCCTTGATGCGGGCCGCCGCGGCAAAGGCGTCGCCCACGGGCGCCAGCACCAGGGTGGCTCCCAGGGTCATCGCCAACAGCTGTCGCAACAATGGTCTGATCATGTTCGTCCCCGAATTCAGGCCGCACCATCCCCATGGCGCGACGTTCGGGCACTACATTGCGAAAAGCGTGCCAGTTCGCTCACGGCGCCTTATGAATTTGAATCTAATGGATTATTTCGCTGGTCAGGCCGGCTGAGCAGGTTTGGGTGGTGGGTGGTGAGCAATTCTTGCCGGGCGCATTAAGGCTTCGTTAACGGCTCTCGGCAGATTTTGCCCATAGGTCAAACCTGCGATTTGAGTCCCCCATTGCGCATAGACACGACCAAACGGACGTCGGGTGTCGGCAAGGCCAGTTCCACTGGTCGCGCAGGGTCAGGCGTGGCCTTTATTCCGGCCGGAGCCGAGGAGCCGGCGCGCGTTGCGCATGCGGCACCCGTGGCCGGGGCAACCGGCATTGATGCGATCCTGGCGCTGCAGAGTGTCGATGGTCCCCTCGAACGCAAGAAGCGGGCGGTGCGGCGGGGTCGCTCGCTGCTCGATACGCTCGACGAGATCAAGGCGGACCTGTTGGTCGGGCAGGTCAGTGCCGAGCGTCTCGATCGTCTGGCGGCCATGCTGGACGAAGTGCGCGAACAGGCGACAGAAGAGCTCGATGCCGTGCTCGATGACATCGATCTGCGGGTGCAGGTCGAGCTGGCCAAGTTTGGCAGATTTCCCAAGCGCTAGGCGGGTTTCATCAAACTGTTGCGGAGCCCGGTCTATGGCTGGGGTGCCGGTCCGCACATGCGTTAATCAGGAGTTACATGTGTGCTTGCGGGGGTGCGCTTAGGCGCATATATAACCGGCCGTAGGGGCGCATTGGAGTTGAGTCTGCTGATGTCTTCGGGTGCAGAAGTAATTGAATACCGGCCCAGTGACGACGAGCCGTTCATGAACCCGCGCCAGCGGGACTATTTCCGGGCCAAGCTGAACGCGTGGAAGGAGGATATCCTCCGCGAGAGCCGCGAGACCCTCGACAACCTTCAAGAAGAAAACCAGAACCATCCGGACATGGCCGACCGGGCCAGTTCCGAAAGCGATCGCTCGCTGGAGCTGCGGACCCGCGACCGCCAACGCAAGCTGATCGCCAAGATCGATGCAGCGCTCAAGCGCATCGAGGATGGCAGCTACGGCTATTGCGAAGAAACCGGCGATCCCATCGGTATCGCGCGGCTCGATGCCCGGCCGATCGCCACGCTCAGCCTGGAAGCCCAGGAACTGCATGAGCGCCGCGAGAAGGTCTATCGCGACGAATAGTCTGATTGACGATTTGCCGAACCAAAAAGGCCCGCAGCGATGCGGGCCTACGTTTTTTCTGGACCTGGGTATTGGCGATCAGAAGCCGAAGACGGTGGTGACGCTGGACTGGTTGTTGCCGAACTGGGTGCAGCTGCCATTGGTGTTTTCGCCGAACTGGAACAGGCCGCAATTGTTGTTGTTGCCATGCTGTTCGACCGTGCCCCGGTGGCCATTGCCTTCCTGGACGATCAGGCCGTGATTGCGCGAGCCGGACTGGTTGAAACCGGCAGCGTTGAAATGGCCGTTCTGGGAAACATTGGCGCCGGTGCTGGACAGGCCCTTGAAGATCGAGACCATCTGCAGGCCCATGCCGAGCGCCTGCTGCTGGTCGGGGTCAGCGGGAGAGAAGCTGAACGAGATCTGGCCGCCGGCCATGGCGGGGCTGGTCAGGCTTGCGGCGCCGATGACGAGGGCAGCAAGGGCGGCAGCGGCAGTCTTGGTGAACTTGGTGGTCATGGCGTCTCTCCTGTTGGGTTCTGTGGGGTGCTGAGGTGTTTCAGCCGATGACCAGAGACTAGAGGAGCGGTGCTGAACCGATCTGGAGCGCGGCATTCAGACTCCGTTCAGCCAGAAATTTCTTCGGCAAGGTTCAAGTCAGGCGGCGCCGGAACGGCAAGAAGGCCCCGTTGCGGCGGGGCCTGGTTGCGGGTGCTGTGGTGCGATCAGCGGATGATGGGCAGGGTGTCTGCGCAATAATGGGTCTTGCCATCCAGGGAGATGCTGAAGTCGGTCGTGTAGCGGGCGCCGGCATTGATACTGACGCTTCCGACGGTGGCGATCTTGTTGGCCTCGACGGTGAAATTGCCGCCCTGGCTGAGGTTGGTAGAGCCCCCGTTGCTGCGCGCCTGTACCGCCAGGCTGTAGTTGCCGGTCACGGCCTTGGGGCTCAGCACCTGGGCTTCGAGCGTCATCATGCCGTGGCTGGTATTGGTGATGACGCCGCACTGCAGGCCCTGGGCTGGGCTATTGGCCATGCCGCTGGTGGCGGCGAAGGCCGTGATGCCGATGCCGAGCAGCACGGGCAGGACAAGGGCGCTGGTGCGTATCAAAGGAATGGTCATCGTGGCCTCCTGAAACTGGGTGAGTGGTCTGACCGGCCGGGATTGAACCCGGCCCGGCCTGATGGGGACTGGCCAAAAGATCAGGGGCAGGCCTGAACGAAGGCAGTGATATTGCCCGAGCCGCCCTGGACGACATTGGCATTGCAGCCATTGCCCACCTGCACGCCGGCAGCGATGTTGCCATTGCCATCCTGAGTGATGATGGTGGTGTGGTTGTTGCCGAACTGGCCGACGCCGGCGGCATTGTTCCAGCCCTGCTGCCAGGTGTCGGCATAGTTGGCATTGCCCTGCTGGCCGATGGCGCCGACATTGTTGCCGCCCGACTGATGGCCCTTGGCGGTGTTCCAGTTGCCAGTCTGATGCACACCCAGCTTGTGGCCCCAGCCGGACTGGTTGCCGCCGGCGGCATTGCCGAAACCGAACTGGTGCACGAAGACGTCGTTGGCCATGGTCGGGGCGGCCGACAGTGCGATGATGGCGGCAATGGCGGTGGTGATGATGGTGCGCTTCATTTTGTCTCTCCTGTTGCGGGCGGCGCTCCCTCCGAGCGCTTGCTGCCGATGACATGAGAGATAGACCCCGCTGCCGGAACGGCGACTGAACCCAGAGTTCAGACTCCGTTCATCCGCTCGCCGGCCGCTCTGGGCCCAGTTCGATGCGCCGGGTGATGCCGATGGCGGCGAGAAAATCGGCGTCGTGGCTGACCACCAGCAGGGCGCCGTCGTAGCCGCGCAGGCCGGCCTCGACCTGCTCGATGGCGTGGATATCGAGGTGGTTGGTGGGCTCGTCCAGAATGAGCAGCTGCGGCGGGTGTTCGCCGCCAATGGTGCAGGCGAGGCCGGCGCGCAGCATTTCCCCGCCGCTCAGCGTGCCAACAATTTGCAACGCCGCATCGGCGCGGAACATGAAGCGGGCGAGGGCGGAGCGGCCGGTGGTCGCGCCGGCATCCGGATTGAGGCGGCGGAAATTGTCGTGAATGCTCTGGGTGGGATCGAGCAGGCTGACGGTCTGGTCGAGCATGGCATAAGGCACAAGGATGCGGGGCGTGCCGGCCATGGCAGGCAGAGCGCCGGTCAGCAGGCGCAGCAGCGTCGTCTTGCCCGAGCCATTGGGGCCGGTGATGGCGACGCGTTCGGGGCCCGTGATCAGCAGGGATAGATCGCGGATCACCGGCGCAGCGGGATCGGGGCCACCGATGAGGCTGTCGGCCTGGAGCACAGTGCGGCCGGCGGGCAGGCCTGTCGGGGTGAGGGCGACCGAGAGGGGCGTGAGGATTTCGACCTGGGCGCGGGCTTCGGCGGCGGCATTAGCGGCCTGGCGCAGACGGGTGGCGGTGCGGGCGGCTTCGCCACTGGTGTTTTCGGCATTTTCCTTGAGGCCGCCGAGCATGATCTTGGGCGTGCCGCCCTTGGCGCCCTTGCGCTTGCCGGCACCGTCCTTGCGGGCCTTTTTTTCGGTGACCGCCTGGATCTTGCGGTCGATCTCGGCGACGCGGCGTTCGCTGCTCGCCAGGGTCTGTTCGGCGGCGGCCAGTTCGAGCGCTTTCTGCTCGGCATAATGATCCCAATTGCCGCCATAGGTCTTGGCGCCCAGGGTGGTGAGCTCGACGATGGCATCCATTTCGCGCAGCAACGCGCGATCATGGCTCACGACGATGGCGGCGCCGCGCCAGTGATGCAGCAGGTCGACCACCGCCTGACGCCCTTCGGCGTCGAGATTGTTGGTCGGTTCATCGAGCAGGATGACGTCGGGCGCCGCCAGGATCAGCCGGGCGAGGCCAAGGCGGGTGCGCTGGCCGCCGCTGAGGGTTCCCAGCGGTCGATCCAGCGCCAGGGCCGGGAGGCCCACGGATTTGAGCGCGGACTCGATGCGGCCGGGCAGGGACCAGTCGGCGCTGCCGGCGTCATCGATACTGCCCAGGCCCTGATCGAGCCGGTCAAGGCGGGCCAGGTCATCGGCAATGCCGAGCTGGTCGGCGAGCGTTGTGTCGGACGAGACCTGCACGGATTGTTCCAGCATGCCAAGCGTTCCGGCCATGCTCACCGATCCGGCGGCAGGGGGGATAAGTCCGGCAATGACGCGCAGGAGGGTGGATTTGCCCGTGCCATTGCGCCCGATCAGCCCGGTGCGGCCGGGGCCGAAGGTCAGGTCGAGATCGGTGAAGAGCGGGTGGTTATCGGGCGTCGAACAGGTGAGCTGATGCAGTGTGACGGAGGCAGGCATGGACGGATTCCAGATGAGCGGTGCGGGTGAGGCAGGCGTTCATCTTGATTTCCATTGAGTACCGTCCGGTCTGTGCTGCGTATGCCCCGAAAATAGGCAAGGCGGCCGGGATGTCAAGTTAGGGGCCGGTAGCCACCCCCTCCCGCTGCGCAAGAGGGGGCGGCAGGGCCCGGATTACGCCAGATAGCGCTTCTTGAGATGGGCCTTGAAAAAGTCCGTGTTGAGCGGTTCGCCCGTGGCGCGGGTGATGAGGTCCGGGGTGGACCAGCGCGAGCCCTGGCTCCAGATATTGTCGGCGCGCCACTGGTTGACGCCGGTGAAATCGCCCTTGGCGATGTCGCTGCGCAGGCTGGGCTGGGCCTTCTCGAGCGTTGCCCATTGCTGGGCGGCGATCATGGCGCCCAGGGTGTAGCTGGGGAAATAGCCGAAGGCGCCGCCGGGCCAATGCACGTCCTGCATCGGGCCGTCCTTGGGATCGTTGATGGTGGAGATCCCCAGATATTCGGTCATCTTGGCGTCCCAGGCCTGGGGGATCTGGCTGGCCTCGAGCGTGCCGGCGACCAGATCCTGCTCCAGCTCGTAGCGCAGGATGACATGGAGCGGATAGGTGACCTCATCGGCATCGACGCGGATATAGCCGCGCTCGACGAAGTTCACCTCGTTGAGCACGTCGGCGACATCCCAGCCGGGGATGGCGTCGGCGCCCAGGTGCTGATGCACCAGGGGCAGGGCGAAGTGCCAGAACTCGGGGCTGCGGGCGAGCTGCATTTCGACGAACAGGCTCTGGCTCTCGTGAATGCCCATGCCGCGGGCCTTGCCGAGCGACCAATGCGACCAGTCCTTGGGCAGGCCCTGCTCATAGAGCGCGTGGCCGGTTTCGTGCAGCACGCCCATGAGGGAGGAGAGGAATTCGTCGGTGCGATAGCGCGTGGTCATGCGCACGTCGGTCGGCACGCCGCCGCAGAAGGGGTGATGCGAGACGGCGAGCGAGCCATGGGTGAAGTCAAAGCCGACGGCGCGCATGGCGGCGAGGCCGAGTTCGCGCTGCTTTTCAATCGGATAGGGGCCATTGAGGCTCTTGCGCGGGCGCTTGGCCAGCCGGGCCTCCTGCGCGGCCAGCGCCTCGGGCACGAAGCCCTTGAGGAAGCGCTTGAGGTCGGCAAAGACCGGATCGAGATCAGCGGTGCGGTTGCCGGGATCATATTGATCCATCAGCGCGTCATAGGGGGCGAGGCCCGTGGCGGCGGCGCGGAGCTGGGCTTCTTCGCGCACCAGGGCGACGACGCCTTCGAGGGCGGGCAGGAAGCTGTCCCAATCGCCCTTGGCGCGCAGTTCGCGCCAGAGCTGTTCGGAGCGCATGGTGGCCGCCGTCTTGCGCTCGACGAATTCGGTGGGCAGGCACGTGGCGCTGACATATTGCCGCTCGAATTCGGCCAGGGCCAGGCGCTGGTCCTCGGTTTCCGGCTTGGCCGCGGCGATCCAGTCGGCGATCTGCGGTGCGGTGGCCTGGGCGTGATACATGCCGGCCAGGTTGGACATGGCCTCGGCGCGCTTCTCGCCACCGCCAACGGCCATATGGGTGGCCTCGTCGGCGCCCAGGATGGACAGGGCATGTTCGAGCGCTTCGAGCTTGCGACCGAGATCGTCGAGTTTTTGGAAAGACACTGGCAGACTCCGCAAAGTGATGGCCCGAGATGTTCCACAGGCGGCGCCATGGGGCAAGCATGCGGATGCGCCGCCTGGGACGCGGTTCTCAGCAGATGGACGGACCCCGGGGCGGATTTCGCCTCTGGAGGGTTTGAATATGAGACGACAACCGCCCCGGGGTGCCGGTTTTTGGAGCCGAACGAGCGGCAGAGGTCGCTCGCCCCTACACTGGCAACTCGCCCGCAAACCTGTGCGGGAGGCAAAACCCACACCCGGCCCACCCCACCACTGTTCGCCTGCAGGCCGTCCACGCGGGGTGATGGGAGCCCGAATGTCTGGTCTCCGCCTCTACACAGCTCTGCCAGGGGCTCCGCTGGAGCGGGGATTGCCGCCCACAAAAAAGGGAGAGGCGCAGCCGGGGGGACTGCGCCTCGGGGGAGAGGTCGGATCTGTTCTGGAGCCGACCCGGGCCGATCTTCTGAGCGGCCGGGGAGCCACCGGGCACCATTGGGGGAATGTGCCCGGCGGAACGGGGAAGCCTAGAAGGGCAGGATGGCGTCGAGCACCTGCTGGCCGTAGCGCGGCTGCTGCACATCGGTGATCTGGCCGCGGCCACCGTAGGCAATGCGGGCCTCGGCGATCTTGGACGAGGGGATAGTGTTGTTGGCCTGGATATCGGAGGGGCGGACAATGCCGGCCACGACCAGGTCGCGCACTTCAAAGTTCACGCGCACTTCCTGATGGCCCTCGATGACCAGATTGCCATTGGGCAGCACCTGGGTGACGACGGCGGCCACCGAGGTCTGCAGGCTCTCCGAGCGGTTGACCGAACCCTTGCCGGTATTGGCCAGGCCCGACTTGAAGTCGACAGCCTCGCTGGCGTTGATGGCGCCGGCCGAGGCCGTGGTGACGGCGGCGCCCAGGATGCCGCCCATGCCGGCCGTATTGGTGGAGTTGCGGCTCGACTGCGTGTTGTTGGCGATCTTGGCGCTGTCGTTGACGGTGACGACCACGGTCAGGATATCGCCGATGCGATGGGCGCGCTCATCCTTGAAGAAGCCCTTGGCCGAGGTGCGGTAGAGCGAATTGGGCTGGTAGGTGTCGGCGATGGCCGCCGGCATGGGCATGTTGACGGGCTGGTAGCCGGCCGTGGTGGTGGGGTCGACAATCGGGCTTAGCGCGGGGGCTGAACCGACAGTGGCGAGGCGATCCATGGTGTTGCAACCAGCCAGGGTGGCGGTGAGCATCAGGAGGGTGGCAATCTTGGTGATATTCATAATCTTGGTTCCTGAAAGCTGTCAGAGGCCGGCGAGCGTGAGCGAATCCGGGGTCACTTCGACAGCACCGGGGGCAATGGCGGTGGCGCTGATGACCCGCCGGGACATGAGGTTGAGCACCTGGACCGGGGCGCCGATGGTGCCGCCGGTGACGGCCTGTCCCTTGACGGTGAGGGTCATGGGGCCGCTGCGGAAGTAGATGGTGACCAGATCATTCTTGGCCACGGTGTAGGGGATGGTGACATCGCTGGGCTTGAGCATCATGCCCTCGCGGCTCTGGCGGGTCAGCGCCTTGCCGATGATGTCGGAGAGCTGCGGCACGCCAGTGCTTTCGGCGTAGCGCAGGGGCACGGGGCGCAGCACCACGTCGGTGGCGGTGAGCACGGTGCCGGCGGGGAAATTGCCGGTGAGGTGGGGGGCATCGATCATCAGCTCGATGGTGCCCGAGACGTCGATGGGCAGATCCTGGCCGGCGATGGCGATGCGGGCGGAGAAGGCGCCGCTGCCGGGCAGGTAACGCAGGCTGGTGACGGCGGCGGGCTGTTCGACAGCCTCGGCATTGATGGGCCGGATGGGCGTGGTGAACATGGTGTTGGCACTCATGCCGGCGGTTATGATGCCGCGCTGCACCAGATCGGCATTGACCAGGCTGGCCAGCGCCGTCTCGTCGATGACGGTGGCGGCGCGGCGCACGCTGATGGCGTCCAGGCCCCGGGCGTCGAAATCGCTCAGGCCAATGCGGTTGGCCGCAGCGCGGATGTCCGACAGGCTCACCGTGCCGGCGGTACCGGGCTTGGGGGCGCGGAACAGGGCGTCCTCGGCGGCCAGGCCGGCATCATCGAACATGTCGCCAACGGTGACGACGGCGGCGTTGACGACGATGTCGCCCTTGAGCGCGGGCGCAGCGAAGGCCGTGGCGGTGAGGAAGAGGCCGGCGAGGGTGGCGATGGTGGACCGCAGGATCATTTAGGCTCTCCCTTAACGCAGCTGGCTGGTGGACTGCATCATCTGGTCGGCGCCGGAGATGACACGGGCGTTCATCTCGTAGGCGCGCTGCGCGGCAATCAGATCCGCGATTTCAGTGACCGAGTTGACGTTGGACATTTCCAGATAGCCCTGCAGCAGATTGCCGGTGCCATCGGTGTTGGGCACGCCGACCTGGGCGGGACCGCTGGCCGGGGTATCGATGAACATGTTGTCGCCCAGCGATTCCAGGCCCGCCTTGTTGACGAAGCGGGCGAGCTGGAGCTGGCCGATCTGGGTGGGCTGGGAGTCGGTGCCGATATTGGCCGAGACAATGCCGTCCTGCGAGATCGAGACCGAGTTGGCATCGCCGGGAATGGAGATGCCGGGGTTGATGGTGTAGCCGTTGGAATTGACCAGCATGCCGTCGGCCGAGCGCTGGAACGAACCGTCGCGGGTATAGGCGGTGCGGCCGTCGGGCAGCTGCACCATGAAGAAGCCTTCGCCGCGCACGGCGACGTCGAGCTCGCCATCGGTCATGTTGACGCTGCCCTGGCTCATCACGCGCGGGGTGGCCACGGTGCGCACGCCCGAGCCGATTTCCAGGCCTGCCGGAATATTGGTGCCCTGGGCCGAGCTCTGGGCGCCGGCGCGGGTGATCTGCTGATAGAGCAGGTCCTCGAACTCGGCGCGCTGGCGCTTGTAGCCCGTGGTGCGCATGTTGGCGATGTTGTTGGAAATGACTTCGACGTTGCGTTCCTGGGCGCTCATGCCGGTCGATGCGATGTAGAGAGCTTTCATGGCAGATCCTCAGGTCAGGCGTTGGCGTCGCCCAGACGCTGGATGGCCGATCGACGCAGATCGTCCTGGCGTTGGGTCATGGAGGCCATGGATTCATAGGCGCGGGTGACGCGGATCAGCTCGGTCACTTCCGAGACGCCGGACACGTTGGACTTCTCGATGAAGCCCTGCATGGCGCGGGTCTTGGTGGCGGTGACCGGGGTGCCGCCGGCGTAGAGATTGTTGCCCTCGCGGGTGAGGGCCTGCGGATTGGCGAATTCGACCATGCGCAGCCGGCCCTTGGCGCCAGCGCTGGAGCTGACCGAACCATCGGCGCCGATCAGGATGCCGGTTTCGCTGGGGCCGAAGGTGATCGGACCGCCCTGGCCCAGCACGGGATTGCCGTTGAGGTCGACCAGGGTGCCCGAGGCATTGAGCTGAAAGGCGCCGGACTTGGTGTAGCGCTCGCCAGCGGGGGTCTGAACGGCAAAGAAGCCGTCGCCATTGAGGGCGACGTCGAGCTCGCTGCCGGTCTGCACCACGGCGCCGCCGGTCATGTCGTGAATGGTGGCCCAATCCTGCACATAGGACAGGGGCTGGTCGGGGGTCTTGAAGTCGTTATCCCGGGCGACCGGCATGACATATTCTTCAAACAGGATGTTCTCAGCCTTGAAGCCCGTCGTGTTGATGTTGGCCATGTTATTGGCCACCACATCCATCTGGCGCTGCAGCGCGATCTGCCGGCTCAGGCTAATCAGTTGCGCATTTTCGATCATTGCTGATCCCCGGTGTTAACGTCCCCGAGACCGCCAGCTTCCCCAAGCGGTGGCCTCGCCGTTTACATTGCAGAAACCATGCCATGTCGAAAAATTGAATAAAATCAGACGGATAAACGTATGTGTGGGTGAATGTTGCCGGACCAGACTGTGCAGGGTCGGCAAAACTTACCCGGCAAATTGTGCCGCCTGACGGTGTTTTGTAACCAATCGTTAACCATCAGGCGCTTAGCTGGGTGAAGAGCCGGAATCGCCCGGAAACCTTGGGTTTGGCAGGTAGGCAATGGCCGCTCCAGCAGCAGCAACAGAAGCAGATGGCGAACACGGCGCGGAAGCCAAAAAGGGCATTCCGAAGCTGTTCATCATTATTGGCGCGGCAGCCATCGTGGTGCTGCTGGCCGGCGCAGGCCTGTTCTTCTTCATGTCGTCGGGCGCCAAGCCGGCCGATGCCGAACATGCCGCAGCAGCCGATGGTGAGCATGCCGCGACTGGCGAGCATGGCGGCACAGTGGAAGCCGCCCATACCTTTATCTTCAACCTGCCGCCGATGGTGATCAACCTCAACAATGAGGTCGATGGGCCGGCGTTCATGAAGCTGACCGTGGCGCTCGAAGTGGCCAATGAAGAGATGATGCTCGAGATCCAGCCGCGGCTGGTCAAGGTCATCGACGCCTTCCAGGTCTATCTGCGCGAGCTGCGCAAATCCGACCTCGAAGGTTCGGCCGGCATTTATCGCCTCAAGGAAGAACTGCTGCGGCGCGTGAACGTGGCGATCTATCCCTCGCAGGTGGAGTCGCTGCTGTTCAAGGAACTGCTGGTACAGTAATGGCGCAACCCACAGACCAGGACAAGCTGAGCGAAGACTGGGGGCTGGACGATTCCATCGTCCCGCTCGACACGGACGCGGAGCAGACCGAGGAAGAAAAGGCCGCTGAAGCCACCGCCGAGTGGGCGGCGATGCTGGAAGGCACCAGTGATGGTGCCGAGGGCGGCCCCGACCGCGTGCTGAACCAGGACGAGATCGACAGCCTGCTCGGCTTTGACGCCAGTGTGGGCAGCAATGTCGAGCTGACGGGTGTGCAGGCGCTGATCAATTCGGCGCTGGTGAGCTATGAACGCCTGCCGATGCTGGAAATCGTGTTCGACCGCCTGGTGCGGCTGACCACGACGAGCCTGCGCAATTTCACCAGCGACAATGTGGAAGTGACGCTGGACTCCATTTCGTCGGTGCGGTTCGGCGACTATGTCAATTCCATCCCGCTGCCGGCGATCCTGTCGGTGATCAAGGCGGAGGAATGGGAGAATTACGGCCTGCTGACGGTCGACTCCAGCCTGATCTATTCGATGATCGACGTGCTGCTGGGCGGGCGCCGCATCGGCGGCAATATCCGCGTCGAAGGCCGGCCCTATACCACGATCGAACTGGCGCTGGCGAGGCGGATGATCGAGGTGATCCTGGACGATACGCATCGGGCGTTCGAGCCGGTGACGCAGGTCAATTTCAAGCTCGAGCGCATGGAAACCAATCCGCGCTTTGCCGCCATTTCGCGGCCGGGCAATGCGGCCATCCTGATCGAATTGCGCATCGAGATGGATGATCGCGGCGGCAAGGTGGAGATCCTGCTGCCCTACGCCACGATCGAGCCGATCCGCGAACAGCTGCTGCAGATGTTCATGGGTGAAAAGTTCGGCCGTGACCCGATCTGGGAAGGCCATCTGGCGACCGAAATCTATGCCGCCGACGTGTCGGTGGAGGCCGTGCTGCATGAGCAGGACCTGCCGCTGTCGCGCATGCTGTCCATGAAGGCCGGTGACACGGTGATGTTCGAGCGTTCGCCCAGCGACCCGGTGCGGTTGCGCTGCGGCGGGGTCGAGCTGACCGAGGCCATCATGGGCCATATCGGCAACCACGTATCGGTGCGCATCACGCGCCACCTAAACCCGCCCAAGGTAACTATGGAAGCCTTCGAGGCCATTGATGAAGCAGCGGAAGGACGATGATGTTCGGTTTACCCCTGGGTCTTTTCGTGGAAAGTGCGGTCTCGGTGCTCCTGGCGCTGACGATCGGCTATTGCGTGGTGCTCAACCAGCGCCTGAAACGCCTGCATGCCGACAAGGATGAGCTGCGCCAGATGGTGGCAGACCTGGTGGGGGCCACCAATCTGGCCAATCAGGCCATCCGTGAGCTCAAGCAGACGGCGGTGGAAGCCGATCTGGCGCTCAATTCGCGGCTGGAAGAGGCCGAGCGCTTCGGCATCGAGCTGGCCAATCATGTGACTGCCGGCACCGTGCTGATGGAGCGCATTGCCAAGATCACCAGCGTGGCGCGCCACAGCCAGGCCATTGAGCCGGTGGAGCAGCCCAATAAAGTGCAGTCGGCGCTTGAGCAGCTGCAGACCCGGGTGCGTACCAGAGGGGCTGCTGCGTGAACAATATCCGCCTCCTGCCTGTCGTCGTTCTGGCGATTGCTGCGCTGCTGGTGTTCAAGACCATCGGTCTTGTCACCAATGGCGGCTATGTGCTGAGCGGCGTGCAGCAGGCGGTGGCGTCGGGCGCAGCGCCGGCCGGGGGCGGGGAGGGTGCCGCAGCCGAAGGTGGCGATTCCACCATGACCTTGCCGACCGAGCCGACCATCGAAGACACTACGCCGACCGTGGACGATCCGTCCCCGACGCTGAAGCCCGCAGCGGCCGAAGGCGGCGGGCATGGCGCCCCGACCGCAGCGGATCATTCGACCGAGCCGGCGGCGGCTGAAGGCGAAGCGCATGCTGCCCCTGCGGCTGGCGATGCAGGCATGGCGGCTGCAGCCACCGATGCGCTGCATGCGGCCAATTCCAATGGCGTCTATTGCGTGGAGTCCGACGCGACCATCAATGCCGATGGCACGGTGGTTCTGACCGGTGCCAGTGCTGAAGGCGAAGCCGGCGGCCATGGCGCAGCGCCGGCGGCCGAGGGCGAGGCGGCTGCTGCACCGGCGGAAGGCGAGGCTGCGGCTGCCGCCGAAGGCGAGCACGCGACCGAAGCCGCTGCGGGCGATCACGCGGCCGAGCCGGCTGCTGCGGGCAGCTTTGCCGCCTCGATGGCCGATTGTCTGCCCTCGGGCGATGCCGTGCCGGTGCAGATCGATGGCAAGGGTGGTACCATTCCGCTGGTGAGCATGGATGGTGCCTCCGCCACCGAAAAGGCGCTGCTGGAGCGGCTGGCGGCGCGCCGGCTTGAACTGGAGAAATATGAGGAAGACCTGGCCCTGCGCTCGCAGATCGTTGACGCTGCCGAAAAGCGCATCGAAGAGCGTAGCGCGACGCTGCAGGCGCTCGAGACGCAGATCTCCACGCTTGTGGACCAGCGCAAGGAGATGGAGTCGGGGCAATTTGCCGGCATCGTGGCCATGTATGAGACCATGAAGCCCAAGGACGCGGCCAATATCTTCAACAATCTGGACATGGAAGTGCTGCTGCGCGTGGCCAAGGCGATGAGCCCGCGCAAGATGGCGCCGATCCTGGCGGTAATGAGCACTGAGCGGGCGCAGGAGTTGACCGTCAAGATGGCCGACCTGGCCGATACACCAGTCGACCAGATGACGCCGGCCGACATGGCCGCCCTGCCGCAGATCGTTGGCCAATAAGGCCTTAGCGGTCGGAGTAAGGCGACGTTAAGCCAAATTCGCTTAGGGTGCACAGCAGTAGTGTTGTGTAACAAGTGCGTACCGCGGCCAGAACTGGCCCGTTGCTGCGCACTATGCGTCGGGCGGGCAGAAGCCGGTGAGGACTGCGAGACAAGCAGGCTGGGTCGGGGTGAGAAAGACCCTGGCGCTTTGGGCCGCGCTCCTGAGCCTGTGCCTGGCTGCCTGCGCGCTGGTGACGCCGGCCTATGCCGTGGAGCAGGGCCAGTTTGTTGCCACCCAGGAAAGCGGCTATGGCCGCATCATCCTGAGCTTTCCCGAGCGCGACAGCCTGCCCCCCTATGACATCAAGCTGGAAAACGGCGTGCTGTCGCTGGTGTTCCAGGATCAGATCTCGGTGCTGCTGCCCGATGTCGGCTCGACCATGCCGGACTATCTGTCGGCAGCGCGTGTGGATCCCGATGGCCGCGGGCTGCGCCTGGCGCTGCGCTCGGCCTTTACCTTCAACCGCATCGATGCGGGTGAGAAGCTCTATATCGACCTGCTGCCGCCGAGCTGGCAGGGCGAGCCGCCGGCCCTGCCGCAGGCCGTGATCGACGAGCTGGCCGAGCGGGCCCGCCTGGCAGCGATCCGCGCCGAGCAGGAGCGCAAGGCGGCCGGCGTGGCCGAGCTCAATCCCAAGGCCGACGTGCGCATCGGCCGCAATCCGACGTTCCTGCGCGTGCAGTTCGACTGGAACGTGCCCACCACCGCGGACTATGTGCAGCAGGATGACATGGGCATTATCGCCTTTGAGTGGCCCGTGGGCATCGACCTGCGCGACCTGGCGGTCGACCTGCCGCCCGAGCTGCTGAAGGTGGAGACCTCGGTGAACCCCGATGCGGCGCTGGTGACGCTCAAGCTGGCCAAGGGCATCAAGCCGCGGTTCTATGAGACGTCGCCGCGGCAATATGTGCTCGATGTCGACATCAAGGGCGAGGGCCTGCCCAGCTTTGACGCGGCGAGCCTGGCCGATGGGGTGGCCAAGACCGAAGAGGTCAGCCAGGGCAGCGAACCGCTGGTCGACATGCTGCGCCCCCAGCCGGCGAGCAAGACCATCACCCCCTTCATCAATGTGCTGGGCTCCACGGTGCGGGTGGTGTTTCCCTTCGAGCAGGATACGCCCGCGGCCGTGTTCCGTCGCGGCGACACGGTGTGGATGATGTTCGACACCGTCTCGGGCATTACCCCGCCCAAGCAGTCCAGCGAGCTCGACGCGGTGGCCAGCGAATTTGGCGTGGTCGCCTCAGGCGATACGCAGGTGGTGCGCGTGGAGCTGTCGCAGGACCGGCTGGCGACGCTGGGGTCGGAAGGCATGGCCTGGGTGCTGTCGTTGGGCGATATCATGCTGACCCCCACCGAGCCGATCAACCTGACCCGCCGGCGCGATATCGAGGGCAATCTCGAAATGGTGGCCAATGTGGCCCGGCCCGGGCGGGTGCATGATTTCCGCGACCCCAATGTGGGCGACATGCTCACCGTGGTGACCGCCTATCCGCCGGCGCGCGGGGTGATGCGCTCGCTGGATTATGTGGAATTCTCGGCGTTGCGCAGCGTGCATGGCCTGGTGATCCAGCCCAAGACCCCCGAGCTGACCGTGGCGCTGGAGGACGATCAGGCGCTGGTCACCATGCAGGGCGGCTTGACGGTTTCGGACTCCGACGGGCCGCGGCCGGCCAATGGCAATGGCGAGACCATGCGCGGCAGCTTCATCGACCTTGCCGCGCTCGAACAGCCCGACTTCGGCATCTTCGAGACCAAGAAAGAGGGCATGGAGGCTGAGGCCGCCGCCGCCGAGGGCAAGGCGCGCGACAAGGCGCGGCTGGACCTGGCGCAGTATTTTGTCGCCAATCACTTCGCGCAGGAGGCCATCGGGGTGCTCAAGGTGCTCGACACCGAGCTCAAGTCGCCCGACCTGACGCGGCAGGTGCGCATGACGCAGGCCATTGCCAGCACCATGGCGGCTCGCCCGAGCGATGCGCTCAAGATCCTCAACACCACGGCCATGGGGACCGAGATCGATGCGCTCGTGTGGCGCACGATTGCGCGGGCCGACGCCTATGACTTCAAGGGCGCCAAGGCCGATGCGCTGCAGGCGCAGTCGGTGATCGACAGCTATCCGGTTTGGGTGCGCAACAAGTTCAGCTTCGCGGCCATCCGGGCGGCGCTGGAGACCGACGACGCCAATATGGCCGAGAAACTGCTCGACCGGATCGACTTCGCCACGCTCAGCCTGGAGGACACCAGCTTCTATCATCTGTTCTCGGGCTGGGTGGACGAGCTCAACAAGCGCACCAGCGAGGCCATCGACACCTATGGGCAGGTGATCGCGTCCGATATCAGGCCGTCACGGGCCGAGGCCATCTACCGCACGCTGCGGCTCTTGGACGAAGAGGGCAAGCTCAACCTGGGCAAGGCGGCGGAGACGCTGTCGGCTGAATCGCTGCTGTGGCGCGGCAATCCGCTGGAAGCGGACATGCAGAAGCTGCTGGCGGAGCTCTATTTCCGCAATGGTGACTATCGGCCGGGCTTTGAGACCGTCAAGCAGGCGGTGGCCAATTACCCGGAGAGCCCGCCGATCAATGCGCTGCGCGACGAGGCCCAGGCCATGTTCAGCGAATTGTTCCTCAATGGCGTGGCGGATTCGCTGGGGCCGGTGGATGCGCTGGGGCTGTATTATGACTTCCGCCAGCTGACGCCGCCGGGGGCGCGCGGCGACGAAATGATCCGCAATCTGGCGCGCCGCCTGGTGCGGGTGGACCTGCTATCGCAGGCGGCGGAGCTTTTGAAATACCAGCTTGAGAACCGATTGCGCGGCGTGGCCAAGACGCAGATCGCGGCGGACCTGGCGGTGATCTATCTGGCGGACCGCAAGCCGCAGGAAGCGCTGCGCGTGCTTAATGCCACGCGGCTGCCCGATATTCCGGAATCCCTGGCGCGGCAGCGCAAGATCCTGGAGGCACGCGCGCTGATCGATGGCGGTCGCGATGCGCTGGCGCTGGACATGATCAAGGACATGGACGGGCGCGATGCGGACCTGTTGCGCATCGATGCGCATTGGAAGGCGCGGCGCTATACCGAGGCTGGCGAGATGATCGAGGCCATGCTGTCCGACCCCACTACGCCCCAGCCGCTCAGCCAGCCGTCGCGCATGCAGGTGATCCGGGCGGCGGTGGGCTATGTGCTGGCCAATGATACCATGAGCCTGGCGCGGCTGCGCGCCAAGTTTGGCGATGCCATGGTGACGGCGCCGGAATGGCCGATGTTCGACCTGGTGACGGGCAATATTGCGGTGACCAGCACCGAGTTCAAGACGGTGGCGGCGCAGGTATCGGGTATCGACGGGATCAGCGCCTTCCTGTCGTCCTATCGCGATACCTATGGTCCTGATGGCGCGCTGGCGCCGATGTCCGCCTCGGACGCCGCCGCCATCTAGCTGCTGACGAAACTGCGAACCAGTGAGCCGGCGACGAGATACCAGCCGTCGACCAGCACGAAGAAGATCAGCTTGAACGGCAGCGAGATCACCACCGGGGGCAGCATCATCATGCCCATGCTCATCAGCACCGAGGCCACGACCATGTCGATGACCACAAAGGGCAGAAAGAGCAGAAAGCCGATCTCGAAGGCCCTGCGCAGCTCGGAGATCATGAAGGCCGGTATGAGCAATTGCAGCGGAATGGCCTCGGGTTCGACGGGCGGCTCGGCGCCAGTGAGATCGTAGAACAGGCCCAGATCCTGCTCGCGCACATTGGCGCGCATGAACTCATGGAACGGGGCGCTGCCCAGCTCGAAGGCCTCGGTCATCTCGATATCGCCGGCCAGCAGCGGGGCAATGCCGGCATCATAGCTGGCCTGCAGGGTGGGCTGCATGACGAAGATGGTGAGAAACAGCGCCAGGGAGACCATCACCGAATTGGGCGGCGCGGTCTGTAGGCCAATGGCGGTACGCAGCAGGGAGAGCACCACCACGATGCGGGTGAAGCTGGTGACCATCACCAGGATGGAGGGCGCCAGCGACAGCAGCGTGATCAGACCGATGATCTGGACAGCGCGCTGGGTCAGCGTGGTGTCGTCGCCGAAATCGATCGAGACATCCTGGCCAAAGGCCAGGCTTGGGGTCAGGGCGAGGGCCAGCAGGGCCGCCAGCCCCAGCCAGGGCAGATAGCGGCGCGGACGCCGCGGGGGGGCGTCAGCTTCGATGGGCGTCCGTGTGGCCTGGGACAAGGTCTGTGCCTTCGATCTCGCGCTGTGCGCCGTCCTCTTTAGCTGAGTCGAGGGGCTGGCGAGCCGTGCCGGCGTCGTTTTCAGGGGAAACCGGCAATTCCATCTCGCTGACCGGACGGAGCAGGCCGGTGTGGCGCAGCGAGACATGGGCGCGCTGATTGGTGGGCAGGCCCTGCTTTTGCAGTTCGGCCAGCACGGTGCCGGGGGCGGCGGTGACCAGCGGCGGAGCCGCCACGACCGGGGTCGGCGCGGGGGCGGGCGCGGGCTGGGGAGCCACCGGCTTGGTGCCGGCGACCGGCTTGCGGCCGGGGACAGTGGGGATGGGGCGGCGGGTCGGCTGGGCAGCCGGCTGCTCGGCCAGGGCAATGCCGGTCTCGATCACGATATCGTGCGGGCCGCCGATCAGAATGAGATGTTCGACATCATCGCGGCGGATGATCAGCAGCTGGCGCTTGGGGTCGATGCTCATGGAGTCCACAATGGCCAGGCGCCGGTTGCGGCCGCGGCCGACCTTGCCCGAGGCATTGAACAGCAGCTTGAGCAGCCAGACGCCCAGCACGATGAGCACCAGAACGATGCCGAGGGCGAAGGCGGCCGAAATCCACGTATTGCCGGAACCGCTGATCAGGCCGGTGATGAACTGCATGTCTGCTCCAATTACGCTACTGGCCCGGAATCGGGCGGCACATTCTGCCTAGTAAGTCCCGCAATTGTGCAGAATGCGAGACCGATACCCACCTAGCGCCGCGCGGTTAACACTTGATTAACCATAGACCGGCAAGAATTGCCCATCGATACCCAGACTCGCGGGGCTTGGCCGATGGGCCTTCTGAACATGCCGGTGTTTACGGCGCTCGCAGACAAAATGCGCTGGCACCAGACTCGTCAAGGTCTGCTGGCGGAAAATGTCGCCAATGCCGAGACGCCGGGCTATCGCGGTCGCGACCTCAAGCAGTTCAACTTCGAAGAGGTGAACGGCGCGTTCTCCTCGGCGAGCGTCACCACCACGGCCACCCAGCCGATGCATTTCTCGGTGGGCGGGGAGGGCAGTTCGGCCTTCAATGCCCAGCGCATGGCCAATTTCGAGGTCACCCCGGAAGGCAATGGCGTGTCGCTCGAAGACGAGATGATGAAGGTGACCACCAATATGATGGACTATCAGGCGGCGACGAGCCTGTACCAGAAGTCCATCAAGATCCTCCGCACAGCGATGGGCAAGTCAGGCTAGGAGCCTAAACGGCAATGGACTTCAATTCTTCGCTTCGTATCGCTGCCACGGGCCTGCACGCGCAGACCGCGCGCATGCGCGTCATCGCCGAAAACCTGGCCAATGCCGATTCCGCCGGCAAGGCGCCGGGCGACGAGCCCTATCGCCGCCGCATCCCGACCTTTGAAACCAGCTTTGACGCCGAGGTCGGTGGCAAGGTGGTCGAGGTGGGCAAGCTGGCCTATGACATGAGCGCCTTCACCAGCCGCTATGAGCCGGGCCATCCGGCCGCCGATGCCAAGGGCTATGTGCAATATCCCAACGTCAACTCGCTGATCGAGACGATGGATATGCGCGAAGCCCAGCGCACTTATGAAGCCAATCTCAATGTCGTCACCGTCACGCGGCAGATGCTCGGGCGCACGCTCGACATTCTGCGCGGCTGATCGGGTCAGGAGCCAAAATGGCCATTAGCACACCCTTCAATGCCGCCGCGGCTGCCTATGGCAATGCCAGCAAGCTGATCAACCAGGCCGCTTCGCCCACCAAGGACCTGCTGGCCCAGGCCGGGCAGGGCGGCGGGCCGAATTTTGCCGACATGCTGGCCAAGCAGGTGCAGGGCGTGGTCGACACCGGCAAGACCAGCGACCAGATGTCGATCGACATGGTCAATGGCAAGGCCAATGTGGTGGACATGGTGACCGCGCTCAGCCAGACCGAAATCGCCATCGAAAGCATGGTCACTGTTCGGGATCGTGTGATCTCGGCCTATGAAGAGATCATGCGGATGCCGATCTAGGCGTAGAATGGTCGGGCGGCGATTCGTCCGCCTGCCACGGGAACTGACATGACCGGCGCCGAAGTCCTTGATATTGCCCGCGATGGCATCTGGGTGCTGATCGTGGTGTCAGCGCCCATGATGCTGGTGGGCCTGATCGTGGGCGTGATCATCGCGCTGTTCCAGGCGCTGACGCAGATCCAGGAACAGACCCTGGTGTTCGTGCCCAAGATCATCGCCATCTTCATCACCATGCTGCTGACGCTGCCGTTCCTGGGCGCCACCATGTCCGGCTTCATGACGCGGGTGATGGATATGATCGTGGTGGGTGGCTAGGCGTGACCTTCGCGCTGGACTGGCTGCCCAATACGGCCTTTGTCTATATCCTGCTGTTCGCGCGCATTGGCGCGATCCTGATGCTGATGCCGGCGCTGGGCGAGGACATGATCCCGGCGCGCATGCGGCTGAGCTTTGCGCTGGCCTTTACCCTGGTGGTCTATCCGCTGCTGTCGCCCGGCATTCCGCAGATGCCCGAAGACCTCATGGGCGTGATCGGCCTGGTGTTTCACGAGCTGGCCATTGGCATGATCCTGGGGGCCATCGCCCGGCTGACGGTGATGGCGACCCAGGTTGCCGGCGCGATCATCGCTTTCCAGGCAGGCCTGTCCAGCGCGATGACGGCCGATCCGACCCAGACGGGCGTCCAGGGGGCGGTGTTCGGCAGCTTCCTCAGTTTTCTGGGCATGGTGCTGATCTTTGCCACCGATTTGCACCACATGGCGCTGGCGGCGACCTATGACAGCTACATGGTGTTCCCGCTCGATGCGCCGCTGATGTTTGACGATGCAGCGCAGCTGGCGCTCAAGACGGTGGCCAGTGCCTTCACCATCGGGGTGCAGATGTCGGCGCCCTTCATCGTCTTCGGCCTGGTGTTCAACCTGGGCGCGGGCATTCTGGCCAAGCTGATGCCGGCCATGCAGGTGTTCTTCGTGCTGATGCCGGCCAATATCATGCTGGGGCTGGTGCTGTTCGCGCTGCTGCTGACCATGATGATGGGCTGGTATCTGACTGGCTTTGAGAACCATCTGGCGATGTGGAGGGGCTAGCCGATGTCTGACGACGCACCCGACCAGGAATCGAAAACAGAAGACCCTTCGCAAAAAAAGCTCGAGGACGCCCATTCAAAGGGCGATGTTGCCAAGAGCCCGGAGGTGGTGACCTGGTTCATGCTGGTGGGCTCGGCGGCAGTGTTTGCCCTGATGGCGCCCGGCGCTGCGGCGGGCCTTTCCACCTCCTTGCGTCTGCTGATGGCCAATGCCGACCAGTATGAACTGGGCGGGGCAGCCTTTGGCACATTCTTCAACAATCTGGCGCTGGCCCTGCTCGGCACGGTGATGCTGCCGCTGGTGGTGCTGACCTTCAGTGCCGTGGTTGGCAATCTGATGCAGCATCGGCCCCTGTTTTCGGGCGAGTCGCTAAAGCCGAAATTCTCCAAGATTTCACCGCTGGCCGGGGCCAAGCGCCTGTTCTCCTCGGAGTCGCTGGTCAACTTCATCAAGGGGATCGCCAAGATCCTGATCGTGGGCGTGGTGGTGGTCAGCACCGTCTGGCCCGAGCGCGACCGGCTCGACACCATGATGACGGCCGATCCGCTGATCATCCTGGCCGATTTCCAGGAGTTGGGCACCAAGATCTTCGTGGCGACGCTGATCGTGGTGACGCTGATCGCCTTTGCCGACTTCGTCTATGTCCGCCAGAAGTGGTGGAAGCGGCAGATGATGACGCTGCAGGAGACCAAGGACGAATACAAGCAGATGGAAGGCGACCCCCATATCAAGGGCAAGCTGCGCCAGCTGCGCCAGGAACGTTCGCGCAAGCGCATGATGGCGGCGGTGCCCGACGCCACCGTGGTGATCACCAACCCGACCCACTATGCGGTGGCGCTGAAATACGACAAGGCGATGGGCGCACCGCAATGCGTGGCCAAGGGTGCTGACGCGGTGGCGCTGCGCATCCGCGAAATGGCCAAGAAGCATGATGTGCCCATCGTGGAAAACCCGCCGCTGGCCCGTGCGCTGTTTGCCAGCGTCGAGGTCGACGAAACCATCCCCAATGAGCACTTCAAGGCCGTGGCCGAAGTCATCGGCTTCGTGATGCGCCTCAAGCGGGGCGCCGGCTGGAAGTCGAGCTAGGCCTGCGCCTCGGCCGGGATCGGAAAGATCCGGTCATAGGCCAGGTTAAAGACAAAGGCGTAGACCATGTAGAACAGGGCTACGGCGATATCCATGATCAGGGCCTGCCAGAGGCTGATGCCCAGATACCAGGCGATCAGCGGCATGAGCATGGCCACCAGGCCCAGCTCGAAGACAATGGCGTGGATGACGCGCTCGCGCATGGTTTTGGCGGTATTGCCGCGCAGGCGCAGCAACAGCCGGTCGAAGCCATAATTGTAGAGATAGTTCCAGCCCATGGCGACGAGTGAGCTGACCAGGCTGATGACGCCAATGTCATGCATGGGCATGGCAAAGACCAAGGCGCCCAGCGGCGTGATGAGGGCCAGGCCAATGATCTCGAAGGCGATGGTGTGACGAATGCGGTCGCGCGTGGTGCGCATGGAATGCTCCCGATGGTGAACCGGGACGTCCCGATGGTGCGATGCCCAAGCGTGGGGGAGGTCGTCCTCGCGCCCGCTTCCTATCGTTGAACTGGCCGGAAAAATCAAGCAGGGTGGTGGCGCCGGCGGGCAGGGCAGTCCGATCCGGGCTGTCCGAAACAGGGCGCGGAGGCGGCAGGATCATGCACCAGGGATCATGTTTGTGCGGGGCGGTGCGCTTCACCGTGCAAGGGGATCTGCCGGAGGCGTCGGCCTGCCATTGCAGCAAATGCCGCAAGCATACCGGCCATTACGAGGCCGGGGTGGATGTGCCGCGCAGCGCGGTGACGATCACGGGAGAAGAGGCCGTCACCTGGTATTTCTCCTCGGAAAAGGTGCGGCGCGGGTTCTGCTCGGTGTGTGGTTCGTCACTGTTCTTTGACCCGGTGCATCTCGATTGGATCGGGCTGATGCTGGGCAGCTTTGATACGCCGACGCAGACGCGCATTGGCCTCCATATCTTCGTGGCCGACAAGGGCGACTATTATGAGATCACCGATGGCATGCCGCAGAACCAGCAGTGAGAGCAAGCCATGACCGTCCGCCTGCGGCCGCACCATCTGCTGTGCATGCTGACCTATGTTGGCAAGGGCTATACGCCTGACTTCACGGCCAATTACGACGTGATCGTCGCGCGGCTGGGCGCGGGCGAAGATATCGAGATCGTGGCGGGGCCGGACGATATCTGCGCGCCGCTGCTGGCCGGGGCGGAGCATCACTGCCACAATGACAGCGTGGTGGAGCGCGACAGGCTGGCGGGCATCGACGTGGCCCAGGTGCTGGGGCTGGCCGAAGCGATCGGGCCGGGGGCGCGGCTGGTGATCGACAGCGCGCGGCTGGAGAGCATGCGGGGCGCCTTTGCCCGGGGCGCGACGCGCAGCGCCTGTGGCGGCTGCGAATGGTCCGACCTCTGCACCGGCGTCGCGGCGCAGGGTTTTGCCGCGGTGCGCCTGACGGTCTGAGCGAAGGGCGGGAAAGCCCCGTCGCGTGCGCGTGTTGAAAACGCTGTTCAGTCTCCCTTAGCCGGGGGGCATTTGCTAGACCTTGGTGCAGCGCCTGATTCGGCAGACAGATTGCTAGGGAGCAGACAGACAGATGGCACCGACGCCGCATGGCGAGACCAGCTACCCCGAGCCCATTGTGTCGAACAGCCGCGGCAGCGCCGGCCTGTGGCGCGTCGTCGCCCTGGGCCTGGTGCTGGTGGCCATCGCGGTGGGCTTTGCCCTGTTCAGCCAGGACATTCCGCTGGACCTGATCCTGACCTTTGTCGGCGTGCTGGCGGTGGTCGGCGTGTTCTGCCTGTTCGGGTTGGCGGCGGGGCTGTTCCGCTTTGCCAACGGCGAAGAGCGGCGCACGATTTCCAATGCCATGGTCGACAGCCTGCCCTTTGGCGCAGTTGTGGCGGATCGCGACGGCAAGATCTCCTATGTGAATGCGCAATATGGCAATTTCGCCGGGGCCATGACCAATGGCGTGCCGGTGGGCGTGCCGCGGCTGTTTGCCGGCCAGTCGGACGCCAGCGAGGCCATCTATCGGCTGTCGCGCGCCGGCAAGGACGGCCGGGCGGCCATCGAGGATATCCGTATCGTGGGCGGGCTGGGCGGCTCGCAGGCCGACAGCAACCGGGCCTTCTGGTATCGCGTGGGCGTGCGGCCGCTGCCGGAATCGGATGAGTCCAACAAGCCGCTGATGATGTGGTCAGTGGAAGACATCACCCGGGACCGCGACAATAATGAAAGCGCGTTCCGCGATTTGCAGCGCGCCATCGACTATCTCGACCATTCGCCGGCCGGCTTCTTTTCCGCCGATGCGCATGGCGCCATCCAATATCTCAATTCCACCCTGGCCGACTGGCTGGGCTATGACCTGGCCGAGTTCAACGCAGGGCAATTGCGCATGAGCGACATTGTGCGCGGCGACGGGGCGAGCCTGTTGATGCGCGGGCGCGGTGATGGCGAAATCCGCACCGAGATCATCGATATCGACCTGGTGCATCGCAATGGCACGAGCCTGCCGGTGCGGCTGCTGCATCGTGCGGCGCGGCTGGCCGATGGCGAATTGGGCGAAACGCGCACGCTGGTGCTCGACAAATCCAATGCGCCGGACACTGAGGAGGAGTTGCGCGCCGCCGAAGTGCGCTTCTCGCGCTTTTTCAACGACACGCCCTTTGCCATTGCCACGCTCGATGCAGCGGGGCGGATCATCCGCACCAATGCGCCATTCGGGCGGATCTTCCGCTGGTCAGGCGAAGCGCGCAGCATCGAGATGCAGCCGCTGAGCGATCTGATCGGCGAAGGCAGCCGCGAACGCTTCAGCCGGGCGCTGGCCGATGCGCTGGCGCACAAGTCGGAAGTCGATTCCGTCGATGCGCTGCTGAGCGCCGAGGGCGACCATGCGGTGCGCCTCTATCTCTCGAGCTCGGAAATGAGCGCCGGCTCGCCTGAGCAGGTCAATGTCTATGCGCTCGACATGACCGACCAGCGCAAGCTCGAAGCCCAGTTTGCCCAGAGCCAGAAGATGCAGGCCGTGGGCCAGCTGGCCGGCGGCGTGGCGCATGACTTCAACAATCTGCTCACGGCCATCATCGGCTTTTCGGACCTGCTGCTGCTCAAGCACAAGCCGGGCGACCCGTCGTTTGGCGAGCTGATGCAGATCAAGCAGAATGCCAATCGCGCGGCGGGCTTGACGCGTCAGCTGCTGGCCTTCTCGCGCCGCCAGACGTTGCGGCCGCAGGTGCTGGAGCTGCCGCTGATCGTGGACGATCTGACCGTGCTGCTCAAGCGCATGATCGGGGAGAAGAATTCGCTGACGGTGGAGCATGGCCGCAATATCTGGCCGGTGCGCGCCGATGTGGTGCAGCTCGAACAGGTGATCATCAATCTGGTGGTCAATGCGCGCGACGCCATGCCCAATGGCGGCTCGATCACGCTGCGCACCGCCAATGTCGAGCGCGCCGAGGCCGAGACCATGACCTTTGAGGGCATGGTGCCGGCCGATTATGTGCTGATCGAGGTGCAGGACACCGGCACGGGCATGAGCCCGGAGGTGATCGAGAAGATCTTCGAGCCCTTCTTCACCACCAAGGAGCTGGGCAAGGGCACCGGCCTGGGCCTGTCGACGGTCTATGGCATCGTCAAGCAGACCGAGGGCTATATCTACCCCGTCTCGATCGTGGGCGTCGGCACCACGTTCAAGATCTTCCTGCCCAAGCATGTGGCCAGCGCCGCCGAAGTGGCCGGCAAGGCCGCTGCCGCCGTGGCGCCGGTGCGCGACCTGACCGGGCATGAACGCATCCTCTTGGTGGAAGACGAGGAGAGTGTGCGCGCCTTCTCGGCCCAGGCGCTGCGCGCCACGGGCTATGAAGTGTTCGAGGCCGATGGCGGCGAAGAGGCGCTCGAGGTGCTCGAAGACCTCGACTACAAGATCGATTTGATGATCTCGGACGTGGTGATGCCGGAAATGGACGGGCCGAGCCTGCTCAAGCAGCTGCGCCAGACCATGCCGCATCTCAAGGTGATCTTTGTGTCCGGCTATGCCGAGGAAAGCGTGCGCCGCGACATCGAGGACGACCAGAGCGTGGATTTCCTGCCCAAGCCCTATTCGCTCGACCAGATCAATTCCAAGGTCAAGGAAGTGCTGCAGAAGCTGGGCAAGGACGAAACCGCGTGAACGAGCAAGGGCGGTTTCCCGGGCCGGGCGAAACCAATGTGCTCGGCGAGGCGCTGCAGCCCTGTTCGGACAATCCGCTGACCGGGTTTTTCCGCACCGGCTATTGCGCGGCGGGGCCGGACAGCGCGGCAGTGCATCTGGTGTGCATCCAGGCGAGCACGGAATTCCTGGCCTATTCCAAATCGGTCGGCAATGACCTCTCCACCCCGGCGCCGCAATTTGGCTTTCCGGGGCTGGTGGCGGGCGATCGCTGGTGCCTGGTCGCAGCGCGCTGGCTGCAGGCCTATCAGGCCGGCATGGCGCCGCGCGTCTATCTGCGGTCGACCAATGCGGCAGTGCTGGGCCTGGTGCCGCTGGGCGTGCTCAAGGGCTTTGCGCTGGACATGAACTAGCGGGTGCGCCTGCCGTCCCGTCGGACGGCGAACAATCCTAGCGGCGACCCTGGTGAATGATGCGGATCACGGCTGCCACGGCGCCCAGGATGGCTACCAGCAGGAAGGTCCATTGCACGACGGTCAGGAAGGTGCTCGGCGCCTCGGTGGCGCCGAAAAAGATCGTATAGCCCAGCCAGGCGGCCACCAGGGTGCAGATGAGCGCTGAGACGCGCGGATCGTTCATCGGTGGCTCCTTTGGGGTCGGCGGCTGGCGCTAGGCCGTGCCGCCAGGAATGGGCGTGCCGGGGGCAAGCAGGCCCTTGGCGGCGAGAGCGGTCCAGAGTTCGGCCGGAATGACATGATCCCACCAGGCCAGAATGCCGTCGAGCTCGGCGGGCGAGCGCGGGCCGGGCAGTACATTGCACACGGCCGGATGGGTCAGCGGGAACTGCAGGGCTGCGGCCGGCAGGGGCACGTTGAACTCGGCGCAGACGGCAGCGATGGCCTTGACCTTGTTGACGATGGCCTCGGGCGCCTTGGCATAGTTGAACTTGTCGCCGCCCACCAGAATGCCGGAATTGAACGGGCCGCCGACCACCACCGAGGCGCCGCGCTCAAGGCAGGTGGTCATGAAGGGGTCAAGCGAAGTCTGCTCGAGCAGGGTATAGCGCCCGGCGAGCAGGAACACGTCCCAATCGCCCAGGGCGAAGGCATCCATGAGCACTTCCCACTCGTTGACGCCCAGGCCGATGGCGCCAATGGTGCCCGCGTCTTTGAGCTCGCGCAGGGCCTTGTAGCCGCCGTTGGCCAGCTGGGCCCAGAGCGGCTTGTTGCCCTCGACGCCATGGGTGGCGGTGCCGATGTCGTGGACATAGAGAATATCGATGTGGCTGAGGCCGAGGCGCTGCAGGCTGTCCTCGAAGGAGCGCATCACGCCATCATAGGAATAGTCATAGCGCTGGTTGAAGGGCAGGGGATCGACCCAATTGCCCTTGTCCTGCTGGCTGGGATCAACGGGATCGAGCAGGCGCCCGACCTTGCTGGAGAGCAGGGCCTGGCTGCGGCGTTCGCGCAGCACATCGCCCACCAGATGCTCGGAACGGCCCAGGCCATATTGCGGGGCCGTATCGAGATAGGTGATGCCCTGATCGAGCGCATGGGCCACGGTGGCGCGGCCCTGCTCGGCGGGAACGGCCGAGAAAATGCCGGCCAGGGAGGCGGCACCCAGGCCCAGCGTGCTCACGGACAGGTCGGTCCGGCCGATCCGGCGGGTGGGGAAAGTTCGCGCAGTCATGTCAGGCCTCCAGGGTGCGGAATAACTGACATGTTAGTGCGCGAACTGCAAGCTCAGTAGAGATTGCCGATGATCAGCGGCTCTTCGCTGTCGATCTGCACCGGATTGCGCAGCGCGGCGCCGAACTGGGCTTCCTCAAGCTCGAAGATGTCGTCGGGCTGGGTGCTGATGCCATCGGCAAAGCTCAGCGTGGCCGTGCCGAAGCAATGGACATGCACATCGCCGGGGGTGCGGAACAGCTCATACTTGAAGTGGTGATATTCGAGGTTGTCGATGGTGTGGCTCATATTGTCCTCACCGGACAGGAACGGCTTTTCCCACAGCACCTTGCCGTCGCGATAGATGCGCGACATGCCTTCGATGTGGCGCGGCAGATCGCCCAGGCGCAGCTCTGGGCCAAAGGCACAGGCGCGCAGCTTGGAATGGGCGAGGTAGAGATAGTTCACCCGCTCGGTGACATGGTCGGAGAATTCATTGGCCAGGGCGAAGCCGAGCCGGCGCGGCTGGCCATTACCGTCGATGACATAGATGCCGGCGATTTCAGGCTCTTCGCCGGCGTCCAGGGCAAAGCCCGGGGAGGGAATGGGGTGGCCGGGGCGCACGACCGAATAGCCATTGCCCTTGTAGAACCACTCCGGCTGCACGCCCTTTTCGCCTGCGGCCGGCTTGCCGCCCTTGAGGCCCATCTGGAACATTTTCATGGAGTCCGTCAGGTCCGCATCGGTCTTGGTGCCATTGGACTTGTGCATGGCGTCGCGCGTGGCGGCGGAGCCAAGATGGGTCAGGCCCGTGCCGGTGACATAGAGATGGGCCGGATCGGGATGATCGATGGGCGAAAGCATGCGGCCTTCGGCCAGGATCGCCGCGCGATCAACCGTGGCGCCCAGGCCCTTGGCGGCGACGAGGGCAGAGAGGCCACCGTGACCGGTCATGGCCTCCAGCGCCAGGCCATAGACGCTGGCGGCATTGTTGACGGTGCGGGCGACGCCCGCCTCGACCGCTGCGACAGCGCGATCGCCATTGGCGTCAAAGAACTGGATCAGATTCATGGCGCGGCTCCTGCGCTGCACACCCCGGCGGGGCAAAATTGCACGCATAAAACGCAACCTGCCCCCGTGACGCAAGAGCAAAAATCATACTTATGCCGGAACAGCCGTCCTTGGCGGCGATTCTGTGTCCGGCCAGCGCCGATGACCGGCGATGTTCTCATTTTGTCCCTTGACAGGACTAGAACAAGATGAGAACAAATAGGGCACATTCTAGGCATGACCACCTGAGGCGATGGCGCGTTGCGCGCCCCCCAAGAGCGTGGAATAAGGAGACAACGAATGGCTAACGCGTCGCTTCGTGTTGTTGAAGGTGGATCGATGGATAAGGAAAAGGCTCTTGCTGCGGCGCTCAGCCAGATTGAGCGCAATTTCGGCAAGGGGTCGATCATGCGTCTGGGGGAGGCCTCCGCGATTGAAGTGGAGTCGATCTCCACCGGTTCGCTGGGCCTCGACATCGCGCTGGGCATCGGTGGCCTGCCCAAGGGCCGAATCGTCGAGATCTTCGGGCCGGAAAGCTCGGGCAAGACCACGCTGGCGCTGCATGTCATCGCCGAGGCCCAGAAGGCCGGCGGCATCTGCGCCTTTGTCGATGCCGAGCATGCGCTGGACCCGATCTATGCCCGCAAGCTGGGCGTCAATGTTGATGACCTGCTGATTTCGCAGCCCGATGCCGGCGAGCAGGCCCTCGAGATCACCGATACGCTGGTGCGCTCTGGCGCCATCGACGTGCTGGTGGTCGATTCGGTGGCGGCGCTGACGCCGCGGGCCGAGCTGGAAGGCGAGATGGGCGATGCGCTGCCGGGCCTGCAGGCCCGCCTGATGAGCCAGGCCATGCGCAAGCTGACCTCGTCGATCTCCAAGTCGAAGTGCCTGGTGATCTTCATCAACCAGATCCGCATGAAGATCGGCGTGATGTATGGTTCGCCCGAGACGACCACGGGCGGCAATGCGCTCAAGTTCTACGCCTCGGTCCGCCTGGACATCCGCCGCATTGGCGCGCTCAAGGATCGCGAAGAGATCGTGGGCAACCAGACCCGCGTGAAAGTGGTCAAGAACAAGCTGGCCCCGCCGTTCCGCCAGGTGGAATTCGACATCATGTATGGCGAAGGTATTTCCAAGACGGGCGAATTGCTCGACCTGGGCGTCAAGGCCGGTGTCGTCGAAAAGGCTGGTGCCTGGTTCTCTTGGGACAGCCAGCGGCTCGGCCAGGGGCGTGAGAATGCCCGCCAGTACCTCAAGGACAATCCGGCGGCAGCCAATGCCATCGAGCAGAGCGTACGCGAGAGCTCGGGCCTGTTGGGCGAAGTGCTGCTGGTGGCCGGCGGCGACGACGCGGTGGCCGACGACGAGTAAGTTCATTCTCCCATGCAAGGGTTACTGGGGCATCGCGCAAGCGGTGCCCTTTTTGCTGCGTGGTGCTGGTTGAGCCGGGTGGTCAGCTGGGCTGTGGTGCGGCGTGGGACTGGCCTCCGCCGGCCCTGCGTCGGGGGGCCGTGATCAGAAGGCGCCAGGCCGGGCGCCGCAGTGTCGCCGCAATGCTGGACATTGCGACTGGCCCCGCGATAGAAAGCCAGCCGACCTCTGCTGCGGTGCAGCGCACTGCGATCCGAATGAAAGTCCTGACATGACCAGCGTAAACGACCTGCGTTCGAGTTTTACCCAGTATTTTGTGCGCAATGGTCATGAGGCCGTGGCCTCCAGTCCGCTGGTGCCGCGCAATGATCCGACGCTGATGTTCACCAATGCGGGCATGGTGCAGTTCAAGAACACCTTCACGGGTCTGGAAAAGCGCCCCTATTCGACCGCCACGACGGCGCAGAAATGCGTGCGCGCCGGCGGCAAGCACAACGATTTGGACAATGTAGGCTTCACCGCCCGCCACCACACCTTCTTTGAAATGCTGGGGAATTTCTCGTTCGGCGATTATTTCAAGGATCAGGCGATCGAGCTGGCCTGGAACCTTTTGACCAAGGAATGGGGCCTGCCCAAGGAAAAGCTCATGGTCACCGTCTATCAGGACGATGACGAGGCCATGGCGCTGTGGAAGAAGATTGCCGGGCTGACCGAGGATCGCATCGTGCGGCTCGGCGCCAAGTCCAATTTCTGGCAGATGGGCGATACCGGCCCCTGCGGCCCGTGCTCGGAAATCTTCTACGACCATGGCGAGCATGTCTGGGGTGGCCCGCCGGGCTCGCCGGAAGAGGATGGCGATCGCTGGATCGAAATCTGGAACCTGGTGTTCATGCAGTTCGAGCAGCATGCCGATGGCAAGCGCGACAGCCTGCCGCGCCCCTCGATCGACACCGGCATGGGCATCGAGCGCATCGCTGCGGTGATGCAGGGCGTGCACGACAACTATGACATCGACCTGTTCAAGGCGCTGATCGGCGCGGCGGCGCAGGCCACCGGTGCCGATCCGGCTGGCGAGGGCAATCGCAGCCTGCGCGTGATCGCCGATCATTTGCGCTCGATGAGCTTTCTGATCGCCGAAGGCGTGCTGCCGTCCAATGAAGGCCGCGGCTATGTGCTGCGCCGCATCATGCGCCGCGCCATGCGCCATGCGACTCTTTTGGGCAGCAATGAGCCGGTGATCTTCAAGCTGGTCCCCACGCTGGTGCGCGAAATGGGCCAGGCCTATCCCGAACTGCGCAGCGGCGAGGCGATGATCGCCGAGACGGTGCGCCTGGAAGAAGGCCGGTTCCTCAAGACGCTGGGGCGCGGTCTGCAGATCCTGGCCGACGAGACCAAGGACATGGGCGAGGGCGCCGTGCTCAATGGCGGCGCTGCCTTCAAACTCTATGACACCTATGGCTTCCCGCTCGACCTGACCGAGGATGCGCTGCGCCTGCGCGGCATCACCGTGGACCAGCCCGGCTTTGATGCGGCCATGGCCGCCCAGAAGGCCGAGGCCCGCAAGAGCTGGTCGGGCTCGGGCGGCGCGGCGACGGACGCGGTGTGGTTCGGCCTCGCCGACAAGCTCGGGCCGACCGAATTCCTCGGCTACGAGACCGAGAGTGCCGAAGGCGAGATCAAGGCGCTGATCAAGGACGGCGTCGAGGTGGCGAGCCTGGGCCTGGGCGAGACCGGCTTTGTGGTGGTCAACCAGACCCCGTTCTATGGCGAAAGCGGCGGCCAGGTCGGCGACTATGGCCGGCTGAGCGGCGACGGCGTTGCTGCCGATGTCAACGATACGCAAAAGCACCATGGTGTGTTTGCCCACCAGGTCAGCGTCACCGAGGGCACGCTCAAGGTGGGGCAGGCGCTCAGCCTCGTGGTGGACCATGGCCGGCGTTCGGCCATCCGTTCGAACCATTCGGCGACCCATCTGCTGCATGAGGCGCTGCGCATCGTGTTGGGTGACCATGTGGCGCAGAAGGGCTCGATGGTCTCGGCCGAGCGGCTGCGCTTTGACTTTGTCCACACCAAGCCGGTGACCGAGCAGGAGCTGGCGCAGGTCGAAGACATTGCCAATGCCATCGTTTTGCAGAACACCGCGGTCGAGACGCGCCTGATGGGCGTGGACGAGGCCAAGGAATCCGGTGCCCGCGCGCTGTTCGGCGAGAAATACGGCGAGGAAGTGCGCGTGGTGGCCATGGGCGAGCCGGTGGGCAATGGCCTGGGCTGGTCGGTGGAGCTGTGCGGCGGCACGCATGTGCGGCGCACCGGCGATATCGGGCTGATCTCGATCGTGGCCGAGACGGCGGTGGGCGCGGGCGTGCGGCGCGTGGAAGCGCTGACCGGCACGGCGGCGCGGCATCGCGGCAATACCAATGTGGCCATCGTCAATGCGGCAGCTGGCCTGCTGCGCGCCGGCAGCCATGAGGTGCTCGATCGCATCGGGGTGCTGCAGGAGCAGCTCAAGCGCGCCGAAAAGGCGCTGAGCGATGCCAAGCAGAAGCTGGCCATGGGCGGCGGCGGCGAAGGCGGCAGCGCCAGCGAAACGGTGAACGGCGTGACCTTTGTCGGCCGGGTGATCGAGGATGTCGCGGCCAAGGATATGAAGGCGGTCGTCGATGCGGAAAAGAAGCGCATTGGCTCTGGCGTGGTCGCCATGGTGCTCAAGGGCGAAGACGGCAAGGGCACCGTGGTGATCGGCGTGACTGATGATCTGACGGAGCGCTATGCTGCCGGCACGCTGATCAAGTCGGCAACGGCCGCGCTGGGCGGGCAGGGTGGCGGTGGCCGCCCCGATATGGCGCAGGGCGGCGGCCCCGATGGCAGCAAGGCGGCCGAAGCGGTCGCGGCGATCCGCGCGCTGCTCTAGGGCGAACGGCAGACAAATCAAAGGGCCCCGCACCAAACGTGCGGGGCCCTTTTTCATGCGCGGCACAGGGGCTTAGAGGCCTGTCCGGAAGAAGAAGAGGCGCGGCTTCCAGACGATCTTGAGCTTTTCGGTCATCACATTGGCCAGGCCCGAGGTGAGCACGATGAGAAGCCCCACAATGGCGATCCAGTCGGGATATTCGCCGAAGAACAGCGCGCCAAAGACGATGGCCCAGATCAGCTGGCTATATTGCACCGGGGCGACCAGGTTGGCCGGCGTACGGCGGGCGGCGGCGATCAGCAGCAGACCGCCGGTGCCCCCCACCAGGCCAATTCCCAGGAACAGCAGCAGCTGATGCAGGCTGGGCATGACGAAGCCGGGCAGCATGAGCACGCCGTTGAAAATGGCCGAGTAGAGCACCTGGAGGCCCACCAGGCTCACCCGGCGCTCATGCGGGGCGACGTGGCGCAGGATGATTGTGGTCACGCCGCCAAAGAAAACGCTGCACAGAATGGCGAGATGGCCGAGCTGCAGGTCGCGCACCCCGGGGCGGATGACCAGCACCACGCCCAGAAAGCTGATGATGAGCAGCAGCCAGCGATGGATGGCGACATGCTCCTTGAGCAGCAGCACGCCCAGGATGGTGACGACCACCGGGGTCAGAAAGCCGATGGCATAGACATCGGCAAAGGGGATGTGGGTAAAGGCATACATGACGCAGGCGGTGCCGCCGATGGCGGTGGCGCAGCGGATATGCACCAGCCAGGGGTGGCGGAGCTTATAGAGGTCGCGCCAGCGCTCGTCGCGCGTGGTCAGGACGGCCGGAATAATCGAGAGGGTAATGGTGAAAAAGCCGATCTCGAACACCGACAGGGCCGGGCCGGTCGCCTTGATCAGGGCGTCGCCGACCGAGAAACTGGCATAGGCGAGAAAGGCAAAGATGACGCCGATCGGCATCGCAATATCCAATGCGCAGGGACGGACTCGGGGGGAATGGTCCTACCATACAAGCGCCAGCCCTTGGCGTCGATGTCCCTGCGGGCGGTGGCGGGGCTAAATCTCGGGGCCCTGCACTTCGGAGATATTGGTCGGCGAACCGCTGCGGCGGGCGCGGTATTCGGCAAAGCGGCCGGCGATACGGGCGCGGGCGCCGTCGATGAGCACATTGACCAGGCCCGAGGCCACGACAACGGCAATGCCGACATAGGCCAGCACGTCCGGATACTCGAAATAGAAGAAGGCGCCCAGGCCGATGGCCCAGACGATCTGGATATATTGGATGGGCGCCACCTGGCTGGCGGCGGCATTGCGGGTGGCGGCGATCAGCAGCAGATGGCCGATGCCGACGAAGCTGCCGCCAATGGCCAGGAGGGCGAACTGGGTGGGCGTGGGCATGATGAAGCTGGGCAGCATCAGGGCGGCATTGACCACCACGATATAGAGCGCGGGCAGGGCGATCAGGCTCACGCGCTTTTCCTGCGGGGCAATGACGCGCAGGATGGTGGTGGTGGCGGCGCCGAAAAAGGCGCAGGCGAGCGCGGCGAGATGGCCGAGCTGCAGCTCCCGGAAACCGGGGCGCACCACCAGCATGACGCCGACAAAGCCCAGGGCCAGCATGGCCCAGCGCAGGGGATCGACCTTTTCGCGCAGCACCAGCACCGACATGATGGTGATGAACAGCGGCATCATGAAGACCAGCGAATAGGTCTCGGCAAAGGGGATGGTGACAAAGGCATAGGTCACCAGGGCCGAGGAGGCGACGCCGGTGAAGGAGCGCAGGTGTACGAGGGCCGGATGGGTGAGGCGGAAGCTGTCGCGCCAGAGCTCGCCCTTGGGCTTCACGAAGAGCGCGGGAATGAGCGAGAAAATGGCGATGAAAAAGCCGATCTCGAACACCGACAGGCTCTGACCGAAGCCCTTGATGACCGCATCGCCGCAGGAATAGACCGAATAGGCGACAACAGCATAAAACACGCCGACCGGCATGGCACATCCACGATTGCTGGGGTGAGACTGGCCGGACACTAGAGGGCGGCTGCGGCGCCGTCGATGGGCAATGTGCGGGCTGCGGCGTTATACCCGTGGCGCGTCCGGATTTTTTCGCGCCGTGGCAGCACGATGGGGCGCAGGGGCATGAAAAAGGGCCGCGGGGCGAGTGCCCGGCGGCCCGATGGGGTGCAGTGGTCGGCGTGGGGCTAGAACGAGCCCTTGATGCCGCCGCTGACGGCCAGGACATAGCCGGTGTTCCAGCGCTCGCCCAGGGCATTGGAGCCCGAGGCCAGGGTGCTGGCCGAAATGCCGCCGGTGATCTGCACATTGGAGGAGGCATTGTAGATGCCGCCCAGCGACAGGCCAAAACGATCGGTCTGGGTGCCGGCGGTGAGCACGCCACCGGCGCCAGGGGTCGAGGTGCCCTGATCCCAGGTGGCCATGGCCACCAGGCTCAGCTGGTCGGTCAGGGCATGGCCGATACCGCCCGAAATGGTCCAGCTGTCGCGATAGTTGAAGGTGGAAACCACGGGGGCGCCGATGGTGGTGACGGTCAGCTTCTGCAGCACCGACCAATTGGTCCATTTGACCGAGCCCAGGGCCAGCCAGCCGGGTGCGATGCCGGTCTGGCCGCGCACTTCGATCGATTGCGGCGCGGTGACCGCCGAGGAGGCCGCGCCACCATAGGCGGTGCCGTTCAGCGTGTAGTTGATCGGCGCATTGTAGATGGCGCTGACGCGCAGGGCATATTCGGGGATTTCATAGGCGGCGCCGGCGCGCCAGCCCAGGCCCCAGCCATTGAGCGAGAGCGGGGTGTTGGTGGCCAGGCCCGTGGGGATGGCCGCCTGATAGTCGAGGTTCTGTGCGGAGATGCCGCCGATCAGGCTGACGACGCCAGGGCCGGCGGGCAGGCCGACGGCACAGGTGAGGCCGGTGTCGGTGGAGCGGATGGATTCGCTGACCGCCTGCTTGGTCATGGCGGCATAGGCATTGGTGCGCGCCGTGTCCGAACCGAAGGGGTTCTGTACGGAAATCAGGCAGCTGGCCATGTCGAAGATGTCGGCCTTGACGCCGACATTGTAGTGGACGCGCGAGGGCGTGGTGGCGATCACGCCGGGCGTGACGCCCGGGTTGGTCACGTCCTTGTTGACATAGACGTAGGTGGCGGTGGCCTTGCTGGCATAGGTGGCCGGATCGAACAGCAGATCCCAGTCATAGCCATTGGCGTCGAGCCCGCCGGCGAGAGCGGTGCCGGCCAGCGGCAGGCTCAGGGCGAGACCAGCCATGGCCCCGATCAGTCGAATAGATGTGCGCAAGTGACCCTCCAATCACAAAAAATCATTCTCTGACAGCGCGTTGGCTGTCGCGGCCCCGTTACGGCAAAGGTGCTGACCTATACGTCAGTCTTTCCTCTCTCCGGCCATACGGTTGACCATTACGTCAACTAGTGAGTGATTTCGGCGCTGCCGTCAACATGGTTGTCGCGGTGGAAGAAAATGCGGCGCTTTGGACGGATTGGGCCGCACTGGGGCGTTGGCGTCTGACGGGACGAGGATGGCGGGGGCGCCCAGGACAGGGCGAGCTACGGCAATACTGCCGCTCTAGATTTGCGGGCAATTGCAGATCAACTTTATCGGGAATTGATCGGACCTGGGTTCATACTGGTGTCACCAGTGCCGTGATTTCCATTGCGTCAGCAAAGGGAGCTGCCATTATTGCAGCCCTGCATCGGGGAGGACGGCGCATGGCGGGCTGGAACTTGGGATTGGGTTGGCGCAGTCTGGCTCTGGGCATGGTGGCCGCCCTCGGCCTGGCCCTGCCAGTGGTCGCGGCGGATCGGGCGATCATCGTGCTGGACGGGTCGGGCTCGATGTGGGCGCAGATCGACGGCAAGGCGCGCATCACCATTGCGCGCGAGACGCTGGCCTCGGTGCTCACCGATCTGCCCGATGATCTCGAGCTGGGCCTGATGAGCTATGGCCACCGCGAGAAGGGCAATTGCGACGATATCGAAATGCTGGTCGAGCCCGGGCCGGGCACCGGACCGGCCATTGTGGCAGCGGCCGAGGCGATCAATCCCAAGGGCAAGACGCCGATCTCCGAAGCGGTGCGTCGCGCGGCCGAGACGCTGCAGTTCACCGAGGACAAGGCCACGGTGATCCTGATCACCGATGGGCTGGAGACCTGTGATGTCGATCCCTGCGCGCTGGCCGCAGACCTTGAAAATCGCGGCGTCGACTTCACCACCCATGTGCTGGGCTTCGGGCTGTCTGACGAAGAGGGGCAGCAGGTGGCGTGCCTGGCCGAGAACACCGGCGGGCAATATCTGTCGGCACAGGACGGCGACGCTCTGGTCGATGCGCTGAGCACCACGGTGGCGCAGGTGACCCAGGCCGAGACCGCACCGGTCCCCGAACCGGAGCCCAAGCCTGAGCCGGTGGCTGAGTTCAATCTGGTGCCGACCATCGCGCTGGCCGAAGGCAGCCCGGATATCACCAATGACGACTATGACGTCGTCTGGGAGTGGTTCACCCCCAAGGCCGATGGCACGCCCGGCGAGCAGCTGGACACCGACTATTACGCCGACTTCAAGGGCAATCTGGAGCCGGGCGACTATATCATGAAGGGGTCGGTCGAGCGCGCCAGTGTCGAGCAGACGGTGACCATCGAGGCCGGCAAGGTGGCCACCCCGCATTTCGTGGTCAATGGCACCATCGTCAAGCTGCGGCCCCTGCCCAGCGAGGGCGCGGCTGTGGACGACCAGGCGACGGTGGAAATCCGCAGCAATGGCGAATACCTGACCACCGAATATGGCCCCATCGACATGGTGCTGCCGGCCGGACCGACCGAGATCGACTTTACCATCGGCACGGCCAAGGTGACGCGCAGCTATGACCTCAAGGCCGGCGAGACGGTGGACGAGGATGTGGTGATCGGCGTCGGCACAGCCAAGCTCAGCGCCGCCTATGTGGCCGGCATGGCCGTGGAGGCCGATATCTTCTTTGAGATCCTGGAGGCCAAGAAGGCCATCGATGGCAGCCGCACATCGGTGGTCTATGGCTATGGCGGCGAGCAGAGCTTTGAGCTGCCGCCGGGCGACTATGTGGTGGCCTATCGGCTCGGCGGCGCGGCGGGCGAGGTGCCGTTCTCGGTCAAGACGGCGGAGCTGACAGAGGTGCCGGTGGTGCTGGGCGCCGGCATTCTGGCGGTGGCTACGCCGGCGGATGAGTATGTCGAGGCTTTCGGCGCCGCCAAGACCATTGAGGGCAATCGGCAATCGTTCGGCTATGGCTATGGCCCGGCGTTCGAGACCACGCTGCCGGCGGGCGACTATGTGGTGCTGACCCGCAAGGATGACGCCCAAAGCGAAACGCCGGTGACCATCACGGCCGGCGAACGCTTCGAACTGACCGTGACGCCCAAGGCGGGCAAGACGAAGTAGGGGGGCGTCTTCGACCAACCTCCGCCTCAAGCGGGAGGGCGATCGCGTTCGTCCTCAATCCCGCCCCAACCACCTGACGGCACCTCCCCCTTGATGGGGGAGGCCGGGAGGGGGTGCTAAAGCCCCGATATCGGGGGCAATCACCCCCGCCCTTGATTCCTCCCCTTTCGGGGGAGGGTGTCGACTGAGATTGTCGCGCGCCGGCACCATCCCCCAAAGAAAAACGGCGCCCAGGGGCGCCGTTTTGGTGTGGTCTGAAGCAAGGGGGGCCGATCAGGCGGCCGACATGGCCTTCTGCAGGTTCTGGTCGATGGCGTCGAGGAAGCCGATGGTCGAGAGCCAGGGCTGATCGGGGCCGACGAGCAGGGACAGGTCCTTGGTCATCTTGCCTTCTTCGATGGTGTCGACGGTGACCTTTTCCAGGGTCAGCGCGAACTTGGCCAGCGCCTCGTTGTCATCGAGCTTGGCGCGGTGGGCGAGGCCACGGGTCCAGGCGAAGATGGAGGCGGTGGAATTGGTCGAGGTTTCCTTGCCCTGCTGGTGCTGGCGGTAGTGACGGGTCACGGTGCCATGGGCGGCTTCGGCTTCCACGATCTTGCCATCGGGCGTGGCCAGAACCGAGGTCATCAGGCCCAGCGAGCCAAAGCCCTGGGCCACGATGTCGGACTGCACGTCGCCGTCGTAGTTCTTGCAGGCCCAGACATAGCCGCCGCTCCACTTGAGGGCGGAGGCGACCATGTCGTCGATCAGGCGGTGTTCGTACCAGATCTTCTTGGCTTCGAACTGCTCCTTGAACTCGGCCTCGTAGATCTCCTGGAAGATATCCTTGAAGCGCCCGTCATAGGCCTTGAGGATGGTGTTCTTGGTGGAGAGATAGCAGGGGACGCCGCGGGCCAGCGCATAGTTGAAGCTGGAATAGGCGAAATCGCGGATCGAATCGTCGAGGTTGTACATGGCCATCGCCACGCCGGCGCCGGGGGCCTGATAGACCTCGTGCTCGATGACCTTGCCATCTTCGCCGGTGAACTTGATGGTCAGCGTGCCCTTGCCGGGGAAGCGGAAATCGGTGGCGCGGTACTGATCGCCAAAGGCATGGCGGCCCACGATGATGGGCTGGGTCCAGCCGGGCACCAGGCGCGGCACGTTCTTGCAGATGATGGGCTCGCGGAAGATTACGCCGCCCAGGATGTTGCGGATGGTGCCGTTGGGCGACTTCCACATCTTCTTGAGCTTGAATTCCTCGACGCGCTGCTCATCGGGGGTGATGGTGGCGCATTTGATGCCAACGCCATGCTTCTGGATGGCATGGGCGGCGTCGACGGTGATCTGGTCGCTGGTGGCGTCGCGGCTTTCCACGCTCAGGTCATAATATTCGATCGGCAGATCGAGGTAGGGGTGGATGAGCTTGTCCTTGATCGCCTGCCAGATGATCCGGGTCATCTCATCGCCGTCGAGATCGACCACGGGGTTGGCGACTTTGATTTTGCTCATCGGAAACATCTCCCTGAAATCCACATGTGGGCCTGTCGGCCTTGTTCGCAGCCCGTATAGCACTGGCTTTGGAGGGGTGCAAAGGCGGCATGGGCAAGGGGGCATGCCAGTTGACACCGTGCATATGCACGACTACCTGTGCCCGCATGCAGGATGATTTCGACCAATGTCTGGTGCTGAACGCACGCATGGCCTCGCGGGCCGTGACGCGTTTGGCCGATCGCAAGCTGCGCAGCTTCGGCATCACGGCGGCGCAGTTCAGCATCCTGGGCTCGCTGCTCAAGCATCCGGGTCGCTCGGTGACGCAGATGGCGGCGGCCATTGCCATGGATCGCTCAACATTGTCGCGCAATCTGGCGCTGCTCGAGCGGCGGGGCCTGGTGGCCTGGGCCGATGGTGAGCGCGGCAATAGCCGCATTGCCCGGTTGACGCCGCAGGGCGCCGAGACGGTCGATATCGTGCGACCTGCCTGGGAGCAGAACCAGGCGGCCTTGCGGGCGGCGCTCGAAGCCCCCGGTTTTTCCACCGTCATCGCCGCGCTGCGGCAGGTGGCGCGCCTCTAATTGTCCCGGTGGCCGGGACGCGCCACGTCAAAACGCCTTTTCTTCAGGAGACAGAACATGCTCAAGCCAGACCCGTCCGATCCGATCGTTGTTACCGGCATGGGCGTTGTCTGCCCGCTGGGCGTGGGCGTGCCCACCATGTGGGAGCGGCTGACGGCCGGCCGCAGCGGCATCGTGCAGAACGACCGTTTCGACACCACCGGCTTTGGCGCCAGCATTGCCGGGCTGGTGCCGGCCAAGGCCAATGATCCGCAGGGGTTCGATCCCATCGATTTCATCGATGGCAAGGACGTCAAGAAGATGGATCTATTCATCCAATATGCCATTGGCGCGGCCACCGAAGCGCTGAACCAGGCCAATTGGCACCCCACCTCGCCGGAAGATCAGGCGGCTACGGCCACAATCATCGGCTCGGGGGTGGGCGGCTCGCCGGTGATGGCGCGGGCGGTGGAAACCATCAACACCAAGGGCGCGCGGCGGCTGTCGCCGTTCACCGTGCCGTCGTTCCTGGCCAATCTGGCCGCCGGCTGGCTCTCGATCCTGCACGGATTCCGCGGGCCGATTGGCACGCCGGTGACCGCCTGCGCCGCCTCGGCCCAGGCCATTGGCGATGGCATGCGCCTGATCATGACCGGCGAGGCCGAAGTGGCCGTGGTCGGTGGTGCCGAAGGCTCGGTGGACCCCATTTCGGTGGGTGGCTTTGCCGCTTCCCGTGCGCTGGCGACAACGTTCAACGACCGGCCGCAGGAGGCTTCGCGCCCCTTCGACAAGGGTCATGATGGCTTCGTGCTGGCCGAAGGCGCTGCCGTGCTGGTGATCGAAAAGCTCAGCCATGCCAAGGCGCGCGGCGCAACGCCGCTGGCAATCCTGGCGGGCTATGGCACCTCCGCTGATGCCTATCACCTGACTTCGGGTTCGCCCGATGGCGCCGGGGCGCAGGTGGCGATGCGCAATGCGCTCACCATGGCTGGCGTCGACCCGTCGCAGATCGGCTATGTCAATGCGCATGCCACCTCGACTGCGGTGGGCGATGCGGCCGAGATCGCCGGCATTTCAGCGGTGTTTGAGGGCCGCGGCAAGGATCTGGCCGTGTCCTCGACCAAATCGGCGACCGGGCACATGCTGGGCGCCGCCGGTGCGTTCGAGGCCGTGGTGACGGTGCAGGCGCTGCGCGAAGGCGTGCTGCCGCCCACGATCAACCTCAATGACCCCGAAGAGGTCGCCGACAAGTTCAACCTGGTGCCCAATGTGGCGCAGAAGGCGCAGGTCGATTATGCGCTGTCGAACTCGTTCGGCTTCGGCGGCGTCAATGCCGCGCTGGTGTTCGGCCGCATCTGAACCCGACCCTTTGCCGATCCCGCGCTGCGGGGTCGGCTATTTCGGCGGCAGGGTGCGCACAAAGCCCAGGGCCAGATCGAGCCAGCCTGCCAGGGCCTCGTCGTCTTCCAGTGCGTCGCCCGAAACCTGCACATAGCCCGACATGGTGCGGCCGGTCATGCTCATGACGCCGGCGCCGGGGCGGGCGAGGGCTTCGGCCTGGGCATCCTTGCCGGTGCGCACCAGCAGGGCGCCATCCTTCATCGGGGCGACCAGCATATTGCCATCGAGCATGAAGGCGACGGCGCCGAACATCTTCTGTTCGCGCAGCACCAGATGGGCCAACTGGGCGCGAATGCGCTCGCTGAGTTCGTCAGAGGCCAGGCTCATGGTGTCGAGTCCCGATAGCGTTGGTGCCGGGCGATATGGTCGCCCACCAGATCCCAGGCCTGCTGGCTGCGGGCGAAGATGAGCTGGCGTGGGGCGAACCAATCGGTCTGGCCCGCGAAAAAGCCGACGGCCAGCATGCGCAGATCGGGGGCGCGGCTCGATTGCCCATAGAGCGGCGTGCCGCAAACGCCGCAGAAGTGGCGCGTGAAGGTCGCCCCGGAATCGGCTGTTCTGGATACAGATTTCGGCGTGCCGGTGACGGTGAGTGCAGCGTTGGGGACGAGGGCCACGGTGGAATGGCCGCTGCCGGTGGCGCGCTGGCAATCCAGGCACGCGCACAGCAGCATGGAGACCACCTGGCCAGAAACGGCAAGGCCTATGGCGCCGCAGGCGCAGCGGGCGGCAATGTCAATGTGCGGGCGGGCGTCGGAACTCATGGCGCACAGGCTGCCACGGGCGCTGGAGCGCGGCAAGGGCAGGTGGCTTGCGTTTGCCCGCGAGTGTGGCAAGAGTGCCCGGTCCGGAGGGGGACGGGATGGCGCGTTATCCAGACTATCCAGTTTTGACGCAGCGACTGCGGTTGCGCCCCTTCACACGGGGTGATGTCGACGCGGTGTTTGCCTATCGCCGGCTTGAGGCCGTGGCGCGCTATCTGTTCGACGGGCCGCTGAGCCGGGACGAATGCGCCATGGCCGTGCAGCAGCGCACCGGCCAGGTGGCGCTGGAGGCCGAGGGCGACAAGATCGTGCTGGCGGTGGAGCTGGCGGACAGCAATAGCCTGATTGGGGAGATGTCGCTGATCTGGCGCAATGTGGAGGCGCGGCAGGGCGAACTGGGCTGGATCTTTGATCCGGCGCACCAGCGGCAGGGCCTTGCCACCGAGGCGGCCAATGCCATGCTCGATCTGGCCTTCGGGCCCTGTGACATGCACCGGGTGTCGGCGCGCTGCCACACGGCCAATGCGCCGAGCTGGCGGCTGATGGAGCGGCTGGGCATGCGGCGGGAAGCGCATTTCCGCGAGCATGCGGCGTTCAAGGGCGGCTGGGACGAGGAATTCGTCTATGCCATGCTGTGGCCGGAATGGAAGGCCATGCGGCTGCAGGGCGCGGCGGAGTAGCGCGACCGGCATTTGCCAGGGCGACGCAAAACACGGTATGTGCGCCCAACCAAGAGAGCAGGCGCCATGGCCGGAACAGATTCATCGATCCAAATCGACTTCAAGCCGACCCCGGTGGTGATCCTGTGTGAACCGCAGCTGGGCGAGAATATCGGCACGGCGGCGCGGGCCATGGCCAATTTCGGGCTGTGGGACCTGCGCCTGGTGCGTCCGCGTGATGGCTGGCCCAATGAAAAGGCGGTGGCGACCGCCTCGCGCGCCGACCATGTGATCAACCGGGTCACGGTGTTTGAGACGCTGGAAGCGGCCATTGCCGATCTGACGCTGGTCTATGCCACCACGGCGCGGGCGCGCGGCATCCAGAAGGATGTGATCGGCCCCGATGAGGCGGCCAAGCGCATGGTGGCCCATATCGGGGGCGGGCAGAAGGCCGGGCTGCTGTTCGGGCGGGAGAAATGGGGCCTGCTCAATGAAGAGGTGGCGCTGGCCGACATGATCGTCACGCTGCCGGTGGAGCCGGCTTTTGCCTCGCTCAATATCGCCCAGGCCGTGCTGATCCTGGCCTATGAGTGGCGGCGCCAATCGGGTCAGGCCGAGGTGCTGCCCATTGCACCGAGCCTGCAGGATGTGGCGCCGCGCAGCGAGTTGGTCGGGCTGTTCGAGCATCTCGAAGGGGTGCTGGACCAGTCCGGCTTCTTCACCTCGGCCGAAAAGCGTCCGGGCATGGTGGACAATCTGCGCACGGCGTTGACGCGCGGGCATTTCTCCAGCCAGGAAATCCGCACGCTGCGCGGGGTGATTTCCTCGATCGACCGGCGCCATGAGCGGCCCAATCCCAATCGGCAGAAGCCGGCGCCCAAGGACGAGTAGCGGCGCAGCCCGGACGGGTCGCAAGAAAGCGGCATTTCTGAACGCTTTGACTGCATTTCGCCTTTGACGGCGGACGAGCGCCGTGCACATTCCCCGCCATGAGCACGCACACCCCCGCCGACCCGTCCCGTATTGCCTTTTCCTATATTGGCTTCCGATTTTTCTGGCTGACCACGCTATTGGTCAGCTTTGCGGTGCAGATCATGTCGGTGTCGATCGCCTGGCAGATCTATGACGTCACCGGCAATGTGTTTCTGCTCGGGCTGGTGGGCCTATGCCTGTTCCTGCCGGCGCTGGTGCTGATCCTGGTGACCGGGCTGGCGGCAGACCGCTTCAACCGCCGAGCCATCATGGCGATTTGCCTCACCGTCGAAATGGCCTGTGCGCTGGGCTTTCTGGTGTTCGTCAATGCCGAAGCGCATGAGGTCTGGCCGATCTTCGGCATTCTGATCGTGCTGGGCACCGCTCGGGCCTTCTGGGGCCCGGCAGCGCAGTCGCTGGCGCCCAATCTGGTGCCGCCTGAAGCGCTGAGCAATGCCATCACCGTCAATGCCTCGGCCTGGCAGTTTGCCTCGATCATGGGGCCGGCGGCTGGCGGGCTGCTCTATGGCATCGCGCCCACGGTGGCCTTTGGCACCGGCGCCGTGCTGCTGCTGATCGGCATGATCAGCGTGCTGCTGATTCCCAAGCCGGCGCAGAAGAGCGCGGGGCAGGCGACCAGCCTTGAAACCATGTTTGGCGGCTTCCGCTATATTTTCTCCAACAAGGTGGTGCTGGGCGCCATTTCGCTGGACATGTTCGCCGTGCTGATGGGCGGGGCGGTGGCGCTGCTGCCGGTCTATACCAAGGACATATTGCATGCCGGCCCGCAGGAGCTGGGTCTGTTGCGCGCGGCGCCGGGCATTGGCGCCATCGTGATGGCGCTTGTGCTGACGCGATTCCCGGTGCGCGACCATGCGGGCAAGCTGTTGTTCCTGTTTGTCGGGCTATTCGGCTTTTTCACCTTCATCTTCGGGCTCTCCACCACGGTGTGGATCTCCATTCCGGCGTTGGCGCTGGTGGGGGCGGCCGATATGGTCAGCGTCACCATCCGCGAGACCATCATGCAGCTGTGGACCCCCGAGGAAGTGCGCGGGCGCGTCAATGCGGTGAACTCGGTGTTCATCGGCGCCTCCAACGAATTGGGCGAGTTCCGCGCCGGAACGGTGGCCCATTTCATCGGCCCGGTGGCGGCCGTGGCGGTGGGTGGAATCGGGGCCATTGCGGTGGCCGTGATCTGGAGCATCATCTTCCCCGGCCTGCGCAATCAGCGCAGCTTGGACAAGAAGATGGTGGCCGATGGCAGCAGCGATCCCGAGGCCGCTTGACGAAACCGTCGCAATTGCCTATCACGCGGCCACCTATTGGGGCCAATGGCCCATAGGCGCACCCGGGATCTCCTGAATTTTTGGGGTCTGTCGGTCATCCCTCGGGATGGCAGAGGAGGGCGCGATCCATTCACCTGTTAGAAGGATACGCGATGTCGAAGCGTCATTCAGTCAAGTACAAGATCGATCGCCGTCTTGGCGAAAACATCTGGGGCCGTCCGAAGTCCCCGCTCAACGCCCGTGCCTATGGCCCCGGCCAGCATGGCCAGCGCCGCAAGGGCAAGCTGAGCGACTACGGTCTGCAGCTGCGCGCCAAGCAGAAGCTCAAGGGCTACTACGGTTCGGTCACTGAGAAGGCGTTCAAGCGCCTCTACACCGAAGCTGCCCGCGTCAAGGGCGACACCGGCGAGAACCTGATCGGCCTGCTCGAGAGCCGCCTGGACGCCGTGGTGTACCGCGCAAAGTTCGTGGCGACCGTGTTCGCTGCCCGCCAGTTCGTCAGCCACGGCCATATCCTGGTCAATGGCAAGCGCGTAAACATCCCGTCCTACCAGGTCAAGGTTGGCGACAAGATCGAAGTGCGCGAGCGCTCCAAGCAGCTCACCGTGCTGATCGAAGCCACCCAGCTGGCCGAGCGCGATGTGCCGGACTATGTGGAAGTCGACCACAACAAGATGACCGCCGTCTTCGCCCGCGTCCCGGGCCTGTCGGACGTGCCGTACCCGGTCCAGATGGAACCGAACCTGGTCGTGGAATTCTATTCGCGCTAATCTCCAGCGCCAGACTATTGCGAAAGGCCGCCCTCTGGGCGGCCTTTTTTATTTCGCCATTGCGTAGCGCCGCTGTTCGTCTAGTATTTTGCTATTGAAGAGCAAGAATATTGCCGAAACCGGGGGCATCATGCTGCCTGCCAGTGCCGTTCAGGCCGATAGTCTGCCCATCGTCTTGTCGCCTCGGGTCACCGAGAGCATGGATCGTGTGTTGACCTCGATCCGCTCGCATCTGCGGATGGACGTGGCATTCATCACCGAGTTCCTTGGCTCGAGCCGCATCTTCCGCGGCGTCGACCTTAGCCATCCGCTGGATGGCATCGCCACCGGCCAGGTGATCCCTATTGGGTCGGGGTACTGCCAGCATGTGACGGCCGGGCGCCTGCCGCAGCTGATCGCCGATACATCCATGGTGCCGCTGGCGCTGAGCATTCCCGAAACGCTGGCGCTGCCGATCGGGGCGCATTTGAGCGTGCCGATCCAGGTGGACCATGGGCGGGTCTTTGGCACGTTCTGCTGCTTCAGCCACCGCGCCATGCCGGAGCTGGGGCCGCCCGAGCTGGAGCTGATGCACACGTTTGGCCGCATGATCGCACTGGAGCTGATCCAGGAGGTGCAGCGCGACGAGACGCAGCGCAGCCGAATCGAGCGGGTGCATGCGGCGCTGTGGAGCGGGGACCCCGCTATGGTGTTCCAGCCGGTGATCCGGCTGGAGGATCAGAAGGTGGTGGCGGTGGAGGCGCTGGCGCGCTTTGCCCATCAGCCGGTGCAACCGCCGGACCGCTGGTTTGCCGATGCGGCGGCGGTGGGCATGGGCGTCACGCTGGAACTGCTGGCCATCCGCCGCGCCATCGCCTCCTGTCGCGCGCTACCAGCGGATATAGCGCTCAATATCAATGTGTCGCCGCAGACGCTGCTGGGGGAGAACCTGCTGCTGGCGCTGCATGGCTTTGATCCCCGGCGCGTGACGGTGGAGTTGACCGAGCACGAGCCGGTGGCCGACTATACGCCGTTGCTCAAGGCCATTCGGCCGCTGCGCGAGGTGGGGATGAAGCTGGCCATCGATGACGCCGGCGCGGGCTATTCCAGCATGCGGCATGTGCTGACGCTGCAGCCCGACATCGTCAAGCTCGACGTCAGCCTGACCCGGGATATCGACAAGGACCCAGTGCGTGAGGCCATGGCGGCGGCGCTGGGCGAATTTGCCCGGCGGACCAATACGGTGGTGGTGGCCGAGGGCGTGGAGACTACGGCGGAACTGGAGACGCTGCGCCATGTGGGGATTGCCGAGGTGCAGGGCTATCTGACCGGGCGCCCGATGCCGATGCCGGCGCTGCTGGATTATCTCAAGCGGACATGACAAGGGCCGCCCAATGGGCGGCCCTTGAGCGTTTGGTGCGCGCCTAGAGCGTGGCGGCAGCGCTGACCGATTCCTTGATCGGTTGCTGATCGCGCGGAATGAAGGCCTCGAAGCGGTGCAGGCGCAGGTAGATCGACTGCAGCTCGACGATGGTGGTCCAGGCGCGCGCGAAGAACTGGAAGGAGCTCGCCACCTGGCCAAAGGCCTGCTGCACCTGCTGGTAGATGCCCAGGGTGATCGTGCCGGCCAGGATCGAGGGCGACAGCGTCAACAGGGGCACGTAGCCGGCCACCTGGAGGTAGGCGTACCGGGCCAGGTTGAAGTAGGTGTAGTGGAAGTAGAGCCGGTAGTAGTTCTTCTGCACATTGGCGAAGAGCTCGCGGAAGCTGGCCGGCGTGGCGCGGTCGGGATCATCCTCGCCATAGACCAGTTCCTTGCGCAATGCGGCTTCAACCTTCTGGTTCTCGAAATTGAGGCCGGGCAGGCGGATGCCGACAATCCAGAGCAGGGCGGTGCCGAAGGCGGCAACGACCAGGGCGATCCAGACCAGACTGCCCGGGATGGCGCCGAAGAACGGCAGTTCGGTGATGTGGGTGGACAGGCCCCACAGGATGGGCAGGAACACCACCAGGGTCAGCAGGGAATCGAGGAAACTGGTGCCCAGATCTTCCACGATCGAGGCGAAGCGCATGGTGTCTTCCTGCACACGCTGGGCAGCGCCTTCGGTGGTGCGGACGGCCTGCCAGGACTGCATGTAGTAGGACGTCATCGCCTTGCGCCAGCGGAAGACATAGTGGGAATTGAAGAACGCCAGCAGCACCAGGAAGATGATGTTGGGCAGCAGCACGGCGAATAGGGTGATAACATAGGGGTAGAATTCGGCCGGCGAAACCGAACCGGGCTCGCCGAGCGCGCGCTGGAGAACGTCGAAGAAATTGCCCTGCCAGTCGTTGATGAAGGCGCTGAGCTGCACCTGGCTATAGGTGGCGAGATAGAGCGCGGCACTGCCGACGACGGACCACCAGTACCATTCGTTGCGCTTGTAGAAATACCAGAAGACGCAGAACAGCACGGTGGACAGGAAAATGTACCAATATTCCCAGATGCGGCCGCCATTGAGGAAGCTGGTGTCCTCGGCGACGCAATTGGCGACGGTGGTGGCGGCCGCAGCGGCAGGCGCTGCGCTCTCGGTGCTGGCCGGGGCATTGGGGTTGGTTGTGGCGGCGCCGGCGGCGGGCGTGGGCAGCGCATCATCGGCCACCGTGGCCTGATCGGCGGGCACATCGGCGGGGGCGCAGATGGCGGGGGCCAGGAAGCGATCAATGCTGATCACCGCGCGGACGGGGTCGCCGGCGAATTGATACAGCAGCGTGGTCAGCAGCATCCAGAGGACTGCCGAGCCGAAGAAAATCTTGGGAATAGGGAAAAAGGAACGAAACACCACGCGACTCCTGGGTGCCGAGGGAAGAGCTTCATCTAGCTGTCGTATTTGGACTAAAGCAAGTTGGAGAACTTAATCTTTCGTAAGGTTCGCGGGGCGCGGTTTTCCTTCCCCTCGTGGCTCTGGGGCGCTATCAGCAACGGGACTGAAGGAAAGTGAGTTTCGCCATGAGCGAGGTGATGGAAAACGCCACCCAGGGCGGTGACGAGACCGAGACCGGCGGGCCTCCGATTTATGCGCAGGCGCCGCGTTCGGGCGAGTTCAACAAGCTGCGCAAGCGGCTGATCCGGCAGACGCGCGAGGCGCTGGACAAGTTCGATATGGTGCGGCCGGGCGAGAAATGGCTGGTGGCGCTGAGCGGTGGCAAGGACAGCTATTCCATGCTGGCGCTGCTGCTGGATCTGCAGTGGCGCGGCATGCTGCCGGTGGAGCTGGTGGCCTGCAATCTCGACCAGGGCCAGCCCAATTTTCCCAAGCATGTTCTGCCCGAATATCTGAGCGGGATCGGCGTGCCGCATCGCATCGAATACAAGGACACCTATTCGATCGTCACCGAGAAGCTGCCGGCGGGGGCAACCTATTGCTCGCTGTGCAGCCGGCTGCGGCGCGGCAATCTCTACCGCATCGCGCGGGAGGAGGGCTGCACGGCGCTGGTGCTGGGCCATCACCGCGACGATAGCCTGGAAACCTTCTTTATGAACCTGTTTCATGGCGGCAAGCTCGCGGCCATGCCGCCGCGGCTGCTCAATGACGAGGGCGACATCGAGGTGCTGCGGCCACTGATCTATTGCGGCGAGGAAGATCTGCAGCGCTTCTCCGATGCCATGGCGTTTCCGATCATCCCCTGTGACCTGTGCGGCAGCCAGGATGGGCTGGAGCGCAATGCCATGAAGGCGATGCTCAGCGACATCGAACGGCGCATGCCCGGTCGCAAGGACGTCATGATCCGCGCGCTAGGGAACATCAACGCCAGCCATATGCTGGATACCAAGCTGTTTGATTTCAATGCGCTGTTCGAGAAGAGGACCCAGAGTTGAGCTTTGACGTGATGGAACTGGCCACCATTCTGCGCGATGCTGCGCGGGCCGAAGCGCTGCCGCGCTTCCGCCGGCTCGATGCCAGCATGGTGCACACCAAGACTTCGGCCATCGATCTGGTGACCGAGGCCGATGTGGCCACCGAAGAGGCGATCAAGGCGGCGCTGGCGCGGGTGATGCCCGAGGCGCTGTTTGTGGGCGAGGAATCGGTGGCGGCCGATCCGGCGCTGCTGGGCCGGCTGGCCGATGCCGATTTCGCCGTCGTGGTGGACCCCATCGATGGTACGGCGAACTACGCCGCCGGGCTGCCGCTGTTTGCCACCATGGCGGCCGTGGTCTCCAAGGGCGAGACGATTGCCGGCATTATCTATGACCCGATGGGCGACGACTGGATGATGGCCGAAAAGGGCGCAGGCGCGTGGCTGCGCCGGCCCAATGGCGAGGCGGTGCGCATGCAGGTGGCGGCGCCGCTGCCGCTGGCCGAAATGGTGGGCTGTGTCTCGGTGTCCTATCTGCCGGCCGACCGGCGCGCCGAGGTGCTGGGCAATCTGGACAAGGTGCGCGTGGTGTCCAATTTCCGCTGTGCGGGGCATGAATATCGCACGCTGGTGTCCGGCCATGCCCAGTTCGGCTGCTGGAACAAGCTGATGCCCTGGGACCATCTGGGCGGCGCGCTGATGAGCCAGGAAGCCGGCGCCTTTGCCGCCCGGCTCGATGGCCAGCCCTATCTGCCCAGTCATGTCGACGGCGGCCTGCTGGTGGCCGTGGACAAGGACAGCTGGGACGCGCTGCGGCGGAACGTTTTTACGTTCTGAAGCACAAGAGGCGCCACGCGCTGGGTCGTCACCCTCGGGCTTGACCCGAGGGCGTTGCACTTGAGCTCTTTCGGCAATCGCGAGTGACTTGAGACGTATAGAGCCCTCGGGTCCAGCCCGAGGGTGACGCGCTGTGGATTGGGCCCTCAGGGCCGAGCGAAAGCCCCAGCCGCCGCTTCGACCGCACCGGGGCCGTGGGGAATGCCCAGCGCGTGCAGGCCCGCTTCCATGGTGGCCAATACGCCCAGCGTCATGTGGGCGTTGACGTGGCCCATGTGGCCGACGCGCAGGAAATCCTGATAGGCGGGTTCGCTGGGGGCCGCCATGCCTAGGCCAATGCCCAGGGTGACGCCGGCTTGCTCCTCGAGCCAGCGGCGCAGGGCGCCGGCGCCGCCGTCGGGAATGGTGGCGGCGGTGACCGACCAGCCGCGTGACGCGGGGTCGGCGACGTTCAGCGCAATGGCGCTGCCCTGGCCCCAGGCGTCAAAGGCGGCCCAGACGGCGCGGGCGAGGCGCTGGTGGCGGGCCCAGACCTGGGGCAGGCCTTCTTCATCCAGGATCATGGTCAGGGCTTCGCGCAGGCCATAGAGATGGTGCGTCGGGGCGGTGCCGCCGAAGAATTGCCAGAACTCGGTGCCGAGGCCGCGCGGCTTCCAGTCCCAATAGGGGGTGACGAGGTCGGCCGTGCGGCTGACCTCGAGCGCCTTGTCGGAGAACCAGACAAAGCCCAGGCCGGGCGGCAGCATCAGCCCCTTCTGGCTGGCGCCGACCAGCACGTCGACGCCCCAGGCATCCATGCGCAGCTCGTCGCAGCCGAGCGAGGCGATGGCGTCGACGGCCAGGAGGGCGGGGTGGCCGGTGCTGTCGATGGCGGCGCGGATGGCCGCGAGGTCATTGCGGGCGCTCGAGGCGGTGTCGACATGGGTGACCAGCACGGCCTTGATGGCCTGGGCCGTGTCGGCGGCCAGGGCATCGGCAATGGCCTGCGGATCGGCGGGGCGCGACTTGCCGAAATCGATGATCTCGACATCCACGCCCATGCGCTTGAGCGACTCGGCCCAGCCATGGCCGAAGCGGCCGGTGGCGGCCAGCAGCGCCTTGTCGCCACGCGAGAACATGTTGCAATTGGCCGCCTCCCAGGCGCCATGGCCATTGGCGATATAGATGGCCACATGCTGGCTGGTTTCGGCCACACGCCTGAGATCGGGGATGATGGTGTGGGTCAGATCAACAATCTCGCCCTCATAGATATTGGGGGCGCTGCGGTGCATGGCCGACAGCACGCGCTCGGGCGAGACGGACGGCCCCGGAATGGCAAGATAGGGGCGGCCGGTGGTGATGGGCATGGGCGGGCTCGATGTTGAGCGGGGAAGGGCTTTGGCCATCAGACGGGAGTTAGGGGCGGGGATCAAGACACTTGGATGAATGGGTTCCATCATCAAAATTGATGGGACGGGACAGGGGCGCAAAGGCCATTGCCACGACTCATAAGTCTGTGCTTATGTGAAGCCATGAGCGAGACAGATATCTTCAAGGTGCTGGCCGATCCGACGCGCCGCGCGGTGCTGGAAAAGCTGGCTGCGGCGGAAATGACGGCGACGGAACTGCGCGAGGGCTTTGCCATCAGCCAGCCGGCGATGAGCCAGCATCTGGCGGTGCTGCGCGGGGCAGGGCTGATCAGCGAGCGGCGCGAGGGGCGCTATGCGCATTACCGCGTGGCGCCCGAGGGCCTGGCGCCGCTGCACGCTTGGCTGGCCAAATACGAGGCCTTCTGGCCGGCGCGCATCGACAACCTGCGGGATCTGCTCAGGGAGATGGATCAATGATGCCGACAGATGCGCTGGTGTTTGAATGTGCGCTCGACGCGCCGCCCGAAAAAGTGTGGCGGGCGCTGACGATCCCCGAATATCTCAAGCGCTGGCTACGGCCGACCGAGGAGCTGGACCTCTCGGTGGTGACAGCGGAGGAAAACCGCAGCCTCACCTATCGCTGGCGCGAAAGCGGCGCCGGGGCGGTGGTGGGGGCCGAGGAGAGCCTTGTCACCTTCGAGCTGACGCCGACCAGCGATGGCGGCACCTGGTTTCGCCTGACCCATGCGCCGCTGGCGCTGCCGGTGGCGGCCAATAGCAATGGCGCCCCGGCGCTGATGCTGGCCGCCTAAAACCTGAATCACTTCAATGCTGAACGGAGGTTCGCCGATGCGCGACATGATGCAACTCGTCCCTATGGTGGTGGAACAGTCGAGCCGCGGCGAGCGCTCATTCGACATCTATTCGCGGCTGCTGCGCGAGCGGATCATCTTCGTGAATGGGGAGATCGAGGACACTATGGCGGCGCTGGTTTGTGCGCAGCTGCTGTTCCTCGAGGCGGAAAATCCCAGCAAGGAAATCTCGCTCTACATCAACTCGCCCGGTGGCGTGGTGACGGCAGCGCTGGCCATGTATGACACCATGCAGTTCATCAAGGCGCCTGTGGGCACGCTGTGCATGGGCATGGCGATGTCGGCGGGATCATTCCTGTTGATGGCCGGGGCGCCGGGCATGCGGGTGTGCCTGCCCAATGCTTCGATCATGCTGCACCAGCCCAGCGGCGGCTATCAGGGCAAGGTCACCGACATCATGATCCATGCGCAGGAGAGCGAGCGGCTGAAGCGGCGCATGCATACGCTTTATGCCAAGCATTGCGGGCGCAGCTATGAGGAAGTGGAGGCGGCGCTGGAGCGGGATAATTTCATGACGCCCGAACAGGCCCGGACCTGGGGCCTGGTCGACCATGTGTATCGCGACCGCGGGGAGATCGAGGCGCTGGCGCGCCCCGACTCTGATTAGTGCGCGGCGGGGGCGGATTCGGTGTGGACGTATTTCTCGCCCACGCCGAACAGGCGCCCATTCTCGGCGATCAGGATGAAGATCAGCGAGAGCAGGCCCATGGTGAAATAGCCCGCCGCAGCCGGCACGGTGGTGCCATTGAACTGCTGGCCGATGAAGCCGCCGATGACGGCGCCGCCCACGGTCTGGATAAAGCCGAAGACCGCCGAGGCGGTGCCGGCCACGGCGCCCAGGGGCTCCATGGACAGCGAGTTCATGTTGGAGGCCGCCCAGCCGAAGCTGAACATGATCATGGCCAGCAGCGGGAAGAACAGCCACAGCGGCAGGAAGCCACTGAGGGCAAAGGCCAGCCAGACGCCGCTGACCAAGGTGAAGGACAGCATGGCGCCATGGGACAGGCGGCGCATGCCGAAGCGGCGCACGATCACCGAATTGGTGAAGGATGACACCGCCATCAGCGCGGCCATGGCGGCAAAGGCCACGGGGAAATAGACGCCCAGGCCATAGATATCGACATAGATCTGCTGGGACGAGCTGATGAAGCCGAACAGCGCGCCGAACAGGAAGGTGCCGGCCAGGCCATAGGAGAAGGCCACCCGATTGGTGCAGACGATGACGAAGCCATCAAACACGCCCTTGAAGGTGAGCGGGCGGCGCTTGTCGAGCGGCAGGCTCTCGGGCAGGCGGATGAAGGTCCACAGCCAGAAGGCCGAAGCCAGGAGCGCCATGAAGACGAAGATCGCCTGCCAGGGGCCGGTGAGCAGCAGGATCTGGCCGATGCCGGGCGCAATGATCGGAATGGCCATGAAGACCATGAAGGTCAGCGACATGACCTCGGCCATTTCGCGGCCGGAGTAGTTGTCGCGCACGGCCGAGGTGGCGATGACGCGCACGCTGGCGGCGCCCATGCCCTGGATGACGCGCAGGACCAGCAGAATGGCAAAGCTGGGGGCGAAGATAGCGGCAAAGGCGGCAATAACATAAAGGCCCATGCCGGCGAGCAGGGGCGCGCGGCGGCCGAAGCGGTCGGTGAGCGGGCCAAAGACCAGCTGGGCGGTGCCCATGCCGATCATATAGGCCGAAATGACATATTGGCGCTCGTTCTCGCTGGCGATGCCCAGGGCTTCGCCCATGTAGGGCAGGGCGGGCAGCATGACGTCGATGGCCAGGGCATTGAGGGCCATCAGAGCCGCCATCAAGGCAATGAACTCAGTGCGCGAGAGAACGCGCGTGAAATGATTGGACATGAATGAATCTCAGTAGGAGCCGCGGCAAGGCGCAGGCGCTGGAAAGGCGAGGCGGACCATGAACCCATGATCCGCCTTTGGCAAGGCTCTATCGGCAAAAAGCGATGGTCAGAAGCGGCCTGGTGGGTCAGGCCGGCTTGAGGGCGAAGTTGGGCGCCGAACGCTCATTGATGGGCAGGTGCAGCGCCGCTGAGCCGAGGCCCAGCATGATGCCGAGATACCAGACCAGGCTATAGGACCCGGTGAGATCATAGACGAAACCGCCCAGCCAGACGCCGGTGAATGAGCCAAGCTGGTGGCTGAAAAAGGCAATGCCATAGAGCATGCCCATATAGCGGGCGCCAAAGAACATGGCCACGAGCCCCGCCGTCAGCGGCACGGTGGAAAGCCAGAGCAGGCCCATGGCGGCGGCAAAGGTATAGGCGGTGAGTTCGCTGACCGGGATAAGCAGGAACAGGCCAATCGCCACCGCGCGCAGGAAGTAGATGGTGGCCAGGAGAATCTGCTTGGGCAGGCGGCCGCCCAGATAGCCCGAGAGCAGCGAGCCGACGATGTTGAACAGGCCAATCACGGCAATGGTCCAGCTGCCCACTTCCGGAGAAAGCCCGCATTGCACCAGATAGGCGGGCATGTGGACATTGATGAAGGCCAGGTGGAAGCCGCAGACGAAAAAGCCGATGACCAGCAGGCGATAGGAGCCATAGCCCCAGGCGCGGGCCAGGGCCTGCATGAAGGGCATATCGGCCTGGCCGGTGGTGTTTTCGCTGCGGCCGCGCAGGGCATAGCTGAGCGGGATGATCAGCAGCAGCGCCATGGCCAGATAGACCAGGGCTGACTGCCAGCCGAAGGCATTGATGAAGCCCTGGGTGATCGGGGCAAAGGCGAACTGGCCGAAGGACGAGGCGGCGGTGGCGACGCCGAAGATCAGCGAGCGCTTTTCGGGCGGCACGGCGCGGCCGAACGCGGCCATGACCACGCTGAACGAGCAGATGGCAATGCCCACGCCAGTGATGACGCCGGCGGTCAACGCCATGACGCTGGCATTGGGCGAGATGACCATCAGCAGCAGGCCCAGCGCATAGATGGCGGCGCCCAGGGCCACGGTGCGGCCGGTGCCGACGCGATCGGCAAAGGCGCCGGCAAAGGGCTGGGCAATGCCCCAGGCCAGGTTCTGGATGGCCATGGCCATGCCCCAACCTTCGCGGCTGAGGCCGAGATCGGTGCTCAGCGGCAGGGTGAACAGGCCAAAGCTGGTGCGGATACCATTGCCGATGGCGGCGATGACGCAGCCGGCGATGATCAGGACAAGCAGCGGCACCGCGGGGCGAACGACGGACTGGGGCATGGCGCAGAATCCAGAATGAGGCCGACGATACTTACGCCTGCGACATCATCACGCAAAGCGACAAAGCAGAATGAGGGTCATCAACGCCGCTGATGGGGTGGCGATCTCTGCGCGCGCTGGCCGGTGCTGGTGCCAAACAAAACGCCGGGCACAGGGCCCGGCGTAATTTCTTGCATCAAGCTGCGCGCGATCAGGCGGTCTGCTTGACCTCGATACCGGCGCTCTGCAGATGGGCCTGCAGCTCGCCGGCCTGGAACATCTCGCGCACGATATCGGCGCCGCCGACGAACTCACCCTTGACGTAGAGCTGGGGAATGGTCGGCCAGTTGGTATAGGCCTTGATGCCGTCGCGCAGCTCGGCGCTTTCCAGCACATTGGCGCTGCCATAGTCGACGCCCAGATAGTTCAGGATCTGCACGACCTGACCGGAAAAGCCGCACTGCGGAAAATCCGGCGAGCCTTTCATGAACAGGAAGATGTCGTTGTTCTTCACCTTGTCGTCGATGAAGGCGTTGATGTCGGTCATGGGTCAAACCTCTTGCTAGCCGGGTTCAAGGGCCGGGGTACGGTGCGCCTTAGATAGGGCAGGACAAGGGCGCTGTCGAGATCGGCAGCGCGCGATGATGTCATGCGCGGGCGTAGCAGCGGGTGCCTTCGAGCTTTTCCACCTTGCCGCTGGCAAAGTCATAGACCCGTTGTTCGGCCAGCGCTGCGGCCATGCCCATGGCAGTGATGGCGTCATATTCGGGGCACAGCTTGGCCGAGGCGGGCGTGTCGAGCACCTCAAAGAAATAGGCGCCGGAGCTGTCGACAAAGACATCCTCGGCCGCAGCCCGCAGCAGTTCGGCGCCGCTGTCGAGATCATGGATCACCATGTCCGAGCCGGAATCGCCCTCTTCGCCCAGCACCAGGAAATGCTCGGAGAGGCCGAGGAAATCGACGGCGGTGTCGGGGACGGTCAGGTTGATGGGCGCCGCGACGGCGGCGCTGCAATCAATGCGCGCATTGGGGTTGGCGCGCTTGCCAGCGAGGACGCGGGTTTCCAGCGTGTCCTCGCTGGGCGCGATCAGCACGACATAATGGGTGTCGCTGCCGTGGCAGGCGATCTGGTCGGCATGGGCGGGCAGGGCAGTGGCGGCCAGCATCAGCATGGCGGGCAGGATCAGGCGTTGCAGCATGGGCGTCTCCTCAAGAAAGCGTATGGAACAGCCTGGTCTGGCGCGGCTGAACCGGCGCTGAATGGTCTAGCCGAGTCGCGCCGCGATCCAGGGATGGCTGGTGCAATCCTCTAGCGTGTCGAACAGCACCGCCTCCCAGCCGGCGGCCCGGGCGCCGTCGATCACCTTGGGCGTATCGTCAAAGAACAGCGGTGGTTCAGCCTGCGAGCCGATGCGGTCGGCAATGAAGGCGAAATAGGCCGGGTCGGGCTTGCGCACGCCGACGCGGGCCGAATGGAACATGTCGTCGAACAGCTGCGACAGGCCGAGATGGGACCACAGCCAGCTGGCGCGCAGATGCTCCTGATTGGTGGCGATGTAGAGCTTGATGTCGCCGCGCGCGCGCAGGCGGGCGATCACGTCGAGCAGGGGCTGGTTGAGCACGCTGTCATGCTCGAGCCAATAGTGGTGGAAGGCCATGGGCGAGCCGCGATAGCCTAGCGACGGCAGCCGCTTTTCCAGCGCCTCGATCACCGACATCTGGCCGGTGACGACCTTTTTGACGAAGATGTCGAAGATGAATTCCTGGGTGAAGCGCTGGGGATCGACCCCCATGTCGGCTTGCAGGTTGTCATCCCAGCGCCGCGTCCGTTCTGCGCGCGCGTGATAGCCATGGATCAGCACGCCATCGACATCGAAGAAGACGGACCGGGTCACGACCGGGGCTTTCCCGACATTGCGCCAAGCCCCACAAGGACTTGGGGCGGAATATTGAGCGCCTGAATCACGTCGGTGTGACGGCGGAAACCGACCAGTTCGCGCTGGACGAAATATTCCCATACCACCTTGCGCGCCGTGGCGAGGGCAAGGTCGGCATCGCCGCCTGGGGCGGTCAGCGCGGCGATGGCCGCGATGACGCGCTTTTCGGCGGCACCGAGGGAAGAGGCGCGTTCGGCTGCGATCTCGTGGTCAAGGGCGGTGGTGCCCGCTTCGGGTTTGACCAGCCTGATCAGGTCCAGCGAGTCGCGTAGCGACATGGGTCAGTCCGGCACGACGGTCTGCAGCGCCAGGGCATGCAGCGCGCCGCCCATATCGCCCTGCAGCGATTCATAGACCAGCTTGTGCTGCTGCACGCGGGTCTTGCCGCGGAACTGCTCGGATTTGACGGTGGCGGCCCAATGGTCGCCGTCACCGGCCAGGTCGCGAATCTCGATATCGGCGTCCGGCAGGGCCGCCTTGATCCGGCGTTCGATCTCGCTGGCATCCATGGGCATGGCTCATCTCCTTGTCGCCGCCGGCCAAGTGCCAGCATGGCTCATGATATGGCATGCGGGGGACAGGGCTTCAATATCGCGGGGCGCTATTGCGCCGGGGCGACGGGCTCGGCGTCCTGCTGGGTGGAGAAATTGGCCAGCACGTAATCCACGATCGGGCGGGCATTGGCGGCCGCCTCGGTGGCATAGATGCAGTCGAGCGTATAGCCATTGCCCTCGGCCACGGTCTCGGTGTGGACCACGGTCAGCGGCACGCCCTGGGGCGAATCGGTGCTGGTGCCCTCGTACATCAGGGCCGGATTGCTCTGATAGGCGGTGACGGCCTTGTTGGTCAGCGCGAAGCCCGGAAGCGTGGCCGACCAGCCCTGCGTGACGGCGGCATCGTCGAGCGCGGCCAGGGCGCCCTCGGCAGTCCAGCCTGCATCATCGGCGGGCACCACGGTCAGGATGCACTGCAGCGGAATATCGGGGTGGTTGATGGTCAGCGGACCACCGGCCTCGGCGGTCGCCATCATGGGGGTGGGATAGATCAGCGTATAGGGCTGATCGGGCAGGGGCGAGCCGGTGATATTGACCGTCTGCTCCTGAGCTGCCACCGGCATGCAAAACAGAGTGATGGCTGCCAGGCAGCCGATTGCCGGTTTCAGGTTCATTGTCGTCTCCAGTCGATTGCCGCTCCCGGAATGAGAACACTCCAAAGAGCGGCAGAGATAAGGCGGAAGCTGAACTATGCCGCCGCACCATCCATGTAGGTGGGGAACCAGCCCTCATGGGCGGCCTTGAGGTCGGCGACCGGGACAGCGCGGCTGCCGCCGAGCACCAGATCGGTGCCGCCGGTCGAGCCGATCCAGGCGCAGGCAATGCCCTTGTCGCGGGCTTCGTCCCACAGTGCCTTGATGGCGTCGCCCTGCGGGTCGAGGTTGACGGTGAGCAGATAGCGGCCCTGGTCCTCGCCGAAGAATTCCAGCACCGGATCGTGGCCGGCAATGCCGGTGACGGCAGCGCCGATGCCCGAGGCAATGGCCATTTCCGCCAGGCCGACGCCCAGGCCACCATCGGAGAGATCGTGGCAGGCAGTGACGACGCCCGAGCGGATGAGGCCGCGGACGAAATCGCCGGCCTTGCGCTCGGCGGCGAGGTCAACATGCGGCGCCGAACCGTCACGGCGGCCGAAGAGGTCGCGCAAATAAATCGACTGCCCCAGATGCGTGCCGCGTTCGGCCGGGCCGCCGATCAGCAGGATGGGCTGGTTGGCAGCGGCAAAGCCGATGCGGGCCATCTGGCTCCAGTCGGGCAGCAGGCCCACGCCACCAATGGTGGGGGTGGGCAGGATGCCGCGGCCGTTGGTCTCGTTGTAGAGGCTGACATTGCCCGAGACGATGGGGAAATCGAGTGCCTTGCAGGCCTCGCCGATGCCCTTGATGGCATGGACGAGCTGGCTCATGATTTCGGGGCGTTCGGGATTGCCGAAGTTGAGATTGTCGGTGGCGGCCAGCGGCTCGGCGCCGGTGGCGGTCAGGTTGCGCCAGGCTTCGGCCACGGCCTGCTTGCCGCCCTCGAAGGGATCGGCCTCGCAATAGCGCGGGTTGACGTCCGAGGTGAAGGCCAGGCCCTTGGTGGGGTGGCCATCGACGCGGATGACGCCGGCATCGCCGCCGGGGCGCTGCATGGAATTGCCCTGGATCAGGGTATCGTACTGCTCATAGACCCAGCGGCGCGAGCTCACCTGGTGGCTGCCCATCAGGGCGAGCAGGGCATCGGCCACGTCCATCTGCGGCACGTCGCCAGCGGCCAGGGGCGCGGCGGGGACGGAGGGCGTCCAGGGGCGATCATATTCGGGGGCTTCGTCGCCCAGTTCCTTGATCGGCAGATTGGCGACTTCATCGCCCTGGAACAGCACGCGGAAGCGCAGATCGTCCGTGGTCTTGCCCACGGTGGCGAAGTCGAGTTCCCATTTGACGAAAACGGCGCGGGCCTCGGCTTCCTTTGCGGGATGCAGCACCATGAGCATGCGCTCCTGGGATTCGCTGAGCATCATCTCATAGGGGGTCATGTGGGTTTCGCGCACCGGCACCTTGTCGAGGTCGAGCTCGATGCCCAGGTCACCCTTGGCGCCCATTTCGACGGCCGAGCAGGTCAGGCCCGCCGCGCCCATGTCCTGGATGGCGATGACGGCGCCGGTGGCCATCAGTTCGAGGCACGCTTCGAGCAGGCGCTTTTCGGTGAAGGGGTCGCCGACCTGCACGGTGGGGCGCTTTTCTTCGATGTCGTCGCCGAATTCGGCCGAGGCCATGGTGGCGCCGCCGACGCCGTCGCGGCCGGTCTTGGCGCCCAGATAGACCACCGGCAGGCCGACGCCTTCGGCCTTGGAGTAGAAGATCTTGTCGGTATCGGCCAGGCCCGCCGCAAAGGCATTGACCAGGATATTGCCGTTGTAGCGCTCGTCGAACTCGACTTCGCCGCCCACGGTGGGCACGCCAAAGGCATTGCCATAGCCGCCGATGCCGGCGACGACGCCGGACACGAGATGGCGGGTCTTTTCATGGTCGGGCGAACCAAAGCGCAGCGCGTTCATGGCCGCAACGGGACGGGCGCCCATGGTGAACACATCGCGCAGGATGCCGCCCATGCCGGTGCCGGCGCCCTGGTAGGGCTCGATGAAGCTGGGGTGGTTGTGCGATTCCATCTTGAAGACGATCGCCTGGCCATCACCGATGTCGACCACGCCGGCGTTTTCGCCGGGGCCCTGGATGACGCGCGGCCCGCTGGTGGGTAGGGTCTTGAGCCATTTCTTGGACGATTTGTAGGAGCAGTGCTCGTTCCACATCGCCGAGAAGATGCCCAGCTCGGTATAGGTGGGTTCACGCCCGATCAGATCGAGGATCTTCTGGTATTCCTCCGGCTTGAGGCCATGATCGGCGATGAGCTGGGGCGTAATCACGATGTCATTGGGGATGGTCATCAAACAGGGTTTCCGTAGGGCGGCTCTGGAAAATATTCCATTTGCGTCTGGGTCGAGCGGGCCATGTCCTGGCCGAAGAGGTGGCCCACGAGCCACAGGGACATGTCGATGCCGGCAGAGACGCCGGCTGAGGTGACGACGTTGCCGTCGTGCACGAAGCGCTGGTTGAGAATATAGGTGTGCGGCGCATGGGCGCGCAGGAAATCGAGCGCCCCATGGTGGGTGGTGGCCTGGCGGCCTTCGAGGAAGCCGGCGCGGGCCAAAAGGGTCGAGCCGGTGCAGACCGAGGTCTGCCATTTGGCACTGGCCAGATAGGGGCGAATTTCGGCGTTGAAGGCGTCATCCTGGGCCAGCGCGCGGGTGCCGCGTCCGCCGGGGATCAGCACGATGTCGGCCTCGGGCCGGTCGGCAAAGGCGAGGTCGGCGGTGATATGCAGGCCCTTGGCGCAGGTGATGGCGCGCTCGCGCCAGCCGACGGTATAGACATCGACGGGGGCGCCCAGCGAGCGGGCCATGGTGAAGACTTCCCAGGGGCCGACGAAATCGAGTTCTTCCACCCCTTCGAACACCAGGATGGCCAGGGTCAAGCGATGCTCAGTCATGGGCACTCCCTTGCTGCCGCCCCATGGTCTGGTCCAGCCCGATCACCAGGGCAAGCAATGCTGCCAGTGCCAGCGTCATGCCGGCGGCGTTGAACAGGACACCAGCATAGCCCAGCTTGAGCGCGTTGAGGATGGGATAGGGATATTCCTGCACCCAGACGCCGCGGGCCATGACATAGACGAAATAGACCAGCGTCGGCGCAACCATCATGGGCAGGTCGGTCCAGCGCAATTGGCCATGACGCACGCCCGCCAGCCACCACATCAGGTACAGCAGTGGGCAGACATAGTGCAGCAGATTGTCGGCGACCAGGAACAGGCCATCGAGCGCGGTCAGGTGGCGCAGCACAAGATAGACATAGAGGCCGACCAGCGTGATGCAGGCGGCCATCATGCCGCGAACCTGGGGCGTGCGGAACGGGCTGAGCCAACGTGCGCCCAGGATTTCGGACAGGTAGATCAGCACCAGCACGATATTGGTGAGGATGGTGTAATAGGCAAAGAAGGTCCCCAGAGCCCCGGGCACATCGCGGCCGGCGGCCAGATAGGCGGGGATTGACAGGCAGAACTGCAGCACCAGCCCGCCAGCGCCACACAGCAGTCCCAAATGGGTGAGCAGGCGGCGCGGGTTCATCTCAGGCTGCTGCGCCCAGCAGCCCCGAGAACAGCGCTCGCCCGTCGTCACCGCCATGCGCGGCCTCGATGAGGTTTTCCGGATGCGGCATCAGGCCGAGCACGTTCTTGGCTTCGTTGAAGATGCCGGCGATATCGTTGATCGAGCCATTGGGATTGGTGCCTTCGGCATAGCGGAAGGCGACGCGGCCATCGCCTTCGAGGCGGGCAAGCGTGTCGGCATCGGCAAAGTAATTGCCGTCGTGATGGGCGACGGGGCAGCGGATGATCTGGCCCTGGGTATAGCCGCGGGTGAAGGCTGTGTCCGCATTGGTCACCTCGAGCTTGACCTCGCGGCAGACGAATTTGAGCGAGGTATTGCGCATCAGCGCGCCGGGGAGGAGACCGGCCTCGATCAGGATCTGGAAGCCGTTGCAGACGCCCAGCACCTTGACGCCGGATGCGGCGCGGGCGCGGACGATGTCCATGATGGGCGAGCGGGCGGCAATGGCGCCGCAGCGCAGATAATCGCCATAGGAGAAGCCGCCGGGGATGACGATGAGGTCCACATCGGGGATCTCGGCATCCTGATGCCAGACAATGGCGGGGGCGGTGCCGGACACCTTGGTCAGGGCCGCGATCATGTCGCGGTCACGGTTGAGTCCGGGGAACACGATGACGGCGGATTTCATCGGCTTGTCCTCGCTGATGTCGGGTGTTGCGAGGCTCTTTTGGTGAGTCTTGGCGCAAAAGGCAAGGGCCGAGATCGCCCTTTCCCGGCCTTGGCTGGCCGGAAGCGGCCTACTCGGCGGCCGAGGGCGCCGCAGCGTTGCGCGGGCGGCTGGTGCCGGGCAGATGTGCCCAGGCCGGCCGCTCGAACAGGAAGCCGCCCAGGCCGGTGCGCAGCACCAGCCAATAGAGCACCAGCGGGGCGATGATGGCGATGGCCATGATGGCAAAGGTCAGCACGGTCGGCTCGATCAGGCCCAGCTTGATCAGCAACGTGCGGGCAATGCCCATGGGCAGCACGAAGGCGACATAGATGACCAGCGACTTGCTGCCCAGCCAGCGCAGCCAATCCATGGCGGGCAGGCGGGTGAGCAGCGCCGCAAGGGTGCAGAGCGCCGCCGTGCCGACTATGGCGAGCAGCAAATGCAGGCCGGGCAGGCCGCCAAAGCCCATCTGCGGGTGAATGGGGTGCATGGCAAAGCCGGGCGAGAAGACCAGCGCCGCATTGATGGCGGCCCAGACGGCAATGCCGGCGACCGCCGCGACGGCATGGTCGAGTGCCCAGTCGGCGAGGCGGAACAGCAGCGGGGCCAGCACATAGCCGGCATAGAAGAAGACGAAATAGGCGGCGAACTGGTCGACCAGATAGCTGCCGGTGTGGACAGCGGACATCTGCAGGATCGCGCCCACGCCAAACACCGCCCAGACCGGGGCCTTGAGGCTGTGCATCAGCTTGGTGACGGCGCCGACCACGGCCAGCAGATAGATGAACCACAGCACGCCATAGGGCTGGATCACGGCCCAGGCCAGTTGCTCGATGGCGCCCAATGGATCGGCGGCGAGCAGGCCGACCTTGAACACGATGTGGATCACGGCCCAGAGGGCGTAGAAATAAAGGTAATGCACCACGCGGCGATCGGCGAAGAGCGGCCAGGGCCGATCGATGACGCGGGCGAGGAACAGGCCCGAGATCATGAAGAACTCGGGCATGCGGAAGGGGGTGGCAAAGGCAATGGCCCAATGGAAGGCGCCGACGCCGCCGGTGTCCTCGCCCACGCTGGAGGCGGCATACATCATGACCACCAGAAAAATGGATAGGCCCTTGGCCATATCCACCCAGGCCATCCGCTCGGTCTGCTCACCCATGGTTCTGCACTCCCTGCATTTGGGGCGCAGCCTAGGCCGGCTTGCCTGCCATCTGGCTAACGCGAGGCCGCGGGAACGGGCTGATCTGCGGCTATGGTAAGCGCTCGGCTAATGGGGGGCTGCGGTTTGGATCAGTCGATCCGATAGGCGGAGAGGGGGCCGTCATCGGCAATGACAGTGCTGGCCAGCCGGGAGGGGTGGAGCCCGGCAGTCATGATCACCGACAGGGCACGCGCGCACTTGCCGCACACCAGCCAATAGGGCCTGGGCGTGGTGGTCAGCACCGGATCGACGGCATACTCGGTGCGCCTGCGCCAGTCGACGGGGCCGAGACGCTCGCCATTGTTACCGCTGATGTATGTGATGCCATGGATGGCGGCTGCCGTGGACAGGTTGAAATCCTGCCAGGCGATGAGCTGGCGGGATGGGTCAAAGCTCGGCCCGGCATCGGCGGCGATCACTGCGTAGAGGTCGGGCTTGCTCCAGATCGGATCGCCTAGCCGAACGGCGGACACGACAGTGCCGGCCACCACTTGGGGCAACAGCAAGACCACCAGCACCCAGCGTCGGGCGGCAGGCCCTGCGAAGAGGAAAGCCATGACGGCCAGCATCATCATGAACGCCGAATGCCAGGGCGATTGGCCATAGACCACGGCGGAGCCGACGGCGAAAACGGTGGTGAGAGCGAGCAGGGAAATCAGGGTAAACTTGTCGCGCCACAGGCCGTAGCAGAGCAGGGCGACCGTCAGCACGGCGGCGGGCCAGAGGCGCAAATCTGGCCAGGTCATGGGCCAGGCCAGGTTGTAGGCGATCAACTTGAACACGCCGGTGCTTGCGGGGACGCCTTCAGGATTACCCATGCCCGAGACGAGGGCACTGACGCCAAACAGCATGCCGAGGAGGGCCGGACCCACAAGGGCACTGAGCCGCGTGCCGCGATGGAGCTGGTGGAGCAGCCAGAAGCCGAACAGGAAGCCGGCAAAGAAGTGCAGTCCGCAGGACAATGCCATCACCCATGTGGCCGCTATCGGGCGACCTTGGCGCTGCAGCAGCATGGCTCCCAGCACGGCGGTGAGCACCAGGCCATAGGGACGGAAGTTGTGGCCCCAGGATTGCGCCACAACATGGGAGAACAGCAGCACGATCAGCAGCAGCAGTTCGCCACGGAGCAGGCGGGCGAGCAGAATGGCATTGCCGATGGCAACAAGCGTTGAGAAATAGCGGGCGTGGTTGAAGTCGGTGACCAGCGAAAGCCCGCGCAGCAGCCAGTACCAGAGCGGGGGATGCCCCTCACCGGGAATGGCGAAGAATTCCATGGGCGTAGCCAATGACTGCGCCCAGAGCCAGGCCTGGGCCTCGTCGCGCCAGGGGTCATGGGCGACCGCCAGGGCAATCTGCAGGACGATATAGGCCAGCACCACCACGATGGTGAGGATGCGGTCCGGGATGCTGATCCTGGCTGGCGTCGCCGCAGGGCTGGCCTCAGGCGATGCGACGGGGGACAAGGCGTTCCTCGATCTTGTCCGCACCCGCCGCCCCGCCCTCGTGGTAGTCGGCGTCCTCGTTGACACCCCAGACGTCAAAGGCCTTGCGCCCGGCCATAATATTGCGGGCCGTCAGCATGCCGGTCATCATGGCATGGTCCTGATTGTTATATTTGTGCATGCCGTTGCGGCCGGCCAGATGCAAATTGGTGAAGCGCGATTCGAGGCCTTCGGTGATGGTGTCGACATTGATCTTGTAGGTGTCGTCATAGACCGGATAGGCCTTGGGCTGGCGCACCACCGCGCCATCGACAATGTCCTCGGGGCTGGCGAGGCCGAGCTGGCCGATCTCGCGCTTGGCGCGGGCGATCAGGTCCGCATCGCTCATGTCCCAGGTTTCGTCACCGGCATTGCAGAAATATTCCATGCCATAGCAGGCGGTGTCCGGATCGGGCACCATATCGGGCGACCAGGACTTGAAGTTCTGGATGCGGCCAACTTTGACGCTGGGGTCGTGGATATAGATCCAGTTGTCGTCAAAGCTCTCCTTGCCGCGCAGGATCAGCCCGACGATGAGGAAATCGCGATAGCGCAGACCGGCGCTGGCGGCGGCCACGGCCGGTTCGTCATCGACGCCCAGCATGCGCACCAGTTCATTGATGGCGGCGGTCGAGACCAGATGGTCGGCGGTGACCTTGGTTTCCTTGCCCTCTGCGTCAGTGACAATGGCCACCCATTTGCCGGTTTCGGCATGCTGGCTGATGGCAGTGATGGACGAGCCCATCATCACCTGACCGCCCTGGGCGAGGATCTTGTCGCGGGCGCGTTCCCACATCAGGCCGGGGCCGAGGCGGGGGTAGCGGAAGCTGTTGATCAGCGTTTTGATGACGCCTTCGCCCTCGGCCGGCGTCTTGCCCAGGCCCAGGCTCTGGATGATGGCGGTATAGAGATCGAGCCCCTTGATGCGCTGTGCGGCCCAATCGGCTGAAATATCAGCGCAATCCATGCCCCAGACCTTCTCGGTATAGGTCTTGAAGAAGATCTCGAACAGGCGCCGGCCGAACTTGTTGACCACCCATTGCTCGAAGCTGACGACGTTCTGATAGGGGCGGATGCGGGCCCAGCCATAGGACAGCACACAGCGCAGCGCCTCGACCGGCCCCAGCTTGGTCAGCGCATCGGCGGCGCGCAGCGGATAGTCGAACAGCTTGCCATTGTAATAGATGCGGCTCGACCGCGGGCGGACCAGCAGTTCGTCGCCCATGATCTCGGTCCACCAGGCCTCGACCTCGGCGCTCTTGGAGAAGAAGCGGTGGCCGCCGATGTCGAAGCGATAGCCCTTGTAGTTCACCGTGCGGGAAATGCCGCCCACATAGACCGGGTCGCGCTCGACGATGGCCACGGACCGGCCGGCCTTGGTCAGTTCATAGGCCGTGGTGAGGCCGGCCGGGCCGGCACCGATGATCAGGGTCTGGACATTCATGGGCGCACAACTGCCTTGCTGGAAAGAAGCGCCCTGACGCCGCCGGCAAAGGAGACGTGCTTGTGCGCGAAAAACGAATAGAGGGTCACCACGACCACGGCGCCCAGATGGGCGAAGCGCTCGGGGGCGGCGTCGATGGGGAGATTGCTGAGCCAGCCGAAGAGGGGCAGGGCGAAGAGCTGAATCAGCGCAAAGGCCAGGACCAGGCGCAGCAGCAGCGTGCTCAGAGAGACCAGCACGAAGCTCAGCAGCTGGCGATGGGCGGCGCGGCTGTCGGCAGCAAAGACGAATCGGCGGGAGAGCAGAAAGTTGACGGCCATGCCGGCCAAGGCGCCCAGCACGATGATGCCGGCGTAGGCGAGCGGGTTGCTGGCCAGGCTGATGGCAAGCAGCAGCTGGACCAGCCCCACATCCACCACGGTGGCTGCGCCGGCCGACACCAGGTAACGTCCGAATGCGACCACAGACAAAGCCAGCACCAACCTGAACTCAAGATGGTTGGACGCTAGCCAATCGAAGTTAACAAAGGATCATTCCGCTGGCGGTACAGCGTTTTTTTGAATGCAATCGCGCGCTTGCGCGTCAGACCGGGACCGAGGCATAGGCCGCGAACAGCAGGCCGAGCGAAGCGATGAACATCACAGACAGAGAAATGATTTTAAGCATCGTCAGGGGATCCAGCACCACGTCTTGGCGCGTCGTGAGTTGTCGCATTTAAGCGTTAATTTGAGATTTCGATCGCGTAGTTTTCGATCACGGTATTGGCCAGCAGCTTGTCGCACATGGCAGTCAGCTGGGCGCGGGCGGCGGCAACATCATTGCCGTCCAGCACCAGGTCAAACACCTTGCCCTGGCGCACCGATTGCACGCCGGGAAAGCCCAGGCCGCGCAGCGATCCTTCGATCGCCTGGCCCTGGGGGTCGAGAACGCCGGCCTTGAGGGTCACGGTGACACGGGCTTTCATGGACATCTGCTCCGAAAGACTACTGAACGAGACGCGGACCGGTGGTCAGCGCATTTTCGGTTTCCACCAGAATGCCCAGGCGCTGGGCGACTTCGCGGTAGTTTTCGATCAGGCCGCCGAGGTTTTCGCGGAAGCGGTCCTTGTCCATCTTGTTGCGGGTCTTGACGTCCCACAGACGGCAGCTGTCGGGGCTGATCTCGTCGGCCAGCACGATGCGCATCAGGTCGCCCTCATAGAGGCGCCCGCATTCGATCTTGAAGTCGACCAGCTGGATGCCCACGCCCATGAAGAGGCCCGTGAGGAAATCATTGACGCGGATGGCCAGGCTCATGATGTCGTCGAGCTCAGCCGGGGTGGCCCAGCCAAAGGCGGTGATGTGCTCTTCGCTGACCATGGGATCATGCAGCGCATCATCCTTGTAGCAGAATTCGATGATCGAGCGGGGCAGCTGGGTGCCGGGCTCGAGGCCCAGGCGCTTGACCAGCGAGCCGGCAGCAAAATTGCGCACGATGATCTCGAGCGGGATGATCTCGACTTCCTTGATCAGCTGCTCGCGCATGTTGATGCGGCGAATAAAGTGAGTCGGGATGCCCAGGCCGTTCAGCTTGGTGAACACGAATTCGGAAATCCGGTTGTTCAGCACGCCCTTGCCGTCGATGATTTCATGACGCGCGCCGTCGCCGGCGGTGGTGTCGTCCTTGAAATACTGAACCAGAGTGCCGGGCTCAGGACCTTCGAACAAGATCTTGGCCTTGCCCTCGTAGATTTTGCGTCGACGGTTCATTGCAAATCCGGAACGTTGGGGGTGGGGAATTTGGCCGCTTCATGCGCCAGAACCATGCAAAAAGGCAAGCGGTTTCGCATTTGCTCTGGGGATCATCGGCGCAGGACGGGCAGGCCCGTGCATAAGGTCGCATGCTGCGGGAGCCCGTTGATTTGGCCAACTGAACCGCCTATGTCGATGCATTAGGGCCGCACAGGCGGCCGCGAGAGCCAAGCGGGAGAGTTGCATGAGCCAGTTTGAAGATCGCCAGAAGGGGCAAGAGGCCAAGTTCGCCTTCGACGCTGAGACCCGCTTCAAGGCAGAAGCCCGCCGCAACAAGCTGCTGGGCATCTGGGCGGCCGAGCTGATGAGTCTGTCGGGCGACGAGGCCAAGGCCTATGCCGCCGAAGTGGTGGCGGCCGATTTCGAGGAAGCCGGCGACGAGGACGTGTTCCGCAAGGTGTCGGGCGACCTCAAGGCCAAGGGCCTGAGCATTGGCGACGATGTGATTCGCACCAAGATGGCGCAGCTGGCCGTGGTGGCCAATGAGCAGATCGCCAAAGAGGGCTGAGCCCCCCAAAGCGCAAGAGTTGAGGGAGCAGGCATGGCCTGCTCCCTTTTTTTGTTTCTGCCCGACCCTGCGGCTGCGCCAAGGGTCTGGATTATTTTGTTTATTCCCAGACATTTGACCTAGCGCAAAGTTCTGGCCGTGCGGGCGTGCAGAATGGGGGCCTCTCAAGGAGGCCTATCATGACCATCATGACCGAACACAATTCTGCCAATCCCGCCAAGTCGCCGACCCGGCTGGGCATTCCGGTGCTGGGCACTTTTTATGACCGCTTTGCCGAGCCCTTTGCCTGGGTCGCCTTGCGCCTGGCTGTCGGGGCCGTGCTGGCCTATGAGGGCTGGGTTAAAATGGGCAATCCCATGGCCATGGCCGGGTTCGTCGAGAGCCTGCATTTCTATCCCGGCTGGTTCTGGTCGCCGGCTCTGGCTGTGGTCAATCTGGTGGGCGGGCTGTGCATCATGGCGGGCCTTTTGACCCGCCCATGGGCCTTGGCCAATGTGGTGATGCTGGCCGTCACCCTGTGGTTCCACTACACCCACCCCTATGGCCCGAGCTTTTTGACCGAGGCGGGGATGGCGCTGCTGGCCTCGCCCGAGGGCGCGCAGTATTTTACGGCCGATGCGCTGCGCCGGCTGGCCGATGGCGGCACCGGCTTTCTGGCCCAGGTGCAGGACAAGGCGATCTTTGCCTCGCTGTTCTGGACGGGTGCGGTGGGGCTCTTTGCGGCCTTTGGTGGCGGTGCGTGGTCGGTCGACCGCCGGCTCGGCTGGGAACTCTAGCCGCAGAGATGGTCCGGCCAATCGGCCGCGCCGCGCGGCGATGGCCGCAAGAACCGAGACGGGAGTCGGCGCGAGGCGCCGGCTCCCTTTTTGCTGGGGGTTAGCCCAGGGTGACGCTGGTGGCGTCGAGCTTGGCGCCGTTCTGCTGCCAGTGCACGGTGACCTTGGCACCCACCTTGATGCCCGGGTCCTTGAAGGTGGCGGGCAGGGTGTAGCTCTTGCCATCGGCCAGGGTCAGCGTGAGGGCCTTGGCGTCGAACGCCTTGACCACGCCGGAGTCCGTCATCTGGGCCGACGCGGTGGCGGCCGGCTTGGCAGCAGGGGCGGGAGTCGCCGAAGCCGCGAAGGCGCCGACGGGGGCAGCAACCAGAAGAGTGACGAGAGCGGATGCAACAAGTTTGCGCATGATGAGAGTCCATTAGACGAAAGGGCAGAGTGCCCGTCTGGTGCTGGTTTTCAGGCTCCGTCGCGTCGCAGGTCCCATGTGTCCTGCCGGCGTTTCCAAACCAGCCAGGAGAGGATTAGACCCGGGGCAGCGCCATCTCAACTTACTTAAATGTAAGCCAGGACACCGAAAAACAGCCATATTTGCGGCCTGTGCGGCGGCATTTTGGCTGGGATCTGGCGGCGGTGAGATGGGGCCGCAGGCCCCCCGGAATCAGGTGGGGCGCTTGACCCGCATGGCCATGCCGATCGAGGCCGGCATCACCGGGGCAAAGCCATATTTGGCGTAGAGGTGGCGCGCATCGCCATCGGCGATCAGGCTGACATAGGCGCCTTCGGGCGCATGGGCGCTGAGGTAGTCCATCAGCGCGGTCATGATGGCCTTGCCCAGGCCCTTGCCGTGGTGGGCGGGCTCCAGGGCGATATCGACGATCTGAAAGGCCGTGCCACCGTCGCCGATGATGCGGCCCATGCCGATGACCCGCCCCTCGTGCAGCACGCGCACGCCATGCCAGGTGTTGGGCAGGCCGGCGCTGGCCTGTTCGACCGTCTTGGGGCTCAGGCCCGCGGCGATGCGCAGGCGCAGGTAATCCTCGAGCGCCGGTGCGCCCGCCGCAATGGTGTAACCGTCCATCACAGCCGCTGCATCAGCCGGGTGAACATCAGCAAGCCCTCGGGCCAGGGCCCATGGCCAGAGGCCACGTTGATATGGCCGGCATCGCCCGCCTGGTGGAAGTCGGAGCCCCAGGCGCCGGCGAAGTCGGCGGCGCTTTCGAGGGCGCAATAGGGGTCGGTGTCCGAGATCACCAGCAGCGAGGGGAAGGGCAGCGGCTCGCGCGGCACGGTGCCGAAGGCCTTGGCCTCGGCCGGCGCATTTGGATTGCCTTCGATATCGGGCGGGGACACCAGCAGCGCGCCCTTGACCTTGCCGGCGTCAAAGCGCGGCGCCGCCTGCACCAGGGCGATGCAGGCCAGCGAATGGGCCACCAACACCACGTTGCGCTCGGCCAGCTCCACCGCCTTGACGATGGTGTCGGTCCAGTCGTCCGGATCGGGCTCGTCCCATTCGGCCTGCTCGACAATGGCCGCCGTGCGCATGCGCTCGGCCCAGCGCAATTGCCAATGGCCGGGGCCGGAATTGCCCAGGCCGGGCAGAATGAGGATATCGGCGTCAGCCAGCTTCATGAACGATCGGTCCTTGGACGCATGAAGGCAGCCATAGGCTCCACCATGCCAATGTGGCGATAAAAGCCCTCGGCGTTCGGCTTGGACAGCAGCACGATGCTGACCTTTGGCCCCAAGAGCGCGGTGGCCGTGTCGAGCAGGGTCTGGCCGATGTGCTTGCCCTGCTGCCCTTCGACGACCGCCAGGTCGATACAATAGCAGACCCAGTGCCAGTCGGTCACGGCGCGGAAGAGGCCCAGCAGGCTGCCATCCGCGTCGCGGGCGGTGACGACCAGGTCGGCATTGTCGAGCATGGCCTGGATGCGGTCAGTATTGGCCAGGGGGCGGCCCTGGCCAAGGGAGGTTGCGCCTACGCAGGCAATGTAGTCGGCAGCGGTCAGGCCGTCTTCGCGGGCGTAGGTGATCATGCTTCAGGCGCCGAACACCCGGCGGAAGATGGTGTCGACATGCTTGAGGTGATAGGCGTCATCGAACATGTCGTCGATTTGCGCATCGCTCAGAGTCACTTGCGGGTCTTCTTTAAGGTTCTTGGCGAACTGGCCGGCGCGGTCGCCCTGCATGGCCCAGACCTTCATGGCGTTGCGCTGCACGGCGGCATAGCTGTCCTCGCGGGAATAGCCGGCCTGGGTGAGGGCCAGCAGTACGCGCTGGGAATTGTGCAGGCCGCCGAGCAGGTCGAGATTCCGGCGCATGTTCTCGGGATAGACCACCAGCTTGTCGATGACGCCGGTGAGGCGGGCGAGGGCGAAATCGAGGGTGACGGTGGCGTCGGGCCCGATCATGCGCTCGACCGAGGAGTGCGAGATGTCGCGCTCATGCCAGAGGGCGACGTTTTCCAGCGCCGGGGTCACCATGCCGCGCACCAGGCGGGCAAGGCCGGTGAGGTTTTCGGTCAGCACGGGGTTGCGCTTGTGCGGCATGGCCGAAGACCCCTTCTGGCCGGGGGAGAAGAATTCCTCGGCTTCGAGCACTTCGGTGCGCTGCAGATGGCGGATCTCGATGGCAACGCGTTCGATGGAGCTGGCGACAACGCCCAGCGTGGCAAAGAACATGGCGTGGCGGTCGCGCGGAATCACCTGGGTGGAGACCGGCTCGATGCTCAGGCCCAGCTTTTCGGCGACATATTCCTCGACCTGCGGGTCGATATTGGCGAACGAGCCAATGGCGCCCGAGATGGCGGCGGTGGCGATTTCGGCCCGGGCGGCGACAAGGCGCGCGCGGTTGCGGCTGAACTCGGCATAGGCCTCGGCCAGCTTGACGCCAAAGGTGGTCGGCTCGGCATGGATGCCGTGGCTGCGACCGATGGTGATGGTGTCCTTGTGCTCATAGGCGCGGCGCTTGAGCGCTGCCAGCAGGGCATCGCAATCGGCGATCAGCAGGTCCGCGGCGCGGGCGAGCTGCACCGAGAGGGTGGTGTCCAGAATATCCGAACTGGTCATGCCCTGGTGCACGAAGCGGGCGTCGGGGCCGACGATTTCGCTCAGGTGCGTCAGGAAGGCGATGACGTCATGCTTGGTGGTGCGCTCGATCTCGTCGATGCGGGCGACGTCAAAGCCATAGTCGCCATACTCGGCCTTCCTGGCATTCATGACGTCCCAGATGTTCTGGGCTGACTCCTTGGGCACCACGCCCAGCTCGGCCAGCTTGGTGGTGGCATGCGCCTCGATCTCGAACCAGATGGCGAACCTTGTCTCGGCCGACCAGATGGAGACCATTTCGGGGCGGGAGTAGCGCGGGATCATGGGGTCAGGCTTTCCGGTTCAGAAGGGGGCTTAGGCGGTGCGGCTGGTGGCGGCGGCGCGGATGGCGGCGATGCGCGGGGCATAGGTGGTCGGATCATTGCCGCCATAGACGGACGAGCCGGCAACAAAGACATTGGCGCCGGCATCGGCGACGGCGCGGGCATTGTCGGGCGTGATGCCGCCATCGACTTCGAGGTCGATGGGGCGGTTGCCGATCAGCGCATGGGCCTGGCGCAGCTTATTGAGACTCTCGGGAATGAAGCTCTGGCCGCCAAAGCCGGGATTGACCGACATGACCAGCACCAGATCGACATCGGCGATGACGTGTTCGAGCACCGAGACGGGCGTGGCCGGATTGATGGCGACGCCGGCCTTCTTGCCCTCGGCCTTGATGAGCTGGAGCGAGCGATGCAGATGCGGGCCGGCTTCGGCATGCACGGTGATGATGTCGGCGCCCGCCTTGGCAAAGCCGGGGATATAGGGATCGGCCGGGGCGATCATCAGGTGCACGTCAAAGGGCAGGGTGGTCAGCTTGCGCACCGAGGCCATGACCTGGGCGCCAAAGGTGATGTTGGGCACGAAATGGCCGTCCATGATGTCGACATGGATATAGTCGGCGCCGCCCTGGACGATGGCGTCGACCTCGGCGCCCAGGCGCGAAAAGTCGGCCGAGAGGATCGAGGGGGCAATGCGGATGGGACGGGACGTCATGGACTGGCACCTCAGCCGGGAGGGGTATGGCTGCTATAGGGCGGGACGGGGCATGAGGGCAAGGGCAGTTGGCCGCGCCATTGGTCGTGTTCCCCGCCGGCGTAAACCATAGGGGGCGGTGATGCGGGACATCAGCGACAGGATGCGTTAACACTTCGTCAACCATTGGCGGGGATTGGCATGCGTGTTCCATCGATCGGCGTGACACTCGAAGAGCGGCGTTTCATTCGCGAGATCGTGCGCGAGGGCTATGCGGTTGCCGAGCGCATGATGGCTCGCTACCAGGACCCGGCGCCAGGCGCGCTGACCCAGCTCGCCGGCTGGTGCCAGAAGGGCTGGAGCCGCGTGCGCGATGTCGCCGGGGCCTCAGCGCGCAGCTGATCGGCGAATCGGCCCGCCGGACCGCGGACCTGCCCTCACAAGTCTGCGATAGGCGTTCGGCCGCATTGCTTTGGCGCCATTGTGCGCTAGAACAGCCCGGCAATTGGAGCGCACGGGTTTGGAATTCTCACTGCCATTGGTGTTCGGCGCGGGCGTGCTGAGCTTTCTCAGTCCCTGCGTGCTGCCTTTGGTGCCGCCCTATCTCACCTATATGAGCGGGGCGAGCTTTGACCAGCTGCGCGACGAGGGCACCACGGCTGGCGCGCTGCAGCGCCGCGTCGCCTTCACCTCGCTGTTCTTCATCCTCGGCTTTACCGTGGTGTTCGTGGCGCTGGGCGCGACGGCGACCGCCTTTGGCCAGGCGTTCCGCCAGGCGCTGCCGATTCTGACGCCGATTGCGGGCCTGCTCATCATCGCCATGGGCCTGCACTTCATCGGCGTCTATCGCATTGCCCTGCTCGACCGGCAGATCCGGCACCAGGGGCCGGGCATGGCCAGCGGGCCGCTGGGTGGGTTCCTGTTGGGCCTGGCCTTTGCCATCGGCTGGACGCCCTGCATCGGGCCGGTGCTGGCGGCGGTGCTGTCGGTGGCGGCCAGCAAAGGCACGGCCTGGGAGGGCGCGGGCCTGTTGGGCCTTTATTCCCTCGGGCTGGGCGTACCGTTCTTTCTGGCCGGCATTGCCATCGGCCCGTTCCTGGCCTTCTTCCAGGGCTTCAAGAAGCATCTGCACACTGTCGAGCGGGTGATGGGCGTGCTGCTGGTGATCACGGGTCTGCTGTTCCTGACCGGCAATTTCACCCGCCTATCGTACTGGTTCCTCGAGACCTTTCCGGCTCTGGCCAATTTCGGCTAGGGCGGTAAGACCCGCTTAACCCTTGTGGGCAAAGCAAAACCCGTCACATTCTCGTGTTCAGCTCTGGTTTACAGGTGGCGGTCATAGTGCCTGCGACCGAGGATAGCATGCAGATCGCACTGAACCAGAAATCGCCCGACGATACCCGGGATGCCGTGGCCTTGGCGGCCGCGTCTGCCGTGGGCACGGGCGTGGTGGTTGAGGTCAGCGAGCGCATCGAGGATGTCGAGGCCGTGTGGCGGCGCCTGACCGCCGGCACCATCGAATCGCCTGGCCAAAGCTATGATTTCATTGCCGCCTGGGTGCGGGACCGCAAGGTGCCCAATAGCCAGCAGCGCTATGTGGTGGGCCTGGTCGACAATGTGCCGGTGGCCCTGCTGCCGCTGCATCGCAAGCGCGTCTATGGCTTGCCGATCTTCACCTGGTTTCCCGGCGCCCATGCGGGCTGCTATGCGCCGGTGGCCGACTATGAGCGCCTGATCGCGCTGGGGCCGGACGGTCGCCGGGCGCTGTGGAGCGCCATGACCGGCGCGCTGAGCGGCGGCGACGTGGTCTATCTGCGCTCCATTCCCACCGAAGTGGGCGGCCATCAGGGCCTGTTTGACGAATTGGGCACCACGCTGGCGGTGGAAACGCTCTATCGCTCGCATTATGCCAGCTGGGAAGACTGTGACCGGCTGCAGCGCAACAAGTCGCGCCGCAAGCATGACCGGCAGCAGGGCGACCGGCTCTCCGCCATGGGTGACGTCAGCTTCGCGGAAATCCGCACCGGCGGCGACACCGAGGCAGCCATTGCCACCATGTTCATGCAGCGCTCGGCGCGCTTCAAGGCCATGGGCATCCGCGACACCTTTGTGCTCGACGGGTTGATCGGCTTCTACCAGGATCTGGCGCGGGCCGGCTCGGGCGCCGATGTGCGCCTGCATGTGCTGCGGCTCAACGGCGCCATTGTTGCGGTGCGCTACAATATCGTGCATGGCGACCGGATGTTCTGCCTGATCTCCTCGATGAGCGATGATCCGGCCATCCAGAATGGTTCGCCCGGCAAGCAATGCCTGCTGCGGGTGATGCAGACCGTGTTTGACGAAGGCATCACCGTGTTCGACATGGGCAGCGGCTATACCGACGAGAAGCGCCACTGGTGCAATGAGCAGCTGCCGCTGCGCCAGCACTATGTCGGCCTGACCCCGCAGGGACAGCTGATCGTGGCGGCGCACCAGGCCTTCCAGCGCACGCGGGCGCGCATTAAAGCCAATCCGCAGCTCAAATCGGCCATCCGTGCGACGCGCCAGCTGATCGACCGGTTGACCCGCCGCGGCGCCGCTGCTGCCGCGCCGGCGCCGAGCGAAGACTAAGCCTCAGATCAGCTTGAGGGCGCGCAGCGAGGTGTGCCCGGATTTGCCGATGATGATGTGGTCATGCAGGGTTATGCCCAGCGGCTTGGCTACGTCGGCGATTTCCTTGGTCATGCGCACATCGGCCGAGGAGGGGGCAGGGTCACCCGAAGGGTGATTGTGCACCAGGATCAGCGCCGTGGCCGAGAGCTCGAGCGTGCGGCGGATCACCTCGCGCGGATAGACCGGGGTATGGTCCACCGTGCCGGTCTGCTGCACCTCGTCGGCGATCAGCCGGTTCTTCTTGTCGAGGAAGAGAATGCGGAACTGCTCGATGGACTGATAGGCCATCTGGCTGTTGCAATAGTCGATCAGCTGGCTCCAGGACGACAGGATCGGCTGCTGGGAATCGATGCGGTCGCGGCCGAAGCGGGCGGCCACCGCCTGGATCACCTTGAGATGGGCGATGGTGGTTTCGCCCAGGCCCTTGACCTGGCTCAGCCGCGCCTGGCTGGCGTTGAATACGCCGGAGAAGGAGCCGAATTCGCGCAGCAGCGTCTTGGCCAGCGCCTTGGTGTCCTTGCGCGGGATGATGAGCTGCAGCGCCAGCTCGAGCAGTTCATAATCTTCCAGCGCGTCGCCGCCGACCTTGAGGAAGCGGTCGCGCACGCGTTTGCGATGGCCGGCATGGTCGTCGGCCGCAGCGGGTGCGGGGAGAAATCCGGCCTCGTCGAACGCGTCGGGCCGGTCTGCCATCAGTCTGCCTGGGGTGCCATGGGGTTGAAGATGCCGCCCGGGGAGAGAGTAAAGATCTCGCAGCCGGTCTCGGTGATGCCGATGGAGTGTTCGCACTGTGCCGAGAGCGTGCGGTCGCGGGTGACCGCGGTCCAGCCATCGGAGAGGATTTTCACATCCGGCCGGCCCAAATTGATCATGGGTTCGATGGTGAAGATCATGCCGGGCTTGAGCGGCACGCCGGTGCCGGGGCGGCCGAAATGCAGGATATTGGGCTCGTCGTGGAAGAGCTTGCCCACGCCATGGCCGACAAAGTCGCGCACCACGCTCATGCGCTCGGCCTCGGCCAGGGTCTGGATGGCGGCGCCGATGTCGCCGGTGGTATTGCCCGGCTTGGCGGCGGCGAGACCCGCTGCGAGGCTGGCATAAGTCACCTCGATCAGCCGCTCGGCCTTGCGGGAGATTTCGCCCACCGGATACATGCGGCTGGAATCGCCATGCCAGCCATCGACCACCAGGGTCAGGTCGATATTGACGATATCGCCCTCGCGCAGCGCGCGATCATCGGGAATGCCGTGGCAGACCACATGGTTGATCGAGGTGCACAGCGAATGCTTGAAGCCCTTGTAAAAGATCGTCGCCGGCACGGCGCCGTGGTCGCGGGCAAATTCATAGGCGATTTTGTCCAGCGTAATGGTGGGCACGCCCGGCTCGACATATTCGGTCAGGATATCGAGCGCCTGGGCTGTCAGGGCGCCGGCCTTGCGCATGCCGGCAAAGCCGTCCTCGCCATGCAGCGGGATGACGCCGGCGGTGCGGCGCGCTTTGGCAGGGGCCTCGACAAAGGTAATCATCAGTCACTCCAGTTCTGCCGGCGAAAATAGGCCGGTCGCCGCCCGATTGGAAGGGCAGGCGATGTGCTTGACGCGCTTATCGCACAGGGGCATGTCTCTGGGCCTCTCCAGCCACGGAAAATCGACATGTCCAGCGCCCCGTCCGTCACTGCCGCCCTGATCGTGATCGGCGACGAAATCCTCTCCGGCCGCACCAAGGACGTCAATATCGGCGCCACCGCCGATTTCTGCACGGACCTCGGCATCGAACTCAAGGAAGTGCGCGTGGTCAGCGACGAGACCGACGACATCGTTGCCGCCATCAATGCCGTGCGGGCACGCTACACCTATGTGTTCACCACAGGCGGCATCGGGCCGACGCATGATGACATCACCGCCGATGCCGTGGCGAAGGCCTTTGGCGTGGCCCTGCCGATCAATGCGCAAGCCCGCGCCATGCTCGAAGCGCGCTGGCGCGAGACCGGCACCGAAGTCAACGAGGCCCGGCTGCGCATGGCCCGCATTCCCGAGGGCGCTGACCTCATCGTCAATTCGGTGAGCGCAGCGCCGGGCTTTCGCATCGGCAATGTGCATGTGATGGCCGGCGTGCCGATCATCATGCGCGCCATGCTGGAAGCCATTGCCCCCACCCTTCAGGGCGGCAAGAAGGTCATGTCTGTCACCGTCAAGGCGGCGGTGGGCGAGGGGACGATCGGTGGCCCCTTGGGCGCGCTGCAGGCGCTCTATCCCGACGTCAAGATGGGCAGCTATCCGCAGATGGGCAAGCATCGGGTGATGACCGAGCTGGTGCTGCGCTCGGCCGATCCCGTGCGGCTTGAGGAAGCCGCCGGCAAGGTGCGCGCCATGGTTGCCGAGGCCCATCGCGCCGCCAATATCGAACTGTCCGAAGACGAGGCCTATTGAGCGCAGGCCATCTCAGCAAAATGCGTGATGCCAATTGGCGTGGCGCCTGCGCTTTGCTAAACAACGGCCTTCCAAATTCAACCGGGCGCCAGGCGCCGGTGCAGGAGAAGTGTTTTGAGCGATCCCAACCAGAAGTCGTTCCCGGTGACCTGGGACCAGTTCCATCGCGACAGCCGTGCGCTGGCCTGGCGCCTGGCGAGCCTGGGGCCGTTCGACGCCGTGGTGGCCATTGCCCGCGGCGGCCTGGTCCCCGCCGCCATCGTGGCGCGCGAGCTCAATATCCGCACCGTCGAGACCGTGGCGGTCAAGAGCTATGACCACCAGAACCAGGGCGGCATCAAGGTGCTCAAGGAGATCAGCCCGTCCGTGCTCGATCTGGCCAAGAATGGCGCCAAGGTGCTGATCGTGGACGATCTGGTCGACACCGGCTCCACCGCCCGCGTCGTCCGCGACATGCTCCCCGGCGCCCATTTTGCCACGGTCTACGCCAAGCCCAAGGGCCGCGAGATGGTCGACACCTTCATCACTGAAGTCAGCCAAGACACCTGGATCTTCTTCCCCTGGGATCTGGACGTGGCTTATGTCGCGCCGATCTCGGGCGGGACGGACTGAACTGATACGTTTGCTCCGACATACTTCGAACATTGAGAGCTAGCGTACCAGACGTACATCCTGGCACACTTCGGCTGCCTTCAATCAAGACCCTCGGTCTTGCAGGTACTAGCGCTCCGTCATTCAGCCTCATACTCTCTCGTAGAATGATACGGGGGGGAGATGCTGAGTGACGCTTGAAGAAATAATCAAGTACATGGAAGTGAACAGCGTTCATTTCCGTCACTTCACTGACGGGAAAAACATCTCGTCAATTGTCCAACATGGTCTGCTTTCGATGAGCGAGCTTCGCCGCCGAGGTCTGGTAACTGTGCCTGGCGGGAATGATCATAGCCTTGAGGCCGATGCGATGTTTGGAATGGATCAATATGTCCATCTCTGCTTCAGAAACTCGCACCCTATGGCCTACAAGGCGGAAATAATCGACAAGCGGATACAGAATGTACGATGGCTGAAAGTCTCCGCCACTGTTCTGGCTGAGCCCGGTGTTCTCATCTGTGATGGAGTATCAAATAAATCTGGTGCTCAGCCTCTGCCGCCAGCGGAAATTATAAACAAGCTTGATTGGGAAATTCTCTATGGTGGGCGCCTTAAGTGGAAAGAGCCACAGAATTACGAGCGTCTCAAGATCGCGGAAAAATATGAGGTGCTCGTACCAGTGCAAGTCGCCCACAAGTTCATTAAGAACCTAAATGGCTGAGAGGCCGGTCTTTATCCCGCACAGATCGGGGGATGTTTTCGTTGAGACTGTGGTGGTTGACTTCGTTTGGCATGCAGGAATGTCGCCTGCCCAGAAACGAAAGAACGTGGTTGAGCTACACAAGGCAGCAGCAGGTCGAGGTATAGCGCCGCTACTTGAGACTTCCAGCAAATCCCCTAGGGAAGCGGGTCGTAGGCTAAGCGCATTTCACCTCCCCTTCGATTTAGGTCATTCAATTTCTACAGTAGAGTCCGTCTTTCAAGGCAGTAAGGTTTTTGAGAATGGCGGCCCATACGTTGATTTGTATAAGACACCTAGTCGCGAGGCAAAGCTGGATGGTCGACTGAAAACGTCTGGCAATTTAGTAGCATTTGAGTTTGATGGCAGAAGATATCCACTATCTCCGCCAACTGCGTTCTATGACTGGTTGTACATTCGAGCGTTGTTTCCTCATCGAAAATGGCTGGAACGGTTGTCAGGCTATCAGGGGTTCACGGACATAGAGTTCAACCCGGCGAGGTCCATCAATTGCCAAGCCAGGGCGTGCGCGCTCTTTGTGGCTCTTACAGCGCGTGGGTACTTGGAGTTGGCAGTCTCATCATTCGACGAGCTTGTCGAAGCTGAAGTAGCGGCTGGGCTCTAGGCTTCAGTGCTCTCGCCTCTGGACTAGGCGGTCGGACGTCTTTGAAGTCCGCTCGGCTCTGTGGAGCCGCTGCTTTGAGTCACGATCGAGTCCTCCAAGCGTATCCCAAATGGAGCGAGCACGCCGGGCCAGTTGTTCTGGCTACACTCCGCGTCGCCCCGACTTTGGCGGTATTGACTTAGCCATTCGATTTATATGGAGCAGATCAGGGCGCGCAGATCATCGCTCGCAATTGTGTGTGCCTGACAAAAAATCGAAATTTCACCAGAATTTTCTTGAATGTCAGTGTTATTTTGTCATTTTTTATTCAGTAAGTTATTATCTGTGGAGTCGTTCTAAATGTTGTTGTCTATTGATTGAACTATTGAATTAACATGAGCCGAGATATTTCCTGTATGCCTATTGGCTTGGATCCATATAGGCGTCCAGCCGTTTGCTAATATATGGCTTTGCAGCACTTGAACTGTTGCTCCATACGTGCGGCATGCGCAGATCATGAGGTCGCAGTTGTTCTGCATGAAAAATTTGAGGTTGTCGGTGACCATTTGGCCGGTATCTCCGCCGGTCGCGATTCCCGCTTGAAAAGATGCTGGTGATTTTACAAGTGTTTTGGCGACAGTGAAATCGCCTGATTGCATAATATTGAAATTGTAGCGCGCCGCAAAGGCGCGAATTGATGTGCTCTTTTGCGTATTTGCTACGCCTTGGACGATTATTATCTTTGTCATGAATTCTCTATCAATTTGATGGAATATTATTTCCCAATATTGGCCTTCCATGCGCCGTAGTGGAATAATTTATACACGTTGTTGCAGATTTCAACTGTCCGGATTTGCCAGGTGATTTTCCTTATTCCGGTGTTAGGCCTAGCAATGCGGGGAGTATTTCTAGCCATGCCCGCTCAGAGTTTAGGGCCGTAGAGTCATGCCTCTTTGTCCCTCAATCCATCTTGTCCCCACTCCCAAATCCCGTGTCACACTCGCCCTATCCCCACCATGCACGCGACCCCAACGCAGGGTTGGGTGGGGAACGTGGGGGATGGGGGCGCCTGTCCAGCAGAGGCATAGTGGGTAGCTGCGCACGGAAGCTGCGCAATGGGCCTGACCCTGGGAAAACCACCGCGTGGCGGGCGGTTCTTGGGTCGTTCAATATATGAGCATGTTGCCCAATGGCCGCCCGTCACCGTGTCCCCGCGCCGCCAAGGGCCGTGCGGCGTGTTCTGCTGTCCATGCGCTGGCAATGCCGTTGGCACCGGGGCGGGGCCATGCTACCTGCCAAGTCACTGCGGGCGTGGTGGAATGGTAGACACACCGGACTTAAAATCCGGAGGGGGTATCCCCGTGCGGGTTCGAGTCCCGCCGCCCGCACCAGAGCGAAAGGCATGCCATGATCGAAGCCATTGAGACCGGAATTGCGCCGTCGTCGGCGCCCATCAGCGATGCGGTGCGCGCTGGCCAGCAGGTGTGGCTGGTGACCATTGCCGAGGATCCGGTGAGTGGCGAAATCGTTGACGGCGGCATCGAGGCCCAGACGCGGCGGTGTCTCGACAATCTCGATATTGCCATCCGCGCGGCCGGCGGCACGCTGGCGAACCTGGTCATGCTGCAGATCTTTCTCATCGACGCCGCCGATGCGCCGGGGATGAATGCGGTCTATCGCGAGTATTTCACCGCCAAGCCCTATCCGGTGCGCGCCACCGTGGTGGTCAAGCAATTGCTGGTCGAGGGGCTGCGCATCGAAATCACGGCGCAGGGAGTGCTCGGCTGATGCTGCTCAAGCTCGACTTGCTCGAACAGATCAAGGCCGGACAGGTTGATCTGGTGTTCCGCCGCTGGAGCCGGCCCAGCGTCAAGGCGGGCGGCGCGCTCAAGACCAAGCTGGGCGTGATGGCCATTGGCGCCATTGATGACATGGACCCGGCCGATGTCACCGAGGCCGATGCGCGGCGCGCAGGTTTCAAGGATGTGGCGGCGTTTCGAAAATGGCTCGATACCATGAAGCCGGGGCATCTGTTCCAGCGCATCGAAGTCAGCTTTCCGCCCGAGAGCGACTGAGCGCCATCAGAACGGCGTGGGCGCCACGAAGGTCATGAACGCGCCCGTCGTGGGGTGGGTGAAGCCCAGTTCGGCGGCGTGCAATTGCAGCCGGTCGGCGGCGGCCAGCGTTTCGGCATCGCCATAAAACACATCGCCCAGAATCACATGGCCGATGGCCTTCATGTGAACCCTTAATTGGTGCGTGCGGCCGGTGAGCGGGTGGAGGCGGACGCGGGTGGCATTGGCCTCGCGCTCCAGCACGGTCCACTCGGTCTGCGAGGGGCGGCCATTTTCATAGTCGACGCGCTGGCGCGGCTTGTTCTCCCAGTCGGTGGCCAGTGGTAGATCGATGAGGCCGGAGTCCTCGGCGATGACGCCGGCGACGCGGGCGATATAGGATTTGGTGGTCTGGCGGTGTTCGAACTGGCTGCCGATGCGGCCATGGGCGCGCTTGTTGAGCGCCATGACCAGTACGCCCGAGGTGTCCTTGTCGAGCCGATGGCACATGCCGGCCGTCGGCCAGGTCTGGCGAGCGCGATATTCCAGGCAATCCCACAGCGAGGGATCTTTGCCCGGGACGCTCAGGAGCCCGCTCTGCTTGTCGAGCACCAGAATGTCGTCGTCCTGAAAGAGGACGGACAGATAGGGCTCTTGGGGGGGCTGGTAATTGGCCAGCGTGGGCATGGGACCGGGCATGGGCATGGCTCTAGCAGAGCCGGCGGGCGTTCAGCAACAGCGCTGCGGCAGGACTGTAGAGGCCCGCGCCTCATTGCGGTCGTGTTCTGCGTGTCTGTTGGGATCAACGGCAGGGCCGCGCGGTTCCGCGCAGCTGTGTCAGGTTCCCGGTCGGCTGGTGTGGCGGTTCGCGTTGCAGGAGCGCGACCGGCGGACAAAACGACAACCAAAGGAGACTCGCATGCACAAGGACGAAGCCAAAGGCGTAGCCAAGCAGGTTGAAGGCGCTCTCAAGGATGGTATCGGTGGCCTGACCGGCAACAACAAGCTGCAGGCTGAAGGCAAGGTCGACAAGGCTGTGGGCAAGACCCAGCAGAAGGTCGGCGAAGCCAAGGACGCGGTGCGCGACGCGCTCAAGAAGTAAGCGCCGCAGGCCTCCTGCGACCCATTCACAGGGCCGTCCCTCGGGGCGGCCCTTTTGTTTGCCCGATGGCAGGCTGGTACGGCACGCCGGAGCCACTTATGCTCGGGCCATGGAAACCATGATATTTGACACGGCACTGGGCGCATTTGGCATCGGCTGGACCGAGGCGGGGGTCGCCAGGCTGCAATTGCCGGGTCTGGCGCCGGACGCGCTGGTTGCCCGCATCAACCGCGACGGCGCGGCGCCGGGGGACCCCAGCCGCGCCATTGCGGCGGTGATCGACCGCATCGAGGACTATGCCGAGGGCGAAAGAGTGGATTTTGCCGATGTGCCGCTGGACCTGGGCGCCGTGTCGGACTTCAACCGTCGCTGCTATGCCCTTTTGCTGGAGATCGGCTGGGGCGCCACCACCAGCTATGGCGCGCTGGCGCGGCAATTGGGCGATGTCGGGCTGTCGCGGGCGGTGGGCGCAGCCATGGGGGCCAATCCGGTGCCGCTGATCATTCCCTGCCACCGCGTGCTGGCCAGCGATGGCAAGGCGGGCGGGTTTTCGGCGCCGGGCGGGGCTGAGTCCAAGCGGCGCATGCTGGCGCTGGAGGGCGTGGAGCCGGGTGTGCCGGCGGGTCAATTGGGGTTCGGGTTTTAGGCATGGGTATCGAGATCGAGCGCAAGTTCCTGGTGCTGTCGGACAGCTGGCAGGCGGCCGTGACGGGCAGCGCACTGCTGCGGCAGGGCTATTTGTCCTCCAATGCCAAGGCGACCGTGCGGGTGCGCACCAAGGATGACGCCAGCGCCGTCATCACGCTCAAGGGACAGGTGAAGGGCCTGGTGCGGGCGGAATATGAATACGGCATTCCCATCGCTGACGCGCGCGAAATGCTGGCCATGGCCGCGCCGCATGTGATCGAGAAGCGGCGCCACCTGGTGCCCTATGGCGGGCTGGTGTGGGAGATCGATGTGTTCGAGGGGCGTCTGGCCGGGCTGGTGCTGGCCGAGGTGGAGCTGGACAGCGCGAGCCAGAGCGTGACGCTGCCCGACTGGGTGGGCACCGAGGTGAGCCTCGATAGCCGCTACAACAATGCCAGCCTGGCGCGCGACGGGGTGCCGAACGCCGCGCTTTGAGTATGTTCGCGGGCAGAAAGTAAAAAAATTTTACCGGAATTTCCAGATTTGCCATGGCATTGGCTCTCTGCGCTTCCCATGTAAGGGAGACAAGCAAAGGAGACGAAAATGGCCAAGGATTTTGACGGCAAAGTCGCATTTGTAACCGGTGCAGCATCGGGCATCGGCGAGGCGATCGCCGTCCAGCTCGCGGCGCGTGGCGCCAAGGTGGTGGTGGCGGACCTCAAGCTTGAGGCGGCCGAAGGCGTGGTCAAGGCCATCAAGGCGGCCGGCGGCCAGGCGGCTGCTGTGGCGGTCGACGTGGGCAAGATCGAGCAGGTGGAAAAGGCCGTGCAGTTTGCGGTCGATACCTATGGCAAGCTCGATGTGGCGGTAAACAATGCCGGCATCGGCGGCAGGGCGGCGCCGATTGGCGACTACACCTTCGAAGACTGGCACAAGGTCATCGACGTCAATCTCAACAGCGTCTTTTATTCGCTCAAATATGAAATCGCGGCCATGCTCAAGACCGGTGGTGGCGCCATCGTCAACATGGCGTCCATCCTGGGTTCGGTCGCCTTCCCCAATGCGCCGGCCTATGTCACGGCCAAGCATGGCGTGGTCGGCATGACCAAGGCGGCGGCGCTGGACTATGCCAAGAAGGGCATTCGCGTCACTGCGGTCGGCCCCGGCTTCATCGAAACGCCGCTCCTGGCGGCGCTGCCCAGTGAGGCCCATGAGGGGCTCAAGGCCGTGCATCCGATCGGTCGGCTGGGCACCTCCGACGAGGTTGCAGCGCTGACGCTGTTCCTGCTGTCGGACGCGGCAAGCAATATCACCGGCTCCTATCACGTGGTCGATGGCGGCTATACCGCGCAGTAAGCCGGAGGCGTCAGAGACATTTGGGGCGGCCTTCGGGCCGCCTTTTTCGTCGCTACTGCCAGCGCTTGAAGCTGCGCAGATGGTCGAGCGATTTGAGCACGGTGCGGGTGATGGTTTCGACGCTGTCGGTAACCGGCACGGGTAGCACATTCTCGGTCTGCGGATCGGGGACTTCGAGCGTGGCGAACTGGCTGTCGAGCAGGCTCGTCGGCATATATTCGTGCTGTCGCCGCGCCATGCGCTCGCCGATCACCTCACGCGTGCCATCGAGATAGACGAAGAGGATCGGCTCGCCGGCCTTTTCGGTGAGATAGTCGCGATAGACCCGGCGCAGCGCCGAACAGGCGCCGACAGACGAGCCCTTGCGCTCGGCGGCCTCATGCAGCGCCTGGGCGAGTTTTTCGAGCCAGGGCCAGCGGTCTTCATCGGTCAGCGGCGTGCCGGCGCGCATCTTCTCGACATTGGCGGGCGGGTGATAGCCGTCGCCATCCAGGAACGGCACATGCAGCCGGCGGGCGATGGATTGGCCAACGGTGGATTTGCCGGATGAGCTGACGCCCATGGCGATGATGATGCGGGCAGGGGATAGCGGCATGGGTCAGACCGTGGCGGTGAAGGCGCCATCCACATAAAGGATGTGGCCATTGACGAAGGCAGCGGCGGGCGAAGCGAGAAAGACCACGGCGCCGCCCAGTTCCTCGGGCTGGCCCCAGCGGCCCATGGGGGTGCGCGTCTCGATCCAGGCGTTGAACTTGTCATCCCTCAGCAGGGCTTCATTGAGCTCGGTGGCGAAATAGCCCGGCGCGATGCCGTTGACGTTCAGGCCATGGCGGGCCCAGTCGACCGCCATGCCGCGCGTGAGATTGGCGACGGCGGCCTTGCTGGCGGCATAGGGGGCCACCGAGGGGCGCGACATGTCCGACAGCAGCGAACAGATATTGATGATGCGGCCGGCGCCGCGGGCGATCATGTAGCGGGCGACGGGCTGGCTGACATTGAACACCGAGGTCAGATTGGTGGCGATGACCTGATCGAATTTTTCGGGCGGGAAGGCCTCAAGGCTCGAACGGAACTGCATGCCGGCATTGTTGACCAGGATGTCGATGGGGCCGATCTCGTCCTCGATATGAGTGATGGCCTCGTTGATGCTGTCGCGGCTGGTGACGTCAAAGGCCACGGCATGGACAGTGGCGCCCGCCTCGGCGAGATCCTTGGCGGCGGCGCCCAGGGCGACGGTGTCGCGGGCATTGAGCACCACGGCAGCGCCGGCTTCGGCCAGGGCGCGGGCCATGGCCAGGCCCAGGCCGCGGCTGGAGCCGGTGACCAGGGCGCGCTTGCCGGTCAGATCGAAGGGGGATGGCATGGGGCGTCTCCGATTTGGCGGGTCTGGGATCTGCGGGATTGACCTAGCAAGAAAAACTACCATACAAGACGGCGAATTTGGGCCAAAAATGCGTGAAAGCGGCTTCCGTCCGCCGCCGTATTGTGGTCAGGTTCGCCGCCGCGCGCAGCGTCGTGTGCGCATGATAGACGAAAATCCTCGGAAGGACTGCTGGTATGTCGACAGCTGATATTGGCCTGATCGGCCTTGCTGTGATGGGCTCGAACCTGGCCCTCAACATCGCCGAAAAAGGCTACACCGTCGCCGTACACAACCGCACCGCGTCGCGTATTGATGACTTTGTCGTCACGGCCAAGGCACAGGGCCTGGACGGCAAGGTCATCCCCGAAGCCGACCTGGCCAAGTTCGTTCAGGCCATCAAGGCGCCGCGCTCGATCATCATCATGGTCAAGGCCGGCAAGCCGGTGGACGAAATGATCGAAGAGCTGTTGCCGCATCTGGACAAGGGCGATGCCATCATCGAATGCGGCAATTCGCTGTTCACCGATACGCAGCGCCGCTTTGACTATCTCAAGCCCAAGGGCATCGGTTATCTGGGCGTCGGCGTGTCCGGCGGCGAAGAGGGCGCTCGTCACGGTCCCTCCATCATGGTGGGCGGCTCCAAGGAGCAGTGGCACAATGCCGAGGCGGTGCTGACCGCCATTGCCGCCAAGTTCAATGGCGAGAGCTGCTGTGCCTATCTGGGCGAAGGCGGCGCTGGCCACTTCGTCAAGACCATCCACAATGGCATCGAATATGGCGACATGCAGATGATCGCCGAAGTCTATGGCGTGATGCGCGATGGCCTGGGCATGTCGCCCAAGGACTGCGCCGCCGTGTTCAAGGAATGGAACAAGGGTCCGCTCAATTCCTACCTCATCGAAATCACCGGCCATGTGCTGGACGCCGTGGATGGCGAAACCGGCAAGCCGCTGGTCGAGCTGATTCTCGACAAGGCCGGGCAGAAGGGCACGGGCGTCTGGTCCGCCATTGCCGCCCAGCAGATGGGGGTGCCGGCGACGGCCATCGAAGGCGCCGTGGCGGCCCGCTCGATCTCCTCGCGCAAGGATGAGCGCGTGGCGGCTGAAGCCATCTATGGCAAGCCCAACCGCGCCAAGACCGACGTGACCCTGGCTGAGCTCGAAAAGGCGCTGCTGGCTGGCAAGATCGTCAGCTATGCCCAGGGCTTTGCCGTGATCGCCAAGGCATCGGAAGAAAACGGCTGGGCCCTGCCGCTGGCCACCATCGCCAAGATCTGGCGCGCCGGCTGCATCATCCGCTCGCGCTTCCTCGATCAGATGAGCTCGGCCTATGCCAAGGGCGGCAATGTCAATCTGCTGGTGGTGCCCGATTTCGTCGCCATCATGAAGGACAGCCACCCCAGCCTGCGCAAGGTGGTGGCCGCTGCCGCAACCGGCGAATTCCCGATGATCTGCCTGTCGGCGGCGCTGAGCTATTTCGACAGCTATCGCCAGGCCCAGGGCACGGCCAATCTGATCCAGGGCCAGCGCGACTTCTTCGGCGCGCATGGCTTCGAGATCGTCGGCCGTGGCACCGATCTGCACGGCACCTGGCCCTCGACGCTGGGCAAGTAAGGCTGCCCCGCTTCAGCGGCGAGCGCGTTGCGACTTTGTGAAGGGGCCCGGTCAGCAAAGACCGGGCCCCTTTGGCATCACGGCAGCAGGACGGCGTCGATGACGTGGATTATGCCATTGTCGGCCTTGATGTCGGCGCTCACGACATTGGCGGCATTGGACGCTGCGACGGTCACGCCATGGTTGGCTGCACTCTTGGTCACCGCCAGCATCTTTGCGGAGTTCAGCGTCTTGACGTGGATGGCGCGGCCCGGAAGCTGGTTGGACGCCAGTTCGCGCGGCAGAACATGCAAGGTCAGGATGGCGATCAGCGCATCCTTGTTCTCAGGCTTGAGCAGGTTTTCGACTGTGCCGGCGGGCAGGGCGGCAAAGGCCTCGTCGGTGGGGGCGAACACAGTGATATTGTCCGTGCTGGCAAGGGCATCGGCCAGGCCAGCAGCCGTTGCCGCGGCCAGCAAGGTGCCAAAGGTCCCAGCGCCCTGTGCGGTTTCGACGATATTGGCGGCCTGGACGGGGGCAAGGCTGATCGGCGCAAACAGAACGGCGGCAAGGGCCACCGATTTCAAACGACGCATTTAGGTTTCCTCCGGGTTCTGGCTCGGCGCTGTGCCCAGCCTTATCCTGCTACGCCTGGCAATGGGGGCCGGTTTGGCCCTGCAGCGCTGCACACGGAAAAATGATCGACTGGGCGTGGCGCTCAGCGGGCTGCCTCACAGCGCCTGAAACATCACATAGCTGTCCACATAGCCGTGGCTGGGGTGGTTGAAGGCCTGGGGCAGGGTGCCGACGATCGTAAAGCCCATGGCCTGCCACAGGGCCACGGCCCGGGTGTTGGTCGACACCACATGGTTGAACTGCATGGCGCGGAAGCCGCGGGCGCGGGCGCGGTCCAGCGAATGGGCGCACATGGCGCGGGCGACGCCCTTGCCTTGGGCTGACGCGGCAGTCATGTAGCCGCAATTGGCGACATGGGCGCCGCCGCCGCGCTGGTTGGGCATGAGGTAATAGGTGCCCAGGATGGCGCCGTCGCTCTCGGCGACGAAGACCTCATGATTGGCGGCAAACCAATAGGCAGTGATGGCTGTGGGATCGAGATCGCGCTCGATGACATAGGTCTCGCCGGCGGCCAGCACCGGGGTGACAATGGCGAGGATGGCGGCGTGGTCGGCCTCAGTGGCGGCGCGGATCCGGATTTCGGTCATCGTCGTTCTCGTCGATGGGCGCCACGCGGACCTGGCCGGGTGGCGGGGTTTCGGGCACATGTGGGTGGTCGGCGAGGCTGGGGCGATGGCCGAGCTCAAAACGCCAGGCCGCCAAACCAAACACGATCAGCGATACCACCACGGCAATGGCGCAGGCGATGAAGGGCGCGCCGGGGAAGTAGTGCCCGGTCTCGGGCGCACTGGAATAATAGGAAAAGATCTGCGTGGCCGCGAGCGGGCCGATAATGGTGGCCAGCGAACTGGCCGCGTTGACCGCGCCCTGCAGCTCGCCCTGGCTATTGTCGGGCACCTGGCGCGACAGCACGCCGTTGATGGCGGGCGGGGCGAGGCCACTGACGGTGCCGACGGCGATGAAAAGATAGAGTTGATAGACGTCGGCCGAAAAGGCGATGCCGGCAAAGGCGGTCGCGGCAAACAGCAGGCCGATGATGCCAACCGCCGGCTCGCCGATGCCCTTGGACAGCGGTCCGGCCAGGACAGCCTGGCTGAAGGCGAAACCTATGCCAAAGGCGCCCAGCGTGCGGCCAATCGAGGACGAGGTGAAGTTGAACACTTCCACGGTGAAGTAGCTGAAGATGGTGGGCAGGGCCTGCGTCGCCAGCTGCAGGAAGAACAGCACGACCAGCAGCCACAAGACGGCAGGATATTTGCGCAGCGCCAGCACGGCGCCAAAGGGGTTGGCGCGGCGGATGTCGAACTTGCGGCGCGAGGTCTTGGGCAGGCTTTCGGGCAGGACCAGCAGACCAAACAGGAAATTGGCAAAAGCCAGGGCCGCCGCGGCGTAGAAGGGCACGCGCGGGCCGAACTCGCCCAGCTCGCCGCCGATGACGGGGCCGATGATGAAGCCCAGGCCGAAGGCCGCGCCGATCAGGCCGAAGCGGTGGGTGCGCTTATGGGGCGGGGTGATGTCGGCCATATAGGCGGTGGCGGTAGCCAGGGCCGCGCCAGCAATGCCGGCGATGACGCGACCGATGAACAGGTACCAGACCACCGGGGCGATCGACATCATCAGATAGTCAAAGGTCAGGCCAAGCAGCGACAGCAGCAGCACGGGGCGGCGCCCGAAGCGGTCAGACAGATTGCCCAGCACCGGCGAAAAGACGAACTGCATGAAGGCATAGACAAAGACCAGATAGCCACCGATCACCGCGGCATTGGCGACGCTGCCGCCCGTGAGGTCTTCGAGCAACTCGGGCAGCACCGGCACGATGATGCCCACGCCGATCATGTCGAGCAGAATGGTCACCAGGATGCAGGCGAGGGTCAGCCGTGAGCGGGTCGATGCTTGCATGCTTGGTGCTTGTGTTCTTGTCGTTGTGTGAGCCCGAGGATGTGTCGCGCAGTTGACACAGGCCTAGCCGGCAAAGCAAGGCCGAAGGGGAAATTGGCCGGATGCTGCGGCGCTTGGACGCCCTCAAACCCCTGCGGCGCCAGCGCTCTTGGGCTGTGTCGGGGGGCGGGAACTGGCGGTATCGGCGGCCTGCGCATCATGGCCATAGAGCCAGGACAGGCGATTGAGATGGCCAGTGGGGCCCTGGGCGACAATGACAGAATCGCGCGCCTTGCTCATGGGCCAGCCGAGATGGAAAATCCGGCCATTGTTGAGGCTGGTGCGGGCGACGCGGCTGACGCGGGGCTGGCGGATGGCGGCATAGCGGGCGAAGGCGGCTTCGGCATCGTCGGTGTCGAGCAGCAGGGGCGCCAGCACGGCAGCATCCTCAATGCCCATGGCCGCGCCCTGGGCCTGGAAGGGCACCATGGCATGGGCAGCGTCGCCGATCAGGCCGATATGGCCGCGATGCCAGACGGGTGTGGTGACGGTATAGAGCGGCCAGGGTGTCCAGCTGTTGCCGGCGGCGGCCAGGATGGCGGCCAGGCGCGGATTGCGGCGGGTGCCGGGCAGGGCAGGCACGCTGCCGGCCTTGTCGACGCTGGCCGGGCCGTGGACGAACAGGGCAATATTGACCTGGCCACGATGGGGCAGCGGATAGCAGACGACATGATAGTCGGGCGCGAAGAGCACAGTCACCCGGTCAAGCCCCAGTTGGGCCCGCACGGCGTCGAAGGGCAGCAGGGTGCGCCAGGCGACCCGCTCGCCAAAGCGGGCGTCGGGGCCTTCGAGCACCTGGCGGCGCGTCTGGGAATGCACGCCATCGGCGCCGATGAAGGCCTTGCCGCGGCTGGTGCGCGCTTCGCCATCGGCGGTGTCGATGGAGACCGAGACGCCGCGGGCATGGGAGACGACATCCCATTGGCGCACGCCGAACAGCACATTGATGGCGCGGTCGCGGCGGGCGGCTTGGTACAGCGTCTCGACCAGATCGGCGCGGTGCATCACCACATAGGGGGCGCCAAAGCGGCTGCGCATCGCCGGCCCCAGGGCCAGGGTGGTCAGCGGGGTGGTGGCGTCCTGGGGGAAGAGGTCGATGCCGGTGGGCTCGAGGCTGACGCCGGCCACGGCGCTGTCCAGCCCGAGTCGATCGAGCACGCGGCGGGCATTGGGGCTGATCTGCAGTCCGGCACCGAATTCGGAGATGCGCTCATTGCGCTCCAGCACGGTGACGCGGCCGCCGCGCTGCGCCAGCGCGAGCGCCAGCGTCAGACCGCTGATTCCCGCGCCGGCGATGAAGAAGGTTTGGCCGGTGTCCGGCATGGGAGGCCTTAGGCGGCAGTGGCGGTGTAAAGGGCGGACGCAGGGTTGCAGGTGCCGGCGGCCAGGCGCGAATTGAACACGTAATGCGTCGAGCAATAGGGGCAGATGATCTCGTCATCGGTGCCCATGTCGAGGAAGACGTGGGGATGATCGAAGGGCGGCAAGGCGCCGATGCACTGGAATTCCCTGGAGCCAACCTCGATGCGGCGAAGACCCTCGGTATTGTGGAAGTGTGGCGTGGTGCCGTGTGCCATCGAAAAGAACCCGGTGCGGTGTTGATTTGGCCGGACCTTAGTCCAAGGCATGGGGCAATGGAAGGCTTGCGCGGGCAATCGGCTATTGATTTGTCGCGGCATTCCCGCGCACACAGGCCCGACGACGCCGCCTGCCCATGGAGACAGCCATGCCCAATTTCCAGTCCGACGGATTGACCCTGGCCTATGAGACCGCCGGCAATGGCCCGCCGGTGCTCTGCATCCATGGCTTTGCCTCGAGCGGACAGGTGAACTGGATCGAGACCGGCTGGGTCGAGACGCTGGTGGCGGCGGGTTACACGGCCATTACGCTCGACAATCGCGGCCACGGCGCCTCGGAAAAGCCCTATGACCCGGAGCGCTACCATCCCCAGGCCATGGCCGAGGATGCCATCGGCCTGCTCGACCATCTGGGAATCGCCCGGGCGGCGCTGCTGGGCTATTCAATGGGTGCGCGCATCGCCGCCTTTGCTGCCTATGCGCATGAGGAGCGCGTTGCCTGCGCCATTTTCGGCGGCATGGGCCTCAACCTCATCAATGGGCTGAGCGATGGCAATGACATCATTGCCGGGCTGCGGGCGCCGTCGCTGGACGGGCTGACCCATCCCACGGCGCGGCAGTTCCGCATTTTTGCCGAGCATACCGGCGCCGACCGCGAAGCGCTGGCGGCCTGCATGGAAACCTCGCGTGACCCCATGGCGCGGGCCGATGTACGGCGCATCAGCGTGCCCGTGCTGGTGGCGGTGGGCGAGGCCGATGCGATGGCGGGCGCACCCGGGCCGCTGGCCGAGTTGTTGCCGCAGGGCGAGGCCTATGTGATCCCCAAGCGCGACCATATGCGGGCCACTGGCGACAGGGCGTTCAAGGCTGCGGCATTGGCGTTTCTGAGCAAGACCTTCCCCGCGCACAGCGTTTCGTGAACCAATCACGTCGTCCGACCTTTGAAATGGCGGCAATAGTGGTTATATCGTTAGCCTACGATACGTCAGAGGCCCGACATGACCACCCAGGCAAAGACCCCCGTCAAGCTGCAGTCGGTTGATCCCGTCTGGGAGGCCGTGCGTGCCGGGGCACAGCAGATCGTCAGCAATGAACCATCGCTGGCCAATCTGGCCGTCTCGGCGATCCTGAATCACGACAGTTTCGAGCAGGCGCTGGCCCATCGGCTGGGCGCGCGACTGCACCACGAGGATGTCTCGGCTGATCTGATCCGTCAGGCCTTTGCCGAGATCCTGGCGGACCATCCCGAGATTGGCGCCGTGGCGCGCGTTGACCTGGCGGCGACGCTGGAGCGCGATCCGGCTTGCCACCGCGCGGTGGAACCGTTGCTGTTCTTCAAGGGCTACCAGGCCATCCAGACGCATCGCTTTGCCCATGCCATGTTCAAGGCGGGGCGGCGCGATTTCGCGCTGTACCTTCAGAGCCGCTCCAGCCAGGTGTTTCAGGTCGACATCAATCCCGCCGTGCCGATGGGCAAGGGCATTATGCTCGATCACGGCACGGGCCTGGTGATTGGGGAGACGGCGGTGGTGGGCGATAATGTGTCCATGCTGCAGGGCGTAACCCTGGGCGGCACCGGCAAGTCCGAGCAGGACCGTCACCCCAAGATCGGCGATGGCGTGTTGATCGGGGCCGGGGCCAAGGTGCTGGGCAATATCATCGTGGGTTGCTGCTCGCGCATCGGCGCGGGGTCGGTGGTGCTCAAGGAAGTGCCGCCGCACACGACGGTGGCGGGCGTTCCGGCCAAGGTGATCGGTGAGGCGGGCTGCGCACAGCCGGCACTGGTGATGGACCAGATGGTGCTGGTGCACGACGCCAACGGCTGAGGCTGCAAGCCGGCACAGCGCGTTGTCACCGCTAAAATGGCTGATTTCAGGGGTTGTGTGGGCGCTGGCGGTGACTAGATTGCCGGCTCAACGCAAACCGCAGGACATGTGACAGTGAAACAACCCGAGATCCTCAAGCTGCAGAAGTTCCTGCAGGTGAAGTTCAACAACAAGAACATCGACGTGCGCCCGCGCGCCAAGCTCGACGACTCGGTGGAAGTGTTCATCGGTGATGAATCGATCGGGCTGATCCATGCCGACGACGAGGACGGCGACAAGTCCTACATCTTCAACATGTCGATCCTGGATATCGACCTGGACGATATCGCCTGAGCTACCAGGCGCCGATCGGCCTGAGCCAGCGCTCCATCTGGATATCGAACTGGCGCCACGATTGCAGAACCGTGGCGTCGAAAGCATAGACCGCGGCTATGCCGCTGGGCAGATAGACGGTCCGCACGCATTGGCGTGCCTGCTCGGGTTCGACCGCATCCATGCATTTGGCCACGAAGGGATTGGGCGAGATGGCATCATACCAGATGCTCTCGCCGCTATAGCCCTCGGACTGCTGCATGGGCTTGCCCACCAGGCCCGACACGCCTGACAAGGTGTCATCCCCAAACTGATGCAGATAGACGCGGTCGAGCAGGCTCGCGCTGGTGCTGGCGCGGCTGCGCGGCAGCAGGGTCACATCCACCGGCAGGGGCGTCACGCCATCGTCTGCGGTCAGCACCACCTTGAGATCGATCTGATTGGTGAAGCCATCGCGAATCTGTTCGCCATAGCGAAACCAGCGCGTGGGGATATGCAGCTCGCGTCCGGAAATGGTCTGCGCCACCGGTTCACCATCGGTCAGCGCCGGCTGGGGGAGCTTTGTGGCCTGGCCCAGCTCATCGACCAGATAGGCCGCTCCGACCGACAGCAAGCCCACCAGCACGGCAATGCCGGCCAGATTATAGGCCAGGCCTGAATGATCGTGTCGCCCCTTGGCGGGGGCCGATGGAATGCTCATGGCCAGCGTTAACCAGTATCGGAGACGGAGAGTGACACCGCAGTGGGGGGGCAATATGCTTAATGAACGGTTAATAAACACGGCGACCCACCACACAAGGGCGCCGGCAGGGGGCAGTGTGACCAAGGAATTGTTGCTGGCGGCTTTCCTCATTGGCGTGGGGCTGTGCATCGCGGGTGCGGCGACGCATCTCTATCAGTGGCGCGCAGGCCAGCAGGCCATGCTGCGCTATGATGGCAAGACCTTCCTGGGCTCGATGGGCAATCTGGCCATGAGCTTTGTGTGCGGGCCCTATATCATGCTGCAGATCGGCTGGCGGCACGAAGACAATGGCACGCTGTCGATGACCTCGGCGCTGGTGTCGGCCATCGTGGCCTTCGGCTGGGCCTTCATCACGGGCTTGTTGTTCATGGGCGCCTATGTCGCCATCCACCCGTAAGGGGCGAGCGGGCAGGCATTGAAACAAAACAGCAAGGCCGGTGTCGCGATGCGACACCGGCCTTACTCTTCAGATCCCTATCAGGGTTGGACTTGGGCGGGATCCGGAACTGGCAAGCGCTAGCGGATGGCGGCGGTGGCGACCACAGTCTGGCGGTCGTCGATCATATCCACCCACTGGCCGGCATTGGCCTGGGACTGGCGCTTGATGAATTTGTAGGGCGTGGCATTCCACAGATCGACGCTGCCGATCTGGTTGTCGAGCACCAGGTCGCCGCGATCGGTGCGGACGGTGAGCACGGCATGGCCTTCGCCATTGGGCTGCTTGACCACGGTGAGCAGCAGGGTGCTGGCGGGCCAGCCCTGGTTGATCAGCTCGCGGCGCTTTTCCAGCGCATAGTCTTCGCAATCGCCATAGCCATTGGGATAGGTCCAGAACTCGCTGACCTTGTAGAGCTGCTCATCGGTCACCGGGACCACGGCGGCATTGACCTGGGCGTTGGTGTTGAGCAACTGCTGCCAGAGGGCCTCGGTCAGCGGCACGGCGGAGATCACCTGGGCATTGGGACCGCATTCCTGCGGGCGCTGCTGGCAGAACTCGGCGTGACCGACCGGAATGCTGGCGGCGCCGTCGCGGGTCTGCACAAAGGCGACATTGGTGGTGTCGTAGGCCAGTGCTGGTGCGGTCAGCGCGCTTAGCACCATGATGGCGCCCAGCAGTGTCGCTCCCAGTCCCTTTTTGCTCGATGGCATTGTGTAATCTCCCTGATGGAGATCACGTTAGGGGCCGCGACTTGCGCCGGTCCGAAAACTGCCGCGTAGTTTTTATGCGTGTTTTATCGAGTGGATTCGGGGCTGGTTAACCATGCAGATCAGGGGCTTGGGGGAAGCAGCTCATCGGCTGATTCCAGCCTGCACCTTGGCCAGCACCGCATCGTCCTGGCCGGCGCCGCGGCGGCACTGCTTGGAGCCGATATGGATGGCATAGGCGTCGGGCAGGCGGCGGGACTGGTAGGAAAACTCCCGGGCCAGGGTCTGGCCGGGATCCATGTGCCAGTTCTGATGATGGGCGATGAGCGTGGCGCCGGCGGCATCCACCACCAGGGCGGTGACGCAGACGAAGTCATCGTCGCGCGTGTCCATATTGGTCAGTGCCTGGGTGAGGCGTAGCGTGGTGCCCACGATGGTGAGCGTGACATCCGCCCACTGGTTGCGCTTCCAGTCCCATCGCTGGTGATAGGGCGGGCAGGTGACGGTGCGGCCGCTGTCTTGGCACTGGGCAAGGGGAATGGTGCGCCAGGCATAGTCGCGCCAGTCGGCCTTGCCACCGGCCAGCGCGGGGGCAGTGGAGAGCAGGGACAAGACGGTGAAGAGCAGGGAAAGCCGGCGCAGTGTCATGACACTGTCATAGCTGCTTGCGGGCGCTTTTCTACTCACGAAGTGGAAAGGGCCGTAGGGCCCGTCAGTTCATGCGCAGGTTCTGCTGCACGACGGTGAGCATTTCCTGGGCCGAGGAAAACTCGACGGCCACGCCATCCTGGAAATGGCGCATGACGCGGGCGCGCATGCGGCCCAGCGTCACCGGGGTGCCGATCGCCGGGCGCACGTCCAGCTCGATGGCGGCGCCGGAGAGCGAAATGTCGATGATCTTGCAATTGTAGCGGCGGCCATCGTCGAGCACGACGGTGGAATGGCGGATATCGGGCACCACGCGCTCGTGGCGGCGATCCTCGGGAAGGTTGAGCACATCCTTGTTGGCCAGCCAGGTGAGCTGGGCCGCCATCTTGTCGCGCTTGCGCGGCGAGGCGGTGATGTCCATCAGGAAGCCGCCATCAATCTGGTTGATGACGGTGCCTTCAATGCGGCCGATCTGATCGAGATAGGCAATGACGCGCTCGCCGACCAGGCCGGCGGCCGGGGCAATGACAATGGCATCGCCGGGCGACATTTCGAGCACCTGGCAGGGGAATTCACGCCGATCGGCCAGCATGTAGCGGCCAAGCACCGACACGCGCACACGCTGAAACTTGCCCTCGGTGGCGCGGGTGCGCACAGGGGCTATGAACTGCGGTGAGGGGAGGTCGTCGCTCAGCATTCGCCTGACTACATGGCCCGAGGGGTAATGGGCATCACTCTAGGCAGGTCTGGTTAATGCATTGTTGTTCGCAGAAATATTTGCGCGGCAAAACCCGCGCAAATTGTCTGCTTTCAATGTCTTATGTGCTTACTGGCGTCCGCCGTCGAGCACAGCCAGATGCGCATAGCGGCGGGCGGTGCGGCCGAAGACAACGGCCGGCATGGCCATGGGCGTTGCCGAGGTGCCATAGGGCGTGTCGTTGACGATCTTGGTGGAGACTTCGCGCACCTTGTCCTCAAGGGCGATGTCGTCCGGCCAGATCAGACGCAGGCCCGAGATGCGCTGCTCCATGATGGGCTGCACGCCCAGCCAATAGGGCTCGTCGATGGCGGTCATGGCGCCGAGCAGGCGCGTATGGGTCGAGCCATTGTGACGCAATGGCATCAGAATCATCTCGAAGGTGACTTTGGTGTGGATGGCGGTGGTGCCCTGGAAGGTCACCAGCGCCACGGCGTGATCCTCGGTTACGGCGCGGATCAGCGTATCCATGGCGTCGCCATCGCGCTCATGCCAGAGGGCGGAGAAGGAGCGCCCCTTGAGCTCGCGGCAATAGCTCGAGCACAAATGCGAGCCGGCGAGGCGGAAGGAGAACTTGTCGCTCTCATCGAGTTCGAGGATGAAGGTATTGGCCAGGGCATCGCGAATCCGCGTGGGATCGATGTCCTTGCGCTCGGGCGCGCTGCGCGATCCACGAATGGAATTCCAGTAATCGTAGAGCGTCTTGGTGCTCGCCTTTTGCATGTCCTGATCCGCCAATCGAAAGTCGTGCGCCCAAGTCGCTGGACGCTCCCGCCGTGCGCCGACATTGGCAAAACCGGGCCGCAAAAGCGCCCTTAAACAAAAGTTAAGGTTAACGCGGCTGTCCCGATGTGGAAAAGAAAGCTGTAAGCCGCAGGCCACCAGCGAGTCGGAGTGAAGTGATGGTTGAACAAGGTCCCCCGCCGGCAACGGCCCAGTCCTCCGGGCGGGAGCCGGTGTTCCTGCTGCCGGGGGCGATTGCGGCGCTGGCCGGGGTGATGGTGGCGATTCACCTTGCGTCAACCTTGGTGCTTAACGCCGAGGGCATGACGCAGCTGATCTTCTGGTTCGCCTTTCTGCCGCAAAGAATCATCGAAGCGCCCAATGATCTGTCGCTGGCGATTCCGCTGATCTGGACGCCGTTCAGTCACGCCTTTCTGCATGGCAGCTGGGAGCACTTGATCTTCAACGTCGCCTGGCTGGTGATCTTCGGCACGCCGGTGGCCCGGCGCTATGGGGCAGGGCCGATGATGGCCATCTTCCTGGTGTCGGCTGCGGCTGGCGCGGCGCTGTTTGCTGCCACCACGCTCAGTTCGGGGGCCTTTCTCATCGGCGCCTCGGGCGGCATTTCCGGGCTGACGGGCGCAGCCATGCGCTTCATCTTCCAGCCAGTGATCGTGGTGCCACATCCGGAAACGGGGCAGCCGGTGGTGGCCGGGCGACGGTTGGCCAGCTTTGCCGAAGTGTGGCGCAACAGCCGGGCCCGGGGCTTCATCTTGATCTGGCTGGTGCTCAATGCGGCGGTGCCGCTGCTGCCGCTGGTGATCGGCGCGCAGGTGGATGTCGCCTGGCAGGCGCATCTGGGCGGCTTTATCGCTGGGCTGTTGATGGTGGGTCTGTTCGAGCGCCGCAGCGCCGATCAGGAGGCGTAGACGTCCTTGGGATCGAACAGGAGCGGCAGGCCGGTGTCTTGGAGACGTGCTGCCCCATCCTCGACAATCGCGCGGCGATAAAAGCAGCTCTTGCGACCAGTGTGGCAGGCAGCGCCGCGCCCGGTCTGGTTGACGGTGAGCACGATGGCGTCCTGGTCGCAGTCGACGCGCAGTTCGACCACCTCTTGCAGCTCGCCCGAGGTTTCGCCCTTTTTCCAGATCTTGCCGCGCGAACGCGACCAGTAATGGGCGATGCCGGTCTCGAGCGTCAGGGACAGGGCCTGGGCATTCATATGCGCCAGCATCAGCACATCCTTGCTGGACGCCTCGATGGTCACGACGGTCACCAACCCGGACGCGTCAAAGCGCGGCGCGAACTGGGTGCCTTCTTCAAGCTGCTCGTGACTGAGGGCGGTGGGGTCGGTGAAGGAAATGCTCATGGTGCTTTCTATCGCCGGCCCCACCGGCATGCCAGCGTGATTTGCGGTCAGCGTCGGCTGATCATGGCGAGGAACCGGTCCTGCTCCACGCGATCCTCGGCGAACACGCCGGTGAAGCGATGGGTGACGGTTGAGGCGCCATGGGCGCGGACACCGCGCATGGACATGCACATGTGTTCGGCTTCCAGCATCACCGCGACGCCGCGCGGGTTGAGATGCTCATTGATAGCATCAACGATCTGGGCGGTGAGATTTTCCTGGGTCTGCAGGCGGCGGGCAAAGACTTCGACCAGCCGGGCCAGCTTGGACAGACCCACCACGCCATCATGGGGCAGATAGGCGATATGCGCCTTGCCGACGAAGGGCACCATGTGGTGCTCGCAATGGGAGTTGAAGGGGATGTCGCGGACCAGAACGATGTCGTCATAGCCGCCGACGTCGCGGAAGGTCTTGGAGAGGACCGTGCCGGCATCCTGATCATAGCCGGCGAAGAATTCGCCATAGGCCTTGGCGACCCGGGCAGGGGTCTCGAGGAGCCCCTCGCGCGACGGATCATCGCCGGCCCAGGCGATCAGCGTGCGCACGGCCGCTTCGGCTTCGTCTTTGGACGGGCGCGCCAGTGTACTGGCAGGGGCAGGCACGGCGCCGAGGCTCGTCTGGCCAAGAGTCTTGGGGTGGGCATCCATGAGGTGGCTCCTTTGCACCAAGACAATACGCGGCCGGTGAGAAATCGGACCACACGCAGGTGGCGGCCCTGACAGATTGTCCGGGACGACCTATATAGGCAGGGTCCGTGACGGCGACAAGAAACTGAGTTGTTCGACAAATGGAACTGAGCGATCTCTATTCCCAGAAGATACTCGATCTGGCCGGCAATGCCAGTCAGCCGCCGCGCCTGGCGCATCCGGACGCTTCAGCGCGCAAGGTCAGCCGGGTCTGTGGCTCGGTGATCGAGGTGGATATCGTGCTGCGCGATGGCGTGATCGTGGACTATGGCCACGACCTGTCGGCCTGCGCTTTGGGGCAGACCTCGGCGGCGGTGGTGGCGCGGGAGATCGTGGGCACCCCCGTTGATGAGTTCCGAGCCCTGCGCGAGCGCATGCATGCCATGCTCAAGACCGAGGGCGCGCCGCCGCAGGGCAAGTGGAGCGATCTGGGCTATCTTGAGCCGGTGCGCGGCTTTCCGGCGCGGCATATGTCGACGCTGCTGGTGTTTGATGCGGTGGTGGAGGCGCTGGAAAAAGCGCAGCCGACAGAATCGCTTAGGGCGATGCGTTGATGGATCGAATCCTGGCCCTGTTCTGGCGCGTGGTTGATCTGCCGTTCAAGCTGGTCGCGGTGTTCCTGATCACGCTCTATCGCTATACGCTCTCGGCCTTCACCGGGCGCACCTGCAGGCACCTGCCGACCTGCTCAGAATACACCGGCAAGGCCATCTGGACTTTCGGCTTCTGGCCGGGCGGCTGGATGGGGCTGGCGCGCTTTGTGCGCTGTCGGCCCGGCGGCACGCATGGCTATGATCCGGTGCCCGAAAGCCTGCCTGCAGAGGGACGCTGGTATCGGCCCTGGCTCTACGGCCGCTGGTCCTGAGGGATCTCTGCTTTTGCATTGGCGGGACTGAGATTTTGGCACCCTTGGCTGGAAAAGGCCAAAATCCGTGCTAGACAGGCCGCCTTGTTGTGACAACCACAACAGCAAACCCAATTTCTGGAGACCTAAAATGTCGATCAAGGTGACGTTCCCCGATGGTGCAGCTCGCGACTATACGCGTGGCACCACCGGCACCACCGTGGTCGAAGGGATCTCCAAGAGCCTGGCCAAGAAGACGGTCGCCATGAAGTGGAACGGCGTGCTGTCGGACCTGAGTGACCCGCTCAATGAAGACGGCCGCATCGAGTTCGTGACGCGCGACTCTGGCTCCAAGGACGTGCTGGAGCTGATCCGCCATGACGCAGCACATGTGCTTGCCGAAGCGGTGCAGGAGCTGTGGCCGACCACGCAGGTGACGATCGGTCCGGTGATCGAGAACGGTTTCTACTACGACTTCAAGCGCGATGAGCCGTTCTCGGAAGAAGACTTCCCGGCCATCGAGAAGAAGATGGCCGAGATCATCGAGCGCGGCGCAGCCTTCACCAAGGAAGTCTGGTCGCGCGACCAGGCCAAGGACTTCTTTGCCGCCCGTGGCGAGAACTTCAAGGTCGAGCTGGTCGACGCCATTCCGGCCGACCAATCGCTCAAGATGTATAAGCAGGGGCAGTGGATCGATCTTTGCCGCGGCCCGCATATGCGCAGCGTCAAGGATGTCGGCCTGGCCTTCAAGCTGACCAAGGTGGCCGGCGCCTACTGGCGCGGCGACAGCAACAATCCTGTGTTGAGCCGCATCTATGGCACGGCGTTTGCGACCAGGGATGAGCTGGATGCCTATCTGCACATGGTGGAAGAGGCCGAAAAGCGCGACCATCGCAAGATCGGCCAGGAAATGGACCTCTATCATTTCCAGTCCGAGGCGCAGGGCAGCGTGTTCTGGCATCCCAAGGGCTATGTGCTGTTCAACCAGATGGAGGCCTATATCCGCCGCCGTCTGAACGGCTCGGGCTATGTCGAGGTCAAGACGCCGCAGCTGATGAGCTCGAAGTTCTGGGAACAGTCCGGCCATTGGGGCAAGTATCGCGAGAACATGTTCGTGGTGCCCGACGAGGTGCCCGGCACCGAGGATGAAGGTCCGGTGCTGAGCGGCAAGGGCGAGCTGATGGCGCTCAAGCCGATGAACTGCCCGGCGCATGTGCAGATCTTCAACCAGGGCATCAAGAGCTATCGCGACCTGCCGCTGCGTATGGCCGAGTTCGGCTGCTGCCACCGCAATGAGGCCCACGGTGCGCTGCACGGGCTGATGCGCGTGCGCCAGATGACGCAGGACGATGCGCATATCTTCTGCCGCGAAGACCAGATCCAGTCCGAGACCGAGCATTTCGTGCATCTGCTCTATTCGGTCTATGGCCATATGGGCTTTGACAATGTGGTCATCAAACTGGCCACCCGTCCGGAAAAGTTCGGCGGTACCATCGAGCGCTGGGATGCGGCCGAGAAAGCGCTGGGCGATGCCCTGCGCGCGACCGGCTATGACTTCGAGATCGCCGAGGGCGAGGGCGCCTTCTACGCGCCCAAGCTGGAGTTCCACCTCAAGGACGCCATTGGCCGGAGCTGGCAGGTGGGCACGCTGCAGCTCGACTATGTGCTGCCCGAGCGGCTCGATGCGACCTATATCGCCGAGGATGGCTCGCGCCAGTATGCGGTGATGCTGCACCGGGCGATCCTGGGATCGCTTGAGCGCTTCATCGGCATGCTGATCGAGAACTATGCCGGCAAGATGCCGATGTGGCTTGCGCCGACCCAGGTGGTGGTGGCGACCATCGTGTCGGAAGCCGATAGCTACGCTGAAAAGCTGGTGCGCCAGCTCAAGGCCGCAGGCATCCGCGCGGAGCTCGATGTGCGCAACGAGAAGATCAACTACAAGGTGCGCGAGCATTCCGTCGGCAAGGTGCCGCTGATGTTCGTGGTCGGCAAGCGCGAGGCCGAGGAGGGCACGGTATCCGTGCGTCGCCTGGGCACCGAGGGCCAGAAGGTCGAGCCGTTCATGGATGCCCTGGTGTCCCTGATGGCCGAAGCGACCCCGCCGGACCTCAAGGACAAGGCGGCCTGACGCGATGCCACAAAGACCGTCCAATCGCGAGATCAAGGCCCTGACCCATCTGGGTGAGGACAATGCGCTCGGGCCGGGCGATTTCAAGGATATCGGCGAAAAGGTGTTTGCCGGCATGCTCAAGAAGGGCTGGGTCATTCCGGCCGAGGGCATGCCCGGCAAATACCGGGCGACCATCAAGGGCCTGACGATCCACGAAGGTGAGATCATCTTCGCGGGTCGCCTGCGCAGCTGACGGGAGGGCGAGTGTGGCCGATCCCATTGTCATAACCCGCTCGATTTCCATTGATCCCTCAGAGATCGACGAGAGTTTTGTCCGCGCGGCCGGTCCGGGCGGGCAGAATGTCAACAAGGTGTCGAGCGCGGTGCAGCTGCGCTTCGACCTGGTCAATTCGCCCTCATTGCCCGAGCCGGTAAAGCGGCGGGTCGCGGCGCTGGCCGGACGGCGCCTTACCAAGGCGGGGGTGATTGTGATCACCGCCAATTCCCACCGCGACCAGCCAATGAACCGCGCCGATGCCCTGGCGCGGCTGGTGGAGCTCTTGGTGGCGGGCACCCATGTGCCCAAGTTCCGCGTGGCGACGCGGCCGACACTGGCGTCCAAGAAGCGGCGGCTGGAGGGCAAGGCCATCCGTTCGGGCGTCAAGCGCCTCCGGTCCAGTCCGGGCGATGCACAGTGATGGCCAGTCATGCGGCTTCTGCTGGGCGGTCAAAAAGTCTGTGGCTGAATGGCGTGACGGTATTGACTTGCAAAGCAGCCATGCGAGAAGCCGGGCTCATCGGGGGCAGCATTAATGATGAAGCTGCGCCATACTTGCTTGAATTGAGTTCAGGCGCGACATCGTCTTTCTGGATTGATATTCTTTGTCGCACAGCGTGAGGATGGACGAGCTATGAAGATTGCTATCGTAGGGTCCGGCTATGTCGGTCTGGTCACCGGCGTTTGTCTCGCAGACTTTGGTCACGACGTGGTGTGCATCGACAAGGATGAGCGCAAGATTGCCGCGCTCGAACAGGGCCAGATCCCGATCTATGAGCCTGGCCTTAGCGATCTGGTAGCCAGCAATGTTGCGGCGGGACGCCTGACGTTCACCACAAACCTGGCCAGCGCCGTGCCGAGTGCCGATGTGGTGTTCATCGCGGTTGGGACGCCTTCGCGCCGCGGCGATGGCCATGCCGACCTGAGCTTTGTGTATGCGGTGGCCCGCGAAGTGGCGGCCAGCGTGTCCGGCTTTACGGTGGTTGCCACCAAGTCCACTGTGCCGGTGGGGACGGGCGATGAGGTGGCTCATATCATCGCCAGCACCAATCCCAATGCCGACGTGGCCGTGGTGTCCAACCCGGAATTCCTGCGCGAAGGCGCCGCGATTGATGACTTCAAGCGGCCCGACCGCATTGTGGTGGGCATCGAGGACGAGCGCGCCCGCGCGGTGATGACCGAGGTCTATCGCCCGCTCTATCTCAACCAGGCCCCGCTGATGTTCACCAACCGCCGCACGGCGGAGCTGATCAAATATGCGGCCAATGCGTTCCTCGCCATGAAGATCACCTTCATCAACGAGATCGCCGATCTGTGCGAGGCGGCGGGCGGCAATGTGCAGGAGGTGGCGCGCGGCATTGGTCTGGACAATCGCATCGGCAGCAAGTTCCTGCATGCCGGGCCCGGTTACGGCGGCTCATGCTTCCCCAAGGACACGCTGGCCCTGGTCAAGATTGCGCAGGATTTCGGCAGCCCCATGCGGCTGGTCGAGACGACAGTCTCGATCAATGACCAGCGCAAGCGCGCGATGTCGCGCAAGGTCATTGCGGCCTGTGGCGGCGATGTGCGCGGCAAGACCATCGGCGTGCTGGGCCTGACTTTCAAGCCCAATACCGACGACATGCGCGAGGCGCCGTCGATCGACATTATCCAGGGTCTGCTCGACAAGGGCGCCAATGTCGTGGCCTATGATCCGCAGGGCATGGAGCCGGCGCGGGACATGATGGACAAGGTGAGTTTTGCCAAGGGCGCCTATGAGGTGGCCAAGGGGGCCGATGCGCTGGTGCTGATCACCGAATGGAACGAGTTCCGCTCGCTGGACCTTGATCGCCTGCGCGAGACGATGAAGACGCCAATTCTGGTCGACCTGCGCAATGTCTACAGCCATGCCGAAGCCAACAAGCATGGTTTCGCCTATTCCAGCATTGGTCGCCCGCTGGTTGAGAACGAGACGTTGAGCCTGACGGACGCCGCCGAATAGTAGGTCCGAAGCGGCGGAGGAGGGGATCGGCGTCACACGGGCCGTTGTTCATCGCGTCTAGCCAAGGGCAGGGGTGACGATCTGCCGGCCAGTGGCCAAGCAGGACGCGCAAGGGGAGGAGACGCTGTGAAGTTCTTCATCACCGGCACGGCCGGCTTCATCGGATATACACTAGCCCGGCGCCTGCTCGAGGCCGGGCATAGCGTGACCGGCTATGACGCGGTGACCGACTACTATGATGTCGCCCTCAAGCGCGCGCGGCTGACTGAACTGGCGGGCCTGGAGAACTTCAACTTCGTTGAGGCGCGCCTTGAAGATGCTGCGCTGCTGACGACTTCGCTGGGGCGCTCCGAGGCCGAGATCGTGCTGCACATGGCGGCGCAGGCCGGCGTACGCTACAGCATCGAACAGCCGCAGAGCTATATCAGCTCCAACCTGGTGGGCAGCGCCAATCTGCTTGAGGCGGTGCGGGCGCACCCGCCGCGCCACCTGCTGTTTGCCTCGACCAGCTCGGTCTATGGCGGCAATACCAAGCTGCCGTTTTCCGAGCGCGACGCGGCCGATGCGCCCATTTCGCTCTATGCGGCCACCAAGAAGGGTGGCGAGGCCATGGCGCATTCCTATGCGCATCTGTTTGGCATCCCCACCACGATGCTGCGCTTTTTTACGGTCTATGGCCCCTGGGGCCGGCCGGACATGGCGCTGTTCAAATTCGTCGCGGCCATCCTGGATGGACGCACCATCGACATCTTCGGCCAGGGCGAGATGCGCCGCGATTTCACCTTCATCGACGATCTGGTCGAGGCGGTCATCCGGCTGGTCGAGCATCCGCCAGTGGTTGGCGCGCCGGTCGAAGCGGATTCGCTGTCGCCGGTGGCGCCGTTCCGCACGGTCAATCTGGCGGGCGGGCATCCCGAACTGCTGATGGATTTCGTCCAGGCCATCGAACGTGCGCTGGGCCAGTCGGCCAATTGCAATTTCTTGCCCATGCAGGCGGGCGACCCGCGCGAGACGGCGGCCGATACCACGCTGTTGCGGGCGCTGGTGGGTGAACTGCCGCGCACGCCGATCCAGGCTGGTGTCGCCAGCTTTGTTGCCTGGTATCGCCAGTATTACCGCCGCTGACCAGTCCAGGCGCTGCTGCGCCGAGGCAAGGTGTGAATGAAGATGGGGCCGCCCGAAGGCGGCCCCTTTGTTTTACTTGGCGGTGGCGGAGATGTTCACCTTGCCGATGAGCAGGGTGGGATCCTCCTCGGCGGCCATGAAGTCCATCATGCCCAGGCCCGGGGGCTCCTTGGCCGTGAGGTCAATGGAAAGCTGCTTGGCCTTGCCGGCGACAAAGGCGCTCACTGCTGCGCCAACCTTCTGGGCCTCGGCAGCGCCCGCCAGCATGCTCACAATGGTGCCTTCGGCCAGGCCCGAATAGACAGTGCGCAGGGTTGCCGCGTCGCCCCCCTGTTCGGCGCTGGCAATGGCCAGCACCAGGTCGGACAGGCCCATGTCGTTGACGTCAAGCGTGAGGTGACTGATGGCCACGCCCATGGCAGCGGCCATGGCCTCGTTTTCATCGCTGCTGAACAGGGCTTGGGTGGCGTTGGCAATGGTGCCGGCCAGCTTGACGGTGGCCAGGTCCGCGCCGGTCACCGAGATGTCGTTGATGGCGATGGTGTTGCTGGCTTCATCCCAGCCGGCGTCGATGGTGAAACCGGCATCGATCGAGGTGATGCCCAGGGCCATCAGCATCTGCAGCTGCTCATCGGAGGTGTCGGTGGGCAGATCGAGCATGATGTGGCTGGCATTGGTGCTGACGGTTGCCGGAATGCCATTGCGATAGTCGGCCAGCGACAGGTCGAAGCTGCCGACGCTGGCAACAATGCGGGACGCTTCGGCTTCCGGATCGGGCACATCGATGGCCACATCGCTGAAGGAGAAGCCAGCAAAGGCCGGGATCAGCGCGCGGGCATTGGCGGTGAACCAGGCTTCATCCAGCGCTGCGGGCGCTGCCTCAATGGCGGCGATGGGGCCGCTGAGGTCCATGGGCTTGAAGGTGAAGTTGCCGATGCTCACTGCGCCATCTTCATTGGCGAGAATATCGATTCCGGACACCGTGATGCCGGGGTAGGTACCCGGCGACATGCCGTCCATATCCATGCTGGCAATGGTGACCTGCACCGGCTGGCCACTGTCGTCGGTGGCATCGCAGCTGAACCCATCATAGTGGACAGGCGAGGACTCAAAGGCGGTGAAGATATCGGCATACATGCGCACGATCTTGCCCATCAGCTCGGGCGAGGGCTGCTCGTCCTGGCCTTCGAGCGCGCTGGCCAAGGCCATCATCTCGACCATGGAGGTCTTGAGAGGGCGCGCCTTGAACTCGTCGGCGGTCACCGCGCCGAAGTCACAGGTGACCTCGGGGGCGGTGAAGTTGCCGCCGGCAAAATTGAGATCCTTGTAGATGGTTGCAAAGCCATTGGCATCGGCCGAGGGGACCAGGCCGTAGATGCTGAGCATGGCGGCCAGATTGACGCTGCTGGCCGAGAACTCGCCGAAGGCGCCGCTGCCCTGATCGCCTGCGTCCATGGTCATGCCGGCTACGGTGACGGCGCTGGCGATGCCGGCCGAGACGTCCGTCAGGGCAATGTCGGTGATGGTGATGCTGGCGTCGGTGGCCTTGCCCTCAAGGATAGAGTGCACATGGATGGTGATGGCCGGGATGCTGATGCTGGTGGCCGTCAGACCGGCCAGTGCAGACGCATTGTCGGCAATCTTGCCGCTGAAAATGTCGCGCAGCGTGCCTTCATCGACATTGGCACCGTCGCTGGTGATGGTGGGGATCTCTACCGTCACTTCGGGGGGCACGGTGGCTTCGGCGGTGACGGCGGGCTTGGTCTTGGTCTTCTCCGCCCAGGCCGGTGCGAGCGGCAGGGCAACGCTCACCAGGCAGGCGGTGGCGAAGACGGCGAGGCGACGTTTGGACGACGGTCGGTGCATCATGCTGGGGGCTCCCTGGGATTTTGGCGCAATCTGAGCCATCGGCCGCTGCGCTTCAATAGGCAATAGACATGGTGTCGGACAGGCGTCGGCGCCAGTGCGGCCAAGTGTCTGACCCGTCAGTAAACCGCGGTAAGCACTTCCACTTCGCGGGCAGCGCCGGATTGCACCTGGAACTCGCGGTTGAAGACCTTGTCCCCCTGCTTGGCCAGCACGAGATAGTCGCCCTCGGCCAGAACGGTGGCCGGAAATGCTCCCAGATCGGTGAAGACCGTAGTGCCATCGGCAGTCTTGACGGTCCATTCGACGTCAGCGATGGCCTCGCCACCCTCTTCGGACACCAGCTTGAAGGAGACCTGGCTGGCATGCTGGTAGAGCGTGGCATCGGTGAGCTGGCCGGGCTCGACGCGCAAGTCGGCCTTCACCACGGCGTTGACCGTGCCGAAATAGGCGATGACGTGATAGGTGCCGGAATTGAGCGTAATGATGTCATTGGGCAGCAGACCCTCGGCGACAACCTGGCGCGCAGTTTCGTCCGGTCCGCTCAGGATATCGAACTTGAGCAGGCTGGGCGGAATGGGAATGTCGCCGGTGACAGCCGAGTTGAGCCGCAGCGCGCCGGCGTCAAGCACCATGGCGAGACTGTTGGTGCCGGGAACAACCGAAAGGGCCTCGCTGGCCTGGGCGCGGCCATAGGCGACATGCACCATGTATTCGCCGGGCGGCAGCTCGACCTGGGCCGTGCCCTGGTCGGATTTGGCCACCAGCGCCAGCTCGCCGCTGGTATCGGGCGTTGTGTCAAAGATGCGCCACACCAGGCCATCGGGCACCGCTGGCCCATCGGGCACGATGCTGGCCGTCAGCGTGACGCTCTGCGGTGTCGAGACCAGCTCGGAAATGGCTTGGGTGGCTTCGCCGGTCGGGGCGGCTGGGGTATCGGCGGGTGTCGGGGCGGCTGTACGATCCGCGGGACGCGGGCGAGGCATGGGCGGCATCTCGCCGGTGGTGGCCGCAGCCTCTTGGGCGCGCGCCGGCAGGCTGACCAGCGAAAGGGCGCTTCCCAGGATCATCAGCAAGGTGAGCAGCAGGGCTAGTGTCCGTTGCAAACGCATCTGGGCTCCTGAAATCTCGCGCGGCTGAATCAGTGGATCGCCTAGCAGGCCATTTGGGAAAAGCTGTGTCACAGAGCAGGGGCGATGAAAACAGCACAGTGCCGAGATGAGGCAAATTTGTCCCTTGGACCTGCTGCCAGTGGCAAGCGCGGCGCAAATTGACTATGTGTGCCTGCGACCACGAGGATTTGTTGCATGCCCCCCATCCCAGCCCTCAGCCAGTATCTGCTCACGCGCCGTTCCGTCGGTGTCGGTTTCCTGGCCGAGCCCGGCCCCAATGCTACGCAGCTCGAGCAGATGCTGACCATGGCAACCCGCGTGCCGGATCATGGCAAGCTGGCACCCTGGCGGCTGGTGCTGATCGCCGGTGACGATCGGGCCAAGGCCGGCGCCGCCCTGGCTGCGATCGCCGCCCGCAAGACGCCTGGCCTCGACGACGTGAGCCTGGAGGTCGAGCGGCAGCGCTTCCTGCCCGCGCCGCTGGTGGTTGGTGTGCTCTCGGCGCCGCAGCCCCATCCCAAGGTGCCCGAGTTCGAGCAATTGCTGTCGGCGGGCAATGTCGCTTTCAACCTGCTCAATGCGGCGGCGGCCTTTGGCTTCGGCGCCAACTGGGTAACCCGCTGGTATGCCTTTGACGAGGCGGCGGCCAGCATGCTGGGCGCGCGGGCAGGGGAGCGCTTCGTCGGCTTCGTGCATATCGGCACCGCAACCATGGTGATGGAGGATCGGCCCCGGCCGGTGCTGGCCGATGTGGTGCGCCGCTGGCAGGCGCCAGAGGATCGCTGAGGCGCGCATGGTTAACGCGCAGTTAACTTCTGCGGGTGTTAACATGTCCCTAACCGATTCCCGAGGACCGTCATCCCGTCATGGGCGTGCAGCCGATCTCCGTCCCCCAAAGTCTGGCCTATGTGCTGACGGCCGCCGGCGACCGGAACGGCGTGGATTTCGACTATCTGCTGCAGACAGCCATGCGCGAAAGCAGTCTCAATCCAGAGGCCAAGGCCCAGACGTCATCGGCGGTTGGGCTGTTCCAGTTCCTCGAAGGCACCTGGATGCAGGTGATGAAGGAGCAGGGGCCGCGGCTGGGCTATGGCCAATATGCCGACAGCATCCGCCGCACCAGCGGCGGCGACTATGTGATTGATGATCCGGCCACCAAGGCCAAGATCCTCAAGCTGCGGGAAGACCCACAGATCGCCGCCGATCTGGCAGCAGCCTTTACCAAATCCAATGGCGACTATCTGCGCAGCCGGTTCGGGCGCATGCCCAGCGCGGGCGAGCTCTATATCGCCCATTTCCTGGGCGCGCAGGGCGCTGAGCGCATGTTCACCGCGGGCCTGCAGGATCCGGACCAGATCGCGGCAGATCTGTTTCCCCGGCAGGCCTCATCGAACCGGGCGATCTTTTACTCAAACGGGCAGCCGCGCACCATTCGCGACGTCTATCGCGTGCTGGTCTCCAAGCATGAGGCGGGCGACGCCAATGCCAATTTCGCAGCACAGCAGATCGCCGGAGGTGCACCAACGGTCGCGGCCGCGCCGCCGTTGCCGTCGCGCTTCTCGCCGGAGAACATGTCGTTCACCGGCCTGTTCAAGAATGAGCCGGAGGGCCTGCCGGCGACCACATCGGAAGGTGGCGATGGCGGCGCCTTCTTCACGCAGCTTTACGCGCGTTAGGGCGAGTTTGCGGCGCCTGGCCGCGTTCATTGTTTTGTGTGTCAGTGCATCCGGTTCGCGTCAAAGCTGCAGGCCGGGTTTAGGGTTCAGTTAATATCTGGCGCGCAGACAATGGGTGCGCCGGGCCAAACCGGCCGCAGGATAGACCAAGAAGCACTCGGCCAGAGGAGGAGACACTTATGCGACAGTCGGCATTTCATGCTCCCAACCAGATTGCCGGCTTGCCGCGCGGTTGGGTCGTTGTTGGCCTCGCCATTGTGGCCTGGGGGCTGGTGGCGCTGGCCTGGACGGGCCTGTCGCAGCTGTTTGGCCTGGTGATGGCCAGTCTCTAGTGGGCTGTCGCGGCAGGGTTTTATGGTGAACGCTTCCTTAAACCTTCCCCACTAGGGTGAACTCCGCCGATGTGCGGAGTATCCTATGGTTGCGTATCAGGAATTTGTGTCCCTTTCCCGGTCGCCCGACAGCGAGGACCGTGGCAGCGCGGCGCATCTCTCCGCTCTGGCCTATCTCAATCATGACGGTCCCGCCGACGAGCATGCAGCGCTTTATGCGGCGCTGATCGGCTTTCTCGAAGATCCTTCCGTCAAGGTGCGCGCGGCGCTGGCCTATGGCCTGCTGCATTCCCCCATGGCGCCGCGGCCGATCATGCTGGCGCTGCTGCATGACAGCGCGGTTATTGCGCGTGCGGTGCTGCAGTATTCACCCGTTCTCATCGATGCCGACCTGATCGGACTGGTGCGCACGCTTGATGTGCCGCGGCTGGTGTCGATCAGCCAGCGCAGCAAGGTCAGCGCGCGGCTGGCCGCTGCGCTGATTGCGCGCGAGAACATGGGTCTGACCCAACGCCTGCTGCGTCGGGCCGATATCGCCTTTGCCGAGGGCCAGCTGCTGGCTTTGGCCGAAATGCATGGCGAGGACGCCGTGACGCGCGGCATCCTGCTGGCGCGTAAGGACCTGCCGGCCGCCGCCCGGCTGCTCTTGGTGCAGAAGGCCACCGCCGCGCTGCGCCAGGCGCGGATCGTCAAGGGCGCGCTGGCGCCGGATCGGCTCGGGCGGCTGCTGCGCGATAGCGAGGATACCGCGCTCACCGCTATTGGCGAGCGCGAGGCGAGCAAGCCAAGCCCCAGCTATGTGTCCGACCTGGTGGCCAGCGAGCGGCTCAATACCCGCGTGCTGCTGCATGCGGTGGTGACAGGGCATGTGATGTTCTTTGCCGACTGCCTGGCCGAGTTGGCACAGACGCCGCGGCTCAAGGTCTTCACCCTGCTCGAAAGCGGCAGTCGCGCGGCGCTCAATGCGCTGCTGGCGCGCTGTGGCCTGCCCGAGGGCGTGCGCAATCTGATCGCCCGGCTGGTGATGCATGCCCGGGCGACCGATCTGGCCGATGACGCCGGCGCCCGGCACTATGTGGTGACGGCGCTGACCGAGGAACTGATTGCCGAACATGACGGGGTGATCCCCGATGCGCTGGAAGAGGCCTTCGCCTATCTCAGCGAGCAGAATATCCTTCTGGCCCGCAAGGCGGCGCGCGGCGTGATGGCGGCCTTTGCCATCGAGGCGGTCAAGCCCATGGCCCTGCCTGCCGATGCGAGCGAAGCTTTGCTGGCGTTGCCGGCCGCCTAGAAACGGAACTGTTCGCTCAACACGCGTTCTTCCAGGCTCGTGCCCGGATCGAACAGCAATGTGACGCCGTGCGAGCGATCCTCGAACACGGTCACTTCCAGCACGTTCTGGAACTCCACATTGTCGGCCACAGCGCTGACGGGGCGCTTCACCGCCTCGCGGGTGATGAATTTAACCTCCGCCCGATTGGAAAGGATCGCCCCGCGCCAGCGGCGCGGCCGGAACGGCGAAATGGGCGTCAGCGCGAGGAGCGGCGCCTCGATGGGCAGGATAGGCCCATGGGCGGACAGGTTATAGGCCGTTGAGCCCGCCGGAGTGGAGAGCAGGGCGCCGTCGCAGATGAGTTCGTCCAGCCGGACCTCGCCATCTACAACGATCTGCAGCTTGGCCGCCTGATAGGTGGAGCGGAACAGCGACACTTCATTGAGTGCCAGGGCCTGACGCGTCTGGCCGGAGCTGTCGAGCACCTGCATGGAGAGCGGGTAGATGCGCGTGCGCTGCACGGCCTCGAGGCGCTCGTCCAGGCCATCCTCGGAAAAGACGTTCATCATGAAGCCGACCGAGCCGAAGTTCATGCCATAGACCGGCACGCCCAGGCGCATGACGCGGTGCAGCGTCTGCAGCATCAGTCCGTCCCCGCCCAGGGCCACCACCACATCGGCAGTGTCGATGGGGTAATCGCCATAGCGCTGCTTGAGACGGGTTGCCGCGGCATCGGCCTCGGGCGTCCCATTGGTGACAAAGCAGATTCTGTCGGCAGTTGGGCTGGACACGGAGAACTCCCGGTGAGAACGCGCCTGCCTAGCATGCGATGCTGCACGGGGCCAGACGCCTTGTCCGATACCGTGCCCACGGCGCGGTGCAGGGCTTAACGCTGCCGGACAAGATGGGGTCGATCAGGCGCCGCCGAAGCGACCGCAGGCCTGTGCGGGGTGTAGAAAACCTGTTCGGGCAGAATTACTTAGCGAGAAAAGCGAAGAATTTGAATCGTTTTTGAGTTTGGTTTTCTGCCAAACGATTCAATCCTTTCAATGCCTTAGCCATAGTTGCGGGCTATCTCAGGCTGAGCCAGGGCGCATTTGTCGCCATTTGAATAAAATTGTATCGAATTCTCCAATTCGGCAGCAATCGGCTGCGCGCATCCTGCTGACATCACTCATCAGGGGATGGCTCAAATGTTCACCAAATTTATCGCTACTGTTGCCAGTGCGGCACTGCTGGTTGCCGCTGTTTCCACGGCGCCGGCCATGGCTGCCCGTCCGCCGCTGGGCATGCAGATCTTCTGCGTCAACCACGCCAGCAGCTGCAAGGCCGACAGCCGCAGCTCGGTCGAAATGTCGGATCGCCTGATGGGCATGCTCAGCCAGGTCAATTCCAGCGTCAACCGCAGCATGCGCTATCGTGCCGAGAGCGGTCCGATCGACAATTGGAAGATCGGCGGCTCGAGCGGGGACTGCGAAGACTATGCGCTGACCAAGCGGGCACGGCTGATCGGCAAGGGCGTGCCGGCCGGTGCGCTGCGTATCGCCACCACCTATACCCGCCGCGGCGAACCGCACGCGATCCTGGTGGTCAAGACCACTGCCGGCGACTTCGTGCTCGACAATCTGGCAGCCGAGGTCAAGACGCGCTCGAGTGCTGGCTACCGCCTGCGGTCGATTTCGACAGCAGATCCGCGTGTCTGGTCGGCTGGCTGACACTCACCGGCGTGTCATTTCAGGACAGGCTTTGCAAGGGGAGGTTTGACCTCCCCTTTTTGCATATAAGCCATGCATAACCGTGAAGTAGTTGGATTAAAAGCACTTTCCTCGTCTGTTGAGGATGTGGTGATTTACCATGTGATGTTGTTTGGTCTTGCTTGTAGAGTATAGCAGTATTAATAGTATGTTAACTTTATGCCGTCGTGTGACGGATAGTTCACACGCAGGATGGAACCAGATCAATCTTGGAGTGATCACATGAAGAAGTACATTGTCGCCGGTGCACTCGTTGCATCGCTCGTGTCTGGTTCCGCTTTGCCGGCAACCGCAGCTGTTGTTGATCTTCCTGCCTGCACGGCAGCGGCAGCTGATCCGTCGGACGCCAATGTCGTGGCTTGCCTGGCCGCCCTGGTTCTGCTGTCGCCCGGTGACCAACTCGATACCTATGGGTCGCTGCCGACGACGCTTCAGACCGCTATCGCCGATCAGCCGGGCTCGACCTTCCAGACAGGTGCAGGTCCCGCTGCCCAGCAGCCACCGGCGCCGCCCGCCGGTCCGACCGTTGTTGATACGCCCAGCTCTGGTGGTGGTGGTCCGACCCTGACGACCGATCCGACACAGACCCCCGCGCCGACCCCGACGCCCACGCCGACCCCCACGCCCACGCCTCCGGGCGGCGGTACCCCGGGCAGCCGGACCTGATCGGCTCACCATTGCAATTTGACGCCATGCGGCGGGCCCTGGCCCGCCGCTTTTTTCTTTGCGGGGGCATCGACGTATCGGGGCTGCCTGGTCTCGCGTGGCTGTCGCTGGCTTCCGGTCGCCCAGGTAGTTCCTGTGGCGGTCGTGCGCGCAGGGGCCTGGCTTGCGGTGGCCGTCGCTTTCTGGGCTGGACCTGAGCGAGCCTGCAGCATGGTCTGCGCAGACGCCGCATAGCGGCTCCCTTGGGCTGCTGTGGCCGCAACGCCGCCGATGAGCGGTTCCCGTCATTCTCCCATGCCAGGATATGGCGCTGGAGGCGCGCAGCGCCCGCGCCACTCTGGGCGCCAGGCCTGTTCGGCACCGCTTGGCGCAAGCCGAGGCGCCCGCCAAAGAAGACGGCCGGCCTGTGCGGCCGGCCGTGCGCTTCGTGGACAGATATCGGCGGCCGGGGCCGCCAATCGCGCGTCAGGTGTTGTAGGAGTAGTAGCTGCCGTACTTGCGGCCATAGCCGGAACGGGTGAGGTCCTGCTGATTGAGCACGGTGGTGATCGAGGCGTGAGCCGGCTTGGACACCGTCAGGCTCTCGACGGCGCGACGCGCCTCGCGCTGCGATGTCGAGGCCCAGCGCGTGACAAAGACGATCGCATCGACGAACTGCGCCAGATAGAGGCCGTCCACCACTGGACCGACTGGCGGCGTATCGAGCACCACCACGTCGAAGGAGGCGCGTGCGGCATCCAGCAGGCGCTGGAAGGCCTGTCCGGCCAGCAATTGGTCGGTCGGGATATCGCTGCGCCGCGAACCAACGATCATCGATGTGGCGGTCAGCGCATCGGTCAGCACAACCTGGCTGAAGTCCTTCTCGGTGGTGGTCTCGCTCAGCAGGTCGAGCAGGCTATGATCCGGCTCGAGGTTGAGATGGCGGTGAATACTGGGCTTGCGCAGGTCGCAGTCGATCAGCAGCGTGGATTGGCCGAACAGCGAATAGGAGCGGGCCAAGGCAAGGGCCAGAGTGGTCTTGCCTTCATTGGGCATGGTGGAGGTCACCATCACCACCTTGCCGCCCGAACGGGGGGAGGGGCTGACCTTCATAGAGTTCTCGACGGCGGCGCGGGTGCGGCGCACTGATTCCGCAAAGACCGATAGCGGCGATGTCACCATGAGATTGGCGATACTGTCGCGTTCGGACTTGGCGCGCTCGCGGGGGATGGTCGCGGCAACCGAGGTGCGCAGTACCGAAGCGACCTGTTCTTCGCTGGTGAAGCCGCCGATGAGGTTCTCGTAGAGCAGGGCCAACACCACGCCCAGGCCGATGGCGAAGACGGCGGCCACGGCAATGATGAGCGCCTTGTTGGGGAACGATGGCGATTGCGGCTCCAGCGCCGGCGACACGATGCGGCTGTCGGCCAGCTGCAAATCCGCCTGTGCGCCCAGTTCCTGGGCACGCGCCAGCAGGGTCTGATACTGCGTCCGCGCCAGTTCGGCGCCTTGCTGCAGTTCATAGAGCTGGGCCAGCACGTCACCCGACAGCGGGCTCTTGAGCACCTCGTCGCGCAGGTTCTGCCGCAGGCTGTTCTCCTTGTCCTGGGCCTCGCGGACGGACACCTTGAGATTGTTGACCTCGCTGGTGGCTGTTGTGCGCAGGCGCTGCTCGATATCGGTCAACTGGGCGCGCAGGCTGGCCGCGGAGGCCTCTGAGGCCGTGCTGAGCGAGCCGGCGAGCTGGCTGCGCTGGCGCTCCAGCTCGGCCAGGGCGTCCGATTGCAGGTCTGACACCAGGCTCGACCAATTGCCGTTCTGCAGGGAGCTCTGCACATCGGCGATGGTGGTGGCATCGCTGGTGCGGGCAGCGGCCAGCGCCTGCAGCTCGGCCTGCATATTGGCCAGATCGGTGCGACCGGTATCCTCGGTGATCAGGTTCATATTGGCCTGGATGAAGTCGTCAAACGAGCTCTCCGAGCGGCCGATGGCGTCGCGGGCTTGGGAAATGCGGGCCTGCAGGATGTCGCGCGAGCTCATCACGCTGTTCACCTTGGAGGCGAGCTGATCCTGGATGTAGATTTCCGTGATGGCATTGGCGAGATCGGCCGCCTTGGCGGGGTCCTCGGAGCGCACCTGCACGGAGATGAGATAGGTGAGGCCTCGGCGCTGTACGGCGGTGGCATTGCGCAGGGCGGTCAGGGTCTCGTTGAGGGCCTGCTGGCCGGTGGGCAGGGTGGGCTCGGCGACGCGCAAGAAGCTCAGCACGCGGGCGGTGAGCCCCAGCGACACGCCGAACTCCTTGTCGGTCGTCAGGTCGCGGTCGCCGATGACGCGTAGCAGCACATTGTCCGAGCGGGCCAGCTCGACCTCGCTGTCGATGCGGGCACTGTCGGCGCCGGCGGTGGTCATCTGGGTTTCGGGATTGAGCAGGTTCTTGTTGCTCGGATCGACCAGCACCAAGGCTGAAGCGGTGTAGGTGGGCGTCAGCGAGAACGCGACCAATGTCGCCAGACCAACCACAGCAATCACCGTCACCAGGATCAGGCGCAGTTGCCGGCGGAGGAGGCTGAATATTCCGCGAATGTCGAATTCAGTCTCTTCCATCTAGTCAATATCCTCAAGAATGGATCGGTATCTGCATTCAGCCCATACAATCGATCGTGGGCAACTCAATTATGCAATTAGGGTTTCGAGGCCGCGGGGCTGTCCGATGCTGTCGTCAGCAGGTGTGGCGCCTTGCCCGGTTGCAGCCGGGCAGCGGTCAAAGCCCCGGTGGCAAAGGCTCCCGTGTCCAGGCAAAGCCGGTTTGGCAGCACAACCGGCTCCGCGGCAGGCGTGTGGCCATGCACCACCATCACACCATCTATGTCCGGGGCATTGAAGAACTCGTCGCGAATCCAGAGCAAATCGCGCTCACTCTGTTCGGCCATGGGGCGGCCGCGGCGAATGCCGGCGTGGACGAAGACGATGCCGGGCAGGGCGATCCACAGCGGCAGCCGGTCCAGGAAGGTCAGATGGTCGGCGGGGATATGGCTGTCGATGATGGCCTGCAGCTGGCGCTGACCGCTCTTGTCGAAGACGCTGCCGCTCATGCCATAGGAGTAGAGCGTCTCCATGCCGCCGAAGGTCAGCCAGTCACTGCGCGGGCTGGGCGCCTGCATGAACTGCAGCATCATGGCTTCGTGATTGCCCATCAGACAATAGCGAACAAAGCCGGGCGGCGGATTGGCCATGGCGCGATCGAGCACCGCTGAAGATGAGGGGCCGCGATCGACCATGTCGCCCAGCCAGATGATCCACTTCTCGCCGGCAATGTCGGCCGCATCTGCGGCGATCATCTGTTCAAGCTGGCGCAGTTCGGTGAGGCAGCCATGGATATCGCCGATTGCGTAGATAGCGGCGGGCCAATGGTCAAAACTGAGCCCATGCGGCGCTGGGGCTGGCGTCGCGGTACCAAACAGGCTGCGGATAAAGTTGAGCATCAATAGGTTCTGCCGGCAGAACGGCTCGCAAGGGGCGCCAGGCCCGCTGCGATGATCGTGAGGAAGACAAAGGTATTGGCTTCAATCTCGAGGCTGAAATCGGCCAGTGAATGCACAGCACCTACGGTGATCACGCCGAGCGCGGCGCAGGTGGCGGTGAACGAGCCGCGGCGCGTCATCAAGCCCAGGACCAGTTGGACGGTGATCACAGCAATGGCCAGGATCAGCAGGCTGCCAAACACCAGGCCCAGCTCTGTCCAGAGCGTGAGATAGGTATTGTGGGCGCGGTCCCAGATATAGTTGATGTCGACGGCGTCGCTGTGGATGATCGGATAGGCCATTTCGAAGCTGCCGCCGCCAAAGCCGGTCCAGGGGCGCATGCCGATTAGGCGCAGGGTTTCGGCGTAGAGCGAAAAGCGGACGTCGCTGCTGGCATCGAGCCCTTCGACGCGGTCGAACAGCGACTGGCCGAACAGCACGGCGCCTATGGCCATGGCGACCAGAACCAGCGGTATGCCGACCAGCATGATGCGGCGGCGGCCCATGGCCAGCGCCGTGATGCCGATGATGACCAGCGTGGCGACGCCAGTGGCGGCTAGGCCCATGCGAGACTTGGTGGCGATGATGATGGCGACCAGGAAAATATAGCCGATGGCATAGAGCATGACCCGACTGCCAGTGCCCTGGATGCGGCCATCGTCGCGGTGCCGTTCATGCTGGCGCATCAACAGGCCGCTGATGCGGGCCATGCACAGCACGGCACCAAAGGCCAGGAAGGTGGCGAAGGAGTTGCGGTTGACGAAGGGACCGGTCGCCGAGCCGAGATAGGCCCATTTGGGCACGCCCAAAATGGTGTCCCCAGTCTGCAGCGAGATTTCGGCATAGGCAGCATAGGCCAGGATCGACAGCAGGACGACATGCAGCAGTTGCGAGCGGCGCTCGTCATTGACCGAGATCTGCAGCACCAGGAAGAACAGCAGGCCAAAGCCAACCTGACGGGTCAGCATCATCACCGTCATCTCCGGCGTCAGGCTGATCTGCGCCAGATGCAGCTGGAAACCATTGACCAAGGGCACGGTCATGGGAATGGGCAGGATCTGGACGACCAGGAACAGGCAGGTCAGCAGCGACAGCGTGCCGGCAATGGCGATATTGCCCAACGGTACGCGCAGCTTCTCGCCCTGCATGGCCAGGGCCGCCAGATAGGCGAGGGCCAGAAGCCCCAGCAGGGTGGTCCAGATGCCCCAGGGCAAGGGGCGGGCGCTGCCCAGCGGCAGGGGCGCCAATACAACGATCAGCGCGATGGCCACGAACAGGGCTGCGTTGATGCGGGACTGGCCCGTCTTGCCGCGGCTGGCCGACCGCGTGCGGCTCGACTTGATGGTGAGGTCTGTCATGGCCTATCCGATCTGCCGCCGCACATAGGACAGGAAGCGGGACTGATCGGCCGGAGGAAGGCTGTCGAGCAGGGTGGTCACCCGATCCCGAAAGTCCTCGCGGCTGACAAAATAGGCGGCGATAGTGCTGATGCCGCGGAAGCTCCTGATCATCAGGCGGATGTCATCGTCGTGGTAGGTAGCCAGGTCGGCATTCGTGCGGTCACCCTGGCGCTCCACCAGCAGCAGCCGCCATTCGGCAATCCATTCCTCATTGCGCCCGGTGAGATAGGACAGCTGCAGGCTCTGGTTGTACGCCACTTTGTCGTCCAGTGCGGCCGCAGCGGCAGCCTGCACGAAATAGGCGAACGAATTGGTGGGGCTGGCAGCCACGGCGCGCTGGGCGATGGTGCGGCAACTTGGGGCCAACTGGCTGCGGTGTTCAGGTGTCAACGCCAGCACGTCGGCCGACAGCAGGGTGGTCATGGTCTGTGCGCAGTCGAGCAGAAAGGACTTCTGTGACTGCGTGGCCAGGCCGATATCGGCGCGCCCTTCGGCGACGTCGATGATGCGACCGGGGGCGGTATTGGCCGTGGCCAGATAGAAGCGGGATTCGCCGATCACAGTGCGGGCGCCAAGAGCAATGGCGAAAACCGCCACCACTGCCATCGCCCACCCTCCCAATATCAGGCGTTGATCCTGCACCTGGCCCTACTGTGCTGTTCACTGTCACAAGTTGTAGAGTTCGGCCTGAGCGAATGCAACAAGGACTGTGCATCATTGGTTTACGGTGCCATCGACGGGGCCCGGCCCAGTCAATTCGCGCGCGATGCCGAATTTACTCTGCTGTCGAATTGACTTGAATTGTTACGGGCGACGCGCAAATCATGCGGCAATTGCAACAAAGGTATGAGACAAGTATTTACCTCGCAGGATTTGCGGTAAGTGCCTGTAAAACCTTAGAGTATGTCTTTCATGGCCAGACCCTTGCGTTCTGTGTGGGATGATCTAGCAGTCTCGTACAATCTGAAGATGTCGATCGGCCTGGTGCTGGTGTTCAGCATCTTCGTCAATCTGCTGATCCTGACATCACCCATTTATATGATGCAGGTGTATGACCGGGTTCTGGGCACCGGGCAGATCGAGACGCTGATCTATCTCAGCATCATCGCGGGGTTGGCGCTGGCGTCGCTGGGGCTGCTGGAGGGTGTGCGATCCTTCCTGCTCACCCGGCTGGGCCATATGCTGGACCTGCTGCTGCGCGATCCGGTGTTGACGCAATCGATCGTGCAGTCGCGCACGCCGCGTTTCGAGCGCCGCCGGCTGGTGGAGGATTTCGGCACGGCGCGCAACTACCTGGGCAGCCCGGCCGTGCTGCCCTTCATCGATGCGCCTTGGGTGCCCTTCTTCGTGCTCATCATTGCCACCATCCATCCCTGGCTGGGCGTTCTGGCGCTGGTGTCGGCGATCGTGCTGTTCGGGTTGGCACTGGCCAATGACTACGCGACGCGGCAGGCGATCCAGCAGTCGGGCGCCAAGGCGCAGCAGGCCAATGATTTTGCCCAGGCAGCGATCCTGAATGCCGAGGTGGTCAATGCCATGGGCATGCAGAAGGCGGTGTCGCGCCGCTACAGGCACCATGTCGAACAATCTGGCGTGCTGTCGCAGAACGCTGCCGACATCGGCGCGGTGATCAGCTCGATGTCCAAGGCCATCCGCATTGCGGTGCAGAGCGCCGCCCTGGGCCTGGGAGCACTGCTGGTCATTCGCGGCGAATTGACCTCGGGCGGCATGATCGCCTCGTCCATCGTGCTGGGTCGGGCACTGGCGCCGATCGAGCAGGTCATCGGATCCTGGAAGCAGTTTGCGGCGGCCCGGGAGGCGTACGGCAATCTGCAGCGCTTCTTCAAGGCCCTGCCGGCGCAGACCGATACCATTGCTCTGCCAGGTCTGGTTGGACGGCTGAGCGTTGAGGATGTGGCTTATCAGCTGCCCGATGCGCCGACGCCGGCCGTGCGTCGCGCCGCCTTCACCATGGAGCCAGGTACGGCGCTGGCACTGGTGGGGCCGTCGGCGTCGGGCAAGACGACGCTCTGCCGCATGCTGGTGGGGGCTATTGCGCCGTCGCGCGGCAATGTCCGGCTCGATGGCGCCGATGTGGTGACGCTCAACCCTGACGACGTCTCGCGCGTGATCGGCTACATGCCGCAAAATGTCGAGCTGTTCTCCGGTACGGTGCGCGACAATATCGCCCGGCTGGGTCAGGGCAACGACGAGGCCACTGTTGCCGCCGCCAAGGCGGCCGGTTGCCATGAGATGATCCTGCGTCTGCCCAGTGGCTATGACACCGAACTGGGGCCGCGCGGGGCCTTTCTCAGTGGCGGCCAGCGACAGCGCATCGGTCTGGCGCGAGCGCTCTATGGCTCGCCCCGGCTGGTGGTGCTGGACGAGCCCAATTCCAATCTCGATCAGGACGGGGAAACAGCATTGGTCGAAGCCATTGCCCGGGCCAAGCAGGCTGGGACCACGGTTGTGGTGGTCAGCCATCGCTCAACGCTGCTGCAGCCCATCGACAAGCTGGGCATCATGCGCGACGGCGTGCTGGAGCGCTTTGGCGACCGCGACGAGGTGCTGCGCGAAATGGCGGCCAATGCGCCGCCGCGCAAGCCCACGCTGGTCCCGGTGGGCGAGGCGCAGGCCGCGGGCACGACCGGCGGTGCATCATGACCGACGTGACCCTGCAGAAGCCCGGCATGCCGGGCCGTCCCACGCTGCCGCAGCGCCCGGCCGAGGACGTGCCCAAGGTGCGGCTGTTCGCGCTGATGCGCGGGCCAATCCTGCTGGGCGTTGTGGTGATCGGCCTGTTCTTTGGCGTGTTCGGCTTCTGGGCGGCCACGGCGCCGCTGGTCAGTGGCGCCATTGCCTCAGGTGCGGTGAGCCCGGATTCCAATCGCAAGGCCATCCAGCATCTGGAAGGCGGCATCACCCAGGAGATCTTCGTCAAGGAGAACCAGGTGGTCAAAGCCGGGCAGTTGTTGCTCACGCTCAATCCGGTGCGGGCCGAGGCCAGTTTCTCCGGGCAGCAGGTGCAGTGGTTGCGCCTGCTTGTCACGCGGGCGCGTTTGGAGGCGGAGGCCGCTGAAGCGGGTGACTGGGTGGTTCCGACCGAAGTGGTCAATGTGCAAGATGCCGGCATGCAGGGCTTCATCGCCTCGGAGCGGCGGAGCTTTGAGACGCGGCAGGCCTCGCGCGATCAACAGCAGCAGATCCTGGGCCGCCGCGTGGAGCAGTTGCAGAGCGAGATCTCCTCGGTGGAGGCCGAAAATGTCGGCTTGTCCACCCAGCAGGCCCTGATCGAGGATGAGTTGGGTGACAAGCAGAACCTGCTCGACCAGCAGCTGGTGTCGCGCTCGGAGGTCAATGCGCTGCGGCGGGAGCTGGCTCGGCTGCAGAGCGCCATTGCGGCCAATGGGGCGCGCATTGCCAAGGCCGGGCAGAGCATTGAGGAAACGCGGCTGCAAATGCTGCAGAGTCGCGAGAGCTATTTCGAGGAGGTGGCGCAGCAGGCCTCCAAGGTCAATGACTCCATCGCCCAATTGGGTGAAAGCATGGCCTCGAGCGGGGATGCGCTGCAACGCACCGAAATCCACAGCCCAGTCGACGGCACGGTGATCAATCTGCGCACGCAGACGGAGGGGGAGGTCGTCCGGCCGGGGGAGACCATCATGGAGGTTGTGCCCCGCAATGATGATCTCATCGTCGTTGCCAAGCTGGCGCCGAAATATATCGACCTGGTCGTTGTCGACCAGGCGGCACATGTCACGATCATCCCCTTTGCCGGACGCAACAGCCTGCCGCTCAATGGCAAGGTCGTGGCCGTGGCCGCCGATCTCAAGACCGACGAAGCCAGCAAGCAGAGCTATTACGAGATCCGCGTGCGCATTCCGCCCGAGGAACTGGCGCGCCACCAGGGCGTCTACCTGTCGCCCGGCATGCCGGCCGATGTGACCGTGGTGGCCGGCGAACGGACCATGCTTGACTATCTGTTTGAGCCATTCCTGCAGTCGCTCCAATCGGCCTTCGTCTACGACTGACGAGCCGGCGAGCAAGCCAGCGCGATGGGCGGTGCACGGCTGATGTGCGCCGCCCTTCTGCTTTGCGGGCCCGGCCAGGCACCGGTGTCCTGCGGCGCGAGGACGCACCCCAAGGAAGGCGTGGGCTCACGTCTTGCCAAGCGGTAGCGCGAGCCGGCCGAGGCAATGGCTCGGTGTCAGGGATGTCGCGGAGGCAGTATGATCCGACACAGTCCCGCCAAATGGCCAAATGACGGCGAAAAAATCGCCTGTAGAAATGCCTAATACTTGGGCAGATAACAGTAGCACATATAACCAATGTGATGATTTAATTGAGATTCGTCGCGCCTGATTTTGCAGCAGAGTCTAGCGGACTCCGTGGGGATGGCGTCGGATTGGTATGACTGCTCACATAAATCTCGTGACGGAACATATTTGGTATTCGTCACTAAAGTGAAATAATGCATCTGGTCCAAGTCTTTAAAAGAAAGTCGCGTTAACTCATAAATTAACGATCCGTAAACAACTCTTCTTGCGCTGTTCCATTTTGGGCCATATACCTCATGGCGGTACAAATCCGTAGTCAGGGGGAGACGAACGGTATCGGAACCTGCGCGTACCCCCCGCGACTGACCATTTCAGCTGGGGTGTTTATCGCGATGAGTAACGAAATCAGTCGTTTCGAGCAGGATTTTGAGGTTGATGCCAGCGGCTGGTCGGGCCCGGTTACCCTGATCAGCAGCGATCCTTTGGGTGGCGCATCGGGTAGTAATTATGCGACCGTCGAGCAGGGTGCCTTCACCCGCTTCGGCAGCTATTCGAGCGAGTTCGCCGGCGGCTACACCACCCGCATCGCTGTCTATATCGACGTGAACTGGATGGCTGGTGAAGGTTTTGACTATTCGGTGGCGTCCAGCACGCAGAACGCCGAGCTGCCGTCTGCCGCAGGCGGCCACCGCCGCGATTTCATCTTCCATGTCACCAAGGACGCATCGGGCGTCGTCTATGTGAATGCCTCCAACAATGCCGGTCCCGCGCCGCGCGCCGACTTGGGCGGGCTGGCCGGAACGGGCATCATCACCGTAAGTGGCTGGTACACCTTCGAGCAGACGTTCCGTGACAATGGTGACGGCACTCTGGCAGTAGACTTCAAAGTCATCGGCAGCGATCCCGCACCGGTCTTTGAAAAGACGCTGAACGAGTCCAGTGATATTCTGGATACTGTTGTCGGTGGCAATCGTTATGGTTGGTTCGTCAATAATACTGTCGATGGCGGGCTCAAGATCGACAGCGTGAGCCTGTTCGAAGCCGAAGGCTATGGCACGCCCGCCAATGATACGATCGTCGGCTCGGCTGCCGATGAAACCTTCTACACCTCGGCCGGCAATGATGTGATCGACGGCCAGGGTGGCCGCGATACCTATGATGCCTCCGGCGCCGGCGAAGGCGTGACGGTCGATCTGGACAGCAACCCGTTCGACGCTGTTGTTGCCGGTGACGGCGTGGCGATTGGCGGTGCCAGCGTGGGCCTTGATGGCCTGACCAGCATCGAGAACGTGCGCGGCTCGAGCTTTAACGACGTGATCAACGGCAGCGCCGGCGACAATGTGTTCTATGCCTCGGGCGGCACTGACATCATCAATGGCGACGGCAACGCGCCGGGCAATGGCCCGCGTGGCGACACTTTTGATGCCAGTGCGGCCACCACCAACGTGACCATCAATCTGGCCGGCCAGACGGCAACCGGCTTTGGCGGCACCAGCACAATCAAGAACATCGAGAACGCCGTCGGCGGTTCGGGCAACGACACCATCACGGGCTCATCGGCCAACAATATGCTGGTCGGCAATGCCGGTGCGGATACCTTCATGGCCACCGCCGGCAGTGACCGCATCGATGGCGGTGCCGACGCCGACACTGTGGTGTTCACGGGCGGTTCGTCCGACTACACCATCACCTGGGATGGTGCGACGGCCATCGTGACCGACAAGGCCAATCCGTCCAATGTGACGACCATTACCAATGCTGGCACGCTGACCTTTGCCGGCGGCCAGAAGGTGCTGCTGGTTGGTGAGCATGGCGAATTCGCGACGATCCAGTCCGGCGTCAATGCAGCTGCCAATGGCGATATCGTCCTGGTGGCGAGCGGCCTCTACACGGAATCGGTGACGGTTACCGACCGCGCGATCACGATCGAAGGGCAGGGCGTGGTCGACGTCCATGGCCAGTTCTCGGTCAGCGACGTCATGAACGATGGTGACGTGCTCAAGTTCGTCAATCTCAATATCGATGCCACCGGCAACTCCTACGGCATCACCGTGCGGTCGAGCGCGACCGATGTTTCCGGCGTCAATGCCGGTACTGTGGTGCTCGATGGCGTGGACATTGCCAATGCGAACAGCCAGGGCCTGTTCTATGCCCATCCGTCCAATGGCTCGACGCCGGTCAACACCAATACCATCGGCGCCTTCGTCATCGAAGACTCCAGCTTCACCGACAATGGCCAGCTCCATAGCGGTGCCCGTGGCAAGGGCCACATCAACCTTTTCGGCTTCAACGGCGATCTGACGATCACCGATTCCAGCTTCAGCAGCCCGACCGATGGGTTGATGATGCCGGTATTTGGCAGTGGCGGCACAGCGTCTGGCACTGAAGTGTATCCGCACAAGGCCATTTCGGTCAGCGGCGTTCGCACCGGCACCCCCGGCGTTGACGGCTACCAGGACTCTGGCAGCTTCACCTTCACCAATGTGACCGTGTCGGGCACCTATGGTTCGGATGCCGTGTCGGTCTATGACATGGAGAGCTTTGCCACCGACCCTGTGCTCGACATTGACTTCGTTGACGCCAGCGCGCCGTGGGGCCTGGTGAACTTTGATGGCACCGGTGGCACGGTCGACTTCTCCACCATCACGGGCGAGAATGCAGCCGGTCCGATCGTCACGCCGCAGGGTCTGGCCAGCGACGATGTTTTCACCGGTACGTCCGGCGTGGATGTCTTCTCCGGTCGCGGCGGGAATGATACGCTGATCGGCAATGGTGGCACCGACCATTTCGTTGGTGGTGCTGGCGCCGATACCATGACGGGCGGCGCTGACGCCGACACGTTCTACTATGCTGCCGGGTCGGAAATGACCGGCGACGTCATCGACGGCGGGGATGGTGCTGACCAGATCATCTTCAGCTCCACTGCCGCAGACGACACTCTGACCATCGGCAGTGGTGTCCAGAATGTCGAAGCGGTGTTCATTGCCGGCAATGCCGGCGGCAATGTCGATGCCAGCGGTGCATCTGCCCTGACCAATGGTCTTTCGATCACTGGCGACAACACTGACAACACCATCACCGGCACTGCCTTCAATGACTCCATTTTCGGCGTCGGGGGCGATGATACGCTGATCGGCGGCGACGGCGACGACGACTTTGTCACCGGTAGCGGCAGCAACAGCGTCGATGGCGGAATGGGCGTCGACAGCGTGTTCTATTCGACCGCGGCCAACCTGGTCTGGACGGCTTCGGGCTGGAGCAATGGCACCGATCTGCTGACGGGTGTTGAAATTGTCGACGACGGTGCGACGGTCTATCGCATCGTCGGCCACAACGGCTACGCCAGCATCCAGGCGGCGATTGATGCGGCCGACGCAGGTGACGTGGTGATCATCGGCGAAGGCACCTATGCCGAGAACCTGGTGATCGACAAGGCCATTACCCTGCTGGGCTCCGGTGATGTCCACCTGTCTGCGGCGTCGGGTGCCGCGATCAGCTTTGACGGCGTGGGTGGCGATGTCACCATCTCCAACATCGATATCTCGGGCAGCGGTGATACCGCGATCCTGGTCGACGATGGCGATAGCATTGGCACCCTGACCATCACGCGCGGCTCGATCACGGGCTTCTCCCAGTTTGGTCTGGCCGTGTTCGGCGACAATGTCGGCGCGATTGCCATGTCGGGCACGGAGCTGTCCGGCGCTGGTTATCTGGTCAAGCTCTACGACTACACCGGCGACGCCAGCTTCACCGACGTGTCGGCAACCGGCACGGGTGCCGCAGGCGCGTTCGAGCTGATCGGCACGCCCAACAATGATCTGGGCAGCAGCGCCCCGATCGGCACGGTCAGCTTTGACAATGTCACGGTGGACGGCACGTTCACCAAGGCACCGGTGGCAATCTACAACTTCACCGATGCCGATGGCCTGAGCGTGAATGATCTTGATGTCTCCGGCGCGACCGCCGGGGCTGGCTGGCCCACCGTCAATATCGACGGCATTGCCGGCAATCTGGATGCCTCCGGCTTTACCATCGTGTCCAGCCCCATGCAGGTGATTGCCCTGCAGGGCGACAAGGCGGGCCAGCCGACCCACGAGAACACCATTTCGGGCACCGCCGGCGATGATCTGCTCATCGGCCATGGCGGCAATGACGTGATGGAAGGCAATGGCGGCAATGACACCTTCTGGGGTAGCAATGCCGGCGCCGCCTCGATCGGCGAAGGCAACGACACCATGATCGGTGGCACCGGCCTCGATACCGCTGTCTATGCCGACACGCTCAGTGTCGGCGACTTCTCGGTGGATGGCAGCGGCAATTGGGTGCTGACGGCGTCCGGCTCGGGCGCTGACAGCCTGCAGCTCGAAATTGTCGAGCATGCCGGCGGCCGCTATCTGCTGGTGGGCGGGGCAGGTGGCTATGCCGATCTGCAGACCGCGATCAATGCGTCGCAGTCTGGCGATGTGATCCTGGTCACCGGCACCCACAGCGGCAACGTCAACGTCAATGTGGCCGGCATTTCTATCGTCGGCGTGGGCAATGCGGTCATCCAGGGTTCGTTCAATACGGACAACGGGATCACCGGCTCCACCGCAGACTTCTTCCAGGCCGCCACGGGCTACAGCACGGCCGCCGGGACCGGCTTGGTGCTGAGTGCTGACAATGTCAGCATCTCCAACATGGCCATCGCTGGCTTCAACTATGCCATCAACCTGGGCAATGGCATTGACGATGTGAGCATCAAGGATGTCGCCATCAGCGACTCGGTGGTGGGCATCAACAAGGGCACGGCGGCTGTCGTGACTGGGCTGGATATCACCGGCGGCAGCATCACCGACAGCTACATGGGTATCAACTTTGCCAAGGCCACCGGGTCGGGCGGCATGGCGACCGATGTCGTCATCGACGGGACCCATTTCGAGCATCTCACCGAAAAGGGCATCTACGTCGAAACCTTCGACCAGAGCACGATCAAGAACGTGGTCATGGACGACGTCGGCACCTTCGGCCGCGGTTACGCCTTCGCGGCCAAGACGCCCTACGACCAGACCGGCGAGTTCGGCAATGGCATCGACATCAACCTCAAGTACGGCGCCTATTCGGGCATCGTGATCGAGGGCTTCACGATGACCAATGTCGGCGCCAGCAATGGTCCCGACACGGTTCCCGCCGATTTCGGCGCAGCCATCGGCATCAAGGTGCGCGATGATGGGAGCTATGGTGGCGTCAACGCTGCGAGCTACACCGGCTCGGTGATTGTGCGGGACGGCACGATCGATGATACCTCGACCGGTATCCGCGCTGGCGAACCCGGCAAGGCCATCGCAGGCCCGGTCGTCGAGGTCAGCGGCGTCACCATCACGGGTGCAACTGTTGCCGACATCGACAATGTGACGCAGTCCACCATGACGGTCACCGCCGGCGCCGAGAACGACTTCGTCGCCGCACCGACCACCACGGGCAGCATTACCTTTATCGGCGACGCCGACGCCAATATCTTTGTCGGCGGCAGCGGCCGCGACAGCTTTACCGGCGGCGGTGGCGTTGATGACATCACCGGCGGCGCGGGTGTTGATACAGCGATCTATGCCGACACGGTGACCATTGTCGCCACGCCTGCGGGAGGCTGGACGGTTTCGTCGGCCTCTGAAGGCACCGATACCGTTTCGGGCGTCGAGATCATCCAGGATCTGGCCAGCGGCACGCGTACGCTGCTGGTCGGTGGTGGCGGCTTCGCCACCCTGGCCGATGCCCTGGCGGCTGCGGTTGATGGCGATACCATCATGCTCTCGGTGGGCACTCATGTGGGTGATGCCACCATCAGCAAGTCGGTCACCATTATCGGCGCCAATGCCGGTGTCGGTGGTGCCGGCAGCCGCGGAGCGGAATCGGTCATCGACGGCAAGGTCACCATCTCGGCGGCCGGTGCGGTGGTTGTGGATGGCGTCAAGCTCCTGCACGACCAGACGGGGAGCTATTCCCTGGGCATGACCACCTCGGGCCACACCGTGACCAACTCGGTGTTCGAGAGCACGGTTTACGGTGGTGCCACCAACGTGGACCGCGCAATCTTCGTTGGTCCGATGGCCAGCGGCACGATCACGATCACCGACAATCTGATCACTGCCGGTGATAACCAGCCCTATGGTCTTTATAGCACTGCGGCATGGCGTTCGGGCATCTGGTCGGACGGCGGTGGGGTTGAAACCATCATCACCGGCAATACCTTCGAGAATACCCGTACGGCGGCCAACCTCGACTCGTTCACCAACACCGACAGCGACGTCTCGGGCAATACCATCGTCAATTCTGGCACCGGCTTTGCCTTTGGCCTGGCGGCAACGGCGATCGACAGCGTCGGCCCGAACACCTTTGAGGGCGTGGCCACCGAGTTCAATACCCGCAACTTGACGGCTCCGGTGACGCTGGACGTCTCGGACGATGTGGTCACCAACACGCCCACCGATGAGTACTTGCTCGTCGACGGCAGCATCACGGCCGCCGACACCATCACCGGCACCTCGGGCAAGGACTATATCTCGACCAATGGTGGTGACGACCTCATCACCGGCGGGGCAGGCGACGATATCATACTTGGTGGCGCGGGCGTGGATACGGCGATCTACAACACTGCCATCACCACGGCTGACATCACCAGCGGCGCCGGCAGCTTCACGGTCGATGGCGGCGCAGACGGCACCGACATGCTCGCAGGTGTCGAAATCATCCAGGGCACTGCGGGCAGCATCCTGCTGGTCGGCAATGGCGGCTTCGCCTCGCTGGCGGCCGCGGTGGCCTATGCCCATGCCGGGGACACCATCGTACTGGGCGATGGCGCCATCGGCAGCGGTGACGTCATCATCGGTGCAAGCCTGGCTGGCCTCAAGATCATCGGCGCGGGCCATGGCGTGGATGCCAGCGGCCTTGATCCGGCGACAGTAGCTGGCAGCACCTACACCGGGCGCATCATTGTGCAGGCGGACAATGTGGTCATCGACGGCCTGCGCATTGCGCAGGGCGGCAATGGTGGCCCCCATGACGCGGCAGGCATTGTGGTCTCGGGCAGCAATGTCAGCATTTCCAACAGCGTGTTCTACCGCAGTGGCGGGCTGACCGATGGCTACCGTGCCATCGTCACCGACATTGGCACGGGCACCGGGCTTTCGGTGACCAACAGTGCCTTCACCGGCTGGTCGACCGGCGTCTATGTCAATGGCTCCAACGGGGTTACCTTCACCGGCAACAGCTTTGTGGGCAACAATGTCGGCGTTTCGCTCGACACCTATGCCTCGCTGGTATCGGCGACCGTTTCAGGCAACAGCTTCGACAACGCGGTTGAGAACATCGGCATTGGCGCTTCGGCCGCCAGCTTCGATGCAACCACGCTGGTTGGGGTGAACACCTTCGGCGGCACCGCCACGGCAGTGGGCATCTATGCCCTGGGTGGCGGGGCTCAGGCCATCATTGGCACGGCCAACGCCGACCTGGTCGATGGCGGCGCCAATGCCTTCGCACAGACCGTCACGGCCGGCCTGGGTGATGACAACATCACGCTGGGGTCTGGCACTGATACCGTCATCTACAATCTGGGCGACGGCAATGACACGATTGACGGCGGGGCGGATACCGACCTGCTCGACATCCGGGCGAGCGGAGCGACCGGGCCGACCACTGCGACGATCAGCAATGGCTCAGTTGCCATCAACATGGCCACCTTGACCATGAGCGGCATCGAGAATGTCAAGCTGACCCTGGGCTCGGGCGCCTTTGCCGATGTGGTCGACGCCTCCGGCTTCACCGCTGGCACACTGGACCTGACCCTGGGCGGTGGTGACGACAGCTACCGGGCTGCCAATGGCACCGGCCATGTCGTCAATGCCGGGGCAGGGAGCAAGGATCTGATCGATCTCAGCACCATGTCGAGCGGCGTGACGCTGAACCTGGGTTCGGGTTCGCTGACCGGCGTCGGCTTCTCTCAGACCATGACAGGCTTCGAGAATGTCCGTGGTTCCGCCTTTGCTGATGCCCTCTATGGCAACAGCTCGGCCAATACCTTCTTTGCCACGCTCGGCAATGACCTGATCAATGGCGGCGCCGGGGTGGATACCTATGATGCCTCTGCCATCACGGCGGGCATGAATATCGACCTCAACGGCATCGCCTCATCGATCCTGTTCAGCCAGTCGCTGACCAGCATCGAAAACGCCATCGGCACGGCCCAGGATGACTATATCTACGGCAATAGCCTGGCCAACGTGCTCAATGGCGGCAATGGCAATGACGAACTGTTCGGCGGCGCCGGCAATGATACGCTGACCGGTGGTGACGGTATCGACACGGCTGTCTTCCAGGGCAACCGCTCGCAATACCTGATCAACTATGCCGCCGGTACGATCACCGGTGTGGATGGTACTGACAGCTTCTCGGGGATCGAACGCTTCCAGTTCGATGACATGCTGGTCACGGCTGTCACCAAGGGCGACTACAATGGCAATCTGCGGGCCGATATCCTGCTCGTGGACAGTGCCCATGTAGATCCGGTCAAGGGGGCGCCCATCGTGCTGCGCGACGGCGGGGCACCCGGGACTTCGGTTGATATGGGCCATGTGTTCGGCAATACGCTGCTCGGCGTGGGCGATTTCGACGGTGACGGCAAGACCGACATCCTGCAGAAGACAGCCAGCGGCTGGCACTCGTTCCGCAGCGGTGGCGAGACCAATGTGAACATCGGCAGTGTCGGCAACCGCAGCGTCTTGGCTGTGGGTGACTTCAATGGCGACGGCAAGGATGACGTGCTGCTCAAGTCCCCGACAGACTATCTGTCGATGCTCGACGGCGCCCATGCCAATGTCAACATCGGCTCGATCGCGGGCAAGGAAGTGGTCGGTATCGGTGACCTGAACGGAGATGGCCGTGACGACATCCTGTTCAAGTCCACGTCCAGCTCCTTCATGTCCTATCTGTCGGTCACCGACAGCGGGCTGGCGAGCACCGATCTCGGTGTTCAGAACGGGCGCTCCCTGATCGGCCTGGCCGACATCAACGGCGATGGCAGCGACGAGCTGGTGTTCCAAAATGCCAATGGCTGGGTCAGCTACCTCAACGGCAGCAGCATTGGTTACCAGACCAATCGTGCTCTGGTCGGCGTGGGTGACTTCAATGGCGACGGCAAGGACGATCTTTTGTTCCAGAGCAACAGCAATGGCTTCCTGAACTACTTCTCGGCTGGCCAGACCAACGTCAACGTCGGTCTGTTCACCGGGCAGCAGGTGGTGGGCATCGGCGACTATGACGGTGATGGTCGCGACGATATCCTGCTCAAGGATAGTGCCACCAATGTCGTAAGCTACCTCTCACATGGTAGTGCATCGGCGCCGGTGGTAGTCGGGGACATCACAGGCCTGGATATTGTCTTCAAGGACAATGGTCTTGGGATCAGCGACGATATGCTGCTCGCCTAGAAATATTGTTCTGCGCCGGGGTCCGCATTCCATGCGGACCCCATTTTGTTTCAGAGGCAATCTACGCATGCACGAACTGCAGACTACCTGTGCGCAGGGTGCTTGCGTGACTGGCATGATATTACGGGAATTCCTGAGATATCGGGCATTTGCAGGGGAGTGCCGATCGCTCCATTTACCTTTCCGCCTAACCATCGGACCACTTGGTCAATATTGGGCGGATGACACCCGCAATGCATTATGGCAGTGTTAATGAATAGTTAAGTTGGATCTGTGAGGACGGCATGGACCTGCAGCTGGCTGAGAGTAACGCTTCCTACAAGATCACCTCGGAACAATCCGGTCTGGTGAATACTGAAGCGAGTCCCTACTATACGGCGCCGGTCGCGCGATCTGTTGCCGGCGGTCTGACCTTCTCGGTGGATGGCAATGCGCCGGTCAGGCCCTTGTCGCTGGCGGTCAAGCGGGTCCTCGATGTCGTGCTGTCCGCCTTGGCCCTGGTTGCGCTGCTGCCGCTGCTGGTTCTGGTGGCGATTGCGATCAAGGTCACCAGCCCAGGACCGGTGCTTTTCGTGCAGCAGCGGCCAGGCCTGCATGGGGCGCTGTTCCCGATGCTCAAGTTCCGCACAATGTACAATCACATGGGTGACCGTTCGGGTCTGCAGCAGACTGTCAAGAACGACCAGCGCATCACGCGCATCGGCGCCTTTCTGCGCCGGACCTCCATCGACGAGCTGCCACAGCTGATCAATATCCTGCTCGGACATATGTCGATCATCGGCCCGCGCCCACATCCGGTGCGCATGCTGGCCGGCGGCATGGACTACCAGCAACTGGTGCCCTACTACGCCAAGCGCTGGGAGATGCGTCCGGGCCTGTCGGGCTGGGCCCAGGTCAATGGTCTGCGCGGTCCCACTGATCGCGCCGAGGTGGCTGTGGCCCGTATCAATCACGACTTGGCCTATATTCAGAACTTCTCCATCCAGCTTGATATCAAGATCATCGTGGCGACGCTGTGGCGCGAGTTCGTCGGCGGCTCTGGCTTCTAGTCCGTCATATGGAAATCAGCGCGCCTTTCGGATATGGCTGAGCGGCGGCGGTTTGACTAACTTGCCGCGCATTTGTGCGGTATGCGCACCCTTGTCTTGGCAGGTGCAGCCTGCGGAGCCTGTAGGTCTGCGCTTGGAAGGTAAGTTTAATGGGTAAGCGCGTTCTGATTACTGGCGGAGCAGGGTTCATTGGATCCCACCTCAGCCGGCGCCTGCTGGCAGAGGGCCATGAGGTGCTCTGCGTCGACAATTTCTTCACCGGCTCACGCGACAACATCATCGACTTGCTGGATGATCGTCGCTTCGAACTGCTGCGTCACGACGTGACTTTTCCGCTCTATGTCGAAGTCGACCAGATCTACAATCTGGCCTGTCCGGCGTCGCCGGTGCACTACCAGTTCGATCCGGTGCAGACGACCAAGACCAGCGTGATGGGCGCCATCAACATGCTGGGCCTGGCCAAGCGGCTGCGCGTGCCGATCCTGCAGGCTTCGACCTCGGAGGTCTATGGCGATCCCGAAGTGCATCCGCAGGAGGAATCCTATTGGGGCCATGTCAACACGATCGGGCCGCGCTCCTGCTATGACGAAGGCAAGCGCTGCGCCGAGACGCTGTTCTTTGACTATCACCGCCAGCACAAGCTGCAGATCAAGGTGATCCGCATCTTCAACACCTATGGACCCAATATGCATCCGGCTGACGGGCGCGTGGTGTCCAATTTTGTAGTTCAGGCGCTGCGCGGCGAAGACATCACCATTTATGGCGACGGCAGCCAGACCCGTTCGTTCTGCTATGTATCCGACCTGGTCGATGCCATGACCCGCATGATGGGAACCGATCCCTCGGTCACTGGCCCGATCAATACCGGCAATCCCAATGAGTTCACTATCAAGCAACTGGCCGATTTGGTGGTAGAGATTGTCAACTCCGGCTCCAAGGTGGTCTATCGCGACCTGCCGGTTGATGACCCCAAACAGCGCCGCCCGGACATCACGCGCGCCCGCAAGGTGCTCGACTGGGAGCCCACCGTGCAATTGCGCGAGGGTCTGCGCCTGACCATCGATTACTTCGACCAGTTGCTGGCCAAGTCGGCCTGATCAGAGCGAGCGGGGCCAATGAGCAATACGGCGGTTGTACTAGGTGGGAGCGGCTTTATCGGCTCGCACCTGCTCCGGCTGCTTGCTGGCAACGGCCGGCATGGCCGCATCGTTTCGCTCGATATTGCTGAGCCGCGCGAGCGGCTCGACGGGGTGGAATATCACCTGGCTGACCTGCGCGATCCGATCCCGGATGGCTTCGGCAATGCCGGCGCCACCCTCTACAATCTGGTGGCGCTGCGCAATTTTCCCGGCCATCCGTTCCAGGACTATTACGAGACCAATGTGGTCTCGGTGCAGCGGGCCATCGACTTCGCGGAGCGCATCGGCGCTCTCGAAATGGTCTTTACCAGCACCATGTCGGTCTATGGCCCGGGGGAGGACCCCAAGGTGGAGTCCAGCCCGCTGCGGCCCGTCAATCCCTATGGTCATTCCAAACGGATCGGCGAAGCGCTCAACGCTGGCTGGCTAGCCCGCGACCCGCGCCGGCGGCTGGTCACCTGCCGCCCGGCGGTGATTTTCGGCTATCGGGACGACGGCAATTTCACCCGCCTGGCGCGCCTCTTGGAGCGCGGGATGTTCGTCTTCGTGGGGCGCCGCGACACGATCAAGAGCTCGGGCTATGTCGGCGATCTCGTGCGCAGCTTCCTGTTCGCGCTCGACAGCGGGCAGCGCGAGGTCGTCTATAATTTCGCCTATCCCAAGTCCTATACGATTGCCGACGTCGTGGATGCGTTTCGCGCTGTTGCCAACTTCGCACCGGCCCGCGCGACCGTGCCACTGCCGTTGCTGAACATGGCCGCCATTCCCTTTGAGGTGGCCAATGCAGTGGGGCTGCGCAATCCCGTCCACCGTGACCGTATCCGCAAGCTCTATGAGAGCACGAACATCGTGCCGCGCTGGCTGGTGGACCATGGCTTTGAGTTCGAGACCGATCTCCGCTCGGCCTTGGCCGAATGGCAGGCGCAGTCGCCCGGTGGCCGCTTCGTCTGACGCGTCCGCCTAGTTCTAGACCTGGCTGTCTGCTGCGGCCTGCGCCTCGGCGGTGCGGCGGCGTACTTCGCGGCGGATGATGGTGGGCACGGCGGCGGCCATGCCGGCATAGATCCAGATAAAGGGCGTGCGATAGCTGTCAAAGGATACGCCGATCAGCAGCGCACCGGCCAGGCCGATTGCGGTGGCCAGGATCAGATTGCTCTCGTTGCGTGTCAGCCGGCGGATGCCTGCGGCCCGGGCGAGGCCGGCGAAGAAGGCCCACATCACGCCATAGAAGGCGGTGAAACCGATGATGCCGGTCTCGGCCAGCACGCGCCAGTAGAGGCTGTAGCTTGGCGGGAACTCGTCGGCTCTGGCTTCGCCAAGGAAGGCGTTGACCTCCCAGCTCAGCGTGCTGACGTAGTTCACCGCCGAGCGATAATAGAAGCCATATTGGCCAAAGCCGACGCCGCCATAGGGATGGCGCGTCCACATGTCGATGGCAGCGTTGACCGCGGTCAGCCGGGTAATGTCGGAGATGCGGTTGGCCGAGCCGGCGAGGCCCGAGAGGTCGCCCCCCAGGACATAGAGAAACAGCGGCGGCGCGATGATGATGGTCACTGGCAGGATCACGATCAGACTGATCATGCGGGCCAGGCGGGAGCCAAACAGATACAGGCCGATCAGCAGCACCAGCTGCGCCAGCATGATCAGATAGGCGGTGCGTGAATCCGACATGGTGCCGAAGATGATGAACAGCAGGCCGAACAGGGCATAGCGCTGCCGCTCGCCGATGCTATTGCCGCGATAGAGCGCGCCGAACCACAGCGCCGGCAGCAGGCCGACCATGACGATCGAATTGAACGAGGGCTCAAAGGAGACGCCTGACAGCCGGCCCTTGGCGAAATAGGGACCGGTGGACACGAAGCGCTTGATGGGGGTGATGAGCTCGCGCAGCGGATCGACGTACCAGGACACCACCTCGACGATCCAGATGATCACCAGGAACACCACCAGCGGATGCACCACGCGGCGCACGAACTGGGCGATCTGCTGCAAGGTGACCGTGCGCAGGAAGGCGAAGACGGCGAAGGCGAAATAGACGTAGAGCAGGAAGACCAGGATGGAATTGACGAACTTGGCCGGGCCGCTGATGTCGCCGAGCATGGCAACGGAAATATCGTCATAGGCCAGGATATAGTTGACCAGCAGCAGCATCGGCACGGCGAGCAGCAACAACAGCACGCGCATGTCGCTGAGCAGGCGCGAAACCACTAGGCCCAGGGTCGCCAGCAGAAAGCCGAACATCGGATAGATCGAGGCTTCGACACTCAGCTCGCGCAGCAGCGGTGGGCCGTTGATGCCGTTGAAGGGCAGGCAGAAGAAGATCAGCGCCAGCAGCAGCGCCTGCACCTGTTGGGCGGTCCAGCCGCTGCGCAGGGCAGGGTGCGTCGTGCTGGTGCTGTCCAGGGCGCCCAGGGTCACCGCACGATCCGCAACAGGCTTTTCAGCTTCATGGTGTGTCGCCTCTCCAGCACGAGATTTGGCAGCCGGCGCAGCACGCCGAAATAGCTGCCCCAGTAGAGGGGACGGAAGTTCATCAGGCAAGCCCGTACAATATTCTTGGCCTGCTTGCGGGCCTGACGGGTGGAAATGGCGTCCTCTGCCAGTTCGTAGTCGACATAGGCCACAGGCAGGTTGCGCGTCTCGAAGCGCTTCACGATGCGCATGAACAGCTCATAGTCCTGCGCCTGGCGAAAGCTCTCGTCATAGACGCCGACACTGTCGAACACTGCGGTGCGGAACATGACCGTGGGGTGAAAAAAGGCCGTGCGATAGTGGATGGCGTCGCGGATCTCGGCGCTTTCCAGCGGCACTTTGGCGATGCCGACCTCGGTGCCGTCCGGATTGACGTAGCGTACAAAGCAGCCGCACAGCTGCAGGCCCGGATTGTCCCGGAAGGCCTCGAATTGGGCGAGAAGTCGGCCCGGATGCAGCGTGTCACCGGCATCGAGCCGGGCGGTGAAGGCGTAGCCCTGGGCGCGGATATGGGCGAGGCCGAAGTTGAGCGCCTTGGTAATCCCGCCATTGGCCGGCATAGGCAGCAGCACGATGGACTGACCGTGGGCTGCGGCCGGCGCGGTGATGGGCGTGGGGCTGCCGTCGTCGACGATAACGATGTCAAAGGCAATGCCTTGACCGCCAAGACTATGCAATGTTCTGTCCAATCCAGCCTGATCCTTGAATACCGGGATCAACAGGGCAATATCGGCGGTCCGCGCAGGCAGGTCGGTCATGGGATTGCTCATATTGGGCAGCAAATTCTGGTGACAGGCGGAGTGAACACTAGGCGTGCGGCCAATTTGTCCGCAAGTGATGAAACTGTGGTTTAAGCAGGACAGCTTGACGATAGTTCAGGGCGCGCGGCTGCTATGCGTTGACTGGCATTGCGCCCCAAACCCCGGACCGTGGTAGGGTCGGGTCAAGAGTGGAGGCTTCGTGTGAAACCGGCGTATCTCGGCAAGGCGCTCCTGGGCATTATCGGCGGCGTCCCCAGGGTCACCACCCTGGATGAGGCGGGCGTTGTCGCCAGCAGCCGGACGCTGGCCCAGCAGGTGGCCGACAGTGGCTTTTCGCCCACTCATATCGTGGCCATTGCCAATGGCGGCATTCCGATTGCCCGGCCGTTCAGCACGGTGTTTCCCGGCGCCGAATTCGTCGTCGTCACCAAGCAGCGAGCGGCAACCCAGCTCAAGGAACAGAGCTCCGGCTTCAAACAGCTGGTGCAGCGGTCGCCCGATGTGGTGACCACATTTTTCCGCCGGGTCGAGCATTGGTCGCGCTACCAGGAGCGCGACTTTGCCCGCGATCCCATTGTGCTGCCAGCGGACGATGGCCTGATCTGGCCGGTGCTCGAAGCCGCGCCGCAGCGTATCATCGTGGTCGACGACGCGGTCGATACTGGCACCTCCATTGAGTTTGTCGCCGCCAGCGCTCGTCGCCGCTTCGGGCCCATGTGCGATGTGCGCACCGCCGCGCTGACCATCAGCGGGGTCAATCCGCAGGCGCGGGCTGATTATGCGCTGATGGAAGGGGTCAATATCCGCTTTTTCTGGTCCAAGGACTTCAAGGGATGACCCGGCTGGTCTTTGTTGATCTCGATGGCACCTATGTCCGCGCCAATTCCTTTCATCGCTGGCTGAAATATCTGGCGTTTTCGCCCGAGACGCCGCTGTCGCCACCAGGCCGCGCCGCGGTGCTGCTGCTTGGTGGACTGCGTGCCGCACGGGTGATTTCCCATGCCCGGCTCAAGGCTGGCGTGCTGGCCCAGGTGGCGCGGCGGCCGGAGGCGCGCCAGGCCGCCGCAGCCACTGCCTATGCCCAGGCGCTGGCGAGCGACATCGCCGCCCCGGTCCGCAATCTGGTCACCCAGCTGCGCGCCAGGGGCGCACGCACCGTGCTGGCTACCGCCGCGCCGGGCAATTATGCCCATGCCTTTGCCAAGGCGCAGGGCTTTGACGATTGCCTGGCCACCGCCGCAACCGTCGGACCGGGCTGGCACGAGCTGCTTGGGCCGCACAAGGCCGAGGCCTGCCTGGCCTATAGCGCGCACCTGGGCATTGCAGCTGCCGAGACCATGGCTTTCACCGACCATCGCGACGATCTGCCCTTGATCGCCCAATCTGGCCTGACCATCTGGTGCGGCCCGACCGACCAGCTCCCCGCCATCCAGTCCGCCAGCCCCTCCCGCGTCATCGGCCTGGCGGCAGCGGAACGGGTGGGGGTAAATGGGCTTCTCACTCCGGGGGCGGTGGCATGAGCAAGAGGGGCATATGGCTTGATCTCCATCGCAATTCAGGAAAGTCCGGGGTGTTGGGCTTCCTAATTGCCCTGATCACCAGCCCTGGGTTTTGTGCCGTTCTGCTCTACCGCATGTCCTGTGCCACGCGGCGCTGGGGACCGGTGGGCAAGGTGCTTTCAATTCTGATATGGCGCGCCAATATCTCCGCATTCGGTTGCCATTTGAGCCCCACATCCCGCTGTGGAGAAGGGCTTCTGTTGCCCCACCCGGTAGGGATTGTGATCGGGCAGGGTGTCTTGATCGGCGACAATGCCGAGATCTATCAGAACGTAACGTTTGGTACGGCAGATTTTTCCAAGGGCGAGTACCCGAAGATTGAGTCCGATGTGAAGGTGTTTCCGGGCGCTGTCATTGTCGGCAAGGTCACAGTGGGACGAAGGGCCGTCATCGGCGCCAATTCTTACGTGGCGAAAGATGTGCCTGCAGGCATGGTGGTGGCTGGTAGTCCTGCCAAGGTAATCCGTCCCGTTGGCTGAGCACTTGCATCGAGGTCCGAAGTGATTGGGTCGGTTGTTCGGACTTATGGGTTCTTTCTGCTTCGCACGCTGATTCCGCTGGCCCTGCTGCCGGCCCTATCGCATGCGCTCGGGGCGGAAGGCTTCGGTATCGCGCTGACCATGCAGTCGCTGGGCCTGATTGGTTCGCTGGTCGTGCAGTATGGATTTCACGTCTCGGCTTCTCGCGAGATCGGGTTGGCCACCGAACCGGGCCAGATCAAGCGAATTTCGAGCAAGGTCCTTGGCGCGCAGGGCATCACCAGCATCATTGCGGCGCTGCTTGTGACACTGGGCGGCGTTTTTACCGGCATCTTTGCAGGTTCGATCTGGCCAATAGCCAGTGCGGTGTTGTTCACGATTGGCACCGGGCTTAGCCCTGCCTGGTATTTCCGTGGTACCGGGCGGGCGGCAACAGGAATTGCGCTGGAGGTAATTGGGCAGGCGGTATCCCTGATGGCCATTGTATCGCTCGTCCGGGGCCCGGAGCATTTGGAGCTTTCCTTGCTCGCCGTTGCGCTCGGGCCAGTTCTGTCCACGATCATAGGCTTGGGCTGGATGGGGCGAGAACTCGGCGGTCTTGATCGCCCGTCACGCGCCGCCGTTATAGAGGCCGTCAGTGCCGGGTTTCCATTGTTTCTGGTGCGGGCCTCCAGCTCCGGTTTCACCTTCGGGTCGGTCTGGATTGTCGGGTTGTTGGCCACAGCGCAGGATGCGGCCTATTTTGGTGTCGCCAGCAAGCTGATCGGCGCCATAACTGTGATGTCGCAGCCGATCACGTTCACGCTTCTGCCCAGTATTGCGCGAGCGGCAAAGGAATCGCCTCAGGCTGCCGCGCGTGTGGCCGCCAAATGGGGCGGTGCTTTGCTGGTGGTTGCGGTCTGCGGCGTAGTGGGCGTCTATGTTTTGGGTGACTTCGTCATCAGTCTACTTTTTGCGGACGACATGGCACCCGCGGCTGAGCTCACAAAGCTGCTGTCCTGGGTCTGCATTCTGGTCGCCATCAAGGAGACGATGGGCGATCTGCTGTTGATCCCGTTGCACCGGGACCGGATAGTGGCAGGTGCCGTGATGTTTGGCGGCGCCAGCGGTTTGGCGCTAGCGCTCCTGCTGGTTCCGATGTGGGGCAGTGTGGGCATGGTCCTTGCCCGCATGGTCGCTGAAGGGTTCGTTATACTTGTTCTGTTTGTTGGCATAGGGATGCTGTTTAGAGCTGCGCGGCCATCCGTCAGCCCGTAAGCAGGCGGATGCACGCTCCATTGAGCCAGCCTACCGGCAGAGGAGTGGCCTGCATGTGGCCGAGTAGAGAGACCACGCTGCCAGTGTCGAGCACAGCTGCGGCATCGAAGCTGGCCGCTGGATGTGCCAGAACAAGACTGTCATCGGCGCGCGTCGCGATCGTCCCCGTCGTCACAATAGGGGAGGTGAAGGTGCTTCCGAGTTCCATCTGGCCGCCTGCCACCCGCAGCGTCAGCGTGATCGCGGCGGCACTGCCATAGGCGATTTCGATGACGGGGCGGACATAGGCGGTGCTGGGCTGGATCAGGGTCTGGGTTTCGCTGAAGCGCTGCGGGGTGGCCGAAAGGCTATCGCGGATATTGGTGCCATAGAGCGTGCCCAGGGCGCTGCCGCCGGCGGCGATCTCGATCAGGTTGATGCGGACGAAGTTGATATTGGTCATCGTGCCGGCGGGCAGGCTGAGAAAGACCGATTGCGTCCAGGTCTGGCCGCCCAGGGCGGGGATGCCGGTGGGGCTGTCGAACGAGATCTGCGTGCCGTTGGCCGAGCTGCTGGTGCCGGCCAGGGTGAGATCGACATAGGGCAGGCCGCGTTCGCTGCCGGTGCTGCCGACGCCGGCGGTGAGCCCTCCGCCGACAAAGCGCGTCCAATTGGTCGGCAGAGTGCCCGGCGTGCCGGCCAGTGCACCCATGCCCGCGCTGTTGCGGATGGAATTGGTGCGTGCGGGCTCGAGCAGCAGGCCGCGATCGGTGATGGCGGGCATGTCGGGGGCAAAGATCAGGAAGTTGCCGGCCAGGTCCGGGGCCAGCTTGCTGCTGGCGCGGGAGAAGCTGATGGCCTCGGCGGCCGGCACGCCCGTGCCGGCGCGCATATAGCGGCCGAGCGGGAAGTCGGCAGCATAGAGCGCGCCGGGCGGCCACCAGGGAGCCGGGCGATTGCCCGTGACGGGGGAGAGGGCCAGGCGCAGCATCAGATCAGCCCGATCAGGCCGGTGGCCGTGGTGGCGCTGGCCCGCACCTGGCGGACGCGCAGCGGCAGGATGGAGCCCGATGCGGCGCCGGCCAGGGTCAGGGGCGCGCCCGAGGCCAGCACCAGGGTGATGGCGCCAGCGCCACCGACATAGAGCGCGCGGGTGATTTCGGGCAGGTCGATGGTGTCGCTGGGGGTGATGGCAAAGCCGTGGCCGGCGGGTGATTCAAGGCCGGGGGCATGGTCGGCAAAGCGGTCTGGCATAATGGGCTCCTGGTCGATGGCTGTCGGCCAGGAGCATAAGGCCGCTGTCGGCGCCGGGGACAAACGGCACCGGCTGGATCGGTCAGGCGGGGGTGAGGGTCCCGGGCGCCGTGCTCAGGCGATAGGCGCGCCAGCCGCTGGCGGTTTCGAGCAGCAGGTCGTCAATGCCGTCCTTGTCATGGTCTTCCACGGCCACCAGCTTGAGGCCGTTGTAATCGCCCAGCGACAGCGCCTTGCCGGTGCCCAGGGCATAGAGCCAGCCGCTGGGCCGCTGCAGCAGCACCTGGGCGGCGCCATTGCCCTCAAACTTGCCGACCGCCAGGGGCTGGCTGTCGCCGGCCTTGCCCAGATCCAGCGCACCGGCCTTGAGGCTGAGGGCGAAGAGCCAGGCGGAATCGTCGCGGCGCAGCACCACATCGGCCAGGCCATCGCCATCCACATCGCCCAGGCCGACGACGCTCATGCCGGCCACCGAGCCGATATCGACTGTGCTGCCGTCGGGCTTGGCGAGATAGAGCCAGTCGCCGGCGCGCAGCAGCGTGTCGGGCGCGCCGTCGCCGTCGAGGTCGGCTGCAGGACCGCCCAGGAGGGCGGCAACCGACAGGCTCTCCGGAGGCGTGGATGCGGCGGGCTTGCTCTTGCCGACCGGCTCGGCTGGTGCTGTGATTGCGGCGGTGGCGATGGGCGCCGCGCCATCGAGCAGCTGGCCGATCGGACCTGCGGCAGCGGGGGTCAGCGGGCCGGCGCTGCACAGCGTCTGAATGCCGCCCTTGGCGCAGAGCGCATTGATCTGGGTGATGGTGTCGGCGGTCAGCAGGCCCGTGGGCCCGGCCCTGCGCAGGCCCTGGTCCACGAGACCCTGCTGGACCAGATAGACATAGAGATTGGCATTGACCGCCACCAGATCCGGCAGCAGCGTGCCCAGGGCGGCCCCGGCGGCCTTGATGTCGCTGCTGGCTTGCTCAAAGCCGGCGGGCCCGTTGATGCCGCCGAGGCCGGCGATCAGGTCGGCCTGTGAACTGGACTGCCCCAGGGCTGGTCCGACCGTCGGCCCAGCCAGAAGAATGGCGAAGGCGAGAGCTTGATGGGCTTTCATAGCGCGTCTCCATTGCATGGTAAACGCAAGGTTACGGTTTTTGCATCCAAACAACCAGAGCCTGCAGCGCAGTAACAATCCCAGTAGACGCAATGCAGCCGTGAAGTAGGCGCGAGTGCGGGTCAATGCCATGCGGCGCGTTAGCTCAGACTACTGCGCCCCCTAGCCGCGGATCGGCGGCGAAGTCGGCAATGGCGAATTCGAGCGATGCCCGGGGGAAATCACAGAGCGCCTGCACAAGGCCTGGGCCGAGGCGGATCTTCCAAGTCTGGCGTGCCAGCGGGGCTGGCCGGGCGAAGGCGCTGCAGCTCAGCACGGCCAGATTGGCGCCCCGGGCGGGATCGCGCACGGATTGGTAGCGCAGAATGTTGACCGAAGCGCTGCGCGCGGCGTCGGCCAGGCTCTGGCAGGCGGCGTAGTCGACGGGGTCCGACCACAGGGCGGCGTCGCCCGAAAGCGGCGGCGCGGTCAGATCCAGCGCCAGCGCAGTATCGAGCTCGACCGAGAAGGCGGTGTAGTCGGCCGCACCCTTGGGCGGGTCGGTGTCCGGGGATTCGGCAAAGAACAGCACGCGATAGAAGGCCAGTTCGGCCACTGCAGTCTCGACGGCTTCGGCGGCATAGAACACGCCCAGGGTCTTGCCGGCCCGGCGGAAGCGCGAGCCATGGGGATAGGCGGCGCCATAGCGGAAGGGCGCGGCCAGCAGATAGTCGAGCCCCTGGCATTCGGCCGGCACGGTGGGCTTGCTCTCGTCGAGGATCTGCTCGAGCAGATGCTGCTCGGCCAGATTGTCGACCAGCCGCAGCGTCGAGACGCGGTGCTGCGCCTCCACCAGGCGCCAGGCGGTGCCGGCATAGGGGCGGGCGCTAGACGAGAGCGCGGCGGGCGTCCAGATAGGCAAGGACATCGGTCAATCCGGCAATGGTCTGGAGCTTGTCGATGGGCTTGCCACCCAGCGCGGTATTGGGGTTGGCCAGCCATTGCTGCATGACGCGGCTGTCGCCACCCACAATGGCATCGAGCGAGCGAAACAGCCGGATCAGCAGCACGGCGAGCTCATAGGGCTTGCTCTGGGGAGCCAGCACAAAGCCGCCCGCTTTCATGCGCGAGACCGTCGGTTCGCTGGCGCCGATGACCGCAGACAGCCGCCGGGCCGTCAGGCCCATGGCATCAGCGGCCCGCAGCACCGCCTTGGTGACCACCGGGCCCATCTGGGGCTGTTCATGTATCGGCAGTCCTGCCGGGTCCATCGTTCCCTCCGAAAGTTTCCTACGTTTCAATTTCTTCAGAAAGGTAGTTTGCCCTGCGGTGAAATGCAAGACCGCAGGCTTGATTGGGGTTGCGACTGCGCCAGGTCGACGTTTCGCTGCAGCACGGGCCGCGCGGCCCGCAGACGCTGCGCGCCAACAGGCCGACAGACGCATATTGGCGAGGTCGAACCGCAACGCGTGAGGATTTCAGAACGGGTGATGGTCGGGAGAAATCTGGTGCCGGCAGCAGGGTTCGAACCCGCGACCCCCTGATTACAAATCAGGAGGTAAAGTCGCGAAACCCTTAGGAAAATTGGGGGATTTTGTCCTTTGGTTTACAGGGCAGGGTTATATCGTCGGCCGTTTTGCAAGCGTCTCCGGTATCCACTGTAAACCAATCAATTGCCACGGAAGGCCCTCGGCCCGCGTTTGCGGTGGTTCGGCATGACGTTCTTTACCTTCACCCACAGCGAGCCTGTCGGGACCCGTCGACGTCTGAGAGACTTGGAACGCCACGGCCTGCGCGTTGACTTGCTGGCGCGCAAAAATCTGAGGCTAGCCTCGCATGCTTCCGCCGTTTGCCCAGAGCCGACCGTCTCCACGGCACAGGTCGGCTCGGTCAAAGACCGGCAATGGCTGCATCGGGCCCAACCTCGGCGTGACAGCATTTGCGTCCGATCGCGCAACATCATTTGCATGCAGTGGTTCAGGTCTTCGGCGAGCTCGAGTGAATGTCCACAATCTGCGGCGTCGGCAACGCGCCCCATTCCGGCCGTTGGCGCGGGCTCGACCGTGTCTCGAAAGCGGTCGTCCCCCTGACAGGCTGGCGCCGCATTAACGGGTTGGGCGGCGAAGAATCCGCGCAATGTTCCGACGTGCGACGTGCGACGTGCGACATGGACGGGCACGGACTATCGTGAGCCGTAGACCAGCTGGATCATGTGGCCAATCGCGGTTTCCAGGCGGTCCCAGTCTGCGTCAGATTCGAGCGCGAGGCCGGCAAAGACGCCCTTCGCCTGTGCCGAGACGACCAGATGCTGGACCGCCGCGATGATGATGGCGTTCATCGCCGGCGCATCCACGCCGGTTGGCGGGGCCAGATCGCCGCGTTGCGCCGCCATCCATGTCGTCAGGGCCCTAGACCGCGCCGCATTGAGCTTGGCAACGAGCGGGGAGGGCGCCGCCAGTTCCCAGACGATGATCCTTTGCAGCAGCGCGTCGCACCGCAGAACCGCGATCAGGCCGCTCGCCAGGCGCTGCATGAGGTCGGCATAGCTCGCCGCCGGTTCCCCCACCGGCGGAAGCGCATCAGCGAGGTCGGTCGACAATCGGGTGCCCAGGGCCTCGATCAAGCCGTCCAGGCCCCCAAAATAGCGATAGATCAGTTGCTTGTCGCAACCGGCGCGGCGCGCCACCGTATTGATCCCAAGCCCCTGGAAGCCAGTTTCTGCCAGCACGGCGGTGGCAGCCGAAATCAAGAGTGCCTCTGTGCCATCCCGGTCCTTGGTTCGGGGCGCTGAAACGGTCTTGTTGTCGCTATCAGGCATTGAACCTCCCTGTCGTCACTGCGTGGTGACTTACGCCAGGGGCTGCTGATTGTCCATGTCAAACACGCCCCGAAAAAGGAAGTTGCCAAATGTCACCGACCGGTGATATGCGATGTGTCACCACGCAGTGACACTAGGAAATGCGCGATGCTGACCTCCGCCAATCTTGACCTTCGCTTTTATGGACTATGGACCGTAGTCTTCCTTGCCTTCCCCATTGCCGGTCTTGTGGCGAACTGGGCGACCGGTGGGATCACCGATGTAGGCCGCGCCTTGTTAGGTGGCGCGTTCGCTGGTCTGATCCTGGGCGCAGCGCAATACGGGGTGCTGCGCACTGTCCTGCCGCTCACGGCCGTCTGGATCGTAGCCACCGCCATCGGGCTGGCCCTGGGCCTCGCCGCGGCCACGCTCGGCCTCGGCACCGCGGTCAACGACAACAGCTTGCTGTTTCGGGGCCTTGTCACCGGGGGCGTTCTCGCCCTCGCACAGGCTGCCGTGCTGCTCCCACTCGGTCCGCTTGCCGCCGTGTGGGCCGTGGTGGTTGCCCTGGCCTGGCCACTCGGATGGTGGGTCACGCGCAGCATCGGCGTCGATCTGTCGCCGCGCTGGGTGGCCTTTGGCGCGTCGGGCGCAATCGTCTTTCAGTTGCTGACCGGTGCTGCACTCCGCCTCGGCCTCGGCTTGCTCATGTCAGGCCGCTGACCGCCTCACGACCCAATACAACCTCGTCCCTTCACCGATAAACAAAGGATCTGCACCATGACCATCCTGATCAAGCCTCAGTCCACACTCGCGCTTGTGACCATTGCCTATGCCGTCGCCTTCAACCTGCCCTATGCCAACCTCACGCGCATCTTCGACTATCCCGGCATTCTGCGCGAGCCGGCGGGGGTCGTGATGACCCTCTTTGCCGAGCGCGGCACTGAACTTATCCTGACCTGGCACGGCTTCGCTCTGGCGGGACTGCTCCTCGTGCCCTTCGCTGTGGCACTGGCCATCACGCCCTCCCGGATGGCCCAGCGTCCCGCTCTGGCAATAGGGGCAGCGATCGCCGGTGCGCTGGCGGGACTGGCGCAGGCATTCGGCCTCTGGCGCTGGGTCTTCGTGGTGCCGGACCTTGCACGCACCTATCTCGGTGATACCACCAGCGAGGCAGGCCGGATTGCTGCCGAGCAGGCCTTCACCATTCTCAACCTTTATGGCGGAGTCGCCATCGGCGAGCATATGGGCCAATTGCTCACCGCGCTCTTCGTCGTGCTGATGAGCATCCTGCAACTAGGTGAACGCCGTCGGCTGACCGCCATCTTCGGCTTTTTGACCGCGGGGGCCATTGCTGTTGGCACAACGGAGGGGCTCGCCATTGCCCTCGGACAGTCGGGCGATCTGTTCAGCCTTTTTACCATCATCGGCTTCCTCGGCCTCACGGCGTGGCTGATCGCTACCGGCATCACGCTGCTGCGGCCGGCCCAGGCTTGACCAGCCCGACGCCCTCTTTCTCTGGAGACCACCATGTACACCTCCATTCACGTGATCGGTTACGGCGCCCTTGGCCAGGACGTCGTGCGTCAACTCGTTGCCCAGGGCCGCACGGTCACCGTGCTGCAACGGTCCCGCCCGCGGGCTCTTCCCGTCGGGGCTGTGTTTGCTGCCGCTGACACACTTGATGCCGCGTCTCTCACCCAGGCGCTTGCAAAAGCGCGGGTTGTGGTTTGCGCTCTCGGTTTCCCTTATTCCGCTTCGGTCTGGCGCGATGCCTGGCCAACCGCCATGGCCAACGTGCTCGAGGCCTGCGCTGCCAGCGGTGCGAGACTGGTCTTCGCCGACAATCTCTATCTCTATGGCCCTCACGACGGGCCGTTGACCGAAGATCTTCCCGCGGTCGATTATGGCATCAAGCCGGCGGCACGGGCACAGGTCACCCGCCTCTGGCAAAGCGCCCATGCTACGGGTCGCGTCCAGGTCGCTGCAGTGCGCTCGCCGGATTTCTATGGCCCGGGCGTGACCCAGTCCGTCTTGGGGGAGGGGTCGCTCATGGCTCTGGCCCGCGGCAGGAGCGCCGTTCTGCTTGGAGAGGCCGACCTCCCGCACGATGTCGCCCATGTCCGCGACTACGGGCGGGCTGTGATCAGCCTCGTCGACGCCAGCGATGACGCTTACGGTCAGGCGTGGCATGTGCCCTGCGACGACACGCTGACCTTGCGGCAGCATCTGGAAATCGCGGCAAAGGCACTCAACGTGCCACTTCGGCTGACCCTGCTCCCGAGGTGGACTGCACCGATCCTTGGCCTGGCCGTCCCCATCGTCAAGGAGGGTATCGAAATGCACTTTTTGTTTGATCGGCCCTATAGAGTCGATGCGACCAAGTTCCGGAACCGGTTTTGGTCCGACGTGACGCCCCTGCATGTCGGCATCGCCGAAGCCGCCTTGTCGTTCAGGCAATAGGCGTGGTGTCCCAGCAGATATCCTGAGATCCGCGCAGGGCTCCGACCTTTGCCAGGCAACATGCGGTGCTGTCGCCACACGATGAGGCCGAACTGCAGGTCAACGACCACTACAGATATTCTGGTCAGAAGCCGCGCTGATTGTTCCCCGCACCGACGCTGCCCAGCGTAGCTGGAACCGGCCGCAACGCGGCCCACATTGGCCGTTCAGACCACCTCTCCGATTTCCTAAAAGCATCCGATCCTCGCAACGCCAAGCAATGACAAATATGGGGAGGACAAAGCCTCGTGTGCTTTCAGCCTGCGGCTCAACAACCCGCCATTGAATTGTCAACGGCGCCCCCAAGATGGTGGGTCAGCTTTCTCGCCTTGACGACACGGGTGCCACTCGGAATAGGGTGGAATTTATCTTGATCAAAATACTCATGTTATATAGTGGAGGGCGACAACCAGAGGAGTCGTTCAGATGAAATCCCTTGCAATCCTGGCCTTGAGCGTTGCGCTGGCTTTGGCCGCGCCGACGATGGCAGAAGACATCGTCGTTGCCCATGCCCAGGGCGAGACCACAATTGCGCAAAATCCACAGAAGGTGATCACCTTCGACTTCGCCTCGCTCGACACGCTGGACGCACTTGGGGTGGAGATCGCCGGACTGCCCGGTTCCAACCTGCCTGAATACCTGGGCAAATATGCCGACGAAAAATACCTCAAGGTGGGCACACTCTTCGAGCCCGATTACGAGGCCGTTGCAGCCGCAGCACCGGACCTGATCATTGTCGCCGGCCGCTCTGCCGGGGCTTTTCCCGAGCTTGCCAAGATCGCTCCGACCATCGATTTGACCAATGACTGGACGCGGTTCGAAGCCTCGATCAAGGACAATAGCCGGATCCTCGGCGAAATCTTCAACAAGACCGCCGAAGTCGAGGCGATGATCGCAGCCCTGGACAGCAAGGTCGCTGCCATCAAGGCCAAGGCCCCCGAAGCCGGCACCGCATTGGTGGTGCTGACCAATGCCGCCGAGGTCACCGCATTTGGTCCCGGATCACGCTTCGGCTGGCTCCACGACACCCTGGGGCTTGCACCGGCCGGCGCCAAGGTGCTGGCCGAAACCCATGGCGACGTGATCTCGTTCGAATATTTCCTTGAGGCCAATCCCGACTGGCTCTTCGCCATCGATCGCGATGCGGCCACTGGTACGGGGTCTTCGGCCGCCATCCTCGACAATGAACTGGTCAACCAGATCAATGCCGCCAAGGCCGGACATGTGGTGACGCTCGACCCAGTCCGCTCCTATATCATCAACGGCGGACTGCCGGCCTTCACGGCGCTTGTCGACCAGGTCGGCACCGCCATCGGCGCTTTCTGAGGGTTGTCGCCGTCCCTCAAACTTGGACTGGGGCTGCTGGCCGTGCTCGCCTTGAGTGCGGTCAGCCTGTTCATTGGCGTCAGCGACGTGTCGCTGGCGAGCCTGCTCTCGTCGGCTGACGAGGACCGGCCAATGCAGGTATTGCTGATCAGTCGCGTGCCGCGCACTGTGGCGCTGATCCTGGCGGGCAGCGGCCTCGCGGTTTGCGGCCTGATCATGCAGATGCTTGCACGCAATCGCTTCGTCGAGCCGTCCACCGCTGGAACGGTCGAGTCGGCGAGCCTGGGGCTCCTGGTCGTTACCCTCCTGGCGCCGGGCTGGCCGCTGTTTGCCAAGATGCTGGTGGCGGCGGTCTTCGCGCTGGCGGGCACAGCGCTTTTCATGCGCCTGCTCGCCGCGGTGCCGTTGCGCTCGCCCTATATGGTGCCGCTGGTCGGCATCATGCTGGGCGGCGTGATCGGCTCGCTCACCAATTTTGTTGCCTATCGATATGACCTGCTGCAGACGCTGGGGGCCTGGACCATGGGGGACTTCTCCGGAATTCTGCGCGGCCGCTACGAACTGCTCTGGCTGAGTGCCGGGCTCACCATCGCCGCCTGGTTTGCCGCCGACCAGTTCACCCTCGCCGGCCTGGGCGAGGCCTTTACCACCAATCTGGGCCTCAACTATCGCCGCGTGCTGAGCTTGGGCCTTTGTATCGTCGCCATGGCGACGGCCGTGATCGTCGTTACCGCTGGCGCCATCCCTTTCCTGGGGCTCATCGTGCCCAATCTGGTCAGCGCCCTTATGGGCGACAACATGCGCCGCTCGATCCCCTGGATTGCGCTGATGGGCGCGGGCCTGGTGCTGGCCTCCGACATCGTCGGGCGCCTGATCCGCTTCCCCTATGAGATTCCCATCGGGACCGTCTTCGGGGTGGCCGGCAGCCTGGTGTTCCTCTGGCTGCTGCTGGGGCGGAGGCGGCACTTTGACTAGTCTGCGTCCGCGCCAAGTCCTGCTCGGCCTTGCTGGCCTGGCCCTGTTCAGCATGGTTCTGTTCATGGTCTGGAATGCCAAGGGGGCCTGGGACTTTGTTCTGCCCTTCCGTGGCCGCAAGCTCTGGGGACTGTTGCTCTGCGCCTGGGCAATCGCGGTTTCGACCGTGCTGTTCCAGACCGTGACCGGCAACCGCATCCTCACGCCGGCGATCATGGGCTTCGATGCGCTCTACCAGATGGTGCAGACGCTGTTCGTCTTCGCCTTTGGCGGCTTCGCCTATCTGACATTGCCCGCCGAACTGCGCTTCCTGGGCAATGCAGTAGTCATGGTCGGGCTGTCAACGCTGCTGTTCCGCTGGCTGTTTGGCCGTCATGGTGGCAGTTTGCACCTGCTCGTCCTGGTGGGCATTGTCTTCGGCGTCCTGCTCCGGTCGCTGGCCGGCCTCATGCAGCGGCTGATCAACCCCAATGATTTTGTCGTGCTGCAGGACGCCATGTTCGCCAGCTTCGGCGCTATCGCGCCGACCTTGTTGCTGATCTCGACCATCGTCCTGGGGCTCGCGAGCCTCGTCATCCTGCCGCTGCTGCCGCAGCTGGATGTGCTGCTGCTGGGCCGGACGCCGGCGATCGGCCTGGGCGTCAACCATAAACGCACCGTGTCGCTGGTGCTTGGCGTGGTCGCGGTGATGGTCAGCGTTTCGACCGCTCTGGTCGGTCCGGTGCTGTTCTTTGGCCTGCTGGCGGCCAACCTGGCCTATCTGATCATGCCGACCCATCGTCACGCCGCCGTGCTGCCGGCCGCCGCGCTCCTTGCCGTGATCGGGCTGGTGGCTGGCCAGGCGGTGCTCGAACATGGCTTCGGCTTCGACACCGCGCTGTCGATCATCATCGAGTTCGCCGGCGGCCTCGTGTTCCTTATCCTGCTGCTGAGAGGAGGCAACCGATGATCCGCATCGCGGGCCTGCGCAAGTCCTATGGTTCGACGCTGATCGTCGATGACGTCTCGCTGACGCTGCCGGCGGGCGGCATCACCGCAATCATTGGCCCGAACGGCGCCGGCAAGTCGACCTTGCTGGGCATGATCAGCCGACTGCTGCCCATGGATGCCGGCACGGTCACTGTCGACGGGCTGGACGTGACCCGCACGCCCTCCGACGTGCTGGCAAAACGCCTCGCCGTCCTGCGGCAGGACAATCACATCGCTGCGCGGCTCACCGTCCGCGATCTCGTCGCCTTCGGCCGCTACCCGCACGCCAAGGGCCGCCCGACAATTGCCGATGAAAACAAGATCAATGAGGCCATTGCCTTCCTCGATCTGGGCGCGCTGGAGCACCGTTTTCTCGATGAGCTCTCTGGCGGCCAGCGGCAACGGGCTTTTGTCGCCATGGTGCTGGCGCAGGACACTGACTATGTGCTGCTCGACGAGCCGCTCAACAATCTCGACCTCAAGCATGCCGCGCGGATGATGCAGCTGCTCCGGCGGGCGGCGCGCGAACTGGGCAAGACCATCGTCATCGTGCTGCATGACATCAACTTCGCCTCGGTCTATGCCGACCACATCGTCTGCATGCAGGCCGGGCGCGTCGCCCATCAGGGGCAACCCGAAACCATCATCACGCCCGAGGTTCTGTCCTTAGTCTACCAGCTGCCGGTGCGCGTCGAGCTGATCGACGGCCAGCGCATCTCGATTTACTATCAAGAGGATAGAACGCCATGAAGCCATCCGTCGAACGCATTCGGCACGAGCTCAAGTTTCGCATCGCCGAAGTTGTCCGCTGCCAGCGTCTGACCCCACGCATGGCGCGCATCACGCTGCACCATTCCGATTTCGCGCAGTTCCCCTCGCTGGCCTATGACGACCACGTCAAGCTGTTCATTCCGCAGGCCGGAGTGCCGCTGGCCATGCCCATGGCAGGCCCCAACGGCCTTGTCTGGCCCGAGGGGGCCGCGCGCCCGGAGGGGCGGGACTATACGCCGCGCAGCTTCGATCAGGCCCGGCAGGAGGTGGTCATTGACTTCGTGCTGCATGGCGACGGACCGGCCTCCACCTGGGCAGCCAGGGCGCAGCCCGGCGACCGGCTGGGCATTGGCGGGCCGCGCGGCAGTTTCGTGGTCAAGGGAGAATTCGACTATTATCTGCTGGTCGGCGATGAGACTGCGTTGCCCGCCATCGGGCGGCGCATCGAGGAACTGCCGGCCGGCGCCCGGGTCATCGCCTACATCGAGATTGCCGATGCGGCCGAGCGACAGGCCTTTGCCACTGCGGCCACCGTCGAGATCCATTGGCTCGAGCGCGCCGCTGGCGCGCCTGGCCTGCTCGCGGCTATCGGCGCGGCGGACCTGCCAGATGGCCGCGGCTATGCCTTCATTGCCGGCGAGTCCGCCACGTCGACCGCCATCCGCGACCACCTCGTCACCGATCGCAATCTTGATTCAGACCTGATCAAGGCTGCTGGCTATTGGCGGCGCGGCGAAGCCGACCATGATGACGGCCACGAGCACTAGCGCCCGGAGCCTTGGCTCGGCACCAGGTGAGAGACTACTTGCCGGCCACCGAGAGCCCGTTGATTCCCCGGTCGGCGGGCACGCCTGAGCCACTTGGCGCGCGCTGCAGTCTGGCAACGCGACCCACTATCCAGAGCAGGGGGCCGCAAAGGCTCCATTTAGCCATTCTGGCGGCAGCCGGTCGTTGGCGAATTACCTTTCCAGATGGATCGACGGTGGTCTGAAACAAGCTGTTGCGTATTGGGCTTCGCACCGGCAAGTCCACCATCATGTGAGCCGGCAAAGGGTACAATGTGGCCGATGTCTTGCAAGGCGGCCAATAGGAACCACATCTGCCTACCCATGCGCCGAGTGTCCGCTATTTCGCGCAGGACACCAAGACCTGCCGTTCCGCTATCGGCCCCGAAGAAGTCCAACCCCATGCGGTTCTGGTCGGGTCTGTTTGATCTTGCCCCGACGAGACCATGGCAACATCGCTGCGGCAAGACTGAGAGTTAGCCGAAAGGGGTGCTGCTTCACTTCGAATGGACTTCGACAATTGCGGACCAGGCCATCCTGGTCGGCGCGAGTTCCAGGCGTCGAGCATTCGACAAGCGACCAGAAGGTGTGGTCTTCAGGGCGGTCAGCAGGTCTGGCGTGGCGCCCAATTCCAGTCGTTCCCAGCCACTGCGCGAGCCGACGACGGGCTCTGCGGCGAGAACTCGGGCTATGTCGCGCAGGCGATCGTCGCCCTCGTCCCGCAAATCCCCATAGATTGCTGATACCTTGGTATCATGCCGCTCGAGCAAGGACCTAAACCGCATGGTCCCCAGAGCTTCCACTGTCGCCAGAGCAATGCTGACCGATGACAGGCCAGCGGCGGCGGCCATCTGCAGTTGCACGTCGACGGCCACATCGCCGCGAATAAACAACACGGTCATGATCGCTCTCCGGCCAGGCCGTACAGCTTATGCGCAAACCAGTCGGGCAGTTCGGGGCCGGCCGCCAGCAGAGGCTGAAGGTCGCGCGCCTGGGTACTGGTGACGATCGCTGTCGCCAAGACCATGACGCCGGGAGCATGTTTGCCGCGCAGCGACGGAATGGCCGACCGGGGAAACAGCAGGTTGGAATTGGCGGAGGCATAGATGACCTCCCCCTGCCGCCGACCCAGCAAGTCTCGGATGGCCGACCCACCAGCCGGAAAGGCGGCGATAGCATCGGACCCGCCGACGGCGGATGCATCGGTATTGCCGACATGGTCGTCCCCGCTCCGATCGACTGCGAAGCCGCCCTCGATGCTTTCGAGCGGTCGGTCCGTATGGATGATATGCAGTCGAACCAGCCAGGGCGCGGCGACCAGCAACCAGGTCTCGATGGGGATATCGGGCCAGGGACGCCACGTTGCCACCATGGCGTTCCGCTCGCGGCGGAAGCTCTCATTCCCCTCCCGCACCCGCCAATGGGCGTCGCCGCTGGACTTCAAGGCAAGCGCATTGTCGAAGGCGCCGTTCTGGGGATGGCGCGGATCGAGCTCGACGCTGAAGCCATGCGCGGTGGAATAGGCAAATTTGGCATATTTGGCCGCAGCATTGCGGAACGACGCCCCGGCCCCCGAGGAGATCGCCGATTGTCCCCCCGCAGCCGCAAAGACCGCCCCCTCATGCCGGAACAGCGCGAACTTGGGATCGGGCTGGAAGGTGACATGACTGGCCGCGAGCGGGTGCGGCTCCTCTTCGGCGGTCCAGAATGGGTGATCGGCCGGCAGCGCGAGCGGCAGCATGGCCTTGAGCGCCCAGAGGGGAGATCCGTCCGTGCTGTATTCCTCGATCATCGCTGGGTTGGCGTAGCCATAGCCCAGGCTCAAGACCCCGTTCGGATGCGCGATGGGCTGGTGCGACCAGTACCGCAGGTTGCGCAGGGCCAGCCCCTTGAGCGTGCCCCAGCTATAGGGCGTGCAGCCGGCATAGGCCAGGGCACCCCAGAAGCTGGCATGGGCAAACCGATAGGTGAGGCTGCGGCCATAGGGGAGACCGGCGCCCCCGTCGGCAAACCAGGCGGCATAATCGGGGGCAAATTCGGCGGCGCGCTGGCGGAACCGGCTGGCACGCTCCGGATCGCGCTCACCGGCCAGCTGGGCGTAGATCAGACCATAAAAGTGCATGGCGAAGGCAATGTAATGGTCATAGCGGCCCATGACGCCATCTTCGTACCAGCCCTTGGCGATAAAAAAGCTCTCCAGCCGCTCGAGATGCGTCTCGACAGCCTGGGCATCGAAGTCCACGCCGACGCGCGACAGGCCAAGCGACACCATGACGCGGAAGAACAGCCAGTTGTTGTCGTTATAGGGACGCGCCATACAGAGCTTGAGCCAGTGCGCCAGCCGCTCCTTTTCGGCGGGCGCCAGCGGGTCCCAGAACAATTCCGGGCAGAGGGCCAAGGCCAGGCCGATGGGTGCCATCTCGACCAGGCGCTGGTCGCGGTGGCCGCGCAGCAGGTCTCCAGGCTCGCCCCAGAAGCTGTCATGATCGGGATCGGTTCCGGCAATGATGCCGGCGCGCAGGGCCTGCTCCGCCGCCTCGTAGCGAAAGCCACCGGCGAAGAAGGGCAGCAGACCCCAGAACAGTCGGGCAAAGCCCTCGAATTCTGCCACGACCGTCTCATAAACCGCCGCGGTCGATCCCAGGGCCAATCGGCCGGGCCGTTCCATGAGGAATGGCAGGCAAGGCGCGACCAGGTCCCGGGTGGCCCGGGCAAGGTCGCCCCGCGTTCTTAGGGGATTGCGATGAAGGGGATTGAATGGCGACATCGGCGATAGGTCTGGCATTTTTGTCTTCCCGTCGGACTGAGCGGTCCAAGGCGCGGCAACAGGCCGAAGGCCGGTCAGGTCCAGGACCTGGCATGGCCGAGGGCGGTTTGCAGATCGGTAAGCTCCGGATGCCAGAGCAATTCCCATTCAAGGCTCACAGCGGCGGCGGGCAAGCTCGGGCGGGCCAGCAGCGCCATGAGCCTGTCCATGGGGAAATCCCCCTGTCCGGGCAGCATGTAGTGGCGCTTGCCATCGACCATTCGGCTGTCCTTGACATGCAGATGCGCCAGGCGCGGCCCGATAATCTCCAGCGTGTGCTCCAGCGCATTGCCCGCAGCCCAGCTGTGATGAGTGTCCCAGAGGATTGGCTGGTCGGCAAAGCGGGTGCAGAATTGCTCCAGGGCCTGGTCGTCACACAGCGCGCCATGCGTTTCGATGATCAGGTCGACCACCAGGCCCTTGCTGACCTTCAGGTCGCGCCAGAACTGCAGCCGTCTCGCGGCCTCGTCCAGGGCCGACTCGTCCAGCGTTCCGGTCTCGCCGTCGAATACCCGGATATGGCGAGCCCCGGCGGCCTCGGCCCAATCGGCCAGATCCTCCAAAGAATCACGGTCGAACGTGTCGCCCCAGAGCCGGTGTGAACTGCCGACCACCGGGATGGATAGAGGCACTCCGGCAAGATAGGCGGTCAGCTGCGTCGGCGTGCCGAACTCGGCGGCGAGAACGCTTGGCAAAGCCGTCGATCCGGACAAGGCCCGAATTTCGAGCATCGGCAGGTCATTGGCCTGGGCCAGCGCGATCGCCTGGCGCAGGCTGAGCTGCGGGCATCCCAGGGTCGAAAAACAGGTTATCAAGGTCATCAGGCAATCCTGTCCAGTGCTTGCTGGTAGACCGGTTCCAGTGCCGGAATGCCGGCGGCGAAGCGCTCGATCTCCGTGATCGCGGCGTCCGAGAGGCGATGCAGCTCATTGCCCATGGTTCCGGCGATATGGGGTGTCAGCACCACATTGGGCAGGTCATAGAATGGGCTGTCCGCGGGCAGCGGTTCGGGTTCGGGCGTGTCGATCCAAGCCCGGATGCGACCGCTTTCGAGTTCGGCCAACAGGGCGTCGTGATCGACCAGCCAGCCACGCGCCGTATTGATGAGGACCGCGTTGTCACGCAGCAGTGCCAATTGGCGCGCCCCGATCATGTGCCGGGTTTCGGGGAGGATAGGCGCATGCAAAGAGACAGTGTCGGACCAGGCCAGCAACTGATCGAGATCAAGCACCTGCGCGCCCATCCGCCTGACTTCGGACAGGCTGGCGAAGGGATCGTAGACGGCGACCGAAAAGCCCGACCGGACCAGCATCTCGATTACCAGCCGGCCGATGCGCGAGGCGCCGACGATGCCGACGCGGCGGCCATAATTGCCCAGATGGTCCACATCGAGATTGATGCGGATGCCGTACCCCTGCGCGCCCCGCCGACTGCGATTGATGTCGCGGATGTTGAAGATGTCCTTGCCGGTCATGATGATGGCAGCATAGGTGAACTCGGCCACGGGGATGGCCATGGCCGAAACGGCCGAGGTAATGGTGATGCCGCTGCGCCAGAAGGCGGGCGTAGTAATGGCCCGGATCGAGGCGGCGGCATAGGCCACGAGCCGCAGGTTCGGTGCCTGCGCCAGCAGAACCTCATCCAGTGGGGCCGCACCCCAGGCAGCCAGCATCACGTCGGCTTCGCCGAGCAGGGCTGCCGCCTCCGGGGCGTCGAAATCGGTGAAGGCCTGCCGCGACAGCACCTGGGCATAGGCATCGAGCCGGTACCATTCGTCAGCACCGAAAAAGCGCGGTACGAGATCCGCATGCATGGCCAGAACGACCTTCGGTTTCGTTTTTTGAGGAAGCATTCCAGCACTCATAGAGGGGATGATCGGCGGCAGAGCCTCGGGCTCTGCCGCCTCTGGTTGGACAGTTTCTACTGGTCGGCGCCATATTGGCGCTGGTAGGCGGTCTGCATGACGTCCAGCACTTCACCATAGCCCATCTGCTCGAGGCGGCTCTGGTAAGCGTCCCAGGTGCTGTCCACGTCCTGCGCACCAAGCAGCCAGGTCTGCTGCATCTCCTGCATGTAGGTCAGAATGCTGGGCCAGTAGCGGTCATAGACCGCCTTCTCGTTATCGGTCAGCGCCACGCCCATAAAGTCGGGCTTGAGGCAGTCGCAGGCCTCGTAGAGCTGCATCCCCGCCAGCGCGATTTCATTGGACCACTGCAGCTCGTAGTCGTAGTCCATCACATAGCCGCGCGGCACCTGGGCACCGATCTCCCACAGCTGGGCATTGACCGGCTGGCTGTCCGTCAGCACGGCTTCGGTGAAGGTCGGCTTGCCATCAACGATGGTGTAGGTATCCCCCTCGACGCCGAAATTGGCCATCTGGCGACCCAATTCGGTGAACCAGAAGTCGAAATACTTGATGGTCTCCACCGGGTGCTCGTTGGCCACGGAAATGCCCCAGCCCTCGGCCGTGACGATCTGCCGGCGCGCGTCCTCGAAGCGATCCCCCGATATGGTCTTGGGGGGCAGCATGGGCCGGAAGCTGAAGCCCTCGATCGTGTCGGCCAGCGACACATTGTAGGTCGAGGTACTGGGGAACCAATCATGGGTCATGCCGCCCAGATTATTGCCCAGCAGGTATTCGCGGGCCCGCGGGCCGCGCGTGAAGATTTCGGGATCGATAAGGCCTTCCTTGTACCACTGCGCCAGGTTGGACATGGCCGTCTTGTAGTTTTGCTCGGCCCATGGGTGGCGCAGTTCGCCATCATAGACGGCAAAGTCGCCATAGGTTGCCGAACCGGAGACCCGAGCGTCCCAGAGATTCATCAGCCGCAGCGTGTTGCCCAGGTTGCGGCTGAAATAGGGAACCTCATCCTTCTGTCCATTGCCATTGGGGTCCTGCTCCCGGAACGCCTTGAGGACCGCATAGACTTCTTCAGGGGTCTCAGGCGTTTCGAGGCCAAGTTTTTCGAGCCAGTCCTGGCGAACGAACCACCCTTCGGAGAGAGTGCCGTCCTGGATATAGGGGATGTAGTAGAGCTTGCCGTCGGCACCGGCGGCGGCGTTGTGGAAGGCCGGGTGAGCCTCGAAAAAGGCCTTGATATGCGGCGCATGCTCGGCGATCAGGTCGTCCAGCGGCAAGAACGCGCCCTCGCGGCCGTAGCGGTTGAAGTCGTCCTTCAAGCCTCCCACGATATCGGCAAGGTCACCCGAGGTGATCATCAGGTTGAATGCATCCTTGCTGTTGGTCGAGGCAGACGAGGCGACATTGCGCACGCGGACATTGGTGAGTTCGGCTGCCTTCTGTTCGACGGGCCAGTCCTGCGTGTAAACGTACTGGTCGCGGAAATGGTAGTGCACCGTCAGCTCGAGCGGATCCGCGCTGGCGCGATAGTTGGCCTCCTGCGCCAATGCGGTGGTGGCCTGGCACGCCGATGTTAAGGCAATTAACGAAATGAATATTCGAGATGTCTGCACAATATTCCTCCTCATTTGCGCATTCATTCTTTGACTCCTCCCAACAGTATTCCTTTGGTGAAATATCTCTGGGCGTAGGGGTAGATCAGTAGAACCGGTATTATGGATGCAACCATGATGGCTGCGCTCACTGTCTCGAACGAAAACTGCGAGGTCAGCAGGCTTCCGGCAAATTCGTCTGATGCGCTGAGATCGACAATTATCTTCTTGAGATAGACCTGCAGCGGAATCTTGTCTTCGCCACGCAGGAGCACCATGGCCCAGAAATAGCCGTTCCAGCGCATCACCACGCAGAACAGGGCGACGGTGACAATGGCCGGACGCGACAGGGGGATGAACACTTTCCAGAGCAGCTGGAGCTCGTTGGCGCCGTCCATCTTGGCGGCTTCTTCAAACGATTTGGGCACCGCTTCGAAGAAATTGCGCAGCAGGATCACGTTGAAGGCGGTGACCGCAAAGCCGACGACGATGCCGGTCCGGCTGTCGAGCAAGCCCAAATCCCGGAAGTTGAGGAAAAACGGGATCATGCCGGCGTTGAACCAGAGGGTGAAGGCGATGGCGAGGTTAAAGATCATGCGCCCGCGCAGCCGCCGGCGCGACAGCGCATAGGCGCCTGGGATCATGATCAGCAGGCTCGTGATGGTGCCGGCGATCGTATAGAAAAAGGTGTTGGCATAGGCGGTCCAGAACATTTTGTCGGACAGCACCCGTTCGTAGGCCGCCAGGGTGACATCCACAGGAAGCAGTGTGACACGGCCGGCCGTAACGGCGGCGCCGGACGAGATCGACGCCGAGAAAATGTAGATGAACGGATAGAGGGTGGAGACCACCACCAAGGCGATCAGGGCCGCATTGATCCAGCCGAAAATCCGGTCGCCACGGCTGTAGAGATTGAAATTGGACATGGCTGGCCTCGTCACCACAGAGACGTTGACGACAGGCGGCGGCTGATGCGGTTGGCCGTGTATACGAGCACGAAGGCGATCACCGCGTTGAACAGACCAGCTGCGGTGGCGATGTCGTATTGGGTGCCCTGCAGGCCTGTGCGGTAAATGAAGGTCGAGACGACGTCGGCCGTCGCGTAGGTGGACGGCTGATACAGCAGAATAATGTACTCGAACCCCACCTCGACCAGGTTGCCGATGCGGATGATCAGCATGATCAGGATGGTGGGCAGGATGCAGGGAAGCGTGATCCGCCAGATCATCTGCCAACGCGAGGCCCCGTCGACGCGCGCGCTTTCATAAAGCGTGGGGCTCACCCCAGCGATGGCGGCCAGATAGACGATCGACTCGAAGCCTGCTTCCTTCCAGATATTGGAGCCGATGAAGATCGTCCGGAACCATTCGGGCTGCGTCAGGAAATAGATCGGCTCGAACCCCAGCGCGCGGATGACGAGGTTGACCACCCCGGTCGATGGCGAGAGGAAGGTGATGACGATACCGGCCACGATAACGGCGGAGATGAAGTGGGGCAGATAGACAATGGTCTGCGCCCAGCGCTTGGCCGCCGCATTCTGGATCTCGTTGAACATCAGCGCGAGGATGATCGGCACCGGGAAGGCGACGAAGAGCCCGAGGCCGCTCAGGATTATGGTGTTCCAGAATGAGCGGATGAACAGATCGTTGGCGAAGAGCTCGCGGAAATTGTCAAACCCGACCCAGGGGCTGCCCTCAAGGCCGCGGAAGATGGAATAGTCCTTGAAAGCGATCTGCAGCCCCGCCAGCGGACGGTAGGCGAAGACCGCAAACCAGATCAGCATGGGTGCCAACAGCAGGTAGAGCTGCCAGTCGCGCCGGATATCGGCCCACAGAGTGGAAAAATATCGTTTCATCATGCTGACGCCGTCTTGAGGGAACGGCCCGAGCCGGCGTCGAAGACATGCAGTCCGGACAGGTCGACGCCCAGCCACCGAACCGCCGCAAAATCGCGGACACCGCTCAAGGTCTCGACCTTGGCGATGATGGGCTGCCGCCCGACCTCGCCGTGCAGTAGCGCTTCGGCCCCAAGCGGCTCAACCAGTTCGATCTGGCAGGCGAGCCCAGGCGTCGAAGGATCGGCGTCGACGCGCATCAGCTCGGGGCGGATGCCCAGTTTGACCCGCTGGCCGGCGGCGGCCTGGTCGCGGAAAGCGTCCGGGATAGGGAGGGGCGCGGTGTCGGCACCTTTGATCCGCGCCAGCGGACCGGCATCGCCGATCTCGATCGTGGCATCGAGCAGGTTCATCGGCGGCGAGCCGATGAAGCTGGCGACGAAGGTGTTGGCTGGCTCGAGAAACACTTCCATGGGCGATCCGACCTGCTCGATGCGGCCGCCATTCATGATGACAATCCGGTCCGCCAGGGTCATAGCCTCGACCTGGTCATGCGTGACATAGATGCTGGTGCTCTGCATGCGCTGGTGCAGGCGCTTGATCTCGGCGCGCATGTGGGTGCGCAGCTTGGCATCGAGGTTGGAGAGGGGTTCGTCGAACAGAAAAACTCGGGGGCGACGTACGATGGCGCGACCCATGGCGACGCGTTGCCTCTGCCCGCCCGAGAGGTCGGCCGGCTTGCGCTTGAGATATTCCGTTAGACCCAGGATCTCGGCAGCTTCTGCGACGGCCTGTTTGATGACCTTGCGCTTTTCGTGGCGCACACGCAGGCCGAAGGCGATGTTTTCCGCCACATCAAGATGTGGATAGAGCGCGTAGTTCTGGAACACCATGGCCACATCGCGATCTTTGGGGGCGACCTGGCTGACTTCCCGGCCGCCGATCATCACTGTGCCCGAGGAGATGTCTTCCAGCCCCGCGACCATGCGCAATGTGGTGGATTTCCCGCAGCCGGAGGGTCCGACCAGCACCACAAACTCCCCCGGCTCGATGGTGAGGCTGATGCCGTGGACGACCTCCATCACGCCATAGCGCTTGACGACCTCCGACAACTCGACTTCGGACAAGGCAATTCCTCCAGAGGTGATGAAATGGCCGCCTGCGATCGTTCATTCGATCGACTTGTCCGTTCCCGGCGGCTGGTCATCTCTATTTTAGGGTAACGTAACACCATTCTAGATTAGACTGTCAAGCCAGCATAAATGGCGGGAAATAGAGGAGAATTGTGAATTATGGCAGATATATTGTCCAAATTGCACGACTCAAGAGACGCTTTTGGTGCATCGATAAACAAGGGTGTGCATTCGTGTTTGTCGCGTGGTATCGCTAGTGCATGAAGGTAGCGGCGATCGGCATTCAGGAAGTTGCGCGGGCGGCGGGCGTATCGGCCACAACGGTGTCGAACGTCATCAACGGCCGCGACGCCAAAATGCGTGCAGAGACGCGTGATCGCGTGATCAGCGCCATGAAGGCGATGAACTACACGCCCAACGCACTCGCGCAGCAGTTCAAGTCGGGACAGAACAAGACGATCGGTCTCATGGTCCCTTCGGTCGCCAGCCCCTTCTGGGGGGCGGTTGCCCATCATGTAGAGCGGGCCGCGCATCTGCGCGGCTACAGGGTGCTGATCGGCAATACGACGCGCGACCATTCCGAGGAGGTACGCTACGGCGAAATGCTCCTCGCCTCGGGGGTAAGAGGGGTGATCCTCGGTTCGGCGCATGTGCCGTTCGACCATTTTCGCCCGCTTCTCGACCGGGGCATGCAACTGGCGTCCTTTGGCGGCAGGCCGGCCGAAGGCAATGATCTGTTGGGTGCCAGCGTTAGCGTCGATGCCGATCTGGTGGGCCGGCTGTCGGCCATGCACCTGCTGGGCCTTGGCCACCGCCGCATCGCCGTGCTGACCGGGCCGATCCGTTCCGAAGCGCACATGCAGCGGCTGGCCGGCATTCGCTCAGCGCTTGCCAGCCAGGGGGTCGAGTTGGGCGAGGACCTGATCTGGAGAGCCCAAAACCGAGGCAGTTCGGACGACAATGAGGGATTGGAACAGGGACGTATCGGGGTCCGTGAATTGCTCGCGACCCCCGAGCCACCTACAGCCATTATTGCGCAGAACGACATCTTCGCAATCGGTGCCTATGCTGGCGCCGCCGACCTTGGCTTTTCCATCCCTCGTGACCTGTCGATTGTTGGGTTCGACGATATCCTGTTTGCCGCCGTCCTGCGGCCGGGCCTGACCACAATCCGCCAGTCCGTGCCTGATATGGCGGACGGCATCGTCGCCGTGCTCGTCAATCAGCTCAGCGGGAAAGGTGATGCGCATCCCCACATCCGGTCCACGCCTGAACTCATCGTGCGTGGCTCGACAGCGCCGCCAGGAGCCGCCAATACCAGACTGGCGTCGAGCTAGTCCTAGCCTCCGAAGCAGGACCAGGCGGTCAGCGAGCAGTCGTCATGGAACGACCGGAGGCTTCAGTTCTCCTGAAGTCCCTGACAAATCCCGCCGCTCCCAATTCGGCACCAAACTCGTCGCAAGGTCGCAAGATGGACTAGCAGTGTGTGTCTGCTCTTGCCAGCATTCGCCTGAAAGCCGACAGTCTGCACCCGGCCCCGTTTCTGCCATCAGTCTGATCAGATGGAAGGACAGGGTAGGGGCCGGTTGCGGACTGTCCGCTTTTGTTTGCCGTATGGTGGAAAGCCGCCCCTGCGAGCTTGGCTGTCGGCACCTAGCAATGCACTTCGACGCCGCATGTAGTTCGGGCTGACAAACTTCTGCTAGCAGCAGTGCATGACCCAAAAGCCTTAGGGACGCCGCGCGAAATCGACTAAGCTTGCGGCATGCCGCTCCTTGATCGTCCTGAACTGGCTGCAAAAATCCTGGCCCGACCAGAACCGGTGGTGGTGCTTGAGGCGCCCGCCGGCATGGGCAAATCGACTTTGCTGCGTCAGATGGCCCGTTCGGCCGGCATCGCGGTCCATCTTGGGCCCGACGCGCCCAAACCGGAAGATCTCGTCCTATGGGACTTGCCACCGGGCACCATGCCGGAGGCGCTGCCGGAGGCCTTCCTGGCCGGATCGGGCAAGCTGGTCTTGGCCAAGCGCCAGGAGACCCTGCTTCCAGGCTTGGTCCGCGCCCTTGCCTATGGCCAGGCCGCCGTTTTGAAGGCAGAAGAACTGCTGTTTTCCGAGGCCGAACTGGCGCAGCATTTCCCCGGCACCACCAACCTGCTGGACCGAACTGGGGGCTGGCCGCTGCTGGTCGCCTACGCGGAGGCGGGGCGCGCCCATATCGCGCCTTTCCTGCGCGTGGAGTTCCTGCAGTCGATGCCGACGGCGGATCTGCTCGCGCTGCGCGATCGCCTGGAAGGCGTCGCGCCTCAGATCCTTCCACAGCTGCCACTGGTCAGTTCGCCCAAGATCCTGCGGGAAGCACTCGCCGAGGGGCTGCATGACGTCATCGAGCAGCGCATATCAGACCCCGACCAAGCGCAAGAACTGGCCGCGGCACTGGCCGAGCGCGGGGACATGACCCGGGCCATCACCACGCTGCAGCGCGCCGGCCATCTCGACGCGGCGCTGGACCTGTTCACCAAGGCGTCGGATCGGTTCTATATCTACCGCTATGGGCCTGAGGCCTTTGGTGCCGTGTTGTCGGGCTTTCCGACCGACTACGCCAAAAATAGCGATACGATCACCATGAGCCTAGCCATGCAGGCGCTCAAGCGCGGCGAACTGGCGCGCGCCCATCGTCTGCTGACCGAGCGCTTTGGCGAGGGCGTCAACGACCTGACCACAGTCTTTGCTGATCGCACGGCCTATTCGCCCGATTTCCTGGCCTTTCGTCTCGTGATGATGATCTACGAGGATTACCTGCTCACCGACACGCTGTTTGAGCAGGTCTTTGCCTTGGCCGACGACTTCCCGCCCGATGCCCATCTGCTGCAGGGCACATTCTACAATGCCGTGCTTGAGTTCTATATCCGCAGCCGGCGCTTTGCTGCGGCCGAGGATGTGGCGGCCCATGCCCTGCGGCACTATCGGCAGGCCAATGTGCCGCATCTGTGCTTTTACATCAGCCTGCATCAATCGCTGATGCGCCTGATGATGGGCGACGCGGTTTCGGCCAGGACCCGGGCGAACGAGGCCCGGCAATTCCTCGAAAGCGTGGATTTCGAAAGCCCGGACGACGATCGGCTGCTGGTCCTGCTGGATGCCTGCATCGCCTATGAGGGCGGCAGGGCGGAGCCGCTGGCGCAATTCCTGCACTACGATATGGATGCCTTTGCCCATGGTGAAATCTGGCCCAGCCTGATCGAGTTCGCCCTGCACTATGGTAGCCAGGCGCTGAGCGAGCATTTCTCGACCATCGCGGCGCGCTCGTTTCTGGATCGCTGGCGGGTCTACCAGATCCGCAACCGCCAGTTCGGCATGATGATCGAGATGCGGGAGGCCGCTATCCTTCAAAACGCCAATCGCTGGCAGGAGGCCGCCGAAAAGCTGGCCCCGGTGCCGTCGCGCATCACCCGCGACTGGGTGTTGGGCGCCGCCGAGGCGCTGGAGCGGCTGCAGGATCGCGACGAGATCGCGCTGGCGCTGATCTGGCTGCGGCACCACGTGTTCGAGATGCCGACCCGCCCCGGTCTTGATCGGCAGCTCGAAGCCATGCTCAACAATCTCAACATGACCGGTCGTCAGCGCATGGGCGTCGAGATCTGGCTGGCCTTCGTCGCCAAACGGCAGCGCAACCTAACCCGGGCCCGGTCGCTCCTGCTCAAGACCTTTGAGGAAGCCGCCCGGCTGGGCGCCGTTGCACCCCTGGCCGAAGAGCGTCACTTCTTGTCTGAACTGATCGAGCATCAGCGCATCGGGGAGTTCCTGGAAGCATCTGGCCCCGCCCGGCAGGCCTTGCGGCGACTGCGCGACAGTGGCCTGCCCAACTCGTCGCTCGGGGCACAAAACGGATTGTCGCGCCGCGAGACCAAGGTGCTGATGATGGTGACCGAAGGGGCATCCAACAAGTTCATCGCCAATACGCTAGGACTGAGCGAAGCGACGGTGAAGTTTCATCTGGGCAATGTCTATCGCAAGCTCGGCTGCACCAAGCGCCGCGAAGCCATCAGCGCCGCCCGTGCCCTGGGGCTGGTGGGCTGAACATATCGCCGCGAGGCATCCCGTAGCGCGACCTGGCGAGAGCGTGATCCAGAGCTCGAACCCCTGCCTCTGGACCGCAATTCAAACCTATACCTTTTTGTCGAAAACCTAGCCATCGACATGCTTGAGCGTGACGGATGGCTGCGCGACAGTTTCATGAAATGGCAGGGGGCAATCCTGCTCGGGCTTAAGTGGGAACAGGGAATAATCAGCATGAACATGCCTAGAATTCTTGCCGCCAGCACGCTGGCGCTGTTGATGACATCGGTCGCCGCGCCTGCCATGGCCCAGGTCGTTGTCACCATGAATACGGTGCAGATCTTTGGCACCATCGACCCTGCCAAGATCTCCGACTACACCGACTACATGGCTGGCGTGAACCTCTATGACGGTCTGGTCAGTGTCGATTCATCGGGCAGCATCATCCCCGAACTGGCCGAAAGCTGGACCGTTTCCGACGACGCCAAGGAAGTGACCTACAAGATCCGCGACGATGCCACCTTCGCCGATGGCTCGCCGGTTGAGGCTAGCGACGTCGTCTATACCGTCGAGCGCCTGCTGCGCATCAACCAGGGGCCGGCAAACCTCTTCGCCGACGTCCTGGCGCCCGGCTCGGTGGTCGCCGTCGATGCCAAGACGGTCAAGTTCACGCTGTCCAAGACCTTCGCGCCCTTCCTCACCACCGTCCCGGCAATTTTCATCCTCAATGCCGACGTGGTCAAGGAACACGAAGGCACTGACGACGCCCAGGAATGGCTGGCCAACAATGTCGCCGGCGCCGGGGCCTACTCGCTCAAGAGCTGGGATCGCGGCAGCCAGATGACCATCACCCGCAATCCCGACTACTACAAGGGCTTCACCGGCAAGCCGATCGACGAGGTCCGCTGGATCATCACCAATGACGAGGCCACCGTGCGCTCGCTTGCCGCGTCCGGTGAGCTGACCATGTCGAGCCAGTTCCAGTCGCCCGAGACCTACAAGGCACTCGTGGACATGGGCCGGTTCAACCTGGTGACCCAGGACACGGCGACCGCGTTCTATCTCAAGCTCAACACCCAGATCGCGCCGACGGACGATATCCATATCCGCAAGGCGCTTGCCCTGGCCACCGACTACCAGACCATCCGCGAAGTCATCCTTCCGGGCGGCGAGCTCTCGACCCCGCTGCCAAAGGTCTTTGCCGAATTCCACGCCGGTGACATTCCGGCGCCAGTCTATGACCTCGAGGCCGCCAAGGCAGAAGTCGCGCTCTCCAAATATGCCGGACAGCCGATCCCGATCACGCTGGGCTATGTGGCCGACACCAAGTTCGAGGAAGAAATCTCTCTGCTGATGCAGGCCAATCTGGAGCAGCTGGGCTTTGTGGTGACGCAGAAGGCCGATCCCTGGAACGTCATCACGGAAATCGCCAGCAAGCCAGAAACTACGCCGGCCGTGAACCAGATCTTCTTCGGCCCCACCTATCCGTCGCCCGACTCCATGTTCTTCACGCAGTATTCGTCCAAAGCGGCGGGGACATGGTCGTCGATGGAATGGGTCAATGATCCCGAGATCGACCAGTTGATCGAGGATGCCCGGGGCACCGGCGACGTGGCCAAGCAGGCCGAGATCTACAAGACCTTGCAGCACAAGCTGGTCGATCTGCAGCCCGACGTCTTCCTGCAGACCCAGACCGTGCAGCACGCCATGGACAAGTGCCTGACCGGCTTTGAAGCGGTGCCGATGCAGTCGTTCGACTATGACTTCACGCGCTATCAGTGGACCTGCTGATAACCCTCCGACGCCTCTGCCCACTCCTGTCTGATCCGGCAGGAGTGGGACACCGGCCCCTGATCTGCTTTCCCCCATTCTAGCGAGGGCCATTCGCTTGGAATTTCTCGCTTTCCTCGTCCGGCGTGTCCTGTGGTCGCTCCTCGTTCTGGTGGGGCTTTCCATCGTCATTTTCGCCATTGCCCGCATCGTGCCGGGCGATCCGGCCCGCATGGCGCTGGGCCCGACCGCCACGGCTGAGCAGGTCGCCGATCTGCGCGCCGATCTCGGCCTGGACCGTCCGATCGTCGAGCAATATGGCCGCTTCATTGCCGGCCTGGCCCGCGGCGACCTGGGGCGTTCCCTGCTCAACGAGCGCCCCGTCGCCTCCGATATCCGCGACACCTTTGCGGCGACCTTTGAGCTGGTGCTGTTCACCATCATGCTGGCCTTCGCCTTCGGCGTGCCGCTTGGTGTTGCCGCCGCGCGCTGGAAGGACCGCTGGCCCGACAATCTCGTGCGCGTTTTCGCCATCTTCTGCGCCGTGACGCCCGGCTTCTTTCTGGCGCTGCTGCTGCAGATCCTGGCGGGCTATGTGCTCCATATCCTGCCCACCACCGGACGCCTGCCGCCGAGCATGGACTTTGCCGCCGATATCACCGGGCTCGTGACCATTGACGGCCTGCTGCGGGGGCGCCTCGACGTGGTTCTTGAAGGCCTTCGCTACCTGTTGCTGCCATCGATCGCGCTGGCGGCGGCCACCATGGGCCAGATCGCCCGCATCACCCGTAGTTCCATGATCGACGTCGCCAGCCAGGACTATATCGAGGCGAGCCGGGCCTTTGGCGTGCCGGAGCGGGTGCGGGTGTTCAAATACATGCTCCGCCCCAGCTTCGTGCCGCCCCTGACGATCATGGGCCTCGAATTCGCCTCGCTGATTGGCAATGCCTTCGTGGTCGAACTGGTCTTTGCCTGGCCCGGCATGGCCGCCTATGGCATCCGCACCATCCTGCAGAAGGATCTCAACGCCATCATGGGCGTGGTCATGGTCTCGGGCGTGTTCTTCGTGCTGGTCAATCTGCTCATCGACGTGCTGGTCGGCTTTGTCGACCCGCGCGTCCGGATCCGCGGGAGGCGTGCATGACCGAGATACCAGCCGATAACTCCCCCAGGCGGCTCTCGAACGCCTATCAGAACTGGTACCGTTTCTCGCGCAATCCGACAGCCGTCATCGGCGCGGCCATTGTCGTGATCGTCATCCTCGCGGCCATCCTGGCGCCCTGGATCACGCCCTATCCCGAGCATGTGGGGGCGGTCGTAAACTTCCGGGCCCGCCACCTGCCGCCATCGGCCGAATACTGGTTTGGCACGGACAATGTCGGGCGCGATATCTTTACGCGCACCATCTTTGGCCTGCGCATCTCGCTGCTGCTGGCGCTGGTCGTGCTGGGCACCGCAGTGCCGGTCGGCACGGTGCTGGGCCTATTGGCCGGCTATTTCGGCGGCTGGGTGGAAATCGTCATCATGCGCATCACCGATATCGCGCTGGCCATTCCCCCGCTGGTCATGGCCCTGGCGGTTGCCGCCGTGCTCTCGCCCGATCTGATCAATTCCATGCTGGCTATCGCCGCCCTGTGGTGGACCTGGCATACGCGGCTGATCTATTCGATCACCCGCCAGATCCGCACCCAGGAGTTCATCGAGGCGGCCGAGACCCTGGGCGCCAGCAAGTTCCACATTCTCATCCGCGAGATCCTGCCCAATTGCGTGTCCGCCCTGGCGGTCAAGACCTCGCTCGATTGCGGCTTCGTCATTCTGGTCGGCGCCTCCCTGTCTTTCCTCGGCCTGGGCATTCAGCCGCCCACGCCGGACCTGGGCACCATGGTGGCCTCGGGCTCGGCTTTCCTGCCCGATTCCTGGTGGGAATCGGTCCTGCCGGGCTGCGCAATCCTTGTGGTCGCGCTTGGGTTCAATCTTCTGGGCGATGGTCTGCGCGACCTGTTTGATGTGCAGGAGGTGCGATGAGCCAGGCCCTGCTCAGCGTGGACAACCTGTCGGTGGATTTTTCCACCTATGGACAGACCCACCACGTTCTCAAGAACGTCTCGCTCGATGTCCCCGCGCGGTCGCAGATCGCCCTCGTTGGCGAAAGCGGCTCGGGCAAGACCGTGACCATGAAGGCCATTATGGGTCTGCTGCGTCAGCCCCCCGCCACCATAGCGGGCGGCCGGATCTTCTACGATGGCCGGGACCTGCTGACCCTGCCGGACAAGGAGCGACTCAAGCTGCGCGGCACGGCCATGTCCATGGTCTTCCAGGACCCGATGAGTTCGCTCAATCCGGTCTTCACCATTGCCGACCAGATGACGACTATCCTCAAATATGCCGACCGGCGTCTCGACCGCCAGCGCAATGGCCGCGACCGGCTGGCGCGTGTGCATGAGGTACTGACTCAGGTGCGCATGCGCGATCCCGAGCGGGTTGCGCGGTCTTATCCCATCATGTTGTCGGGCGGCATGCGCCAGCGCGTGCTGATCGCCATGGCGCTGCTCAGTGAACCCAAGCTGCTGATTGCCGACGAACCGGGCACCGCCCTCGACGTCACGACACAGGCGCAGATCCTCAAGCTGCTCAAGGACCTGGTGGAGGCGCGCGGGCTGGCCCTGCTGATGATCACCCACAATCTGGGCGTGGTGCGCGAAACCTCGAGCTATGTCTATGTCATGAACAAGGGCCAGGTGGTCGAGCACCGCCCGACAGCGGAGCTGTTTGCCGCGCCGCGCGAGGACTATACCAAGGCCCTGATCGCTGCCGTGCCGCGGCTGACCGGCGGCACAAGGTTTGGCACTGCAGAGGTGGCGCCATGAGCGCCCCCATGCTGGAGATCGTCGGCCTGACCAAGACCTTTCCGGTGCGCGATGGCCTGGGCCGCTCGGCCGGCGCCGTGCGCGCTGTCGACAATGTCACCTTCTCCATTCCCCGCGGCCAGGTCTATGGCCTCGCCGGGGAGTCGGGTTCGGGCAAGTCGACCATCGCCCGGATGATCATGGGTCTGACGCCCCCGACCGCGGGCGACATCCTGCTCGATGGCGAAAACATCACCGGCCGCACCGGTACGCGGGCTTATGGCCGCAAGGTGCAGATGGTGTTCCAGAACCCCGGCTCCTCGCTCAATCCGCGCCGCACCGTGGCCCAGTCGATCGCCGTGCCGCTCGATGCCCATGGCCACCCGCGGCGGGAGCGGGCAGGGCGCATTGCCGAATTGCTGGACATGGTGCAACTGCCGGCCGATTTCGCCGAGCGCTATCCCCACGAACTCTCCGGCGGTCAGAAGCAGCGGGTCGCTATTGCCAGGGCGCTGGCTGTCGCGCCAAAACTGCTGGTGCTCGACGAACCGACCTCGGCGCTTGATGTCTCGGTGCAGGCGCGTGTCATCGATCTTTTGGTCGACCTCGGTCGCCAGCTCGATCTGACGTTCCTGTTCATCTCCCATGACCTCAGCCTGATGCGCAATTTCGCCCAGCAGGTCGGGGTGCTTTATCTGGGGCAGATCGTCGAGACCGGCCCGACGGCCGAAGTCTTTACCGATCCGCAACACGACTACACGCGCCTGCTGCTTGCCTCCGTACCGGTCATCTCGGCCGAAGAGGAAGCCATGCGGCCCAAGATCCCGCTGATCGACGGAGAAATCCCGACAGCCGAAAAGCTGCTCGCCCTGCGCCAAGCGGCCAAACCATAAAGCCCGAAGGACCAAAACAATGATCAGAATCGGCATCGATGTCGGCGGCACCAATACGGATGCGGTCATCATGGACGGCACCACCGTCATCGCGGGCGTCAAGGCGGGCACCACGGCCGACGTTATGACCGGTGTGGTCAACGCGCTGCAAAAGGTCCTGGCGGCTTCGGGGCTCGACGCCAGCGCAGTGGATGTGGTCATGATCGGCACCACCCATTTTACCAATGCCGTCGTGCAGCGCCGCGACCTGGCGCAGACCGCTGCCGTCCGGCTCGGCCTGCCGGCCACCGCGTCCCTGCCGCCCATGGTGGATTGGCCGGAAGACCTCAAGCAGACCATCGGCAATCATGGCTATCTGGCCCATGGCGGCAACGAGTTCGACGGGCGCATCATCTCCCCGCTCGATGAAGCTGAACTGCTCGGCATTGCCGCTGACATCAAGGCCAAGGGCATCAACTCGATCGCCATCACCTCGGTCTTTTCACCGGTTTCGAGCGACTTCGAAAAGCAGGCCGGGGAGATCTTCGCCAAGGCGCTGCCGGGCGCGCACATCACGCTGTCGAGCGAGATCGGCCGGATCGGCCTGCTCGAGCGCGAAAACGCCGCCATCATGAATGCCTGCCTGCGCGACCTCAGTGCCCATGTTATCGAGGCCTTCCGCAAGGCCATCACCGAAACCGGCATCAAGGGGCGCTTCTATCTGACCCAGAATGACGGCACGCTGATGGATGCCGCCTTTGCCGAGAAATTCCCGGTGCTGACCTTTGCCTCTGGCCCCACCAATTCCATGCGCGGCGCGGCATTCCTGTCCGGTGTTGCCGACGCCATCGTCGTCGATATCGGTGGCACCACTTCCGATGTCGGCTCGCTGCACAAGGGTTTCCCGCGCCAGGCCACCGTCGCCGTCGAAGTGGGGGGCGTACGCACCAATTTCCGCATGCCGGACGTCTTTTCCATCGGTCTGGGCGGCGGTTCCCATGTCGTCGAAACCGACAAGGGCATCACCGTCGGCCCGACCTCGGTCGGATATCGCATTGTCACCGAGGCGCTGATCTTTGGCGGCACCACGCTCACCACCTCCGACGTCATCGTTGCTGCCGGTCGCGCCGAGCTGGGCGATCGCTCCAAGGTCGCCCATCTGACGGCAGATTTCATTGCGCGCACCCAGGACAAGATCACCAGCATGCTCGAGGATTGCGTCGAGCGCTCGCGCCTGTCGCCCGATCCGCTGCCGGTTATCGTTGTCGGCGGCGGCTCGATCCTGGTCGATGGACCGATCGGCGGGCTCGAAGTGATCAAGCCCAATCACTTTGCCGTCGCCAATGCGGTCGGCGCGGCCATCGCCCAGGTATCCGGTGAGGTCGATCGCGTCTATTCCCTGGCCGAGATCGGACGCGACGAGGCGCTGAACGATGCCAAGCAGCGCGCCACCGATGCCGCCGTTGCGGCCGGCGCGCTGCGGGAGACCGTTGCAATCGTCGATGTCGAAGACGTCCCGCTGGCCTATCTGCCGGGCAATGCCACGCGCGTCCGCGTCAAGGCCGTGGGTGAACTTCATGTCGGATAAGGGCTATCTGCTCAAGGAGGACGATCTCCTTCCGCTCTCGATCGGCGCTGCGCTGCTCGGCACCGGTGGCGGTGGTAATCCCTATGTGGGCATGTTGCGCGCGCGCGAGCTGATCCGTCAGGGCGCCCAGGTCCGTGTCCTGCCGCTCGACGCGCTGCCCGATGACGCCTGGATCGGCGAATGCGGCGGCATCGGCGCGCCCGTGGTGGGTGTCGAAAAGATCGAGGAAGGCCGCGAATGCTATCGCGCCATCCGCGCCGTCGAGGATGTGTCGGGCGTCAGGCTGTCTGCTCTGATTTCGGCTGAAATCGGCGGCTCCAATGCCCTCGAACCCGTGATTGCCGCAGCCTATGCCGGCCTGCCGGTGATCGATGGCGATGGCATGGGCCGGGCCTTTCCCGAAGTGCAGATGACCACCTTCTTTATCTACGGCGCCAAGGCGGCGCCGGCGGCGATCGCCGATGACAAGGGCAATGTCGTGGTCTTCAAGGAGGTCATCGACATGTTCTGGCTGGAGACCTTCGCCCGCGGCGTGTCGGTCAACATGGGGGCTGCTGCCGGTCTTGCCATCGCGCCGATGCGCATGGACTTTGTCCGCCGCACAGCCGTGCCCGGCACGGTCACCCAGGCCTTGCAGATCGGCCAGACGGTGCTCGATGCCCGCAAGAAGCGACAGAATGTCGTCGAGCGGGTCGTCGCCGCCACCGGGGGGAAGCTGTTTTTCACCGGCAAGGTCACCGATGTGCGGCGCGACCTCGTCGGCGGCTTCTCGCGCGGCCACGCCCACCTGTCCGGAGTTGGCGATTGGGCGGGCTCGGAAGCGCGCATTGCGATCCAGAACGAGAACCTGGTTCTGTGGGTCGACGGCGTGCCGGTCATCATGGTGCCCGATCTCATCGTCAACCTCGAACTCGACACGGGCGAGCCGATCACCACCGAAATCCTGCGCTATGGCCAGCGCATCGCCGTCATCGGCCTGCCGGTGCACGACCTGATGAAAACGCCGCAGGCCCTCGACATCGTCGGTCCCGCCGCCTTCGGCTATCCCGAACTCACCTTCATTCCCCTCACGTCGTCCGCAGCATAAGGGTCAAAGCCATGGAAATCTTACGCACCATCTATGCTGAGGATATGGAAGACATCGCCACCGGCGGCGCCATTTTGGGCACCGGCGGCGGCGGCGACCCCTATGTCGGCAAGCTGATGGCCCAGCAGGCCATCCGCAAATATGGCCCGGTCCAGCTGATCGATATCGACCAGTTGCCCGACGATGCCCTGGTCGTGCCCGTCTGCATGATGGGCGCCCCCACCGTCATGACCGAGAAGCTGCCGCAGGGCGACGAACTCATCAACGCGTTCCGCGCGCTGGAAAAACTGCTTGGTCGCAAGATCGATGCGGTGCTCTGTGGCGAAGCTGGCGGTGTCAACTCGACGACGCCGTTCGTTGTCGCCTCGATGGCCGGGCTGCCGCTTGTCGATGGCGACGGCATGGGCCGCGCCTATCCCGAACTGCAGATGGTGACCTTTTCCATGCATGGCGTCTCGGCAACGCCCATGGTCCTCTGCGACGACAAGGGCAATTCGCTGGTGCTCGAAACCGTGTCCAATGGCTGGACGGAGCGCCTCGCCCGCGCCGCCACCGTCGAAATGGGCGGCTCGGCCCTCCTGGCCTTTTATTCCATGTCCGGGGCCACCGCCAAGAAGGCCATCGTGCGCGGCACGCTGACCCTCTGCGCCGCGCTGGGCCAGACGCTGCGCGAGGCCAAGGCCGCCCATGTCGACCCTGTCGCGGCCATCGTCGACAAGCTCGAAGCCAAGGTGATCTTCCACGGCCGCGTCAAAGATATCGATCGCCGCACCGTCGGCGGTTTCGCGCGCGGTACGGCCCGCTTTGAAGGCGTCGAGGAATGGAAGGGCCACGATTTCCGCCTCGACTTCCAGAACGAGTTCCTGATGGCCGAGCGGGACGGCAAGGTCCTGGTCACCACGCCGGATCTGATTACCCTGGTCGAAGCGGAATCAGGTCTGCCCGTGACCGCGGATTCGCTGCGCTATGGCCTGCGGCTGATCGCGCTGGCGCTGCCCGCCAATCCCCAATGGCTGACGCCGGCAGGCATTGAGCTGGTTGGCCCGCGCTACTTCAAATACGACGTCGACTACACGCCCTTCTTTACGGACTGACTTTCGGTCACGTCACTGCCGATCAATGGCCGCTTCATGGGGGGCTGACAGCCGGACTTCGCATTGTCTGGCCGCCCGGCATGAATTCTTGGGTATTGATTTTCCCGTCTAGTAGAGCGTCTCTGCCCCGCATGGTTTGCAGAAGGTTCAAAACCGCGGCTTTGCCACTGAACCGCACTGACCACGGTCTTGGTCTGGCGGCGGCTTTTGGGAACTTCTGGCAGCGTCCGGATGAACGGAGTGGGGCGCGAAGCTGCCGGTCCGTTACTGGGAGTTGTGTTATCCCGCTGAGGTTTTCTGGCTTCGAGTTTAGACGCCCAGGGTCCAACCAACCTCCCCACTGTCAAATGCCGCTCCGATATAACCCGGCACGCTAGTGCTGTGCCGGGGAAAACTGGATGCTTTCGCTGCGCGCTGACGCCCGCGCATTGGACAGTGGGACCCTTGCGGTTGGCCTTGACCCCGGATCTTCCCGCTTGCGCCTGCGGCGCTGCCCCAGCAGCTCGTACTGCTGGGGTTGGGGATGATAGGCGGGCTGCTCCGGCGTCAACCCTGCGCTTGGTTGCCAACAGCTCTGGGGGGGTGACGGGACTCCTGTCGTCGTTGCGCGGACGCCTGGACGGCATCCGCCAGCGACCGCCACCTTTCGACTGGGCGTCTTACGCCGGTCGAAAGAACCGTCCCCGCAGCCTGCACTATGGTTGCAGTCGCCACCACCGGTCACCCCGCACCCTTTCTTCTCTTTTCTTATTGTCAAAGATACCTTCGGCGCTTGCGCCGTGTCCTGCCTGGGCCTCGAGGGCCCGGGCAGGACATCTCTTTGCTTTCTATGCGGTGCCGCTAAGCTGCGGCAGCTTGGGTGCGAACTTCGGCGCCTTGGCGAGCAGGTGGTAGGAAAGCCACGGGTAGAGGATCGCCAGCATGCTAACCCACCGCGAGAGCTGCGATCCGCCATGTTCGCTGGTCGCCTTGCGCAGCTGCGTGGCCTGAGCCCGGGTCATGATCGAAGGGAAGGCGGGGACGAGCTTTTCCACCAGCGCGACCAGCGGCGCCCAGCCCCAATGACCGAGCACGAGGTCGGTGCGGCGCCGCAGGTCGTCGAGCATCGCGGTGTCCGTCTCGACGGTCAGGTCGATGCAGCAGAGTTCTACCAGTTGCAGGAACGCCAGGACGTCGCCGACACCGCTGCCGATGGCGCGTTCATACTTGTCGCCGTCGACGAAGGCGGCGATTGAGCGCCAAGCCGGCAGCACCATCTTGAGGGGCTGGCCTGCCGCGGCATTGGCACGGATGCGATGGCGCAGCGCGCCGAATGCGGCGTCTGCCTGGATCTCCATCGATTAGACAAAGAAGGAATGTGAGTGCGTGATCCGCCATCACTACCTCGCGGGCGCTCTGACACCGTGACTCAAAAACTCGAACTCGCGGACTCGCACGCGGCGAAGCCGGGCAAACTATAATCCACGTCAAAAACTGTGAACTGAGAGGCTAAGCAAGCGAGAATGCAGATGGCTGAAGAGCGCACAAATGCTGGAGAAATCTGGTGCCGGCAACAGGGTTCGAACCCGTGACCCCCTGATTACAAATCAGGTGCTCTACCAACTGAGCTATACCGGCATGCGCAGGCGTGTAGCATCGACGGCGGCTGGCTGCAATGGTGGCGTTTCGAGTTCGCGCGGTCCATTGGCGGCGCCCTATGGGCCCTCGGTTGTCCGGCCGAATTCGTCGTCGAGGCGTACGATATCGTCCTCGCCGAGATAGGAACCAGTCTGGACCTCGATCAGCTCCAGCTCGATGCGGCCGGGGTTGGCCAGGCGATGGATGCAACCGGCGGGCAGGTCGATGGACTGGTTTTCGGTCAGGGTGGACACCCTTCCATCTATTGTGACCTCCGCTGTTCCGCGCACCACGATCCAGTGCTCGGCGCGGTGGTGGTGGCGTTGCAGGCTGAGCCGACGGCCGGGCCTGACGAAGAGCCGCTTGACCTGAAAGCGCTCGCCGCTGAGCACCGAGTCATAGCCGCCCCAGGGGCGATATTGCCTGCGATGCACCTTGGTGAGCGGCGCGGTATCCTTGCCGGCACGCAGCCGCTGCACCATCGCACCAACGCGCTGCGCATCGGCCAGACGGCCGACAAAGACGGCATCATGGGTGGCGATCACGGCGATGTCGTCGAGGCCATCGACGGCGACATGGGGATGGTCCGACACCACCAGGGCATTGTGCACCGCGCCCAACGTCACCGGTCCACGGGTCAGATTGTTGTCGGCGTCGCGCGGCCCGGCTTTCCACAACGCGTCCCAGCTGCCCAGATCTGACCACGCGAAGTGCACCGGCAGCACCACGGCGCGCTTGGTGTGCTCGAAAACAGCATGGTCGACTGAGATATCCGGCGCCGAGGCGGTCGCGTCGGGGGCGAGGCGGAGGAAGTCGAGATCGACCCGGGCCTGCGCCAGGGCCTGATGCGCAGCGCTGGCGGTCTGCGGCGCCAGGCTGGCGCATTCGGCGAGAAAACTGCCGGCGTGCAGCATGAACATGCCCGAATTCCAGAGATAGTCGCCGTCGGCCAGCATGCGCTGGGCCGCTTCGGCGTCGGGCTTTTCGACAAAGGCATCGATGGGCCGGACCCCCACCGCGGGGCCGGGTGCGGCCCTGATATAGCCATAGCCGGTTTCGGGGCGGTCCGGGGCGAGGCCGAAGGCCACCAGGGCGCCGGCGCGCGCGGCTTCCGCCGCCTGGCTGACGGCGGCGAAATAGGCAGCGTCGCATTCGATCAGGTGGTCGGAGGGCAGCACGAACAGCGTGGTGTCGTCGCCCCAGAGCGTCGCGGCATGGGCGGCGGCAATGGCGATGGGCAGGGCCGTGTTGCGCATCACCGGCTCGAGCAGGATGGCGCCCAGTGTCATGCCCAGGGCCGCCGCCTGCTCGGCCACCTCGAAACGGTAGTCGGCATGGGTCATGATCAGCGGCGGTGCATAAAGGGCAGGGTCGTCCACCCGCTGCAGCGTCTGCTGGAACAGGGTGAGCGTGGCATTGAGGGGTAGAAACTGCTTGGGTCGGGCCGTCCGCGACAAAGGCCATAGGCGCGTACCCTGACCGCCGGCCAGTATCACGGGTACAATCAAATTCGACATCAGTAACCCCCAAGTTGTGATGAGCGAACGATTTTATTGTTTGCTTAGCATGTTGGTGTTCGACAGTGGAAGTCGGCATGAAGACTGTCGGATCGGCACGCTTCGGCCTGCGCATCACGCCGGCCACCGCCGTCAGGGTGCTGGACCCCGAACTGTGGGGAGAACTTTTTTTCTGCACCGGCCAAGTCCGACGCATTTTCCTGCGCGCGATGCCGGTCGACAAAGTGGCGCCTTGGCACGGTTGGCAAGCCCTTGAGACGATTGTGCTAATCGCCTCGTTAGCCCCGGATTTCCGGCCTTTTTCGCCTTGATCGACGCTGGCGCCCGTCATACCTACAGAGCCTGTTTCAGGCCTGGTCCACAGGCGTGCCTCCGGAGCGTGATGACAGTGCAGAGCCAGTCGCTGACCCATTTGCAGGCCCTTGAAGCCGAGAGCATAGAAATCCTGCGTGAGGTGGCGGCCAGTTTCGAGCGGCCGGTGATGATGTATTCGATCGGCAAGGATTCGAGCGTCCTGCTGCATCTGGCGCGCAAGGCGTTCTATCCCAGCAAAATTCCGTTTCCGCTGCTGCATGTGAACACGACGTGGAAGTTCCGCGAGATGATCGCCTTCCGCGACAGCATGGCGGAAAAGTACGGCTTCGACCTGATCACCCATACCAATCCCGAGGGGCTGGCCAACAACGTCAACCCGTTCGACCACGGCTCCTCGCGCTATACCGACATCATGAAGACCCAGGCGCTGCGCCAGGCGCTCAATGCCGGGCGCTATGACGCGGCCATCGGCGGGGCCCGGCGCGACGAGGAAAAGTCGCGCGCCAAGGAGCGCATCTTCTCCCACCGCAATGCCAACCATGCCTGGGACCCCAAGAACCAGCGGCCCGAGCTGTGGAAGGTGTTCAACACCCGGCTCAATCCGGGCGAGAGCATGCGGGTGTTCCCCATCTCGAACTGGACCGAACTGGACGTGTGGACCTATATTTACGACCAGGGGATCGAACTGCCCTCGCTCTACTTCGCCAAGCCGCGCCCGGTGGTTGAGCGCTCCGGCACGCTGATCATGGTGGACGATGCGCGCATGCCGCTCGAGCCGGGCGAGGCCGCCCGCATGGAAATGGTGCGCTTCCGCACGCTGGGTTGCTATCCGCTGACCGGCGCCATTCGCTCCGACGCCGCCGATCTGCCCTCGATCATCATGGAAATGCAGGCCAGCCGCACCTCGGAACGCGAAGGCCGGCTGATCGACAGCGACAGCGTCGGTTCGATGGAAAAAAAGAAGCAGGAAGGGTACTTCTGATGAGCCTTTCCGCACCCAATGCCAATACCGATATCGCCCTGTGGCTGCAGCAGCAGACCGACAAGTCGTTGCTGCGCTTTCTGACCTGCGGCAGCGTCGACGACGGCAAGTCCACGCTGATCGGGCGGCTGCTCTATGACAGCCAGTTGATCCTGGATGACCAGTTGGCGAGCCTGAAGAAGGAAAGCCACAACCGCACGACGGGCGATGAGGGCATCGACTTTTCGCTGCTGGTGGATGGGCTGACCGCCGAGCGCGAGCAGGGCATCACCATCGATGTGGCCTATCGGTTCTTTTCGACCGACAAGCGCAAGTTCATCGTCGCCGACACCCCCGGCCATGAGCAATATACCCGCAACATGGCGACCGGCGCCTCCAATGCCGATCTGGCGCTGGTGCTGATCGATGCGCGCAAGGGCGTTCTCACCCAGACCCGCCGGCATAGCTTCATCCTGTCGCTGATCGGGGTGAAACACGTCGTGCTGGTGGTCAACAAGATCGACCTGGTTGACTATGAGCAGGCGGTATTCGATCGCATCGTTGCCGAATACCGGGCCTTTGCCGCGCCGCTGGGCTTCAAAACGCTGGAGGCCATTCCGGTCTCGGCCCTGCGCGGCGACAATATGCTGGCCCAGAGCCCGAACACGCCCTGGTATGGCGGCCCGGCGCTGGTGCCATATTTGGAAACCATCGATGTCAGCGAGGATCGCTCGGCGCAGCCGTTCCGCTTCCCCGTGCAGTGGGTGAACCGGCCGAACCTGGATTTCCGCGGTTTTTCGGGCACGGTGGCCTCCGGCGCCATTGCGGTGGGCGATGAGGTGCTGATTGCCTCCTCGCGCAAGCCGGCCGTGGTCAAGCGCATCGTCACCATGGATGGCGATCTCGACCAGGCCATTGCCGGGCGGGCGGTGACCCTGGTGCTTGATCGCGAGGTCGATATTTCCCGCGGCGATGTGCTGTCGTGGCCCGGCGAGACCCCGGAATATTCCAATCAGTTCCAGGCGCGCGTGATCTGGATGAGCGAAGAGCCGGCCTATCCGGGCCGCTCCTATCTGCTCAAGGTCGGGGCGCAGACCATTTCGGCGACCATCACCGATCTCAAATTCCGCACCAATGTGAACACGCTTGAGCAGACTGCGGCCACCAAGATCGACCTCAATGAGGTGGCGACGGTGACCCTGGCCACCGACAAGCCGATTGCCTTTGACAGCTACAAGACCAATGCGCTCACCGGCGGCTTCATCCTGGTGGACCGGCTGAGCAATGCCACGCTGGGCGCCGGCACGATCGACTTCGGCCTGCGCCGCGCGCAGAACCTGACCTATCAGGCCTTTGACGTGAACCGCGACGTGCGCGCGGCCATGAAGGGGCAGTCACCGCAGATTGTCTGGTTCACGGGCCTGTCCGGTTCGGGCAAGTCGAGCGTGGCCAATCTCTTGGAACGGCGCCTGACCGCCGAGGGCAAGCACCTCTATATCCTCGATGGCGACAACGTCCGCCACGGCCTCAACAAGGACCTTGGCTTCACCGAGGCGGCGCGCGTCGAAAACATCCGCCGGGTCGCCGAAGTGGCGCGGCTGATGGCCGATGCCGGGCTGATCGTGCTGGTGTCGTTCATCTCGCCATTCCGCAATGAACGCCGCCTGGCGCGCGAAATCGCCGGCGACCTGCGCTTCTCGGAGGTCTATGTCGATACCCCCATCGAAGTGTGCGAAGCGCGCGACCCCAAGGGCCTCTACAAGCGGGCCAGGGCCGGCGAGATCAAGAACTTCACCGGCATCGACAGCCCGTTCGAAGCGCCCGAGCACCCCGATCTGGTGCTGCACGGCGCCCAGTTCGAGGTCGCCCAACTGGCCGACCAGCTCTACGACTGGCTCAAGCTCTAACGTCTAGACCAGGCCGGCAAACTCGGCCTGGTCGATCTCGGTCAGCGTCTTCATCAGCAGGCCCTTGAAGATCGGCTCCTTCTCGTCGCGATGCGCGACGACGGTGGGCAGGCCGTTGATGCGGCAGACGAGGGCGCTCGACAGCGCCGTCATGATCTCGGCCTGCATCAGGCCGAAGGCGCGGGCGCCGGGGCCGACGATCAGGATGTGGGACGGGTCGAACACGGCCATCATCCGGCTCAGGCCAAAGCCGATCGCGCGGCCCGCCAGGTTGAACGCATGGGCGGCGGCGCGGTCGCCGGCCTCGGCCCGGGCGATCAGTCCCTCATATTCCTGCAGTGGCACGGCGGGCGCGGGCAGGGTGGTCTCGGGCACCGAATAGGCATTGCGCAGGACGCCATAGTCAGCCGCATAGGCTTCAACGCAGCCGCGCATGCCGCAGCGGCACAGGGCGCCATTGGGCACGTGGTTCATGTGGCCGAACTCGGTGGCGCCCTCGTCGCCGCGGCCTGTGATCTGGCCGCGAAAGGTCATGCCCATGGCCACGGTCGAGCCGACAAAGACGGTCGCGACGCTGGCATCATGCAGGTTGGGGTCGAGCCAGCGCGCCCCCTCGGCCAGGAGGCGGCCGCGCTTGTGTAGCGTCACCGGCAGGCCGAAATGCTCCATCAGGTCGAGCCCGAAGGGCCTGCCGGCGAGACGGGCAATGGGCGACCATTTCAGCGACATGCCGTCGCGGTCGAGAATGCCCTGCACGGAAATGGCGATTCGGCGCAGCGGCACGCCCGGCGCCGCATTGCGCGAGCGCAGATAGGTCAGGCGCTCCGTGAGGAAGGCCGTGGGGGTGGTATCCTCAAAGCTTGTGGGGTGCAGAGGCGTCTCGATGCGGTCGACCAGCACGCCGCCATAGTCGACCAGCGACAGCCGCGCGCGATTGACGTCGAGTTCCACAAGGGCGGCGGCGGCGGCGGGGCGATGGAAGCCGATCAGCGTTGCCGGGCGTCCGCGCATGCGCGCGTCGGGCTTTTCGGTGGGCGCCAGTTCCTCGATGATGCCCTGTGCGATCAGGTCATGGGTAATCGCCGTGATGCTGGCATGGCTCAGGCCCGTCGTGCCCGCCAGGGCGGTGCGCGCCATTTCCCCCTGCGTGCGCAAGGCGCCCAGCACCAGTCCCCGGTTCTGTCGCCGGACGCTGTCACTATCGCTGACATTCCGCGCCAAGCAGCCTACTCCCTACGTCGATCTGCAACACACCATTGTCCGCTTCATAGCGCAAACGGTATTTAGTGCGGGTTGCGGAATTGATGTTGACTCAATCCCATCCATGATGCACTTCTTTTTTCGAGCATTGAAATTAATGCTTGGGCGCCGGTGGAGGGGGCCCGCTGGGGTTGTACCACCGGCACGAATGTGGGCAGGAGGACTGGCCCACGAGGGAGGACAGACATGAACAAGTTTCTAGCGGTTTTGCTGTGCAGCACCGTGATCGCTGGCGCCGCGAGCGCCGCATTCGCTCAGGATGACGTCGTTGTCGGCGTGTCCTGGAACAACTTCCAGGAAGAACGCTGGAAGACCGACGAAGCCGCCATCAAGGCCGTGCTCGACGCCGCTGGCGCCAAGTACATCTCGGCCGACGCCCAGTCGTCTGCGGCCAAGCAGCTGACGGACATCGAAAGCCTGATCAGCCAGGGTGCTGATGCCATCATCGTGCTGGCCCAGGACAGCGAAGCTGTTGGTCCGGCCGTTGCTGCGGCTGTGGCTGAGGGCATTCCGGTGGTCGGTTATGACCGCCTGATCGAGAACCCGGACGCTTTCTACCTGACGTTCGACAACAAGGAAGTCGGTCGTCTGCAGGCTCAGGGCGTCTTTGCCGTGCAGCCCAAGGGCAACTACGTCTTCATCAAGGGCAATTCGGCTGATCCCAATGCCGACTTCCTGTTTGCTGGCCAGATGGAAGTGCTGCAAGCCGCCGTTGATGCCGGCGACATCAAGAATGTCGGCGAAGCCTATACCGACAACTGGAACCCCGAAGTGGCCCAGGCCAATATGGAGCAGTTCCTGACCGCTAATAACAACGAGGTCGACGCTGTCGTGGCCTCCAATGACGGCACTGCCGGTGGCGCTATCGCGGCGCTGACCGCACAGGGCCTGGCTGGCTCGGTGCCGGTCTCGGGCCAGGACGGCGACCATGCCGCCCTCAACCGCATTGCCCTGGGCACCCAGACCGTTTCGGTGTGGAAGGATGCCCGTGAGCTGGGCAAGAAGGCCGCTGAAGTGGCCCTCGAGCTGGCTGGCGGCAAGGCCCTGGGTGAAGTGACCGGCGTCGTGCCCTTCTCGGGCGGTCCGAAGGGCGTTGAGATGAACGCCTTCTTCATCGCTCCGGTGGCGATCACCAAGGACAACCTCAACGTCGTCATCGACGCTGGCTGGGTGTCCAAGGATGTGGTGTGCCAGGGCGTTGCCGCTGGCTCGGTTGCCGCCTGCAACTAGACTTGCAGGGCTAAAGGCTCAAAAAGGATGGTGCCGCAGCGTTTGCGCTGCGGCACTGTCGTAAAAGGTTGGCGCCGCCGGTGATCGGGCAGGGCGCCTTGCCTTCGGGGGAGACCAGACTTGGCTGATCAGCACGCCGTGCAGACTATCGTTCATCCCAGCGCGCATGCGCGCAATCCGCTGCAGCGCTTCCTGATGGCCACGGAGCTCGACACCCGCCTTCTGGGCATGGTGGGCGCTCTGGCCATCATCTGGATCGGCTTTCACGTGTTCTCGGGCGGGCTGTTCCTGACGCCGCGCAATCTGTGGAACCTATCGGTGCAGACCGCCTCGGTGGCCGTGATGGTCACGGGCATGGTGCTGGTCATCGTTACCCGCAATATCGACCTGTCGGTCGGCTCGATCCTGGGCCTGGTGGCCATGGTGATGGGCGTGATGCAGACCGATATTCTGCCCACCCAGCTGGGTCTGGGGCTCGGGCACCCGCTGATCTGGGTGCTGTCGCTGGCCGTGGGCCTGATCGTGGGCACCGGCATCGGCGCGCTGCAGGGCAGCATCATCGCCTATCTGCGGGTGCCGGCCTTCATCGTGACGCTGGGCGGCTATCTGGTGTGGCGCGGCGCGGCCTGGTGGGTCACCATGGGTCGCACGGTGGCGCCGATGGATCCGACCTTCCAGCTGATGGGCGGCGGGCCGACCGGCTCGGTCGGCTGGCTGTGGAGCTGGATCGTGGGCGTTCTGGCCTGCTGCGCCATTATCGCCGGGCTTTACATGGGCCGCCGTCAGCGTCGGCGTTTCAATTTCCCGCTGCGCCCAGTCTGGGCGGAAGCGGCGCTGGCTGTCATTGGCTGCGGCCTGACCATTGCGGCCGTCTGGGTGGCCAATGCCTATCCCTGGCCGGTGCGCATCGCCGAGAAATATGCCGAGGCCACGGGCATGACGATCCCGCCCGAAGGCCTGTTCATCTCCCATGGTATTGCCGTTCCGGTGCTGATTGCCATGGGTGTGGGCATTGCCATGACCTTCATCTCCACCCGCACGCGCTTCGGCCGCTATGTCTTTGCCATGGGTGGCAATCCCGAGGCGGCCGAACTGGCCGGCATCAATACCCGCTGGGTGACGGTCAAGATCTTCATGCTGATGGGTGCGCTCTGCGCCATCGCCGCCGCTATTTCCTCGGCGCGTCTGAATGCTGCGACCAATGCCATGGGCACGCTGGACGAGCTCTATGTGATTGCTGCGGCCGTCATCGGTGGCACTTCGCTGGCCGGCGGTGTGGGCACCATTGCCGGGGCGCTGCTGGGTGCGCTGGTCATGCAGTCGTTGCAGTCCGGCATGGTGCTGATGGGGCTCGACAGCCCGTTGCAGTCCATCGTCGTGGGTATCGTTCTGGTCTTTGCGGTGTGGCTCGACACGCTCTACCGCCGAAATAAACACTAAGGAGTCCTTGTGATGCTGGACGCCCGTACGCCCCTGGTCGAGATGACCGATATCTCGATCTCCTTCGGCGGCATCCGCGCCGTCGACCACGCTTCAATCGACCTGTTCCCCGGCGAGGTTGTCGGCCTTCTGGGCCACAATGGCGCGGGCAAGTCGACGCTGATCAAGATCCTGTCGGGCGCCTACAAGCGCGATGCCGGCTCGATCCGCATCAATGGCGAGGATGCCACGATCAACAATCCCCGCGATGCCAAGGGCTATGGCATCGAGACCATCTACCAGCAGCTCGCCGTGGCCGATAATGTGGACGCGGCGGCCAATCTGTTCCTCGGCCGGGAGATCACCACATCCATTGGCACGCTGGACGATGCGGCCATGGAGGCCAAGGCCCGCGAGGTCATGGGCCGGCTCAACCCGAATTTCCGCCGCTTCAAGGAGCCGGTGAAGGCGCTTTCGGGCGGCCAGCGCCAGTCGGTCGCCATTGCCCGGGCGATCCTGTTCAATGCCCGCATCCTGATCATGGACGAGCCGACGGCAGCCCTCGGCCCGCAGGAAACGGCGCAGGTGGGCGATCTCATCAAGCAGTTGAAAGCCGATGGCATCGGCATCTTCCTGATCAGCCACGACATCCATGATGTGTTCGATCTGGCGGACCGCGTGGTGGTGATGAAGAATGGTCAGGTGGTGGGCAGTGCGCGCACCAGCGACGTCACCAAGGACGAGGTGCTGGGCATGATCATCCTGGGCAAGGTGCCGGCCGGCGCCGTGCCCGGGCCGGGCGCATTGCAGAGTTAGGACTGGACAAGCGGGCCGCTCTGCTGCTGTTTCGGCGGGTTCGCAGCCGGAGCGCGTCATGATCAATCCCCGTCATCGCCTGTTCTATATTGCCATGCTGGCCGGTGTTGTGGGCGGCGCCGTCACTCTGGTGGTGGCGCCAGACCGCGCGATCACCATTGGGGCGATTGTCTTCTTCCTGTTCTATCTGGCGCTGGCGCTGCAACGCCTGCCGCAGTTCACGGCCAAGCATCTGCGCACTGCGGCGGTGGACGCCGATGTGCCCATGGGTGCCATCTTCGGCGTCACGGCGCTGATTATCGGCGTCTGCGTGGTGTCGCTGTTCCAGGTGATTGATGCGCCCGATGGCCATGACTGGCCGCAATTGGCGCTCAGCATCGGCGCGGTGCTGCTGAGCTGGTTTGTGGTGCACACCATGGCCACCTATCATTATGCCTATGAGTTCTATGAGGGCGATGGCGGCGAGGTCATTGCCGGCGGGCTGGATTTTCCCGGCGGCGACGAGCCGGACGGTCTGGCCTTTCTTTATTTCGCTTATGTGATCGGCATGACGGCCCAAGTTGCCGATGTTGCCATCACTACCAACAAGATGCGCCGGCTGGTGCTGATCCACAGCGTCTTCTCCTTCTTTTTCAACACGCTGATCGTCGCCGCCACGGTCAATGTCGTGGTGTCGATCGGCCCGGGGGGCTAGCAAGCCGGTTGCCGCATCACCGGGGGCTGTGCCACACAATGGGCAAAACGCCCTCTGGAGAATCCACGCTATGAAAACCCGCGCCGCAGTTGCCTTCGAGGCTGGCAAGCCGCTTGAAATCGTCGAGCTGGACCTTGAGGGCCCCAAGGCGGGCGAGGTGCTGATCGAGATCAAGGCCACCGGCATCTGCCACACCGATGATTTTACCCTGTCGGGCGCCGACCCCGAAGGCCTGTTCCCGGCCGTGCTGGGCCATGAAGGCGCCGGCGTGGTGGTCGAGGTCGGGGCAGGGGTGACGAGTCTCAAAGTGGGCGACCATGTCATCCCGCTCTACACGCCGGAATGCCGCGAGTGTTACTCCTGCCGCTCGGGCAAGACCAATCTGTGCACCGCCATCCGCGCCACGCAGGGCCAGGGCCTGATGCCCGATGGCACCTCGCGCTTCTCGCTCAATGGCAAGCCGATCTTCCACTATATGGGCTGCTCGACCTTCTCCAATTTCACCGTGCTGCCCGAGATCGCGGTGGCCAAGATCGATGCCGCCGCAGCCTTCGACAAGGTCTGCTATGTCGGCTGCGGCGTGACCACCGGCGTGGGCGCGGTGATCAACACCGCCAAGGTCGAGATCGGCGCCACCGCCGTGGTGTTCGGCCTGGGCGGCATTGGCCTCAATGTCATCCAGGGCCTGCGCCTGGCCGGCGCCGACATGATCATCGGCGTCGACATCAACAATGACAAGAAGGCCTGGGGCGAGCGCTTCGGCATGACCCATTTCGTCAACCCCAAGGAGATCGAGGGCGACATCGTCCCCTACCTCGTCAATCTCACCAAGCGGCGCGGCGATTTGATCGGCGGTGCCGACTACACGTTTGACTGCACCGGCAACACCACGGTGATGCGCCAGGCGCTTGAGTGCAGCCATCGCGGCTGGGGCAAGTCGGTGGTGATCGGCGTGGCCGGCGCCGGCAAGGAAATCGCGACCCGTCCGTTCCAGCTCGTCACCGGGCGCACCTGGATGGGCACGGCCTTTGGCGGCGCCAAGGGGCGCACCGATGTGCCCAAGATTGTTGACTGGTACATGAACGGCAAGATCGAGATCGATCCGATGATCACCCATACGCTGCGTCTGGAAGACATCAACAAGGGCTTTGAGCTGATGCGCGCCGGCGAGAGCATCCGCAGCGTCGTGGTCTACTGACGCCTTGGGCGTGGCGCCGACCATTTTTGTCGATGCCGATGCCTGTCCGGTCAAGGACGAGGCCATGCGCGTTGCCGAACGCCTGGGCCTCGTCATCACGCTGGTGAGCAATGGCGGGGTGCGGCCCTCGCGCGACCCCATGGTCAAGGTGGTGGTTGTGCCCGCCGGCGCCGACGCCGCCGATGACTGGATCGTCGCAGAGGCGCAGGCCAATGACATCGTGCTCACCGCCGATATTCCGCTGGCCAGCCGGGCCATCGACAAGGGCTGTCATGTGCTGGGCTTCACCGGCAAGCCCTTCACCCCCGCCTCGATCGGCATGGCGCTGGCCATGCGGGAGCTCAACCAGCATCTGCGCGAGACCGGCGAGAGCAAGGGCTACAATGCCGGCTTCCGTCCGGCCGATCGCTCCGCCTTTCTCAGCGCGCTCGATACACTGGGACGGAAGGCTAAAGTGCTGGCCGGTAAGTAGTTCTTAAGGCTTTGCAAGCCGAATATTAACCATAATCGTAAAAACTGGGCCGGTCGCAATAGTACCGAGTTCAGTCCTGTGTCGCTGTCACGCTTCGTCTTGTCGCTCGTTGTTGTCGGCGCTGCACTGGGTGGTTGCGCTAAGCCGCCCTCTGAGCGGGATTTGATGTCCCGGACAGGCAAGGGCGACGTCACCGGTTCGATCATCGACCCCGCCCTGGGGTCGGCGATGCAGGCCTATCAGCCTCTGTTGGAGCAGCCCATGCCGGACCGAATTTTTGCCTCCGGCAAGCTGGGCGGGCGCACGCTGGCCGTCGGCACCACGTCGGACATTATCCTGCGTCCTGGCGAAGTCGTGCTGACCTTCGACGATGGTCCGCGGCCGGGCAAGACCAGCGAGATCCTGGCGACGCTGGACGAGTTCGGCGTCAAGGCGACGTTCCTGATGCTGGGTTCGGCCGCGCAGGCGCATCCGGACCTGGCCCAGCAGGTGGCGCTGCATGGCCATACCGTGGGCAGCCACACCTTCTCGCACACAGATCTCAGCACGCTGGACCGCCAGGCGGCCATTGATGAGATCGCCAAGGGCGAACGAGCGGTGTCACAGGCGCTCGCCGGGGCAGGGCAACGCCTTTCGCCCTTCTTCCGCTTCCCCTATCTGGCGCAGACCGGTTTCCTGCGCACCAATCTGTTGCAGGGCAATGTCGTGGTGCTCGACGTCGATATCGACAGCAAAGACTATTACAAGGACGATGCCGCCACGATCACGGCCCGCACGCTGGCGCGGCTCGATGCGCGGGGCAGCGGGGTGATCCTGTTCCACGACATCCACCAGCGCACCGTGGATCTGCTGCCCGGCTTCCTGGCCGAACTGCAGCAGCGCGGCTATTCGGTGGTTCGCCTGGCACCCAAGGACAATTCGATCTTCGGTCGTGACATCATCACGGCCGAAGGCGCGGCCCTGCGCGGCAGCCTCTAGCGCCTAGTCTTCCTCGTCTTCCTCGACGTCGGTGAGATAGACCGAGACTTCGATGTCGATGTCATGACCGGCAATGGCAGCGGCAGCATGGGCCGGGATGCGGGCCGACATGGCCTCGCCCTCTTCGGGAAAGTCGAAGGCCAGGTCCAGCACGGCCTTGCCGATGCGGCGATCTGCCAGCATGGCGGCAATCGCCGGGCCGGAGCGTTCGGCCAGCTCAAGCAGGCTGCGCACGGGGTTGGCCGTGGCGATATCCACCTGGGCGTAGAAGCTGCCCTCGGCATCTTCCCGCTCGTAGCGGCTGCACAGCTGGCGCAGCGCTGCATCAAGCTCATATTGTCCGATGGTCACGCCCGACAGGCGCAGGGCGATGGCAAAGGGGGCAAACTGGCTCATCAGCTTCGTCCGGCAGTGACCGCAAACAGCGCAATGGCGGCGGCGTTGGATACGTTGAGCGACTTGATCGGGCCGGGCATGTCGAGCTTGACCACTTCGTCGCAGAGTTCGCGGGTGCGCTGCCGCAGCCCCTTGCCTTCGGCGCCCATGACGATGGCCATGGCGCGGTCGTCGCTGCGCGGCTTGAGCTGAAGTTCTGATTCAGAATCAAAACCCAGCACCAACATGCCGCGTGCCTTGAGCTTTTCGATGGCGTCGCCCAGGTTGCGCACCTCGATCATGGGCACCAGGTCCAGCGCGCCGGAGGCCGATTTGGCCATGACGCCGGTTTCGCGCGGTGAATGGCGCGCGGTGGTGATGACGGCATCGGCGCCAAAGGCGCAGGCGGTGCGCAGGATGGCGCCGACATTGTGCGGATCGGTGATGTGATCAAGGATCACCACCAGGCGCAGCGGGTGGATGTCATCGAGGCCAAAGCGGCTGACCGGATCGACTTCCAGCGCGGCGCCCTGGTGCACGGCATCGTCGCCCAGCAGGCGATCGAGTTCCTTGGGCGTGGTCTCCTTGACGGTGACCTTGCCGATTTCACCGGTTTCCTTCAGCCGATTGAGGGCATTGGGCGTGGCCAGTAGCACCTTCTTGATGCGGTTGGCATTGTCCAGCGCGGCGCGCACCGTGTGCAGACCATACAGGTACACCGGGCCGTCATCGGGGTCGTAGCGTTTCTTGGGCGGGAATTTGTTGAAGCTCATGAGCCTTGCCTAGCGCCTTTGCGCAACGCCAGCAAGCGGCTCGCCGTGCAGAGCGGCCGAGTGGCAAGGTCTGGCCATTCTGGGGATGGGCGATGGTGGAGGGGACTGGATTCGAACCAGTGTACGCTAAGCGGTCAGATTTACAGTCTGATGGATTTAACCACTCTCCCACCCCTCCACTACATCGTCGTCTGGGTAGGATGACAACGCGCCGAGGCGTGTCGTCGGGGCGGTTTATGGTGGTCTGTGACAACAGTGTCAACACCCCAAGCGCATAGCTCGACAAAAAACCACTGCACTGTGTGACTAGGCCAGGTTTGCCGGGCCTTTCGGCGGGACGATGTCGCCGCGATCACGGTGCCGCGTCGGCCCATTGCTGGCGCAGGAAGAGGATGGATTCGGCAAACAGCGTCTCGAAGTCGGGGAAAAGCGGCCGCCACACGCGCGTCGCTGCCGCCAGTTCCGGCAGGCCGGCGCCAAAGGCCTCCAGCGTCACCCAGCCATCGTGGCCAGTGGCGCGAATGGCGGCAAACACTGCGGCAAAATCGATCTGGCCCCGGCCGGGAATGCCGCGATCATTCTCGGAGACATGCAGCACGCCCAGATGCTTACCCAGGCGGGCGATGGCCCTGGGCTGGCTCTGTTCCTCGATATGGGCATGGAAGGTGTCGTACATGATGCGGAAGGCGGGGTGGTCGACCCGCTCGGCATAGGCGGCGGCCTGTTCGGTGGTGTTGAGGAAATAGGTCTCGAAGCGGTTGAGCGGCTCGAGGCTGATAATCATGCCATTGGCCTGGGCCCGCTCGGCCAGGGCGCGATGCGCCTCGGCGCCATGGTTGAGTTCGTCTGCGGTGGCGCCCTGGCCAGTGAAATGGCCGATGGGGGCATGCACCGGTCCGCCCAGGCTCTCGGAGCCCAGCGCGATGGCGCAGTCCATGGCCCAGTCGAGATGTTGCCGCCCGGCCTGGCGCTCGGCCGGGTCGCTGCTGACCGGATTGGCCAGGGCAGAGGGAATGACCGAGGTGGAGGTGCGGCGCAGCCCGATGCGGTCCAGTTCGCGGCCGAGCCACTTGTAATGCGCCGGTGCGCCGCGCAGCACGGGCACTTCCACGCCATCATAGCCGAGGTCCTTGAGGCGGTGCAGATGGTCCAGATGCTCGGCCTCGATGAAGCCGCTCAGGCACAGTAGATTGATCCCGACCTGCATGCGTCTCTCCCGTCCCGATATCTGTCCGCAGACCGGCCTGAGGGGTTGCGGGCGCGGCGCTGTCGAGCTAATGGCATTCCTGTCGGTCACCGACCGAGCGGGTATAGCTCAGTGGTAGAGCAGCAGCCTTCCAAGCTGAATATGCGGGTTCGATTCCCGCTACCCGCTCCAATCCTCATCCTTGCACATCCGTCAGCCCACTGAAATGGCTGACCGTTTTGCGTCCGCACAGCAGCGCGGCTGCGGCGTGTTGCGCGTGGGTTTGGGCGGACAGTGTCAGGGGAGGGGCCGGCCGGGGGCGTCGGGCGCTGGCGCGCGGCGGGCAAAAAGACAACCGCCGCGCCAGGGTTCCGGCGCGGCGGCTGATGGGTCAGGGTTTGTCTTCAGTCAGTTCATACCACATCGCATTCAGGATGCCGAAGCTGCAGGCCAGGCTCATGCCCAGTATCCAGGCAAAGTACCACATGATGATCTCTCAATACGCGTTGGGGTTGCGGTGCAGGCTCGCCGTGGTCACCGGGCCGCGCATCACGCGGAAGACCCAGGCGGTGTAGAGCAGGATGATGGGCAGGAAGAGCAGCGTCACGCCCAGCATGATGAACAGGGTCAGCTGGCTCGACGAGGCGTCCCATACCGTCAGGCTCGACACAGGGTCGATCGAGGACGGCATCAGGAACGGATAGAGCGACAGCCCGGCCGTTGCGATAATGCCCAGGATGGCGAGGCTCGAGGCGAGGATGGCCAGCACATGGGCCCGGATGGTCAGGGCGACATAGGCCAGCAGGCTTCCCAGCACCGCAACAATGGGGGCGGCCATGGTCCAGGGCATGGTCGTATAGTTGCTGGCCCAGGCGCCGGCCTCGACCACCACGGTTTTGCCCAGCGGATTGGATGGACCACCGACGTCGATGGCGCTGGTGATGCGGTAGCCGCTGAGCACATACAGGGCAATCACCCCGCCGAGCACGAACAGCACAGCGGTGGCCAGGGCCGCCCAGCGGCCGTAGGTGCGGGCGCGGTCGGCAATCTCGCCCTGGGTGCGCGCCGCAATGACGCTGGCGCCCTGGGTGAGCAGCATGGCGAGACTCACCAGACCGGCCAGCAGGGCAAAGGGCGTCAGCAGGCCGAAGAAATTGCCCTCGTAGCTGACCCGCAGCGTGTCATCGAGCCGGAAGGGGGCGCCCAGGAACAGATTGCCCACGGCCACGCCGAACACCACCGAGGGAACAAAGCCGCCGATGAACAGGCCCCAGTCCCACACTGACCGCCAGGTCGGGTTGTCGACCTTGGAGCGGAACTTGAAGCCCACGGGCCGCAGGATCAGCGCCAGCAGAATGGCGATCATGGCGATGTAGAAGCCCGAAAAGCTCGCCGCATAGATGGCCGGCCAGGCGGCGAAGATGGCGCCGCCGCCCAGCACCAGCCACACCTGGTTGCCTTCCCAGGTGGGGCCGGACAGGTTGAGGATAACGCGGCGCTCCTCATCATTGCGGGCAACGAAGGGCAACAGCGCGCCCATGCCCAGATCCATGCCGCCCATGATGGCAAAGCCGATCAGCAGCGTGCCGAGCAGCGCCCACCAGATCAGGCGCAGGGTTTCATAGTCGAGAGGAAGTGCGCTCATTCTGCAGGCTCCGGAAAAGCGGTTGCGGGAACTGGCTCATTGTCGAGCGCCGTGCGCTCGGCGGGGCCGTGCTTGACGACGCGCAGCATCAGCCAGACCATGACGATGGCGAGCACCGTGTAGACCGTGACGAAGAACGCCAGCGAGATGATCAAATCCCAGACATGCAGGCCCGAGGCGGCATAGAAAGTGGGCAGAACCCCTTCAACCGCCCAGGGCTGACGGCCATATTCGGCGATCAGCCAGCCGGCCTCGGCGGCCAGCCAGGGCAGGGGCAGGGTGAACAGGCCGATCCGCAGCAGCAGCGGGCTGGATGTCAGCGTGTGCCGCGAGGCCTTCCAGAACCACAGGCCGAAGAAGGCGATGAAGAAGAAGCCGATACCCACCATCAGGCGGAAGCTCCAGAACAGGGGCCAGACATCGGGGACGGTGTCGAGCGCGGCCTGGGCAATCTCCTCGCCAGTGGCGTTCTCGACGTCCGGGCGATACTTCTTGAGGAGCAGGGCATAGCCGAGGTCGGCCTGGGTGGCGGCAAATTCCGCCCGGGCGGCGGCATTGGTCTTGTCCTGCTTGATGACCTCAAGCGCCTTGTAGGCGTTGATGCCATTGGCGATCCGGCCGGCAGCGATCTCGGTCAGTTCGGTGATGCCCGGCAGGTCGCGGTCAAGCGAGCGCGTGGTGATCAGGCCCAGGATAAAGGGGAATTTCACCTCGTAGGTGGGCCGACCATCGGCGCCGGGGATGGCAAACAGCGTCAGCGCGGCCGGGGCCGGCTCGGTCTCATACATCGCCTCCATGGCGGCGATCTTCATCTTCTGGTGTTCTGTGGCGACATAGCCGGACTCATCGCCCAGCACGACCACCGACAGGGCCGCGGCGAGGCCGAAGCTGGCTGCGACCACCATCGAGCGCTTGGCCATTTCCACATGGCGCTCGTTCAGCAGGTAGAAGGCGCTGATGGCCAGCACGAAAACCGCGCCGGTCACATAGCCGGCGCTGACCGTGTGCACGAATTTGGCCTGCGCGGTGGGATTGAACAGCACAGCCATGAAGTCGGTGACTTCCATGCGCATGGTGTCGGGGTTGAAGGCGGAGCCCACCGGGTTCTGTATCCAGCCGTTGGCGATCAGGATCCAGAGCGCGGAGAAATTGGCGCCCAGAGCCATCAGCCAGGTGACGGTCAGGTGCGCCACCGGGCGCAACCGGTCCCAGCCGAAGAAGAACAGGCCGATGAATGTGGCTTCCAGGAAGAAGGCCATCAGGCCCTCGATAGCCAGCGGGGCCCCGAAGACGTCGCCGACATAGTGGCTATAGTAGCTCCAGTTCATGCCGAACTGGAATTCCATGACGATACCGGTGGAGACGCCCACCGCGAAGTTGATACCGAACAGGGTGCCCCAGAACAGGGTCGCCTTGCGCCAGATGGCGCGACCGGTCATCACATAGACGCTCTCCATGGTGGCAACCAGAATGGAAAGTCCCAGCGTCAGAGGGACGAAGAGAAAATGGTACATCGCGGTAGCAGCGAATTGCAGCCGCGACAGTTCGACGACGAGTGGGTCTGTCATGTCGCATTACCTTTGGTTGACCGGACAGCGCCGGATACCATCAGGCATAGGCCCGCACGCGTAGAAGGCCCTTGATATGGATCAATGCTCCATCGCCCATAGCTGCGATGAGTGATGTATTGCCCTTTTTGCCTTAGGTAGTGGTGCCATGCGTTCCTTGCTGACCCTGCGGACTCTATCCGCCCCGACGGCCGCCGGCCGAACTGCCATGGCACTGCCGCTGATCTCGGGCCTGCTGCTCATCCCGCAGGCTTGGCTGCTGGCCGATCTGCTGCAGGGCACGGTGGTGGATGGCTTCTCGGTGAGCTTGGTGGGGGCGCCGCTGGTCTATCTGGCTCTACTGATGCTGGCGCGCGTCGCCTTGGGCCTGGGCGCCGATGTGCTGGCCATTGCCAGCGCCGAGCAGACCAAGTCGCGGCTGCGGAGCACGCTGGTCGAGAGCTTGTTCCAGAAAGCCCCGATCTGGACGGCCAGCCGCTCGAGCGGCGCGCTGTCGGCGGCGCTGGTGGATCAGGTCGAGGCGCTGGACGGCTATCTGACGCGTTATATGCCCGCCATGGTGCAGGCGGCGCTGCTGCCGGTGGCCATCGCCGTGGCCGTGCTGCCGGTGGACTGGTTTGTCGCCCTGCTGTTCGTGATCACCGCGCCGCTCATTCCAGTGTTCATGGCGCTGGTCGGCTGGGGCGCCGAGGCGGCCAATCGCCAGCAGGCCGCCGCCCAGGGACGGCTCAGCGGCTATTTTGCTGATCGCTTGCGCGGGCTGGTCACGCTCAAGCTGTTCGGGCGCGATGCTGCCGAGATCGAGCAGGCCGGCGCCGCCAGCGAGGCGCTGCGCAAGAGCACCATGGGGGTGATGCGGATCGCCTTTCTCAGCTCGGCAGTGCTTGAGTTCTTTGCCGCGCTGGGCGTTGCCGGCGTCGCGCTCTATATCGGCCTGAGCTATCTCGGCCTGGTCAATCTGCGCTTCTCGCCCTTTTCGCTGCAGGCAGGACTGTTCTGCCTGCTGATGGCGCCCGAGGTCTATCAGCCGCTGCGCCTGCTGGCGGCGCATTATCATGATCGGGCGACGGCCAAGGCTGCTGTTGCCGAGATTGTGGCACAGTTCGACGGGGAGGCCATCGTCGAGGCGTCTCCCGTGCCGGTGGCTGCCGCGGCCATTGCGCTGGGCACCGGCCTGGCGCTGCATGATGTCGCAGTCGATGCGCCCGATGGCCGCGCCGTGGTGCGTGGCGCCAGCTTCGCGCTCAAGCCGGGCGAACACATCGCCATCATCGGCCCCAGCGGCAGCGGCAAATCCACCCTGCTGGAGGCGCTGGCTGGCCTGCGTCCCTATCGTGGCAGCGTGCTGCTGGGTGATCGCGAGCTTGACGATATCCCGCCGGAACAGCTGCGAGACATCATCGGCATGGTAGGGCAGCGGCCGCTGATCTTTGCCGGCAGTATTGCCGACAATATCGGTCTGGGCGATCGCTCCGCCGACGCTCTGCGCCTCAATGATGCGGCCCGCCGGGCACAGGTCAGTCGTTTTGCCAGCCTGCTGCCAGGGGGGCTGAACACGCCGCTGGGCGAAACGGGCCTGGGCCTCTCGGGCGGCGAACGGCAGCGTGTGGCGCTGGCGCGGCTCTATCTGCGCACGCCCGGGCTGATCCTGCTCGATGAGCCAACCGCCCATCTCGATGTCGAGACCGAGCAGGCCGTGCTGGACGAGCTGATGGGTTTTGCGCGCAACCGCGCCATGGTGGTGGTCACGCATGCCGATGCGGTGGCGGCGCGGATGGATCGCTGCTTCCGGCTGGTCGATGGCCAATTGTTGCCCATGCCAGTGCCCAAGCTGCCACCCGCCGGACGGAGGAGCGCAGCATGAAAGCGCTCCTGAGCTTCTTCCCGGCCTTCCGCCCGGTGCGCGGGCTGTTCCTGCTCACCATTGTGCTGACCACGATCACGGTTGCGGCCGGCATTGGCCTGTTGGGTCTGTCGGGCTGGTTCCTGACGGCGGCGGCGCTGTCGACCGCTGGGGTGGCGTTCAACCTCTTTGGTCCATCGGCCGGGGTGCGTGGCCTCTCCTTCGTGCGCATTCTGTCGCGCTATTTCGAGAAGCTCACCGGGCATGGCGCTACCTTGCGAGCGCTGTCAGACCTGCGTCGCTGGCTGTTTGGCCGCATGTTTGCGCGGTTGCCGCTGCCGGTGTCGATCGGGCGCGGCGATCTGGTCAGCCGCTTGGTGGCCGATCTCGACGCGCTGGATACGGTTTTTCTGGTTGCCCTGGGGCCGATCGCTGTGGCTGTCATCACCGGCATCGGCATGAGCCTGCTGCTGGTCGTGCTGCTGCCGGCGGCGGCGCCGGTCTATGCCATCGGCTTTTTGCTGGCCACCGTGGCGGTGCCGGTCGGGCTGGTGCAGCTCTCGCGCAAGCTGGGCAACCAGACCGCCCGTGCCAGCGCCCAATTGCGGACCACCATTCTGGAAAGCCTCGACGGGCATCGCGACCTCGCCCTCTTTGGTGCGCTGGAGGAAACCTCAGCGCGGATTGCCACGCAGGCCGAGGGCCTGTCGACGGTCAAGCAGCGGCTGGGCCGGCTGGGCAGTCTGGCCGCAGCAGCCGTGCAGATGATCTCGGTGGTCATCGTGATTGGCACGCTGGTCGCGGGCATTGATGCGGTCGCCCAGGCGCGCATGGATGGGCCTATTCTGGTGGGCCTGGTGCTGGCGGTCATGGCGAGCTTTGAAGTCTCGGCCGTGCTGGTGCGCAGTGCGGGCCGGCTGGCCGGCTCGATTGCGGCGGCCGAGCGGCTGGTGGATGTGGCCGGTAGCGGGCCGAGCGTTGCGGAACCCAGCTTGCCCGTGCCGCTCGATGCCGGTGCTGGCCTCTCGTTCCAGGGTGTCGATTTCTTCTATGATGCGCGCGCCAAGGTGCTCGACGGGCTCGACTTTGCCCTTGCCGAAGGCGAATGCGTCGCCCTGCGCGGCCCCAGCGGGGCGGGCAAGTCCACCGTGGCGCAATTGCTCGTCGGGCTGTTGCAGCCACAGGCCGGCGCCATTGTGGTCGGCGGCGTCGACAGCCGCCAGATCCCGCTGGCGGCGCTGCGCCAGCATGTGGCCCTGATGACGCAGGACGCGCCGGTGTTCCACGACTCCGTGCGCAACAATCTCCGCATCGGTCGTTCCGATGCCGATGATGCCGCGCTCTGGGCGGTGCTCGATGCGGTGCGGCTGGGCGAGGCCATCCGCAGCCTGCCGCGTGGGCTTGATGCCGTGCTGGGCGAGGGCGGGCAAAGCCTCTCGGCCGGCCAGGCTCGACGCATTTGCCTTGCCCGCACGCTGCTGTCGCAGGCGCCGGTTGTGGTGCTGGACGAGCCGACCACCGGGCTCGACCCGCAGGCAGAGGCCGATTTCCTCGCCGATGTGCCCCGGCTCACTGCCGGGCGCACCGCTTTGGTCATCACCCATGCCGATGTGACGGCGACCGGCTTCCGCGTCCTGACCCTTCGGGCAGGACGCATCATGGCGGACGCCGTCCGTCCAGCCTGAGGTCAGGGCCGCGAAAAGGCCCGGAACGGGTTGGCGTGAGTCAGTTGCACGATGGTCTCCTGCGTCACGCCGTGGGCCAGGAGTTCCGGAATGAGCTCGGTGCTGACCACAGTATAGGGCTTGGGCGTTCCGCCGCCGGGCAGGGCGGGGTCGAACCAGCCGCGGTCATGGCTGATCAGCAATTGCGGCCCGAGCCCCGCCTCAAGCGCGCGGACAATCAACGCCGCACTCTCGGCCACCGGCACGGCGCCAATATTGTCATATTCGATCCAGGCGCCGCGTGCCGCGATGGCCTTGTGCAGCCCGAAATCGGGCTCGGCATGGGTGTGGATGGAGACAAAACGATCGATGGCACCGCCCTCGGCGGCGATGATATCGAGCTGGTCCATCACCACCCGTCCACGGATGGTGTGGCTGCCGATCAGGGCCCCGGTGGCCTTGGAGGCGCGCACGGCGGCGCGCAGGATGCGGGTCTCGAGCGGGGTGATGCCGTCATCCCCGGCGCTGATCTTGATCCAGCCGGCCGGCACGCCCGTCTCGTCCATGCCATCGGTGAGTTCGCCCAGCATCCAGTCGCCCAATTCGGCCTCGCTGGCCTCGCGCACCCAGTCCGGAATCCAGGGTTCGCGATAATTGCCGGTCGGCACGACGATGGGGAAATTGGTGGCGAGGCTCACCGCGATGTCCATGTCGGCGCGGCGTCCGACGCCGCCGGTGGAGCATTCCACCAGCGCCGTGACGCCCAGCGCCTTGATGGCCTCGATCTCGGGCACCATCAGCGCCAGCACTTCGGCCTCGTCGGCCTCGGCATAGCCCGGCTGGTCGGGCGTGCGCAGGTCCACGAACACATGTTCATGCGGCAGGATCATCCCGAACTGGTCGGCACTGCGCTTGCCCAGGGTGGTGTAGAGATAGGTCATCGATCTTCTCGCGGCTTGGGTTGCGGGGCCAGGATTGCGGACAATCAGCTGACGATAAAACGGAAACGAACGCCGTCCAACCCATCGGGCCGGGGCCCGGGGCTGTCGGCGCGCACCATGCCATCGGCATGGATGTGCAGATAGCGGTGAGTGACGAGCGACATCAGGATGATCTCGCCGGTCGGCGTCTCCATCCATTGGAATTCGGTGGCACTGCCGGTCAGCCCGCCCAGGCTCACCACGCCGCCTGCCGTCACTGACAGCGGACCATCGGCATGGCGGAGGATCACGCGGCCCAGCGCGACGGCCTCGACACTGAGCGTCATCGGCGGGCCGGCCACTACGGTACCGACGTCCACCGCCAGCCCGACGCTTGGGTCTTGCGCCAGCACCAGCGTGCCGCTGGCCCCGGCCGGAATGGGCTGCATCAGGCCGCGCGGATGCGGCTCGTCGAGGGTGAAGCTGTCGAAATCGGCGTGGCCACCGGCCTGACCCTGGGCGTTATAGGCAAACAGCGCATAGCGGATGCCCTGGAAGGTCTTGAGCTGGAAGATCATGATGTGGCGGGGACCGATGGGCGCAAAGTGCGCGCCATCGATCGAGACCAGAAGTTGCGCCTCTTCGCTGAGAAAGTCGCTGTCCGCCCGCAACCAGATAGTGCTCGCCTCTGTCGCCTGGGTCAGTGTTTCGCCGGTCTGATAGTCAAAGTGCCGGATTTCAAAGCCGGTGGTGGTGCGGGCCAGGCCCGCCCAGCGCCAGGGCATGCCGAGTAGCGCGAGACCCGCCACGTCGCCTACCGCCAGTCCTGACGCATCGAGTTGTGCGGTCGCTATGGAGCGTGGGCCGATAGCGCGCTGGGTCAGGCTGTTGCGGGCCGACCAGAAGTCCTTGGCGGGCATTGTGTGCAGCCGCAGGTAGCCAGGCCGCTTGGTGAGCGACCATTTGTCCGCCACCGGCACATGGTTCCATTGCCAGAGCGGGTTCAACTCGGTCGCGTCGAAATCATCGCTGCGCTGTGGCCAGGGCACGGCAATGGCGGTCTCGGGCACGGCGGGCTTGACCCAGGTGCGCGGGGTGCGGCCCAGGTTGCCGGGCAGGCCGAAATAGGGCCAGCCATCCTGCCAGGTGATCGGCGAGAGGCAAGTGAGCCGGCCCAGCGCGTTATAGTCCATCATGGACCAGCCCCACCATTGCCCGTCGGGCGTGTCAACAATGCCGCCCTGGTGCAGGTTGAGGCGGCCATTGTTGCCGGGGTTGGGCGGCACGATTTCAAAGGGTGGCTCGGGCGTGAAGGGAATGCCGGCCCCCTTGATCTTGTGGCCGTCGACGAGGCCAAAGTCCTCATCGATCGAGATCGCCGGATTGACCTCCCAGGGGCCATCGAGATGCTCGGCCCGGGCGCAGGGCATGCGCATGCGGCCGACGAACCAGGCGCTGGTGATCAGATATGTGCCGTTGACCTTATAGAAATGGGCGCCTTCGCCCATCAGGCTGTCCGGTGGCGTCAGGTCGCGCTCGGTGCCGGGCAGCACATGGTGCAGCGTTGGGTCAAGTTCGGCGATCTTGAGATTGCGATAGCCCCAGACAACATAGGCGCGGCCATCGTCGTCAAAAAACACCGTCAGGTCATGGTAATTGTAGCTGGCTTCGCTGTGCTGCCAGGGGCCGCGCGGATCGCTGGCGGTGAATATCTGCGTCTTCTGCTTGTTGACGTTGGAGAAGATGTAGAACTGGCCATCGCGATAGCGGATGCAGGGCGCCCAGATGCCCTGGCCATAGATTTCGCCGCCCTCCAGCCGGAATTCGGGCCCGAGGTCGAGCTGATCGAGCGCATAGCCCAGCAGCGTCCAGTTCACCAGATCGGTCGAATGCAACACCGGCAGGCCCGGCATGGTGTGCATGGTGGTGCCGGTCATATAGAAGTCGCTGCCGACCCGGATGATGTCGGGGTCGGAAAACTCCTCGTAGAACAACGGGTTGGTGAACGTGCCGTTGCCGTTGTCCGCGGTCCAGGTGGTGGCCATGGGGCTGTCTTTTCGCGATGGTGCGGCGCGCGTGAGGCGGCGGGCACGGTGTGATGGGAGAGCGACCGTCCTCCAACAGTCATTCGCATCATAGCCGTTGATATGGATCACGCAATCGGCGCGCCGCACTTTTGTCGCCCTGCGCAGGACTTTGGCTCGGTCAGGCCCGGGAAAAGGCCGCTTGCGGCAGCAGCGTCAGGCGAGCGGTCAGGCCCGGATTGGCATCCTCAAGCACGATGCCGGCGCGGTGGCGGGCGGCGATGGCCTTGACCATGGCCAGCCCCAGCCCGGTGCCGCGTTCGTCGCGCTCGGCATTCATGCGGTAGAAGGGCGCGAACACGCTGTCGCGCTGCTCGGCCGGAATGCCGGGGCCGCTGTCGCTGACCCACACCACCGGCGCGCTGTGGCCTTCGGCAAGGCCCAGGGTGATGGCCGCGCCCGGACCTGCATAGCGGGCGGCATTCTCGATCAAATTGACCAGCAATTGCTGCAGCATGCGGCGGTCGCCGAAGGCGGGGGACACCGGCCCGCTGGGCGCCATATAGGCGATAGTCTGCTGCTGGTCTTCCATCACCGGCGCAAAGGTCTGCGCCAGATCGGCCAGCATGGCGCCCATGTCGAAGGGGGCAAAGGCTGAGGTGTCGTCCGAGGCCTCGATGCGCGAGATGCGCAGGATGGTGTCGAGCGTCGCCTTGAGCCCCTCCATCTCGTCCTCGACCCGTTCGAGATAGCCCGCGGTTTCCTCGGGCGGGGCGGCAACGGCGTTCTGCAGCAGGATGGAGACGCGGTTGAGCGGGGATTTCAGGTCATGGGCGATGGCGATGGCCGTGTTGCGCAGGCTCGCCATCAGTTCGGACAACCGGTCGAGATAGGCGTTGATCTCGCGCGACACGAAATCGAACTGGTCGTTGCGGTCGCTGATCGGCAGGCGCACCTCGGTATTGCCGCCGGCCACGCTTTCCAGCGTCCGGGCCAGCTGCCGCAGCTTGCGCGAGGCGCTCTGGCTGGCGATGTAGCCGACAGCAAGGCCGGACAGGGCAATCACCAGCCCCGCCAGCGTCAGCGTGCCCAGCACGGCCTCGCCCACCTGGCTGGCCGCCTCATTGGCGCCCGCGACCACCACGATATGGTCGCCGATCATGCCGGCACGGGCCAGCATGGCGCGGGCCGGCTCGGTTGCCGTGGCGGGGAGGGTGATGGTGCCCCAGCCGGTGAAAGCGGGTGCGGTGGCGATATTGCCGGCGACAGCGACGCCGCCCTGGGTGAACAGGCCAAAGGCAAAGCTGGGCGCGGCGCGGGTGGCGCTGGCCCAGGTGATGAACTGCGCCAGGCCCAATTCGCCCGCCCGCTGCTCGGCATCCTGCATCAGCACAAAGTCCTCTGCCACGCTGGCACGCAGCTGCTCGGTCAGGGCGCTCGAAATGCGGTTATAGGCAAACAGACCGGCAATGCTGAGCACAATGACGAGCACAGCCGTCACCAGCAGCATGGAGCGAAAGGTCTCGCCCGAGGTCACATTAGCGTGGTGCGTGAATCGAATAGCCCGAATTCCTCGTGGTGTGGATGAGCGCAACATCGAACGGCTTGTCCACCTTGCTGCGCAGCCGGCTCATATGGGTTTCCACCACTGTGGTGCGGGGGTCGAAGTTGAAATCCCATACCTGTTCGAGCAGCATGGTCTTGGTCAGGATGCGCCCGGCATTGCGCATCAGCACCTCGAGCAGGGCATATTCCTTGGCCAGCAGCTCGATCTGCTCGCCACCGCGGCGGGCCACATGGGTCAGCAGGTCCAACTCCAGGTCATGCACGGTCAGCCGCGTGGTCTGCCCGGTTTCCTGCGGACGGCGGGTGAGGGCGGTGATGCGGGCCATCAGCTCGGAGAAATGGAATGGCTTGACCAGATAGTCGTCGCCGCCGGCGAGCAGGCCCTCGACCCGATCGTCGACATCGCCCATGGCGGTGAGAAAGATCACCGGCACGGCGCAGGCCGCGGCGCGCAGCGCCTTGAGCACCGATAGGCCATCCATGCCCGGCATCATGCGATCCAGGATCAGCAGGTCACAGCTGTTGTAGAGGCAGAACGAGAGCGCATCGCGGCCGTCGGTCACATGCTCGACGCTGTGGCCCTCCTGGCTCAGGCCATTGATCAGGAACTGGGCCGAGGTGCGGTCGTCTTCGGCAATCAATATCTTCATGGTCGCGCCACTGGTCCGGTTCTTAACAGCCCTCTGGGGAGCCTTGTTGGCGCTATCATGGCATGTCCAGCCAAAGCTGCAATTGGCGCCCGGCTTACAAATCTGCAAGATTGGCCGCAGATCCCGGCTGGCCGCAAATGGACCACAGTCCTTCTGGCATGTCGGACGCTCACTCGCCCGAACAAGGGGACTCAGCGAAATGGACGATAGTGCCAAGGCGCCGGCAATTGTGCTCAGCGTTGATGTTGGGGGATCGCATGTCAAATGCCTCACCAGCGCGGGCGGTGCGCCGCTGCGGGCCGTTTCCGGCCCGGACATGACGGCCGAGGCCATGTGCGCGGCGGTCAGGACCATGATGGATGGTCAGGCCTATGACTGTGTCACCATCGGCTATCCAGGCCCGGTGGTGCATAACCGGCCCATTGCCGAGCCGCACAATCTGGCCGCCGGCTGGGTGGGTTTTGACTATGCGGCGGCGCTGGGCAAGCCGGTGCGGATCGTCAATGATGCGCTGATGCAAGCCCTTGGCAGCTACGAGGGTGGGCGCATGCTGTTTCTCGGACTGGGCACGGGGCTGGGCGCAGCAATGATCGTCGATGGTATTGCCGAGCCGATGGAGCTGGCGCATCTGCCCTATAAGAAGGGCAAGACCTTTGAGGATTATGTCAGCGAGGCGAGCCGCGAATCCCGCGGCAACAAGGCATGGCGCAAGGCGGTTTTTGACGTGGTGGAGCGCCTCACCGCGGCGCTGGAGCCCGACTATGTGGTGATCGGGGGTGGCAATGTGGACCACCTCAAGGAGCTGCCGCCCAAGTGCCGCCGTGGCGAAAATGACAACGCCTTCGCTGGCGGATTCCGCGTTTGGGCTGACACAGCGTTGACCGAAGAGTGACCGAAATGCAGCCGATCAAGAACGCGCCGCCCGGTGCTCCCGGAATTGCCCCCACCTGGTCGTCCAGCGACAAGGATGCAGTGACCACGGCGCTGGGCAGTAGCCGCATCTGGGCGACCATCGGCCATGGCATCGTCAACGAGGTCTATTGGCCCTCGACCGGCCATCCGCAGATCCGCGACCTCGGTTTCATCGTCGCCGGCCCCGATGGCTGGACCGAAATCAAGCGGGCCAATCGCTATGCCATTTCCACCCCGCATGATGGCGTGCCGCTGCCCAAGGTGGTGCATGAGGGGCCGGGCTATCGGCTGGAACTGGAATTCCTCTGCCATCCGCTGCGCGACACGCTGCTGATCCGCTATGCGCTGTCGGGCGACGGCATGCGCCTTTATGCCCTGTTGGCGCCGCATCTGGGCGGCAACGCCAGCAATGATGCCTTTGCCAGCGACGAACTGTCGGCGCTGGGCGCCAATGTGGCGCTGTGCCTGCGGGCCGATAGCGGCTTTTCGCGCAGCAGCGCCGGCTATGTCGGCTACTCGGATGGCTGGCAGGATTTTCACGCCAATGGCGCCATGGCCTGGAGCTATCCCGAAGCACGGGATGGCAATGTCTCGCTGATGGGCGAGCTGGCGGCCAATAGCGGCACGCTGTCACTGGGCTTTGCCGAAACGGCGGAGGGCGCGCGGACCCTGTCGCGCTCGGGCCTGGCGGATGATTACGATGAGACGCTCGATCTCTTCGTGGCGCAGTGGCAGCAATGGACGGCAGGGCTGCGCATTCCCTATGCCACGCCGCAGTTGACGCGGGCGGCCGAGCTCTCGGCTTCGGTCATCAAGGTGCATGAGGATCGCACCTATGCCGGCGCCGTGGTGGCCAGCCTCAGCGTGCCCTGGGGCAGCAGCCATGATGATGCCGGCGGCTATCATCTGGTGTGGACGCGCGACACGGTCGAGGCGGCCTTCGCTCTGGTCACCATCGGCAAGCTTGAGGATGCCGGGCGCACTCTAGATTATTTGATCGGCACCCAGGCCGATGACGGCAGCTGGGCGCAGAACTATTTCCCCGACGGTCGTGGCTATTGGACCGGCAAGCAGCTCGACGAGGTGGCGCTGCCGGTGCTGCTGGCCGCCAAGCTGCAGGCGGCCGGGCACCTGACCTTCAGCGCGCCCGAGCAGGCCATGGTGCGCAAGGCGATTGGCTTTATCGTCCGCAACGGGCCGATGAGCGATCAGGACCGCTGGGAAGAGAATGCCGGCGCCAGCCCCTTTACCCTGGCGGTGGTGATTTCGGCCCTCGTGGTTGGCGCAGAATATTTCGGCGACGCCGAGCGGGACTATCTCTTGGCGCTGGCTGATTGCTGGAACGAGCGCATCGAGGACTGGACCTATGCTGCCCAGGGGCCACTGGCCGCTGATGCCGGCATTGCGGGCTATTATGTCCGCATGTCGCCGCGCCCGGCCGAAGGCGGGCTGGCCGGAGCCATCGACCGGCGTAATGTTGCCAATGGTCGGGTTGAGGCCAAGGCTTTGCTGGGCATGGAGTTTCTCTATCTGGTGCGCACCGGGCTGCGCTCGCCGCATGACCCGCGCATCGCCGACACGGTCAAGCTGGTCGATCATGTGCTGCGCCGGGAGACGCCGAGCGGGCCGAGCTATTATCGCTACAATGGCGACGGCTATGGCGAAAAGGACGATGGCAGCGCCTTTGACGGCATTGGCATCGGCCGGCTGTGGCCGCTGCTGACCGGCGAGCGCGGCCATTATGCCGTCGCGGCCGGGGAGGACCCGGCGCCCTATCTTGACGCCATGGTGCGCATGGCCGGGCCGGGAGGCCTGCTGCCCGAGCAGATCTGGGACAGCGCCGCCATCCCCGAGCGGGGCCTTGAGCCCGGCAAGCCGAGTGGCAGCGCCATGCCGCTGGTCTGGGCGCATGGCGAATTGCTCAAGTTGCTGGCCGCCTCGGTCACGGGTCGCAGCGCCGAGAGCTTTGCTCAGGTCGAGACCCGCTATGGCGGGCAGGCGCCCCAGGCGGCGTGCTGGATCTGGCGGGAAAGCAGCGCCTTTGCCAGCGTGCCCCAAGGGCGGTCTGTGCGCATCGAAAGCGAAAAGCCCTTCGTGCTGCATTTCGGCGATGGTGACTGGAAACAGGTCAGCGAGCGCGATGCCACCCCGCTGGGTTTCGGCATGCATGGCGTTGAGTTGGACAGCGCGGTGTTGGCCCAGTTCGGCATGGTCCGCTTTACCCTGTTCTATCCCGACCGGCAGGCGTGGCGCGAACAGGACTTTGCCATCGCCATGCGCGACTAGATCGTCTCAAGTTTAGATGGACGTGGTTCTATCGCCCCTCCCCCCCTGAGGGGGAGGGTTGGGGAGGGGGGTGGTGCCGTGGGCCACCGATGGACCCCCTCCCTCGTTCCCTCCCCTCAAGAGCTTGCACTCGGGCGCGCCGAGGCGCGACCCGGGTGGGGAGGGAGGCAAAGGCGCCGGAAATCCACTGAAGAGTGACCCGATCTATTGCGGTCCGGAATTTCCGCGAAGCGCAAGGACGGTATTCGCCCCTGCATGACGTGTTGGAGTGCACACCAAAACGCCCCGGCAGAGGGCTTGCCGAGGCGTTTGGCAGATCAGGGGCGGCGCGGACGCGGGACGTCGTCCGGCCGCCGCACCAGCGGTCAAAAGCGGCCCTTGGGAGGATCAGGCCGAGAGGGTTGACCGCCGGGATGGCTTACGAGACGTAGATCGACACATTGCCGGCGCCGTCCGACACCAGGTCGACAACGTCATTGATGGCGATGTGGTTGGCTTCGAGCAGCTTGGCGGCTTCCGCATTGGCCTTGATGGCTTCGCGGAGCTGGCCGATCGACTGCGCATCCGTGGTCAGCAGGTCCACCGCCTTGGCCGTATCGTCGTCCTTGCTCCAGGCCGTATCATACTTGATGACCGACACCGTCTTGGCGCCGACCAACTCGGTGACTTCGGACGGGTTGAAGACGCCCAGCTGGCTGCGGAAGTCCGCGATCGCCATGCCACTGCCCGGGTTGGCCGTGGTGAACGTCGGGGCAGCGAAGGCCGCGCCGGCCGAAACGATCACGGCAAAGGCAACAATGGCGGGGGAGGCAATCTTGGCAAAGCTCTGCATTTTGATCTCCTATTGCGAGGCTTGAAACGGATCGGGGCGGAGAAACCGTTGGCCGGTCGCGGTTGATGCATCGGCATCAACACAAACAGGATTAGGCGCGTCAGTTTGCCTGCACTTCGCCTGAGCTATACTTTTTTGTCAGGTTGGCGGTCGCCGTCACGCCAGCTCATATTCGTCGGCAAAGGCGGCTGAGAGCTGGGCGGCGAAGCGGGCGGCGGCGACGGGCAGGGTGCGGCCCTTGAGCTGGCCCATATAGAGAATGCCGGCGGGCACATCGCGCTTGTCGAGCGGGGTGGAGACCACCATGCCGCCGGTCTCGGACAGCGACAGGCCGATGGGGATCTGGAACGACACCAGATGCTCCTGGGCTGCGTAGTGGCGCAGGAAGTCGAAGCTGTCGGATTCGATCATCGGCGTCAGCGCGCGCGATGTGCGCAGCGCCGCCAGTTCGAGCAGATTGCGCACGCCATAGGGCAGGGTGGGCAGCGCAATCGGATAGTTGAGGCAATCGCCCAGCCTGAGGCTCGGCCTGTCGGCCAGCGGATGATTGCGGGCCATCACCGCATGCACGGGCTGGCGCACGCTGATGATGGTGTGGAACTCGGCCATGCGCACCGGCTCGAAGACGATGGCGAGATCGGCCGTGTGATCGGCCAGCGCCCGCTCGGCGGCTTCGCGGTCGCGCACATGCACGCCAAAGCTCACATTGGGATGGGCCTGGCGGTAGAGCGCGATCTGGCTGGGCAGGAAATAGGGCACCAGCGCCTGGCTGCAGGCGATCGAGACATGGCCACGGCGGACGCCGGAGAGGTCGGCGATCTGCGAGCGCACCCGGTCCATGTCGCTGAGCTGGTTGCGGATATAGTGGATCAGGATTTCCCCGGCGCTGCTCAGGCGCACGCCGCGCGGCAGGCGCTCGAAGATCGGCGCGCCCAGCTCTTCCTCAAGATCGAGTATGCGCCGGTTGAGCGCGGTGGAGGTGATCGAGAGCGCCTCGGCGGCCTTGCGGATGGAGCCGGCCTTGGCCACGGCGACGATATAGCGGGCCGATGTCAGGTAGCGCATGGCGTCCTCGCGGCTGGGGATTTCGAGTGATGCGTTTTTTGCAGCACTCAAGCCAAAAGATAGCACCAGACATGCGCAGTAACATCTGAAATCGTCGGCCTCGGAACAACAGTGTGGATCGAAGCGCGGGCCTTGGGGGCACCGCCCGATCTGTGGACGCAGCCGTTTTCCGCCAGCTGGAGGCAGAGACAATGATCGATGACCGTCAATTCAATCGCCGTGGCTTCTTGAAGTCGGGGGCAAGCCTGGTCGGGCTGGCCGCCGCAGGCAGCCTGCTGCCGCTCTCGGCGGCGCGCGCCGCGCCGCTCACCGTGGGCTTCATCTATGTCGGGGCCAAGGATGACTTTGGCTACAACCAGGCCCATGCCGAAGGCGCCGCGGCGCTCAAGGCCATCGAGGGCGTGACTCTGGTCGAGGAAGAAAACGTCCCCGAGACGGTCGATGTGCAAAAGACCATGGAGAGCATGATCAATTTTGATGGTGCGAGCCTGATCTTCCCGACCTCGTTCGGCTATTTCGACCCTCATATCCTGGCCATGGCGCCGAAATATCCTGATGTCCGCTTCCAGCATGCCGGTGGCATGTGGAGCGCCGACAAGCATCCGATGAACGTCGGCTCGTACTTCGGCTATATCGGCATGGGCCAGTATCTGAACGGCATTGCCGCCGGCCATGCCACCAAGACCAAGAAGATCGGCTTTGTCGCGGCCAAGCCCATTCCGCAGGTGCTGCTCAACATCAACTCGTTCCTGCTGGGCGCACGCTCGGTTGATCCCACCATCACCTGCCAGGTGATCTTCACCGGCGAGTGGTCCATGGCGGTCAAGGAAGCCGAGGCGGTCAATGCCCTGGCCGACCAGGGCGCTGACGTCGTCACCTGCCATGTCGATGGCCCCAAGGTTGTGATGGAGACCGGCGCCGGTCGCGGCATGTTCCTGTGCGGCTATCACGCCAGCCAGGCGTCGCTGGCCCCGGACAAATATCTCACCGGCGCCGAGTGGAACTGGGCGCAGGTCTATACCGAGATGGTGAACACGACGCTCTCGGGCGGCACCATTCCCAATTTCGTGCGCGGCGGGCTGGCGCAGGGCTTCATCAAGATGAGCCCGCTGGGTCCGGCGGTGTCGGCCGAGGCGCGCACCCAGTTCGAGGCCACCCAGGCCGAGATCATGAAGGGCGGCTTTGCCGCCATCAAGGGCCCGCTCAAGGACAACAAGGGCAATGTGATCGCCACCGAAGGCCAGAGTTTCGCCGAAGACGATGTCGCGCTCGAGAGCATGGACTATCTCGTCGAGGGCGTCGTCGGGTCGATCTCGTAACGCCATGGATACGGGCACTCCACAGGGCCTGTCTTCCAGCAGCACGGCAGGGGCAACAGCGCCTGCCGGGCCATCCCTGGCGGCCATGATGCGGCGCAGCGAGGCGGTGGCCCTGCCGCTGCTGGCGCTGATTGCGGGCCTCGCGGCCTTCGGCGTGTTTCTGCTGCTGCTGGGCAAGTCGCCGATCGATTTCTACGGCTATGTGTACCAGGCCGGGTTCGGCTCAGCCTTCTCCTGGGAAAACACGCTGTCGCGGGCAGCACCACTCCTGCTGGCCGCGCTCTGCGTGGCGATCCCGGCCCGGCTGGGCCTGGTGGTGATCGGCGGCGAGGGCGCCATTGTGCTGGGCGGCGTTGCCGCCGGGGTGACCGGCGCCAGCTTTCCGGGCCTGGGCCTGGGCGGCATTGCCCTGATGGCTGTGGCGGGGGCGCTCACCGGCGCCTTGTGGATCGGCGCGGTGGGCTGGATGCGCGTGCGGCGCGGCGTTAACGAGACCATTTCGAGCCTGTTGATGGCCTATATTGCCATCGCGCTGATGAACCACTTCGTCGAGAGCGTGTTCCGCGATCCGGCAAGTCTCAACAAACCATCGACCGCCCCGCTGGAGGAGGCCTATCGGCTGGCCGACATGCCGGGCATGGCCGTGCATTGGGGGCTGGGCATTGGCCTGGTCGCCTGCATCGTCAGCTATATCGTGATGGAGCGCACCACCTGGGGCTTTGCCGCGCGCATCGTCGGCGGCAATGTGCGGGCGGCGCAGATCCAGGGCCTGCCCACCGGCCGGCTGATCCTGGGCTTTACGGCCCTCGCGGGAAGTTTTGCCGGGCTGGCCGGCATGGTCGAGGTCAGCGCCGTGCATGGGTCGGCCAATGGCTCGCTGGCGGCGGGCTATGGCTATACCGGCATATTGATTGCCTTCCTCGCCCGCCACAACGCGCTGGCCATCATTCCGGTGGCGGTGCTGCTGGCCGGGTTCGAGGCCTCCAGTGGCCTGGTGCAGCGGCGGCTCGACCTGCCCGACGCCACCATGCTCGTGCTGCAGGGCCTGGTGTTCGTGGCGATCCTGGTCAGCGAGACGCTGGTGGGCCGCTTCCGCCTGTTCAAACCAGAAACATGGGTGCGCGCATGAATGGGCTCGACATCGGCTGGTGGGGCGTGCCCATCGCCATCATTGGTGGCGCGATCCGCGTCTCCACACCCTTTATCTTCGTTAGCCTGGGCGAATGCCTGACCGAGCGCTCGGGGCGCATCAATCTGGGGCTCGAAGGTACGCTGGTGTTTGGCGCCATGGCTGGCTATGCGGTGGCCTTCCACACCGGTTCGCCCTGGGCCGGGGTGGCTGCCGCCGCCTTGGCCGGCATGATGTTTGGCCTGCTGCATGGCTGGTTGTGCAGCCTGCCCAAGGTCAACGACATTGCCGTGGGCATTGCGCTGATGCTGTTCGGCACCGGCATCGCCTTCTTTTTCGGCAAGCCCTATATCCAGCCCGTGGCGCCCGACCTGCCGGCCATTCCCTTGGGCTGGTGGACCGACATTCCCCAGCTCGAGGCAGCGCTGCGCGTCAATGTGCTGTTCGTGGTGGGCGCGATCCTGGCCTTTGCCATGGCCTGGATGTTCAAGGCGACGCGCATCGGACTGATCGTGCGGGTGGTCGGCGACAGCACCGATGCGGCGCGGGCCATGGGGCTTGACCCCAATTGGGTGCGGCTGTGGTCAACGGCGGCCGGTGGCGCGCTGGCCGGCATCGGCGGCGCTTATCTGTCGCTCTATTATCCCGGCAGCTGGAACGAGGGCATTTCCTCCGGCCAGGGCCTGATGGCCGTGGCGCTGGTGATTTTTGCCCGCTGGAACCCGATCAACTGCCTGTGGGCTGCGCTGCTGTTCGGCGGCGCTGGCGCGCTGGGGCCGGCCCTGCAATCGGTCGGCGTGTCGGAAGGCTATTACCTCTTTTTCGCGGCGCCCTATGTGCTGACGCTGGGGCTGCTGGTGGCAACCAGTTCTCCCACCCAGGCCATTTCCGGCGCGCCGGGCGAACTCAGCATTACCAAATAGGAGCGGCATCATGCCCACCATCGCGGCAGACCCCTATAACTGGCCCTATAATGGCGATCTGCGGCCGGAAAACACGGCGCTGGTCATCATCGACATGCAGACCGATTTCTGCGGGGAAGGCGGCTATGTCGACTCCATGGGCTATGATTTGAGCCTCACTCGCGCGCCGATTGAGCCGATCAAGGCGCTGCTGGCGGTGATGCGCCAGAAGGGCTTTCACATCATCCACACCCGCGAGGGGCATCGGCCCGATCTGGCGGACCTGCCGGCCAACAAGCGCTGGCGCTCGCGCCAGATGGGGGCAGGGATCGGCGATCCCGGCCCCTGCGGCAAGATCCTGATCCGGGGCGAACCGGGCTGGGAGATCATCGACGAGCTGGCGCCGCTGCCGGGCGAGGCCATTATCGACAAGCCGGGCAAGGGCAGCTTTTACGCCACGGACCTTGACCTGTTGCTGCGCAACCGGGGCATCGAGAACCTGCTGCTCACCGGCATCACCACGGACGTGTGCGTGCACACCACCATGCGCGAGGCCAATGACCGGGGCTATGAATGCGTGCTGGTGGAGGATTGCTGCGGCGCCACCGATCCGGGCAATCACGCCGCGGCCATCCACATGGTCAAGATGCAGGGCGGCGTGTTCGGTTCGGTCAGCAATAGCGCCGCCATCATCGAGGCGCTGGCATGACTGCGCTGGCGCCCATTGGCGTCGAAACGGTCGGAATGACCATGAAATTCGGGGCCTTCGTGGCCTTGGATAATGTATCGATTCAAGTGCGGCCGGGCACATTCCATGCGCTGCTGGGTGAGAATGGCGCCGGCAAGTCGACCCTCGTCAAATGCATGATGGGCTTTTACCACCCCACATCGGGCCAGTTGATCGTGGGCGACCGCGAGGTGAGCATTGACGATCCCCGTGCCGCCCATGCCCATGGGCTGGGCATGGTCTATCAGCATTTTACCCTGGTGCCGTCGCTGACCGGGGCGGAGAACCTGGTCATCAACCGGCCCGACGTGCCGGCGGTGATCGACTGGGCGGACGAGCGCGGCGCGCTGGCGGACTTCATGGCCACCATGCCGTTTGCCGTGCCGCTCGATGTGCCGGTCAGCCGGCTGTCGGCGGGCGAAAAGCAGAAGCTCGAACTGCTCAAGCAACTCTATCTCGGCCGCAAATTCCTGATCCTGGATGAACCCACCTCGGTGCTGACGCCGGCGGAAGCCGACGAACTGCTCGGCATGGTGCGGCAGATGACGGTGCAGGCCGGGCTCACCGTGCTGATGATCACGCACAAGTTCCGCGAAGTGACCGCCTATGCCGACGAGGTCTCCGTGCTGCGGCGGGGCCGCTATGTCGGCGGCGGCAAGGTGGCCGAGCTCAGCCATGCCGATATGGCGGCGCTGATGATCGGCGAAAAGACCCTGTCGCAGAAGGCGGCGCGCAGCGGCGTGCCGGGCGATGCCGTGCTCAGCTTGCGCGGCGTGCAGGCGGTGGACCGCTCCGGGCTCAAGCAGATCAGCCTCGACAGTCTCGATGTTCGCGCTGGCGAGATCGTCGGCGTGGCCGGAGTGTCGGGCAATGGCCAGACCGAGCTGATGGAGCTCTTGGCCGGCCAGCGCCCCTATCAGGCCGGCGCCATTGCAGTGAAGGGCCACGCCTATGACGCCAGCCGCACCCAGGCGCGCGCGGCCAATGTGCGCTATCTGCCCGAGGAGCCGCTGCACAATGCCTGTGCCCCGCGCATGAGCGTGGCGCAGAACATGGCTTTTCGCGATTTCGACGAAGACGCCCAGGGCAAGCCGCGCTTCTGGCTCGACACGGGCGCCATGCGGGCCAAGGCCCGTGAGCTGGTGGCCGCCTATAACGTCAAGACCACCTCGATTGACAGCCCGATTGCCGCGCTGTCAGGCGGCAATGTGCAGCGGGCCGTGCTGGCGCGCGAGCTGACCGGTCCGGTGGATCTGCTGGTGATTTCCAATCCCTGCTTCGGGCTGGATTTCTCGGCGGTGGCCGAAATCCGGGCCCGCATTATGGCGGCGCGCAATTCGGGAACGGCAGTGTTACTGATCAGCGAGGATCTCGATGAAATCCTTGAACTATCGGACCGGGTGCTGGTGATGTCGGAAGGGCGCATTGCCTTTGAGACGCCCATCGGCGCCGCCGATATCGGCGAAATCGGCCAACACATGGCGGGGCACGCATGAGCCTACTATCCGCGCGTCCCTTCGCCATCGACATCGATCCGGCCCGCACGGCGCTGATTGTCATCGACATGCAGCGCGATTTCGTCGAGCCGGGTGGCTTCGGCGCGAGCCTGGGCAATGATGTCACGCTGCTGCAGGCCATCATTCCCACCGTGGGCCGGCTCATCGCGGGTTTCCGCGCGGCCGGCGTTACCGTGATCCACACGCGCGAATGCCATGTCCCGGACCTCTCGGACTGTCCGCCGGCCAAGCGCAACCGGGGCAATCCGGCGCTGCGCATTGGCGATGCCGGTCCGATGGGCCGCATTCTGGTGGCCGGCGAGCCCGGCGCCGATATCGTGCCCGAACTGGCGCCAATTGTCGGCGAGATCGTCATCGACAAGCCGGGCAAGGGGGCCTTCTACGCCACCGAGCTCGGCAAGATCCTCGCCGATCGCGGTATTCGCCAATTGGTATTTGCCGGCGTCACCACCGAGGTCTGCGTGCAGACCAGCATGCGCGAGGCCAATGACCGTGGCTTTGAGTGCGTGCTGGCGACCGACGCCACCGAGAGTTATTTCCCCGCCTTCAAGCAAGCGACGCTGGAGATGATCGCGGCGCAGGGTGGCATTGTCGGCTGGCTGGCGACCACCGACGAGATTGTGAGTGCCCTGCATGGCTCCTAGCATCACCCATCCCGGCTTTCTCGCCGGCGCCTGGCGGGATTTCCCCTTCGAGCCTTTCCATCCCGGCGTCGAGATCTGCCGCCTGCATGATGAGGGCGAGGGCGGGGCGGTGGCCCTGCTGCGCTATGCCAAGGGCGCCAGCGTGCCGCGCCATCTGCACCAGGGCATCGAGACCATCTTGGTGCTCGAGGGCGGCCAGAGCGACGATGCCGGCAGCTATGGCGCGGGCGCGCTGGTCATCAATCCCACCGACACATCCCATGCGGTCGCCTCGGCACAGGGCTGCGTCGTCCTCATCATCTGGGCCAAGCCGGTCCTGATGCTGACTTCCTGACTGTGTGACTATTCTGAACTGCAAGGACTTTGCCTATGTCTGCCATTGCCCTGACGCTGCCCAGCCTGCGCGCCGCCTATGCGGCGGGGACATCGCCCCGCGAGATTGTCGAACAGGTGTTCGCCGGCATAGCCGCGGTCGCTGATCCAGCCATTTTCATCCATCTGCTGGACAAGGCCGAGGTGCTGGCGGCGGCCGATGCGCTGGGCGCCTATGATCCCACGCGGCCGCTCTGGGGCGTGCCTTATGTCATCAAGGACAATATCGATGCCGCGGGCAAGCCGACCACGGCGGCCTGTCCGGCCTATGAATATGTCGCTGCCGAGGATGCCTTTGTCGTTGCGCAATTGCGGGCGGCCGGCGCGCTTTTGATCGGCAAGACCAATCTCGACCAGTTCGCCACCGGCTTGGTCGGCGTGCGTTCGCCCTATGGCGTGCCGCGCAATTCCATCGACCCGGCCATCGTGCCGGGCGGTTCATCGGGCGGGTCGGGCGTGGCCGTGGGCCATGGGCTGGTGACGTTTTCGCTGGGCACCGATACGGCGGGCTCGGGCCGCGTGCCGGCGGCGCTCAACAATATCGTGGGCCTCAAGCCGACGCTGGGCACGCTTTCGGCTTCGGGCGTGGTCCCGGCCTGCCGGACGCTCGATACCATCTCGATCTTCGCCCTCACGGTGACGGATGCCTATGCGGTGTTCTCCGTGGCCAGTGCCTATGACGCCTCCGATGCCTATGCACGGCGCTTTCCGACGCGGGCGCTGACGGCGGCGCCGGCTCGGCTGCGGGTGGGTATTCCCGATGCCGGCAGCGTCGAGTTCTTCGGCGACAGCGTGCAGGCGGACTCCTTTGCGCGCAGCGTCGATGCGCTGCGCCAGTCTGGCGCCGAGATCGTCGAGATCGATTTTGCCCCGCTCTATGCCGTCGCCCGCATGCTCTATGAAGGCGCCTGGGTGGCCGAGCGCTATACGGTGATCGAGGATCTGCTCAAGACCAATCCCGACGCCATCCACCCGGTGACCCGCAAGATCATCACCGCGGCCGAGCAACTCAGCGCCGCCGATGCCTTCCGGGGCATCTATCGGCTGGCCGAGCTCAAGCGCCTGGCCGAGCCGGCGCTGGCGGGGGTGGACCTGCTGTGTGTGCCGACCATTCCGACGTTCTATTCGGTGGCTGATCTTGCGGCCGATCCCATCGGGCCCAATTCGCGGCTGGGCACCTATACCAATTTCGTCAATCTGCTCGACATGTGCGGCATTGCCGTGCCGGCGGCGCGGCGCAGCGATGGCCGGCCGGGCAGCGTGACCCTGCTGGCCCCGGCGGGCGCCGATGGGCTGGTTGCCGCCGTGGCGCAGGGGCTGGAGCGGCATTTCCCGCACAATCTCGGGGCCACCGACTGGGGTTTTGCCGATGCGGCGCCGATGGCGCCCGCAATCGAGGCCGACGAGATGGAGATCGCCGTCTGCGGCGCGCATATGACCGGCCTGCCGCTCAATGGTCAGCTGACCAGCCGCAAGGGCCGCTTCCTGCGCGCTGTCGAGAGCGCGCCCGAATATCGCTTCTATGCGCTGGCCGGCGGCCCGCCCAAGCGGCCGGGCATGGTGCGGGTGTCCTCGGGTGGCAGTGCCATCAAAATGGAGATCTGGGCCTTGCCGCGCGCGGCCTTTGGCGATTTCGTCGCCGGCATCCCGTCACCGCTCGGTATCGGATCGGTGGTGCTGGCCGATGGCAGCAGCGTCAAGGGTTTCATCTGCGAGGCCATTGGCGCCGAGGGCGCCACTGACATCTCCCATCTCGGCGATTGGCGGGCGTTCCTGGCGCAGCAGGCGTAAGTCAGTCGTAACGTAGGCGTTACGGATAGTTCCGGACGCAAAAAAGGGGAGACGGCGATTGCCCGTCTCCCCTTTGGCTTTGTGGGTGTGAGGCCTAGAGCCAGCCGGCCAGGATGCCAACGCCGCCCAGAGCCGCAAGGCCACCGGCCAGGCGCGTGATCCCATCGGCATGGCGACCGGCGAGCCGGGTCACGCCGAGCGTGGCGGCAATGCCGGAGAGATGCAGCAGGCCCGTGGCCAGCAGGAAGCCGGCGGCATATTCCAGCGCCGCGGCCGAGGCCGGCATTTCGGCGCCATGGGCATGGCCGTGGAACAGGGCGAAGATGCCCACCAGGGCCATGGCGGCCGTCTGGGGCAGGGGGCGGCGCAGCGTGGCGGCCGCGCCGATGGCAATGCTGGAGAGCGCGATGCCGGTCTCGACCAGCGGCAGACCCGTGCCGGCAATGCCCAGGCCAAAGCCGACCACCATCATGGCCATAAAGCTCAGCGGCACCGCCCAGAGCGCGCGCCCGCCCAGGGCCGCGGCCAGAATGCCAACGGCAACCATGGCCAGCAAATGATCCAGCCCGCCCAGCGGATGGGCCAGGCCGTGGGAAAAGCCCATCACATGGTCAAGACCAGGGTGGGCGAATGCCATTGTGGGGGTGAGCAGCACCAGGGCCAGCGAGAGAACGAAACGCATCAGCTTCCTTCCGGGACCGGTCGATCCCTGAGTGAACAATATCGGCGCCCGCCGCGGATTCCCAAACTCGCCTAACCTTTATTGGCCGGTGACGCAGATTTGTAAATAAGGGGCGCGGCATTGCCGGCATGATCGGCTGGCGGAGCAGGCCGGTTGGTCGTATGCAGGCGCATTGCCGACCCAATCTTACAGGTAACCCCCATGTTATTGATCATTCTTCTCGTGCTGGCGCTCACGGTCGTTCAGGCCTTGCTGCCGGGCAAATATCTCACCGAACAAGTGGGCCCCGCCGCCCAGATGGGCCCGCGCGATGAACTGCCGCCGCCCTCGCTGATGCTGGCGCGTTCGCGCCGCGCGCTGGCCAATCTGCACGAGACGCTGCCGGTCTTTCTGACTCTGGCGGTGCTGTCGATCGTGCTGGGCGAGCAGGGCTGGCTGTCGCTGGCCGGTGCCGCGCTGTTCCTGGTCGGCCGGGCCGTGCATGTGGTGTGCTACCTCAAGGCGCTGTCGCCCTGGCGCTCGCTGGCCTTTTCGGTGGCCTTTGTGGGCCTGTTGCTGCTGGTTGTCCCGCTGGTGCCCCATATCTTCGCCTAGCCTGCGCAAGGCTCTTGCGAAACGGCCGTTTTGCCATTAGACACGGCCTCGCCTGAAGGGGTTTAGCTCAGTTGGTAGAGCATCGGTCTCCAAAACCGAGGGTCGTGGGTTCGAGTCCCCCAGCCCCTGCCAGGCACAAATCTTCCAAAATCACATGATCTGCTGGCGCGCCCGCATGGGTGCGCTGCTGGCTTTGCCGGCAGGGTCAGCCAGGCCTATTCGGCTGCGACAGCCAGCTTCGTGGTGTGGCGGGTCTTGAGCTTGTTCAGCTGATGGGCGGCATGGGCGAGCAGGGCGGTGCGCACCTCGGCCGTGGATACGGCGCCGACATCGGCCTTGACCTTGAGGTCGAGGTGATAATTGGTGACATTGCCCAGGAACAGTTCCTGAATCTGCACGCGCACAAGCCCGGTGATCCGGCCGGGAATGGCACGGTGCGGCCCAAAATGGCGGATTTCGCAGCTCTTCACGACAAAGTCGGATGCGGACGCAGTCATGGCACGCCCCCTGCAGCCATTACGTTCCCTAGTAAGGTCTATAAAATCCAATGCATCGGGCGAATCAAGAGTGATTCGTCGAGTTCTCCCACTGTCGTTAACGTGGGGTGGAGCCGGAGCCGCCTGCCGACCGGGAAAAGGCCGCGCCGGCGGGGCAGATTCTTGGCCGGGCATGTTGCAATTGGCCGGGACTTTCTCTAGATAGCGACATTCGAGCCGTGCGGGAGTCCTGCGCGGCCTTTGGTTTTGCGCCAAAAATACGAAGAGTAGATTTGCCGATGGCCCGTACAAACCCGATCACTTTTCTGCAGCAGGTGCGGCAGGAAGTTTCCAAGGTCACCTGGCCGGGTCGTAACGAAGTCCTGATCTCGACGATCATGGTCATCGTTCTGGTCACCGCGGCAAGCCTGTTCTTCCTGGCTGCAGACCAGATCATTTCCTGGCTGGTCGGGCTGATGCTGTCGATCCGCGCTTAGGCCGGGTACTGAACTTAGTTGAATTAGGAGCGGCGGCGCTTAATGGCCATGCGGTGGTATATCGTTCAAGCTTACTCGAACTTCGAGCGCAAGGTGGCGGAAGACATCCGTCAGAAGGTTGCGCAGAAGAAGCTCGAGCACCTGTTTGAAGACGTGATCGTGCCGACCGAAAAGGTCGTCGAGATCCGCCGTGGCCGCAAGGTCGACGCCGAACGCAAGTTCTTCCCCGGCTATGTGCTGGTCAAGATGGACATGACCGACGAGGCGTTCCACCTGATCAAGAACACGCCCAAGGTCACCGGCTTCCTCGGTTCGGACAACAAGCCGATGCCGATCTCGGAAAAGGAAGCCCTCTCCATCCTGCAGCAGGTGCAGGAAGGGGTCGAGCATCCCAAGCCGTCGGTGTCCTTCGAAGTGGGCGAGAATGTCCGCGTGTCCGATGGCCCCTTCGCCAGCTTCAATGGCGTGGTGGAAGAAGTCGACGAAGAGCGCGCCCGCCTCAAGGTGGAAGTGTCGATCTTTGGTCGCCCCACCCCGGTGGAGCTCGAATACGGTCAGGTCGAAAAGGTCTGACCGCCTGGCGCCTGACGGGCGCTGCACCAATTCTGGCTTGCGCCAGATGGCTGCCGGGTTTATCCGGCGGCACCCGCCAGCGTGCTGGCGGTAAATCTGTGGAAGAGGGCGGTTGCTGCCAGGCATCCGGATAGACCTCGGACCACAGCGTCAAACGGTCCGCGTGACAGCGGACGAACCGGGGCGTTGCGCAAGCACGCCACCAGAAACTGAAGGACGATTATGGCAAAGAAAATCGTTGGCTACGTAAAGCTGCAGGTGCCCGCGGGCTCCGCGACGCCGTCCCCGCCGATCGGGCCGGCTCTCGGTCAGCGCGGCCTGAACATCATGGAATTCTGCAAGGCCTTCAATGCCGCCACGCAGGAAATGGAAAAGGGTTCGCCCATTCCGGTCGTGATCACCGCCTATGCCGACAAGAGCTTCACCTTCGAGATGAAGCAGCCGCCGGTCACCTACTTCATCAAGAAGGCCGTCAACCTGAAGTCGGGCAGCAAGCTGCCGGGCAAGGAATCGGCTGGTACGATCACCGTGGCTCAGCTGCGCGACATCGCCCAGAAGAAGATGAAGGATCTCAACGCCGACAATATCGACGCTGCTGTGTCGATGATCGCCGGCTCTGCCCGTTCCATGGGCATTCAGGTCGAGGGCTGATAGATGGCACACGTTGGTAAGAAGATCGCCAAGGCCCGTGAGGGCATCGACCGCAACAAGCTCTACAAGCTTGATGAGGCCGTGAAGATGGTCAAGGCGCGCGCCTCGGCCAAGTTCGACGAGACCGTCGAGATCGCCATCAACCTGGGCGTTGACCCCCGTCACGCCGACCAGATGGTCCGTGGCGTTGTCACCCTGCCGAACGGCACGGGCAAGACCGTCCGCGTTGCCGTGTTCGCCAAGGATGCCAAGGCAGACGAGGCCCGCAAGGCTGGTGCCGACATCGTTGGCGCCGAAGACCTGATGGAACAGATCATGGCCGGCAAGATCGATTTCGATCGTTGCATTGCCACCCCCGACATGATGCCGCTGGTCGGCCGTCTGGGTAAGATCCTGGGCCCGCGCAACCTGATGCCGAACCCCAAGGTTGGCACGGTTACCCCCGACGTCGCCGGCGCCGTCAAGGCTGCCAAGGGTGGCGCTGTGGAATACCGCGTTGAAAAGGCCGGTATCCTGCATGCTGGTGTTGGCAAGGTGTCCTTCTCCGAGGAAGCCCTGCTGCAGAACATCAAGGCGTTCACTGACGCCGTGCAGCGGTCCAAGCCCGCTGGTGCCAAGGGCACCTACGTCAAGCGCGTCGCCGTTTCCACGACGATGGGCCCGGGCGTGCATGTGGAGCCGGCTTCGGCTCTGTAAGAGAATTTCGGGCGGCTTCGGCCGCCCGGATAGCTCCCCGCAAGGGGAGTTAAGTCCTGTCCGAGACTGCAGGTGCCAGCCGATCCGGGTTGGCTTAAAATCGCAAGATGCCAGCATAGATGGGGTGACAACCAGGATTTTCCGGCCCGCAAGGGCAGGGGTGATCAGGGTTCGAACCAGGCCAGTTGCCCTTTGGGCAGCACGGTTGACAGGCATGTAACCGTTGCTCCTCTCCTCCAGTTCTGGAGATCGGAGGGCAGCAATTGGCAATGGCCCGACAGACTTTCGTCGGGCTCAATGTGGAGACTAGCAGTGGAAAGAGCGGAAAAGCGTGAGCTTGTCGCATCGCTTCAGTCAGCCCTGTCGGGCGCTGGATCGATCGTCCTTGCGCAGAATGCCGGTCTGACCGTCGCCAACCTTGAATCGCTTCGTCGCGAAATCAAGGCCGCTGGCGGCCAGGTCAAGGTCGCAAAGAACCGTCTTGCCAAGCTTGCTCTTAAAGACACCGACAATGCGGACATGTCGGCCCTTCTTACCGGGCCGATCGTCATCGCTTATGCGGCCGACCCCATGACTGCGCCCAAGATTGCGGCGAAGTTTGCTGAAAAGAACGCGAAGTACGTCGTTCTTGGTGGCGCCATGGGCAAGACCGCGCTTGACGCGAACAACGTCAAGGCGCTGGCGACCATGCCCTCGCTGGATGAACTGCGTGCAACGCTGGCCGGGATGCTCAAGCAGCCCGCAACGCGTATCGCGTCGGTCATCGTGGCACCGGCAGGCGGCATTGCCCGCGTGCTGGCCGCCCATGCGGAAAAGAGCAACGAAGCAGCGTAACCCCCATCGGTCCTCTCAAGGGACCATCTGGTTTGAACTGAACACCTAAAAAGAGAGATTTATCAAATGGCTGATCTCGCCAAGATCGTAGACGACCTGTCTGCCCTGACCGTTCTGGAAGCTTCCGAGCTGTCCAAGATGCTCGAAGAGAAGTGGGGCGTTTCCGCCGCCGCTCCGGTTGCCGTTGCCGCCGCTGCTGGCGCTCCGGCCGCTGCCGTTGAAGAAAAGACCGAATTTGACGTGATCCTCGCCTCCTTCGGCGACAACAAGATCAACGTCATCAAGGAAGTCCGTGCCATCACCGGTCTGGGCCTGGGCGAAGCCAAGGCGCTGGTTGAAGCCGCTCCCAAGGCTGTCAAGGAAGGTGTCAACAAGGCTGAAGCCGAAGACATCAAGAAGAAGCTGGAAGCTGCCGGCGCCAAGGTCGAATTCAAGTAATTTCGACTTCTGCCTTGAAATTTGCGAGATGGCGCTTTATGTGCCATCTCGCATTCTCGTTTTGCGGGACATGATTCGCCGGACCGGTTGCATGGGTCCCTGGCGCCAATTTGCGGAATATATGACCAATTTGATGTCTGAGGCACGCTGACGTCCACGTTGCCCTGTGGTTGCTGACCACGGGGTGTTTTGGCGTTTCGTGCCTTTCCTGTCCTTGGCTGGGGCAGGGCCCAGGCATCACCAGCCCAACCTAGTGCCTATCAAGGGCAAATATCCCGAGACCCGACGGCTGATAGTCGGATTTTTGGATATCTGCCTCCGAGACAATCGCAAGAAACAGGAGCTTTCATGGCTACCACGTTCAACGGCCGCCGCAAGGTACGCAAGTCCTTCGGGTCCATTCGCGAAGTCACGGAGATGCCCAATCTGATCGAGGTCCAGAAGGCCTCCTATGATCAGTTCCTCCTCGTGGATGAGCCCAAGGGTGGCCGTCCCGACGAAGGGCTTCAGTCCGTGTTCCGTTCGGTCTTTCCGATCACCGACTTTTCGAACACCGCATCTCTCGAATTCGTGAAGTACGAATTCGAGCAGCCCAAGTATGACATCGATGAGTGCCGTGCGCGCGACATCACGTTCGCTGCCCCGCTCAAGGTGACGCTGCGCCTGATCGTGTTTGAGGTGGACGAAGAAACCGGCGCCCGTTCGGTCAAGGACATCAAGGAGCAGGACGTCTACATGGGCGACATGCCCTTCATGACCTCCAACGGCACCTTCATCGTCAATGGCACCGAGCGCGTCATCGTTTCGCAGATGCACCGTTCGCCGGGCGTGTTCTTTGATCACGACAAGGGCAAGACCCATTCGTCGGGCAAGCTGCTGTTTGCCGGCCGTATCATTCCCTACCGCGGCTCCTGGCTCGATATCGAATTCGACGCCAAGGACGTGGTGTTTGCGCGTATCGACCGTCGCCGCAAGATCCCCGTGACCAGCCTGCTCAAGGCGCTGGGCATGGATACCGAAGAGATCCTGGCCACCTATTACAACACGGTGACCTATTCGAAGACGTCCAATGGCTGGCAGAAGCCCTACGACGCCGAGAAGATGAAGAATGCCAAGCCGAGCCATGACCTGATCGACGCCAAGACGGGCGACGTCGTGCATGAAGCCGGCAAGAAGCTCTCGGCCCGCCAGGCCAAGAAGCTGGCCGAAAACGGCCTGACGCACCTGCTGGCGGTCAATGAAGACCTCTATGGCATGTATGTCGCCGAAGACCTGATCAACTTCAAGACCGGCGAGGTCTATATGGAGGCAGGTGACGAGCTCGACGAGAAGACCCTGACCAAGATGATCGATCTTGGCTTCGACGAGCTGCCGATCCTGGACATCGATCACATCACCATCGGCGCCTATATCCGCAACACGCTGGCGATCGACAAGAACGAATCCCGTGAAGATGCGCTGTTCGACATCTATCGCGTGATGCGTCCTGGCGAGCCGCCGACCGTGGACACCGCCGAAGCCATGTTCCAGTCGCTGTTCTTTGACAGCGAGCGCTATGACCTGTCTGCCGTTGGTCGCGTGAAGATGAACATGCGCCTTGAGCTCGACGCTCCCGACACCATGCGCACGCTGCGCAAGGAAGACATCGTGGAAGTCGTGCGCACGCTGGTGGACCTGCGCGACGGCCGCGGCGAGATCGACGACATCGACAACCTCGGCAACCGTCGCGTTCGCTCGGTTGGCGAATTGATGGAAAACTCCTACCGCCTTGGCCTGCTCCGCATGGAGCGCGCGATCAAGGAGCGTATGAGCTCGGTCGAAATCGACACCGTCATGCCGCAGGACCTGATCAACGCCAAGCCGGCTGCCGCCGCCGTGCGCGAGTTCTTCGGCTCGAGCCAGCTCAGCCAGTTCATGGATCAGACCAATCCGCTCTCGGAAATCACCCACAAGCGTCGCCTGTCGGCGCTTGGGCCGGGCGGTCTCACCCGTGAGCGTGCGGGCTTTGAAGTCCGCGACGTGCATCCGACCCATTATGGCCGTATCTGCCCGATCGAGACGCCGGAAGGCCCGAACATCGGTCTGATCAACTCGCTGTCGACCTTCGCCCGCGTCAACAAGTACGGTTTCATCGAGACCCCGTACCGCAAGATCGTGGACGGCGTGCTGACCGAGGACGTGGTCTATCTGTCGGCCATGGAAGAAGCCAAGCACTACGTGGCGCAGGCCAACGTGCAGTTCAACAAGGACGGCACCCTCAAGGACGATCTGGTCGTGGCGCGCCATGCTGGCGACAACGGCCTGACGCCCAAGGAAAACGTCGACCTGATGGACGTTTCGCCCAAGCAGATGGTGTCTGTGGCGGCTTCGCTGATCCCGTTCCTCGAAAACGACGACGCCAACCGCGCTCTGATGGGCTCGAACATGCAGCGTCAGGCTGTGCCGCTGCTGCGCGCCCATGCTCCCTTCGTGGGCACGGGCATGGAAGCCGTCGTGGCCCGTGACTCCGGCGCCGCCATTGTGGCCAAGCGCAAGGGCATCGTGGACCAGGTGGACGCGACGCGTATCGTTATCCGGGCAACCGAAGAAACCGATGCGTCCAAGTCGGGCGTCGACATCTACAATCTGATGAAGTTCCAGCGGTCGAACCAGTCGACCTGCATCAACCAGCGTCCGCTGGTTGTGGTGGGCGATCACGTCAACCAGGGCGACATCATTGCCGATGGTCCGTCGACCGAGCTGGGCGATCTGGCCCTGGGCCGCAACGTGCTCGTCGCGTTCATGCCCTGGAACGGCTACAACTTCGAAGACTCCATTCTGCTGAGCGAAAAGATCGCCATGCAGGACGTCTTCACCTCGATCCACATCGAGGAATATGAAGTGATGGCCCGCGATACCAAGCTTGGTCCTGAGGAAATCACGCGCGACATTCCGAACGTGTCGGAAGAAGCGCTGAAGAACCTGGACGAAGCCGGCATCGTGCATATCGGCGCCGAAGTGGCGCCTGGCGACATCCTGGTCGGCAAGATCACCCCCAAGGGTGAATCGCCGATGACCCCGGAAGAAAAGCTCCTCCGCGCCATCTTCGGCGAGAAGGCCTCTGACGTTCGTGACACCTCCCTGCGCGTGCCGCCGGGCGATGCTGGTACTGTCGTTGAAGTGCGCGTGTTCAACCGCCACGGCATCGACAAGGACGAGCGCGCCATGGCTATCGAGCGCGAGGAAATCGAGCGTCTCGCCAAGGACCGTGACGACGAACAGTCGATCCTGGACCGCAACGTCTATGCGCGTCTGAAGGAAATGTTGTTCGGCAAGGCGGCGACGGCTGGCCCGAAGGGCTATGTGGTCGGCACCAAGCTCAATGACCAGATGTTCGAGGCTCAGCCCCGGTCGAAGTGGTGGCAGTTTGCCGTCGACGACGACAAGGTGATGAGCGAGATGGAAGCCCTTCATGCCCAGTATGAAGAAAGCCGCCGTCTGCTCGAGAAGCGCTTCATCGACAAGGTCGACAAGCTGCAGCGCGGTGACGAACTGCCGCCGGGCGTGATGAAGATGGTCAAGGTCTTCATCGCCACCAAGCGCAAGATCCAGCCGGGCGACAAGATGGCCGGCCGTCACGGTAACAAGGGCGTGGTGTCGCGCATCGTGCCCGTGGAAGACATGCCGTATCTGGAAGATGGTACGTCGGTCGATATCGTGCTGAACCCGCTGGGCGTGCCGTCGCGCATGAACGTGGGCCAGATCCTCGAGACGCACCTGGGCTGGGCTTGCGCCGGCATGGGCCGCAAGATCGACGAGATGGTCCGTGCCTATCAGCGCAATGGCGATCTCAAGCCCCTGCGCCTGGAAATCCAGGACCTGTTTGCCGGTGATGAATCCATCACCGACCTCGACGACGACGGCATGGTGCGTCTGGGCGAACACCTCTCCAAGGGTGTCTCGATCGCGACGCCGGTGTTCGACGGCGCCAAGGAAGCCGACATCGTGGTGATGCTGGAGCGGGCAGGGCTGAAGGCCTCGGGTCAGTCGACGGTGTTCGACGGCCGTACGGGCGAGCAGTTCGATCGTCAGGTGACCGTGGGCTATATCTATATGCTCAAGCTCGACCACCTGGTGGACAACAAGATCCACGCCCGTTCGATCGGTCCGTACTCCCTGGTTACCCAGCAGCCGCTGGGCGGCAAGGCCCAGTTCGGCGGTCAGCGCTTCGGCGAGATGGAAGTGTGGGCTCTGGAAGCCTATGGCGCGGCTTATACGCTCCAGGAAATGCTCACCATCAAGTCGGACGACGTTGCCGGCCGTACCAAGGTGTACGAAGCCATCGTGCGTGGCGACGATACGTTCGAAGCGGGCATCCCCGAGAGCTTCAACGTTCTGGTCAAGGAAATCCGTTCGCTCGGTCTCAATGTCGAACTCGACATGCGCGACCTGGGCGACGATGGCAGCCAGGCCGAAGCGGAGCTCGCACCTCCTCAGGAAGCGGCGGAATAATCCGGCACTTCCTACCCCCATTCACTTCCTGAAGGAGCGGGCCTGGTGGCCCCTCCCGAGGGAAAGAGGAGAGAATTGATGAATCATCATTCCCACGTCATGGACCCGTTCAATCCGGCCGTTCCGGTGCAGACCTTCGACCAGATGAAGATCTCCATCGCGAGCCCGGAAAAGATCCTGTCCTGGTCCTACGGCGAGATCAAGAAGCCGGAAACCATCAACTATCGTACGTTCAAGCCCGAACGCGATGGCCTGTTCTGCGCGCGCATCTTTGGCCCTGTGAAGGACTATGAGTGCCTGTGCGGCAAGTACAAGCGCATGAAGTTCAAGGGCGTGATCTGCGAGAAGTGCGGCGTTGAAGTCACGCTCAGCCGCGTCCGCCGTGAGCGCATGGGCCATATCGAGCTGGCCGCTCCGGTTGCGCACATCTGGTTCCTGAAGTCCCTGCCGTCCCGTATCGCGCTGCTGCTCGATATGACGCTCAAGGACATCGAGCGCATCCTGTATTTCGAGAACTATGTCGTTCTCGATCCGGGCCTGACCCCGTTCACCCAGCATGAGCTGCTGAACGAAGAGCAGTTCCTTGATGCCCAGGACGAATATGGTGCCGACAGCTTCACCGCCAAGATCGGCGCCGAAGCCATTCGCGACATCCTGCTCGCCCTGGATCTGGAAAAGATCGCGGCCGACCTGCGCGTGGAAATCGCCGAGTCGACCACCGAACTGAAGCCCAAGAAGCTGGCCAAGCGCCTCAAGATCGTCGAGCAATTCATCGTGTCGGGCAACAAGCCCGAGTGGATGATCATGACGGTGATCCCGGTCATTCCGCCCGAGCTGCGCCCGCTGGTGCCGCTGGATGGTGGACGCTTTGCTACGTCGGACCTCAATGATCTCTATCGCCGCGTCATCAACCGCAACAACCGGTTGAAGCGCCTGATCGAGCTGCGTGCGCCTGACATCATCATCCGCAACGAAAAGCGCATGCTGCAGGAAGCTGTGGATGCGCTGTTCGACAACGGCCGCCGTGGCCGCACCATCACCGGTGCCAACAAGCGTCCGCTGAAGTCGCTGAGCGACATGCTCAAGGGCAAGCAGGGCCGCTTCCGCCAGAACCTGCTCGGCAAGCGCGTGGACTATTCGGGTCGTTCGGTGATCACCGTGGGTCCGAACCTGAAGCTGCACCAGTGCGGCCTGCCCAAGAAGATGGCGCTTGAGCTGTTCAAGCCCTTCATCTACTCGCGCCTCGAGGCCAAGGGCTTCAGCTCGACGGTCAAGCAGGCCAAGAAGCTGGTCGAGAAGGAAAAGCCCGAGGTTTGGGATATCCTGGACGAGGTCATCCGCGAGCACCCGGTTCTGCTGAACCGCGCGCCCACGCTGCACCGTCTGGGTATCCAGGCCTTTGAGCCCATGCTGATCGAAGGCAAGGCCATCCGTCTGCACCCGCTCGTCTGCTCGGCTTTCAACGCCGACTTTGACGGCGACCAGATGGCCGTGCACGTCCCGCTGTCGCTCGAAGCGCAGCTGGAAGCACGCGTGCTGATGATGTCGACCAACAACATCCTGCACCCTGCCAATGGCCAGCCGATCATCGTGCCGAGCCAGGACATCGTGCTGGGCCTGTACTACCTCTCGCTCATGAATGAGAACGAGCCGGGTCAGGGCATGGCGTTCGGCTCCTATGCCGAGCTCGAGCATGCGCTCGACAACAAGATCGTCACGCTCCACACCAAGATCAAAGGCCGTGTCACGGCCTTCGACGCGGACGGCAAGGAAACCACCGAGATCATCGAGACCACGCCTGGTCGCATGCTGATCGGTCAGATCCTGCCCAAGCATCCGGCTGTGCCGTTCGCAACGGCCAACCAGCTGATGACCAAGAAGATGATCTCCAAGATGATCGACACGGTTTACCGTGGCTGCGGTCAGAAGGAGACCGTGATCTTCTGTGACCGCGTCATGCAGCTGGGCTTCAAGAACGCCTGTGACGCCGGCATCTCGTTCGGCAAGGACGACATGGTTATCCCTGCGTCCAAGTACACGATCGTGGACGCCGCCCGTAAGCAGGTCGAAGAGTTCGAGCAGCAGTACAACGACGGCCTGATCACGCAGGGCGAGAAGTACAACAAGGTGGTCGACGCCTGGGCCAAGTGCGGCGACAAGGTTGCCGAAGAGATGATGGACGCGATCCGCACCGTGCAGATCGACAAGGAGACGGGTCGTCAAAAGCCGATCAATTCGGTTTACATGATGAGCCACTCCGGCGCCCGTGGTTCACCGGCCCAGATGAAGCAGCTGGCCGGCATGCGCGGCCTGATGGCCCGTCCGGACGGCTCGATCATCGAGACCCCGATCACGGCTAACTTCAAGGAAGGCCTGAACGTGCTGGAGTACTTCAACTCCACCCACGGTGCCCGTAAGGGTCTGGCTGACACCGCTCTGAAGACGGCAAACTCGGGTTACCTGACCCGTCGTCTGGTGGACGTGGCGCAGGACGCGATCATCGTGTCCGTCGACTGCGGCACCGAGCGCGGCCTGACCATGGAACCGATCGTTGATGCCGGCCAGGTTGTGGCCTCCATCGGCCAGCGCGTTCTGGGTCGTACCGCTGCCGACGACATCTTCCATCCGCTCAGCGGCGATCTGATCGCGGCCAAGGGCACGCTGCTGGAAGAAAAGCACGTCGAGGTCATCGAAGAGGCCCGGATCCAGTCGATCCGTATCCGGTCGCCCTTGACCTGCGACATGCGCCAGGGCACTTGCGCGGCCTGCTATGGCCGTGACCTTGCTCGCGGTACGCCGGTGAACATGGGTGAAGCTGTGGGCGTTATCGCCGCACAGTCGATCGGTGAACCCGGCACGCAGCTGACCATGCGTACGTTCCACATCGGTGGCACGGCTCAGGTGGTTGACTCCTCGTTCCTGGAATCGGGCGCAGAAGGCACCATCGCCATCCGCAACCCGAACGTGGTCAAGGTCGAGGGCGGCAAGCTGGTCGTCATGGCCCGTAACGTTTCGCTCGCCATCCTGGACGCCGAAGGCAAGGAACGCGCCACCCACAAGGTGACCTATGGTTCCAAGCTGCTGGTCAAGGAAGGTGATGCGGTTCGCCGCGGTCAGCGTCTGGCTGAATGGGACCCCTACACCCGTCCGGTTCTGGCCGAGGTCGAGGGCGAGGTCGTGTTCGAGGATCTGGTGGACGGCGCTTCGGTTGCCGAAAACACCGACGAGGCGACCGGCTTCACAAAGCGCGTTGTCATCGACTGGCGCACCAACCAGCGTGGCGAGGGCCTCAAGCCCGCGATCGCCATCGCTCGTGGCGGTGCCGTGCAGAAGGTGGAACGTGGTGGCGATGCCCGTTACCTGCTCTCGGTTGACGCCGTTATCGCGGTCGAGCCCGGCGAGAAGGTGTCGCCCGGTGACGTGCTGGCGCGTATTCCGCTGGAAAGCGCCAAGACCAAGGACATCACGGGCGGTCTGCCGCGCGTGGCGGAACTGTTCGAAGCCCGTCGTCCCAAGGATCATGCCATCATCGCCGAGATCGATGGTACCATCCGCTTTGGCCGCGACTACAAGAACAAGCGTCGCGTCATCATCGAGCCGCATGATGAGGGTGCTGAGCCCGTCGAATATCTGATCCCCAAGGGCAAGCCGTTCCACCTGCAGGAAGGCGATGCCATTGAAAAGGGTGAGTATATCCTCGACGGCAACCCGGCGCCGCATGACATTCTGGCCATCAAGGGCGTGGAAGAGCTTGCTCGGTACCTCGTCAATGAAATCCAGGAAGTCTATCGTCTGCAGGGCGTGCTGATCAACGACAAGCACATCGAGGTGATCGTTCGCCAGATGCTGCAGAAGGTCGAGATCGTCGATCCCGGTGAGTCCGGCCTGCTCAAGGACGAGCAGCTCGACAAGCTGGACTTTGACGAGCTCAACGACGCCTTGGTCGCTGACGGCAAGAAGCCGGCAACGGCCAACCCGGTGCTGCTCGGCATCACCAAGGCGTCGCTGCAGACCCGTTCGTTCGTGTCGGCGGCTTCCTTCCAGGAAACCACCCGCGTGCTCACCGAGGCTGCAGTGTCCGGCAAGGCCGACCTGCTCGAAGGCCTCAAGGAGAATGTGATCGTGGGTCGTCTGATCCCGGCCGGTACCGGCGCAGGCATCTCCTCGGCCAAGCTCATCGCCTCCAAGCGCGATGACCTGATCCTGGACGAGCGCCGCCGCCAGGCCAGCACGCCCAAGATTGCCGCTCCTGCTGCCGAATAGGCCCGAGCGAAAATGTGAATGAGGGAAGGGGGCCGCGAGGCTCCCTTTCTTTTTGCCCTATGTGGATCCCGAGATCGGTCGGGGTCAGGGCAGGGGGCGGTCAAGACACCGACGGAATGGCTTGGCAAGCCCGTGCATAGCAGCAGCACGGTTTTTTCACGAAAGAATCCTTGACGCAAAAGAGAGTCGGCACTAAACAGCCCCTACCTAAGCGGTCGGTCGTGATTGTCACACCGGGTACCTGCCATCTTGTGCGGGCATCCAGGACACTCAAACACACTGTCGGGTAACTAGACGAAGCAAATCCTTGTGCGCATGACTGCTCCTTTTTTGGGGTGGTCCGCTGCAATTAAGGCGCCGCCGTTCCCCTTGAAGGGGTCGGATGAGCGCCGTTTTGGTTTGGTTTGTTTAGACCGCAATGAATTTTGGACGATGGAAAGAGCGAAATGCCCACCATTAATCAGCTGATCCGCAAACCACGCGCCAGCAAGCCAAAGCGGAACAAGGTTCCGGCAATGGAAGCGAACCCGCAGAAGCGCGGCGTTTGTTCTCGTGTGTATACGACCACCCCGAAGAAGCCGAACTCGGCCCTGCGTAAGGTTGCCAAGGTTCGCCTCACCAACTCGCGTGAAGTGATCTCGTATATTCCGGGCGAAGGCCACAACCTGCAGGAGCACTCCGTGGTCCTGATCCGTGGCGGCCGCGTTCGCGACCTTCCGGGCGTTCGCTACCACGTGCTCCGCGGCGTCCTCGACACGCAGAGCGTCAAGGACCGCAAGCAGCGCCGGTCCAAGTACGGCGCGAAGCGTCCGAAGTAAGGAGATAGATCTATGTCCCGTCGCCACCGCGCAGAAAAGCGTGACGTTATTCCGGACGCAAAGTTCGGCGATCTCGTCCTTACCAAGTTCATGAATTCCCTCATGAAGGACGGCAAGAAGTCGGCTGCCGAAAGCATCGTTTACGGTGCCTTCGACATCGTCGAAGCCAAGTCCAAGCAGGACCCGATCACGGTGTTCCACACTGCCCTGGACAATATCCGTCCTTCCGTCGAAGTGCGTTCGCGCCGCGTTGGCGGTGCTACGTACCAGGTTCCGGTTGAAGTCCGTGCCGATCGTCAGCAGGCCCTGGCCATTCGCTGGCTGATCGAATCCGCCCGCAAGCGCGGCGAGAACACCATGCGTGAACGCCTGTCCGGCGAGCTCATGGATGCCCTCAATGGCCGCGGTCAGGCCGTCAAGAAGCGCGAAGATACGCACCGTATGGCTGACGCCAACCGTGCCTTCTCGCACTACCGCTGGTAGTAGGAGCGCCCCATGGCACGCGAATACCCGATTAAGCTGTATCGTAACTTCGGCATCATGGCTCACATCGATGCTGGCAAGACGACCACGACCGAACGCATTCTGTTCTACACCGGCAAGTCCCACAAGATCGGCGAAGTCCATGACGGCGCCGCGACTATGGACTGGATGGAGCAGGAGCAGGAACGCGGCATCACGATCACCTCGGCTGCCACGACCACGTTCTGGAAGGACCGTTCGGGCGTCCAGCACCGTTTCAACATCATCGACACCCCCGGCCACGTGGACTTCACCATTGAAGTCGAGCGTTCGCTGCGCGTGCTCGACGGTGCTGTGGCTCTGCTCGATGCCAACGCCGGCGTTGAGCCCCAGACCGAAACCGTCTGGCGCCAGGCTGACAAGTACAACGTTCCCCGTCTTGTGTTCGTCAACAAGATGGACAAGATCGGCGCCGATTTCTATCGCTGCGTCGAAATGATCGGTACCCGTCTGGGCGCCAAGGCCGTTCCCGTGCAGCTGCCGATCGGTGCTGAGAACGAGTTCAAGGGCGTTGTCGACCTGATCGAGATGAACGCTCTGGTGTGGCGCAACGAAGAGCTGGGTGCCCAGTGGGACGTTGTCGAGATTCCGGACGACCTCAAGGCCGCTGCCACCAAGTATCGTGAGCAGATGATCGAGGCTGCCGTCGAACTCGACGACGATGCCATGGAAGCCTATCTGAACGGCGATCTGCCGAACAACGACACCATCCGTCGCCTGCTGCGTCGCGGCACGATCGATGCCAAGTTCTTCCTGATCTTTGCCGGCTCGGCGTTCAAGAACAAGGGCGTGCAGCCCCTGCTGGACGGCGTGATCGACTTCCTGCCGTCGCCGCAGGACGTGCCCGCCATCCAGGGCATCGATGCCAAGACCGAACAGCCGATCGAGCGTCATGCTGACGATTCCGAGCCGCTGTCGATGCTGGCGTTCAAGATCGCCAACGACCCGCACATGGGCTCGCTGACCTTCTGCCGCATCTACTCGGGTCACATCGAGCAGGGCGCCATGCTGGAAAACACGGTCAAGGAAAAGCGCGAACGCGTTGGCCGTATGTTCCAGATGCATGCCAACAGCCGCGAGCAGATCACGGAAGCCTTCGCTGGCGACATCGTGGCCATCGTGGGCCTGAAGGACACCACCACGGGTGATACGCTGTGTGCGCAGAACTCGCAGGTTATCCTTGAACGCATGATCTTCCCGGAGCCGGTTATCGACATCTCCGTCGAGCCGAAGTCCAAGGCCGATCAGGAAAAGATGGGCCTGGCGCTCAACCGCCTGGCTGCTGAAGATCCGAGCTTCCGCGTCAAGACCGACGAAGAATCCGGCCAGACCATCATCTCCGGCATGGGTGAACTTCACCTCGACATTCTCGTTGACCGTATGCGTCGCGAGTTCAAGGTTGAAGCCAACGTCGGCCAGCCGCAGGTGGCTTACCGCGAAACCATCACCAAGCCTGCCAATGTGGACTATACCCACAAGAAGCAGTCCGGTGGTTCGGGCCAGTTCGCCCGCGTCAAGCTCTCCATTGAGCCCGGCGAAGTGGGCAAGGGCCTCGAGTTCGTCAACGCCGTCGTCGGCGGTTCGGTTCCCAAGGAATATATCCCGGGCGTCGAAAAGGGCGTGAAGTCGGTGATGGGCGCCGGTCCGCTGATCGGGTTCCCGATCGTGGACGTCAAGGTGACGCTCACCGAAGGCGCGTACCATGACGTTGACTCCTCGGTGCTGGCGTTCGAAATCGCCGGTCGCGCCGGCTTCAACGAAGCGATCCGCAAGGCATCTCCCAAGATCCTTGAGCCGATCATGAAGGTTGAAGTTGTCACGCCGGAAGATTACATGGGCGACGTCATCGGCGACCTGAATTCTCGGCGTGGTCAGATCCAGGGCACTGAAAGCCGTGGCGTCCTCCAGGTCGTGAATGCCTTCGTCCCGCTGGCGAACATGTTCGGCTACGTGAACTCCCTGCGCTCGATGAGCCAGGGCCGTGCACAGTACTCGATGACGTTCGATCATTACGAGCAGGTTCCGCAGGCAGTCGCCGACGAAGTCCAGGCCAAATACGCCTAAGGCCAAGTCCGCCTAAAACAATAAACTGAAACTCAAGGTTGGCCGCAGGGCTAACGAATACGGAGAGAAGCGATGGGCAAGGAAAAGTTTTCCCGCAATAAGCCTCACTGCAATATCGGCACCATTGGTCACGTTGACCATGGCAAGACCTCGCTGACCGCAGCGATCACCAAGGTCCTTGCTGAAACCGGTGGCGCGACCTTCAAGGCGTACGACCAGATTGACGCTGCCCCTGAAGAGAAGGCCCGCGGCATCACCATCAACACTGCCCACGTCGAGTACGAGACGACCAATCGTCACTACGCCCACGTGGACTGCCCCGGCCACGCCGACTATGTGAAGAACATGATCACCGGCGCTGCCCAGATGGACGGCGCGATCCTGGTCGTGTCGGCTGCCGACGGCCCGATGCCCCAGACCCGCGAGCACATCCTGCTGGCCCGTCAGGTTGGCGTGCCCGCTCTGGTGGTGTTCCTGAACAAGTGCGACATGGTCGACGATCCGGAACTGCTCGAACTCGTTGAGCTCGAAGTCCGTGAACTGCTGTCCTCGTACGAATTCCCCGGCGATGATATCCCGATCGTCAAGGGTTCGGCTCTGGCCGCTCTCGAAGACTCCGACAAGAAGCTCGGCCATGACGCCGTTCTCGAGCTGATGGCTGCTGTGGACTCCTACATCCCGCAGCCCGAGCGCCCGGTTGACCAGCCCTTCCTGCTCCCGATCGAAGACGTGTTCTCGATCTCGGGTCGCGGTACTGTGGTGACCGGCCGTGTCGAACGCGGCATCGTCAAGGTTGGCGAAGAAGTCGAAATCGTCGGCATCAAGGCAACCCAGAAGACCACCGTTACCGGCGTCGAAATGTTCCGCAAGCTGCTCGACTCGGGCCAGGCTGGCGACAACATCGGTGCCCTGATCCGTGGTATCGATCGTACCCAGGTTGAGCGCGGCCAGGTGCTGTGCAAGCCCGGTTCGGTTACCCCGCACACCGACTTCGTTGCTGAGGCTTATATCCTCACCAAGGAAGAAGGCGGCCGCCACACCCCGTTCTTCGGCAACTACCGTCCCCAGTTCTACTTCCGTACCACGGACGTGACGGGCATCGTGACCCTGCCGGAAGGCACGGAAATGGTTATGCCGGGCGACAACATCAACATGAACGTTCAGCTCATCGTTCCGATCGCCATGGAAGAGAAGCTCCGCTTCGCTATCCGTGAGGGTGGCCGCACCGTCGGCGCCGGCGTCGTCGCGAAGATCCTGAAGTAAGCCTCATTGAGACATTCGCAGCGCGCGGATCAACGCGCGCTGCGATCCATTTTCGTCAGGATTTACAAAGATGAACGGTCAGAATATTCGCATTCGCCTCAAGGCGTTTGACCATCGCGTTCTCGACGCGTCCACGCGTGAGATCGTTTCGACGGCCAAGCGTACGGGCGCGCAGGTTCGCGGTCCCATTCCGCTGCCGACGCGAATCGACAAGTTTACCGTCAACCGCTCGCCGCACATCGACAAGAAGTCGCGCGAGCAGTTCGAGATCCGGACCCACAAGCGTCTGCTGGACATTGTGGACCCGACCCCTCAGACGGTTGATGCGCTGATGAAGCTCGATCTCGCCGCCGGCGTCGACGTCGAAATCAAGCTCTAAAGACACAGAAGTTTCCGCGCCTACCAAACAAAGGGTCCTCTGAAACCATGACCCGGTACGGCGCCAAGAGAGAAGGTAATAACCGATGCGTTCTGGATTGATCGCACAGAAGCTGGGCATGACCCGCATTTTCGCTGAGGACGGCTCGCACGTTCCGGTGACGGTGCTGGGCCTGCAGAACTGCCAGGTGGTGGGCCAGCGGACGGCTGACAAGGACGGCTATGTCGCATTGCAGCTTGGCGCAGGCCAGGCCAAGGCGAAGAACACGAGCAAGGCCGAGCGCGGCCAGTTCGCTGCTGCCAAGGTCGAGCCCAAGCGTCATGTCGCGGAGTTCCGCGTTGACGAGGCAAACCTCATCGAGGTTGGCGCAACGCTGCAGGCAGACCACTTCATCGAAGGCCAGCTGGTGGATGTCACCGGTACGTCGATCGGTAAGGGCTTTGCCGGCGGTATGAAGCGCTGGAACTTCGGCGGCCTGCGTGCAACGCACGGCGTGTCGGTTTCGCACCGCTCGATCGGTTCTACCGGTGGTCGTCAGGACCCGGGTAAGACCTTCAAGAACAAGAAGATGCCGGGCCACATGGGCGATCGTCGCATCACCACGCAGAACGTCAAGGTCGTCAAGACCGACGTCGAGCGCGGTTTGATCATGATCCAGGGTTCGGTTCCCGGCGCCAAGGGCGCTTGGATCATGATCAAGGACGCTGTGAAGAAGCCTGCCCCCAAGGGCGCTGCTTTCCCGGGTTCGTTCAAGGCCGCCGCTGAAGTCGCGGGGGAAGGTAACTAAATGGAACTCAAGGTCACAACCCTCGACGGCAAGGCCGCTGGTACCATCCAGCTCGCTGACGACGTCTTCGGTCTGGAAGTCCGCCAGGACATCCTGCACCGCATGGTTCGCTACCAGCAGCTCAAGGCGATGGCTGGCACGCACGACGTCAAGAATCGTTCGGAAGGCGTCCGCACGGGCAAGAAGTTCGTCAAGCAGAAGGGCTCGGGCGGCGCACGTCATGGCGATCGCAAGGCTCCGCAGTTCCGTGGCGGCGGCCGTGCATTCGGTCCGACCCCGCGTAGCCATGCTATCGACCTTCCCAAGAAGGTCCGCGCCCTGGCGCTCAAGCATGCCCTGTCGTCCAAGATCAAGTCTGGTTCGCTGATCGTCGTTGACAGCGTTGCCCAGAAGGAAGCCAAGACCGCTGGCCTGCTCGCCACCTTCGGCAAGCTGGAATGGTCGAACGCCCTGATCATCGACGGTGCTGCAGTGGACCAGAACTTTGCTCTGGCTGCTCGCAACATCCCGCACATCGACGTGCTGCCGGTGCAGGGGATCAACGTTGTGTCGATCCTCAAGCGCGACAAGCTCGTCCTGACCAAGGCAGCGCTCGAAGCGCTCGAAGCGAGGTTCGCATGAACAAGCTTGCCGCATACGACATCGTTCGGAACCCCGTCGTGACTGAAAAGTCCACGATGGCTTCGGAAAACAACCAGGTCGTTTTCGACGTGGCGATCGATGCCAACAAGACCGAGATCAAGGCTGCCGTCGAGCAGCTGTTCTCGGTGAAGGTCAAGGCAGTCAACACCCTGGTCCGCAAGGGCAAGGTGAAGCGCTTCCGTGGCAAGATTGGCACGCGCAACGACGTCAAGAAGGCGATCGTGACCCTCGTCGACGGCCAGTCGATCGACATTTCGACCGGCCTCTAAGGGAAGAGACAGAAAAATGGCTCTTAAAACTTACAATCCCACCTCCGAAGGCCGTCGTCAGCTCGTGACGACTGATCGTTCGGAACTGTGGAAGGGCAAGCCGGTCAAGACCCTGACCGAAGGCCTCTCCAAGTCCGGTGGTCGCAACAACCGCGGTCGCATCACTGCCTACCATCGTGGTGGCGGTCATAAGCGCACCTACCGCATGATCGACTTCAAGCGCGTCAAGTTTGACGTGGTCGGGACGATCGAACGCCTGGAATATGATCCGAACCGTACGGCCTGGATCGCTCTGGTGAAGTACGAAGACGGCGAACTCGCCTATATCGTTGCGCCCCAGCGTCTGGCTGCCGGCGACAAGGTCATCTCGTCGATGAACACCGTCGACGTGAAGCCGGGCAATGCCATGCCGCTCGAGCGCATGCCGGTCGGTACGATCGTGCACAACATCGAGCTCAAGCCCCGCAAGGGTGGCCAGGTGGCCCGTTCGGCTGGTGCTTACGCCCAGTACGTCGGTCGCGACCAGGGTTGGGCGATCCTTCGCCTGAACTCGGGTGAGCAGCGTCGTGTGCATGGCTCTTGCCTTGCCACCGTCGGTGCCGTGTCCAACCAGGACCACTCCAACACCTCGCTCGGCAAGGCCGGTCGTTCGCGTTGGCTCGGTCGTCGCCCGGTCAACCGCGGCGTGACCATGAACCCGGTCGATCACCCGCATGGTGGTGGTGAAGGTCGTACCTCTGGTGGCCGTCATCCGGTGACCCCGTGGGGCAAGCCGACCAAGGGCAAGAAGACCCGCAGCAACAAGGCAACGGACAAGTTCATCGTTCGCAGCCGTCACGTGAAGAAGGGCAGGTAAGCCATGACCCGTTCAATCTGGAAGGGGCCGTTCGTCGACGGCTACATGCTCAAGAAGGCCGAGAAGGCCTTGGCATCTGGCCGCAACGATGTGGTCAAGATCTGGAGCCGCCGCTCGACCATCCTGCCGCAGTTCGTGGGTATCACGTTCGGCGTTCACAATGGCCAGAAGCACATTCCGGTCAGCGTCACCGAAGACATGATCGGTCACAAGTTCGGCGAATTCGCACCGACCCGTACGTACTACGGTCACGCGGCCGACAAGAAGGCCAAGAGGAAGTAAGATGGGCAAGCCAAAAACTGAGCGCGCTCTCAAGGACAACGAGGCTAAGGCTGTTCTGCGCATGCTGCGCATCAGCCCTCAGAAGCTGAACCTCGTCGCGCAGTTGATCCGTGGCAAGAAGGTCGAGAAGGCTCTGGCCGAACTCGAATTCAGCCACAAGCGGATCTCCGGCCAGGTCAAGAAGGTGCTGGAAAGCGCCATCGCGAACGCCGAGAACAATCACGGCCTGGACACCGACGCCCTCGTCGTTGCCGAAGCCTTCGTTGGTAATTCGCTCGTCATGAAGCGCTTCACCGCTCGTGGTCGTGGCCGGTCCTCGCAGATCCAGAAGCCGTTTGCGCATCTGACGATCGTCGTCCGGCAAGTTGAGGAGGCCGCATAATGGGCCAGAAGATCAATCCAATCGGCTTCCGTCTGGGCATCAACCGCACCTGGGACAGCCGCTGGTACGCCAACAAGGGCGAATATGGTTCGCTGCTTCAGGAAGACCTGAAGATCCGCACCATGCTGCTTGAAGATCTCAAGGCTGCTGCAGTCTCCAAGATTGTCATCGAGCGTCCGCACCGCAAGTGCCGCGTGTCGATCCACACCGCCCGTCCGGGCATCGTGATCGGCAAGAAGGGCGCTGACATCGACAAGATCCGCGCCAAGGTGAAGCAGTTCACCGACAGCGAAGTGCACATCAACATCGTTGAAGTGCGCAAGCCCGAGACCGATGCGACGCTGGTTGCCCAGGGCATTGCCCAGCAGCTCGAGCGCCGTGTGGCCTTCCGTCGCGCCATGAAGCGCGCCGTGCAGACCGCAATCCGCATGGGCGCCGGCGGTATCCGCGTCAACGTTGGTGGCCGTCTTGGCGGCGCCGACATTGCGCGTACCGAATGGTATCGCGAAGGTCGCGTTCCGCTGCACACGCTGCGTGCGGACATCGACTATGGCACGGCCGAGGCGAAGACCACCTACGGCATCATTGGTATCAAGGTCTGGGTCTTCAAGGGCGAAGTCCTTGAGCATGATCCCTCTGCGCATGAGCGCCGCGCCACCGAAGGTGGCGAGGGTGGCCAGCCGCGCAGTGAACGCGGTCCGCGCTCCGAGCGTGGCGACCGTGACCGCGAACGCGCATAAGAAGGTTAGTTCATTATGCTGCAACCTAAGAAGACCAAGTTCCGCAAGGCTCACAAGGGCCGTATCCATGGCGTTGCCAAGGGCGGTACCGAGCTGGCTTTCGGCCAGTATGCCTTGAAGGCCACCGAACCCGAGCGCGTCACGGCTCGTCAGATCGAAGCGGCTCGCCGCGCGATCACCCGTGAAATGAAGCGCCAGGGCCGCGTGTGGATCCGGATTTTCCCGGATCTGCCGGTGTCCAAGAAGCCGACCGAAGTGCGTATGGGTAAGGGCAAGGGTTCTGTTGAATTCTGGGCCGCCCGCGTCAAGCCCGGTCGTATCGTATTCGAGATCGACGGCGTCCCCGAGGACGTTGCCAAGGAAGCCCTGCGCCTCGGCGCAATGAAGCTCCCGATCATGACGCGGGTTGTTACCCGCATTGCCGACTAAGGACGATGAGCATGAAAGCCAGTGATGTGCGGAGCAAGACCGCAGACGAACTGAAGGACCAGCTCGTCGACCTGAAGAAAGAACAGTTCAATCTGCGTTTCCAGCGTGCTACCCAGCAGCTGGAGAAGCCGACCGAGGTCAAGAAGGTTCGTCGCGATATCGCGCGGATCAAGACGATCTTGGCCGAAAAGAACGCAGCGAAGTAAGGAGCCGCGACCATGCCAAAGCGCGTTTTGCAGGGGACTGTGGTCTCCGACGCCAATGATAAGACGGTCGTGGTGCGCGTCGAGCGCCGTTTCACGCATCCGGTTATGAAGAAGACCGTGCGCCGGTCCAAGAAGTACCACGCTCACGATGAGGCCAACGTGGCCAAGGTCGGTCAGATCGTGTGGATCGAGGAATGTGCACCGATTTCCAAGAACAAGCGCTGGACGCTGGTTCTTGGTGCGGCCCAGCAGGAAGGCGTGACGTCATGATCCAGATGCAGTCCAATCTCGACGTCGCCGACAATTCCGGCGCCCGTCGTGTCATGTGCATCAAGGTACTGGGCGGTTCGCACCGCAAGTACGCTTCGGTCGGCGATATCATCGTCGTTTCCGTCAAGGATGCCATTCCGCGTGGTCGTGTCAAGAAGGGCCAGGTCATGAAGGCCGTGGTCGTTCGTACCGCGTTCGACATCCGTCGTCCCGATGGCACGGTGATCCGCTTCGACAAGAACGCCGCGGTTCTGATCAACAATCAGAAAGAGCCGATCGGCACCCGCATCTTCGGACCGGTTCCGCGCGAGCTCCGCGCCAAGAACCACATGAAGATCATTTCGCTCGCACCCGAGGTGCTGTAATGGCTGCCAAGATCAAGAAGGGCGATAAGGTCGTCGTCCTTGCTGGCAAGGACAAAGGCAAAACTGGCCAGGTCCTGTCGGTGATCCCGACCGAAACGAAGGCTCTCGTCCAGGGTATCAACCTGGTCAAGCGTCACACCAAGCAGACCGCGTCGACCGATGCCGGCATCTTCACCAAGGAAGCGCCGATCCATCTGTCCAACCTCGCGATCGCCGACAAGGATGGCAAGCCCACCCGCGTTGGTTTCCAGATCAAGGACGGCGTGAAGACGCGCGTCGCAAAGTCGACCGGAGATTCGATCGATGGCTGAGACCGCTTACATTCCTCGTCTGCGGACCGAGTATGACACCACGATCAAGGCCGCCCTGCGTGAGCAGTTCGGCTACAAGAACGTGATGGAACTGCCGCGTCTGGACAAGATCGTGCTGAACATGGGCGTTGGCGAAGCCGTCAACGACACCAAGAAGGTCAAGTCGGCTGCTGCCGAGCTCGAGAAGATTGCTGGCCAGAAGCCCGTCATCACTTATGCTCGCAAGTCGATCGCCGGTTTCAAGGTGCGCGAGAACATGCCCCTGGGTGTGAAGGTGACGCTGCGCAAGGCTCGTATGTACGAGTTTCTTGACCGTCTCGTGAACATCGCTCTGCCGCGCGTTCGCGACTTCCGCGGGCTCAACGCAAATTCCTTCGACGGCCGTGGCAACTATGCTATGGGCATCAAGGAACACATCATTTTCCCCGAGATCAATTATGATCAGATCGATCAGATCTGGGGCATGGACATCGTGGTTGCCACGACGGCCAAGACCGATGATGAAGCGCGTGCGCTGCTGAAGGCATTCAACTTCCCCTTCCGCCAGTAAGCGGATAGGGAAGGGCAAAGGAATCAGGACATGGCAAAGACCAGCTCCACCGTTAAAAATGAAAAGCGTCGCGCGCTCGTCAAGCAGTATGCTGGCAAGCGTGCCGCTCTGAAGGCTGCGACCAAGGATCAGTCGATCCCGATGGATCAGCGCTTCGCTGCTCAGCTCAAGCTTGCTGAACTGCCGCGCAATTCCGCCAAGGTGCGCATCCGCAACCGTTGCGAAGTCTCGGGTCGTCCCCGCGGCTTCTACCGCAAGCTCAAGCTGAGCCGCATTGCGCTGCGTCAGCTGGGCAACCTGGGGCTGATCCCGGGCCTCGTGAAGTCGAGCTGGTAAGGAGAACCGAAGATGAGCTTTTCCGATCCCATCGGCGACATGCTGACCCGTATCCGCAACGCCCAGATGCGTCGCAAGAATTCCGTTTCGACGCCGGCCTCGACCCTTCGTGGTCGTGTGCTGGACGTTCTCCAGTCCGAGGGTTTCATCCGCGGCTATTCGGAGACCAAGTTCGAGAACGGTGCTTCCGAGTATGAAATCGAACTGAAGTACTCGGACAACGAAGCCGTCATCCGCACGATCGAGCGCGTTTCGCGTCCCGGCCGTCGCGTTTACGCTTCGGTGAAGAATATTCCGCAGGTTGCCAACGGTCTGGGTGTTTCGATCCTCTCCACCCCCAAGGGTGTGATGGCCGACCACGAAGCCAAGGCTGCCAATGTTGGTGGTGAGGTACTCTGCCGCGTCTTCTAAGACGGCGCGGTAAGACGACTACTCAAGAAAGAAGATAGAATGTCACGTACTGGCAAGAAACCGGTTGCACCGGTGAGCGGCGTCACGGTCACGATCGATGGTCGGACCGTTACCGCAAAGGGCCCCAAGGGTGAGCTGAGCATCGTGCTCATGGATTCGGTCAATGTCGAGAACGGGGCCGAAGGCCTGGTCGTTTCTCCGGCCAATGACTCGCGCTTTGCGCGCGCTGCCTGGGGCACCACCCGTGCACTGATCCAGAACATGGTCACCGGCGTCTCGGCTGGCTTTGAAAAGAAGCTGGCGATCCAGGGCGTGGGCTATCGCGCCGCGCTGCAGGGCAAGGATGTCAAGCTGTCGCTTGGTTTCAGCCACGAAGTGATCTACGAAGCCCCCAAGGGAATCACCCTGGCGGTTCCGGTTCCGACCGAAATCGTCGTCACGGGCATCGACAAGCAGCAAGTTGGCCAGGTTGCGGCCGATATTCGCGCATGGCGCAAGCCAGAGCCCTACAAGGGCAAGGGCGTTCGCTATGCTGGCGAGTACGTCTTCCGCAAAGAAGGCAAGAAGAAGTAAGGAGCGCCTGCAATGGCTATCAGTGCAAAAGGTGCGGACCGCCGCAAGGCTCGTGTCCGCAAGGCGCTCAAGGCTCGTGCCTTCGGTCGTCCCCGTCTCAGCGTTTTCCGCTCGGACAAGAATATCTACGCCCAGATCATCGACGATACGACCGGCCGTACGCTGGCCGCTGCGTCCACGCTCGACAAGGACATCAAGGCTACCGTCAAGAACGGTGGCACGGCTGAAGCCGCTGCTGCGATTGGCAAGCTGATCGCCGAGCGCGGTTCCAAGGCCGGCGTCGCTGAAGTGATCTTTGATCGTGGGTCGTACATCTATCACGGCCGTGTGAAGGCCCTTGCAGACGCTGCCCGTGAGGGCGGCCTGCAGTTCTAGAACACGGCGAGGAAAGAGAATTATGAGCAGAGACGTTCAAGAGCGCGAAAGCGAATTCGTCGATCGCCTGGTCCACATCAACCGCGTGGCCAAGGTGGTCAAGGGTGGCCGTCGGTTTGGCTTCGCCGCACTCGTCGTTGTTGGTGACCAGAAGGGCCGTGTTGGCTTTGGTCACGGCAAGGCCCGTGAAGTTCCAGAAGCAATCCGCAAGGCGACCGAGCAGGCCAAGCGCCAGATGATCCGCGTTCCGCTGCGCGATGCCCGCACGCTGCACCACGATGTGCAGGGTCGCCATGGCGCCGGCAAGGTCATCCTGCGTGCAGCCGTTCCCGGTACCGGCATCATCGCCGGTGGTCCGATGCGCGCCGTGTTCGAAACGCTTGGCATCAACGATATCGTTGCCAAGTCGCAGGGCACTGCCAACCCCTACAACATGGTGCGTGCTACCTTCGATGCGCTCAAGCGCGTTGATAGCCCACGGTCGGTTGCATCCCGCCGCGGTCTGAAGGTTTCCGAACTGCAGGCTCGCCGTGGCGAGACTGCGGTCGAAGCGTGATCGCTGAGGTCCGGAGAAACATCATGGCTGACAAGAAGACCCTCATCGTAGAGCAGATCGGTTCGCCGATCCGCCGCGACAAAGTGCAGCGCGCGACCCTGATCGGTCTCGGGCTCAACAAGATGAACAAGCAGCGCGAGCTGCTCGATACGCCAGAAGTGCGCGGCATGATCAACAAGCTGCCGCACCTCGTCCGCGTCGTCGGCGAGTAAGAAAGGTCCATCTGATGACCCGTTTGAACGAACTTCGCGACAACCCCGGTTCCTCCAAGACCCGTATCCGCATCGGTCGCGGTATCGGCTCCGGCAAGGGCAAGACCGGTGGTCGTGGCGGCAAGGGCCAGACCGCGCGCTCGGGCGTGGCGATCAACGGCTTTGAAGGCGGCCAGATGCCCCTTCACATGCGTATGCCGAAGCGCGGCTTCAACGCGCTCAATCCCGGTGACTGGAACGAGGTCCGTATCGACCGCCTCCAGGCCTATATCGATGCTGGCAAGCTCGACCCCAAGGCTGTCATTGATGCTGCAGCGCTGATCGCTGCCCGCGTCATCCGTCGTCCCAAGGACGGCGTGCGCCTGATCGGTTCGGCTGGCTTCACCGCCAAGAAGGTGACGTTCAACGTCAACTACGCTACGGCCGGTGCAACTGCTGCTATCGAAGCTGCCGGTGGCAAGATCGATCTCATCCCGGCCAAGGCGCCGTGGAAGAAGACCCCATACGCCGGTTAATTCCGGTTTGGCGCACCCGGCCGCTGGTCGGGTGCGCCTTTTTTTGGTTTGTTGCGTTAGGGATGCAGATGCATCTGCGTCCTGAAGCGCTCCGAGCGCACCTGGCATTGAAGCCATAGGGAGCGATACATGGCGTCCGCAGCCGAACAGCTGGCACGTAATCTCAATTTCTCGACGTTCTCCAAGGCGAAGGCCCTGCAGCAGCGCATCTGGTTCACACTGGGCGCGCTGCTTGTCTATCGTCTGGGTACTTTCATTCCGGTCCCCGGCATTGACCCGGCTGCCTTTGCGCAAACCTTCGAGGCGTCGCAGCAGGGCATTCTGGGCATGTTCAACATGTTCGCCGGCGGTGCCGTGCAGCGCATGGCGATCTTTGCCCTCAACCTGATCCCCTATATTACCGCGTCCATCGTGGTGCAGGTGGTTGCTACCGCATCGCCGCGGCTCGAGGCCCTCAAGAAAGAGGGCGGCGAGGCTGGTCGTCGCAAGATGAACCAGTACACGCGCTATCTCGCCGTGGTGTTTTGCGCCGTGCAGGCCTATGGCATTGCCGTTGGCCTGGAAGCCAGCCAGGGCGTCGTGCTGAACCCGGGTTGGTTCTTCCGCATTTCCACCGTCATCACGCTGGTTGGCGGCACCATGTTCCTGATGTGGCTGGGTGAGCAGATCACCTCGCGCGGCGTCGGCAATGGTATTTCGCTGATCATCTTTGCCGGCATCGTGGCCAATCTGCCCACCACCGTGGTGCAGACCCTCGAGCTGAGCCGTACGGGAGCGCTGCCGCCGCTGGCTGCCGCTGGCGTGCTGCTGCTGGCCCTGGTGGTGATCGCGGGCATCGTGTTCTTCGAACGCGCCCAGCGCCGGCTGCTGATCCAGTATCCCAAGCGCCAGGTCGGCAACAAGATGTTCCAGGGCGACACGTCGCACCTGCCGCTCAAGCTGAACACCTCGGGTGTTATCCCGGTGATCTTTGGCTCCTCGCTCCTGCTGCTGCCGGCGACCATTGCGTCGTTTGCGGCCCAGGGCAATGCGCCGGAGTGGCTGCAGGTGACGACGGCTCTGCTGGGTCGCGGTCAGCCGCTGTATCTGGCGCTGTTCGCCTTCTTCATCATCTTCTTCTCGTTCTTCTACACCGCGATTGTGTTCAATCCGGTCGAGACGGCGGACAATCTCAAGCGCTCCGGCGGCTTTATTCCGGGCTATCGCCCGGGTGAGCGGACGGCCGCGCATATCGACTATGTGCTGACTCGCATTACCGTGATCGGCGCGCTCTATCTTACCGTGGTGGCACTGATCCCTGAGGTCGTGCACAACCAGCTGGCCGTCAGTCAGTTCATTGGCGGTACGTCGCTGCTCATCATGGTCACGGTCACGCTCGACACAGTCAGCCAGATCCAGAGCCACCTGATCGCGCAGCAATATGAGGGGCTGGTCAAGAAGTCCCGTCTTGGAGGAGGCAAGCGTCGATGAGGTTGATACTGCTCGGACCGCCGGGAGCGGGGAAGGGGACGCAGGCCAAGATTCTGATCGATGCCTATGGCATTCCTCAGCTGTCGACTGGCGATATCCTGCGCGCCGCGATTCAGGATCGCACCCCGCTTGGCCTGGCGGCCAAGGAAGTGATGGACCGCGGCGACCTGGTGTCGAACGATATCGTCAACGGTATTGTTTCGGAGCGCCTGGACGCTGAGGATTGCAAGGCCGGGTTCATCCTGGATGGCTTTCCGCGCACCATCGGCCAGGCCGAGGCGCTCGACGGCATGCTCAAGGAAAAGGGCATGGTGCTGGACGCCGTCATCGAGATGACGGCCGACGCCGATGTGCTGATTTCCCGCGTGATCAACCGCGCCAAGGAAAGCAATCGTCCCGATGACAATCCGGAAGTGATCCGCAAGCGTCTGGACGTCTACAAGAATGATACCGCTCCGCTGGTGGACTACTACCGTCAGCGCGGTCTGGTGAAGACGGTCGATGGCATGGCGCCGGTCGACCAGGTGACCGCTGCCATTCAGGCCGCGATCGCTCCGTAAAATTTCGGGCTTGACTTGGCGGTTGACTCCGCGGAATCGAGCCCTTAAAGAACCGCTTCAGTCTCACGGATTATTGGGCTGGATTCGGTTCTCCAGGTAGTTGGGGTCGAATTCCGGTCCCTTGTTGTTTTAGGGCGCCAGCCGTGATGGTTCGCGCTGAATGAAGGAGAGCAGACGTGGCTCGTATTGCTGGCGTCAATATCCCGACGAACAAGCGCGTTGTCATCGCGCTGCAGTATATCCATGGGATCGGCGACAAGTTCGCTGAGGATATCTGCAAGAAGGTTGGCATTCCGCTGGAGCGTCGTGTGAACGAACTCACCGATGCGGAAGTCATCAACATCCGCGAGACCATCGACAGCGACTATGTCGTTGAGGGTGATCTGCGTCGCGGCGTGGCGATGAACATCAAGCGCCTGATGGACCTGGGCAACTATCGTGGCCTGCGTCACCGTCGCGGTCTGCCCGTGCGCGGTCAGCGGACCCACACCAATGCCCGCACCCGCAAGGGTCCGGCCAAGGCAATCGCCGGCAAGAAGAAGTAAGAACCCGCATTCTGGGTTCTTCGATGTAGCTGCCGGGGCTTTGCTGACGGCAGCGCTGATATCGAATAGAGGAAGTACATGGCTAAGACTGAAGTCGCGCGCGTTAAGCGCAAGGAACGCAAGAACATCATTTCGGGCGTCGCCCACGTGAATGCTTCGTTCAACAACACCATGATCACCATTGCGGACATGCAGGGCAATACCATTGCCTGGTCGTCCTCGGGCGTGATGGGTTTCAAGGGCTCGCGTAAGTCGACCCCCTATGCAGCGCAGGTTGCTGCTGAAGATTGCGCCAAGAAGGCCCAGGAACACGGCATGAAGACCCTTGAGGTCGAAGTGCGTGGTCCCGGCTCGGGTCGTGAATCGGCGCTTCGCGCCCTGCAGGCTGCTGGCTTCAACGTCACGTCGATCCGCGACGTCACCTCGATCCCGCACAATGGCTGCCGCCCGCGCAAGCGGCGCCGCGTCTAGTCTAGACCGTTTAGAGAGCTCCCGGCCGATTGAATGGGCCGGGAGTCTTATTGCGTTTGCGGCGGAGCGGCTCGGGCTGGGGCCGCGATTTTGAAAGGACATAACCGTGACGATCCAGAGGAACTGGCAAGAACTGATCAAGCCGACCAAGCTGGAGATTGTTTCGGGCAGCGACAACGCGCGCGTGGCCTCGGTCGTAGCCGAGCCGCTTGAGCGCGGTTACGGGCTTACCCTTGGTAATGCCCTGCGTCGCGTGCTGCTGTCGTCGCTTCAGGGCGCGGCAGTGACTGCAATCCAGATTGACGGCATTCTGCATGAATTCTCCTCGCTTCCGGGCGTGCGGGAAGACATCACTGACCTGGTTCTCAACGTGAAGGAAATCGCGTTGAGCATGGGTGGCGAGGGCCCCAAGCGCCTTGGCCTGTCCAAGCAGGGTCCGGGTGCTGTGACGGCTGGTGACATCAAGGTCACCGGTGACATTGAAGTGCTGAACCCCGAGCTGGTGATCTGCCATCTCGACGACGGCGCCGAGATCAATATCGAGTTCACCGTGGACACCGGCAAGGGCTATGTCGCTGCCGACAAGAACCGTCCCGAAGACGCACCGATCGGCTATATCCCGGTCGACTCGCTGTTTTCCCCGGTTCGCCGCGTGAGCTACAAGGTCGATGCGACCCGTGCCGGCGAAAGCCTGGACAAGGACAAGCTGACCCTGCAGATCGAGACCAATGGCGCTGTGTCGCCGGAAGATGCGCTGGCCTATGCCGCGCGCATTCTCCAGGACCAGCTGTCGGTCTTTGTGAACTTCGAAGAGCCCAGCAAGGAAAAGGCCCAGGATTCGGTTCCCGAACTGGCCTTCAACCCGGCACTGCTCAAGAAGGTCGACGAGCTCGAACTTTCGGTTCGTTCGGCCAACTGCCTCAAGAACGACAACATCGTTTACATCGGCGACCTCATCCAGAAGACGGAAGCCGAGATGCTGCGGACCCCGAATTTCGGCCGCAAGTCGCTCAACGAAATCAAGGAAGTCCTGGCACAGATGGGGCTTCATCTCGGAATGGACGTTGCCAACTGGCCACCCGAGAATATCGATGACCTCGCCAAGCGCTACGAAGATCATTATTGATCCCGCGCTGCCAAGCACTTTAGGAGACCACCATGCGCCACGGTAATTCAGGTCGCAAACTCAGCCGGACTGCCAGCCACCGCAAGGCCATGTTCGCCAATATGTCTGCCGCGCTGATCAAGCACGAGCAGATCGTCACCACGCTTCCCAAGGCCAAGGACCTGCGTCCGATCGTCGAGAAGCTGATCACCCTGGGCAAGCGCGGCGATCTGCATGCGCGTCGCCAGGCCATCGCGCAGATGCGCGACGAGGCACAGGTTGCCAAGCTCTTCGCCGTGCTTGGCCCGCGCTACAAGGAACGTCAGGGCGGCTATATCCGCATCCTGAAGGCCGGTTTCCGCTATGGCGACAATGCGCCCATGGCCGTGATCGAGTTCGTTGATCGCGACGTCAATGCCAAGGGCCTCGACAGCGGCCCGGTGCAGGTCCGTGATGACCAGGACGACGAATACGAAGCCGCATAAGAGCGGTTTCATATAGACTTAACACGGCGGCTGCGGTTCATTCCGTGGCCGCTTTGTGTTTGGGGCTGGAGTGACGATGCCGTCAGATTTGGTGCTGGTGACCGGCGCGAGCGGGTTTGTCGGCAAGTGGACCGTGATCGCCTTGCTGCGAGCCGGCTATTCGGTGCGCGGCAGCGTACGGTCTGAGGAAAAAGCCGAGGCTGTGCGGCGGGCCGTGGTGTCGCAGCTGGGCGAGGACGTGCTCTATCGTCTCAGCTTCGTCAAACTCAACCTGCTGCTCGACTATGGCTGGGCCAAGGCCATGCTGCGGGTCGATGCGGTCATGCATATCGCTGCCCCCGTGCTGCGTGTCGAGCCGCGGGACCGGGCGAAATATATGGATGCCGCCGTTGGGGGCACCGAGCGCGTGCTGCGCTTTGCCGGCATGGCCGGGGTGCGGCGGGTGATCATGACCTCGTCGGTCGCTGCGGCGGCCTATGGCCATGGGCAGCGCTCGGGCGTGCACACCTACACCGAGGCCGATTACACCAATCTCTCCGGCATGCGGGTGCCCAGTGCCTTTCACATCGCCAAGACCAATGCCGAGCGCACCGCCTGGGCCCTGGCGCGCGTACTGCCGCTGGATCTGACCACTATTCTGCCCAGCGCCATCCTCGGGCCCGTGCTGGATGATGATTACAGCGCCACGGTGGGCATGCTGGCTGCCATGCTGATCGGCACCGGTCCGGCCATGCCGAGCAGCGGCTTTTCGGTGGTGGATGTGCGCGATGTCGCGGCGGCCCATGTGGCGGCGCTGCAGAAGCCTGCGGCCGTGGGGCAGCGCTATATGGTGGCTTCGGACTATGTCCGCATGCCCGAGGTCGCCAGCCTGCTGCGCAGCGCCTTTCCCGATCATCCGGTGCTGGCGCCATTCCTGCCCGATTGGCTGGTGCGGTTGCTGGCACGTCTGGGCGGGCCGCTGCGCACGGTCTATGAGGATCTTGGCCACGAAAAGCACTATGCACATGACAAGATCGAGCATCTGCTGGGCCGGCCCTTGCTGCCGGCGCGCGAGGCGATCCTGGCCAGTGCATCGACCCTGCTCGCCTTGCGCCAGGCCGGCGAGCGGGGCTAGCGCAGCGGGGGCAGGGCCCAGGCGGCATAGAGGGCATTCACGTCTTTCAGGCTGTGACAGATCACGCTGGGCAAGCCGCTCTCGGCTGCCATGCGCCGGTATTTGCCGGCATTGCGTGTCTTCCAGATCCAGTTGATCATCAACCACTTCACGCTGTCGCGGCTGCCGGGCAGGGCGCCCACGCGCTGCTTCTGGAACAGCGTGCGGCGGAAATAGCGGACATAGCGTTTGAGAAAATGGTCATCGATGACGATGACGCCGGTGGCGCGGGCAAAGCGCTGCGGCATGATGTCGGTGTAGTTGCCGTCCATCACCCAGGCGTCCTCCAGGGTCGCTGCATCATGCAGCGCGCGGAATTCGGCCTTGTCGCGCGGCACCCAGTTTGTGCCGGGGATATGGCTGAACACGTCGAGATGGATGGCTTCTATGCCCAGCTTGCGCGCCATGGCATCAGCCAGCGTCGATTTGCCGGAATTGGTCGGGCCCAGGATCATGATGCGGCGGCCGAGATCGGCCAGAGGCGGAATGGTCTGCATTTTCAGTTCCGATATAAAGGGGGGATCGGGGTGGAAAAGGCGCTAAAGTCATGGTTGGTCACGTCTCCGAACCGCAAAAGTGGTGTCCACTTCTGCTGGAAACGCTCAATGGCAGAGACGAAAATCCCCGCCGGAGCGGGGATCTCAGAGCGGTGCAGGATCAGCCGGATTATTCGGGCTGCTGGTCCTTGCCGGTATAGGCGTCTTCCACCCAATACTGGTCGCGGCGGTCAAAGCCGTTGAACGGGGTCAGCGAAGCCTGGGTATAGGCGCCCATCAGGCCGAACTCGATCCAGTCGTCCTCATCGATATCGGCCGGCAGGGTGAACACCTGGGGCAGCACGTCATAGCTGTCGCAGGTCGGGCCCCAGACGGTGAAGTCGGAGAATTCCTGGTCATTGTCATGCAGGCGCGGGCCGCGCCAGACGCGCACCGGCGGGGTGAAGTGCATGAATTTGACTTCCATCAGGCTGCCATAGGCGCCGTCATTGACATAGACTGACTGGCCGCCGCGCTGATGCTTGACGCGCAGCAGAAGCGAGGTCGAGCTGGTCACCAGGGCGCGGCCGGGCTCGATGATGAGCTCGGGCTTGCGCTTTTCGCCGAAGTGATCGTTCACCGCCGTGGCAATGGTCTCGAAGTAATAGTCCATCGGCGGGGCTTCGCTGGTCGGGTAGGGGGCCGGATAGCCGCCGCCGATATTGAGGCGCTTGAGCTCGATGCCGGCCTCGTCAACGATACGCGCGGCTGCCGCGATGTGGCGCTCATAGGCATAGGCGTCTTCACACTGGCTGCCGACGTGGAAGCACAGGCTCGGCGTATAGCCCATGGTCTCGACGGCGGCGACGATTTCGGCCGCGCCCTGTTCCATGACGCCGAACTTGATGCCGAAGTCATAGGACTTGAGCGCCTTGCCGGCCTTGAAGCGGGTGGTCACCTCGACGTCGCGGCTGGGCGACACCACGGCCGCCAGCTGGTCGAGCTGCTGGGGATGGTCGATGGTGAAGCTGCGCACGCCGAATTCTTCGTAGGCGCGGGCGATCTCGCGCTTGTTCTTGATGGGGTTGTTGTAGTGCATCACCGCGCCCGGCGCATGGTCGCGCACCAGTTCCATCTCGGTGTTGGAGGCCACGTCGAAGGCCTTCAAACCTTCGCGATGCAGCTGGGCGATGATGTGGGGCGAGGGGTTGCACTTGACGGCGTAGGTCAGCAGGCCGTCAAAGCCCTTCTTGAAGACCTTTGTCGCCCGATGCAGCTCGCGTTCGGAGAACAGGAATGCCGGGAAATCCGGCGCTTCCGCCGCGATCAGGGCGGAGGTGTTCGGGTAAACGTGCTTCGGCTCGGTGGTCATGGACGACTGGCCTTTCGGGCTGGGAGAAGTGCGGAAAACGAGCGCTGCATATAGGGCCGTGTGCCCCCTCGCGCAAACGTTTATTTGGCGAGAAAATACGACGCTTGCATGACGCCATTTTCGTGCCTGAATCCGGGCGTTTGCGTGGACGCCATCAGGGCCGCTCGGACGGCCTTTGCATTGGCCGGAGTTGGGTGAATGTCGTACCGCGCGTTTGTGATCTCGGGTGCCGTCGTGGCGGCCATGGCTGTGGGGGGCACACTGGCCTTTTCGCCGTGGAATGCCCCCAGCCAGGCCCAGGCCGTGGTTGCCGCGCCAGCGCTCACCGACAGCGCCGTGCCGCAGAGCGACAGCCAGATCAAGCTCAGCTTCGCCCCGGTGGTCAAAGCCGTGTCGCCCTCGGTGGTCAATGTCTATGCCACCCGCATCGAGCAGCAGTCGGCCTCGCCCTTTGCCAATGATCCCTTTTTCTCGCGCTTCTTCGGCGAGGGGCAGTTTCAGAGCCGGCCGCGCGAGTCGCAATCGCTGGGCTCGGGCGTGATCGTGGATGCCGGCGGCGTCATCCTGACCAATCGCCATGTCATCGAGGGCGCCACCGACGTGCGCATTGCCCTCTCGGACGGGCGCGAGTTCGCCGTCGACATCGTCATCGAGGATGCCCAGACCGATCTGGCGGTGCTGCGCGTGCGCGATCCGGGCGATGCGCAATTCCCGGCCATCACCTTTGCCGATTCCGATGCGCTTGAGGTGGGTGATCTGGTGCTGGCTATCGGCAATCCCTTTGGCGTCGGCCAGACCGTCACCAGCGGCATTGTCTCGGCCCTGGCGCGCACCGGCGTCGAGCGCTCGGATTATGAGTTCTTCATCCAGACCGATGCCGCCATCAATCCGGGCAATTCGGGCGGTGCCCTGGTCGACATGGCCGGGCATCTGGTGGGCATCAATACCGCCATCTATTCGCAGTCCGGCGGCTCGGTGGGCATCGGCTTTGCCATTCCGGCCAATATGGCCAAGCTGGTGGCCGAAGCGGGCGTGTCGGGCGGGCAGATCGTGCGCCCCTGGTTTGGTGCCAAGATGCAGGCGGTCACCGCCGATATCGCCGCCAGCCTTGCCATGGCTGCCCCGCATGGCGCGCTGATCACCGAAGTGGCCCCTGATGGCCCGGCGGCCCGCGCCGGCTTTGCCTCGGGCGATGTGGTGATGAGCGTGGATGGCGTGGCGATCGACGATCCCAGCGCCTTCAACTTCCGCCTGGCCACCAAGCCCATCGGGCAATCGGTCAAGCTCGAGCGCCTGCGCAACGGAAGCAGCGAGTCGGTTGATTTCACTGTCGAAGCCGCGCCCGTGCCCGATGCCAATACCACGGCCACCATCACCGGGGATTCCCGCTTTGCCGGCACCACCGTGCGCCAGCTCGATCCGGCCCTGGCCGAGGTCAAGGGCCTGGCCTATGACGCCAAGGGCATCATCGTCACCGAGGTGGCGCCCAATAGCCCGGCCGAAGCCATGGGCCTTAAGGTCGATGACATCATCCTCCAGCTCAACGACACCGCCATGGACAGCGCCAAGGCCTTCGCCCAGACCGCTGGCCAGCGCGTCCGCACCTGGCAGATCATCCTGCAGCGCGACGGCCGCGTCACCCGCAGCATCATCAGCGGCTAGCGCCGTCGTCTCCCCCTCCGACGCCTCGCGCCGGAGGGGTATTTGATGCGCCAGCCCTGATCGACCAGCCTATTCCGGGGCGTGGCAGACCGCTTCGATATTGTTGCCATCCGGGTCGAGCACGAAGGCGCCGTAGTAGGTGGCGTGGTAATGCGGGCGCAGGCCCGGCTTGCCATTGTCGGTGCCGCCGGCGGCCATGGCGGCGGCATAGAAGGCATCGACTTCGGCGCGCGTCTTGGCGGCAAAGGCAATGTGAACGATCGGGCGCTGTGCTTCGCCTTCAGTCAGCCAGAAGGCCGGGCCAGTCTGGCCATAGCCGCCGACCTTGACGCCATTGGTATATTCGGCGGGCACCTGCACGAGGAAGCTCGAGCCCAGTGGCGCCAGCGCCGCATCGTAGAATTGGCGGGCGCGGTCAAAATCGCGGACGGTGATGCCAAAGTGGTCGAACATGGTGGTCAGCTCCCAGAGTGTGTTGATGCCTCCGTCCTAATGCTGGCCTGCTGACAGTCTGCGGCAGCACGCTGTGCCATTGTTGATGGAGAGCCGGGCAGGGGATTTGCACCGGGCAGAGCCCTCTGCCCTTGCTCCCCGCGCCGGGCTGGCCTAGGCAGGAGCAGTGTCCAAGAACCGATGATCCGGCATGGCAGACCTATTCGCTCCTGATCCCGAAAGCGCCGTTGAAGCCGATGCCGCCCGGCCGCTGGCCGATCAGTTGCGGCCGCGCTCGCTCGACCAGGTGATCGGGCAGAGCCATTTGCTGGGCCCCAATGGCACGTTGCGCCGCATGATCGCCTCGGGCCGGCTGGGCTCGCTGATCCTGTGGGGGCCGCCCGGCACCGGCAAAACCACCGTGGCGCGGCTGCTGGCCGACCAGATCGGCTATACCTTCGAGCAGATCTCGGCGGTGTTCTCCGGCGTTGCCGATCTCAAGAAGGCGTTCGAGAAGGCCCGCTTCGAGCGCCTCAGCGGCCACAAGACGCTGCTGTTTGTCGATGAGATCCATCGCTTCAACCGTGCGCAGCAGGATGGCTTCCTGCCGGTGATGGAAGACGGCACCGTGGTGCTGGTCGGCGCCACGACTGAAAACCCGAGCTTCGAGCTCAATGCCGCTCTGCTGTCGCGCAGCCAGGTGCTGCGCTTTGAGTCGCTGTCGGCCGAGGATCTGGAAAAGCTGGTCGCCCGGGCCGAGGCGCTGACCGGGGCGGCGCTGCCGCTTGATCCGGAGGCGCGGCAATTGCTGCTGACCCTGGCCGATGGCGACGGGCGGGCCCTGTTGGGCCTGGTGGAAGAGGTACTGGCCTCGGTGCGGCAGGACGAGACGCTGGACGCGGCGGGGCTCCTGACCGTCGTGCAGCGCCGTGCGCCGATCTATGACAAGGCGCAGGACGGGCACTACAATCTGATCTCGGCGCTGCACAAGACCATCCGCGGCTCCGATCCCGATGCCGCGCTCTATTATTTCGCCCGCATGCTCGATGCGGGCGAGGATCCGCTGTTCCTCGCCCGCCGGCTGATCCGCATGGCGGTCGAAGATGTGGGGCTGGCCGATCCGCAGGCGCTGCCGCAGGCCGTTGCCGCGCGCGATGCCTTCCAGATGCTGGGCTCGCCCGAGGGCGAGCTGGCCCTGGCGCAGGTTGTGGTCTATCTCGCCCTCGCGCCCAAGTCCAACGCCGTCTACACCGCCTTCAAGGCCGCCAGTGGCGTTGCCAAATCCACCGGCTCGCCCATGCCGCCCATGGTCATCCTCAATGCCCCCACCAAGCTGATGAAGGGAAGCGGCTATGGCGATGGCTATATCTATGACCACGATACGCCCGAGGGCTTTTCCGGCCAGGAGTATTTCCCCGAGAGCATCGGCCGGCAGAAATTCTACGAGCCGGTCGAGCGCGGCAGCGAGCGCGACTATCGCAAGCGCATCGATTATTTCGAGCGCCTGCGCGCTGCCAAGCGGGAGAACCGGGAATGAGGCCCGCTCTTTCCGGACTGCGCCTGTCCTTCGCCGTAGCGCCAGTGTCGCCTAAACCATCCTCCCCGTCGGAGCCTCTGTGATGTTTCCCTTTGTTCTCGTTGGCGCCGGTGGCGCCCTGGGTGCCATGAGCCGCTATGGGCTGGCTTCGCTGGTCGGCCGCTTCTTTCCCATGGACTTCCCGCTGGCGACGCTGTTGATCAACATCATCGGCTCGGTGCTCATGGGCGTGCTGATTGGCCTGTTGTCCCGCTTCATGCCGCCGCAACAGGCCGAGCTGCGGCTGTTTCTGGCGGTTGGCGTCTTGGGCGGCTTCACGACATTTTCGTCGTTTTCGCTCGACACCATCGTGCTGATCGAGCGCGGCGAGGTGATTCAGGCGGGGGCCTATGTGCTGTTGTCGGTTGTGGTTTGTCTCATTGGGCTTTATCTCGGGCTTTTGGTGACCCGAGGCGTGGCATGAGTGGCGTTCAACAGCGGCAGGTAGAGAGCGACGAAGACGGCATGCGTCTGGATCGCTGGTTTGCCCATCATTTCCCCCAGCTCGGCTTTGGCCGGCTGCAAAAGCTGATCCGTAATGGCGAGGTCAAGGTCGACAAGGCCAAGGTCACCACCAGCACGCGGCTGTCGCCTGGGCAGGTGGTGCGCATTCCGCCCATTGACGATCCCGACACGGTCAAGCCGGTCAAGGTCAATGACGAGGATGCCCGGCTGATCGCCGACATGATCATCTATGAAGATGACGACATCTATGTGCTCAACAAGCCGCATGGCCTGGCCGTGCAGGGCGGTACGGGCACCAAGCGGCATCTCGACGGCATGCTCAAGAGCCTGCCCAACAAGAAGGGCGAGCCGCCGCGCCTCGTTCATCGCCTCGACCGCGATACCTCCGGCTGCCTGATCGTCGCCAAGACCAAGGCGGCCGCCAGCCATTTCGGCGCGGTGTTCCGCTCGCGCTCGGCCCGCAAGATCTATTGGGCCATTGTCGCGGGCAATCCGCATCCGCCGCAGGGCGAAATCTCGTGCTTCCTGGCGCGCCAGTCCACCGACGATGGCGAGCAGATGATCGTGGTCAAGAATGGCACGCCGGGCGCGCAGCACTCGATGAGCTATTATTCGACCACCGATACGGCCAGCCGGCGCTTTGCCTGGGTCACGCTCAAGCCGGTCACCGGCCGCACGCACCAGTTGCGCGTGCACATGGCCCAGCTCGGCACGCCGATCATCGGCGACCCGCGCTACTTCAACATCGAGAACTGGCAGGGCGCCCCGGGCCTGAGCTACGGGCTGCACCTGCATGCCCGCCGCATTGCCATTCCGCTGCGCAATGGCCAGCGCCTCGATATCTCCGCGCCGCTGCCGCCGCATATGCGCCACAGCTTTGAAACGCTGGGCTTTGATCCGGATCGCTACGACGTCAGCGGCGACCCCGAGGACGGCGCATGATCCTTGTCATGTTCGACATGGATGGGACGCTGATCGACTCGCAGGCGCTCATCACCGAACATATGGCAGCCACCTTCCGCAGCCTGGGCCTGGTCGCGCCGACGCCGGAAGAGGGCCGCCGGGTCATCGGGCTGTCGCTGCCCATCGCCATGGCGCGGCTGGCCGGGACCGACGACACCGTACTGATCGACCAACTGGTCGAAACCTATCGCGCGCATTATCGCGCCTCGGTGGTCACCGATGCGGGCCGTGAGGGGCTGTTTCCGGGTACGCTGGAGGCCCTGCAGCGCCTCAATGCCCGCGAGGACGTCATAATGGGCATTGCCACCGGCAAGGGCCTCAACGGTGTCCACCGCCTCTTGGCGCTGCATGGCGTGTCGAACTATTTCACCACGCTGCAGACGCCGGACCACAATCCCAGCAAGCCGCATCCCGGCATGCTGCTGCGCGCCATGGCCGAAACCGGCGCGACGCCGGACCAGACCATCATTATCGGCGACACCACCTTTGATATCGACATGGGCGTGGCTGCCGGCACCCGCACCATCGGCGTCACCTGGGGCTATCACGACCCGCGCGAATTGATCGCGGCGGGCGCCAGCACCATGATCGACCGCTATGACCAGCTCGACGGCGCCATCCGTCAACTCGTGGAGTAAGCCATGCGCGACCAGCTCGAAGACATCCAGAAGCATCTGGACGACGGCTACGGCCGGGCGCAGCACCTCAACAAGGTCGAGCTGCCCAAGCGCTTCTACAAGGACGTCGGCGTCGCGCCCGTCGAGGCCGGCTTCACCGTTACCCTTGATGGGCGTCAGGTCCGCACGCCGGGCCGCAAGATCCCGGTCGTCGTGCCGGCGGCAGCCATTGCCACCACCATGGCCGAGGAATGGCTCGGGCAGGGCGAGTTCATCAATCCGGCCACCATGCCCACCGTGCGGCTGATCAATTCGGCCGTCGAAAGCGGCGACGACAATGTGCCGGCCTTCCGCGCCGAGATCGTCAAATTTGCCGCCAATGACCTGCTGCTCTATCGCGCTGAGTCGCCGCAGGAACTGGTGTCCGAGCAGGAGCTGGTGTGGGATCGGGCGCTGACCAGCATTGCCCGCCACTTTGGCGTCAGCTTCCAGCCGACCTTTGGCGTCATCCACCAGCCGCAGCCGCAGCCGACGCTCGATCGCCTGGCTGAAGTGCTGGAAAGCGAAAATCTCTTCACCCTCACCGCCATGGTGTCGGTCACCGGCCTCACCGGTTCGGGCCTGCTGACGCTGGGCTATTGGCACAAGCTGCTGACACCCGACCAGGTCTGGGCGGCCGCGCATCTCGACGAGGACTACCAGATTTCCCTGTGGGGCCAGGACGAGGAAGCCGCCGAACGCCGCGCCATGCGCCGCAATGAGTTCGACACGGCCGTGGCCGTGCTCGAGGCCCTGCGCGCCTAGTCGGTCGGCGCCACCAGCGCCGTCACGTCCTCGACGATCTCGCCGAGCGGCACCAGCACGAAATCGCGTTCATGCGCATAGGGATGCGGCAAGGTCAGCCGCTCGGACTTCATGCGCACGCCCTCATAGGCGATGATGTCGATATCGATCAGCCGGGGGCCCCAGACTTCCTTGCGCACGCGGCCCATGGCGCGCTCGATGCCGAGCACGGCGTCGAGCAGGTCGATGGGCGCCAGGCTCGTCTCAATGGCCAGCGCCATATTGGCAAAGTCGGGCTGGTCGGTCTTGCCCCAGGGCTTGGTGGTCAGCACCGAGGATTGCTGCACCACGGTGATATCGGCATGGGCGTCCAGCCGGCTCACCGCCTCGACCAATTGACCGCGTGGATCGCCGATATTGGCGCCAAGGCTGAGCCAGGCCCGCGCCATCACGCGGCCTTCCGCTGACGGTGCAGCTCAATGGCCGCCTCGCCCCGCACCATGGCAATGGGCGCCTCCGGCTTGCGCAGGCGGATGATGATCCAGCTCACGGCAGGGAAAGCCGCAAAGATCGCCTCAACGATATTGTTGGCCACCGCCTCGAGCAGGTGCATGCGCTGCCCCTCGAAGGCAGCTTTGACCACATCATAGATATCGGCATAGGAAATGCCGGTGCTGAGCTTGTCGGTGGTGGCGGGCGCGGTGAGGTCGGCGCCCAGCTCGAGATCGATGAAGAATCGCTGGCCGAGCTTGGCCTCCTCGGCAAAGACGCCGTGGAACCCGTAAAAGCCCAAGTCTTTCAGGATGATACGGTCGCCGGTGAATGGCTCGGTCATGCGGGCTTACCCCAGTTGTGCGGGCGGACCATACAGCGTTGCCTCGGCCACGCGAAGGGCGTCGCGATTGGCGCGCACATCATGCACGCGGAAGATGTGGCCGCCGCGCAGATAGCCCAGCACCGTCGTGGCGATGGTCCCGGCCAGCCGCTCATCGGCCTGATTGCCCAGCAATTTGCCGATCATCGACTTGCGCGAGGTGCCCACCAGGATCGGCATGCCGGGCGGACATGCGGCGGTGAGATCATTGAGCAGAGCATAGTTTTCGGCCAGCGACTTGCCGAAGCCAAAGCCGGGGTCGGCGATCAGACGGTCGCGCTGGAGGCCGGCTGCTTCGGCAATAGCGATGCTGTCGGTGAAATAGGCCTGCATGGCTTCGGCCAGCGAAGCGGCCTCGGTGGCCGCCCGCTGCCAGTGCATGGCGATGACCGGCACCTTATGCAGGGCGGCGATCTCGGCCATTTCCGGCGCGCCCTGCAGGCCATGGACGTCGTTGATGATGCTGGCGCCCGCCTGGATGGCCTGGTCGGCCACCAGGGGCTTATAGGTGTCGATGGAGATGGGCAGGTCGACGCCATCGGCGCGCAGCGCGTCGAGCACCGGCATGACGCGGTCGAGCTCTTCCTGCACGCCCACCGGCGCGGCGCCGGGGCGGGTGCTTTCCCCGCCAATGTCGAGGATATCGGCGCCTTCGGCGATCATCTGCCGGGCATGGGCGCGGGCCAGCTCGACACCGGCATGGCGGCCGCCGTCGGAAAAACTGTCCGGCGTGACATTGAGAATGCCCATCACCAGGGCAGTGCGGCCCAGGATCAGCGGCGAACGGTTCGGCAGGGCGATGGTGTGCGTGCTGTGCATGGCGCGCTCAGAACGGCCAGACGAGCATCAGCATGGGCACGGCCACGAGCACGACGATAAACGACAGCGGCGCCCCCAGGCGCCAGTAGTCGCCGAATTTGTAGCCGCCCGGGCCCATCACCAGCGTGTTGCACTGGTGGCCGATGGGCGTGAGGAAGTCGCAGCCGGCGCCGATGGCCACCGCCAGCAGGAAGGCTTCGGGCTTGTAGCCGAGGTCGGTGGCAAAGGTCGCGGCAATCGGCGCCATGACCAGCACGGTGGCGGCATTGTTGAGAAAGGGCGTCACGGCCATGGCCGCGACCATGATCAGGGCCAGCGCGCCCCAGCCGGGCATGGTGCTGGCGGTCATGGAGAGCCAATTGGCCACCAGTTCGCTGGCGCCGGTGGTGCGCAGCGAGTCCGACACCGGGATCAGGCAGGCGAGCATGATCAGGATGGGGCCGTCGATCTGTGAATAAAGGTCGCGCAGGGGCAGGGCGCGGAACAGCACCATGGCAGCAGCAGCGGCAAAAAAGGCCGGCGCGACCGGCACGATGCCCAGCGCCGTGGCGCCCATGGCGACCGCCAGAATCACCAGCGGCAGCAGCCCGCCGCGGATGCTGCCCAGGCGCAGGCCGCGCTCCACCAGAGGCAGGCAGTCCCATTCGCGCAGCAGTTCGGGCAGGCGCTTGATATGGCCCTGGATCAGGATGACGTCGCCATTCTGGAAGCGGATCTGGCCCAGGCGCTCGGTGAAGCGCTCGTCGCGGCGGCTGACGGCCAGCAGGTTGAGGCCGGTGCGGTCGAACAGGGTCAATTCCTGCGCGGTGGCCCCGATCAGGCCCGAGCTTTCCCCGATCACCGCTTCGATGACGCCGAAATCGGCGGCGTCTTTGGTGGCGGCGCCGCGCCGCTCGGAGAACACCAGGCCGGATTGGTTGACCATCTTGTCGAGCGCTTCGGGTTCGCCGGCGATCAGCAGAATGTCGCCGGCGCGCAGCTTGGCATCGGGCAGGGGTGTGCGCGGGCGGCCACCGCTGCCGACAATGCGCGTCACCATGGCCAGGCCGTCGGCGAGCGACTGGATTTCGCCAATGGTCTTGCCGATGGCCGGTGATTCATCGGTCACCCGGGCTTCGGTGGTGTAGTTCTTGATTTCGACGGCGCTGTCGAGCCCGGTGTTCTCGCGCTTGCGCTCAGGCAGCAGGCGATAGAACAGCGCCAGGAAGATCAGCCCCACCACGGTCAGCGCCAGGCCGACGGGCGTATAGTCAAACATGGTGAAGGGCGTGCCGGTGAGCTCCAGGCGTACGCGCGAGACGATGATATTGGGCGAGGTGCCGATCTGGGTCATCAGCCCGCCCAGCAGCGAGGCAAAGGACATCGGCATCAGGAACAGCGAGGGCGAGACATTGGAGCGCCGCGCCATCTGGAAGGCGATGGGCATCATGATGGCCAAGGCGCCGATATTCTTCACAAAGGCGCTCAGCACCGCCACCACGGTCACCAGCAGCAGCAATTGCGCGCGCGGGCCGGAGAGATTGGGGGCAAAGCGGCGCACGGCCACTTCCATGATGCCGGAGCGGGACACGGCCGCGCTGACCACCAGCGCGCTGCCCACAATAATCACGATATCGTCGGAAAAGCCGGTGAAGGCCTCATCGGGCGCGATCACGCCCAGGGCCAGTCCAGCCAGCAGCGAACAGATCGCCACCAGGTCATAGCGCCACCGTCCCCAGACGAAAGCCACCATCATGGTGGCGATCAACAGGAAGGAGAGGGCTTGCGGAAGTGTCATATCAATCCTGTCGTGCCGCCATGGCGCCAGACAAAGACATTGCGCGGCAGGCGGCAAGCGCAAATTGCGGCTCACGGCTGGCAATTGCGCTAGACAGCTTCGGACAAATCGGCAGTTGCCCGGGGCCGAGAACCGGGCCTCAGCGCGTCCCGATCAGGCGAAATTGGCGCGATACCGGCTGGGTGTCATGCCCTTGAGCGCCTTGAACTGGCGGTTGAAATTGGCCAGCGAGTCATAGCCCACCGCGCCGGCGATGGTGCCGATGGGCATGGTGTCGGACGAGAGCAGCGCGCAGGCGCGGCCGATGCGCAGGCGGATCAGATATTGCGTTACCGTCTGGCGCGTGTGGCGCAGGAAGCTGCGATGCAGCCCGGACGCGCTGAGGGCGGCGATGTCGGCCAGCGTGGTCAGCGACAGCGGCTCGGCGAAATGGGCATGGATATGGGTGAGCACCCGGTCGATGCGGTGGCGGTCGGCTGATGCCGGGGGCGACCCTGGCGCCGTCGCCGACAGCGGGGTGGCCTGCCGGTCCTCGGCCAACAGGGTCAGCACGCGGATGAGGCTCAGGAAGCGGTCGACCGCAGGCAGGGTGAAGAGCTCGGTGATCAGCGGCCGCACGCGCTCTGCCGCCGCGCGCGAAAAGGCGAGGCCCGTCGCCGCCCGCTCCAGCATGGCGGCAACGCCGGCCAGTTCGGCATTAGCGGTCAGGCGTTCCGCCCATTGCGCCTCAAACCACATGACCAGCGCGGTATGGGGCACATCGGCCTGCGGACGATCCAGCGAATGCCAGGTGTGCGGCAGATAGGGGCCGATCAGCACCAGGTCGCCATCCTCATAGCGGCCGATATGATCGCCGATATAGCGCTGGCCCTGGGAATTGAGCGTCAGGGTCAGCTCGAACTCGGGATGGTGATGCCATTGAAAGGGAATGCCATCGTCCAGCGCCCGGTTGAGCCGGGCCCAGGAGGCGCCGTCTTCGGTGGTCAGATGCTCCAGATAGGGCTTCATGTGGCGCAGCAATCCCCTTGAACGCCAGAATAGTACCAGTGTTGGCCATGGGCGGGCAAGTCAGGCTGCCCGATCCGGCCTAATCTGGTCCCATCAACAAGCGCCACAGGTGCAGGCAAATGGGAGACAGACATGCAGGCGGCCACCAAACGCGACAGCCATCCAACCACCCAGGTGGTGACCACTCAGCTCAAGGACATCGTCAAGAAACTGCCGCTGCGGGTGCTGAGCCCGCAGGATTGGCAGCACTGGATAACCAAGGGCTATGTGATTGTTCGCAATGCGGTTCCGCAGGAAAATGTGGAGCGGCTCAAGGCCTTGCTCTGGGAATTTGACGAAAAGAATCCGGCCGACCCCAGCACCTGGTATGCGCCGCAGCGGCGCGATCACATCATGAAGGAGCTCAACGGCACCGGGATGGTGGAGATCTACAACCATCAGTACCTGTGGGATAACCGCATGGAGCAGCGCATCTATGACGCCTTCGTGGACATCTGGGACATGGAAGAGCTGTGGACCAGTATCGATCGCGCCAATCTCAACGTCCCCAAGAAGGTCAAGGGCAATCCCAATGGCTTCATCCATTGGGACAGCGACACCTCGCTCGATCCGCTGCCCATTGGCGTGCAGGGCGTGCTGAGCCTGGTCAAGCAGGATGGCGACGTCGGCGGCTTCCAGTGCATTCCCGAGCTGTTCTACAATTTCGAGGAATGGGTGAAGACCCAGCCGGCCGACCGCGACCCGATGCACCCCGACACCACGGGCCTGACCATCACCAATATCGAGATGGAGGCGGGTGATTTGATGATCTTCAACACCCTGCTGGCCCATGGCGTGCGCCCCAACCATTCCGACGGGCGGGTGCGCATGGCGCAATATATCTCGATGTTCCCGGCCGATGAGGCCAATACCGCCGAGCGCACCGAGCGCATCCGCCTGTGGCGCGAGCTCGACCATCCCAAGCGCGATGCCTTCCCCGGCGATCCGCGCGACTGGGAAAAGAAGAACGCCACCACCGCCAGACTGACGCCGCTGGGCGAGAAGCTCCTGGGCCTCAAGAGCTGGCACTGAGCCGTCTGTCGCCTGCAAACAAAAGAGGCGCAACCGTGTGGTTGCGCCTCTCATTTTGAGTCCGGATGCGCCGCTAAGGCGTTGAAATCAGAGTCTAGTTCAGTGCCGTCACCGGCGTGGCGAACAGGTCGTATTCGTCGCTGTCGGTCACCACCACGTCGAGCATGTCGCCCGGCTTGATGCCGGTGGCATTGGCGATGATCACCTGGCCGTCGATCTCGGGCGCGTCCCATTTGGAGCGGGCGATGGCCTGGTTGGCCTCGGGCTGCACGTCATCGACCAGCACCTGGATGGTGCGGCCCACCTTCTTGGCCAGCTGGCCGGTGGAGACATTCTGCGCCACTTCCATCAGCCGTTCGAAGCGGTCCTGCATGACCTCGTCAGGCACGATGCCGTCGAGTTCATTGGCCGGGGCGCCGGTGACGGGCTCGTACTTGAAGCACCCGGCGCGATCGATCTCGGCTTCCTCGATGAAGTCGAGCATCATCTCGAAGTCTTCTTCGGTCTCGCCGGGGAAGCCGACGATGAAGTTCGAGCGGATGGTGAGGTCCGGCACCTGCTCGCGCCACTTCAGAATGCGGTTGAGCGTCTTGTCCTGATGGGCGGGCCGGCGCATGGCCTTGAGCACGGTGGGGGAGGCATGCTGGAACGGAATGTCGAGATAGGGCAGCACCAGGCCTTCGGCCATCAGCTCCATGATCTGGTCGACATGGGGGTAGGGGTACACATAGTGCAGCCGCACCCAGGCGCCCAGCTGGCCCAGTTCCTTGGCCAGATCATAGAACTTGGCCTTGACCGGGCGGCCACGGTAATTGCTTTCGGCATATTTGATATCAACGCCATAGGCGCTGGTGTCCTGGGAGATGACCAGCAGCTCCTTGACGCCATTGCGGATCAGGCCTTCGGCCTCGCCCAGGATGCCGGCAGCCGGGCGGCTGGCCAGATCGCCGCGGATCTGCGGGATGATGCAGAACGAGCAGCGGTTGTTGCAGCCCTCGGAAATCTTGAGATAGGCGTAGTGCCGCGGCGTCAGCTTGAGGCCCTGCTCGGGCACCAGGTCAACAAACTTGTTGGGCACGGGCGGCAGATGCTCATGCACCGCGTTGACCACATTCTCGTACTGGTGCGGGCCGGAGATGGCCAGCACCGACGGGTGGGTCTTGCGGATCAGCTCTTCTTCGACGCCCAGGCAGCCGGTAACAATGACGCGGCCGTTTTCGTTGAGGGCTTCGCCGATGGCTTCCAGCGATTCCTGCTTGGCGGAATCGAGGAACCCGCAGGTATTGACCAGCACGATATCTGCACCGGCATAGTCGCGGCTGAAGGCATAGCCCTGGGCGCGGAGGGTCGACATGATGCGCTCGCTGTCGACGAGGGCCTTGGGGCAGCCGAGGCTGACGAGGCCAATTTTTGGCGCTTGGCTCATGTGAGCGGGAGGTCCAATGTTGGATAAGTTGGCTGCGTCATACAGAAATCGAGACGGTTACGCAATGTGACCACCGTCCCGGCCAGGCCGCAGCAGGTGTTCCCAAAATGGCGAACACGCGGAAGTTACTGTTCGGGAGAGCGAACAGTGTGTGCAGCCTTCGCTGGTTTGTCTGGTCGTCCGATTGCCGCTAGGTGGGCTTTGAGCGCGACACGTCGTCGCGCCATGGACCTAGTTTTCGGAGTTTACCCATGTTCGACCGTCTCTCCGCCTATGCGCCGCAGGCCCTCGCGGTGCTCCGCATTGTCAGCGGCCTGCTGTTCCTGCTGCATGGCACGCAGAAGGTGCTCGGCTTCCCCGCCATGGATGGCGGCACGCCGCCGCTGATGAGCCTGTTCGGCGCGGCTGGCCTGATCGAGATCGTCACCGGCGTGCTGATCATCGTCGGCTTCTTCACCCGTCCGGCCGCTTTCATCGCCTCGGGCACCATGGCCGTTGCCTATTGGATGGTGCATGCCCCCGGCAGCATCTTCCCGACCCAGAACTTCGGCGATGCCGCCGTGCTGTTCTGCTTTGTGTTCCTGTACCTGGTGTTTGCCGGTCCGGGCGCCTGGAGCGTCAACAAGCGCTAAGCGCTTGATGAGCTGAATCGAAAAGGCCGCGCAGACTGCTGTCCGCGCGGCCTTTTTGTGTCTGGAGGCGGCAAGCCTCAGATATCGTCCTTGGCGGGCGGCGTGCGCTTGGCGGTGCGGCGCGGCGCCTTGATGGCGGGGCTGACCGGGCTCGCTGCGCTCACCGGGCTCGCTGCACTCACCGGGCTCACCGGCGTCACCGTGGCGCTGGGCGGCGCGGAAGGCACATAGGGCGCCGGCTCGGTGGCGGGGGTGATATATTCGTCAGCCTCGGCATAGTCGGGCTCCTCGCCTTCCTCGGCCAGTTCGCGGATGGCGTCGCGCACTTCGTCGAGCAGCGAGGCCGAATAGCGCGAGCGGTTGACCGTCTCGCCGCTCTGCTCATGGGTCTTGAACCACACCAGCAGCGCCTCGCAGGCAATGCGCAGCACCACCAGGGCCAACAGGCCAAACACGGCGATTTCCAGCAGGCCCCACAGCCCATTGCCGAAGCCGAAGCTGAAGGTAAAGAAGAGGTGGCTGACCGCCCAGAGCAGGATGCCGCCCAGGCCCAGGGCATACAGAATCGGCACCAGCTTGGGCGACAGGATCGCATCCAGACGGAACAGGGTCTGGCGGGTGAAGAGGCGCTTGAGGTCGTCCAACGTCATGGCTGGCTCCTGGGGTTGGCACTGAAAACGGGCATGTCAGGGCAGTCTAGTCACCCTGACCGGGCAATCCAGCCCTTAGCAGGCTTTGCTCGGATGCGGAAATGGTCGGGCCGAAGCGGCGTTCGAAGGCGCCGCGCAGCACCGAATCGACTTCGGGCATGGAGACCAGCTGGCCAAGGTCTTCCAGACTCGTCACGCCCTGGTCGGTGATGCCGCAGGGCACGATGCCGTCATAATGGCTGAGGTCGGGCGCCACATTGAGCGAAATGCCGTGGAAGGTCACCCATTTGGAGACGCGCACGCCAATGGCGGCGATCTTGTCTTCCTTGAGCACGCCCTTGTCCGGCCGCTTGACCCAGACGCCAATCCGCGGCGCCGGGCGGCTTTCGGCCACCACGTTGAAGCCGGCCAGCGTGTCGACCACCCAATCCTCCAGGCCCTGCACCAGGCAGCGGATGTCGCGGCCGCGCTGGGTCAGGTCGAGCATGACATAGGCCACGCGCTGGCCAGGGCCATGATAGGTATATTGCCCACCCCGGCCGGCATCGAACACCGGGAATCGGTTGCTCAGCAGGTCGGTCGGTACCGAGGATGTGCCGGCGGTATAGAGCGGCTCATGCTCGAGCAGCCAGATGGCCTCCTCGGCCGCGCCGGCAGCAATGGCGGCGGCACGGGCGCGCATGGCGGCCAGCGCCTGGGGGTAGGGCACGGGCTCGGGCGAAATGATCCATTGCACCGGCCGCGCGTCACTGCGTGCCAGTTTGTTACGGATTTCGCAGTTCTGGGTGTCGTTTGTTAATGGTTCCATAACCATGGCTGTCGGAGGATCGTCCTATAGAGGTGTGCGGCGACTCTTTGCCGTGCCGGGACAGGTTCCAGACATATCTATGAACACTCTAGACGATATTGAAGTGGACATCACCGTCGAACTGGGCGCGACCACCATGCCCATCCATCACCTGCTGCGCATGGGCCGCGGCGCGGTGATCGAGCTCGACGCCAGTGAGAACGACCCGCTGAACATCTATGCCAACAGCACGCTGATCGCCCATGGCGAAGTCAGCGTCGAAGATGGTCACCTGCGTGTGCAGATCACCAGCAAATCGCGTCGCCGCGGCTAGCGAGCGCCGCCGCAGCGGGCAGGGGCCAGCCCCGATTCGTCCCGCTGCAACGGGCCTGCAGCGCCCCCGGGCGCCGCGTTTCACTCCAGGCTGTGCACAGGCCAGCGCAATAGTTGATTTAAGCGCTTGAGGTTACCACCGAGCTTTGCTACATCCCCACTCGCTTCGCCCCCAAAGGGCGTGGCTCTACCAAAGTGTGCGGTCGTGGCGGAATTGGTAGACGCGCAGCGTTGAGGTCGCTGTGTCGCAAGACGTGGAAGTTCGAGTCTTCTCGACCGCACCAATCATCCCTCGGGATGAAACAAGAAAAAGGGCTGCCCCACCGGGCGGCCCTTTTCTGATTCTGGTGGCTTGCTGGGATGGGTGGCATTTTGTGGCCAGCAGCGGGCCGCCGGTCCGCAAGATCGGGAGCCTAGACCATGCCGTCCATCAAATCCGTTCTCTTCTATCACCTGTCCGCCGCTGACCTGCAGCTCCTGTCCCGCCTCAGCTGGGCGTTGGGCGCGCTGCTGACCATTGGCGGGGCGGTCGGCGCGCTGGGCGGCGGCGCCTGGGCCCTGGTGGGCGTTGTGGTGCTGGGGTTGGGCAATCTGGACAAGATCGATCGCCTGCAGCGCTGGGCCGTCAAGCAGGGGGGCACTGCCTTGGCCGCCGCGGCGTTTCTGGCGATGGCGACGCTGCTGGGCTCCGCGCTAGTCAGCCTGCCCTGGCTGCTGGCGCTGGCGCGCATCGCCTAGAACCAATCGCCCAAACACAAAGGCCGCCCCGAGGGGCGGCCTGGCTGGGAGAAGCCTGTGCCTGTGCGATCAGTTGGTGGTCGCGGGCGCCATGGTGTTGGCTGGCGCAGCAGGGGCCATGGTGTCGGCCGGGGCAGCCGGAGTGGTGGTGTTGCCCGGTGCAGCAGGCGCCATGGTGTCGGCGGGGGCGGCAGGGGTCGCCGGTGCCGTGGTGGTCGCTGGCGTGGTGCTGGTGTTATTGGCCGGTGCGTCGCCGCCACAGGCAGCCAGGGTCAGGGCCAGAACGACGGCGGCGGGGGCAAGCAGATTCTTGGACATTTGGTGAAGTTCCTTTTGTTGAAATCATCTTGCTTCAATCAATCGTGATCTAAATGGCCAATTGGGCGAAGTTTGGACCTCAGTGGGGCACAAACCGGGCTTTCTGGCGGATCAATACGGACATCAGGGCTCGCCCGGCCGCGCTGGATATGGCGGCGCAACAATGGCGCATAACTGCCTGCACCAGCGAGACTAAGTCTGGCGAAACACCGGCCGATTGGCTACAGCTGGACATCCCCGCAGGACCGCTACGCAAGGGGCTCCGATGAGCACAGACTTCGAGACAGACCCTCATCGCGATGCCGACGTCGACGCGGATGTGTTCCGCGACGAGCAGGATCGCATCAGTCCGCTCTGGCTCGAGCGTTTGCGGGCCTTTCTGGCCGCCGGGCGCGCCGAGGATGTCGCCACCGTCATGGCGCCGCTGCATGCCGCCGACGTCGGCGACGTGCTGGAATCGCTCGATCCCGATGAGCGGCTGCAACTGGTGCAGTCCCTGGGCGATCTGTTCGACTATTCGGCGCTGACCGAGGTCGATGAAAGCGTCCGCATCGAGATCACCGATGCGCTGTCCAATAGCGAAATCGCCCGCGGCGTGGCGGGGCTGGACAGCGACGACGCCGTCACCATTCTGGAAGATCTCGAGCAGGTCGACCGCGACGAAGTGCTGGCCAAGCTGCCCACCTTCGAGCGGCTCAGCCTCAAGCGCAGCCTGGATTTCCCCGAGGAATCGGCCGGCCGGCGCATGCAGACCGATTTCATCGCCATTCCGCCGTTCTGGACGGTGGGGCAGACCATCGACTATCTGCGCGGCAATCCCGACCTGCCGGACGAGTTCTACCAGATCTATGTGGTGGATGCCTCCTATCAGGTGCTTGGCACCCTGCCGCTGGACAAGTTCATCCGCGCGGCGCGCTCGACCATGATCGAGGCTTTGATGAACACCAATCTGGTGCTGGTCGATGCCAATGAGGATCAGGAAGAGGCCGCCCGCGACTTCGAGCGCTACGACCTTGTCGAAGTCGGCGTGGTTGACGAGAGCCGGCGGCTGGTCGGCGTGCTCACCATCGACGACATGGTGGACGTGATCCACGAAGAGGCCGACGAGGACATCAAGCTGCTCGCCGGCGTGGGCGACGAGGACATTTCCGATTCCACCATCGATACCGTGCGCAGCCGTGTGCCCTGGCTGGTGATCAACCTGTTCACAGCGGTCATGGTGTCGCTGGTGATCGGCATGTTCAATGCCACCATCGAGCAGATGGTGGCGCTGGCCGTGCTGATGCCCATCGTCGCCTCGATGGGCGGCAATGCCGGCACGCAGACCATGACCGTTACCGTGCGCGCCCTCTCGATGCGCGAACTCGACGGGTCGCGCGTGCGACGGCTGGTGCGGCGCGAAATGGTGGTGGGCCTGGTCAATGGCGTGGTCTTTGCCCTGCTGATCGGGCTGGTCACCTGGCTGCGCTTTGACAATCTGCAGCTGGGGATCGTCATTGGCCTGGCCATGATCATCAATCTGATCGTTGCCGGTACGGCGGGCATTCTCATTCCGCTGACGCTGGACAAGTTCAAGGCGGACCCGGCCATTGCCTCGGCGGTGTTTGTGACCACCGTCACCGATGTGGTCGGCTTCTTTGCCTTCCTGGGCATTGCCGGGCTGTGGTTCGGGCTGTTCTAGATGGTCGAGCCGGGCCGCATCATCGTGCTGCATGGCGCGTCCAGCAGCGGCAAGTCCACGCTGGCGCGCGGGCTGCAGGCGCGCATCGATGCGCCGTTCTGGCATATTTCCATCGACCATCTGCGCGATGCCGGGGTTCTGCCCTCGGCCCGGTTCAAATCGGGCGAGTTCAACTGGAAGGCGGCCCGAGCGCCGTTTTTTGATGGCTTCCACCGCTCGCTGGCCGCCTATGCCGCGGCCGGCAATAATCTGATCGTTGAGCATATCCTCGATACCGACGGCTGGCTCGAGCAGCTGGTGGCGCTATTCGCCGGTTTTGACGTCTTCTTTGTCGGCGTGCATTGCCCGCTGCCGCTTCTGATCGCACGCGAGCAGGCGCGCGGCGACCGGCCCATCGGCAGCGCGGCGCAGGACTTCGCCACCATCCATGTGGGGCGGGACTACGATTTCGAGGTGCATGCCGAGCAGTCGGCCGACGACAATATCGCGGTTATCCTCGACGCCTGGCGGGCGCGCAGCGGGGATTCGGTGTTCCGGCGGCTGGCGGGGCGGGCTGTGTGATTTTGTCCGCTGCCATTCGAGCTTAGCTCTCATGGCCTCGTCGCCTGATTTTGCTCCACCGGAGCAAAATTGCCCTGTGGGCCGGCGGCGAGTGTGGCATCTTGGCCGCTTGCAAAGCTTTTGTGACGGGGTTAACGATTTATGACCGGGTGAGGTGTGCGCGCAACGCCACCGCGGAGCCCGGCGTGAACGGCTGACAAGGAGCGACTGATGCGGAGTCAACCGAAGGCCACCATGTGGCGTGCAGCGACCTGGACTTTGGTCTGCCTGCTTTCGATGGGACTGGTATTGACGGTAGTTGCTGGCGTCTGACGCCGGGGTTATTCACTGACATGGATTTGGGAGGGCGCCCCGGCCACTGGGGCGCCCTTCTGCTTGCAAAGGGAGCGGTCTGATGAAGCTGTTGATCGGCAATCGCAATTATTCCACCTGGTCGCTGCGGCCCTGGCTGGTGCTGAGGCATTTCGACATCCCCTTCGAGGATGAGGTGCTGCAGCTCTCCGGCCCGCGCTGGCGCGAGACGCTGGCCGAGCGCTCGCCCACCGGCAAGGTGCCGCTGTTGATCGATGGCGATCTGGTGCTGCCCGAGACCATCGCCATCATCGAATATCTGGCCGATTGCTTTCCCGACAAAGCCATCTGGCCGGCTGATCGCACCCAGCGCGCACTGGCGCGGGCTGCCGCGGCCGAGATGCATGCAGGCTTTTCCGCCCTGCGCAGCCATGCGCCGATGAACCTGCGGGCGTCCCATCCCGGCCGCGTCGATGCCGATCTGGTGGCGCGGGACCTGCATCGCCTCGAAACCCTGTGGGGCGGCCTGCTGGACCGCTCGGGCGGACCGTTCCTGTTTGGCGCCTTCACGGCGGCCGACGCCATGTATGCGCCGGTGGCCACCCGCATCCGCACCTATGATCTGGCGGTGTCCGACCGGGCCAGCGCCTATGTCGACGCCATCTATGCGCTGCCGGCCTTCCAGGACTGGCTGGCCCAGGCCCTGCATGAACCCTGGGTGGTCGATGACGACGAGATCGATGTCATCCAGGGCCGGGTCAAGCCGGGGACCCTGGCATGATCCATATGATCAAGCTGTGCGTGGGCGTCTCCAGCTTTGAGGAGCTGGAGAGCTATCGCAATGAGCGTGCCCATTGGTGGGGGGCGAACTACGGCGAGGATGTGCATGTGCATCGCACCCGCATGATGCCCAAGCGCGCCGAGGAGATGGAGGGGAAATCCTCGATCTACTGGGTCATTGCGGGGCAGGTGGTGTGCCGCCAGCCCATCCTGCGGCTGGCGCCCTATACCGATGCCGAGGGCAAAACCTACTGCGACATTATCCTGTCGCCCGAGCTGATCCGCACATTGCCCTATCCCAAGCGGCCCTTTCAGGGCTGGCGCTATCTCAAGCCCGAGGACGCGCCGCCGGATCTGGGCGCCAATGAGAATGCCGAGTCGCTGGCGCTGGCGGCGGACCTGGCCAAGCTGGGGCTCATATAGGCCTGCGCAGCGCTCGGGATTAAGGCTCTGTTAACCATAAAAGCCCTTGTTGGTGCAGACGTATTTTGCACTGATTTGGGAGTCGGCGATGGCACGACGCGGAGCGCATGTCATTGTGGTGGGCAATGAGAAGGGCGGGTCGGGCAAGTCGACCACGGCCTTCCACCTGGCCATCTATCTGCTGCATGCCGGCCATCGCGTGGCCAGCCTGGATGTGGACAGCCGGCAGCAGACGCTGACCCATTATGTGCGCAACCGCCGCGCCTATGGGCGCGAAAAGGGCCTCGATCTGCCCAATCCCAAGCATTTCCACCTGCCGTCGGCCTGGGGCGATTCCGTCAAGGAAAACCAGCAGGCCGAGTTCGACATGTTCCGCCGCGCCATTGGCGAGGTCGAGGACAGCGTGGACTATGTGATCATCGACACGCCCGGCTTTGACACCAATCTGACCCGTCTGGCCCATTCCATGGCCGATACGCTGGTCACCCCGGTCAACGACAGCCTGATCGACATCAATGTGCTGGCCCGGCTCGACCCCGAGACGGGCGTGCCGATCTCGACCAGCCACTATGCGCGCCTGGTGCAGCGCGCCCGGTCCGAGCGCCTGGCCGTCACCGGCGAGAGCGTGGACTGGGTGCTGGTGCGCAACCGCATTTCCATGCTGGGCTCGCGCAATGCGCGCCAGGTGCATGCCACGCTCGAAGCCATCGGCACCCGCTTCGGCTGCCGGGTTGCCGACGGCATAGCCGAGCGCGTCATCTTCCGCTCGCTCTTCCCCACGGGCCTGACCGTGTTCGATCCGCTGGACGATGTGGTGGGGTCCGAGGCGGCCAGCGTCTCGCATGTGGCGGCGCGGCAGGAATATCGCAATCTGGTGCTGTCGCTGAATCTGCCGCAGCCGCAGGTACTTGAACCGATGCGCCTCTCCGCCTGAGCGCGACGTTAAGCGTTTAACCTTTATTCACCATGAGGCGGCTTGCCAGCGCGGCCGCCAGGCCGGACAATTGTGCCGGAATTCTGGGGGATTACGGTGAGCGGGAAAGGCGTACACGTCATTGTCGTTGGCAATGAAAAGGGCGGGTCGGGCAAGTCGACCACGGCCTTTCATCTGGCCATCTATCTGCTGTATCTGGGCTACAAGGTCGCCTCGATTGATGTCGACAGCCGCCAGCAGACGCTGACCCATTATGTGCGCAACCGGCGCAGCTGGGCCAAGAACCGTGACCTGCGCATTCCGCACACCACCCATTTCCATCTGCCCCTGGCACAGACGGATTCGCTGAAGGCCAACAACAGGGTGGAGTTCGACCTGTTCCGCCAGGCGGTGGGGGAGGTGGAGCATGACGCCGATTTCCTCATCATCGATACGCCCGGGTTTGACACCAATCTGACCCGGCTGGCGCATTCGCTGGCCGATACCCTGATCACACCGGTCAACGACAGCCTGATCGATCTCAATGTCATGGCCGAGTTCGATCCGCTCGATGGCGAACCGCGCTCGATGAGCCATTACGCCAGGCTGGTGCAGCGGGCGCGGTCGGAGCGGCTGGCCATCGATGGCAAGACCATTGACTGGGTGCTGGTGCGCAACCGCATCTCCATGCTCAGCTCGCGCAATATGCGCCAGGTGCAGTCGATGCTGGAGCGCATCGCGCTGCGTCTGGGCTGCCGGGTAGCCGACGGCATTGCCGAGCGCGTCATCTTCCGCTCGCTGTTCTCGATGGGGCTGACGGTGTTTGATCCGCTCGACGATGAGGCCCTGTCGGGCCTGCCCACGCTGTCGCATGCCGGCGCGCGGGAAGAGTATCGGAGCCTGGTGGAGGCGCTGAACCTGCCGGTCAGCGAAAAGGCCGAAGCGCGCAGGGCGCTGGCGGCGAGCCGCTCATCGACGGCTGACGCGCGCAACCGCTTCGTCAGCATCATGAACAGCGAGAGCTAGGTCGCGCGGGTGGGGGCGGCGCTCAGCGCTTGCCCAGGTGCAGCAGCACGGCGCGGCCGCCGCCGGGGGCGAACACGTCGATGTCCACATGCACCGGATCCTGCACCATGCGACGGGTGCGGGCCGACAGCGCCAGCACCACGCCCAGCAGGTCGCCGACGCTGCGCTTGCGCGGCAGCAGGCGCTGGGTGATGCCGCTCAGCACGCGGTTGCGCGCCGCCATGTCATCGGCCAGCAGGCTCGAGCGGCCAACGAAATTGGCCAGGTCGATCAGTGCAGTACGTTCGCTCATTGGGCTACTCCAAACACAGGCACCAATTTGCTTCCCCTCGTGGCCGGCAGCGCTGTGGCCCCGGCTCGTTCTTGTCGTCTGGTCTCAGCTCTGCATGGCCAGGCAGCTCATGTTCTGCTGCTTGAGCTGGTTGCACATGGCGGTGGCGTCCTCGCGGCCACCGAAGCCGACGAAGCGGGCGCGGTAGAACACCTGGCCGCTCTTTTCGAAGCGCTCCACATAGGAGCGGAAATCACCGAGCTTGCCGGCCTTGCCAGCGGCGTCGGCCAGCATGGCGCGGGCGCTGTCTTCGGACGGGCCGGCGCCGATCTGCACGACCCAGCTGCCCGGTGCCGTGCCGGTGTCGGCGGTGTCAACGCTGCCCGAGGTCATCAGGTCGACCGCGGCAGGGGCGGCCTGCACATTGGCGGGCGGCACCATGTCGAGCGGGGCGGAGGGCGCGGTCTGGCCCAGGGCCGAGGGCGGCGCGCCCAGATTATAGGTGTCGCTGAGCCAGGCGCCGATCACGTCCTGGCTGGGATAGGCCGCTTCGGGCGCCTGGGTGGGGGCGGCCAGCGTATTGGCGGCCTGCACGGCCGGCTGCAGCCCGAGGTCGGCGGGCATGGGGGCGGGCATGGGCGCAGTGGTGTCGGCCAGGGCCACCTGCGGCGCGGCCTGGTTGAGCGGCGCCTGCGGCAACGCGCCATTGGCGGCGACCAGCTGCGCCAGGCGGAAGCCGGGCAGGGGCATGGGCACCACAAAGACCGGGGTTGCCGATGGCGACTGCGCCACGGCGACCTGCACGGCGCCGCCCTGGCGGCCCGGCTGGGCGATCTGGGCCAGGTAGGTGCCGCTGCGGGCCTTGGGCAGATAGGTGGCGACCAGGTTGCGCACCTTCTCGTCGCGGGCGCCGGCCGAGTTGAAGCCGAAGGCGACGACAACGATGTGGCGGCCATCCTTGCGGGCGGCGGTCAGCAGGTTGGAGCCGGCGGCATTGATATAGCCGGTCTTGATGCCGTCCACGGCGCCCATATAGCCCAGCACGCGGTTGTGGTTGCCATAGGTCGACTTGCCGTAGCTGAAGCTGCGGGTCTGGAAGAACTCATAGTAGTTCGGAAAATGCTGATAGACCGCGATGCCCAGGATCGCCTGGTCGCGCACCGTGGTCACCTGGCCGCCGTCGGGCAGGCCCGAGGCATTGCGATAGGTGGTGTTGCGCATGCCCAGGGCACGGGCGGTGGCGGTCATGCGTTCGGCGAAGCGTTCCTCAGAGCCCGAGATATGCTCGGCGATGACGCGGGCCATGTCATTGGCCGACAGGGTCACCAGCGATTTGATGGCATTTTCCACCGTGATGGTGGAGCCGGCGCGCAGGCCGAGCTTGGTGGGCACGGCGGCGGCGGCATGGGCCGATACGGTCATCTTGGTGGAGAGCTGCAGATTGCCCGCGCTCAGTTCCTGGAACAGGACATAGAGCGTCATCACCTTGGTGACCGAGGCCGGATAGCGACGGCTGTCGGCCGCCTCTTCATACATGACCTTGCCGGATTTGGCGTCGACCACGATGCCGGCATATTTGCGCAGATTGTCGATGGCATGGGCAGGCGCCATGGTGGGCGCTGTGACGGCGAGAGCCACGAGAACCGTGGCAAGGGCGCGCATGAAAACGATGCGCCATGGGGATTTCGCCTGGGAAGCCACCCGATACTCCAATACTCTCGTGCACTTCTGTGCCCGTACGCAACAACACCTGGCCTGTCCGGAGGAGCCCCACGCACCCGTACACGCCAATAACGTTGCCGACCTTAGTGGTCCCCCGTTACGAATCCGTAAAATGCTGTCGATTTTGGCTGGGGTGTGGAAACTGGGTGACGATGGCCCGGCGATTCCGCGGCGGGGCAGTTGCCATCCTGCTGGGTCAGGTCCCATCTGTGGGCGTTCGGCCTGTGAACGCCCGGGCATCGCGCACAACCGGAAAGCGATCAGTTACCGATCGGAGTCGGTGGAAGGCGCGTCGATGCCGGTGGGTTCAACAGGCTGATGCGCCCCGTGCCGGACTCGGATACAAGCCCTTCTGACGCCGGCAAAGGCCGATTTGCCGGCCAAATCCCTGCAATTGCTGACATCACAAATTCGGGACTGCATGCCCCTTAACACGGGGCCGAATTTGCCTACATAATGCTGCTCACCATGCTGCTTCGTTTCTCTCACGACAGATGTACCGCCATGACTTTCGATGACCTCCTCGCACGAACCGACGAGGCCCCAGCCGCGCTGCGTCTGGCGCCCGGGACTGCCCATGCGGGGCCAGACAAGCACGAACCGGGCAAGGGTGGCACCGAAACGGGCACCATCACCAAGACCCGGCCCAAGACCAAGCGGCCAAATCTGTACCGCGTGGTGCTGCTCAATGACGACTACACGCCGATGGAGTTCGTCATTCTCGTTCTGCAGGACGTCTTCAACAAATCGCGTGAAGAGGCCGTGCAGATCATGCTGCATGTTCACCAGAAGGGGGTGGGTGAGTGCGGCATCTATCCATACGAGGTCGCTGAAACCAAGGTGACCCGCGTCATGGATACGGCACGCAAGAACCAGCATCCGCTGCAATGCGTGATGGAAAAGCAATAGGAACATCATATGCCCTCATTTTCTCGCGGACTTGAAAAGGCTCTGCATCAGGCGATGAACCTGGCGCGTGAGCGCAACCATGAGTTCGCTACGCTCGAACACCTCTTGCTCGCCCTGACCGACGATCGGGAAACCATCGCCGTGCTCACCGGCTGCGATGTCGATGTCGACGCGCTCAAGAGCGACCTCGAAGATTTCATCAATGAAGAGCTCGACAGCCTGATCGTGGCCAATGGCCAGGATGCCCGGCCGACTGCGGCCTTCCAGCGCGTGATCCAGCGCGCGGTGATCCATGTGCAGTCATCGGGTCGCGAAGAGGTGACCGGTGCCAATGTGCTGGTGGCCATCTTTGCCGAGCGCGAAAGCCATGCCGCCTATTTCCTCGAACAGCAGGACATGAGCCGGCTGGACGCGGTCAATTTCATCAGCCACGGCATCACCAAGTCGGGTCCCAGCGAGGAGCGCAAGGTGCGCGGTGCCGAGGATGGCGAAAACCACGCCGAAGGTGGTGCCGAGGCCAAGAAGAGCTCGGCCTTGGCCGATTTCTGCGTCAACCTCAACGAGAAGGCCCGCCTGGGCAAGATCGATCCGCTGATCGGCCGCGATGCCGAGCTGCGCCGCACCATCCAGGTGCTGTGCCGCCGCTCGAAGAACAATCCGCTCTATGTCGGCGACGCCGGCGTGGGCAAGACGGCCATTGCCGAGGGCCTGGCCCGCAAGATCATCGAGGGCGATGTGCCCGAAGTGCTCAAGGAAGCGGTCATCTATTCGCTCGACATGGGTTCGCTGCTTGCCGGCACGCGCTATCGCGGTGATTTCGAGGAGCGCCTCAAGGCGGTGATGAAGGAGCTCGAAAAGCTCCCCAATTCGGTGCTGTTCATCGACGAAATCCACACCATGATCGGCGCCGGCGCCACCTCGGGCGGCGCGCTCGATGCCTCCAACCTGCTCAAGCCGGCTCTCGCCTCGGGCGCGATCCGCTGCATCGGCTCGACCACCTACAAGGAATATCGCCAGTTCTTCGAAAAGGACCGGGCGCTGGTCCGCCGTTTCCAGAAGATCGACGTGAATGAGCCGACGGTTCCGGACGCCATCGAGATTGTCAAAGGCCTGCGCCCCTATTTCGAGGCCTTCCACAAGGTCACCTATACCGACGACGCCCTCAAGGCCGCCGTCGAGCTCAGCGCCCGCTACATCAACGACCGCAAGCTGCCCGACAAGGCCATCGACGTGCTCGATGAAACCGGTGCGGCGCAGATGCTGGTCACCGCCGACAAGCGCAAGAAGATCATCGATGTCGAGGACATTGAGGCGACCATCGCCACCATTGCGCGCATTCCGCCCAAGTCGGTCAGCAAGTCCGATGCGGAACTGCTGGGCAGTCTCGAGCAGAGCCTGAAAACCGTGGTGTTCGGCCAGGATGCCGCCATCACGGCCCTGTCCTCGGCCATCAAGCTGGCCCGGGCCGGCCTGCGGGAACCGGAAAAGCCGATTGGCTCGTATCTGTTCACCGGCCCCACTGGCGTGGGCAAGACCGAAGTCGCCAAGCAGCTGGCCGATACGCTCGGTGTCGAACTGCTGCGCTTTGACATGTCCGAATATATGGAGCGCCACACGGTCAGCCGGCTGATTGGTGCCCCGCCGGGCTATGTCGGCTTTGACCAGGGCGGTCTGCTCACCGATGGCGTCGACCAGAACCCGCATTGCGTGGTGCTGCTCGACGAAATCGAGAAGGCCCATCCCGATCTCTACAACATCCTGTTGCAGGTCATGGACCATGGCAAGCTGACCGATCACACCGGCAAGTCGGTGGATTTCCGCAATGTCATCCTGATCATGACGTCCAATGTGGGCGCCAGCGAATTGGCCCGCAGCCCAATCGGCTTCGGTCGCAAGCGCGAGCAGGGCGACGATGAAGAGGCGATCAACCGCACCTTCACGCCCGAGTTCCGCAATCGTCTGGATGCGATCATCTCGTTTGCCCCGCTGCCGCGCGAAGTCGTGCGCCGCGTGGTCGAGAAGTTCGTGCTCCAGCTCGAAGGCCAGCTGGCCGAGCGCGGTGTCACCATTGTGCTGCAGCCCGCTGCCGCCGACTGGCTGGCCGAGCGCGGCTATGACGAGCGCATGGGCGCGCGCCCGCTGGGCCGCGTCATCCAGGAGCACATCAAAAAGCCCCTGGCTGAACATGTGCTGTTTGGGGAACTGGTCAACGGCGGCACCGTCACCGTCGCCGTGCTGGGCGAAGGCCCCGACGCCAAGCTCGAACTGATCGCCGTCCCCCCACGCCCCGCAAAGCCCAAGGCCCTGCCCAAGCCGAAAAAGCCCAAGGCAACGGCCGAGAAGAGCTAGAGCGGATTAGATTGAGACAATGAAAGAGGCCCGGAGCGATCCGGGCCTTTTTTGTTTGCCCCTCGGGGGCATGATTTTTCGCGTTCGGTCAGTTTCTCCGGCGCAAAGGAACAAAAAAACTCGCCTTGGCTTTGCAGCCAAACTCGTTGCGCCCTAGCGTGCCGGCCAGGAGACAGGCGATGCAAGTGGTTGAAACACCGGAGATTTGGGCGCTGTCGGCGCCGCGGCGCCTGTCGATTGCGCAGGTCAAGGCGACCGCCGCCGCGCTGTCGCCGCAGCTGGACGCCGAGATTGCCCGGGTTGGCATGGTGGCCAGCGCGCCCTGGATCTTTATCGCTCGCGATCTGCCCAGGGATGGCAAGACGCTGTTTGATTGGCGCATCTGTCGCCCGGTGGCGGCGCCGCTGCCCTATGACGGGCCGTTCGAGCTGATCCATCTCGCGCCGATCATGGTGGCCAGCGCGGTGCATCGGGGCCCGCTGCGTACGCTGTTCACCCAGGGCTATGCGCCCCTTGTCGAAGCGATCAGCCAGTCCCGCCATGTGTTGTCCGGCGAAAGCCGCGAGGTCTATCGCCGCTATGACGGGCCGGGCGCATCCTATCAGGAAATCGAGATTCAGTTTGGGCTGGATCGCTTGGGCAGGCCGGCAGGGCCCGTCGTCCCCGTGCCGCCTGTCACGCCAGCGTCACCAAGCTCTTCTATCGAAGTAATGTTACATCATTACGGAGACTGGCCGATGCTGCGCCCCACCCTTATTGCCCTGTTGTGCCTGCTGCCGCTGCAGTCGGTGCTGGCAGAGGATGAGCATGACCATGTGGCCAGTGTCGGCGGCCTGACCGTGGTGCATCCCTGGGCGCGGGCCGCCGCAGCCGGTGGCGACACGCTGGTGTTCTTCGAGATCGACAATGATGGCGCCGCCGTGCAGCTGGCCGGTGCGGCCACCGCCGTCGCGGCCGGTGTCGAGATCGTCGGGGCCACGCTGGGCAACGATGGCACGCTGACTTATCAAAGCGTGGGCCCGGTGCAGATTGCGCCCGGACATTTTGCGCTGGAGCCCGAGGGGCTCGGGCTGCGCCTCTCCGGCCTGACGCAGGCGCTGGTGCAGGGCGAAGACTTTGAGCTGACGGTGGACTTTGGCATGGGCGCGCATCTGGACCTCCATGTCGAAGTCGAGGCTGCCGATGCCAAGGCGCATAGCCATGCTGGCCACAGCCACTAGCATCTGAAGCAATCGGAACCCGGCGGAGAGGCGTAGCTTCCTGGCTCCGCCGGGCTTCTGGTGGGGGAGTCGCGTCAGCGGCTCCCCTTGTCCTATCGCAGGCCGTCGACGACCGGCCGGCGATAGATCAGCACAGCGGGCAGGCTGGCCAGCAGCAGGCCCAGCGCCACCAGGGCGCCGACCAGGCGGAATTCGCTGCTGCCGATCTCGGCCCGCATGGCGACCCCGGTCTGGTTGGCCAGCAGTTCGGAGACAATGGCGGCAAAGCCCCAGCCGAGCAGCAGGCCCGCGATGGCCCCGGTGACGATGAGCGCGGCGACATAGACCCAGACGGTGGCAAAGACGAAGCCGCGCGACGCCCCCAGCGCCCGCAGCACGGCAAATTGCTGGCGCTGCAGATCGAGAATGGCGACGATCCCGGCCAGGATCGCCGCGACCACCAGGGCCTGGGCGGCCAGGGTCAGCGCACTCATGATGGCGGTGGCGTCGCCCAGCAGCGCATAGAGTTCGACCAGCACTTCGGCGGGGAAAAACGCCGTCGACTGCGGCGTGCGATAGGCGCCGCGCAGGCCATAGGCGGCGGCCACGTCCACCGGCTTGACCACTACGGCGGGCAGGCCGGGCAGGCTGTCGGGGTCAAAGGGCGGGCCGATGTGGCTGTCGCCGGGCCGGTGGCCGGTGCCCAGGCCATGGGCCGACCAGTTGTATTCGATCGGCACCACCACGGCGCGGTCCCAGGGCGTGCCCGTGGGCTGCATGCGGCCAGTGATGGTGATGGTGGGGTGGTCGCCATCGCCGCCGGGAACAGCTGCGCCGGCGGCGATGGCATCGGCGGCGGCATCGGCATCGGTGCCTGTGGCGCCGCCATGGCCGTGCGACACTTCAAGCTGGTCGCCGATGGCATGGGGCGACAGGGCGCCGACCACGGCCTCGTTCAGCGCGGTAAAGACGCGGCCCTCGGCCAGCCCGCCCGACAGATGCTCGACAAAGGCGGCGGTGGTGCCCACGACCGGCGCATCGCCAATGGCGTCGCCAAAGCCGATCGGGGCGACGAACTCGGCCTGGTCGTCTTCGAGCAGCAGGCGGGTAATGGCCGGATCGAGCAGCGGCACGGCGCTGGGGTCGAGATAGACGGTGGAGAACAGCACGTCATTGTGGCTGCCGGGCGCGGCGACGATGAGGTCGAACTTGTCGGCGGCGCGGGCGCTGCCCAGGCGCAGGGCGCGTTCCTGGGCGGAAATGGCGATGCCCAGGGCGACGGTCAGCGCGACAATGGCGATGAACAGGATGGCGGTGAAGCGGTTGCGGCGCAGCGAGGCCCAGGCAATGGGAAAAGGGTTCATGCGGTCGCCTCGCTGTGGCGGGTGCGGCCATGTTCGAGCAGCACAGTGGTGCCGGCCTGGGCGCGCAGGGCGGCATCATGGGTGGCCACCAGCACGGTGCGGCCCTGGCCCAGCGCCAGATCGCGTAACACGGCGATGACGGTTTGACCCGAAGTGGCGTCGAGGCTGGCGGTGGGTTCATCGGCAAAGATGACAGCGGGATCGCCGATCAGCGCCCGGGCAATGGCGACGCGCTGCTGCTCGCCGCGCGACAGCAGCGCGACATGGGCGCGCCGCTGCGGCACCTCGAGCTGGTCAAGCAGGGCGATGGCGCGGGGCCGCGCCGCCTTGGCCGAGACATGGTCGAACCAGACCGGCACCAGCACATTGTCGAGCGGGCTCAGTTCCTCGATCAGGTGAAAATTCTGGAAGATGAAGCCGGCGTGCCGGCGGCGCCAGCGGTCGCGCTGGCTCTCGCCCAGCCGGGCGAGATCCTGGCCGGCCCAGGTGACGCTGCCGGCATCGGGGCGCAGCAGGCCCGACAGCAGATAGAGCAGGGTGGATTTGCCCGAGCCGGACGGACCGGCCAGGGCGGTCAGCGTGCCCGGCGCCAGGGTCAGCTCTGGCAGGTCAATAATGCCTTCGCCGGCAAAGGCGAGGCGCAGGCCAGAGGCGGCCAGCGACAGTCCGGGCATGGTGTGCTTTCAGAGGCGGGTATAGGTGGTCTCGAGCAGGCGCACCTTGCTGACAAAGCCGGTTGCCGCGTCGGTCTTGACGCCAGTGTCAAAAATGCCTTCCACCCGGATCAGGTTGGAAAAGCGGGTGAATTCCATGTCGCCCTCGAAATAGGAGACGACGATATCATCGGGCCAGTCCGCCGCGTCATTGCAGAAGGGGCAGGTGGCCATGGGGATTTTGGTCAGCACGAAGAAATTGATCTCGGGCTTGAGCGGCGGGGCCATGTAGCCGGTCATTTCGATGCGCTGGCCCTGCAGGGCCATGGCGGTCTCGGAGAGGTCCTTGCCGCGCGCATACATGTCGCGGAAGCGCAGGCTGGGCGTATTGGCAAAGGCCGGGGTGATGCTGGCCAGGAGAGGCGCCGTGGCGAGGGCGCCAAGAAAATTGCGTCTGTCCATGAGCGTGATCCTTCCCGCTGTTGGGCCTCCAGAATAGAGCGGCTGGACGGCATGCGTGTGACACTCACAATGTCGTGAAAGGGCAAGGCCGCCGGCGTGAACCGGCGGCCCCGATGGTCGCGCTGCCGATCTGGCAGCCTCTTACTTGGCGGCGTTCAGTTCAAGCGCCTTGGCCATGACGTGGTAGATCATGTTCTGCTCGATGACACCGTCGAACAGGTAGCTCTGCGGGCCCTGGGCGAAGATGGTGACGTCGTCGCCGGCATGGCTTTCCGAACCCATGGGGATCAGCGCCTGCTGCAGGAAGTCGATATCGGTGGTGTCGACATCCTTGAGGTCAGCGCGGATGGTCAGCGGGGCATCGGCATCGGCGCCTTCCGGACGGGTCGGGGGATTGGCTTCGTCATAGGTCGCAGCGCCCGGGCCGTTCATGTAGCCGAGCGTGGTATAGGCCTTGCCGTCGTCAGCGGTGCCGGCAATGCCCAGGATCGGGTTGCCACGCACCGGGTAGCCGGCAATGCTGAAGACGTGGCTGTGGTCGGCGGTGACCAGGATCAGCGTGTCTTCGGGGTTCACGGCGTCATAGGCAGCCTGCACGGCTTCGGACACGGCGATGGTGTCGGTCAGGGCGCGGGCGGCGTTGCCGGCGTGGTGGGCGTGGTCGACACGGCCACCTTCGACCATCAGCACGTAGCCGGTGTCGTTCTTGCTCAGGATCTCGATGGCCTTGGTGGTCATCTCGGCGATCGAGGGTTCGCCACCGGCATCCTTGGCGCGGTCGGCTTCATACTGCATGTGGCTGCCGTTGAAGAGGCCCAGCACGCGGGTGGTGTCGGCGCCCAGGGCGTCGAAGCCTTCCTGGTTCCACACATAGGCGCCGTCATTGTGCTTGGCCTGCCAGTCAGCGATCAGGTCGCGGCTCTTGCGCGCGCCCATCTTGGTCTCGTCTTCGGGATCCTTCTGGCTGTCGAGCATGAAGTTGGCGCGGCCGCCGCCGAAGACGACTTCAAAGCCGTCACCGAACGACCAGTCGACCAGCTGCGAAGCAATGTCGGCGCACTTGCCAGCGGCATCTTCGGGCAGCTGGGTGTCGTTTTCCCAGTCGCGGGCCACGGTGTGGGCATAGGCGGCAGCCGGGGTGGCGTGGGTGATGCGGGCGGTGGAGATCACGCCGGTGGCAAGGCCAGCTTCCTCAGCCTGTTCGAAGATCGACTTGGTGGTCGAGCCGGCCTGGCTCGCGCAATCTTCCAGCACGGCGGTCTGGTCGACACCGATGGTGCCGTTCAGCGACTTGATGCCCGAGGTGATGGCGGTGGCGGTCGGTGCAGAATCGGCGACCTGGCTGTCATGGGTATAGGTCTTGACCAGGGCGGTGTGCGGCAGCAGCTTTTCGAAGGCGAGCGAATGGCTCTCGCCGTCGACGCCGGCGTTCTGGCCTTCGAGGATGCGGGCAGCGGTGATGGTGGGAACAGACATGCCATCAACGATGAACATGATGACGTTCGTGGCCTTGCCGGTGTTGGGCTTGATGGCTTCCTTGGCGGCAAGTTCAGCCTGGGCGGCGAGGAAGTAGCTGTCATCAGCCTGCGGCAGGGTCGACTGGGCAAAGGCGGGAACCGTGAGAGCGATCACGGATACGCCAGCCACAAGGGCGCGAGCGAAAGAGGTCATAGGAGCTTCCTGGGTGTCGTTGAACGGCCGTAACACGGCTGCGTGAACACTAGGCAGAGCCAATGACAGATCGATTGCAGCTGTGTGACGGTTCCGTCAACGGCTGCGGCAGGGCAGTCTGAGCGGCACGCTGCAACCGGTCCATGGCCGCGCTACCCGATCACCTTGCCCGGTCGCCGCGCCAGGAACGCCATGAAGAATCCCAGGTAGACCAGCGCCGGCACCAGCAGCGCGTTGAGGCCGAGCAGGTAATAGCCCAGGCCGCCCAGCATGCCGCCGGTGAGCAGCGAGGCCCAGACCAGCAAATGCTGGGCCCAGCGCCAGGGCGGGGCCAGTTTGGCCAGTGCGCGGGCGAGGTCCTGCCCGGCGGCAAACAGCGTGCCGGTGACAAAGGTGGTGCCCAGGCGCACCGAGCCGGTCGAGGGCAAGATGGCGTTCTGCGCGCCGGCCCCGGCGGCCAGGATCAGCATGAACTGGCCGGCCGGCACGCCCAGGGCCGACAGCAGTATGGTCACGGCAAAGCTGGCCAGCACCAGGGAGGTGACGGCGGCCGAGCCCCAGCGCGGGCCGGCCTTGATGGCGGCCAGCGACCCCAGCACGCTGCCGAGGAAAAACAGCGAGACCAGCGAGCCGGTCAGCCGGGCGACGTCCCAATTGCCCAGCGTCAGCGCATCGCCCAGCTGGGTGGTGTTGCCGCTGACAAAGGAGGTGAAATGGCCGCCCAGCTCGATAAAGCTCACCACATCGGCAAAGCCGGCGGCGGCCGTGAGCAGCAGGCCCAGGCTGAGCTGTGGGGTAGGGGTCAAGGTCGACTCCGGTGTGGATGGGACGCGAGAGTTGCAAGCCGGTTCGGCCGACGCAAGGGGCTTGTGCGGGTCCAGCGATCTCGGGCAGGCTTGCGCCCGAAACAAAGCCAGAGCCGGAAACCGGCCGGGGGGAGATGACATGCGTGCTGTGCGGCTGGAGGCCATTGGCGCCATGGCGCTGCGGGAGGTGGCCATGCCCGTGGCCGGGCCGGGCGAGGTGCTGGTGCGCGTGCTCGCGGCCGGCATCTGCGGCTCGGATCGCCACATGTATAAGGGCGAATATCCCACCGGGCGCCCGGTGACGCTGGGGCATGAGTTCTGCGGCCGCGTGGAAGCCGTGGGTGCTGGGGTAACCGGCTTTGTCGGCGGCGAGCTGGTGACGGTCGATCCCAATATCGCCTGCGGCACCTGTCCGGCCTGCCGCGCGGGGCGGGTCAATCTCTGTGACAATCTCCTCGCCATTGGCGTATTTCGCGATGGCGGCTTTGCCGAGTTTGTCGCCGTGCCGGCGCAGCAGGCCTTTGTGCTCCCCGATGGGCTTGATCCCGTGCATGGCGCCTTCAGCGAACCGCTGGCCTGTTGCCTGCATGCCCTCGATGTCGCGCGCATTGTGCCGGGTAGCACGGTGGCTGTGCTCGGCGGTGGGGTGATTGGCCTGCTCATGGTGCAATTGGCGCGGCTGGCCGGGGCGGCAGAGGTCGTGCTGGTCACCCGCCAGGCGTCGCGCCGGGCGCTGGCGCTGGAACTGGGCGCCACCGTCGCCATTGATCCGGCGGCGGGCGATGTGGTCGCCGCCGTGCGCGGGCTCAATGGCCGGGGCGTCGATGTGGTGCTCGAATGCGCCGGCGTGCCCGAAACGCTGCAGCAGGGTCTGGGCATGCTGGCCCGTGGCGGGGCGCTGGTGCTGTTCGGCGTCACGCCGGCCGGCGTTGAGGTGCCGGTGCGCCCCTTTGATCTCCTGGTCAACGAGATCCGGCTTGAGGCGGCCTATCTCAATCCGCACACCCATGCCCGCGCCGCCGCCATGGTGGCCAGCGGCGTGCTGGAGCTTGACCGGTTGGTGACCCATGTCGTCGGGCTCGACGACGTCGCGGCGGTGGTCGGCGCGGCGCCGCAACCGGGCGAAATCAAGGTCATCGTGCGGCCCTGAGTCTGCCCCGGCGCGGCGTCCAGCCCGTCAACGCGCCGGCAATCTTTCCTAACGCTTTGCTAACCAAAGCGGGGCAATCCCCGCTGTTCCCGTTGTCCGCTCTGGACAGGAACGAATAAGGAACATATAAGAACATTATAGCAACACGGGAGATGCAGATGCTCACTTTCATCAAGGACTTCGCCGCATTCGTCACGCTGGGCGCCTTCACCGTCGGGTCTTTGGCCTGGATGGATGTGCTGACCCGACTCGTGTGACCGTGGCTGTGGATTGCGGCCCGCGGACAGTATGATCCTGGTCCCGGGCCGGTCATAAAGGTTCCATCATGCCAGGCCCCGGTTTTATCCACCTCCACGTCCATTCTGCCTATTCGCTGCTCGAGGGCGCGTTGCAGCTGGAGACCATTCTCAAACTCGCCGCCGCCGATGAACAGCCGGCGCTGGGCATTGCCGATACGGGCAATCTGTTCGGGGCGCTGGAATTCTCCGAAAAGGCCAGCAAGAAGGGCATCCAGCCGCTGGCCGGGGTGGAACTCGCCATCGATTTCGCCGCCGCCGAGGAGCGGGTCAGCGAACGCGGCCACAGCGCTTGGTCGGGCAAGTCCAGCGTCGTGCTGCTGGCCCAGACCGAGGCCGGCTTTGCCAATCTCTCCCGCCTCGTCTCGCAGTCCTATATCGAGGGCGATGGCGGCACCGCCCGGGCGCAGCTGGGCTGGCTGACGCCGGAGCGCCTCGAAGGGCTGATCTGTCTCAGCGGTGGGCCGGAAGGGGCCATCGACATGGCCTTTGCCCAGGGGCAGGACGGCAATGCCATCAAGCGGCTCGACCGGCTGGCGGAACTGTTCGGGGATCGCTTCTATATCGAGCTGCAGCGGCATGGCCGGGTGCAGGAGGCGGCTGTCGAGCCGCGCCTGGTCGATTATGCCTATCGCAAGGGCATTCCGCTGGTCGCTACCAACGAGCCCTTCTTCAAATCGGTCAAGGAATTCGAGGCGCATGATGCGCTGCTGGCCATTGCCGGCGGCACCGTTTTGGCCCAGACCGAGCGGCGCAAGCTCAACGATCAGTATTATTTCAAGACCCGCGCCGAAATGGCGTCGCTGTTCTCCGATCTGCCCGAGGCGCTGGACTCCTCGGTCGAGATCGCGCGCCGCATTTCCTATCGCCCGCGCACGCGCAAGCCCATCCTGCCCAAATTCGCCGCTGCGCCGGATCTCAGCGACGCCGATGCCGTGGCCGCCGAGGCCGATGCGCTGCGCGCCATGGCCGAGGAGGGGCTGCGCAATCGCCTGGCCAATCCGGGCCCGGCGCCGGGCAAGACGGCCGAAGAATATTGGGAGCGGCTGGAGTTCGAGCTGGGCATCATCCAGTCCATGAAGTTCCCCGGCTATTTCCTGATCGTGGCTGACTTTATCCGCTGGTCAAAGGCGCAGGGCATTCCGGTGGGGCCGGGCCGCGGCTCGGGTGCCGGCTCGCTGGTGGCCTATGCCACCACCATCACCGATCTGGACCCGCTGGCCTATAACCTGCTGTTCGAGCGCTTCCTCAATCCGGAACGCGTGTCGATGCCGGACTTTGACATCGACTTCTGCCAGGATCGCCGCGAAGAGGTGATCCGCTATGTGCAGCGCAAATATGGCACCGAGCAGGTCAGCCAGATCATCACCTTCGGAACGCTGCAGGCCCGCGCCGTGCTGCGCGACGTCGGCCGCGTGCTGCAGATGCCCTATGGCCAGGTCGATCGCATCTGCAAGCTCGTGCCGGCCAATCCGGCCGATCCCTGGTCCATCGAGCGCACCATGAACGAGGTGCCGGCCTTCAAGCAGATGGCCGATGAGGACGAGACGGTCGCCGATCTCGTCGCCATTGCCAAAAATCTCGAGGGCCTGTTCCGCCACGCCTCGACCCATGCCGCCGGCATCATCATTGGCGACCGGCCGCTGCAGGATCTGGCGCCGCTCTACCGCGATCCGCGCTCGGACATGCCGGTGTGCCAGTACAATATGAAGTGGAGCGAGGCGGCGGGCCTGGTTAAGTTCGACTTCCTGGGCCTCAAGACGCTGACGACGGTGCAATATGCCGTCAACATGGTCAATCTCGATGGCGGCAGCTTCCGCATCGAGGATATCCCGATCAACGACAAGCCGACCTACGAGCTCTATGCCCGGGGCGACACCTTTGGCGTGTTCCAGGTGGAAGGCGCCGGCATGCGCCGGGCGCTGCTCGACATGAAGCCGGACCGTTTCGAGGACATCATCGCCATCGTGGCGCTCTATCGCCCCGGTCCGATGGACAATATCCCGCTGTTCTGTGACCGCAAGCACGGCCGCGAAGAGGTGGAATATCCCCATCCGGACCTCTCCAAGGTGCTCGACGAGACCTATGGCATCATCGTCTATCAGGAGCAGGTGATGCAGATCGCCCAGCTCCTCTCGGGCTATTCGCTGGGCGAAGCCGATATGCTGCGCCGCGCCATGGGCAAGAAGATCAAGGCCGAGATGGATGCGCAGCGCGAGCGCTTCCGCGAGGGCGCCATCAAGCATGGCCTCAAGCAAAGCCTGGCCGACACGATTTTCGATCTGCTCGCCAAGTTCGCCAACTATGGCTTCAACAAGAGCCATGCGGCCACCTATGCGCTGGTCAGCTATCAGACGGCCTATCTCAAGGCGCATTACCCCCATGAGTTCCTGGCCGCGTCGATGACGCTGGACATGGGCAATACCGACAAGCTCGCCGAGTTCCGCAGCGAGGCCAAGCGCAACAAGATCGAGCTGGTGCCGCCCTGCGTCAACCGCTCGGCCGTGGTGTTCTCGGTCAAGGACAAGAAGATCCTTTATGGCCTGTGCGCCGTCAAAGGCGTCGGCCGCCAGGTGGCCGAGCATATCGTGGAGGCCCGTGGCGATACCCCGTTCAAGGATCTCAGCGATTTCGCCCGCCGCGTTGATCCGCGCATTCTCTCCAAGCGCACGCTGGAGACGCTGGCCAATGCCGGCGCCTTCGACACCATCGTGCCGCGCCGCGAAGATGCCTTTGCCGCCATCGAGGCGGTGATGGGCATGGCCCATTCGCTCACCGCCGAGCGCAGCGAGGGGCAGTGGAACATGTTCGACGTCGGCGAGCCCGAGGCCATTCGCATGCCGGCGGGCGTGCCGGCCTGGTCGACCACCGAGCGCGCCGATCGCGAGCTCAGCGCCATCGGCTTTCACCTCTCGGCCCATCCGCTCGATGCCTATACGGATATGTTCGAGCGGCTGCGCGTGCAGCGCTGGGGCGATTTCGAGCGGGCCGTGAAGGACGGCGCCAGCGCCGGGCGTCTGGCCGGCACCATCAGCGGCCGGCAGGATCGGCGCACCCGCAAGGGCACGCCGATGATGATCCTGACGCTGTCCGATCAGTCGGGCAGTTTTGAAGTCATTGCCTTTTCCGAGCAGATCAACGAATTCGGCGCGATTTTGCAGCCGGGCAAGTCAGTGATCCTGCAGGTGGGGGCCGACGAGCGCGCCGAAGGCGTCAGCCTGCGCCTGCTCTCCGCGCAACCCATCGATGGCATCGAGGATCGTATCGAACGCCGCCTCACCGTCTTTGCCGCCGACGCCAAGGCCCTGGCCCCCATCAGCGCCCAGCTCAAGCGCGGCGGCGAGGGGAGCGTCAATTTCGTCGTCATCCGCGACGGCGGCGCCCGCGAATACGAAATCGAGCTCCCGGGCACCTACCGCCTGACCTCAGAAGTCGCGGGCGGCATCAAGGCGCTCGATGGCGTGACGGATGTAAGGTTTCATTGAGGGGTAGGGGGCGGGAGTTGCTGGCGGCTTTCGACGCCGTTTCGATCGTTAGTTGAGGCTTCACGGGTTCCAGAAGGAGGTACTGGAATTCATTGAGCGGTGGGCTCGTGGGGAAGGACACAGGTCTGGTCTTTTCTGAAGGGGCAGCTAGGTGAGCGCCCACACTAGTCCTTTTGACTGCGCCGGTTTACTGCGGTCTGCTTTTCACTGTTCCGCCGGAAGGACAACAGGTCCTGCTCGCAGACGCCGCAAGACGGTGTTTTTGTTCTTTCTGATTGTCGTTTTGTGCCGGCTGCGCACTCGAACCAATGTCGCCATTGACCAAAACTGGTGAATTTTGTTGGCGGGCAGTTTTTTGTTTGTGGGCAATTTGAAAGGACAGTGGCAAGAACGGTGGCAGTCGCTACTTTGAGCCAATTTTGTCGAGGAAACGACTATGCCGGTATTGCTGCAAGGTTTGGCTCTGAAATTCTATCGTGGGATTGGGCCAGAACTACAGAGAGTTGGGCCTTTCAAGAGTTTCAATTTCTTTATCGGTGCAAACAATGCTGGCAAGTCGACTGTATTGAATTTCATAGCTGACATACTCCCAAACGCGTGGGGCAGCGGGGGGGCGCGGCGACTAGAGGCTCTTGAGCAATATAGAGGTGAGAAGACAGGCGAATTGTCTTTTGCGTTAGGTGTTCCAGTCGCCGAATTTGTGGAGAACGGTCTCTCGATAATTCCGGAGATAAGTCGGAACGCTTGGCGTGACAGTCTAGTTGCGATTGCAAATCAGGCACAAGTTGATGGGATGGTATGGGTAGTTAGAGACAACGCGCGGGCCGCCCTCCTTGAAAATGACGTCCTAAAGTATGAACGCCTCTTGGACAGGGACCAATGGTATGGTCTGTGGCGTCAGCTATCGCGTGCCTCTGGTGGCTCTCTACGAGATTATTGGATACCTAACTCGCTAGATAGGCTCGTTAGCGTGCAGAGCATCACGCCTCCAAAAGTTCGGCTGATTCCATCGTTGCGGCAGATTGGCCCAAAGGGAGCGGGCTTCAATGATTTCAGCGGCATCGGTTTGATTGACAGATTGGCAGAGGTTCAAAGCCCTGATCATGACAAACGCTCGGAGCGGAAAATATTCGACAAGATTAATGTCTTCCTACAACGCGTGACTGACCGTGCCGACGCGATAATTGAAGTGCCGCATCATCGCGATCATTTGCTTGTGCACATGGACAATAAGGTCCTGCCTCTGTCTTCTTTAGGTATGGGTATCCATGAGGTGATTATGATCGCCGCCTTCTGCACGATTACCGAGAACGAAGCAATTTGCATAGAAGAGCCTGAGATACATCTACACCCGCTTCTACAGCGAAAGCTCATCCGATATCTCCAAGAGTTCACAAGCAACCAATACTTTATCGCTACCCACTCTGCGGCTTTCATTGATACCCCCGACGCAGCGATCTTCCACGTCACTAACGACGGTGTTCAAACTCGAATTCGAGAGACTGTGCTTCGGAAAGACAGATTCGATATCTGTATGGATCTCGGATACCGGGCATCCGACATCGTGCAGTCCAACGCGGTCGTTTGGGTAGAGGGGCCTTCTGACCGAATCTATCTGAAGCACTGGATACGAGCGCTTGATCCCGACCTCATCGAAGGCATCCATTACTCGATTATGTTCTATGGTGGACGTCTGCTCAGCCACTTGTCGGCTGACTCCGAGGAACTGGCAGAGTTTATTGCCCTTCGTTCGCTAAACCAGAACCTCGCGATGATTATCGACAGTGACAAGGCATCGGACGATGAAGACGTCAATGCGACGAAGCAACGGTTGAAGGATGAGTTTGGTGAGACAGGCATATGTTGGATCACAGCTGGTCGGGAGATCGAAAACTACATCCCGCACGACTTACTTCAGGCCGGCGTCGCAGCAACACACCCCGGGACTTATGAAGCTCCGTTAGGCGGTGGCAGGTATGATCATGCGCTGCATTTTCGACGACTAGAGATTAGCCGCAGCGGGCGTCGCAACGAAACCAATATCGACAAAGTCGGCGTCGCTCGTGAAGTCTGCCGCAGCCAAGCCAACCTAGACGTGCTGGATCTGAGAGATCGGGTGGAGGCATTGGTGGCATTTATCCAACGCGCTAACGAAATCTAGCCTTCCGGGATCCAAAGCAGTTGGGGTGAATGCGCATTGAAGCAATCGAGCAGGACCGCGATTCTCTGCCAGGCTTTTTCATGGCGATCTGATTGTGCAGATAGTGGAGTTCAGTCCGCTTCTGCTCAACTCTGCACTGAATCCGCCAGTTCGCTTCCCACCGCATTTCCGCCGGAACCCTGCATCCTCCCGCCTTACCCCCCTTATCCCCACCCCCTAAATCCCATGCCACACTCCCCCCGTCGCCCACCACGGAGCCCGGTCATGACGAGTGATCCAGCGTGGGGATGGCCGGTCGGGGCATGGGTCGCCAGGCCCCCGCATGGATGCTGACCACCAGCCGGACACGATCCGAGGAAGAGGGCGCTGACCCGCCTCGGATGGACTGTCCAACCCGAAAGGGCGGCTGCTCGATGCGTGTGTGAAAAATCCGGCGCGGTGGCGGGGCGCGAGCCTCTTCTCTTTCCACCACAATCCCGAGGCCAGCGCCTCGCCACCGCTGCTCTACCCGGAAACCGCTGGCGGGCGGCGCTTTGGCCTGCGCCGGACCCGGGCGGACCAGGCTCATGCCGTGCAGGGGTCCACAATGGCGGTCGAAAACCCCTTGCCTGGTTCGTCGTCCTGCTGCCGGCTGCTGACACGTCTCGTCAGTCCGCCGGACCATAGCTACACTCAGCTTGCGTGTCCGCGTGGCGCGCGGTTGACGGATAAAGGGCGAAGACGATGAAGCCGTTTCACCAAATCCTGGCCAATAATCTTGTGGCCAATGTCACCAATTTCACCGTCTGGTTCGCCATCACCTTCTGGACGTACCTCGAGACCCAGTCGGTGTTCGCGACAGGCATGATCGCCGGCGTTTACCTAGTGTTCACGGCGGCCTTCGGTTTCTGGTTCGGCTCGATCGTGGATCACAATGCCAAAAAGACAGCCATGCTGGCGTCAAGCCTGGTTTCGGCGCTGTTCTATGCGGCAAGCCTCGTGCTGCTGCTGCTGGAGCCGGAGGGGGCCTTTGCCGATCCCTATGGCCCCTATCTCTGGGCCTTTGTCCTGCTGGTGATGCTGGGGGTGATCGCCGGCAATATCCGCTCTATCGCCCTGACGACGCTGGTGACGATCCTGATTGCCGAAGAGGAGCGCGACAAGGCCAATGGCCTGGTGGGCATGGTATCGGGCATCGGCTTTCTCACCACCTCGGTTATCTCGGGCTTTCTGGTGGCCTATACCGGCATGCTGGGCGTGATCAGCCTGGCCCTGGTCGTCACCGTTCTGGTGCTGCTCCATCTGGGCCTGGTGCGCATTGACGAGGGGCGGGTGGCGCCGAGCGCCGAGCATCCCGAGGCCCCCCGGCGCGTCGATATCGCCGGCACCATCCGGGTGATATCAGCCGTGCCGGGCCTGTTTGCCCTGATCTTCTTCGCCTGCTTCAACAATTTCCTCGGTGGCATCTTCATGGCCCTGCTCGATGCCTATGGCCTGTCGCTGGTCAGCGTCGAGGTCTGGGGCCTGACGTTCGGCGCGCTGTCCACCGCCTTCATCCTGAGCGGCATCATCATCGCCCGGACCGGGCTGGGCAAGAATCCGCTGCGCACGCTGCTCATGGTCAATCTCATCACCTGGTCGGTGTGCTGCGTCTTCACGCTGCAGGCCTCGATCTGGCTGCTGGCCGCCGGCTGTTTTGTCTGGATGCTGCTGGGGCCCTATGCCGAGGCGGCGGAGCACACGACGCTGCAAAAGGTCGTGCCGTTGGAGCGGCAGGGCCGGGTATTCGGCTTTGCCCAGTCGGTCGAGCAATCGGCCTCGCCGGTAACGGCCTTCCTCATCGGCCCGCTCACCCAGTTCGTGGTGATCCCCTTCATGACCGACGGGGCAGGGGCGCAATCGATCGGCAGTTGGTTCGGCACCGGTCCCGACCGGGGCATGGCGCTGGTGTTCACCCTAGCCGGCGTGGTCGGCGTGCTGGTGACGGTCATCGCCTTCAATTCGCGCCCCTATCGTGATCTGTCGCGTGCCTATGCCGCGGGCGACGATGGCGATGCCAGTGGCGGCACGGCGGTGGCTAGCCCGTCCTGATCCATCGCGGCGGGCGTGCGGGGCAGGGGCGGCTCTTGCTCTTTGCGGCCGCTTCCCCTATATGCGCGATGCGTTTGACTGCGTGTCAGCGCGATTTCACACACGAGACGGGCTTTTCGGGGAACCGGCGAGCCATCCGGTGGCGGGCAACCGTCGCAGCGTTTCGTGGAGGCATCAACCGGTAAACAAGGAGCAGCCACAATGGCACTGCCCGATTTCTCCATGCGCCAATTGCTCGAAGCTGGCGTCCACTTTGGTCACCAGAAGCACCGCTGGAACCCCAAGATGGAACGCTACATCTTTGGCGTTCGCAACGACATTCACATTCTCGACCTGAGCCAGACCGTGCCGGCCCTGAGCCGCGCGCTGCAGCTGGTCTCCGACACCGTGGCCGATGGCGGCCGCGTGCTGTTCGTGGGCACCAAGCGCCAGGCCGCTCCGCTGGTTGCCGAGGCTGCCAAGCAGTCGGCCCAGTATTTCGTCAATTCCCGCTGGCTGGGCGGCACGCTCACCAACTGGCAGACGATTTCGAAGTCCATCTCCCGCCTGCGTGAACTCGAAGGCATGGGCGAAGACGAGCTGGCGCTGCGCACCAAGAAGGAACGCCTGATGATGAGCCGCGAGCAGGAACGCCTTGAGCGTGACCTGGGCGGCATCAAGGACATGGGCAACCTGCCGTCGCTGCTGTTCGTGATCGACACGAACAAGGAAGCCAATGCGATCAAGGAAGCCCGTCGCCTGGGTATCCCGGTTATCGCCATTGTCGACACCAATTGCGATCCCGACACCGTCGACTATGCCATCCCCGGCAATGACGACGCCTCGCGCGCCCTCGAGCTCTACACCGCCCTGATCTCCAAGGCTGCCATCGACGGCATCGGCCGTTCGTCGTCGGCCCTGGGTGCAGACCTGGGCGCTTCCGAGCGCGCACCGGCCGAAGATCTGCCGTCGGAAGACGCAACCGTCAACTAAGTCTGGTATTTCCAGACCCATTCCTGATTCGAACCATGCGGCCCCGCAATAGGGGTCGCCGAAAGGTATTATCATGGTTGAAATTACTGCAGGCCTGGTCAAGCAGCTTCGTGACTCCACCGGCGTGGGCATGATGGACTGCAAGAAGGCCCTGGCCGAAACCAATGGCGACATGGAAGCAGCCGTCGACTGGCTGCGCACCCGTGGCCTGGCCAAGGCTGCCAAGAAGGCCGATCGCGTTGCTGCTGAAGGCCTGGTTGGTGTTGTCACCACCGGCACTTCCGCTGCCGTGGTCGAAGTGAACTCCGAGACCGACTTCGTTGCCCGCAACGAGCAGTTCCAGTCCATCGTGAGCAATGTCGCCAAGCTGGCCCTGGATGCCGAAGGCGATGTGGTCAAGCTGGGCGAAATGCCGTTCCCCGGCACCGGCCACTCCGTGTCCGCCGAAATCACCGAAGCCGTCGCCAAGATCGGCGAGAACATGGGCCTGCGTCGCACGGCCCACGTCTCGGTCGGCAATGGCGTGGTCGAGAGCTATGTCCACAACGCCGTCAAGACCGGCCTGGGCAAGATCGGCATCCTGGTCGCGCTGGAATCGACCGGCGACAAGGCTGTGCTGTCCACGCTGGGCAAGCAGCTGGCCATGCACATCGCTGCCACCAACCCGCTCTCGATCGATCCCGAAGATCTCGACCAGACGGTTGTGGCCCGCGAGCGCGCCATCATCCTCGAGCAGGTCAAGGAATCGGGCAAGTCCGCCGAGATCGCCGAGAAGATGGTCGATGGCCGTATGCGCAAGTACTTCGAAGAAGTCACGCTGCTGGCCCAGACCTTCGTGATCGACGGCGAGACCAAGGTCCGCGATGCGATCAAGAACGCCGAAAAGGATGCCGGCGCGCCGATCAAGCTGACCCGCTTCGTGCGCTTTGCCCTGGGCGAAGGCATTGAAAAGGTCGAGACCGACTTTGCTGCTGAAGTCGCCGCTACCGCTGGCGTGAAGTAAGCCTAACTGGCGGGCGGGCCCAAGGGTCCGCCTGCCGCTCTCCCGGCGGCCATGTTCTCGCCAGGGATCGAGCATAAAACCCTGCCAATTTCTGAATTTGCCGGCGCCACGCCTTCTGTTGCGGGCGCTTTTGCCATAGTGTCTGCCGGGTGCTGCCGGATTCGGCGCCCCTGTGCTCATCTCAAGAAGGGGTTCGCCAATGGCGCCTGCCTATAAACGCGTTCTGCTCAAAGTCTCTGGCGAAGCGCTTTCAGGTGACCAGCAGTTTGGCATTCAACCCGAATTTCTCGATGCGGTCGCCCAGCAGATCGCCGAAGTGGCCCGCTCGGGCGTGCAGATGGCCATCGTCACCGGCGGTGGCAATATTTTCCGTGGCATGGCCATGGCTGCCAATGGCAGCGACCGGGTGACGGCCGACATGATGGGCACGCTGGGCACGGTGATCAATGCCCTGGCCCTGGCCGGTGCGCTGACCGCCATTGGCGTCAAGGCCAAGGTGTTTAGCGCCACCACCATGCCGTCTGTCGCCGATACCTATACTGCCCGTGCTGCCAAGGCGGCGCTGGAAGACGGCTTTGTCGTCGTGCTGGGCGGCGGCATCGGCAACCCCTTTTTCACCACCGATACGGCTGCTGCCTTGCGCGCCATCGAGCTGGAATGCGATATCGTGCTCAAGGGCACCAATGTCGACGGCGTCTATTCCGCGGACCCCAAGAAGGATCCCAAGGCGACGCGTTATGACCAGATCAGCCATGAAGATGTCATCACGCAGAACCTCAAGGTCATGGATACGGCGGCATTCGCCCTTGCCCGTGACAACAACATGCCGATAATCGTGTATTCTCTGGACGACAAGGAAGGTCTTTCCGGCGTCCTGGCTGGCCGTGTGCGCAGTACGCGCGTTGGCAAGCCGCTCTAGACTGGAAGGAAAACTGTAATGGCCTATGATCTCGCTGACCTCAAGAACCGCATGCAGAAGTCGATTTCCTCGCTGCGCGATGAATTGTCCGGCCTGCGGACCGGGCGTGCCAGCGCCAGCCTGCTCGAGCCGGTGACGGTGGAGGCCTATGGCTCGCGCATGCCGCTGAACCAGGTTGCGACGGTCACGGTTCCCGAGCCGCGGATGCTGAGCGTCCAGGTCTGGGATCGCAGCATGGCCAATGCCGTCGAGAAGGCCATTCGCGACAGCGGCCTGGGTCTGAACCCGATGGGCGAGGGGCAGATCATCCGGGTGCCGCTGCCCGAGCTCAACCAGGAGCGCCGGCGCGAGCTGAGCAAGGTCGCCCACAACTATGCCGAGGCCGCCCGCGTGGCCGTGCGCCATATCCGTCGCGACGGCATGGACACGCTCAAGAAGGCCGAAAAGGACAGCGGCATGAGCCAGGACGACGCCCGTGTGCAGGCTGACCTGGTGCAGAAGGCAACCGATGCTGCCGTGGCCGAGATCGATCAGATCGTGGCGGCCAAGGAAGCCGAAATCATGCAGGTTTGACGCCTGCTTGCTGCGCTGGGAGGGCGTAGATGTCTTTGGACCCCATCATTGCCAATCCGGACGTGCAGCGCCAGGCGCTGCGCGTTCCTGTGCATATGGGGGTCATCATGGACGGCAATGGCCGCTGGGCCAAGGCCCGCGGCAAGCGCCGTACGGAAGGCCATATCGAAGGCGTCAAATCGCTGCGCAACCTGGTTGAGCTGTGCATCAACTACGGCGTGGCGCATCTGACGGTCTTCAGCTTCTCGTCCGAGAACTGGTCGCGACCGCGCGATGAGATCGCATTCATTTTCAACCTGCTGCGGCGCTTTGTTGCGTCCGACCTTCAGCGGCTGATCCGCAATAATGTGCGGGTCCGCATCATTGGCACGCGGGCTGGGCTTGAGGCCTCGCTGCTGCGCCTGATCGACGATGTGGAGGCCAAGACGGCCGCCAACACCGGGCTCGAGCTGATCGTGGCGTTCAACTATGGCGGCAAGGCCGAGATCGTCGAGGCGACCCGGCTGATCGCTGCCGAGGTGGCTGCCGGGCGGCTCAAGCCCGAAGAGATCACCGAGCAGACCATGGCTTCGTATCTCTACACCTCCGGGATTCCGGATCCGGACCTGATCGTGCGCACCAGCGGCGAGCAGCGCATTTCCAATTTCCTGCTCTGGCAGGCGGCCTATTCCGAGCTGGTGTTCGTGGATGAGAACTGGCCCGATTTCGACGAGGCCAGCTTCCTTAGGGTGCTCGAGACCTTTGCGCGGCGCGAGCGGCGTTTCGGCGGCATCGAGGCGGCTGCGCCTTGAGTGAACCCGGCCAATCTGCTGCAGACATCGCCAAGCCGGCCCGGCGGTCCTGGGCCGATCTTGGTCCGCGGGTGATTTCAGCGCTGGTGCTGATCGCTGTCACGGCCACCGTGCTCTATCTGGGCAGTTATTTCTTTGCCGCCACGGTCGGCGCGGTGTTCGCCGGCGCCTATCGCGAGTGGGAAACCATGGTCTCGCGGGCGCCGTTGACGCCGGTGGGCTATGGCCTGATTGGCCTGGTGGCGCTGTCGGGTCTGGTGTTCCCGGCGCTGGGGCCGCTGGGCAGCCTGGGCATTATTGCCCTGGCCTGCGTTGTGGCACTGGCCGCGCGCGGCGAGGGCATGCTGTGGCGTGTGCTGGGCCTGTGCATCTATGGCGCCATCATTATCGCGGCGCTGATGATGCGCGGCACGACTCTCGATGGCGTCTGGGCCGGCGTCTATCTGGGCACTGTGGTGTGGATGACTGATTCTGCAGCCTTTTTTGCTGGCCGCCAGATTGGCGGCGAGAAGCTGGCGCCCGACATCTCGCCATCCAAGACCTGGTCGGGTGCGCTTGGCGGTCTGGCGCTGGGCACCGGGGCAGGGCTGCTGGTCTGGGTGCTGGCCACCGACTCGCCATGGTGGATCGGGCTGTGCCTCTCGGCTGTCATCAGCGTGCTGGGACAGTTGGGTGACCTGGGCGAAAGCGCTATCAAGCGCCATTTCCGCATCAAGGACAGTGGCGATATCATTCCCGGCCATGGCGGGCTGATGGACCGGCTCGACAGCCTTACATTTGGCGTCTTGCTGGTGCTGCTCGTGGGCGGGCTGCACGGCGGTTTCCACGCCGTGGCCCAGGGGCTGCTCTACTGGTAGGCTGAGGCCATGCCGGACGCACAAGGAAGACCATGATCGACTATATCTACTGGCTGCTGTCCTTTGTGGTGCCGTTCCTGGCTATCCTGACGGTCATCGTTTTTGTCCATGAGATGGGCCACTACCTGGTCGCCCGCTGGAACGGCATTGCCATCGAGACCTTCTCGGTGGGTTTCGGCAAGGAGCTGATCGGTCGCACCGACAAGCACGGCACCCGCTGGCGCATCTCGGCCATTCCCCTGGGCGGCTATGTTCGCTTTGTGGGCGACATGAATGTCGCCAGTGCGCCCGATGCTGAGGCGATTGCCCAGGCCGATCCGGCCCTGGCGCCGCGGCTGTTTGCCAACAAGGGCGTCTGGCAGCGCATCTCGGTGGTTGCAGCGGGGCCGGTGGCCAATGTGATCCTGACCTTTGTGGTGCTCTATGCCCTGCTGCTCGGCTATGGCCGCTACACCATTCCGCCGGTGATCGGCGATGTGGTCGCGGGCTCGGTGGCCGAAAGCGCCGGCATCGAGCCGGGTGACACCATTGTGGCCGTTGACGGCTACAAGGTGCGCGGCTTTGAGGATTTCCAGCGGCTGGTGGCGACCAGTCCGGACCGCGCGGTGACCATTGAGTTGCAGCGCAACCAGGTGCCGCAGACCATTGTGCTGGTGCCCGAGGCCACCAAGGTCGAGGGTCCGTTCGGCAGTGAGCAGCGGATCGGCCGTATCGGGGTGATGCGCAATGTGGCCGATACCGATGTGACGCTCTATCGGCCCGATCCGGTCGAGGCCATCGGCATGACCACCGAGGAAATCCGCTTCATCGTGCAGCGCACGGCGGCCTTCATGGGTGACTTCTTCGTCGGCAAGGGCGATGTGCAGCAGCTGGGCGGGCCGGTCAAGGTTGCCCGCGTGTCCGGCGAGGTGGCGACTCTGGGGATTGTCGCACTCATAAATCTTATGGCGCTGCTCTCGCTAAATATCGGTTTATTCAACCTTTTGCCTGTACCTATGCTCGACGGCGGACATCTGCTGTATTATCTGGTTGAAGCTGTGAGGGGGCGTCCGCTCAGCATGAGGGTGCAGGAAATCGGGTTCCGTATCGGATTTACCCTGGTCCTGAGTCTGATGGTGTTCACGCTCATCAACGATACGCTGTTCGAGTACCTTGGAATCCTGCGTTAACGCCTTGTTAACCTTGGTTGGTAAGGTGTTGCTCGAATACAAGGGCACGAAGCTTTTGCTAACTGCGACGAGGCTTACACCTTGTCCTTGGTTAAAAAGGCGGTAAAACGGTGTCATGGAGTTATCTTGGGGATCGCTGTGCATGGCGATTCTCTGGGTTCGGTCGCAGAAGGCAAAAATAATATGATCCACCCCACTACGTCGATGCGCGGTGCATTCCTGGCGCTTGCGATACTCGGGGCTGCTCCACTTGCTGGCGCCAGTGTTCCGGTTCTGGGCGTTGCGACTGTGCAGGCGAAGGACCAGCTGGTCGCTTCTGTGCTGTTCGAGGGCAATCGGCGCTTTACCGATGCGCAGCTGCTGACGATGGTTGATGTGTCGGCGTCCGGCATCTTCACCCAGCAGCGTCTGGCTGCGGATACCGAGAGCATCCGTCAGGCCTACGATCGCGAGGGCTTCCGCTCCGTGTCGGTGACGCCGCGGACCGAGGCAACTGCCGACGGTCGTGTGCGTGTGGTGTTCGTCGTCAATGAAGGCAATCGCGCGGGTATCGCTGCGATCAACTTCACCGGCAACAATGCAATCAACGGTGGCAACCTCAAGGGTGCCATGCTGACCAAGGAAACCGGCTTCCTGAGCTGGCTGCTCAAGGACGATAGCTACGACGAGCAGAAGATCGCCGTCGATCGCGAGCGCATTCGTCTGTACTACGCCAACCGCGGCTACCCGGACACCCAGGTGACGTCGGTCGGCGAGTATGACGCCGCCAAGAACGCCTATTTCATCAATTTCACGATCAACGAAGGCCAGAAGTACAGCTTCTCGCAGGTCGGGATCGAAACCAGCATTCCTGGCCTGAACACCAATGCCCTCAAGGGTGTTGTGCAGACGGGTGAGGGCGGTCGCTACTCGGTGACCGAGCTGCAGACCACCATCGAAGACATGACCTATGAGGCGACGACGCAGGGTTACTCCTTTGCTGACGTCCGGGCTCGTCTCGAGCGCGATGCTGCCAATGGCACCTTCAAGGTCACCTATCTGGTTGACGAAGGTCCGCGGGTCTACGTCGAGCGCATCAATATCACCGGCAATGACAAGACGCGTGACTTCGTCATCCGTCGCGAGCTGGAGTTCGCTGAAGGCGACCCCTTCAACCGTGCCCTGATCGTTCGTGGTCGCAACAACATCCAGGCCCTGGACTTTTTCTCGGCCGTCAATGTGACGACCGCTCCTGGTTCGGCGCCTGACAAGGTTGTCGTCAATGTCGCCCTGACCGAAAAGTCCACTGGTGAATATGGTGCGACGGCCGGCTACTCGACGGTTGACGGTATCCTGGGTGAAGTCTCGCTCACCGAGCGCAACTTCCTGGGTCGTGGCCAGTATCTGCGTGCCGCCATCGGCGCGTCGCAGGCCGGCCGTACCTTTGACTTCTCCTTCACCGAGCCCCGTTTCATGGGTCTGAAGGTGTCGGCTGGTGTTGACGCGTACCATCGCATCAACGAAGAGACGACGGCGAGCTTCTATGGTTCGCAGGCCACCGGTGGTGCGCTGCGTGCTGGCATCCCGCTGACGTCCGACCTGAGCGCAACCGTGTTCGGTGGTATGGAGCGCAAGCTCATCACCGATACCAAGGATAACCCGCGCTATCGCTCGTCGCTGGTTGTTGATGGCAAGGAATTCTACAAGGCCTTCGCTGGTTACACGCTGACCTGGAACAGCCTTGACGATACCAAGAAGCCGACAGAAGGCCTCTATGCCACCTTCACGCAGCAGTACATCGGCTGGGATCATAACCTGATCAAGTCCGAAGGCCGCGCGCGCTACTTCGTCCCGCTGATGGAAGATAGTGGTATCGTCGCCAGCCTCAAGGGCCAGGCCGGCGTGATCAACGACCTCAGCGGTACGGGCGTGCATGCTGTGGAAGCCTTCAATCCCGGTTCGCAGCTGATCCGTGGCTTTGAAAGCCGTGGTCTGGGCCCGCGTCTGGCGAGCGGCGAATATCTCGGCGCCACCATGTATGCCGGTGTCTCTGCCGAAATCAGCTTCCCGATCCCGGCACTGCCCGAGAGCTATGGGCTGAGCGGCGCGATCTGGGCCGATGCGGCCTGGGTTGACGGCCTGCCCAAGATCGGCACGGGCGCAGCTGCCCTGTCGCCGGTCGATGCCGGCAGCATGGATGTGCCGTGGCGGACGTCCATCGGTGCTTCCCTGATCTGGGACTCGCCGTTTGGTCCGCTGCGTGGCGACTTCGCGCATGTTCTCAACAAGTCGAGCTCGGATCGCACGCAGGTGTTCCAGCTCACGCTGCAGACGCTGCTCTAGTCGTCATCGTGTGATACAGTTCATTGAGCCGCGGGGCGGTAGCGCCGCGGCTCAATGCTTTTGAGTGGCTCCATGGTCGATACTCGTTTTCATCGCTTTGCCGGTCCGACGACGGTTCGTGATATTTTGTCGAGCCTGGGCCGCAGTGATCTGGTGCCGTCTGGCGCCGCTGCTGATTTGATTATTTCCGGCGTGCAGGGTCTTGATCTGGCAGGGCCGGGCGATCTGGCCCTGGCCGCGCATGCCAGCTACAGCGCCGAATTGCGCGGTACCGGCGCCGGTGTTGTGATTGTGCAGCCAGCGCTGCTGGAGCTGGTGCCGGCCGGTGTCGTCCCCGTCGTCTGCGACAAGCCGCATCCGCTGTTTGCTGACATGCTCGATGTGCTGTTCCCCAACAGCACGCGCGCCATCATGGCTGGACGCCGCGAGGACCTGGGCGAGCCCCTGATCGAGGCCGATGTTTCCATCGGTGCCAATGTCGTGATTGGTCATGGCGTAGAGATCGGCCGCGGCACTGTCATTGGGGCCAATACGGTTCTGGGACCGGGCGTCACCATCGGGCGCAACAGCCTGATCGGCGCCAATTGCACCATCGACTGTGCCCATATCGGCAATGAGGTGGTGATCCACTCCGGTACGCGCATCGGCACCGAAGGTTTCGGCTGGCTGGACCAGGGGCGTGGCAACCGCAAGGTGCCCCAGCTGGGGCGGGTCCTGATCCAGGATCGGGTTGAAATTGGCGCCAATTCCAGCATTGACCGTGGTGCCTTGGGCGACACGATGATTGGCGAGGGAACCAAGATCGACAATCTGGTCCAGATCGGACACAACTGTCGAATCGGGCGCAATTGCCTGATTGCGGCGATGTCGGGATTGTCCGGTTCGACCATCGTTGGCGATGGGGTGTTGATGGGTGGTGGCGTGGGCACTTCGGGCCATTTGAGCATTGGCTCAGGTTCGGTTGTGCATGGCCGTGCAGCCGTCACCAAGGACTGGCCGGAAGGCTCCAAGCTGGCGGGGGCGCCGGCTCAGGATATTCGAGATTTTTGGCGAGAGATCGCCGTCGTGCGTAGACTTTCCAAGGGAGACAAACGGGGATGAACGAGAGCACCGAGCTCACTGCGATGAGCATTGCCGAGATCCTCAAGAGCCTGCCGCATCGCTATCCGTTCCTGATGATCGACAAGATCATCAGCATCAATGGCGATGAGAGTGCAGTCGGCATCAAGAACGTGACGTTCAATGAGCCGATTTTCCAGGGCCATTTCCCGGAGAACCCGATTTTCCCGGGCGTGCTGATCATCGAAGGCATGGCCCAGACGGCCGGCGCGATCGTGATCAAGCATGACTCGACCAGCGGGCGGAAGAACATCGTGCTGATGCTGGGCGTCGACAAGGCCAAGTTCCGCAAGCCGGCTGGCCCCGGCGATGTCATCGAGTTCCATATTTCCAAGATCCAGCGGCGCCGCAATGTCGGTCGCTACAAGGCCGAGGCCATGGTCGATGGCACGATGATCGCGGAGGCGGAGATCACCGCCATGATCGTCGAGGCCACTTCGTGACCGCTGCAGTCGTTCATCCGACAGCCATTGTTGCCGATGGCGCGCGCCTGGGGGAGGGCGTGCGCATTGGGCCCTATTGCATCGTCGGTGCCAATGTCGTGCTGCATGACGGGGTCGAGCTGATCTCCCATGTGTCCATCGACGGCTATACCGAGGTGGGCGCCGGTACGCGCATTTTCCCCTTCGCTTCCGTCGGCCATGTGCCGCAGGATCTCAAGTTCCACGGCGAGGCGTCTCGGCTGGAGATCGGCGAGCGTTGCACCATCCGCGAGTCGGTCACCATCAATCCGGGGACCGAAAACGGCGGCATGTTGACCAAGATCGGCAATGACTGCCTGATCATGGCCAGCGCCCATGTGGCGCATGACGCCATCATCGGCAACAATGTCATCATGGCCAATTATGTTGGCATCGCCGGCCATTGCCAGATCGGTGACAATGTCATTTTCGGTGGCACCTGCGTGATCCACCAGTTCACCCGCATTGGCGCGCATGCCTTTGTCGGTGCGCAGTCGATGGTGGATGGCGATATCATTCCCTATGGCATGGCCGTGGGCAATCGTGCCGCGCTGACCGGGCTGAACCTGGTTGGCCTCAAGCGTCGCAAGTTCGACCGCGAGGCAATCCATCGCCTGCGCGCCGCCTATCGGCAGATTTTCTCCAATGAGGGCACGCTGCGCGAGCGTGTCGAGGATGCCGCCAGCCTGTTCAAGGATGACGTGCTGGTGCAGGACGTGGTGGCCTTCATTATGGCGGCCTCGGATCGTCCGATCCTGACCCCGCGCGACGGCCAGACGGCAGACTGATGTTGGCCTTGCCCGGGCGCCGCTGGCCTGGTGCCGGACGCCGCCCGGGCCCTATAGCCTGTGCGGCTGCCCCGCTGTTCAAGGCGCTCGACCGTGGCTGATCCCTTAAAACTCTTCATTCTGGCCGGCGAACCCTCCGGGGACCGCATTGCCGCCGATCTGGTGCAGCGCCTCAAGGCGCGGGTGCCTTTGGCGCTCACTGGCGTTGGTGGTGACGAGCTCAAGGCGCATGGCCTCGTCAGCCTGTTCCCGATGACTGACCTGGCCGTCATGGGCATCAGTGATGTGCTGCGTCGCTTGCCGCTGCTGCTGTGGCGGGTCGAGCAGACGGCGCGGTTCATTCGCGCGTCGCGCCCGGACATCGTCGTGCTGGTCGATGCGCAGGATTTTTCCCGCCTGGTGGCCAAACGCCTCAAGGCTCTTGGCTATGCCGGCGTTGTCATCCTCTATGTAGCGCCCTCGGTCTGGGCCAGGGCGCCGCAGCGGGCTGCGCGGCTGGCGCCGCTGGTCGCAGAGGTCATGGCGGTGCTACCGTTTGAGCCAGCGGTGATGCAGCGCCTGGGCGGGCCGCCCACCAGCTATGTCGGCCATCCGGCCCTGGCGGAGCGTCTCGACACCACCGAGCCGCCAGAGCGCGGGCCGCTGATGCTGCTGCCCGGCAGCCGCGATGGCGAGCTGCGCCGACACCTGCCGATGTTCCGCGATGTGCTGGCCGCGCTCGGCAGACATCCGGCCATCGATGGCGTCATCATTCCGACCCTGCCGTCACTGGCCGAGCGGTTGCGGCGCGAGACGGCTGACTGGCCAGTGCCCGTAGCAATTGTCTCCGATCGCGGCCAGCGCAAGGCGCTCTATGGCCGGGCCATTGCCGCGCTGTGTGTCTCGGGCACCGCCACGCTGGAACTGGCCCTGGCGCGCCTGCCCATGGTGGTCTGCTATATCATGGATGCCCACCAGGCCCGGGCTTTCGACAAGCTTGGTCGCCCCGCCGTCTCGCTGCCCAATATCATCCTTGGCCGGGCCGTGTTGCCCGAGCTGGTGCAGGCCGGCGGCAATGCAGACCAAGCCACAGCGGCCTTGCGGGCGCTGCTGGACAGCAAAAAAGCCCGCCATGACCAGATCCTGGCCTTTGGCGAGCTTTCGGAACTCATGCAGTCGGGTGAACCCGGCTTTGCCCGGCAGGACCCTGCGGACCGGATCCTGAGCCATTGGGCTGACCGTCAGCGGTTGTCGACGCTTTCGTAGTCGCGCATCGGGGCGCCGTTGTAGAGCTGGCGCGGACGGCCGATCTTCTTCTGCGGATCGGCAATCATTTCCTTCCACTGGCTGATCCAGCCAACGGTGCGGGCGACCGAGAACAGCACGGTGAACATCGAAGTCGGGAAGCCGATGGCTTCCAGGATAATGCCCGAATAGAAGTCGACGTTGGGGTAGAGCTTGCGTTCGATGAAATAGGGGTCCTCGAGCGCGATCTTTTCGAGCTCCTGGGCCACCTGCAGCGTCGGGTTGTTGTGCACGCCCAGCAGGTCGAGCACTTCCTTGGCCGTCTTCTGCATCACCGTCGCACGGGGATCGAAGTTCTTGTACACGCGGTGACCGAAACCCATCAGCTTGAACGGGTCGCTCTTGTCCTTGGCGCGGGCAATGAACTCGGGAATGCGATCGACGGTGCCGATCTGCTTGAGCATGTTGAGCGCGGCTTCATTGGCGCCGCCATGGGCAGGGCCCCACAGGCACGCCACGCCGGCTGCGATACAGGCGAAGGGGTTGGCGTCGGACGAACCGGCCAGGCGCACCGTCGAGGTCGAAGCGTTCTGCTCGTGGTCGGCATGCAGGGTGAAGATCAGGTCCATCGCCTTGGCGATGGTGGGGTTCACCTCATACTGCTCGGCGGGAACCGAGAAGCACATGTGCAGGAAGTTCGACGCATAGTCGAGGTCGTTGCGCGGATAGACGAAGGGCTGGCCGACCGAATATTTATAGGCCATGGCAGCGATCGTCGGCATCTTGGCGATCATGCGGATCGAGGCGATCTCGCGCTGACGCGGGTCGGTGATGTCGGTGGAGTCATGGTAGAAGGCGGCCATTGCACCGACCACGCCGGTCATGATGGCCATCGGATGGGCATCGCGGCGGAAGCCACGGTAGAAATAGTGCATCTGCTCATGCACCATGGTGTGCCGAGTTACCAGTTCATCGAACTCGGCCAGTTTTTCCTTGTTGGGCAGTTCGCCGTAGAGCAGCAGATAGCAGACTTCGAGATAGCTGCTCTTTTCGGAGAGCTGGTCGATCGGGTAGCCGCGGTAGAGCAGTTCACCCTTGTCGCCGTCGATATAGGTGATGGCGCTGTCGCAGGCTGCCGTGGAGGTGAAGCCGGGGTCGTAGGTGAACATGCCGGTCTTGGCATAGAGGGTGCGAATGTCGATCACATCCGGGCCCACTGAGCCGGACAGAACGGGAAATTCGTGGGTCTGGTCCCCGATGACGAGTTTGGCGACTTTGTCGGTCATTGAGCTCTCCTCGATGGCCCCCTGACTGGTGACGCGAACAGACGCGCATACCAGGGGGCCGGCTATGTGGTCGTCACATATGTCCTCGGACAGGTATCAGCTTTTGCCGGCCCGAGGCAACTGATGGGTAAGCAAGCCTTACCCTCCGAATAGCACTAGACAGTCCCGATTTGATCGCCCAGTCGCGCCATGGTCTCATCGCGACCGATGAGCACCATCACCTCGAAAATTCCGGGCGAAACGGTGCGTCCCGTCAGGGCCGCCCGCAGGGGCTGCGCCAGCTTGCCGAGCTTGAGTCCCTTGGACTCAGCCAGCGTGCGCATGGCGGCGTCGATTGCCGGCACCGACCATTCGTTGAGGCCACGCAGCAGCTCTGCCATGTCCGACAGAACAGCGCGTGAATCGGTGGTCAGCAGCGCCGACGCGGCCGCATCAATAGACAGCGGACGTGACGCATAGATGAACTGGGCGAGATCGATCAGTTCGAGCACGGTCTTGGCGCGCGGCTGCAGCTCGGGCAGGGCCGAGAGCACGGTGGCCTTGTTGGCGGTCAGCCCGTCAACGTCAAAGGTGCGGACCAGTTCCTGGGCCGTGGCCAGCATGACGTCGTACAGATAGTCGGGCGTAGCCTCGCGGATATAGTGGCCGTTGATGTTCTCGAGCTTGACGAAGTCGAAGCGCGCCGCGCCCTTGTTGAGGGCATCCAGGCTAAACCACTCCACCATCTGGTCGGTGGTGAAAAACTCGTCGTCGCCATGGCTCCAGCCCAGGCGGGCCAGATAATTGCGCAGGGCGGCGGGCAGATAGCCCATCTGGCGATAGGCCTCGACGCCCAGCGCGCCATGGCGCTTGGACAGCTTTGCGCCGTCCGGACCATGGATCAGCGGGATATGCGCCATCTCTGGCACGGTCCAGCCCATGGCGTTGTAAACCACGATCTGGCGGGCGGCATTGGTCAGATGGTCGTCGCCGCGGATGATGTGGGTGACGCCCATGTCGTGGTCGTCGACCACCACGGCGTGCATATAGGTCGGGGTGCCGTCCGAGCGCAGGATGATGAAATCGTCCAGATTCTCGGCCTTGAATACCACCTTGCCCTGCACATGGTCGTTGACGACGATGTCGCCGCTCAGTGGAGCCTTGATGCGGATCACCGGCGCGACGCCGGCCGGGGCCTCGGACGGGTCACGGTCGCGCCAATAGCCGTTGTAGCGCGGCGGCTTGCCGGCGGCGCGGGCCTCTTCGCGCATCTGGTCGAGCTCGGCGGGCGAGCAATAGCAGTAATAGGCATGGCCGATCTTGACCAGTTCATGGGCGATCTCGGCGTGGCGGGCGGCGCGGCCGAACTGGCTGATCGGCTCGCCATCCCAATCCAGGCCGAGCCATTTCAGGCCATCGATCAGCGCCACGACGGCGGCTTCGGTCGAGCGTTCCCGATCGGTGTCCTCGATGCGGAGCAGCATCTTGCCGCCCTGGTTCTTGGCGAAAGCCCAGCTGAACAGCGCAGTGCGGGCGCCGCCGATGTGGAGGTAGCCGGTGGGCGAGGGGGCGAAACGGGTGACGACCTGGGACATGAGACCGGAGTGCTTGGAGAGAGTGTGCGCCGTGTGTAGCATAGAAGGGCACGAGCGCAAGGGCGGGGGCAGGGCCGGTGCAGCAGGGCGAAAGTCTGGAGACGGATCGGCTGGCCGCGCTTGATGTTGCGGCGCCACCGCCAGCTGTGCCCGGCCGGCTGGCACGCGGGCCATTCCAGCCGCCGCCCAGCCGTCTTTCGCGCGTCCGCACCGCCTGCGTTGATGCGGTGAACCATCGACGCGTCTTCGTAATACTGCCCTTTGCCATGATCCTGGGGCTGGTCGGCTATAGCGTTGCGCCGAACGAGCCGAGCGCCCTTGCGCTGGGTCTGGCCTGCGTCGCTATGGCCTGCCTGCTGATCCTGCTGCGACACGCGACGCATCGCTTCTGGGCCGGGCTTGTGGCGGCAGGATTGGTTGGCGCTTGTCTGCTGCCCGTCCATGGCTGGCTGTTTGGCACACCCATGCTGGCGCGCCCTGCCTATGGGCTTTTCGCGGCCCGCGTCGACGAGATTGTTCTCGCCACCGATGAGGTCCGCCGGGTGATCATCTCGGGGCTGGTGCCGCTCGAGGACACGCGGGCGGTGCCGATCCGCAAGGCGCGGCTGACAGTGCCGCCACAACCGCCGCTTGCGCCGGGCGACATCATCCAGGCGCAGATGCGTCTGGCGCCGGTGCCAGGACCGATCCTGCCGGGCAGCTACGACGGGCAGTTCCACGCCTTTTTTGCCGGCGTCGGTGCCTATGGCATGGCGACCGGTGATTTCGCCCTGGTGGAGACCGGCTCCAGTCTTGACCTGCTGCGCGGCGTCGAGGTCCTGCGCATGGGGATCGGTCAGCGCATTGACGCCCGGCTCGACGGCGTTTCCGCGGCCATTGGCCGGGCCATGGTGGTGGGTGACCAAAGCGCGATCAGCGACGAGACGCGGGATGTCATGGCGCGATCGGGGCTGGCGCATATCTATTCGATCTCGGGCCTGCACCTGTCGATCGTCGCTGGGGGCATCTTCTGGCTGTTGCGCTGGCTGCTGGCGGCTGTTCCCGCTGCGACCGGCCGCCTGCCGGTCAAACGCATTGCTGCCGTGGCGGGCCTCTTGGCGGCCGCGGGCTATATGCTGCTGGCCGGCGGGCTGGCCAATGTGCCGGCCCTGCGCTCGGCCATGATGCTGGGCCTGATCTTTGGCGCGGTGCTGGCGGGGCGGCGGGCCCTCACCATGCGCAATGTCGCGCTGGTCGCCATTGCCATCATCATCATCGACCCGGCCAGCGTGTTCCGCGCCAGTTTCCAGTTGTCCTTCGCCGCCGTGGTGGCGCTGATCGGCGTCTATGAAATGCCGCGCCAGCAACTGCCGGTTCTGCGCTCCTGGGCTGACCGGCTCTGGGAAACGATCTGGGCGACGGCCCTGACCAGCCTGATCGCCGGCGCGGCGACGCTCTTATTCTCGGCCTATCATTTCCAGCAGACGGCGCCGCTGGGCGTGGTCAGCAATGTGCTGGTGCTGCCGGTCGTCGGCCTTATCATCATGCCCTTTGCCGTGCTCTCGGTCTTGGCAATGCCGCTGGGCATCGAGGCGCCGTTCCTCGTGGTCATGGGCTGGGGCATAGATCGCATGGTCGATGTCGCCACGCTGATCGCAGGCTGGAGCGAGAACTGGACGGGTAACCCATTGCTGACGGGTTGGGCCCTGGTGATCGGCCTGCTCGGGCTCGCCTGGTTTGCCTTCTTTCCCGGGCGACTACGCTTCCTGGGGCCGGCTGCGGCGCTGCCGCTGGTGCTGATCGTCGGCCTTGATATCCGCCCAGACGTGCTGGTTGCCGACAGTACCCAGGCCGTGGCGATCCGCACGGGCGAGGGCATGGGGCTGATCAGCGGCAAGAGTGACAGCTTTGTGGTGCAGGCCTGGAGCGACCACTATCAGTGGCCGATCACCGAGGGCTTTGCTGATCTGGCCTGCGACAGCCTGGGCTGCATCGCCCATACGCCGGACTTCAGCATCGCTTTGGTCAAGAGCGCTGCGGCCTTTGCCGATGATTGCGGTGTTGTCGATCTGGTCATTGCCCGCATGGACGTGCCGCAGTTCTGCGCCGGCAGTCAGATCATCGATGCCGATATTCTGGCCACCGGCGGGGTGCAGTGGCTGGCCTGGAACAGGACGGCGGCGCGGTTTGATATCCGCGCCGCCATCCCGAGCATTACGAGGCCGTGGCGAGTCGTGCCACGGTGACACCGGCAGGCGGCATAGCGGCGGTGCCCAGCGCATAGCCGGCTTCGTCGCTGGCCGGCACCAGTGTGGCCGCATGGGCGCCGTAGTTGACATAGATGCGGAAGCCGTCGCGAGTGCGGCAGCGGACGCCGGCGGGCAGGGCCAGCGTCGGCAGGTCGGCTTCGGCGATCAGATAGTCCACCACGCGCTGCACCAGCGCCTTGGTGCCTGCGGCGCCGAGGTAGAACAGCTTGCCCTGCGACATCAGCACCGGCCAGCCTTCGACGTCCTCGAAGATCACATTGGCCTTGGTCTCGATGCGCTCACGCCAATGGGTGACGGCGCCGCCGCCCTTGACCTCGACTTCGACCGCCGGATTGATGCTGTCGATGCGCATGACCTTGACGTCGAGCAGATTGGCCGAGAGATCCGGTGCCAGGCGCGCCGGAATGGAGAAGTTCTCGGTCTTGGAGCCGGTGCGCGGGCCGATCAGCAGATGGCCCTCGAAGGCCTCCATGGCGGCACGCAGATCGTCGTTCCAGGTGAACAGCGCCGGGATGGCGACAATGTCGTAGCCGGCAAAGCTCTTGGTCTTGGGCGAGATGATGTCGATATCCACGCCATGCTTGCGGAAGGCCGCATAGAGGCCGCGCACATGGGCGCCATGCGAGAAGCCGTCGGCCTGCGGCTGGATCTGCCAGGCCCATTCGCTCTCATAGTCATAGACGATGGCAACGCGGCCCTTGTTGGCCGTGCCGGCGAGACCGATCTCGCGCAGTTCGCGGGCGACCTGGGCGGCTTCGCCATAGGCCGGTGCGGGTTCGCTATCGGGACGCAGCAGGCCGGCGTGCATCTGTTCCTGGGCAAAGGGGGCCTGGCGCCAGCGGAAGTAGGACACCACTTCGGCGCCATGGCCAAAGGCTTCCCAGGCCCACAGGCGGGCCATGCCGGGCAGGGGATCAGGATTGTGCGTGGCCCAGTTCACCGGGCCGGGCTGCTGCTCCATGATCCACCAGCGGCCATGGCCGACGGTGCGGTAGAGGTCATGGTAGAAGGCCTGAAAGTCGGGCTCGCCCTGACGCATATAGGCGCGCTTGACTTCGTCGGATTCCGGACCGCCATCGAGATGGCCGAGCGGATAGGCGTCCCAGGCGGCCACATCCAGCGTCTCGGCCAGATCGTAATGGTCGAAGTCGACAAAGCGACCCATGAAATTGTGGATCACCGGCAGGTCGGGGCGACGGGCCTTGAGGATGTCGTACTGCACCTTGTTGAAGGCGCCGACCTGATCGGACGAGTAGCGGCGGAAATCGAGCAGATGGGCCGGGGCGCCATCGGTCACCAGCAGATGCGGCAGCTCGATCTGGTCGAAGCGGTCGTAATCCATGGACCAGAACACCGTGCCCCAGGCGTGGTTGAGCGCTTCGATCGTGCCGTATTTTTCTTCCAGCCAGCGCTGGAAGCCAGCGGTGGCCGCGGGCGAATAGGACAGCGTGGTCTGGTGGCAGCCATATTCATTGTCGGTCTGCCAGCCGCCCAGCGCCGGGTGGTCGCCGATGGCGTCCGACAGCAGGCGCACGATGCGGGCGCATTCCTCGCGATAGCCGAGGTGCGAGAAGTCATAATGGCGGCGCGAACCGAAGCCGCGGCGGCGGCCCTGCACGTCGACGGCGAGCATATCGGGGTGCTTGTCCACGATCCAGCGCGGCGGGGTCGCGGTGGGCGTGCCGAAGATCACCTTGAGGCCGTGGCGGCCCAGCACATCCATGGAGCGGATCAGCCAGTCGAACTGCAGCTGGCCCGGCTTGGGTTCGAGGCGCGACCAGGCAAATTCGCCGATGCGGACATATTTGATGCCGACTTCGGCCATGCGGGCGGCGTCGGTTTCCCAGACGTCTTCGGACCAGTGTTCGGGATAGTAGCAGACGCCAAGCGTGGGGGTGGTCATGGGCAAAAGTCTCAGAGGGTAATTTTGGCTTCGGGGAGGCCGGCGATATCGAGGTCGATGGCGAAAAGGCCACCGGCCACCTTCTCGGCCGCGAGCTGTTCGGGGCTCATATTCTTGTTGGCGGTGGTGATGAACAGCGTCTTGAGGTCCTTGCCGCCAAAGGCGGGGCAGGTGACCTGGCTGACGGGGACGTCGATGATGCGGTCAACGCTGCCATCGGGCGCATGGCGCACCACGCAGCTGCCGCCCCAGCGGGCGTTCCAGAGATAGCCCTCGCTGTCGATCACCGCGCCATCGGGATAGCCGGGTTGGTCAGAGACATCTGCAAATAGCGTCCATTCGCCCACCGGCATGCCGGTGGCGGGATCGGTGGCGCACTGCATGATGCGGCGGCTGGGGGTATCGGTCCAATAGGCAATGCGGCCATCGGGCGAGAAGCAGGTGGCATTGGGGATGGCAATGCCGGACTTGAGCGTGGTCAGCACGCCGGCGCGATAATGATAGACCGCGCCAATCGGCGCCTCTGCCGGCCCGCGATCCATGGTGCCGATCCAGAAAGCGCCCGAGGGATGCACGCGGCTGTCATTGGTGCGGGTCTGGGCATTGTCTGCCTCGATCTCGTTGATGCGGTTCATGCCGCCGGTGGCGAGGTCGAACTGCTTGAGACCGGTATCGGTGGCCAGCACCAGCGTATCGTCATCCAGAATGGCCGCAGCGGCCACCGTCTCGTTGAACATCCAGCTGTCGGCGAATGCGCCGTCGGCAGTCACCGCAAACAGCGTCTCGTTGTTGATGTCAAAAAAGAACAGCTGCTGGCGGCCGGGGTGCCAGATCGGGCCTTCGCCCAGGGCGCACTGGCTGTCGATCAGAAGGCGGGCGGTCTGGTTCATGCGGGCTTTCCTGCGTCATAGGCGGTGACGGCAGCGGCGGCGCGCTCGGCGACCTGGCCGGCGTCCATGCCGGGCTTGTAGATATAGGTGCCCAGGCCAAAGCCCGCGCAGCCCGCGGCGAAATACTCGTTGAAATTGTCCGGATTGGCGCCGCCCACGGCATAGAGCGGCAGCTCGGGCGGCAGCACCGCCTTCATGGCCTTGATGCCCTTGGGGCCCAGAACCTCAGCCGGGAAGAATTTCAGCCCGGTGGCCCCGGCCTTGATGGCGCGGAAGGCGTCGGTTGGGGTGAACACGCCGGGGAAGGAGAACATGCGCAGGCGGATGGTTTCCTCGATCACCTGCTTGTTGGTGTCGGGGGACACCACAAAGGTGCCGCCCGCGTCGGACACGGCCCAGACCTGCTTCTTGCTCAGCACCGTGCCGGCGCCAATGGCCGAGCGCTCGCCCAAGGCATTGGAGGCCATGGCGATGGACGTCAGCGCGTCAGGGGAATTGAGCGGCACCTCGATCATGGTGATGCCTGCGTTGATCAGGGCCTCGCAGACGGCAATCGTCTCGCCGGGGGTGATGCCACGCAGAATGGCAATGAGATGGCGATTGTTCATGGTCTACTCCTGGGCGGTCCGGCTGCGCGCGGCCTTGAGCCCCGCCAGCACAATCTTGGTTGTATCCTGCGGCACGCCGGTCGCGCCGATCATGGCGAGCACCTGGGCATAGAGTCCGCACAGCGCTGCCGAGCCGATCAATGGCACGGGGTGTTCGCCAATCAGATGACGCTTGCTGCCCACCTCGGTGCCGATCAGCAGCCCCGAGAGATAGCCCGCGCACCAGTCCGGCTGGCGGTCGGAGAGCAGGGCGCTGGCGCGCACCTTGAACAGCGTGCCCAGCAGCTGATCGGGATGGTCCAGCCCGGCGCGGGCGCCGCTGACGAAGCCGGCGCTGCGGTTGGGACCATCGAGATCGCCCGTGAGCGAATGGCGCAGCACGGACTGGCTGCGCAGCAGCTCGAACATTTCCCCGGTCATGGCCGTGGAAAAATGGGTGATGCGGGTGCCTTCCAGGCGCGCCCATTTCGAATGGGTGCCCGGCATGCAGACCATGCCGTTGAAATCGGGATGCAGCGCCGCCAGGCCCAACAGCTGGGTCTCCTCGCCGCGCATCACATCATCGGCGCCGCCGCGCTGGCACACGCCGGGCAGGATGGCGGGCGCAAAGCGCGCGTCCGGCATGGCGGGGCGCACGGCGCCAGCGAAAAGATCGGCAAGATCGGTTGGGGCTTCGAGATAGGGCGCTTCCAGCCAGCCCTGGCGGGCCCCGGCCATGCCACAGATCAGCACCTGGATGGGGCCATCGTTGAGCCCGGAGATGCCATCCAGCAATTCGGTCAGGGCCTCGGGGAACTGCTCGCGGGTCAGCTTGCCCATGCCCTTGGGAGAGCTGCGCTCAACGGCCACGCTGCCGTCGGCGGCCAGGCCCCAGGCGCGCAGATTGGACGTGCCCCAATCCACCGCAATCCAATCTACTTTATCCGTCACAAATGCCTCGCTGATGCCCGGTTGCGGGCGCGACCCTACTGGTTGAGGGCCATTTCATCCAGACGGAATCTGACGGCGCCAGCCGGGCGCACCAAAGCGGCAAGACCGCCTTGCGTCTCCTCGATTGGTAAGCTTTTCGGGGCGTTCCGGCAGATCGAATGACCTCCAACGCATAAGTATGATTTTTCTGCGGATTCCCATTCACAGCTCCGCCAGCCATGCTAGAAAGAGGCCAAACCCGATGCGGCACAGCTGCGTCGGGCAGCAGCAAGGAAAGATCAAAATGACGGCAGGAAACGGCGGTACAGCGCCTCAAAAATTGCGCTCGCGCGCCTGGTTCGACAATCCCGACAACCCGGACATGACCGCGCTCTATCTCGAGCGCTACATGAATTTCGGTGTGTCGCGCGAAGAGCTGCAGTCGGGCAAGCCGATCATCGGCATCGCCCAGACCGGTTCGGACCTCAGCCCCTGCAACCGTCACCACATGGTGCTGGCCGAGCGCGTGCGCGAAGGCATCCGCGAAGCCGGTGGCATTGCCATCGAATTCCCGGTGCATCCGATCCAGGAAACCGGCAAGCGCCCGACCGCCGGCCTTGACCGGAACCTCGCCTATCTGGGCCTGGTTGAAGTGCTCTATGGCTATCCGCTCGACGGCGTGGTGCTGACCATTGGCTGCGACAAGACCACCCCGGCCATGCTGATGGGCGCGGCGACCGTCAATATTCCGGCGATTGCGCTGTCGGTCGGGCCGATGCTCAATGGCTGGCACAAGGGCGAGCGCACCGGCTCGGGCACCATCGTGTGGAAGGCGCGCCAGATGATGGCCGCTGGCGAGATCGACTATGCCCAGTTCATCGAACTGGTGGCGTCGTCCGCGCCCTCGACCGGCTATTGCAACACCATGGGCACGGCCTCGACCATGAACTCGCTCGCCGAGTCGCTGGGCATGCAGCTGCCCGGCTCGGCCGCCATTCCCGCGCCCTATCGCGATCGCCAGGAAATGGCCTATCGCACCGGCAAGCGCATCGTGGACATGGTGCATGAGGACCTCAAGCCCTCCGACATCCTGACCAAGGACAATTTCATCAACACCATCGTGGTCAATTCGGCCATCGGCGGTTCGACCAATGCCCCGATCCACATCCAGGCGATTGCCAAGCATATCGGCGTCGAGCTGGACCTGCAGGATTTCCAGACCTATGGCCATAAGGTGCCGCTGCTGGTGAACCTGCAGCCGGCCGGCGAGTATCTGGGCGAGGACTTCTACCATGCCGGCGGCGTGCCGGCGGTGGTCAACGAGCTGATGAGCCAGGGCCTGATCCGCGAGAACGCGCCCACCGTCAACGGCAAGACCATTGGCGAGAACTGCAAGACGACGACGATCCAGGACGACAAGGTCATCCGTCACTTCAACAATCCGCTCAAGACCGAGGCCGGGTTCCTGGTGCTGCGTGGCAATCTGTTCGACAACGCCATCATGAAGACATCAGTGATCTCGTCCGAGTTCCGCGATCGCTACCTCAACAACCCGGCCAGCCCCGGCGCGTTTGAAGGCAAGGCGGTGGTGTTTGATGGTCCGGAGGATTACCACCACCGCATCGACGATCCCGCGCTCGAGATCGACGAGAACACGCTGCTGTTCATGCGCGGTGCCGGCCCGATCGGCTATCCGGGTGCGGCTGAAGTGGTCAACATGCGGCCGCCGAGCTATCTGATCAAGAAGGGCATCACGGCGCTGGCCTGTATCGGCGATGGTCGCCAGTCGGGTACCTCGGGCTCGCCCTCGATTCTGAACGCCTCGCCGGAAGCGGCTGCCGGCGGCAATCTGGCCATCCTGCGCACGGGCGACCGCGTGCGGATCGATCTCAACACCGGCCAGGCCAACATCCTGATTTCCGATGATGAAATCGCGACGCGCCGGGCCGATCTGGAATCGATGGGTGGCTACAAGTTCCCCAAGAGCCAGACGCCCTGGCAGGAAATCCAGCGTGGCATCGTCGGCCAGCTCGGCGACGGCGCTATTCTCAAGCCCGCCGAAAAGTACCAGCGCATCGCCCAGACCAATGGTGTGCCGCGCGACAATCACTGATCGATTGGTCAGCGAAAAGTTACCGGAAAGGCCCGCCAGCAATGGCGGGCCTTTTTTGTTTTATGCGTGTCGAGACGGCCAAAGCTCGCCCGTCGTAGAGAGTGGGGCGGGCAGGGCCGCACGATTGGTGTGCCCAAAGAGGGGGAAATCCATGTTGCTCAAGAACAAGACAGCCATCGTCTATGGCGGCAGTGGTGCCGTCGGGGGCGCAGTGGCGCGGGCCTATGCGCGCGAGGGCGCACATGTGGTTCTGGCGGCGCGCAATCGGCCGCCGCTGGACACCGTGGCCGATGCGATCCGGGCGGCTGGCGGCAGCGTCGAGGTGACGACGGTGGATGCGCGCGATCCCGAGGCGATCCGCCAGCATCTGGCCGAGGTCTCTGGCCGGGTGGGGCCGGTCAAGATCATGTTCAACGGCATCTTCTGGGACGATGTGCAGGGCAGCCATATGGCCGAGCTGGGCTATGACGCGGTGATGGCGCCGATCCTGGGCGGCATGACCACCTGGTTCCACACCGGGACGATTCTGGCGCAGCACATGGCCGACAATGGTGGTGGCGTGATCGTGGGGATCACGGCCAATGTCGGCCGGGTCACCATGGCCAATGTGGGTGGCTTCGGCATTGCCTGTGCGGCGGTGGAGAATTTCCTGCGCCAGCTGGGCCAGGAAGCGGGCCCCAAGGGTGTGCGGGTGTGCTGGGTACGCTCGCCGGGCTCGCCCGATGCCCCGGGCGTACGTGACGCCTGGATGCAGCATGCCGCAGCGGTGGGCAAGACGTTCGAGGCGCTGTCGCAGGAATGGGGCAGTGGCGTTCCCCTCGGGCGGGTTACGGCGCTGGCGCAGGTGGCCGACGCGGCCGTGCTGCTGTCGAGCGATCTGGCGGCCGGCATGACGGCGACCTTTGCCAATGCCACCGGCGGGGCGCTGATCGACTAGTCAATCCGGCTGCTGCGCCAGTCGGTCAAACGCGTGCCAGTCGCCCTGGTGGAGGAGCGCGCCAGCGAGGCGCTCCTCATAGTCCTGGCGGGCAATTTCGATGCCGCCCAGCGAGGCCAGGTGATCGGTGAGGAACTGGGTGTCGAGCAGCACGAAGCCGCCGGCATTGAGCCGGGCGACCAGATGGGCCATGGCGATCTTGCTGGCGTTGGTGCGGCGGTGAAACATGGATTCGCCGAAGAAGGCGCCGCCGATGGCCAAGCCATAGAGGCCACCAACCAGCTCTGTGCCGTCCCAGACCTCGACGGTGTGGGCGACGCCGCGGTTGAACAATTCGCCATAGACCTGGCGAATGGTGCGGTTGATCCAGGTGGTGTCGCGGTCTTCCCCGACCGTGGCGCAGCCGTCGATGATCGCGGCGAAATCGGTGTCGACGCGCACGGTGAAGCCGGACTTGCGGATGGCCTTGCGCAGGCTGGTGGAGAGGCGGAACCCATCGAGCGGGAGAATGCCGCGGTGTTCGGGGCTCACCCAGAACAGGTTCTCGTCCTCGGCATCTTCGGACATGGGAAAGATGCCGGCGCTATAGGCGCGGATGATCAGCTCGGGCGTGATCTCGATGTCAAAGGGGTCTTGGCGTCGGGCCATCAAGCTATTCTCCCTTGGTGCCGCGACCGCCGGGCGGCACCTCCCCCTTGATGGGGGAGGCTGGGAGGGGGTGCGGGAGCCCCGATATCGGGACTACCCCCCTCCCTTGATCCCTCCCCACAGAGGGGGAGGGTGTCGACTGCACCATCAGCGCAGGCCAAGTGCAGCTCAATCAGACCTTGTTTTCCGCCAGGTATTTTTCCAGCCAATGGATGTCGTAATTGCCGGCCAGCACGTCGGGTTCGCGGATCAGGCGCTGGAACAGCGGCAGCGTGGTCTTGATGCCGTCGATGACGAATTCGTCAATCGCGCGGCGCAGGCGCTGCAGGCATTCGTCGCGGGTGCGGCCGTAGACGATGAGCTTGCCGATCAGGGAGTCATAATAGGGCGGGATCTTGTAGCCCTGATAGACCGCCGAATCGACGCGCACGCCCACGCCACCGGCGGGGTGGTAGAAGGTGATGGTGCCGGGCGAGGGCGCAAAGGTCTGCGGGTCTTCGGCATTGATGCGCACTTCGATGGCATGGCCATAAAAGCTCACCTGGTCCTGCGTCATGGACAGCTTTTCGCCCGAGGCGACGCGGATCTGCTCATAGACGATGTCGATGCCGGTGATGCGTTCGGTCACCGGATGCTCCACCTGCAGGCGGGTGTTCATCTCGATGAAGTAGAAATTGCCGTCCTCGTAGAGGAATTCCACCGTGCCGGCGCCGGAGTATTTCAGCTTGCGCATGGCGGCGGCGCAGATCTCGCCGATCTTGTCGCGCTCTTCGGGCTTGATGGTCGGGCCACCGGCCTCTTCCCAGACCTTCTGGTGGCGGCGCTGCAGCGAGCAGTCGCGGACACCGAGATGGACGGCATTGCCCTGGCCGTCGCCCATGACCTGGACTTCGATGTGCCGCGGCTTGCCGAGGTATTTTTCCATATAGACCGAGTCATTGCCGAAAGCGGCCTTGGCTTCGGAGCGGGCGGTCGACCAGGCGACGAGAACGTCGGCCTCCGAATGTGCCACCTTCATGCCGCGACCACCACCACCGGCGGTGGCCTTGATCAGCACGGGATAGCCGATTTCGCGGGCGGTCTTGATCGCCTCTTCGTCGCTTTCCACGGCGCCGGCAGAGCCGGGAACCACGGGAATGCCCAGCTCGACGGCGGTCTTTTTGGCCGTGATCTTGTCGCCCATGATCTCGATATGGTGCGACGAGGGACCGATGAAGGTCACCTTGTGCTCGGTCAGGATCTTGGCGAAACGGGCGTTCTCGCTGAGAAAGCCATAGCCGGGATGGACGGCGTCGGCGCCGGTGATCTCGCAGGCCGCCATGATGGACGGAATGTTGAGATAGCTGTCCTTGGCGGAGGGCGGGCCGATGCAGACGCTTTCGTCAGCCAGGCGCACATGCATGGCATTGGCGTCGGCGGTGGAGTGCACCGCCACGGTCTGGATGCCGAGCTCCTTGCAGGCGCGCAGGATGCGCAGAGCGATTTCGCCGCGATTGGCGATCAGGACCTTCTGGAACATGAAGTCCCCCTTACTCGATGACGACGAGTGGCTCGCCGTATTCCACCGGCTGAGCATCCTGGACGAGGATGCGCGTGACGGTGCCCGAGCGATGGGCCGGGATCTGGTTCATGGTCTTCATGGCCTCGATGATCAGCATGGTCTGACCTTCGGTGACCTTGGCGCCCACTTCGACGAAGGCCGGCTTGCCGGGCTCGGGCGAACGGTAGGCGGTGCCCACCATGGGGGAAGTGAGGGTGCCGGGGTTGGACGAGAGGTCTTCCACAGCGGCCGGCGCGGCGGCAGGCACAGAGCCGGCCGGGGTCACCGAGGCCGGTGCGGCCTGCGGCGCCTGCACATAGTGCTGCTGCGGCGCGGCATAGGTCACGGCCTCATTGGGATAGGAGCGGGTGACGCGGACCCGGAAATCCTCCTGCTCGATTTCGATCTCGGCGAGATCTTCCTTGTTGAGCAGTTCGGCGATGGCACGGATCAGGTCCTGATCCACTTGCGATGACTTGGTCATTCTTGTCGGTCTCCCGCGCGGTACGCGTTGATCGTTATTTGAGTTTCTCTGCGAGGGCTATGAGCGCCAGTCTATACCCGGTCACACCAAACCCGCAAATGACGCCCAGCGCGACAGCCGACACAAAGGAATGGTGCCGGAACGCCTCGCGCTGGTGAATGTTACTGAGATGGACTTCGGCCACCGGAAGCCCCACGGCCTTGATCGCATCGGCAATGGCCACCGATGTATGCGAATAAGCCGCCGGATTGATGACCATGGCATCGGCAGTCTTGCGGGCGTCCTGGATCCAGGTGACCAGCTCGCCCTCATGATTGGACTGGCGGAAATCGACGTGCATGCCCAGCTCGGTGGCCGTCTGCTTGCACAGCGCCTCGACATCCTTGAGCGTATGCGCGCCATAAATGTCCGGCTCGCGGGTGCCGAGCAGGTTGAGGTTCGGGCCATTGAGGACGAGAACGCGCTTTGCCATTATGTGTGCCTTGTGCACTGTGTCCGGATACTCAGGCAAGCGCGGTTACACGAATTGCACTGAAAAGGCAAAGCGCTCTGCAAGCGGCCCGTGTCAGCCGTCGCAGGCCGTCTCGCCACAGGCGCGCATATTGGCGATGCGGCTGCGCAGTTCATCCACGCCAATGGCACCCGGAATGATCTCATTGCCGATGATATAGGTCGGCGTGCCGGTGATATTGAGCGCCTTGGCGATCTCGTAGGAGGTCTGGATGGTCTGGGACACGGCAGGCGTGCCCATCTCGAGCTCGAGGTTCACCGGGCTCAGGCCCAGGCCGGCCGCTGCATCGAGTGCGGTCTGCTTGTCGACCTTGCCGCGGCTGGTGAATAGGGCCTCGTGGAAGCTCCAGTAATCGACGTCGGCATCGCTGACCAGAACGGCGACACGGGCGGCGTCGATCGATTCATTGGACAGAATGGGGAATTCCTTGAGCACGACGCGCAGATTGGGGTCTTCGGCCAGCAGCGCGGCCATGTCGGGCAGGGCGGAGCGGCAGTAGCCGCAATTGTAGTCGAAGAACTCGACCAGCGTGACATCGCCATCGGGATTGCCGAGCACGACCTGGCCGGGGTCGTTGAAGATCTTGTTCTGCATGGCGGCGATGGCCGAGGTGGCCTTGGCCTTTTCCTCGGCGCGCAGCTTGGTGTCGAGCGCCACCGACATGCGCTGCAGAATGGTGGGATCGGCCATGAGGAAGGATTCGATCATGGGATTGATCTGGTCCTGGCTGATGGCGGCGACATCCTGGCGCGGCGCTGCGGCTTCGGCACCCTGGCGCTTTGCATCATAGGCGGCGATGGCGGAGTCGATCATGGCCTGCACGCTGGTGGTGTCGGTCTGCGCGACGGGCTTGCTGAGCTGGGAATAGCCCAGGGCGCCGGCAAGAATGCCGGCCAGAGCGACAAGGGCGATGGAAACGCGCGACATGGGGGATTCGAACTCCGGAAGGGCAGGTGCGCAGCGTTCTAGCAGACGCCGAACCAGTTTAGCAGTGCGGAGTAAACGCCTGCCTTGCGGCGCCATCAATTGTTGTTGAGAGGGGCGGCTATTCGGGCTAGGCGGAAGCCAGAGCGAAGGGATGCGCCATGACCGATGCAACTGACGATGGACTGATGCCGTTCCAGGCCATGGAAATCCTCAAGCGTGCCAAGGCGCTGGAGGCCACGGGCCGCAGCATCTGCCATCTGGAGGTGGGCGAACCCGGCGCGCCGCCGGCGCCGCGCGTGCTGGAGGCGGTGCGCAAGGCGCTGCCCGATGCCCAGGGCTATACCAATGCCAAGGGCCTGGCTGAGCTGCGTGCGGGCCTGGTGGGCTATTACCAGAGCCAGCATGGCGTGGCGGTGGACCCCGAGGCCATTGTCTGCACCATGGGCTCCTCGGCCGGGTTCATCCTGGCCTTCCATGCCGCGTTCCGCCCCGGCGCACGCATCGCGGTGACCCGTCCGGGCTACCCGGCCTATGTCAATACGCTGCTGGGCCTGGGCTTTGGCGTGGCGGAAATTCCGGTGACGGCGGCCAATGGCTGGCGCCTCACCGGCGCCGATATCGCCGCTGCCCATGCGCGGGCGCCGTTCGACGGGCTGCTGTTCGCCAGCCCGGCCAATCCGACCGGCGCGGCAGTAGACCGGGCCGGCTTGCAGGAGATCGTCGAGACCTGCGCCCGCCTGGGCGTGACCTTCATTTCCGACGAGATCTACCATGGGCTGGACTATCGCGGCCCGTCGGTGAGCGCGCTGGAGCTGACCGACCAGGCCATCATCATCAACAGCTTCTCGAAATACTACTGCATGACCGGCTGGCGCATCGGCTGGATGGTGGTGCCCGAGCGCTTTGTGCGCCGCGCCGAAATCCTGCAGCAGAACCTGTTCATCTCGGCGCCGACGCTCAGCCAGATCGCGGCCACGGTGGCGCTGGGCGAGCGCGACTATGCCGAAGAGCAGAAGGCAGCATACGCAACCAATCGGTTACGGCTTAATGCCGGGCTGGCCGAGCTGGGGTTCGCCGTGGGGAGCCCTTCCGACGGGGCGTTTTACGCCTATGCGGGGATTTCCGCCTTCTCCAATGATGCGATGGAATTCTGCGCGCGGCTGCTGGACGAGGCCGGCGTGGCGGCGACGCCGGGCGTCGATTTCGACCGCACCGATGGGCATGGCTTCGTGCGCTTCTCCTATGCCGGGACGGGCGAGAGCATCGAGCGGGCCATCGAGCGCTTGCAGGGCTGGCTGCGGCGCGCCTGAAAGTCCTAAGGCATCGTTAAGCCCTTGCTGGCACGATTGGTGGGAGCACGATGGATTGGGAGGTCCGGACATGCATACCCATCCCGCCGACCCCAGCATATTGGCGCATTGCGTGGCGATCGTGCGTTCCGGCAACGACACCGATGGCGCGGCGCTGATGCGGCTGGCCGAGAAGCTGCGGTTCGGGGCCGTCCTGGGCCCAACCACCAAGGTGGTGCCGCATGATTACGACCACCGGCTGGTGTTCTTCCTGGTGCATTTCGATCTCGATGTGGCGGCGCGGCGGCTGGTGCTGCAGGCCGTGCGGCAGTCGGGCTCGGTGAGCCTGAGCTTTGCGCCGGTGGTGCTGTTCCTGCGCGAGGCCAAGCCGGAGGAGGTGTTGGCCAATGTCGAGCTGGGCTTTGACGATGTGATCAATGTGCCCGAGGACGGCCGGGTGATGGCGACCCGGCTGGCCACCCAGATCGGGCAGGAGCACCTCTATATCGAGACGCGCAATTATCTGGGGCCGGATCGCCATCGGCTGGACCGGCACCAGCCCGTAACGCCCAACCGCAAGCCGGAGGAGCCGCATGCGCGGCTGACCATCCTGCGCACGGTTGAGGCGGGGGTGACCATTGTGCGCCGCCAGGAGGCGCACAAGCCACACTGAGCGGCGCGGCGGTCAAGCGGCCGGGGCGAAGACGCGCAGGCGGTGGCCATCGGGATCGGCAGCGACAAAGGTGAAGCCGAAATCCATGGCGGTGGGCTGCTGCAGGATGGTGGCATGCTGCTGCCAGGCGGCGTGGGTGGCCCGGACATCATCGTCGCTGCTGGTGCTGAAGGTGACTTCGACGCCGCCGGCCGGCTGGGGCGCCGGGACGATCTCATTGGCAATCCACAGGCCCAGTTTGATGCCATTGGGCAGCACATAGAGCACGAAGGTGGGCGAGTTCTCGACCGGCTCGCGGCCGAGCAGGGCGGTGTAGAAGCGGGCGCTGGCGGCTGGGTCGGCAACGGCGAGCAGGATGTAGTTGAGGGTCGGCATAGTGTGTCTCCTTGGGTGTGCGGAGACCCTAGCGCTTGGGGCTGTCAGTTTTCGGCAGTGGCTGTCAGGCCTGGGGCGGCACGCTGTTGATGGTGCGCCATTCCTTGAGCATGACGGCGCGGCGGCGCGGGTAGCGATCCCCGCGCTCGGTCAGCGCGGTGATGCGGTCAATGCGGAAATGGCGATAGGCGGCGCGCAGTTCGCACCAGCCGGCCACGACGCGGGCCTCGTCAAAGAAACCGATCAGGAAGGGCCAGATGGTGCGCTCGGTCTCGGCGCCGTCGGGGCCGCGATAGGTGATGGTCAGCCTGTGCTCGTTGCGGATGGCGAGGCGGATGAGGCTGGCGTCGACCTGGGCGGGCGCGGGGGCATTGCGAGCCACAAGCAGATTGGTGGCCTCGGCGCGTTCGCGCAGATCCTTGGGCAGCACGGCGGTGATCTTGGCCAGAGCCTGCTGCGCCGATTGGCTCAAGCGGTGGTCATCGGAGCGGGCGGCGACCCAGCGTGAGCCGAGCACCAGCGCCTCGATCTCATCGGCCGAGAACATCAGCGGCGGCAGGGTGAAGCCGGGGCGCAGCACATAGCCCAGGCCCGGCTCGCCGACGATATCGGCGCCCTGGCCCTGCAGCGTCGCGATATCGCGATAGAGCGTGCGGATGGAAATGCCCAGCTCCTGCGCCAGGTCTGGCCCGGTGACCGGGGTGGAGCGGTTGCGCAGCAATTGCAGCAGGTCGAGCAGGCGGCTGGTGCGGGACATGATAGCTCAAAAGCAAAGAGGCGGCCCGGGGGCCGCCTCTTGTTGGTTCTAGCCGAGGCCGAGGCGGCGCTGCCACCAGCCGGCCTTCTTCTTGGGCTCGGGCTCGTCGCCGGCGGGCGTTTCGGCCGCTGCGGCGCTCGAGGACACCACGATGCCTTCGGCCGGCAGGTCCTTCTTGACGCGGCGCGACTTGGGCGCGGTCTCTTCGGCGGGCGCGGCAGCTGGCGCGGGCTCGGGAGTCGGGGCCGGCTCGGGGGCGGTCACGGTTTCGGGTACGGCTGCGGCAGCCACGGCCTCAGGAGCTGCGGCGGCTTCAGCTTCGGCCTTGGGCTTGCGCGTCCGCGGCTTGCGCTTGGGCTTGTCCTCGGCGGTTGCTTCGGGCGCAGCCTCGGCAGCAGGAGCAGGGGCGGCTTCAGCGGCCGGAGCCTCTTCGCCGGCAGCCGGCTTGCGGCGGCGGGTGCGCTTGGGCTTTTCAGCCGGTGCATCCTCGGGCGTCGACACAGCCTGGACTTCGGCATCGGCCTCGGCCGGCGCTTCAGCGACAATGCTAGCCTCGGGCTCGGCGTGCAGCGGGGTTTCGGCAGCATCGCTCACGGCAGCGGCGACGGCGGGCTGTTCGCCACCCTCTTCGCCATCGCGACGGTTGCGACGACCACCCCGACGGCCGCGGCGGCGACGCTTGCGCAGTTCGCCCTCGGCCTGGGTTTCGCCAGCCGGTGCGGCTGCGTTCTCGTCAGCATCATCGCTTTCGCCGGTGTCTTCACCCTCGGCATCGGCCTCGGCTTCAACACGCGGTGCCTGCGCAGCGCGCTGCTGCTGCGGACGGCCGCCATTGTCGTCACCGCGCTCGGCACCGCCACGACGGCGGCGACGGCGGCGGCGGCGGCCATTCTCGCCTTCGCCGGCTTCTGCGGCGGCTGCGGCGGGCTTGGCTTCAGCGTCGCTGTCTTCATCCTCGACCTCATCGACGATGTCATCGTCGATATCGTCCTCGATGATGGCGCTGTCGACGCGCACATGCTCGGTGGCGCGCTGGTCAGCATAGGCCATCACGCGGGCTTCGCCCTTTTCGATGGCGAACTGGTGACCGGTCATCTTGCCGTCGGCAGTGATGGTGATCGAGAGCTGGTTGCGCATTTCGAGCGCGATCAGGGTCTCGCGCTTGAAGTTGAGGATATAGAGCGCGACATCGACCGGCACGCGGACGTTGATCGACTGGCCCTGACGGCGCAGCACGTGATCCTCGATGTGGCGCATGATCATCAGCGCCAGCGATTCGGTGGAGCGCACCAGGCCCGTGCCATCGCACATCGGGCACTTGTGGGTGGAGCTTTCCACCACGCCAAAGCGGATGCGCTGGCGGCTCATTTCCATCAGGCCGAAATGGCTGATGCGGCCAACCTGGATGCGGGCGCGGTCGTCCTTGAGGCAATCCTTGAGCTTGCGCTCGACGGCCCGGTTGGAGCGGTTCTCCATCATGTCGATGAAGTCGATGACGATCAGGCCTGCCAGATCGCGCAGTCGCAGCTGGCGGGCGACTTCCTCGGCGGCTTCCAGATTGGTCTGGAGCGCGGTGTCCTCGATATTGTGCTCCTTGGTGGAGCGGCCCGAGTTGACGTCGATGGAAACCAGCGCCTCGGTCGGGTTGATCACGATATAGCCGCCCGAGGGCAGGGTGACCGTGGGCGAGAACATGGAGTCGAGCTGGGCTTCGATGCCATATTTGGAGAACAGCGGCTGATCGTCCTTGTAGAGCACCACGTTCTTGGCGTGGCTCGGCATGATCATGCGCATGAAGTCCTTGGCCTCGGCGAAGGCAGCGTCGCCGGCCACAAAGACCTCGTCGATCTCCTTGTTGTAGAGGTCGCGAATGGTCCGCTTGATCAGCGAGCCTTCCTCATAAACCAGGCATGGCGCCTGGCTCTTGAGGGTGAGTTCGCGCACGCTCTCCCACAGGCGCATCAGATATTCAAAGTCGCGCTTGACCTCGGCCTTGGTGCGGGCAGCACCGGCCGTGCGCAGGATCACGCCCATGCCCTGGGGCACTTCGAGATCGGAGGTGATTTCCTTGAGGCGCTTGCGATCGGCCGCATTGGTGATCTTGCGGGAAATGCCGCCGCCACGGGCGGTATTGGGCATCAGCACCGAATAGCGGCCGGCCAGGGACAGATAGGTGGTCAGGGCAGCGCCCTTGTTGCCACGTTCTTCCTTGACCACCTGGACCAGCATGACCTGGCGGCGCTTGATGACTTCCTGGATCTTGTAGTGCCGGCGATTGGGGCTCTGGCGGCGACGCTCGGGCACTTCCTCGAGCGCATCGGCGCCGCCGATGGATTCGACCGGCTCGGTGTTGGCCGGGGCCTGCTCGATGTGGCTGGCGTCATCATCGCCATGGGCATCGGCATCGCTGTCGGCGTCGGCCGCTGCTTCGGGGGCAGGGGTCTCGTCGATCTCATCGGCATGATCGTCATCGTGCTCTTCGTCGCGCAGCAGGGCTTCGCGATCGGCAACGGGGATCTGATAGTAGTCGGGGTGGATTTCGCTGAAAGCCAGGAAGCCATGGCGATTGCCGCCATATTCCACAAAGGCTGCCTGCAGGGACGGCTCTACGCGCGTGACCTTGGCGAGGTAGATATTGCCCCGCAGCTGACGGCGGGTCGCTGATTCGAAGTCGAATTCTTCGAGGCGGTTTCCCTCAGTGACGACAATCCGTGTTTCTTCCGGGTGGATGGCATCCACCAGCATTCTCTTGGTAGCCATAGAAAACTCCGCGCGCTCGCGCGCCGACAAGAGGGCGCCGGATAACCGGGGCCCTTCTGGTGGCGCAGTGCGAGGCGAATGGTTTGGGGGTGAGTGCGCGCAAAAGCTCTGCCCCATGCGCGCCGGTATGATTGATCAGGGCCGAAAGATGCAGCATGGCAAAACGGCAATCGTCATGTTCGATCGCGTCGCGTCTTGTCCGCTTGCGGGCCATCTGACCTCTTCCTATTGGGTTGTCCGCGACATAAATCACGCTGACAACCGTCCGGTCCGACAGGAACCGAAATTCGTAGCGAAGCGCTGGAATTGCCGCTTCTGAACCTGTCCCGGAGAATAGTCTTCGCTCCTGAACGGGCCCCCTCCCGCGTCGCTGTGGTGGTCCAAAGACTACCCAAACAGGTCTTGCGAGAAGCTCGCGCTTCCCCTCTAGCGTGTAGGGATGTTGCGTCCGATTGGCAACAGGAAAGTCAGAATCTGAATGGCCGGGCAAATTTATGTGCGCCGGTTGGCCGCGCCTGCAAATCATCGCATAAGAGCGCTCGCGCCGCAGAGTCGGGCCGTCTTGGGCCGCTGCGGCATCATCAAGTCTCCGGGAGCCGGCCTGCGCGTGTGCACACCTTTCCGTGAAGTGATGTTGGCCCTGGCCCTGGTGCTGGCGACGCTGATGCCGGGCCTGTCGCCGGCGCTGGCGCAGGAGGCGCCGGCCGACAGCGCCGCAGCTGCCGCCGCCGTTCCCATTGCCCTGCCCAATGTGATGGATGTGCGCGTGACCGCCACGCCCGAGCGGGCGCGGCTGGTGATCGACCTGGCGGCCAAGACCGAATTCGCGCTGGTGTCCCTCGACAATCCCAATCGCCTGGCCATCGACGTGCGTGCCGCGACCTTTTCAGTGCCCGAACCGGTGGGTACGCCGGCGGGCGGCGGCATGATCGAGCAATATGCGGTCGAGCAGGCGGGCCCGGACCGGGTGCGCACGACGCTGACGCTGACCGGGCCGGCGCAGGTGCAGCAGGCTTATGTGCTCGACCCGTTCGAGGACCAGCCGGCGCGGCTGGTGGTCGACATCATCCCGGCCACGGCTGCGGAGTTTGCCACCAATGTCGCCAGGGACCTGGTGGCGTCCAACAGCGTGCCGACTGCGGCCGCGTCAACGCCGGCGGGTGGCTCGGAACTGCCGCTGGCCACGCGGCCACTGGTGGTGATCGACCCCGGCCATGGCGGCATCGACAGCGGCGCCGAAGCGGTCGGCGGCGCCAAGGAAAAGGACATCGTGCTGGCCTTTTCGCTCAAGCTGCAGCAATTGCTGATCGCCTCGGGCCGCTTCGACGTGGCGCTGACGCGCGAGGATGATTCCTTCCTCAAGCTGGAAGAGCGCGTGGCCCTGGCGCGCGCCAACAAGGCCGACATCTTTATCTCCATCCATGCCGACAGTTTCCAGCAACCCGACATTCGTGGCGCGAGCGTCTATATCCGTGACGAAAATGCGACTGATGTGCTCGACAAGTTGCTAGCAGAATCCGAGAATAAGTCTGACATTATCGCCGGCTTTGCGGCGCCGCAGATGGCGCCGGAAGTGGTCGATATCCTCCTCGACCTGATGCGGCGCGAAATGCGGCAGCTGTCCTATACGCTGGCCGAGGACGTGGTACGTCAGCTCGAGCCCAGCGTCACCATGCGGCGTTTCCCGGTGCGTCAGGCCGATTTCTTCGTGCTGCAGGCGCCCGACGTGCCCTCGATCCTGGTGGAGCTGGGCTTTCTGTCCAACGCCGACGATATCGCCAATCTGATGCAGGGCGATTGGCAGGACCGCACGGCCGAAGCGCTGGCGCGGGGCATCTCGGCCTATTTCGACAACTTGGCCAAGCCGGAGTGATGTGACAAATCGGTCACGTCAGCCAGCAAGCGGCGGAGCTCCGGCTGTCCAACCGGCTTGTGATCCCCAACCGAGGCCGGTTCTGCTATGATTCTGCCAAATTTCGCATTGCGTCGCCGCCATGGCGTCCGTGCTGACATCATGCGCGCCGGCCGGGTCCGGACTGGCGCTGCGGAGAGACTGATCTGATGCTGCGCTTGTTCGGCTGGCTGTTCGGCTTTGGGATATTTCTGGCCCTGGTGGCTGTGGTCGGGGCCGGAGTCTATCTGACGACAGTGTCGGCGCAGTTGCCCGACTATACTGTGCTCAAGGACTATCAGCCGCCGGTGACCACACGCGTGCATGCGGCTGATGGCACGCTGCTGGCCGAATTTGCCCGGGAGCGCCGGCTGTTCCAGCCGATCGAGACCGTGCCGCCGCTGCTGATCCATGCCTTCCTGTCGGCCGAAGACAAGGACTTCTATACCCATGGCGGCATTGCTTTGGACGGCGTGTTCCGCGCGATCCGCGACAATGCGCTGGCGCGCATCGACGGCAATTCGACCATCCAGGGCGGCGGCTCCTCGATTACTCAGCAGGTGGCCAAGAACTTCCTTTTGACCTCCGAACAGACCTGGGACCGCAAGATCCAGGAAGCGCTGCTGGCGATCCGCATTGAATCGACCTTTTCCAAGGATCGGATCCTTGAGCTCTATCTCAACGAGATCTTCCTGGGCCTGAACTCCTATGGCGTGGCGGCAGCGGCGCTCAATTATTTCGACAAGGCGCTCTATCAGCTGACGCTGAGCGAAGCGGCCTATATCGCCGCGCTCCCCAAGGGGCCGAACAACTACCACCCATTCCGCCGCCCGCAGGCGGCCATCGAGCGCCGCAACTGGGTGATCGATCGCATGGTGGAAAATGGCTATGCCACGGCCGAAGAGGGCGCTGTGGCCAAGGCCGAGCCGCTCAATGTGGTGACACGCGCTGGCGGCAGCCAGCTTTATTCGGCGGAGTATTTCACCGAGGAAGTGCGGCGCGAACTGGCCAAGCTCTATGGCGAAGACCAGCTTTATGGCGGCGGTCTTTCGGTGCGCACCACGCTCGAGCCGCAGATGCAGGAATACGCCCGCCGGGCGCTGATGGATGGGCTGATCGCCTATGACCAGGGCAAGGGCTTCCGCGAGCCGGTGGCCAGTATCGCGCTGGGCGAGGACTGGGGGCTCGATGTCGCCAAGATCGCGCCGCTCAGCGACGTGCCGGAATGGCAATTGGCCGTGGTGCTGGAGCTGGGCGACAACCAGGCCCGCATCGGGTTGCGACCAGACAGCGCGGCCGACGGCGGGGTAGCGCCGGATCGTGTGGTGGGCACCTTGTCGGGTCCGGAAATCAAATGGGTTTCCAAGCCGGTCGATCAGTTTCTTAAAGTGGGGGATGTGGTCTATGTCGCCCCTGTGGCGGGCAAGACGGGCATCTATACGCTCGAACAGGTGCCTGAGATCGAGGGCGCTCTGGTGGCGATGGACCCACGCACCGGCCGCGTGCTGGCCATGGTGGGCGGGTTCTCCTATGCACTGAGCGAGTTCAACCGCGCCACCCAGGCGCTGCGCCAGCCGGGCTCGTCGTTCAAGCCGATCGTCTATGCGGCAGCACTGGACAATGGCTATACGCCGGCCTCGGTGGTGCTGGATGCCCCGGTGGAAATCCGCAACAGCGACGGCTCGATCTGGCGGCCGGAAAATTATGCGCAGGAATTCTATGGGCCGCAGACGCTGCGGCGCGGCATTGAGCGCAGCCGGAACGTGATGACGGTGCGGCTGGCCAAGGACATCGGCATGCCGCTGGTGGCCGAATATGCCAAGATGTTCGGCGTCTATGACAGCATGCAGCCGGTGCTGGCCATGGCGCTGGGCGCGGGCGAAACCACCGACATGCGCATGACGGCGGCCTATGCCACCATTGCCAATGGCGGGCGCAAGATCGTTCCGACGCTGATCGACCGGGTGCAGGACCGCTATGGCGCCACCATCTACCGGCATGACCAGCGGCTGTGCCAGGGCTGCGAGGCCGAGAGCTGGACCGGGCAGGGCGAGCCGGTGATCATCGACAATCGCGAGCAGGTGCTCGACCCGATGACGGCCTATCAGATCACCTCGATGATGGAAGGCGTTGTGCAGCGCGGCACCGGCACTGCCGCCAAGGTGCTCAACCGGCCGGTGGCGGGCAAGACCGGCACGACCAATGACTATAAGGACGCCTGGTTCGTGGGCTTTACCCCCGAACTGGCCGTGGGCGTCTATGTCGGCTACGACAAGCCGCGCTCGATGGGGCGCTCGGTGACCGGCGGCACGTTTGCCGTGCCGATCTTCACCGAATTCATGCAGAAGGCGCTGGCCGGCAAGCCGGCGACGCCGTTCAACGTGCCAGCAGGCATGAGCACGGCCTGGATCGACCCCAATTCGGGCGTGCAGGCTTTTGACGGCCAGGGCGGCATCGCGGAATCGTTCAAGCCAGGCACCGGGCCAAACCTGATGACCTCGGTGATCGGGCTCAGCACCACCGACTATGACGCGATCCTGCGCGAGCAGCAGATGCAGCAGCAATATGGTGGCGGCATCACCCAGCCGAGCGGCAATGGCACCTTCCTTGATCCCAACCTTGGCCGTGGCGGACTGTTCTAGGTGAGCGAATTCGTCACCTGGCCCGATGCGGCGCTGACCAGGGCTGCTATGGCGCGGCCGGTCGATGCCGCGCTGCTGGCGGCGGGCGCACGGCTGCAGGCTGCGGCTGCGGATGTGCAGGCCTATGGGCTGGCGGCGGCGCATCTGGGGCTGGTGGAGCCGGTGGTGGTGGTCAGCGTCAGCGATGCCAAGGCGGCGCGCGACTATCGGCTGCTGTTCAATCCGGTGATCGAGAGCCTAGCCGAGACCGGCAGCGCCGGGGCCGAGGGTTCGGTGTCCTTGCCGGGGATCGAGGTGCCGATCACCCGCGCCGACTGGTGCGTGCTGAGCTATGACGATGCGGACGGCGTGCGGCAGACGCTGCGGCTTGAAGGCTTTGCCGCGCGGGTGGCACAGCATGAGATCGAGCAGATGAACGGGGTGTTTTTCCTCAGCCGGTTGTCCCGGCTCAAGCGCGAGACGGCGCTGCGCAAGTTTGGGAAAAGCCAGCGCTAGGTTGATCGGGCCGGGCGTGTCGGCTACAGGATGCGGCCAAATCGAAGGAATTGTGCAATGCGTGCGGAAATTGAAAAGACCGTCGCCGAAATCGAGCGGGTTCTGACCCTGCTGAGGAGGCATCTTTGACTGGGATACAGCTGAACTTCGCCTCGACGCGCTGACGGCGCAGACGGAATCGCCGGACTTCTGGAATGACCCCGAGAAGGCCCGCGTCACCATGCGCGAGCGTGATGAGCTCGACGTTGCCGTCAAGTCGGTGCGCGAACTCGAGAGCGGCATTGCCGACAATGTCGAGCTGATCGAACTGGGCGAGGCCGAGGGCGACGCCGACATCGTGCGGGACGCTGAAGCGGCGCTGATGGCGCTGGCCGATCTGGCGCGCACAAGGCAGATCGAGACACTGCTGTCCGGCGAGGTCGACAGCAATGACTGCTATGTGGAAATCCACTCCGGTGCCGGCGGCACCGAGAGCCAGGATTGGGCCAATATGCTGCTGCGCATGTACACGCGCTGGGCAGAACGGCGGAAGATGAAGGTCGAAGTGCTCGAAATGCACGACGGCGAAGAAGCCGGCATCAAGTCGGCGACGATCAAGGTGTCGGGCCACAATGCCTATGGCTGGCTCAAGACCGAGAGCGGCGTGCACCGGCTGGTGCGCATCAGCCCCTATGATTCTGCAGCACGGCGGCACACGAGCTTTTCGAGCTGCTGGGTCTATCCGGTGGTGGACGACTCCATCGACATCGAAATCCGCGAATCCGACCTCAAGGTCGACACCTATCGCGCTTCGGGCGCCGGCGGCCAGCACGTGAACACCACGGACTCGGCCATCCGCATTACGCACGTGCCGTCAGGCATCATCGTGGCTTGCCAGCAGGAGCGCAGCCAGCACAAGAACCGGGCCACGGCCATGGCGATGCTGAAATCGCGCCTCTATGAGGCTGAGCTGCAGAAGCGGGAAGAGGCGGCCAATGCCCAGGCGGCCAGCAAGACCGATATCGGCTGGGGCCACCAGATCCGCTCCTACGTGCTGCAGCCCTATCAGATGGTCAAGGACCTGCGCACGGGCGTGGAAAGCAGTCAGCCGGCGGCGATCCTCGACGGTGACTTGGACGCCTTCATGCAGGCGGCATTGGCCCAGCGCGTGGGCGTGGCGACGGACGTGGTATCCGAAGACTAGAGCCTGCCTGGACCAAAGATGACGGCGGCTGGCCTTCTGGCGTGATCCAGGTCAAGGCAGCCCATGGCGCCATGTGAAATCTCTCTGGGCGGCGGGACATGACCCGCCGCCAATCAGGAGAGTGCAATGGCCAACATGATGAAAGCCGCAGTGGTTCGCAGTTTTGGGGAGCCGCTGTCGATTACCATGGTCCCGGTTCCAACGCCCGGCCCCGGAGAGGTTCTGGTCAAAGTGGTGGCCTGTGGCGTGTGTCACACGGATTTGCATGCGGCCGAAGGCGACTGGCCGGTCAAGCCAACGCTGCCCTTCATTCCCGGCCATGAGGTTGCCGGTACGGTCGCGGCCCTGGGGGAAGGTGTCACAACCCTTGAGATTGGCGACGCCGTCGGGGTTGCCTGGCTGCATGACGCCTGCCAGGCCTGTGAATATTGCCAGACGGGCTGGGAAACGCTGTGCGAGCACCAGCACAATACCGGCTATGGCGTTGATGGCGGCTTTGCCGAATATGTCATCGCTTCGGCGGCCTTTGTCGCCCGGCTGCCAACCAATGTCAGCTTTGCCGACGTCGCGCCGATCCTGTGTGCCGGGGTGACGACTTATAAGGGCCTGCTGGAAACCGAGGTGCGGGCCGGCGAATGGGTGGCAATCTTTGGCATCGGCGGACTTGGCCATGTTGCGGTGCAATATGCTGTCGCCATGGGCATTCGTGTCGTTGCCATCGATATCGCGCCCGAAAAGCTGGCGCTGGCCAAGGCCTCTGGCGCCGAGGTCGTGGTTGACGCCCGCGATGCCAATGCGGTGCAAAAGGTGCTGACAGCGACAGGCGGCGGCGCGCAGGGTGTCCTGGTGACGGCGGTATCGCCGCCGGCGTTTTCGCAGGCGCTGCAGGTGGTTCGCCGCAAGGGCACGGTGGCGCTGGTCGGCCTGCCGCCCGGCGAGTTTCCGACACCGATCTTTGATGTGGTCCTCAAGCGCCTGACGGTGCGCGGCTCGATCGTCGGCACGCGGCGCGACCTTGACGAAGCGCTTGCCTTTGCTGGGCAGGGCAAGGTCCATGCCGAGATCACCAAGGTCCCGCTCGAGCAGATCAACACGGTTTTTGCCGACCTCAAGGCCGGCAAGATCGAGGGGCGGATTGTGATCGATTTCACCGACCATTCCGGCGAAGCGGCCTAGACGGCCGACGGCAAACCCTGGCTGCCGCGGTCCCTCGGGACTGCGGCGGCGCTGCTATGAAGCCTCAAAGAGCCGGACCAAGCGATCACCGGCGGACAGGAAGACCTGCGGGTTGACTGCGGTGTCGTTCTTGCGCACCTCGAAATGCAGGTGCGGGCCGGTGGAGCGGCCGGTAGAGCCGACCTTGGCAATCGGGGTGCCGGTATTGACGGCCTGACCCTCAACGCTGAGATAGCCCGAGAGGTGACCATAGCGTGTCACCAGGCCATTGCCATGGGTGACCTCCACTGTCTTGCCATAGCCGGAGCGTTCCCCCACGAAGGTGACAACACCCTTGCCGGCGCTGAGGACAGCGGAGCCCGAGGGGGCCGCGAAATCAAGGCCGGAATGGAAGGCGCGACCGCCCGAGAAGGGATCGGTGCGATTGCCGAAGCCGGAACTCCTGCGGAAATTGCCGGTGATGGGCATGTGGACAGGGGCGCTGTCGATGCCGTCGCGCGCCGCCTTGTAGCGCACCAGCGCGGTCAGCACCGCGTTGGCGTCATCCACCATGGGGCTGGCCTCTGTGCCATCCTGTGGCGGCAGCAGGGGGCCGCCGACGCCATCGTCAGGGTCGGGCAGGGTGAGCCTGATGCCCAGATCCGAGAGTTCGGAGACGATGGAATCGGTCCGCGTGATGGCCGTCTCGGCGATCGAGGCCATGGCAGACTGGGTCTCGTCCATCATCCGGCTGACCGAAGCGGCAGTGGCGCCAATATCGGGGTTGCCCGAGGCCGTTGCAGGTGTGGCGAGGGCGACGGGCGTGTCGACTTCGCCGGATTGGGCCAGCGTTGCCGGCTCGATGCCCAGCTCGCCCGCCTTGTCGACCAGGGCACGCACCAGCTGATGCTGCTCGAGCAACACCTGCTGCTGTTGGGAGAGTTCCTGGAGCTGCAGATTGATGTCGCCAGCCTGGGCATAGCTGCGCGAATGCAGGCGATCGACTTCGACGCGCAGTTGGGCGATGCGATCCTCATAGGCTTCCATGACCTGTTCGGACTGCTGGCTGAACAGGCGGGAAATGTCGGGGCTGAGCAGCAGGGCCGTGCCGAGCAGGCCGTTACCACCGAGAAGTACGGCAAACATGGCATAGAACAGGGCCGGGTGGATGCCCTGGCGCGCCGGTCTATGGCTCGCGGAAGCCCCGGATTCAGTTCGGCCAAACTGGGCATGTTTCCGCACGCAAGGCACTCCAGCACGTCATCACACACGATGGCCGGAGTGTGACGCAGTATGGTTAACAAAGGCTATTTTGCTGGCGGATTGCCCAGCGCAAGCTGCAGCGCTTCCAGCACTTTCTGGGCATGGCCGAGGATGCGGGTAGCGCGGATGATGCGCAGGATGCGCCCGTCGGCGCCAATGATGAACGAGGTGCGGATCAGGCCCATGAATTCCCGGCCATAGAGCTTTTTCAGCTGCCACAGGCCAAAGGCCTCAATGGCGATGCGCTCGGGATCAGCGCCCAGGGGCAGGGTGAATCCGTATTTGCGACGGAACTTGATGTGCTTGTCGATGGGGTCGGGGGAAATGCCGACGAGGCGCGCGCCCAAGGCGTGGAAGGCCGCGGCCCGGTCGGAAAACTCGCGATTTTCGTCGGTGCAGCCGCCAGAATCATCCTCGGGATAAAAGTAGAGCACAATGGGATGGCCGCGCTCGGCCGAGAGGGTGAACGAACTGCCGTCATCCAGTGTCACGGTGAAGTCGGGGGCAAGATCGCCTTCATACAATTGTGTCATGGTGCCGCTTCCATCAGTTCCGGGCTGCCGACATTGTGGGTGTTGGCGCCTGATTGTGGCCGGTATCATCGTGCATGAGATCGCATTCTGCGGTTGATTCTTGAGGGCGCCGAGCACTATCGACGGAGCCCGGTTCCGGAAGCAAGTGAGCGCGTCGATCTTACCAGCAGACACACCGATACCGCCGCCATCCGTGGTCAGGCGCCCGCGCGCGCGGCATGCAGCCAAGCTGGCTGTGTGGATATTCGGCATTCCTGCGGTCTTGCTGGTGCTGCTGTTTGCCGTGCTGCTGGTGACGCCGGTGCGCCTGCCGTTCGGCAGCGAGGCGGCGCAGTCGCTGGTGCGCTCGGCCCTGCCGCCGACCAGTTCGCTCAGTCTGGGTGACATGTCGCTGGCGCTGGAGGACGGCGTCTGGCCGGTGATCCAGTTCGCGCCTGTGGTCTTTGCCGACAGCAAGACCGGCGCAAAAGTCTCTATTGCGGCGCTTGAGATCGGGTTTTCGCCGGCGCGGGCGCTGTTCGGGCAGCCGGGCGCCACAGTGACCGTTGTCAGACCGCATGTGCAGATGGTGCAGGATCTGTTCGGGCCGCGCCTCACCAGTTTCGAGGTGGTGGAGGACCCCACTGGCGGTGCGCCGACGGTCCGGGTGCAAGAGGGCGACGACGCCTTTCCGGCCGTCGATATCGGCTCGCGCGGCATTGATCTGAGCCAGATCGACCAGAGGGCGCCGATGCGCTCGGACAATGACTGGCTGATCTACAATCTGGAGGCCACCGAACAGGGCATTGCCAATCTGGTGGAGCAGACGGCGCAGGGGCGGTTCTCGCGGCTGCGGGTGCGTGATGGCATCGTGGGCATGTCGGACAGTGTCTATGGCCTGTTCCGGCGCTTTGAGAATATCGATCTCGAAATCGGGCCGAGCGCCAATCTGCGTGACACGCTGGGTAGTTTTTCCGCGACGCTGGGCGGGCGCACCATGGCCGGCGGCATTGCCCGCACGGTCAATGATGCGGGGGCTGTGCGCATCGAGGCCGATGTCACTAATATTGATTTTGCAGCCTTCCTGCCCTTTATCGACGACCCCACCAGCATGGCGGCATTGCGCGGGGCAGGGTCGCTGTCGATCGATGTCAATTTCGCCCGCTCCGGCGGCAAGCTGGTCGATGGGCGGTTCAAGGTCGATCTGACTGGGCTCGATCTGCGGCTCGAAGACGCCTATTTCCCCATTGCCAGCTCGATCATGGACGTGAACTGGTCGCCCAAGGACGGGCAGTTCACGCTGGAGGAGGCTGCCCTTCAGATCGGCAATAGCTCGGCCAAGGTCTCGGGCGTGTTCGCCATGGGGCTGGACGCCGCCTATGGGCCGACGGTGGGGCTGTCGCTCAAGGCAAGGGACGTCGTGGTGCAGCCCAATGATATGGCAGCGCCCGAGATGCCGATCGACAGCATGGAGTTCAGCGGCTGGTCGGCGCCGCTCTATGGCGCGCTGGGCATAGACGCCCTGGTGGCGCGCAAGGGCGATGCGGTGGTGGAGGCCAAGGGGCGGCTTGACATGCTGCAGGCCGGGTTGGGCGTGGACATGGCGCTGGCCAGCAAGGGGCTGAGCGCCGACGATTTCAAGCGGTTGTGGCCCTATATGATGGGCAGCGAGAGCCGCGACTGGGTGGTGGCCAATGTCACCGATGGCGCGGTGCGCCAGGCGCGCATGGCATTCAAGTTCCCGGTGGGGTCGCTGGCCAAGCCTGGCGAAAAGGACAAGCCGGTGCCAGCCGGCGCAATTGCCATCGATCTGGTGGGCACCGGCGTTTCCATCAAGCCGACGGACACTATGGCGCCCATCGCCATGGATGGCGAAATGCGGGTACAGGTCAGCGACAGCAAGGTGACCATCTCGGCCGGTGGCGGCACGCTGCCGACGGCGTCTGGCGATATTCGCGTGAGCAATCCGGCCGTCATCATCGACAGCGCGGTGCCCGGCGAGGGCATTGTCGAGGTTTCGGGCGATATCGCCGGGGGCATTCCGGCCATTCTCGCCCTGGTGGACGAGCAGCAGCCGGGGCTGTTGGCCAATGCCGACCTGCCAGTGGACCTGAGGGCGCTCAGTGGCGTGGTGGAATCGGGACTGGTGGCGACGGTGCATCTGCCCGATGCCGACAGTGGCAAAGCGCCCAGCTTTGACTATGTGTTCAATGGCACGGCCAAGGATTTTGCCAGCACAGTGCCGATCGAGAAGCGCATGATCAGCAATGGTCAGCTGGCGTTCAGCGCCTCGCAGGATGGCTATCAGCTGGGCGGCACCGCCGATATTGACGGCATCCCGGCGCAGCTGGAGATCACGGGCACGCCGAGCACCGACCCGGTGTTCCGCCTGTCGTCCACGGTGGATGTGGCGGGGCTGGCCAAGATGGGCCTTGACGCCTCGGCCTTCCTCAGCGGCAGCCTGCGCTTTGTGGCGCAGCCGATGCGCGACGGAACTCTGAAAATGGCGGTGGACCTCGAGGGCGCAGGCCTGAACATCAAGGATCTGGGCATCAGCAAACCGGTGGGGACGCCGGGCACGGTGAGCGCAACCATGCGCCAGACCGGGGAGGTGACCAGGCTCAGCGATATCGTGCTGGCCTTTGGCACGGTGCGGCTGGAGGGTGCGCTGGAGTTCCACGCCAAGGACGGGCTGGTGGCCGCCGATTTCAGCAAGTTCGCGCTGGGTGAGGGGGACGATGCGCAGGTGGCGGTGGCGCCGATCCGTGGCGGCTTTGCCGTGCGCGTGCGGGGCGACCAGCTTGACCTCAAGCCCGTGCTGAAGCGCTTCTTCAGCATCGAGGAGGGCAAGGGCGGCGTTCAGACCGAGCAGTTCAACCAGACCATATCGCTGGATGTGCAGCTTGAGCGCGCCATCGGCTTTTATGCAACGACAGCGTTCAAGCTGAACCTGGACATGCTGCTGTCGGGCAGCGACATGCGCCGGGCGAACCTGACTGCCACGTTCAGCGACGCCAATAGCCTGTCGATCACCACCAATCCGGCCAGCGAGGGGCGCACGCTCTCGGTGGCCTTCAACGACGCCGGCACGGTGCTGCGCTTCCTGGGGGTCTATTCGCGCCTGGTTGGCGGCACAGGCAGCCTGGTGCTGACCACGGACGGCAAGCAGGACATCGAGGCCGGGCAATTGCTGATGCGCAGCTTTGCCATCGTGGACGAGGACAATGTGGTGCAGGTGCTGGGCAATCGCTCGGATTCCCTGGCCAGCGTCGCCCAGAGCAAGCGGCTCGATTTCGATGCGGCGCAGGTGGACTTCCAGCGCAGCACCGACCGCGTGCAGATCACCAATGCCATTCTGACCGGGCCGACGGTGGGCGGCACGCTGCGCGGCTTCATCTACACCAGCCAGCATCAATATGACCTGACCGGCACCTATGTGCCGCTGTTCGGGCTCAACAGCGTATTCCAGAAGATCCCGCTGCTCGGGCCGATCCTGGGCGGGCGCGATGGCGAGGGGCTGGTGGGGGTGACTTTTGCGGTCAACGGGCCGCTGGAGAATCCGCAGTTCCGCATCAATCCGCTGTCGGTGCTGGTGCCGGGCGTGTTCCGCGAGCTGTTCGAGTTCCGCGCCAAGGCGCTGCCGCCCGCGCAATAAACGCCCGCCAACCGCGTTTCCTGGCACAGGCGATTGGGTGGCCCGACCGGAGAGCCGGCAGGCCTGGGCCTGTTGGACGGCCCGCTTCGGCAATCCGTTAAGCCTTGGGCTCGCTACCCAGAACACGAGCCGAGCTCGAGCGAAACGAGCGTGGCGCCGCGGCTGTCCAGCGTCGAAAGGCATGCCGGAAATTGGCCGCTTCGCTGAACCCAAGGGCGAAGGCGATTTCCTCGACGGTGCGCGATTCATCGGCCAGGGCCCGCAATGCCAGATCGCGGCGCAATTCGTCGAGGAGCAACCGAAACGATGTGCCATGTTCGGCCAGGCGACGGCGCAAGGTGCGCTCGCCCAGGCCCAGCGCCGCGGCGACCGTGGGCAGGTCGACAGGGCGCATCAGGTTGGCCAGCAAGAGCTGGCGGACCTGTCCGGCTGTGCCGGCTCCCATGCCGATCTCCCGCAGCAAACCATCGCAGAGCTCAACGACGCTGACATAGGTCAGCCTGTTGCCATGCACCGGCGGCGCATCCAGCCATTGGGCAGCAAACATGAACCGGTTGGCAGGCTGGCCGAACACGACCCGCCCGCAGATTTGCCTAGTATGGTCGCGGATCGCCTCTGGCATGGTCCAGCTGAACTGGGCCTCATCAAAGGTGAAGTCCGGTCCCATGACGTCACGGTGGATCGTCGTCAGAATGCCGACTTGCATCTCGACAATGAAGCGGTAGAGCGCGGCATCGACATAGGGGTGGCGCACCGGTTCAATGATCCAGCTGGCCATGCCCTCGTGTTCCTCGAATGTCACATCGGTCAATGGCACGGCCAACTGGTGATACCGGGTGGCAAACTGTGCTGTCTGGCGGAAGTTGGTGCTGGAGAGCATGGCAAAGCCATACATGCCGAAGGAAGACAGGTGAAAATCCATTCCGACCTTGAAGGCAAAGTCCTCATCTGCCGCAAGGCGCAGAGCGGTGCGATAGACCTTCAGGATCTCGGTGAGCGAGACGCGCGTGCGCGGCGACGCGAGGGCCGGTTGTGTCAGCGTGGTTCCCGCAAGGACGTCCGCTATGGGCACGCCATCGGCCACGAGCCGATCCACGACCGCGGCCAGCTTGGCCGGCGAATGCACACGATCATCCGGGCCCAGCAGCACGCCGGGTTGCTTGAGCGTTTTGTCCATCGACCTTGCACTCCGGCGGGGCAGCCGGTGAGCGGCTACCCCGCCGCATTAAGCAGGATAAGGTCAATGGCATCAAGGGTTAGGCTTAGTGGGCGACCGAGCGCAGCTGAAAACCCAAGACGATGAGGGCTATGCCGAACACGATGGCATAGGCGCCCAGCCACCAGGTCAGCACCACGGCACCGGTAAGCGGCGCCCAGATCAGGACGATGCCGAAAAATACCGAAGACACCGCACCCAGGACCATCCACCAGCGGCCGGCCGCCGCATCGAGGCGGAAGGCCGATCCGAGCATCAGGGCCCCGGTGATAATCGACCAGAACGCCATAAGACCGACAAAGCTGATCACGGTGAGGCCCGGCCAGGCCAGCGCCGCCACAGCGGCCAGGATGCTGACGATGCCCTCGAGCAGCAGCAGGCTCCAGCGGTCGTGGCTCGCCATGGCGCGAACGCTGGCAATGATGGTCAAAACGCCCCCGACCAGGGCATAGGCCGCAAACACCACGACCAGCGACAACATGGTCGACGCCGGCCAGACCAGCGCCACCATGCCAAAGACTATGCCAAGCAAGCCGCGAAGGGCCAGGGCCCACCAGTTGCGGGCCAGGCCGGCGAAGAGCCCGGTGGGCTGGTTATCGGACGCAACGGAATCCATTCCGACCTCCTTCAATTGTATTGGAACTGCGGGGCGGCCGTGAGGTTGTCCCGGGTGGTGCCTGGCAGCGTCAGACGATTGTCCACCAGGCCGAACTGGGAGACCGCGATGGCGACGTCGTGCCGCATCAGCGCGCCGCCGGCATTGAGGATGATGTAGGACACCGCCTTGCCCGGGGAGACGATGAGATCGTCCACCGTGCCAAGCAGTTCGCCCTTGTCGTTATAGACTGAACGACCGAGGACCTGGCGTTTGGCGCTCCAACCCAGGGCCAACTGCCGCAGTTCGGTGACATCGACCTCGACCACGGTCGAGCCGGCGACCTGGGCGGCAGCCGGCGCGGGCGTCAGAGTGACGGCCACGCACACGAGAACCGCTGCGGAAAACAGCGTGGGGAAAGTGGGCTTGTTCAATTTAGCCTCCGGCTGCCAGATCGGCATCAAGACGGGCGAGCCAGGCATCGAGGGCCGCGCTTTCGGCTTCGTCCACCGCCGCCAGGGCGATCTCGGCGATATCGCTGGCATAGGCTTCTGCCGACTGGGCGCGGCGTTCGAGCTTGTCGATTTCGCGACTCTGCTTCCAGGCGTCAATCTGAGCCTGGGTTTCCAGCTTGCGGCTTTCGCCCCAGGCCATGGCGCGGTGGTTTGCATCCACGATGTGCTGGTGGCGCTCCTTGATGCGGGCGTCCAGCGCATCGCGGCGGTCGCGGACATGCTGCACGAGTTCGCTATTGTGCTCTTGCACATTGGCCTTGAGTGCGGTCACGCCATCATCAATGGCGGTCAGCTTGAGACGAAGATCCTCACAGAATTGATCGATACGCTGTCCCATGATCTGTCCTTTCCGGTGTGGTGGGTACGGTCGGACAAGGCCACGGAAACGCTGCTCCCGAACAGGTGACGTCTGGCCAATATCGGGTGCGAATAGGACACGATATTATTCTGCCTGAACAGTTTAGTGAGTTGATTCGCCAACCCCAGATGTCATGATTCCGTCACTGTGTGGCGCCGGAATTGCGCTCAAGCCTGCGCTGCTGAATTGCTGATCCCAGCCAAGTCACTCCCTGCAACTTGCCGTCGCATATAGGCGCCGCGGCCGGTCGATCCCTACAGGGAGCAAGAAAAAAGGGCGCCGGTTGCCCGACGCCCCTTCAAAGCATTTTGTCCGTCTCAGACCGGCTTGATCAGCGCGTGGCGCTTCTTGCCGACCGAGAGCTTGATGACGCCTTCGGGCAGTAGCGCATTGTCGCCAATGGCCAGCTTGTCATCCTCGATCACCGCATCGTTGACGCGCACGGCGCCGGACTGGACATGGCGGCGGGCTTCACCATTGGAGGCGGCCAGGCCCGCCGTTACCAGCGCGGCCAGAATGCCCAGGCCGGTGGCCAGCTCGGCATGGCTGACGGTGGCGGTGGGCAGCGACAGATCGATGGCGCCGGACTCAAAGGTTGCCTGGGCGGTGTGTGCCGCTTCGGTGGCGGCCTGTCGCCCATGGACGATGGCGGTGACCTCGGTGGCCAGCACCTTCTTGGCCTCGTTGATTTCATTGCCGCCCAGGGCCGCGAGCTTTTCGATTTCGCTCAGGGGCAGGCGGGTGAAGATCTTGAGGAACTTGCCGACGTCCGCGTCTTCGGTGTTACGGAAATACTGCCAGAAATCATAGGGGCTGAAGAGGTCGCCATTGAGCCAGACGGCGCCGGAGGCCGACTTGCCCATTTTCTCGCCCGAGGATTTGGTCAGCAGCGGCGTCGTCAGGGCATAGAGCTGCTCGCCACCCATGCGGTGGTTGAGGTCGACGCCATTGATGATATTGCCCCACTGATCCGAGCCACCCATCTGCAGGATGGTGCCATAGCGGCGGTTGAGCTCGGTGAAGTCGTAGCCCTGCATGATCATGTAGTTGAATTCGAGGAAGCTGAGCGACTGTTCGCGGTCGAGGCGCAGCTTGACCGAGTCAAAGCTGAGCATGCGATTGACCGAGAAATGCCGGCCCACGTCGCGCAGGAATTCGACATAGTTCAGCTTGAGCAGCCAATCGGCATTGTTGACCATGATGGCAGGGTTGGAGCCGCCATAGTTCAGGATATTGCCGTAAACGCGCTGGATGGAGTCGATATTGGTCTGGATCTGCTCGACGGTGAGCAGCTTGCGCTGGTCGTCGCGGAACGAGGGGTCGCCCACCATGGAGGTGCCGCCGCCCATCAGGCTGATCGCCTTGTGACCGGTCTCCTGCAACCAGTAGAGCATGGTGACCGAGATCAGATTGCCGATGTGGATCGAGGTGGCCGTGGCGTCATAGCCGACATAGCCGCAGATCTGGCCCTGGTGGGCCTTGGCGTCGAGACCCTCGGGGTCGGAAATCTGGTGGATGAAGCCGCGCTCATCGAGGACGCGCAGGAAGTCGGACTTGAACTTGGTCATTGTGGGGCGATCCGGAAGGCATTGAGGAGTCCGGGGCGCCCACTGGCTGCCCCGGGTTCATGATCGCTAGTATGCGCTCGGTTGTCAGCGCCCGCCGCCGTCGGCGATCTCCTGACGGCGACGGTCGAGATATTCGGCGCAACGGGTGGTCAGCTCGTCCACCTTGCCCTCGAAGAAGTGGTTGGCGCCATCGACGATCTGCTGCTCGATGGTGATGCCCTTCTGGGTCTTGAGCTTGTCGACCAGCTTCTGCACCGAAGTGGGGGGCGCGACGCGGTCCTTCTCGCCATGGATGATCAGGCCCGAGGACGGGCAGGGGGCCAGGAACGAGAAGTCATAGAGATTTTCCGGCGGGGCGACGGAGATAAAGCCTTCCACTTCCGGCCGGCGCATCAGCAGCTGCATGCCGATCCAGGCGCCAAAGGAGAAGCCGGCGATCCAGCAGCCGCGCGATTCCCGGTTGATGGTCTGCAGCCAATCAAGCGCCGAGGCGGCGTCGGAGAGCTCGCCCACGCCATGATCGAACATGCCCTGGCTGCGGCCGACGCCGCGCGAGTTGAAGCGCAGCACGGCAAAGCCGCGCTCGGCGAACATGTAGAACAGGTTGTAGACGATCTGGTTGTTCATCGTCCCGCCGAACTGCGGATGCGGATGCAGCACGATGGCGATGGGGGCGTTGGGCTCCTTGCCAGGCTGGTAACGCCCTTCCAGACGACCCTCGGGTCCGTTGAAAATTACTTCTGGCATGGTCTCACTTCTTCCGGCCGTTTCGGCTCTGTTCGTGTCTGTTGCGGGGCCCGCGCGGCGGCCTTGCGGCTTGACTAAGCCCGCCCGGCTGCCTAAAACATGGGTCACAAAATCCAGTTTAGAATTGTTCGAAACTCGATTTTTTGAGGCCGCATGCGGCCTGCAAGAGCGCCCCTTGTAATGAAGTTGGGCGTCAAATTTCAAGAAGTGTTTGAGGTTGAGGGCGCATCAGCGCTCCGCCCCGGACATGGATGGTATGACCTGCGCACATGCGCCTGACGGGAATCCGATGACCAGACCGGCGATCTATCTTGATCATAACGCCGCGTCCCCGCTTCTGCCTGAAGCGCGGTCGGCTTTGCTTGCCGGGCTTGACCTTGTGGGCAATCCCTCCTCGGTGCACGGCCATGGCCGCGCACTGCGCAATCTGATCGACACCGCCCGCGGGCAGGTGGCAGGCCTGGCCGGCGCTGAGCGCAAGCAGGTCGTCTTTACCGGATCGGCCACCGAGGCGATCACCCAGGCGATCGTCGGCGGCGCCAAGGCCTTTGCCAGCACTGCCATTGTGATCAGCGCGGGCGAACACGCCGCGGTCACCAAGGCGGCCGAAGCGACGGGCCTTCCAGTGATCACCATCCGGCTTTTGTCTGATGGTTGCATTGATCTGGATCAACTGGCGGGCGTGATTGCGACTGAAGAGGGCAATCTGCTGGTCGCGCTGGGTTGGGTGAACAATGAGACCGGCGTTGTGCAGCCCATGGGCCGCATCAATGCGCTGGTGGGGCCGACCCGGCACACGCTGTTTGTCGATGCCGTGCAGGCCTTCGGCAAGCTGGATCTGGCATTTGCCAGCACGGCACCCGACATGATGGCCATCAGCGGCCACAAGATCGGCGCACCGGCCGGCGTTGGCGCGCTGCTGGTCAAGGCCCATGCCGATCTGGTGCGGCTGATCCCCGGCGGCGGCCAGGAACAGGGCCGGCGCGGCGGCACGGAAGCGGCAGCGCTGATCGCGGCCTTCGGCGCGGCAGCTGAGGCCTTTCCGGCGCGCTATGCGGCGGCCGATGTTGAAACGCTCACCGCAAAGCTGCAGGCGGCCTTGCCGGCTGAGGCCGTGGTGTTCGGCGGCGCGCGGCTGGGCAATGTGATCAATTTCGCCGTGCCCGGCGTAAAGAGTGCGACTGCGATGATGGCGCTGGACCTGCTTGGTCTGTCGGTGTCGTCAGGGTCGGCCTGTTCATCGGGCAAGGTGGGGCCCAGCCATGTGCTGGCCGCCATGGGCGTGGCGCCGGAACTGGCCGAATGCGCGCTGCGCGTCAGCCTGGGCTGGAGTTCGACGGCAGACGATATCGATGCGTTTATTGCCGGTTACCAATCGGTCCTGACACGCCAGCGGGCGCGGCAGGGGCAGGCGGCCTAGGCCGCAAGAGTTTTACGGTTCGCGGCGACCTTGAATCGCCGAGGAGCAATCAGGAGAAGCCATCATGGCGGACTACGACCATATTCCCACGCTCAAGGAGAACATCGACAGGGCCACCGTGGATTCGGTGCTGTCGCTCGATGTGGACAAGTACAAGTACGGCTTCGAGACCGATATCGAATCCGACATGGCGCCCAAGGGGCTGAGCGAGGATACGGTCCGGTTCATTTCGGCCAAGAAGAACGAGCCCGAGTGGATGCTGGAATGGCGTCTGGATGCCTATAAGCGCTTCCTGACCCTGACCGAGCCGACCTGGGCCAAGGTGCATTATCCGCAGATCGACCTGCAGGACATGTATTACTACGCTGCGCCCAAATCGACGCCGGCGCCCAAGAGCCTGGACGAGGTCGATCCGGCGCTGATCGCCATGTATGACAAGCTGGGCGTGCCGCTGCGCGAGCGCGAAATCCTGGCCGGCGTCGAGCGCCCCAATGTGGCGGTCGATGCGGTGATGGATTCGGTGTCGGTGGTGACCACGTTCCGCGAGGAACTGGCCAAGGTCGGCATCATCTTCTGCTCGATCGCCGAGGCAATCCGCGAGCATCCCGATCTGGTGCGCAAGTACCTGGCGTCGGTGGTGCCGGTGTCGGATAATTACTACGCCACGCTCAACAGCGCCGTGTTCACCGATGGCTCGTTTGTCTACATCCCCAAGGGCGTGCGCTGCCCGATGGAGCTCAGCACCTATTTCCGCATCAACGAAAAGAAGACCGGCCAGTTCGAGCGGACGCTGATCATCGCCGAAGCCGACAGCTATGTGAGTTATCTCGAAGGCTGCACGGCGCCGATGCGCGATGAGAACCAGTTGCACGCTGCGGTGGTTGAGCTCGTTGCGCTCGACAATGCCGAGATCAAGTATTCCACCGTCCAGAACTGGTATCCGGGCGACAAGGACGGCAAGGGCGGCATCTATAACTTCGTCACCAAGCGGGGCGACTGCCGCGGCGCCAATTCCAAGATCTCTTGGACGCAGGTGGAAACCGGTTCGGCCATCACCTGGAAGTACCCCAGCTGCATCCTGCGCGGCGATGGTTCGCGCGGCGAGTTCTATTCGATCGCCATTTCCAACGGTCACCAGCAGGTCGACAGCGGCACCAAGATGATCCACCTGGGCAAGAACACGTCCAGCCGCATCATCTCCAAGGGCATTGCCGCCGGCTTCTCGGATAATACCTATCGCGGCCAGGTGTCGGCGCATGCCAAGGCCAAGAATGCCCGCAACTTCACCCAGTGCGACAGCCTGCTGATCGGCGATACCTGTGGGGCCCATACGGTGCCCTATATCGAGAGCCGCAATGGCAGCGCGGTGTTCGAGCATGAGGCCACGACGTCCAAGATCTCGGACGATCAGATGTTCTACTGCCAGCAGCGCGGGCTGAACGAAGAAGAGGCCGTGGCGCTGATCGTCAACGGCTTCGTGCGCGACGTGCTGCAGCATCTGCCCATGGAATTCATGGTGGAGACGCAGAAGCTGATCGCCATCAGCCTTGAAGGCAGCGTGGGCTAGGCGTCCCGCCTGCCGCAACTGAATGCTCAAAACCTATCGCCCGGTCGGCGCCAAATGAGCGACACCGGGGCCAAATTGGAGACTGCACATGACCACCCCAATCCTTGAAATCCGCAACCTGCATGCGCGCATCGAAGAGCGCGAAATCCTCAAGGGCGTGAACCTGATCATTCCGCCCGGCGAAGTGCATGCCGTGATGGGCCGCAATGGCTCGGGCAAGTCGACGCTGAGCTATGTGCTGGCCGGCAAGGAAGACTATGAGATCACCGAGGGCGAAGTGCTGCTCGATGGCGAGAACCTGCTGGAGATGGATCCGGCCGAGCGCGCTGCGGCGGGCCTGTTCCTGGCCTTCCAGTATCCGATCGAAATCCCCGGCGTGGCCACCATGACCTTCCTCAAGGCGGCCATCAATGCCCAGCGCAAGGCGCGCGGCGAGGGCGAACTGTCGACCCCGGACTTCATGCGCGCGGTCAAGACGGCGGGCACCGAGCTCAATGTCGATACCGACATGCTCAAGCGCCCGCTGAACGTGGGCTTTTCGGGTGGCGAGAAGAAGCGTGCCGAAGTGCTGCAGATGGCGCTGCTGCAGCCCAAGATGTGCATTCTGGACGAGACGGATTCCGGGCTCGACATCGATGCGCTGCAGGTTGTCTCCAAGGGCGTCAACGCGCTGCGCGCGGCCAACCGCTCCATGCTGGTGATCACCCATTACCAGCGCCTGCTCAACCACATCGTGCCCGACGTGGTGCATGTGTTCAGCGACGGACGGATCGTCGAAAGCGGAGACAAGGATCTGGCGCTGCAGCTGGAAGCCAAGGGCTATGCCGACTTTGACGGCGCGGCGGCCTGATCATGCGCCAGACCATGCCCGTGCGGCTCGGACCCGCTGAAGACACTTTGATTGCCCAGCTCACCAGCGTGGGTGCATCGGCTGAGGCTGACCGGATGACGGTTGCCGGCCTGCCGACGCGCCGCGTCGAGAGCTATCACTATACCGACCTCAAGACGCTGCTGAAGACGGTGCCGCCGCTGGCGACGCCGGCCAACCAGGCCAGTGCTCCGGCGCTGCGCGTGGCGGGCGCCTATCAGCTGATGATCGCCAATGGCGTGGTGCAGGGCGCCAGCACGGCTCCGGCCGGCGTGATCGTCGGCAAGTCCGCCGGTGGCGTGCTGACCAGCCGCGACGACGTGCTGGTACATCTCAATGGTGCTTTGGCGCGCGAGGCGCTGACGCTGACGCTCGAGAGCAGTGTCGATCCGGTGATCCAGATCGACCGCCGCTGCGAGGGCGACGCCGCCCATGTCGCCGATGCGGTCAAGATCTTTGTCGCCGACAATGGCTCGGCGGTGATCCTGGAGACCTTCTCGGGCTCCGATGCCGCCCATGTGGGCAATCACGCCACCTATCTGGCACTGGGCAAGAATGCGGTGGTGACCCATATTACCGTCGATCTCTCGGCCAAGGCGTCGTCGCATTTCGCCAGCAATGAATATAGCCTGGCCGAAGGCGCCAAGCTGCGCACGGTGACCATCCATGCCGGCGCCGGCCTGTCGCGCAGCCAGGTGTTTGCGCGCTTTGTTGGCGCTGGGGCGCATGCCGATTTCACCGGGCTCAACCTGGTGGCCGACGGCCAGCACAATGACATCACCATCGATATCCGGCATGGCGTGGCCCACACCACCAGCCAGGAAATGTACAAGCAGATCGCGCGCGGCCGCTCCAAGGCGGTGTTCCAGGGCAAGATCGTGGTCGAGCGCGATGCGCAAAAGACCGATGCCAAGATGATGATGCAGGGGCTGATGCTGTCGGACGAGGCGGAGATCCTCTCCAAGCCCGAGCTCGAAATCTATGCCGACGACGTGGTGTGCGGGCATGGCTCGACCTGTGGCGAGCTGGATGAAGACTCCATGTTCTACCTAATGAGCCGCGGCATTCCCAAGGCCGAGGCCGAGACCATGCTGGTGCGCGGGTTCATCGCCGAAGTGCTCGACCCGATCGAGGACGAGGCCCTGAACGAGGCGCTCAACGGCATTGTCGATGGATGGCTGCTGGGGAAATAGGACAGGGGACTTTGGTGTCTTGTCCTTCCCTCCCCCTTGAGGGGAGGGACCGAGGGAGGGGGTAATTGCGTGGGTCACTGTTGGACCCCCACCCCCAAATCCTCCCCTCAAGGGGGAGGGGAGGCAGACTGCAAGGCCGGTGAATCAATGACCTTCGATCTCGAAAAAGTCCGTGCCGATTTTCCGATCCTGTCCGAGGTCATCCATGGCAAGCGCCTGGTGTATCTGGACAGCGGCGCGTCGGCGCAGAAGCCGGTGCAGGTGCTCGACCGCATGGATCATGCCTTCCGGCATGAATATGCCAATGTGCACCGCGGCCTGCATACGCTGGCCAATCGCGCCACCGAGGGCTTTGAGGCCGGGCGCGAGTCGGTGCGGCGTTTCATCAATGCCAAGCGGAGCGAGGAGATCGTCTTCACCCGCTCGGCGACCGAGGCGATCAACCTGGTCGCGTCTTCCTTTGCTGGGCCGCGGATTGCCGAGGGCGACGAGATCGTTCTCTCCATCATGGAACATCATTCCAATATCGTGCCCTGGCATTTTCACCGCGAGCGCAAGGGCGCGGTGATCAAATGGGTCGATGTGACCGATGATGGCAGCTTTGATCTCGACGCTTTCGCGGCCACGCTGACCGACCGGACGCGTATGGTTGCGGTTACCCATATGTCCAATGTGCTGGGCACGGTGACCCCGATTGCCGAGGTCATTGCCATTGCCCATGCGCGCGGCATTCCGGTGCTGATCGATGGCAGCCAGGGCGCGGTGCATACGAAGGTGGACGTGCAGGCGCTGGACGCCGATTTCTATGTGATGACCGGCCACAAGCTTTATGGGCCGACCGGCATCGGCGTGCTCTATGGCAAATATGATCTGCTGGCCGAGATGCAGCCCTATCAGGGCGGCGGCGAGATGATCGACACTGTCAGCTTGGACATCGTCACCTACAATGCCCCGCCGCATCGGTTTGAGGCCGGTACGCCGCCGATCGTGCAGGCCATGGGCCTGGGAGCGGCGCTGGACTATATGACCGGCCTGGGCCGCGTCGCCATTGCCGAACACGAGGCCGAGGTGGCGGCCTATGCGGCCGAGCGGCTGAGCCGGATCAATGCGCTGCGCATGATCGGCACGGCGCCGGGCAAGGGCGGCATTTTCTCGTTCGAGCTCAAGGGCGCCCATGCCCATGACGTCTCGACCATTCTCGACCGCTACGGCATTGCCGTACGCGCGGGCACCCATTGTGCCCAACCCCTGTTGAAACGCTTCGGTGTCACCTCCACATGCCGTGCATCGCTTGCCCTCTACAATGGCAAGGACGATGTCGACGCGCTGGTGGATGGCATTGAACGCGCCCAGACCTTTTTCGCTTGATGGCGAGGATTTGACTATGACCGACGACACCAAGACCGACGAGATTATCATCGACGAATCCAAGATCGCGCCCGCGCCGGCCTTGCCCGTGCCGGGCATTCAGCCGACGATTTCGGGCGACCTGCCGGAGTCCGAAGTCGAGCGCATCACCACCGATCTGATCGGGGCGCTCAAGACGGTCTATGATCCGGAAATTCCGGTCGATATCTATGAGCTGGGCCTGATCTACAAGGTCGACCTCGATGACGACCGCAATCTGGTGATCGACATGACGCTGACCGCGCCGGGCTGCCCGGTGGCCGGCGAAATGCCGAGCTGGGTGGAGAATGCTGCGCGCGGCGTCGAAGGCATCCGCGATGTGACGGTCAACATGGTGTTCGATCCGCCGTGGGATGCCACGCGGATGAGCGAAGAAGCCCAGGTTGCCCTCAACTGGTGGTAATCGCGCCCGGTTCGTCCTATATATCGTGAGACGCCGATAGAAAGATCCCGCCCATGGCCTTCAAGATCATGACGCTGAGCGATGCCGCTGCCGAGCGCATCACCGAAATCATCGAGGACTCCGACAAGCCCGTCATCGGCGTGCGCGTCGGCGTCAAGAATGCCGGTTGCGCGGGCATGGCCTATACCATGGACTATGTGACCGAGCCGGTGGCCGGCGACGACCATGTCAGCGACAAGGGCGTGGAGGTCTATGTCGAGCCCAAGGCCACCATGTTCCTTTTGGGCACGGTGATGGATTTCGAGCAGTCCAAGATGAGTTCGGGCTTTACCTTCCGCAATCCCAACCAGACTGGCGCCTGCGGCTGTGGCGAGAGCGTGCAGCTCAAGCCGGCCGATCTCAAGGCCATTGCCGAGGCCCGCGCCAACGGCTGATGCGCCCCCACGTGCGCCCTGTTGCGCGCGCGCCGGGATTGGCCTAACAGGCAGGTGCATTTCGCCTCCGGCCCATCCTGTTTCCGAGTTCGCCCCATGACCGACCTGCCTGCGGCCCTGTCCATCATTCCGCCCACGCACAAGCTTGTCGGCCGCGTGTCACCACCGGGTTCGAAGTCGATCACCAATCGGGCGCTGCTGCTGGCGGCGCTGGCCAATGGCACCAGCCGGCTGAGCGGTGCGCTCAAGAGCAAGGACACGGTGCTGATGGCCGCGGCCCTGTGTCAGATGGGCGTGACGGTCGAAGAGCCGGATGCGACCAGCTTTGTGGTCACCAGTTCCGGGCGCCTCACGGCGCCGTCCGAGCCGCTGTTCCTGGGCAATGCCGGCACGGCGACGCGCTTCCTCGCGGCGGCGGTGGCCACGGTAGATGGTACAGTGATCGTCGATGGCGATGCCGAGATGCGCCTGCGTCCGATCGGGCCGTTGGTGGATGCGCTGGTGTCGCTGGGCATTGATGCGTCGAGCCCCACGGGCTGCCCGCCGGTGACCGTGCGGGGCAAGGGCCATTTCGGCCATGGCCGCGTCGAGATCGATGCCGGCCTCTCCAGCCAATATGTGTCGGCGCTGCTGATGGCGGCGCCGCTGGGCGATGGGCCCATCGAGGTGGCGCTGGCGGGCAAGGATATCGGCGCGCGCGGCTATGTCGATCTGACACTGGCCGCCATGCGCAGCTTTGGCGCCGAGATCGAGCAGATTGATACGGGCAGCTGGCTGGTGCAGCCGAGCGGCTACACGGCTTGCGACCTGCTGATCGAGCCTGATGCTTCTGCGGCAACCTATCTGTGGGGCGCCGAAGTCCTGACCGGTGGCAAGATCGACCTGGGGGTGGCGGCTGATGCCTTCACCCAGCCCGATGCCGCCGCCCAGGCGGTAATTGCACAATTCCCCGATATGCCGGCAGTGATTGACGGCTCGCAGATGCAGGATGCCGTGCCGACGCTGGCGGTGCTGGCGGCGTTCAACAATCAGCCGGTGCGTTTCGTGGGCATTGCCAATCTGCGGGTGAAGGAGACCGACCGCATTCGCGCGGTGGCCAATGAGCTCAACCGCATCCTGCCGGGCCTGGCCACCGAAGAGGGCGATGAGCTGGTAGTGGCGTCAGATCCTTCGCTGGCGCAACGGCTAGCTGGGCGCAACAGCCGCATCAAGATCGAGACTTACCACGATCATCGCATCGCCATGAGCTTTGCCCTGGCGGGGCTGCGCGTGCCGGGAATCGTCATCCTGGATCCAGCCTGCACCGGCAAGACATATCCAGGCTATTGGGACATGCTGGCGGGCCTGGGCGTCGAGCTGGTTCCGACGACCTAGCTGTCAGGCGGCGCTGATCTTGATTGGCGCCATGTTCACCAGGTCGTCTTCCTTGATCACCTTGTTGCGGCCGGCATGCTTGGCCGCATAAAGGCACCGGTCGGCGCGTTCGATGAGCGAGGCAGCGGTGTCCGTCGGGTGATAGACGGCCAGGCCGAACGAGGCGGTGATGCGGCCCAGCTTCTCATTGGTGGAGCGCTTGAGCAGTTCCTTGGCCTGGATGGCCTTGCGGATCTTCTCGGCCAGAGTGTGGGCGCCCTCCAGGCTGGTTGCCGGCAGGATGGCGACAAATTCCTCGCCGCCATAGCGCGCTGCCAAATCCTTGCCCTTGATGTTGGACTTCAGCGTCATCGCCACCAGGCGGAGCACCTGGTCACCGGTCTGGTGGCCATAGGTGTCGTTGAAGGTCTTGAAATGGTCGATGTCGAGCAGCATCAGGCACAGCGGGCCGCCCGTGACGATGGCCTCGGCAATGGCGCTGTCGAGACTCTCGTCGAAGCTCTTGCGATTGGCGATCTTGGTCAGCGGATCGAGCAGGGACTCGCGGCGCACATCATCAAGATCGCGCTGCAATGCGGCGATATCGTCGCGCGAGGCCTCGAGCTTTTGTTCCAGCGAGCGGTTGGTTTCCTGCATGTGCCGGGTTTCGGCGAGCAGCTTGTTGGCCAGGGCCTTCATCGCTGACACCGAGATGTCGCGGTCGAGATCGCCGCTGGCCATCTGCAGCGAGCCGGAATAGGCATTGGCCGTGGTCATGGCGGTGTCGATGGCGTCGTGCACGGCCTCGATACGGGCGTGCATGCGCTCGGAGACGTCGGTCATGCGGTCGCTGACGTCGGCCTTGAGGAACTCGTTGTAGAGCGACTCGGCCAGATTGAGCGACGGCGCATCGCCGCTGCGGAAGATGGCGTTGATGCGGTTGTTCAGGGTCGGATTGACGCCGGACGCATAGGTGTACAGGAGTTCGTAAAACTGCGGGTAGGGCGGAATGGCACTGCGCTTCAGCAGTTCAAATGCTGAATTGGCATAGCCGATCGCCCGCTTAAGTTCCTGACTAGACACCGAACCCCTCGCGCCGTTGCGCCGGAATCGCATGGGCCTCCTGCCGTCTGCGATTCCGGTGAGCCAAACTACATGTCACAGGTAAATGAACACAACTGCCCAGCAGCAATAAAGCGCTGCTTACACAGTAATTACGTCGATCACTAGGGCGTTATCCTCGTGGGGCGCAACAGGAAAGCCGGAATCGGTCCCTCGCTGCCGAATGGTGACTTGTCATCACTATTGGTTTCCGACTCGCGGGTCTCTGCGGGGCGGCGGTTGCGACCCCGCTGCGGCCGCGATTCGCTGCGCACGGGAGCGATTTCGGCGGTCTCCACCGGCTCGACAATAGGCTCGACGGCGGCAGCGACCGGCGCGGGACGCTCGGCCTTGGCCGCAGCCGGACGACGACGGCTCTGCGGCCGTTCGCTGGCGGCGCCAGCGGTCGGGTTGCCGGTCGTCGCACTTTCCTGCGCCGGTGCAGCCTGGGCCGATGCCTCGGCGGCAGCGCGGGTGCGCGGACCGCCACGACGGCTGCGGGCCGGACGGGCAGGGCGCTCTTCGCCACTGTCTTGGCTGGCTTCCACCGAAGCCGTCTCGGGAGCCGACCTGCGGCCCTTGAGTTCGAGCCAGTCGATGGGCTTCTGGATCAGCTTGAGGATGGCGTCGAGATGCTTGCTGTCGCTGGGGGCGACAAAGGTATAGGCGGCGCCAGAGCGACCGGCGCGGCCGGTGCGGCCGATGCGATGCACATAGTCCTCGGCATGCACGGGCACGTCGAAGTTGAACACATGGCTCACGGCCGGGATATCGAGGCCGCGGGCCGCCACGTCACTGGCGACCAGCAGGGTCAGCCGGTTGTTCTTGAAGGCATCGAGCGTCTCGGTGCGGCTCTTCTGGTCCATGTCGCCATGCAGGCCTCCGACCGACAGGCCGTGGCGTTCGAGCGAACGGGCAAGCGTGGCCACGTCGCGCTTGCGATTGCAGAAGATGATGGCGTTGGTCAGCCCGTCAGCCGCCGCAATCAGCTCGCGCAGCATTTCGCGCTTTTCCTCGGGCTTGGCGCCGACCTTGACCAGCTTCTGGTCGATGGTGTCGGCGGTCGAGGCGGCACGCGAGACCTGGACATGCACCGGTTCCTTGAGGAACTTCTTGGTGAGCTTTTCGATCTGGGCGTCCATGGTCGCCGAGAACAGCAGGGTCTGGCGGCGGGGCGGCAAGCGATTGACGATCTTTTCGATGTCGTCGATGAAGCCCATGTCGAGCATGCGGTCGGCTTCGTCGATGACGAGGATCTCGACGCCATTGAGCATGATCTTGCCGCGCTCGATCTGGTCGAGCAGGCGGCCGGGGGTGGCGATCAGCACGTCGACGCCGCGATCGAGTTTCTTATTCTGATCCTCAAAGCTCACGCCGCCGATGATCAGCGCCATGGTGAGGCGGTGGTTCTTGCCGTATTTTTCGAAGTTTTCGCTGACCTGCGCGGCCAGTTCGCGCGTCGGCTCAAGAATGAGCGTGCGCGGCATGCGGGCGCGGGCGCGGCCGTTTTCCAGCAGCGTCAGCATGGGCAGCACGAAGCTGGCCGTCTTGCCGGTGCCTGTCTGGGCAATGCCGATGACGTCCTTCTTCTCAAGGACGTGCGGGATGGCCTGGGCCTGGATTTCGGTCGGCTTGGTATAGCCTGCGGCGGCAACCGCATCGGCTACCTTGGTGGACAGACCCAGCCCGGAAAATTCATCAGTCAAATTCTGTAATCCACGTGAGAGGCGTAGCCCGGGGCCAATTCCAGTTCGAGACATTCGAACGGTGCGCCGGGGTGTTCAGTCGTGGTGCAGCCCACGGAGACGCGACTTGCGTACACAACTGGGGTGGCCACCGGACGGGATGCAGCGAGTGCAGAGACGACGGAGTGGCCCTGAGGCACATTGGCTAAGGCGGGCGTTGTCAGGTGACAGACCGTCAAGCAAAAAATGCTCCAGCGGCGCGGACCATAGCGCAAAGGCCTTGTCTGTCAACGGGGTTGCGTTGTTTAGCCTTAATTGTGGCCGCTGCGCCGACCCAAGAAATCGGCGCAGGCGCGGCTAGATGTCGAGGTCGGTGACGAAGGCGGCATTCTCCTGAATAAATTCAAAGCGCGCTTCGGGCTTTGTACCCATCAGCCGGTCGACAGTAATCCGTGTGGCATCAAGATCATCGCGCACCTTGACCTGCAGCAGTGTCCGGCTCTTGGGCGACATGGTGGTCTCGCGCAGATGCGCGAAGGGCATTTCGCCCAGGCCTTTGAATCGGGTGATGTCCACCTTGCCCTTGCCGGTGAATTCGCTGGCCATCAGCTCGACACGATGGGCGTCGTCCCGGGCATAGAGCGTCTTGCCGCCTTGGGTGATGCGGTAGAGCGGCGGCATGGCCAGGAACAGATGACCGTTGTCGATCAGCTTGGGCATTTCCTGGAAGAAGAAGGTGATGAGCAGCGAGGCGATATGGGCGCCGTCCACGTCAGCATCGGTCATGATGATGATCTTGTCGTAGCGCAGGTCCTCGTCGCGATAGCGGTCACGCGTGCCGCAGCCCAGTGCCTGGATCATGTCCGAGATCAGCTGGTTGGCGGCCATCTTGTCACGGGTGGCGCCGGCGACATTGAGGATCTTGCCGCGTAGCGGCAGCACAGCCTGGCTGGCGCGGCTGCGGGCCTGCTTGGCGCTGCCACCGGCCGAGTCGCCCTCGACGATGAACAGTTCCGCGCCCTGGGCGGCCGTCTGGGTGCAATCGGCCAGCTTGCCGGGCAGGCGCAGCTTGCGCGTGGCGCTGGCGCGATCGATTTCCTTTTCCTTGCGGCGGCGCAGGCGTTCCTCGGCGCGTTCCACGGCCCAGTCGAGCAGCTTGCCGGCTTGGTTGGGTGACGCCGCCAGCCAATGGTCGAAGGCGTCGCGCAGCGCGGTGTCGACGATGCGGGTGGCTTCGCCGGAGGCCAGCTTGTCCTTGGTCTGGCCGACGAATTCCGGCTCGCGCACGAAGACCGAGAGCATGGCATTGCAATGGGCGAAGATATCCTCGGCGGTGAGGATGGCCGCGGCCTTGTTCTTGGTCAGCTCGGCATAGTTCTTGAGGCCGCGCAGCAGGGCGCTGCGCAGCCCCGCCTCATGGGTGCCGCCATCGGGCGTGGGCACGGTGTTGCAATAGGATGAGACGCCGCCATCGCCCAGCGTCCAGGCCACGGCCCATTCGACGCCGCCATGCGTGCCCGGCTTGCCGGAGCTGCCAGCAAAGAGTTCGTCCACGATGCGGGTTTCGCCCTCGATGCGGGCGGTCATGAAGTCCTTGAGGCCATTTGGATAGTGGAACACGGCCTTGGCCGGCGCCTCTTCGCTGACCAGGGATTCGTCGCAGCTCCAGCGCAGCTCGACGCCGGCAAACAGATAGGCTTTGGCCCGCGTCATGCGGTAGAGGCGGCCGGCCGAGAAATGGGCGTGCTCGCCAAAAATCTGCGGATCGGGATGGAAGCGCGTGCTAGTGCCACGGCGGTTCTGCACGCGGCCGAGCGCCTCGATCTCGCCCACCGGCTTGCCGCGCGAAAAGGCCAGGCGGTGCAATTGCTGCTCGCGCGCCACTTCCACGATCATGCTGTCAGAGAGTGCATTGACCACCGAGACGCCGACGCCATGCAGGCCGCCGGAGGTCTCATAGGCCTTGGAGTCGAACTTGCCGCCGGCATGGAGCACGGTGTGGACGATCTCGAGCGTCGAGCGGCCGGGAAATTTGGGATGGTTCTCCACCGGGATGCCGCGACCATTGTCAACCACGGTGATGAAGCCGTCGGCGCCCAGATGCACCTCGATGCGGGTGGCGTGGCCGGCGATGGCCTCGTCCATGGAGTTGTCGATGACTTCGGCAAACAAATGGTGCAGCGCATTGGTGTCGGTGCCACCGATATACATGCCGGGGCGCCGGCGCACCGGCTCGAGCCCTTCGAGCACCTCGATGTCGGCAGCCGAATAGGAGCCGGTCGTTGCGACTGGCTTGGACGATGCCCGGGGTGTCTCGGAAGGCTGGGGCGCTGGTTCAGCGCCGCCGAATAGATCTTCTGCTTGCGACATGCACGTTCCGTCTCTCGCGCCCGAATCAGGCGTTCCGAACGCTAGCATAAACGAGCCGGGCGCTGGCACGCCGCTCCCGCACCGCTGCGGTTACGCTTTCCCCACAAAGCTGAACCGCCGATGAACGGGCGGTTGGCTCCCGGTTCAAGGCGGCCGGACTAGTTAATGGGGCAAGGGGTTATCGACGCCTCACCAAAGAGCAGGAGTTACCCATGACCATTTCTCACAACAAGACCCGTTCCGCTTTCGGCGCGGCGACCCGTGCCATCGTGGTTACGCTTGGCCTGAGCCTGGCGGCCGTTTCGGTGGTTCCGGCAGCCGCACAGTCGTTCTCGATTCAGATGCAGGCCGGCAGCAATGGCGCTGGCGACCGTCATCATGGCGGCCACAATGGCGGCTGGAACAATGGCGGGGGCTATAATCTGCGCTGCCTGACCAATCGCGAAGTGGCGCGTGGCGTGGCCGGCTACGGCTATCGCGACGTGCAGGTGGTGCGCGAGCTGCGGCGTGACCGGGTGGATGTGCAGGCCGTCAAGCGCGGCTACGTCTATGCCATGCGGGTGGACAAGTGCTCCGGCCGCGTCAGCCCGCCCGAGCGCATCGGTCGCGCCCCCGGCCAGGGTGGCCAGCACGGTGGTCACCATGGTGGCCAGTTCGGCAATGGTTCGGGATTCGGCTTCCAGTTCAATTTCGGCAACTGAGGTCAGCGCTGACGCTGCCAGGAGGACGTGATGATGCGATGGACATCGGCACTGGTTTTGGCGGCTGTCCTGGGCCTGGGCACACTTGCCCCGGCCCAGGCGCAGCGTTTCGGCATCATGTTTGGCGATGAGCGTTCGGATTTCTTTGCCGAGCGTCTGAGCTGCATGAACGATCACGAGATCCGCACTGCGGTGGCGGCCCGTGGCTATAGCGACATCCTGCTCAATGTGCCCGATAGCAAGCATGTGCAGGTGCAGGCGACCAAGGGTGCCTGGGTCTATCTGCTCGATTTCAACTATTGCACCGGGCAGATCGAGAGCCAGCGCAAGCTGCGCCGGGCTCGCTAAAGGACTGGGATAGAGACAAAGTCGTCCCAAGATCGGGCGCCTGATTTACGTTCCGTTTGCTTCTTGGGAGCACTTTCTTAAACGCCGGCTGGTAGATCAGTGGACATACGGTTTTTGTCTGGAGTTGCCGTATGCGAACCCAACGGACTCTTCGTTCTGCGTATCAGAATCCGGCTGGTTCGGTTTCCTTCGGTGTTTGGCCGCAAGCCGGGTTCTCTGGTATTGCGTACCGGCTGGCCAAGCTCTGTGTACCGCGTGGCACTGCGGTGTTTCTGGTGTCCGCCTTGTTTTACCTGGTCTGATTGGCTGCGGATTGATTTCCGTGGCCCGTTTGGCTATCGCTGGTGCCATCGTCAACGCCAGTCACAGGAGGGCTGCATGATTGTGTTTGAGCATCATCGTCAGTGTGGCCCTGTTTATGCCCTGCAGCATGTGATGCAGGGCTGACCGGAGCTGGTTCGGACGCTTTTGGCTATCCCCCTTTCTGGTTTGCCCGTCGTGGCGGTCACCTGACCGCATTCTGATGGTCTCTTGGCGCCTGCTGGCGCCGCTCCGGAAAGTTACAAGACATGGGTTCGATCAGCCTCCGCAATGCCGGCCTGGTGGCCACTGATACGCTTTTTTCCAATCTCAATGTCGTCATCGGCGACGGCGACCGTGTGGGCCTGGTGGCCGGCAATGGCCGCGGCAAGACCACGCTGCTGCGCGCCATGGCCGGGCAGGGCGAACTGACGCAGGGCGAGCTGGTGCGTTCGCGCGGGCTGACCGTGGGCTATGTCGAGCAGGACATGCCGGCCAGCGCCATGGGCCTGACGCTCTATGATGCGGTGCTCGACGCGCTGCCGGTGGCGGACCGCGATAGCGACAGCTGGCGTGTCGATGTGGTGCTGGACGAGTTCGAGACGCCCGAGGCGCTGCGCGGACGGGTGCTGAGCCAGCTCAGCGGCGGCTGGCAGCGCATTGCGCTGATCGCCCGCTGCTGGGTGCTGCAGCCCGATGCACTGCTGCTGGACGAGCCGACCAACCATCTGGACCTGGCCAAGCTGTTTCAGCTCGAAGCCTGGATCAACCAGGCGGCGCGCAATATTCCGGTGGTGATCGCCAGCCACGACCGGCAGTTCCTGGACGCCACCACCAATCGCACGCTGTTCCTGCGCCCGGACGCCTCGCCCTACTATGCCTTGCCCTATAGCAAGGCCCGGCTGGCGCTGGCGGAGGCGGACGAGGCGGCCGAAGCAAAACGCGAGCGCGAGCTCAAGGAGGTCAGCCGGTTGCGCAAACAAGCGGCCAAGCTGACCAATGTGGGGATCAACTCGGGCAGTGACCTGTTGGTGGTGAAGTCAAAATATCTGCGTGAGCGGGCCGAGAAGATCGAGGCATCGCTGCAGTCGGTGCACAAGGAGCGCAGCGGCGACATTCGCCTGAGTAACAGCGGCGCCCAAGCGCGGGTGATGCTGGCGATGGACAATGTCGAGGTGAAAACGCCGGTTGGCGAGCCGCTGTTTCGCATCGACAAGCTGCATGTGTTCCAGGGCGATCGCATTGTCATTCTGGGGCGCAATGGTGCCGGCAAGTCGCAGTTCATGGGCCTGCTCAGCCGGGCGCTGGCCGGGGCGACTGTCGAGGGGCTGCGCATCAGCCCGCAGGTGGTGGCCGGCTATCTCGACCAGGCCATGGCCTATCTGCCCGATGCCAGCTCGCCGCTGGGCTATATCACCGACCGCTTTGACCTGGGCGATCAGCGCAGCAAGAGCCTGTTGGCCGGCGCCGGCTTTGTGGTGGAAAAGCAGGATCGGCCGATCCGCGAGCTATCGTTCGGACAACGGGCGCGGCTGGGGCTATTGGCGCTGCGGCTGAGCGCACCCAATCTCTATCTGCTCGACGAACCGACCAACCACATCGACATCGTCGGGCAGGAGCAGCTCGAGGACGAGATCCTCAGCCACGGCGCCACCTCGATCCTGGTCAGCCACGACCGCAGCTTTGTGCGCGGACTGGGCAGCCGGTTCTTCGAGATCGAGCGGCGGCGGCTCAAGGAAGTGCCGAGCCCCGAGGCCTTTTTTGCCGCCATGGCGCGCGAGGCTGGTTAGCGGGGTCGGTGAAACGGCTGCTTTTGAGGTGAATGGTCCGGCTGCAAGGTCGGACCATTTGCACCGAGAGGTTAAATGCCGCGTTTACAGCATTGGCATAGCCTTGGCCGCGTCACTGGATGAGGAGGACCGCCATGGCACATGACGCGACTGTCGAACAGCTGCATTACATCAGCAGCGTTGCAGGCCGCTATACGCTGGGCGACCGACCACAAATCCCGGGGGTCAATATCCTGGCCTGCCGGCTGCGCGCCATTTCGGAGCGCTCGCTGATCGCGGCGGCGCCGGTGGCGGGCTCAGTGGGCGATGCAATCACCCTGCGCTTTGCGCCGTTCGGCACGCTGCGCGGCCATATCGCCCGGCATGTGGCCGATGGCTTCGTTGTGGTGCTGGACCAGACCGCAGAAGCTCAGGCAGCGCTGGCCAGGCGCATCGGGCAGTTTCAGCATCGGCGGTGGACCGGGATGACCGACAAGCGGGCGGAAAAGCGCTTTATGCCGGCCGAGCCGCGCTCGGTGCTGATCCGCAACAATCGCGAGATGCTACCCTGCCTGGTGGTGGATTATTCAGCCTGCGGCGCAGCCGTGTCGGCGCAGGTGCAGCCGGAGCTGGGCGAGCGGGTGATGGTCGGGCAGGTGGAGGCTGACGTGGTGCGGCTGTTCGATGTCGGCTTTGCCGTGCATTTCGCCGAACCACAGGCGGTCGACGATATCGAGAGCCTGTTGGAATCGCCGCAGGAATGGCGGCTGGCGGTGGCCGTGCTGCCGCCCAGGACTGCCGATGGCGACGACATTATCGAATTCGCCGATCTGATCGGTTTCAGCGACTGAGGACGCTGCGCCGGCCAGTTGGCGGGTCATATACGGAGCGCCAGATGCAGAAAGGGCCCCTTGCGGGGCCCTTTCGTCGTTTCATACCAGGCGATTAGGCCGAGTAGTACATTTCGTATTCGACCGGATGCGGGGTGTGCTCGAACTTGACCACTTCCTGCATCTTGAGCTCGATGTAGCTGTCGATGAAATCGTCGTCCATGACGCCGCCGACTTTGAGGAACTCGCGGTTCTTGTCGAGGTTTTCCAGGGCTTCACGCAGCGAACCGCAAACGGTCGGGATTTCCTTGAGCTCTTCCTTGGGCAGCTCGTAGAGGTCCTTGTCCATCGGATCGCCGGGGTGGATCTTGTTCTTGATGCCGTCCAGGCCAGCCATCAGCAGCGCGGTGAACGCCAGGTAGGGGTTCGCCAGCGGATCGGGGAAGCGGACTTCGACGCGCTTGGCCTTCGGCGACTGGCCGAAGGGGATACGGCAGGAGGCCGAACGGTTGCGAGCCGAATAGGCCAGCAGCACGGGGGCTTCGAAGCCGGGCACCAGGCGCTTGTAGCTGTTGGTGGTCGGGTTGGTGAAGGCGTTGATGGCCTTGGCATGCTTGATCACGCCGCCGATGTAGTACAGGCAGTCCATCGACAGGCCAGCATACTGGTCACCGGCGAACAGCGGCTTGCCGTCCTTCCAGATCGACTGGTGGCAGTGCATGCCCGAGCCATTGTCGCCATAGACGGGCTTGGGCATGAAGGTTGCCGACTTGCCATAGGCATTGGCGACCTGCTGGATGACATACTTGTAGATCAGCACGTCGTCGGCCGACTTGATCATCGGCTGGAACTTGATGCCGAGCTCGTGCTGGGCGGACGCCACTTCGTGGTGGTGCTTTTCAATGACGACGCCCATCTGGCCCATGGCCTCGAGCATTTCGCCGCGCATGTCCTGGGCGCTGTCCAGCGGGGGAACCGGGAAGTAGCCCTTCTTGAGGCCGATGTGGTGGCCGTTGTTGCCGCCTTCGTACTCGCTGTCGTTGTTGATCGGCAGTTCGGAGTGATCGACCGAGAAACCGACCTTGTAGGTGGTGTTGGAATACTTCACGTCGTCGAAGATGAAGAATTCGGGCTCGGGGCCGAACACGACCGCGTCGCCGATGCCGGACGACTTGACCAGGGCTTCAGCCTTCTTGGCGATCGAGCGCGGGTCGCGGTTGTAGGGCTGGTAGGTGGCGGGCTCGAGAATGTCGCAGTTGATCGCGAGGGTCGAGGCCGAGAAGAAGGGGTCGATATAGGCCGAGTTCGGATCGGGCATCAGCACCATGTCGGACTCGTTGATGGCCTTCCAGCCGGCGATGGAGGAACCGTCAAACATGACGCCTTCCTCAAACATGTCGGCATCGACCACGGACGCGTCCATGGTGACGTGCTGCAGCTTGCCGCGCAGATCGGTGAAGCGCACGTCGAGATACTTGATGTTCTCGTCCTTCATGCGCTGAACGATATCGGCTCCGGTGGTCATGAGGTCTTCCCCTGTCTAATTCGGAATGCTTGTTGGTCGGAACGGCGGGACGCCTGGGTCATATACCCTAGAGTGCGTCGTCGCCGAATTCTCCAGTACGGATGCGGATGGCCTGCTCGATCGAGTAAACGAAGATCTTGCCATCGCCAATGCGACCGGTTTGCGCGGCGCTGCGAATGGCCTCAATGGCCTTTTCTGCCAGGGCGTCGGGGCACACAACCTCGACCTTCACCTTGGGCAGGAAATCCACGACATATTCCGCGCCGCGATAGAGTTCGGTATGGCCCTTCTGGCGTCCAAAGCCTTTGGCTTCGGTCACGGTGATGCCCTGGAGCCCGACTTCCTGCAGTGCTTCTTTGACTTCGTCGAGCTTGAACGGCTTTACGATAGCCTCGATTTTCTTCATTTGAGCCTCCCGGGTCTATCTGCACACATACCGCAAACGGGTATGCACGGCCTGTGCCAGCTGAATTGGCGGCGTAATTGCCTTTTTCTTTCAACGCGTTAGCGGTAGTTGCCCGAGGCGGGGTCCGACTGTATCGGGCGGCCGATGATCATTTAATAGGCAAACTGCGTTCAAATTAGGCAAAACACTGATCTCAGTCCCGCCCTGCGCGGCAGTTTCGCCGTTACATTGTGCAGAGCTGTGCAGGGGCAGATTAATCCGCGCCCAAAGCGGTTGCGAAAGGGCAGGGGCATTCGGCGCAAATCGCTCAGCAAGGCTTTGACTGGCTTTCCGTCTTCATATAGATGCAACGCCAACCCGGCCAACGGGTCCCCTGCGGGTGTGGCGGAACTGGTAGACGCACTGGATTTAGGTTCCAGCGCCGCAAGGCGTGGAGGTTCGAGTCCTCTCACCCGCACCACACTGGGCCCTGGCCCCCTGATCAATGAATACGGGATTGAACCGAATGCAGGTTACCGAAACCCTCAATGAAGGCCTGAAGCGCAAGTTGAGCGTCACCATTCCGGCCGCCGACCTCAATACGCGCCTGAGCGCCAAGCTCGAAGAGCTCAAGGGCCAGGCCAACATCAAGGGCTTCCGTCCCGGCAAGGTTCCGCTGGCGCACATCAAGAAGATGTTCGGCCGCTCGGCGATGTCCGAAGTGATGACCGACGCGATCAATTCCACCGTCTCCGAGACGCTGGATAGCCGCAGCGAGCGCGCTGCCGCCCAGCCCAAGGTTGACCTGCCCGACGATCAGGCCGTGATCAACGACGTGCTCGACGGCAAGGCTGACCTGGCTTTTGAAGTCGAATATGAAGTTCTGCCCCCCGTCGCGCTGATGGACCTCAAGGGCGTGCCGCTGACCAAGCCGGTCGTGGCCATCACCGAGGACGAAGTCACCGCTGAAGTGAACCGCGTGTTCGCCCAGAACCGCGGCTACACCGACAAGGGCGATGGCGCCGTGGTCGAAAATGGCGATCGCCTGGGTCTGTCGTTTGTCGGCAAGATCGACGGCGTGGCCTTTGATGGCGGCACCTCCGACCATGCCCACCTGACCGTTGGCTCGGGTGAATTCATCCCCGGCTTCGAAGAGCAGCTGGTTGGCATGAAGAAGGGTGAGCCGCGCGAAGTGAAGGTGACCTTCCCCAAGGATTACCAGAACGCCGAGCTGGCCGGTAAGGAAGCCACGTTCGACGTGACCGTGCTGCATATCGACGGCCCCAATGCCGGCGAACTGGATGATGAATTCGCCCAGCGCCTCGGCGTCGAGAACGTCCAGGCCATGCGCGACGCCGTCAAGGCCCAGATGGAAGCCGCTCTTGGCTCCATGAGCCGCCAGCACATGAAGCGCCAGGTCCTCGATGCCCTGGACGATGGCCACAAGTTCGACGTACCCGCCCAGCTGGTCGAGGCCGAGTTCGCCACGATCTGGCAGCGCGTCGAGCATGAAGTGCAGAGCCATGGCCGCTCGTTCGAAGACGAAGGCACCACCGAGGAAGCTGCGCGCGAGCAGTATCGCTCGATCGCCGAGCGCCGCGTCCGCCTGGGCCTGGTTGTTGCCGAGATCGGCAACCAGAACGAAGTCAACGTGACCGAGGAAGAGCATCAGCAGGCGCTGATCGCCGAGGTCCGCCGCTTCCCGGGCCAGGAACAGCAGGTTTACGACTATTACCGCAAGAACCCCCAGGCCCTGGCTGGCCTGCGCGCGCCGGTGTTCGAGAACAAGGTCGTCGACTTTGTCATCGACCAGGGCAAGATCACCGAGAAGGCCATGGGCCGCGAAGAACTCGCCAAGCTCATCCAGGCCGACGAGGACGAGGTTCCCGAAGAGCATCACCACTAAGATGTCTCGCCTTTGAATAGGAAGCCGCCCAGAATTGGGCGGCTTTTTCGTTTCTAGTCCCTGGCATTCTGTTTCCATTGCGAGTTTTCATGGCCCCCACCAGCATCGACATTCTCCTCACGCCCCAGCAGATGGCCCAGGCCGACCGCCTGGCCATGGAGGCGGGCACGCGCGGGCTCAAGCTGATGGAGGCAGCCGGCAAGGCCGTCGCCGAGGCGGTGATCGAGCGCTATTACCAGCGCTCGGTACTGGTGCTGTGTGGGCCGGGCAATAATGGCGGCGACGGCTTTGTGGTGGCGCGGCTGCTCAAGGACAAGGGCTGGCCGGTGCAGGTGCGCCTGGTGGGCGAGATGAGCGCGCTCAAGGGCGATGCCGCGGCCATGGCGGCGCAGTGGAGCGGCCGCGTGGTGGCGCCGAGCCTGCAGGACATCGAGGACGCCGATCTGGTGATCGATGCGCTGCTGGGCGCCGGGCTCGACCGCGACGTCGACGGGGAGATGGCCGAGATCATTGCGGCGGTGAACGCCAGCACACGGCCGGTCGTCGCCATCGATGTGCCCAGCGGGCTGGACGGGGCACTGGGCCAGCCGCGCGGCGTGGCCATGATCGCCGAAATGACGGTGACCTTTTTCCGCCTCAAGCCCGGCCATCTGCTGCAGCCGGGTCGCGACCTCTGCGGCGAGGTGGTGCTGGCCGATATCGGCATCGGCCAGGAGGTGCTCGAGACTATCGGCGCCAGCGCCTGGCAGAATAGCGCGAGCCTGTGGACGCTGCCCGCGGCCGAGACGGGCGGCAACAAATTCCACCGTGGCCATTGCATTGTCGTCTCTGGCGGGGCGCTGCAGACCGGCGCCGCGCGGCTGGCGGCCATGGGGGCCTTCCGCGTCGGGGCGGGGCTGGTGTCGCTGGCCGGCTCGGAAGAGGCTCTGCTGGTGCACGCGGCCCATGTGACGGCCGTCATGCTCAAGCCCGTCGAGGCGCCCGAGGATCTGGTGGACTTGCTCAGCGACAGCCGCATCACCGCGGTGGTGATCGGGCCGGCGGCCGGCATCGGCGAGCAGACGCGCGCAGCGGTGCTCAGCGTACTCGAATCGGGTGCAGCGGCGGTGGTGGATGCTGATGGGCTCACCAGCTTTGCCGGTTCTGCCGAGGTGTTTTTTGCTGCCGTGAAGGCGGCCGAGCAGCCGGTGGTGATCACCCCGCATGAGGGCGAGTTCGAGCGGCTGTTCGGCATGGTGGCGGGTAGCAAGCTGGAGCGCGCCCGCGCCGCCGCAGCTCAGAGCGGCGCCATTGTGGTGCTCAAGGGCAGCGATACGGTGATTGCCAGCCCCGATGGGCGTGCTGCCATCAATGCCAATGCGCCGGCCTGGCTGGGGACGGCCGGTTCGGGCGATGTGCTGGCCGGCATGATTGCCGGATTGATGGGGCAGGGCATGGAGGGCTGGGAAGCCGCCTGCGCTGGTGTATGGATCCATGCCGAGGCCGCCAATCGCTTTGGCGGCCCGGGGCTGATCAGTGAAGACCTGCCGCTTCTGGTGCCCGGCGTGCTGGCGAGCCTTTAGTCCCAGCGCACCATCAGCTTTTCCAGCCCGTGGAAGTGGTAGACGTCGTTGTAGCGTGGGGCTTCGGCGAGGCGCAGCCTGGGCAGGCGACGGAAGAGTTCGCTGAGCGCTACCTGGAGCTCGATGCGGGCCAGCGGCGCACCGATGCAGAAGTGGATGCCGGCGCCGAAGCTGACATTGAGGCCGTCCGTGCGGAAGGGATCGAAGCGGTCGGCATTGGCAAAGCGGGCTGGGTCGCGATTGGCGGCGCCCAGCATCAGGCCGACGACATCGCCCTTGCGCAGATGAATGCCCTCAAATTCGAGATCGCTCAGGGCATAGCGGGTGAACAGGTGCAGCGGCGCATCAAAGCGCAGGCATTCTTCCACTGTCGCCTCAGTCTGCTCGGGGGAGCTGAAAAGCGTAACCGGATCGATACCGCTTTCCAGGATCGATTTGACCCCATTGCCGGTAGTATGGACGGTGGCCTCATGGCCGGCATTGAGCAGCAGGATGGCGGTGGACATGACCTCGTCGTCACTGAGCCGGTCACCGCCGCGGTCTGAGGTCAGCATGTGGCTGAGCAGGTCTTCGCGCGGCTGCTTGCGGCGCTCGGCGATAATCGCGGCCAGATAGTCCATGAAATCCTGCGAGGCCTGGTTGGCGTCCAGTTCGGTCTCATGGCTGACCCCGAACATATACATGGCCACCATGCGATTGGACCAGGCAAGCAGTTGCGGCGCGCTCTCGGCTGGCAGGCCGATCATTTCAGCGATGATGATGGCCGGGATGGGCGCGGCAAAGGCCTTGATGAGGTCAACGCTGGCCTCGCCCTCGAAGCCGTCGATGACCTCGTTGGCCAGCTTGACGATGCGCGGGCGCAACTGCTCGACATGGCGGGACACAAAGGCGCGGTTGACCAGGGTGCGCAGGCGCGTATGGGCTGGCGGCTCAAGATTGAGCAGGGAGTGCTTCTCGGTCAGGTCAAAGGCAGCGGTGTGCGCCTTGGGTTCGGGCAGGCCGATTTCCTCACGCGTCGCCACGTGCAGAATCTCGCGGCCGAAGCGCTTGTCGCGCAGCAGGGCGTTGACCTCCTTGAAGCCGGCAAAGCACCAATGCCCATACTGTTCCCAATAGAAGTTGGGCGCGCTGGCGTGGCGCTCGGCATAAAAGCCATAGGGGTTCTGGAAGAAGGCCGGGTCGCGCGGGTCGGCGCTGGCGCGGCGCTGGGCGGGAACGTCGGTGATCGGCTTGATCTGGAGAATGGCGGCCATGGTGGTCCAAGCAGGTAGGGTTCTGATACCATAGGGGCCGGAAGCGGCGTTGCAACTGCTGTTGCGCAAGGCGTGCAATTGGCCACACAGAAATAGTCGATCGGGCGCGGGCCGGTTCGTCGGGAGCGTGTCCAACACCGGAGACCCGACCATGAAGTTCCTTTGCCTCGTGCATTTCGAACCCGATGCCTTTGCCGGGCTCAGCCCGCAGGAGATGGCCCGCATCGACGACGCCACCATTGCGCATGACCACAAGCTGCGGGACGGCGGGCATTTGCTGATCGCCTCGCCGCTGATGGCGCCAGAGGAGAGCGTCAACATCGACCGGCGTACCCGCATGAAGATGGAGCGCCTCGACGGTCCCTTTGCGGAAGCCAAGGAAATGGTGGGCGGCTTTGTGCTGATCGAGGCGGCCGATATGGCCGAGGCAGTGGCGCTGTTCGATGATGACCCGATCGCGGCCTATGCCCGGGTCGAAATCCGGCCGCTGATGGTTGAGCATCGGCACAGCGAAACCGGGGTTGCCCGGCCGGATTTCGAGGCGCGGTAAGCCAAGGGCGCCATTTTGGAGCCGGCATACGGCGGTCAGGCCAGCGCGCCGCCGCCGCATTGCCGTCAAAAGGGCTTGGCAAGGCGGCTGCAATCATGTCTTGAAGGCGGCCAAACGACCAAGGACCTTGCCATGAGCGACATCACCGTTTCCCAGGCGATCGATGCGATCTACGCCTCGATCAAGAACAACAACGAAGACATCGACCTGCATATCGCTGCGCTCAAGGCGGCCATGGCGCGCGAAGGCGTTAGCGAAGCCGTGTTCGAGCCGGGCAAGTTGGCCCAGCCCAATCGCCAGGGCCGCAAGATCATGCAGTCCTATTTCAAGAAGAAGGGCGTGACGGTCGGCTTCACGGCCTAGACCGTTGCCAGCTGCTGGCGCCGCATAGCGCGCAGCAGCAGTCCACTGAACAGCACGGCATTGAACATGGGGAAGGCCGATACGCTCAGCGGGAGAACGCCCGTTGCCGTATAGTAGAGGCCTACGCCCAGATCGACCAATTGGATGCCCCCCATGGCCTGCAGCCAGAGAGGATCAACCTGCTGGCGTCGGGCCAGCACGACCAGCACAACGCCAAACGCCAGGAAGCGCGCGGCGAGCATGCCGATCAGGTAGAATCCGTATGCGGGCACAGCGTTGAGGCCCATGGCCTGGATGAAATATCCGGGTGCGAGCAGGGTCAGCAGGCCAAGGGCGAGCTGTGAGACTGCAATAAGCAGCAGGACGATGCGGAGATAGGTCATTGTTGTGCCTTTCGGTCGTTGATTGCCGAAGGCTAGATTGCTAGCTATATAAAAGTAAGTAGTTACAAAAAGTATAGCGCAAAATGCTGGATCCGAAAGCCGACTGCGCCTCCGATTGCCCGGTTGCGGAAGCCGCCGGTGTTCTTGACGGCAAATGGACGACATTGATCTTCCGCGAGTTGCTCGGTGGTACCAAGCGGTACAGCCAGTTGCAGCGCGCTATCGCGGGGATCAGCCCGCGCATGCTGGCGACGCGGCTGCACGATCTGGAAGCTCGCGGATTGATTGCAAAGACCATCTATCCAACCGTTCCACCCAAGACGGAGTACACGCTGACAGCGCTCGGGCATTCGGTGGAGCCGGTGATTGCGGCGATGGCCCAGTTTGGCGTTCAGTTGCAGCAACGGGCAATTAACCCCACGCATGGAGAATGATCACCGTGACGTTGCCCCTATTGAAGCGGGGGCGATTGCCGCCTATCTGTGCTTTTACCGCGCGTTAAGGCGGCATGGTCTGCAATCGGCCAGTACCGCTGATTCGAATTCGACATGATTGCGCTGGTCCGGGCACTCGCCCCGGTCACTGATCGTGTCCCAAACAACGACACCGCTCGCCCGGTCCGCGACCTGGCACAGCAAAGGGGCATTCCATGCGGGATCCGCACGATACTTATATGAACACCCTCGTTCCCATGGTGGTGGAGCAATCCAACCGTGGCGAGCGTGCCTTCGACATCTATTCGCGCCTGCTGCGCGAGCGCATCATTTTTGTGACCAGCGTTGTCGAGGACAACATGGCCTCGCTGATCGTGGCGCAGCTGCTGTTCCTCGAATCAGAGAATCCGAAAAAGGAAATCTCGCTGTACATCAACTCGCCTGGCGGTGTTGTGACGGCGGGCCTGTCGATCTACGACACCATGCAGTTCATCCGCGCACCGGTCGCCACCATGGTGATGGGGCAGGCGGCCTCGATGGGTTCGCTGCTGCTGGCAGCCGGCGAAGCCGGCATGCGCACCGCGCTGCCCAACGCCCGCGTGATGGTGCACCAGCCGTCCGGCGGCTTCCAGGGTCAGGTCACCGATATCCTGATTCATGCCAAGGAAGTCGAGGGTTTGAAGCGCCGTCTTAATCAGATCTATGAGAAGCACACCGGCCGCACCTACGAGGAAATCGAGAACGCTCTCGAGCGCGATCGCTTCCTGTCGCCCGAGGAAGCCAAGACCTTTGGCCTGATCGACAACGTGTGGGACAAGCGCGTCGTTCCGGAGACCGCGAGCTGATTGGGCCCGCGTTAAGCACATTGCTGACGCGCCGTGGACTGTGATCCCTGCGCGATTGCACCGAGCCGGATCGATCTTTAGGATCGGTTCGGCTTAGACTTTCTTTAGGCTCAAGCGATACCGTCAGGGAATGGCTTGGTTTTGGAGGCGCTCTGCCTCCGGGAGTAACAGGATGTCCAAAGAGACAACGAACGGCGAAACCTCAAAGAACACGCTTTATTGCTCGTTCTGCGGGAAATCCCAGCATGAGGTTCGCAAGCTGATCGCCGGCCCGACCGTCTTCATCTGTGATGAATGCGTCGAGCTGTGCATGGACATCATCCGCGAAGAGAACAAGACCTCAATGGTCAAGTCCTCCGATGGCGTGCCGACACCTGCCGATATCTGCAAGGTGCTCGACGACTACGTCATCGGCCAGTTCCGCGCCAAGCGCGTGCTCTCCGTGGCCGTCCACAACCACTACAAGCGTCTGCACCACGCGACCAAGAACCAGGATGTGGAGCTGAGCAAGTCCAACATCCTGCTGATCGGGCCGACCGGTTCGGGCAAGACGCTGCTGGCCCAGACGCTGGCGCGCATTCTGGATGTGCCGTTCACCATGGCTGATGCCACCACGCTGACCGAAGCCGGCTATGTCGGTGAGGACGTGGAAAACATCATCCTCAAGCTGCTGCAGGCCGCCGACTACAATGTCGAGAAGGCCCAGCGCGGCATCGTCTATATCGACGAAGTCGACAAGATCAGCCGCAAGTCCGACAACCCGTCGATCACCCGTGACGTTTCGGGCGAAGGCGTGCAGCAGGCCCTGCTCAAGATCATGGAAGGCACCGTGGCTTCCGTTCCGCCCCAGGGCGGCCGCAAGCATCCGCAGCAGGAGTTCCTGCAGGTGGACACGACCAATATCCTGTTCATCTGCGGCGGCGCCTTTGCTGGTCTGGAAAAGATCATCTCGGCCCGTGGCGAAGGCTCGGGCATCGGCTTTGGCGCCACCGTCAAGGACCCCAACGACCGTCGCGTGGGCCAGATCCTGGCCGATGTGGCGCCCGAGGACCTGGTGCGTTTCGGCCTGATTCCGGAATTCATCGGCCGCCTGCCTGTGCTGGCGACGCTGGAAGACCTGGACATTGCAGCGCTGATCGAAATCCTGACGTCTCCGAAGAACGCCCTGGTGCGCCAGTACCAGCGACTGTTCCAGATGGAAGAGGTCGAGCTGACGTTCCACGAAGACGCCCTCAAGGCGATCGCGGAAAAGGCCATCGAGCGCAAGACCGGCGCCCGCGGCCTGCGGTCGATCATGGAAGGCATCCTGCTCGACACCATGTATGACCTGCCATCGCTCGAAGGCGTGGAAGAGGTGGTGATCTCGGCCGAAGTGGTGAATGGCAAGGACGTGCGTCCGCTGTACATCTATTCGGAACGCAAAAAGGAAGACCTGCCCGCCGGGGCATAAGGTTTTCGTCGGATTGAATTGAAAGCGCCGGGCCCTTGGGTCCGGCGTTTTTGTTTTTGGGGGATCTGATAGTCAACCGCCGCGAGGGCCGCGTCAGGCGGCCTGTTGCGGCTGGGGGCCGATATAGACCGACATGGGGCGGATGAGGCGGCCGGTTTCGGCCTGTTCGCGGGCGTGGGCGATCCAGCCGCCGGTGCGGCCCATGGCAAAGACGCAGGTGAAGGCGTCGCGCGGGAAGCCGAGGGCCTCGAGCAGTAGCGCAGTGTAGAACTCCACATTGGTGTCCAGCGCCCGCTCGGGCTTGCGTTCGCGCAGCACGGCGAGGGCTGCGGCCTCGACCGCTTCGGCCAGGGCCAGGCGCTTGGGATCGATGGCGCCCGAGCTGGCCAGGAGACGCACTGCGCCCTTGAGCGCATCGGCGCGCGGGTCGCGCACGCGATAGACGCGGTGGCCGAAGCCCATCAACCGGTCGCCGCCGTCGAGCGCGGCTTCCAGCCAGGCGCGGGCATTGGCGGGCGTGCCGACACCGTCGAGCATGTCGAGCACCGGGCCGGGCGCCCCGCCATGCAGCGGGCCCTTGAGGGCACTGAGCGCGGCCAGCACGGATGAGGCGAGACCGGCCTTGGTGGAGGCGACCACGCGGGCGGCAAAGGTCGAGGCGTTGAGGCCATGGTCAGCGACCGTGACCAGATAGCGGTCGAGCGCGGCGGTCTGCTGCGGGCTGGGCAGGGCGCCATGCAGCATGCGCAGCGTATCGGCGGCGTGGGTGAGGCTGGCATCGGGCGCCAGCGGCGCCTGGCCCGCCCGCAGGCGCAGGAGGGCCGTGGTGAACACGGCGGGGCCGGCCACCAGTTGCAGAGCGGTATCGCGGTCCTCGCCGTCGCCCAGCCGGGCCAGCAGGGCCCGCATGGCATCGACCGGCGGCAGGGCGAGCAGGGCAGAATCGGCGGCAGCGACATGGGCAAAGACGGCGACGCGGGCCTGGCCCAGCGCCCGTGTCAGATCGTCGGCCTCGGCGAAGAAGCCGCCAAACAGCAGCGCCAGCACATCCTCATAGCGGCTGCGGCTCACCAGCTCGTCCAGCGATCGGCCGCGCACGATCAGGCGCCCGTTCTTGCCGTCAACATCGGACAGCACCGTCTGGGCGGCGATCACATCTTCCAGACCAGAGTTCATGGTCATCTCCTGTGGTTGTTGCGCGGCAAAGTAGGAGCATTTACATTGACGTCAATCTTGACCAATTGGATCAATGTATCGCCATGGACTGGTTGACTGCCGCCGAGGCGCTGGCGCTGCTGGGGACGCAGCCCCAGACGCTCTATGCCAATGTCAGCCGCGGCCGCATCAAGGCGCGGCGCGACCCGGCCGACAGCCGCAAGAGCCTCTATCGCGGTGACGACGTACGCCGACTGGCGACGCGGGCCGCCGGCCGCAAGAAGCAGGAGGCGGTGGCGGCGGCGGCCATCGACTGGGGCGAGCCGGTGCTGCCGACGCGGCTCTCCACGGTTCAGGGCGGGCGGTTGCTCTATCGCGGAATGGATGCCGTGGTGCTGGCCGAGACGGCGACGCTAGAAAGTGCTGCCGATCTGCTATGGCAGATGCGGTGCCAATTGCGCGATTCAGCTAACCAAGTGACAGGGTACGGGTTACGCGGTGCGTTCCTGGCGCTGGCGACGGGGGCGGCAGAGCCGGTGGGGCAAGTGCTGGGGCCGGCTGCGTTGGGTCAGCAGGCGGGCGCCGTACTGGGGGCGGTCGCCGGGTCGCTGTGTGGTCCCGGCGATGCGGCCATGCCGCTGCATGCGCGGCTGGCGCAGCGCTGGCAGCGGCCGGAGGCTGCCGACATCATCCGCCGCAGCCTGGTGCTGCTGGCCGACCATGAGCTCAATGCCTCGACCTTTGCGGCGCGGGTGGCGGTCTCTACCGGGGCGTCGCTGTGGGCCGGGGCGCTGGCCGGGTTGGCGACGCTCAATGGTCCCCGGCACGGCCTGGCGTCGCGCAGCGTGACGGCGCTCGCCGAAGACATCGGCACCGAGGCTGAAAGAGCCGAGGGGGCGCTGCGCGACTGGCTGGGCGAGGGGCGCGCCGTGCCTGGCATGGGCCATCCGCTCTATCCTGAGGGCGATATCCGCTGCGCGGCCTTGCTCGATTGCTTCAGCCTGCCGCCGGCCTTCGTGGCTTTTCGGGCGGCGGCAGAAGCCATTACTGGGGATGCACCCAATGTCGACTTCGCCCTGGCAGCACTGGCGCAGGCCTATGGTCTGCCGGACGAGGCGCCGCTGGTGCTGTTTGCCCTGGCGCGCAGCGTGGGCTGGCTGGCGCATGGCATCGAGCAGGCCGGCAGCGGCCAGCTGATCCGGCCCCGGGCGCAGTATGTCGGCCCGGGCGCTGGGGGCTAGACGGCGGTCGGCGCCTCGCTGATGCCGTCCTGCACGGTCTGTCTCGGCATGATCTGCCGGCCGAACAGGCTCGCCGCCAGATCGACCAGCAGGCGGGCGCTCATGCCCGCGTGATCGAGATAGGGGTTGAGCTCGACGATATCGAGCGAGCCCAGCGCGCCGCTGTCATGGATCATCTCCATGGCCAGATGCGCCTCGCGGAAGGTCAGGCCGCCCGCCACCGGCGTGCCGGCGCCGGGGGCAATGGCCGGGTCGACCGCGTCGACATCCAGACTCACATGCAGATGCGCCCCGGCCGCCGTCACCTTGGCCAGCACGTCGCGCATCAGGGCCACCACGCCCATTTCGTCGATCTGGCGCATGTCGATGACGGTGACGCCGCGGCGCTCCAGCAATTGCCGCTCGGGCCGGTCGATAGAGCGGGCGCCAAAGACCGTAACGTTGCGCGGGTCCACGACATCGCGCCAGGGCCCATTGTAGTCGGGGCCGAAGTCCGGTTCGCCGCAGAGCAGGGCCAGCGGCATGCCGTGGATATTGCCGGTCTCCGAACTGGCCGGGGTATTGAAATCGCCATGGGCATCGACCCAGAGCACGTGCAGCGGCCGACCATTGGCCCGGCAATGGGCCGCTACGCCAGCCAGCGTGCCGATGGAGAGGCTATGGTCGCCTCCGATGAAGGCGGGCAGGGCGCCGCTGGCAAGGCTCTCCAGCCCCCTTGTATGGCTCTGTGCGGCCATGGCCAGCACGGTGACCAGACGCTCGTCAGGCGTGGCTGCGCGCTCGCCGGCGGCGGCAATGCCAGCGGCCAGGTCGCCATGGTCAGTGACCGCGTGGTCCAACGCCGCCAGCGTGTCGGCCAGGCCCGCCACACGCATGGCCGCCGGTCCCATGCCGCAGCCGCGCACCGAGGCGCCGGCTGAAGTCGGGATGCCGAAGAGGTCGATGCGGCGCGGTCTGCTCATGCTGATATCCTTGTGTCTGGGCCCGATGATCACCAAATGCGGCGGCGGGGCAAGGCTGTTCCTGCGCCCGATTTGTGCCGCTGTCGCGACAGGCGTTGGCAGTGCCCCGCATGCAGTGTGCAGCCAAGGCACATGGCTGTTCCTGGCCCCTGGAACATATCTTGTGTGCACTGTCACATTAACCGTCACTTTTACCGGGAGGTTGACTTGCAGCGGCCCCGGGGGGACCTATTTATTAACCGGAATCAGCCCAGCCTTGATGTTTGGAGCTGTCTACTACGGGCGCGCACCTCACCTTTCCTCCGCGCGCCCCGGAAAGGATACGAGATGACGGACGTCAATCCCACAGGCGGCGAATCCAGCCGGGATCGCGTTTACCCAGTGCTTCCGCTGCGCGATATCGTCGTTTTCCCCGGCATGATCGTGCCGCTGTTCGTGGGCCGTGAAAAATCGGTCAAGGCGCTTGAAGAGGTCATGCGCGACGACAAGCACATTCTTGTTGTGACGCAGAAGAATGCGCAGGACGATGATCCTGCGCCCGACCAGATCTATGAAACTGGCACCATTGCCACGGTTCTGCAGCTGCTCAAGCTGCCCGACGGCACCGTCAAGGTGTTGGTCGAGGGGCTGAACCGCGCGACCATTGATCGCTATCTGCAGACCGTGGACTATTTCGAGGCGGAAGCCTCGCCCTTGCCCGAGCCGGTGGAAGATGCCACCGAGGTCGAGGCGCTGTCGCGTTCGGCGGTCAATGAGTTCGAGAACTACGTCAAGCTGAACAAGAAGATCTCGGCCGAGGTCGTTGCGGCTGTCGGCCAGATCGAGAACGCATCCAAGCTCTCCGACACCATTGCCAGCCATCTGGTGATCAAGATCCACGAGAAGGAAGATTTGCTGTCCACCGTGTCGGTGGTGGAGCGCTTCCAGAAGATTCTTGGCCTGATGGAAGGCGAGATCGGCGTGCTGCAGGTGGAAAAGCGCATCCGTAGCCGCGTCAAGCGGCAGATGGAAAAGACGCAGCGCGAATACTATCTCAACGAGCAGATGAAGGCGATCCAGAAGGAACTGGGTGACGGCGAAGAGGGCTCCAACGAGATCCAAGAGATCGAGGAGCGCATCGCCAAGACCCGGTTGAGCAAGGAAGCCAAGGCCAAGGCGGAAGCCGAGCTGAAAAAGCTCAAGGCCATGAGCCCGATGTCGGCCGAAGCCACGGTGGTGCGTAACTATCTTGATACGCTTCTGGGCCTGCCCTGGGGCAAGAAGAGCAAGGTCAAGCGTGACCTGGTCCTGGCCGAGAAGGTTCTGGATGAGGATCACTATGGCCTCGAAAAGGTCAAGGAACGCATCCTCGAGTATTTGGCCGTGCAGGGTCGTACCGGCACGCTCAAGGGGCCGATCCTCTGCCTCGTTGGTCCTCCGGGCGTCGGCAAGACCTCGCTGGGCAAGTCGATCGCTAAGGCGACAGGCCGCGAGTTCGTGCGCATGGCGCTGGGCGGGGTGCGGGACGAAGCCGAAATCCGTGGCCACCGCCGCACCTATATCGGCTCGATGCCCGGCAAGGTGATCCAGTCGCTCAAGAAGGTGGGCAAGTCCAACCCGCTGTTCCTGCTCGACGAAATCGACAAGATGGGCCAGGACTTCCGTGGCGATCCCTCTTCGGCGCTGCTTGAGGTGCTGGATCCGGAACAGAACCACACCTTCGCCGATCACTATCTCGAGGTCGATTATGACCTCAGCGACGTGATGTTCGTGACCACCTCGAACACCCTGAACATTCCCGGCCCGCTGATGGACCGCATGGAGATCATTCGCCTGTCCGGCTATACCGAGCAGGAGAAGCACGCGATCGCCAAGCAGCACCTGATCCCGGAAACGCTCAAGGAAAACGGGCTGGCCCATGGCGAGTTCGAGCTGAGCGATGCGATGCTGACCGCCTTGATCCAGCGCTACACCCGTGAAGCGGGCGTGCGTAACCTCAAGCGCGAGATCAGCAAGCTGATGCGCAAGGCCGTGACCGAGATCGTCAAGACCAAGGTCAAGACCGTGGTCATCGACGAAGAGAAGCTGACCAAGTTCCTGGGCGCCGACATCTACACCCATGGTGAGATCGAAGCCGAGGCGCAGGTTGGCCTGGTGACGGGGCTGGCCTGGACATCGGTGGGTGGCGAGCTGCTGACCATCGAAGGCGTGATGACGCCGGGCAAGGGCCGCATGACGGTCACCGGCAACATCAAGGAAGTCATGAAGGAATCGCTGACTGCCGCGACGGCCTATGTCCGCTCCAAGTCGATCGATTTCGGTATCAAGCCGCCGATGTTCGACACGCGCGACATCCATGTCCACCTGCCCGAAGGCGCCACCCCCAAGGATGGTCCGTCGGCTGGTATTGGCCTGGCCACGGCAATCGTCTCGGTGATGACCGGTATCCCGGTGCGCAATGATGTCGCCATGACCGGCGAGATCACGCTGCGGGGCAGGGTGCTGCCCATCGGCGGCCTCAAGGAGAAGCTGCTTGCGGCCCTCCGCGGTGGCATCAAGACCGTGCTGATCCCGGCCGAGAACGTCCGCGACCTCGCCGAGATCCCCGATATCGTCAAGGACGGCATGGAGATCGTGCCGGTGAGCCGCATGGACCAGGTGATCGAGCGCGCCCTGGTGCGCAAGCCCGAGCCCATCGAATGGAACTTCGATGAAGCCACACCCGCCGTCTCCACCACGGTGGAAGCGGCCGGCGAAGACACCACCACCGGCCTGCCGCACTAAGCAGCGGCGCTTTGAAATGCAAACGGCGGCCCCCATGGGCCGCCGTTTTTTGTTGCGGGATCGTCAGCCTAGGTTTGCCCTGTCCTGGACTTCAGGCTGAGGGCAATACCGTCGACAAAATAGTGCAGGCCGCTTTCGAAGGCCTTTTCAGTGTTGACCGTTCCGGTTTCGAACAGCGACCTGGCGCCTTCGGCCAGAAGCGGGAAGTCCGCCAGCTCGGGCGCCAGATCGCCGCCTTCAGCCGCGTCCAGGTCGTTGCGCTCACGCTCGCCCTGTTCTTCCAGCACATAGCCGACCACGTAGCGCGCGAGCGACAGGGCGATGTTGAGCGCATCCTCGGGCGAGAAACCGGCATCGCAGTAGAGCTTGAGCACTTTTTCGGTGTCGGCGAATTCGGGCGCCGACGGCCTGGTGCCTGCGGTGAGACGAGCGCCGTCGCGGACCGCCAGCAAGGTGCGGCGCATGCTGCGCGCATTGGCCAGGGTGAACGCCATCCAGTCTTCACCGGGGGCCGGCAGGCGATGCACATGATAGCGCGCCAGCATGGCGCTGTTCATGGCGTCGAGCAGGAGCGACTTGTTGCGGAAGTGCCAATAGAGAGCTGGCTGGGCCACGCCCAGCCGTTCAGCCAGCTTGCGGGTGGTGAATTTGTCGATGCCCACTTCGTTGAGCAGCTGCAGCGCCTGCTCGACAATATGGTCACGATCAATGGCCATGCCTGAATCCTCACTTGACTTATCATTGATAAAGCGCTTATCGGTGATAAGTGAATTTATCACCGATAAAGTACTTTAGGAGGTCCTGATGAACAAGGCCTTGATCGTCATTCTTGCCACCGTTGTCCTGGATGCTATCGGCGCCGGGCTGATCATTCCCATCCTGCCGGACCTGCTGGCCCAGGTGAGCGGTGATGGCGATTTCGCCCTGCTGTTTGGGCTCATGCTGGCAGTCTATGCGGTGATGCAGTTCGTGTTTTCGCCGGTGCTGGGGGCGCTCAGCGACCGCTTCGGACGACGGCCGGTGTTGCTGCTGTCGTTGGCAGGCACGCTGCTCGACTATCTGGTGATGGCGCTGTCGCCGGTGGGCTGGGTGCTTGTCGTCGGGCGGGCAATGGCGGGCATCACCAGCGCCAATATGGCCGTGGCCTCGGCCTATATCACCGATATCACCCCGGCCGAGCAGCGGGCGCAGCGCTTTGGCCTGGTCGGCGCCGTGATGAGCTCGGGCTTTATCATTGGTCCGGTGATTGGTGGCGTCCTGGGCGCGTGGTGGCTGCGGGCGCCGTTCTTTGCGGCGGCGCTGTTCAACGGCATCAACCTGCTTGTGGCGCTGTTCGTGTTGCCCGAGAGCCGGCAGGCCAGCGACAGCAAGTTTGCGCTCAAGGAGCTGAACCCGCTGGCGCCACTGGTCTGGCTGTGGAACTTCAAGCCGCTGCTGCCCCTGGTTGTGGTGTCGGTGGTGTTCGGGCTGATCGCGGCCGTACCCGGAACCATCTGGGTGCTCTATGGCGCCGAGCGCTTCGGCTGGGACCCGGTGCACATGGGGTTGTCGTTTGCCACATTCGGGGTGGCCAGTGCTCTGGCGCAGGCGCTGCTGGTCGGGCCGCTGTCGCGCCGTTTCGGTGATCTGGGCACGTTGATGATCGGCGTGGCCTTTGACATGCTGGCCTATACCCTAATGGCCTTCGCCGATCAGAGCTGGATGGGCTATGCCGTGGCGCCGCTGTTTGCGCTGGGCGGCGTGGCCATGCCAGCGCTGCAGTCGCTGCTGACCAGCCGGGTCTCGGACGATCAGCAGGGGCAGCTGCAGGGTGTGATGGCCAGTCTGATGAGCCTGGCCGGGATCGTCGGGCCCGTGCTGACCACGGCCCTGTTCTTCTCGACGCGGACCGTGTGGATCGGGACGGTGTGGCTTGTCGGGGCAGGGCTCTATCTGGCCGTTACGCCACTGTTCGCCACCTTTCAGCGGTCCAAAGCGGGGGCGGTATCTGCGGGCTAAGCGGGGCTTCTACTCTGGCAGGCCGGGCGGTAGCTGGCCGAGGCGCAGCAGGACTTTTGGTTCGTCATAGGTGTCGGTTTCGATATCGACGTCCTGAGAGAAGCAGAAGACGCCGGCCCGGCTGGTGGCCATGCGTTCGGCCAGGATGATGGCGTCTTCGCGGGTCTTGGCGGTGCGCGCCTGGTCGGGCATCAGCTTGCGGCCCCTCAGTTGAAAGCCCTGCACGATAAAAGCAACGACCATGAAATCCTCGCGGTTCTGAGGCTATGGCCTATCACACCCACGGCCAGACGCCGCCTGCCAAATGGTGCTGCCACGATTTGGCAGGGATAGGCGGCAAATGGGACTGCGCTGCAGCTCTTGCCTAGGCAGTGCGGAGGCCTTACCCCAGAGCCGCCACAGCGATGGCGGAGGAGAGAACCCCGTGAACAAGCCCCTGGTCGTCATCCTTGCTGCGGTCATGCTTGATGCCGTCGGTATCGGGCTGATCTTCCCCATTCTGCCGGCCCTGCTGCGCGAAGTGGGCCATACCAGCCAGATTTCGACCATGCTGGGGCTGATGCTGGCACTGTATGCAGCCTGCCAGTTCCTGTTCTCGCCCGTGCTGGGCGTGCTCAGCGACCGCTTCGGGCGCCGTCCGGTGCTGCTGCTGTCGCTGGCTGGGGCGGCCATCGACTATGTCATCATGGCCTTTGCGCCGCATCTGTGGATGCTGGTGCTGGGCCGGGCCATTGCCGGCATCAGCAGCGCCAATATGGCTGTGGCGACTGCGTATATCACCGACATTTCCAGCGAAGAGCAGCGCGCCAAGCGATTCGGCTATTTCCACGCCATGTTCGGCATCGGCTTTATCATCGGGCCGGTGCTGGGTGGGTTGCTGGGCGATTTCTGGGTGCGGGCGCCGTTCATCGCCGCTGCCGTGCTCAATGGCGCCAATTTCGCGGTCGCGCTGTTCCTGCTGCCCGAATCGCGTCCGGGCGCGGCGGGCGGAAAGATCACGCTGGATACGCTGAACCCCTTCACGCCGCTGCGTTGGGCGCTGACCTTCAAGGCGCTGATCCCGCTGATGGGCCTGTTCGTCATCCTCAATTTCGTCGGCACCATCTATGGCACCACCTGGGCGGTCTATTCGGAAGATGTGTTCCAGTGGAGCGGGCTGACCATCGGCCTCTCGCTGGGGGCGTTCGGCGTATTCCATGCGCTGGCGCAGGCCTTTCTTACTGGACCGGTGGTGGCGCGGCTGGGCGAGCGGCGCTCGCTGTTGCTGGGCATGGCCTTTGAGATCGGCGCCATGTTGACACTGGCCTTCACCCCGTTTGGCTGGGTGCTGTTTGCCATGGCGCCGGTGTTCGCCATGGGTGGCATCGGCATGCCGGCGCTGCAATCGCTGACCACCCGCCAGGTCGATGGCGAACGGCAGGGGCAGCTGCAGGGTGTTCTGGCCAGTCTGGTGAGCCTTTCGGCGGTGTTCGGGCCGGTATTTTTCAGCACCATCTACTTTGTGGTGCGGCCCGATTGGCCAGGCATGATCTGGCTGGTGGCCATTGGCGTCTACCTGCTGGCGCTGCCGCTGATGCTGGGAATCGGCCGCTTGCCGCGCGAGACGGCGCCGGCTGCCGATAGGGCGGAATAGGCGCGGAAAAGCCCGGAAAACCTTGGGATGGGCACAATCCGGACTTGCTCGCCCGGTTTTTCAGGTTCATTAACGCATTTGTACCGTCCGGCCTCGCCTCAAGCCCGGAAATCCTTGCGTTTGGTCCAGAATCGACCAAGGGTTGCCGCGTTTTAAAGTTCGCCAGCGAGGGCGGGCACTTCACTGTGAGGAAACGCAATGAACAAGAACGATCTGGTTGGCGTTGTCGCCGACAAAGCGACGATTACCAAGGCTCAGGCCGCTGAAGCGGTTGACGCAGTGTTTGAAGCTATTACCAACACCCTCAAGGCCGGCGACGAAGTTCGTCTGGTTGGCTTTGGCACTTTTGCCGTGTCGCAGCGCAAGGCTTCGACCGGTCGCAACCCGGCCACCGGCGCCGAGATCCAGATTCCGGCCTCCAATCAGGCCAAGTTCAAGCCCGGCAAGGGCCTGAAGGACGCGATCAACTAAGATCGGTTCTGTTTGAACTTTTTGATCGGCCCCGTGCGCTTTGCGCCGGGGCCTTTCATTTTGCCGGTTGACGGCTTGGGGCAGGGCCCTTAATCAGGGCCACCTTGCAGCGGCAATGCCCTGCGGGCGATTAGCTCAGTTGGTAGAGCGCTTCGTTTACACCGAAGATGTCGGCGGTTCGAGCCCGTCATCGCCCACCATTTCTCCTCTCAGTGGCGCCGGACGCCAACGCAGTGCCCCCAGCGGCCGTGGTGACCGCCAGGCGCGTTTGCGGCGCGGCGGCGCGATTCTGAGGTTACACATCAAGTTTCGCGTGCTAGCGGCTGATCCCATGGGGGTTTTCCACAGCTGGCTGCAGTTTCTTGAAAATGTCGCATCAATGTGGATTTGCTCGCTTGACTTGCTCATGGCTGGTCGGTAAACGACACCCACGTTGCGCAGATGACCAGTTCATCCGCCGCTGCGGGAGTAGCTCAGTTGGTTAGAGCGCCGGCCTGTCACGCCGGAGGTCGCGGGTTCGAGCCCCGTCTCTCGCGCCACCCTTTCTCAGGGTTTGCGCGCAATGATCCCCAGACGTCTCAATTCCTGCGCTGACCGAGTTTCGGTTGTTTGAAATCGTTCGGCACGCCAGCGTGTCGCTTGCGCCTCTTCTCGCACGCTTCGTCGTCCAGCCTCAGCCTTGTGACCCAATGTCGCGATTGGGAATTCTCCTGTGACCGAGGCGTCAATGGTATTGGCCGTTCCGGCACTGTCGTTGTTGTCGATATCGCAATGTGCCGAGGTCGAAGCGATACGATAAAGCGGGCGCCCCGTGCGGCAACCACGCGCAATCTCGAGACCGGCGCAGCGGTTTTCTCGAGGCGTTTTCATCGCCATGCTCCATAACGACGACGCGAACGGGAGCGTTGTGACCAGCGCATTTGCTATGGCTCTGGTCCAGCGGCGGGCCGTAGACAGCTCGCCTGCGAATCTGTAAGTCATTGACAGATAATAATTTTTTAGTTCGCCCGTCGAATTTAACCGGGCGTCTTTGTTCAAGTTTGAGCGGGGCGCGATCAGCCGTTTCTGCGGTGATCGCGCTGGTGTAGGCAGAATGGGCTTCGTTAACGCGTTTGATGGTGTGCGTCTTCTGGCGACGGTGATGCACTGTGCTGGCATCTGGCTGAAGCGCCTGGCAAGAGTGGTGAAAACCGGCCTTATCGGGCTGCTGGCGATTACGCTGGCGAGCTTGGGCATGGCAACGGCAGGCCGTACCGGCGGGTACAACCGCGTCCTACGGACTGTTCTGGGCGCCCTCTTTGCCATTCCACTGGCTGTCAGCTTGGCCGTTGCGCCCGCCTATGCGCTGTCGAACGATTGTACCGCCATCAATTCGACCCTGGGGTCACAGACCTGGGCGCCGGCCAATGGTCAGCGCCGCCTTCAGAACTATGAGTTCTTCAGCCTGGCCGAGGGTGAGACAATCACTGTGTCGGCCTCCTCGACGGGCAATGGCCCGAATGGCAATTCATCCACAATATCGCTCGGCTATGGCGCCAATGGTGATATCATCGTTGAGGCCGACAACAGCCCGCGCAATGGCGGCAACTTCAATGTGTCGGGTTCGCACACGTTCGTCGCTGGCGAAGTGCCGGGATATCTTTCCGTGTATCTGGATGCCGACAATCAGGGCAACCAGGCCAACACGCTGACCTTCAATATCACCTGCTCGGTTGGCGGCGTCATCACACCCGGCGCGCCGGTGATCGGCACCGCGACGGCCGGCGACGCGGAGGCGACGGTGACCTTTACCGCCCCGGCCAGCAATGGTGGCGCGGCGATCACCAGCTATACCGTCACTGCAAGTCCCGGTGGTGCGACCAAGTCCGGCTCGGCCAGCCCGATCACCGTGACGGGCCTGACCAATGGCACAGCCTATACCTTCACCGTGACTGCCACAAACAGTGTCGGCTCCGGCTCAGCCTCGCAGGCGTCCAACTCCGTCACGCCAGTGGCGGCATTGCCGGCTCCCGTCGCCAATGCGGTCAGCGCCACGGTCGCCGCCAACTCGTCGAACAATGCGATCACGCTGAACCTGACCGGCGGTGCGGCCTCGGGCGTTGCCATCGGCGCGGCTGCCTCGCATGGCACGGCCACGGCGTCGGGGACCACGATCCGATATACGCCGACGACAGGCTATTCTGGCAGCGACAGCTTTACCTACACCGCCACCAATACCAGCGGCACATCCACGCCAGCCACTGTGACCGTCACCGTCACGGCTCCGACCTTCGGCTTCGCACCTGCGGCCGGCGCATTGACGGCGGCACGTGTTGGAACCGCCTATAACCAGGCGATTGCTGCCTCAGGCGGCACGGCGTCTTATACCTATGCCATTACCGCAGGCACGCTTCCGGCCGGCTTGAGCCTCAACACCTCGACCGGTGCCATTACCGGCATGCCGACGACGGCCGGCAATGCCTCCTTCACCATCACGGCCACCGATGCCAACAGCGCCACCGGATCGGCGAACTATACGCTGGCCGTGGCTGCCACGGCACCCGGCGCGCCGTCGATCGGAACCGCGACTGCTGGCGATGCCCAGGCGAGTGTGACCTTCACCGCGCCATCCAGCAATGGCGGCGCGGCGATTACCGGCTATACGGTGACCGCAAGCCCGGGGGGCGCCACCGGAACCGGTTCGGCCAGCCCCATTACCGTCTTTGGCTTGACCAATGGCACGGCCTATACGTTCAGCGTGGTCGCCACCAATGGTGTCGGCCCCGGCTCAGCCTCGCAGGCGTCCAACAGCGTCACGCCGGTGGCGGCATTACTGGCTCCCGTCGCCAATGCGGTCACTGCCACGGTCGCCGCCAACTCTTCGAACAATGCGATTACGTTGAACCTGACCGGGGGCGCGGCTGCGTCGGTGGCGATAACCACGGCCGCCGGCCATGGCACTGCCACGGCTTCGGGGACCGCCATCACCTATACGCCGACCGCTGGCTACTCCGGCACCGACAGCTTTGCCTATACCGCCACCAATGCCAGTGGGACGTCCGCACCGGCCATGGTAAGCATCACCGTCTCGGCGCCAACTCTCGCCTTCTCGCCATCGGCTGGCGCGCTGACTTCGGCGACAGCTGGCACAGCCTATAACCAGTCGGTTGCCGCCTCGGGCGGTGCCGCGCCCTATGGCTATGCCGTCACCTCCGGTTCTCTGCCGGCTGGATTGAGCCTCAATACCGCGAGCGGCGGCATCTCCGGCACACCGACTGCAGCCGGCAATGCGACGTTCACTGTCACGGCCACGGACGCCAATGGCGTGACCGGATCGGCCAACTATAGCTTGGCCATAGCGCCGCAGCCGGTCGCGCTCTCCCTGTCGCCAAGTGGCGGAGCGCTGACGGAGGCCATGGCTGGCGAGGCCTATAGCCAGACCATTTCCGCCACCGGCGCGGTAGCGCCGCTGATCTACAGCCTCACTTCAGGCAGCCTGCCCAATGGCATGACCCTGAATATCTCGACGGGTGAACTCACGGGGCCTCTCGCGGCTGCGTCGGAAGGCGACTATGCCTTTTCGATCCAGGTTCGCGCCAACAATGGTGTCATCGGTACCGCCAGCTTCACGTTGAAGGTGAAACCCCGGGCCGTCACGGTCGACAACAAGGTCGTGTCGGTTCCGTCCGGCTCGAGCCCACCCAACGTCAACCTGGCGGCTGGCGCGACCGGCGGTCCCTTCGTGTCTGGCGACCTGACCTTTGTCGAGCCGCCCAATGCGGGCACCGTCAAGGTCGTCAATGGCGAGTTTGCCCAGTCCGGCGGCGCGACACCGACGGGGTGGTATTTGAAGTTCATCCCGAACCCCGCCTATTCTGGTCTGGTGCGCGTTGGTTTCCGTCTTACCAGTGCTCTGGGCATCTCCAATACCGGCACCGTCACCTACAATGTCGGCTTCTCAGCAGCGGCCGTCGCCAAGGACATCGACAATCTGGTTTCCGGGTTTGTGCAGTCGCGTCAAAGCATGATCGCCTCCACCATCAAGGTTCCCGGCCTGATACAGCGCCGTCAAATGGGGATGGCCATCGATCCGATCACGGCGCGCATGGCACCCGCGCAGGATGGGGTAAGAATGGCGGTTTCCACCAGCCTTGCACAGATGCAGGCCGCAGACGATGCCGCCAATGGGCGGGCGCAGGATAACCTAACGCCTCTCAACATCTGGCTCGACGGGACCTTTTGGGCCCACAACCGTGCGCAGAACGCAGGCAAGTGGGGCAGCCTGGCAACGGTCTCGGCCGGCATAGACTATCTGCTCACAGAAAAGGCATTGCTGGGGTTCTCATTTCACTATGACCGCATGACAGACCCAAGTGGGCCGGACACGACCCTGACAGGCAACGGCTGGCTGGCCGGCCCCTATGCCTCGTTCGAACTTGGTGAAAACGTGTTTTGGGACACGAGCCTGCTGTATGGCGGTTCGGGCAACACGATCAATACCCAGTTCTGGCGCGGCACATTTGCCACCAGCCGTTGGCTGTTCGACACCGCCATCATGGGGCGCTGGAGCCTGGATGAGGTGACGTTCCTCACGCCCAAGCTGCGTGCTGTCTATCTGTCTGAGACCGTGCGCGACTATGACATTTCGAACGGCACGGGCGGTGTGATCGGCCTGCCAGGGTTCACCAGTGAACAATTGCGCGCCAGCGTCGGTCTGGAGATCGCCCGGCAATTCCTGCTTGAAAGCGGCCTGTCGCTGACGCCCAAGCTCGGCGCGACGGCCGGTTTTGCGGCGCGCCACGGCTCTGGGGCCTTTGGGCAGGTTTCCGCCGGACTGTCCGCCGAACTCGGCCAGGCACTCAACATCGATCTCGGGGTGAATTTCAACGTCGAGGGGGACGGCCAAAGATCGGTCGGCGCCAGATTGGGGCTTATCGGTCGGTTCTAGCGGTCACGGGCCTGTGCGACGTCATGGCCATAGCAGCCGGATTATGGCTCCTCGGCGATGCTGCGTTCCGCGCGCTGGATCGCGACATAAGGCGCCGCCGCAGGCATGACGATCTCAGCAAGCCGGGGCCGCCTCCCATAGCCACTACCGGTGGCCGGTAGCTGCAAATGACCGGCAACCCCTTGCCGAGCGCGATCTGCCCGGCCGGGTCCTGGCGCCTTGGCGCCGCTGGCGGGGCCGGTCCAGCCGATTGCGGTCAACTGTCCCGATTCTTGACTCTCAACGCCTGCGATGCCTGGATCACCCTGGGCTCAACCGCGAACAGCCCCTGAAGCCGGCCTTCCCCAAGTGAACCGAGGACATCATGGGCACGGTCGTGGCGGACTGCTGGTCCCTTGGCCGAGATCGAGAGCCCCAAGAGGCCAGAGGCCGCTACCGCTAATGGCCTGCCATGCCGGTCCGGTGTCCAGGTTTCCGGCCCAGCTACGCTTGGCCAACCGCCGCGCCAAAACCAAGCGATGAGGCGCGACCTTCTGCAACCGCATGGCAGGCCACGCGTGTCGCACCGGCGGCGGTCAGCACGGGCAGTTCCGCCTTGCAGCGGTCGTTGGCCAAGGGACAGCGGGGGTGGAAGGGGCAGCCGCTTGGAGGATTGAGCGGCGACGGCAGTTCGCCCGTCAAGCGCACACGCTCGCCACGCTGGTCGGGATCGGCGATCGGCGTGGCCGAGAGCAGGGCCTGCGTATAGGGGTGGCGCGGATTGGAGAACAATGTGTCCGCTGGGGCCATTTCGACGGCATGGCCAAGATACATCACCATCACGTCGTCGGCGATGTGGCGGACCACAGCCAGATTGTGGGAGATGAACATCATGGTCAGGTTGAACTGGTCCTTCAGTACGCGCAGCAGATTCAGGATCTGCGCCTGCACCGATACGTCCAGGGCCGATGTCGGCTCATCGCAGATCAAGAGATCCGGATTGAGGATCAGCGCGCGGGCAATGCCGATGCGCTGGCGCTGGCCACCCGAGAATTCATGCGGGAAGCGATCAGCCGTCTGCGACGGAAGCCCCACCCGCTGCAGGATCTCTCCGACGGCCTGCCGACGGCTCGCCGTGTCCCCGATCCCATGGATGACGAGCCCCTCACCGATAGAAACGCCGATGGGAACGCGCGGGTCGAGCGAGGAATAGGGATCCTGGAAGACCATCTGAATCCGTCGGCTGGCGGCAAAGTCGATGCCCGAGGGGCTGCCGCTGATGGTCCTGCCGTCAAATACCACTTCGCCGCCGGTTGGCGGATGCAGACCGATGACGATCCGCGCCAGGGTGGACTTGCCGCAGCCACTTTCGCCGACCACGCCCAGGGTGCGGCCCTTTTCAATGGCAAGATCGATATCGGTGACTGCGTTGACCTGGCCGACCACTCTCTGAAAGGCACCGCCCCTGACGGCGAAAGTCTTTTGGATCCCGCGCAGTTCGAGGAGCGCGCTCATGCCAGTTCTGCCTTTTCTCGCGTTTCGCCGGCCGCTGGCGCCGTCAGCCAGCAACGACAGCTATGCTCAACCCCGACTGGTAGCAGCGGGGGCACAGTGGTGGTGCAGCGCGGCTCGTCGGCGCTGCGTCGCGCCGAACAGCGCGGGGCGAACCGACAGCCCTCGGGCAGGTTGGTCAACTGGGGTACGCGTCCCTCGATCACTTCGAGCATCTCCGTGCCGGCATCCATGCGGGGCACAGAGCGGAGAAGGGCCTTGGTGTAGGGGTGCTGGGGGGATCGGAACAGCGTCCGCACATCGGCATGTTCCACAATCTGGCCCGCATACATGACGGCCACATGGTCGGCCATTTCGGCCACAACACCGAGGTCATGGGTGATCAGGATGATGGCTGTGCCGTAGTCGCTTTGCAGCTGGCGCATCAGGTCCAGGATCTGGGCCTGGATGGTGACGTCCAGCGCGGTCGTTGGCTCGTCGGCGATCAGCACCTCCGGTTCGCAGGCGAGCGCCATAGCAATCATGATCCGCTGCGCCATGCCGCCGGACATCTCGTGCGGGTAGGCTTTCATCCGGCGCGCCGGGTCAGGGATGCCTACGGCGGTCAGGAGCCGTATGGCAGCTGCTTCGGCCTGCCGCGCGTCCATGTCCTTGTGCAACCGGTAAACCTCGGCGATCTGGCGGCCGACGGTGTGAACGGGATTGAGCGACGACGACGGATCCTGAAAGATCATCGACAGGCGGTTGCCGCGGACTTTGCTGATTTCCGCAGGCGTCATCTTGCGCAGGTCGACGCCGGCGAGCAGCACTTCGCCGCCAGTCACCGCGCCCGGGTAGGGCACCAGATCGGCCACACTCAGCGCGGTGATTGATTTGCCGCAGCCGCTCTCGCCCACGATGCACAGCGTCTTGCCCGCAGCGATCTCGAAACTGACACTGTCCACGGCTTGAGCCGTGCCTGAGCGCGTGGAAAAGACAGTGCTCAAGTCGCGCACTTGAAGGATGGGTTCGCTCATCGGCTCCACCTCAGCTGTTCAGTCGCGGATCAAGCGCATCGCGCAATCCGTCGCCAAGAAGGTTAAAGCCGAGCACGGTGACTACGATGGCGATGCCGGGGAAGAACACCAGATGCGGCGAGGAGAACATCTGGTCCTTCTCGGTTCCCAGCATCGTGCCCCATTCCGGGGTCGGCGGTTGGGCGCCCAGTCCCAAGAAACTCAGACCAGCGGCCTCGAGAATGCCGCCTGCTACACCCATTGTCGCCAGGACGACGATCGGGGTCAGCGCATTGGGCAGCACGCGGGTGAACAGGATCCGCCACTTGCTGCCACCCAAAACGCGGCTGGCGGCGACGAAGTCCTGTGACTTCACCGACAGCACGCTGGCCCGGGTGACGCGGGCATAGCCGGGAACGGAAACTACCGATATGGCGAGAAGGGCGTTGATGATGCCTGGCCCGAGCACAGCCACGATGGCGATGGCCAGCAGGAGCGAGGGGAACCCCAGGATAACGTCCATGCACCGCATGATCAGATTGTCGGTCCAGCCGCCGAAATAGCCGGCGACGGCGCCAAGGAACACGCCGAGGATCAGCGCAATGGAAACGGTCACGACACCGATCATCAGGCTGATCCGCGACCCGAAGACCAGTCGCGAGAAGACGTCGCGCGAATTGCCGTCGATCCCCATGATGTGCTGCGGCTTGGCGGTGTCGCAGCCGAGCATATGGATGCAGGGTGGATCGCGCCGCTTGACCTGTTCGATCCCGATCAGGACCTCGTTGGGATCATAGGGGGCGATGATCGGGGCAAAGATCGCGACCAGCACCATGAAGCCGATCAGGAAGAGGCCGACCTGGCCCGAGCGCTTGCGCAGCAGGCGCTTCAGGGTCTGCTTCCACAGCGGGACCGGGTCGCCCAGCAGTCCATCCTCGATCAAGATAGTGGCCGCATTGGCACTGGCGGAGTTCAGGCTGGTCATATCAGGTCCTATTGCGGCCGGACGCGGGGGTCGAGGTAGGTGTAGGAGAGGTCGACGATCAGGTTCACCACGACATAGATCGTGGCGATCATCACGGTGAACGCCTGCACGATCGGGTAGTCGCGCGCGAAGATCGCCTCGACCAGCATGCGCCCCACACCGGCGAGACCGAACACGGTCTCGGTCAGCACGGCGCCGCTGAGCAGGGCGCCCATCTGCAATCCCAGAATTGTCACCACCGGCAGCATGGCGTTGCCCAGGGCGTGCCGCCGCACGACCTTGTTGTCGGGCACGCCCTTGGCGCGGGCAGTGCGAACATAATCGCGCCCCAGCACGTCCAGCAGCGACGAACGGGTCATGCGGGCGATTACGGCCATGGGGATCGTCGCGACCGCCAGGGCCGGAAGGACCATGTGGCGCAAGGCATCGGTGAAGATCGGCCAGTTGAAGGTGATCAGCGCGTTGAAGATGTAAAAATTGGAGACGAACTCGAAGAACTTGGCGCCGAACGTGTCCTTGGCCAGATCCCACTGCCAGACTTCATAGAAAGGGACTGAACTCAGCCCCGCGCTCAGCCGACCAGAAGGCGGCAGCCACAAAGGCGTGCCCTTGAGCATGACGCCGAAGACATAGGCCATCATCAGGCCGAGCCAGAAGATGGGCATGGCGATGCCGACATTGGCTAGCGCCATCGTGCCAACATCGGCGGCGGTGTTGTGGCGGCGTGCCGCGAAGATGCCGATGGCGATGCCGGCCAGCGTGGCGACGATGAGCGCGAGCAGGGCGAGTTCCATCGTCATGGGCAGGCGCTCGATGATGATCTGCGTCACCGGCCGCGAGAAGCGGATGGAATTGCCAAAATTGCCCTGGGCGATATCGCGCAGGTAATAAAGGAACTGCACCGGAATGGGCTGGTCCAGGCCGAAATGGCGGACGAATTCGGCGCAGGTCGAGGCGCTGGCCTTGTCGCCCAGCATCGACTTGCACGGATCGCCGGGGATCAGGCGGGCGAGCGAGAAGGTGACTACCAGAATGCCAAAGATCACCGGGATGGCACTGAGGAGCCGCTTGATGGCGTATCCGAGCATTGGGCTTGTCTACCGGGGGTTAAGGCGGATGAGGCGGGCGCCGGAACGCCCGCCTCTCGAGGGGAGCGGCCTTACTTGGCGGCGGGGGCGTTCATGATGCCCCACAGGCTCGCGAAGTAGTCGAACGCACCCGTGTTGCCGACATGCGTCGGGTTGGATGCATCCAGACCCGCGGCGTAGGAGGCGACAACGTCATTGGCGTCGAAATCCGAACCGTCGGTGAACTTGACACCTTCACGCAGGTGGCAGGTCCACGCGGTCGCATCGGCGCTTGGGTCGCAGCTGGTCGCCAGGGCGCCGACGATATCGCCGCTGTCCTGAGCGTAATCGAGCAGCGTCTCGGTGATCTGCGTGCAGACCAGGGTCGACTCGCCGTCGCTCTCATCGCCGCAATACAGGCTGATCGGCTCGGCGTTCTGCATGACGACCATGGTGTCCTTGCCGGGGTCAGCCAGGTTGAACTGCTTGGCGCCAAACGGGCGGTAGCCGGCGTTCTTGACATAGGCGCGGGCGGCCGAACCGGCGGCGGCGTGGGCGATCGGCACCATAGGCACGAGTTCGCGGATGGCGTTGTTGGCGGCTTCATAGACCGGCTTGGCTTCCTCAACGTCGGCGATCGACGAACCCTTGGCCAGGGCCTCATAGATTTCCGGCAGCGAGGCGCCGAACTGCTGGGTGTCCTTGCCGAAGTGATAGTCCAGGAAGTTGGTGATGTGCGGGTAATCCGCGCCCCAGCCCAGCAGGTAGAACCCGTCGAGCTTTCCGGACGTGGCCTGGCCGATGAACTCGCCCGATTCCATGGGAGCGACTTCGGCGTCGATGCCCAGGTTTGCCTTCAGCTGTGACTGAAACTCGACCGCGATAGTGCTGGGTTCCGGCAGATAGGTGCGGAACACGTCGCGATAGTAGATCTTGGTCTTGAAGCCATCGGGGAAGCCGGCCTCGGCGAGCAGCGCCTTGGCAGCAACGGGGTCGAAGCCGTACCAGTCTTCACCGGAGCAGCCGTTGGGGATAGTGCACGGCGTGAAGTGCGTCGCCAGTTCCGACCCGTCGGGGTAATAATTGTCGACGATGCGCTGGCGATCGATGCCCATGGCGATGGCCTGGCGCACCTTGACGTTGTTGAACGGCTCAAAGGTATTGGTCATGCCCAGGTAGAGCGTGTTCGGGCCCATCTGGGGCAGGAACTGCAGATCGGGGTCGTTCTTGACAGCGTCGAAATCGTCCGGGCTCACCGTGCTGATCTGGTCGACGGTGCCCGAACGCAGTTCGTTGAGCTGGCTGGCGCCCGAAGTGCTCCAGCGGAACACCAGGGTCTCATAGTTCGGCTTGGTGCCCCAATAGGTATCGTTGCGCTTGAGGATGATGGAGTCGCCACGGTTCCAGGCATCGAGCTTGAACGGGCCGGTGCCGATCGGGTTGGTGAGGAGCTCTTTGGTGGGGCCGGCGGCCGCGATGTGCTCGGACGGCTGGATGCCGAACACGATGAATGCCGACTTTGCCTCGAAGGCCGGATCGGCAGCGCACATCTCGAAGGTAACGGTGTGCTCGTCGGTGGCGCGGATGGCACTGATCTTGCCGCCGTAGCTGCAGTCGGGTGCAACCAGCGAAGTGCCCTCGAAGCTCAATGCCGTTCCAGTTGACAACGTTGTCATGACAAGTGCGGCACTAAGAAATGCTAAACGTCTCAAGTCGAGCTCCTCTGTCTTGATACTGTGTTCAGAATTGCCGTTACTGGCAGAATGGGCTCACAATTACGCGCGCCCGATAGCAAGCGAATATTGTCCAGGACTTTCAGCTCCTGCCGTCGATCTTCTGGCGATTTTGGGCGGGCAATATTGTCAAAGTACTGGTCGAGACACCTCTTTTGACCACTTGGGCGCTAAATGTCAGACAAACGTCAAATGTCAGACAAACTCATGTCATCGAAGCTGTCAAGGCTGTCCGGTCACGGGAACGCTACGAATTTCGTTGTCAGCCCATCTATTTAAGCAGCGGGCACCTGACTATCGTGGAGATGGGGGCGCCTGCGGGGCGCGTGCCATGCTGGCGAGAGCGCCAGCGCTAGAGAATTCCGTGTTACTTGACCAAGCGGTAGCCATGTCAGACCTCGAAGCCGTCCTTGCCCGTACTGAAGTGAACCTTGAATCGAGTCTGGAGACCCTGTTCGATCTCGTCAGGGTGCCCTCGATCTCGACAGACCCGGCACATGCTGCCGACTGTCGCAAAGCGGCGCAGCTGCTGGCCGACTATCTAGCGCGCCTGGGATTTGCGGCTTCGGTGCGGGATACGATCGGCCATCCCATGGTGGTTGCGCATCACGAAGGCGCCAGCCCCGACTGCCCGCACTTCCTGTTTTACGGGCACTACGATGTCCAGCCGGTCGATCCGTTGCAGCTTTGGACCCACCCGCCGTTCGAGCCGGCGATTCGGGAAGCCGCCAACGGCGCCAAGATCATCACCGGCCGTGGCACCTGCGATGACAAGGCGCAATTGCTGACCTTCATTGAGGCGGTGCGCGCCTATAAGGAGGTGCGCGGCAACCTCCCCATCCGCCTGACTGTCATCTTCGAGGGCGAGGAGGAGTGCGGATCTCCGTCGGCCAAGCCGTTCCTCGAAGCCAACAAGGAGGAACTCAAGGCCGATTACGTGCTCGTCTGTGACACCGGCATGTGGAACGAGGACACCCCCTCGATCTGCGCCGGACTGCGGGGCCTGGTGGGCGAGGAAATCAAGATCTTCGCGGCAAGCCACGACCTGCATTCGGGCGGCTACGGTGGCATCGCCGCCAATCCGCTGCATATCATCGGCAGGATCGTTGCCGGGCTGCACGACGACAATGGCAGGGTCACCTTGCCGGGCTTTTACGACGGCGTCGAGGAGACGCCGGCTGACCTCAAGGCGGTGTGGGACGGGCTCGAACGCGGCATGCCGCACATCCTTGATCGCGTGGGCCTCTCCATCCCGGTCGGCGAGAAGAACCGCTCGATGCTCGAGCTCAACTGGGCCCGCCCGACGGCCGAGGTGAACGGGATCAGCGGCGGCTATGCGGGCGAAGGCTTCAAGACGGTGATTCCGGCCGAAGCGACCGCCAAAGTGTCGTTCCGCCTGGTGCACAAGCAGGATCCGATCAAGATCCGCGAAAGTTTCCGCGCCTATGTGCGCTCCAAGGTGCCGGCCGACTGCCGCGTTGAGTTCGTCGAACATGGTGCCGCCCCGGCTGTGCAGATGCCTTTTGATGCGCCGATCCTCGACAAGACCAAGCAAGCGCTGCTCGGCGAGTGGTCGAACCCGGCCATCGTGACCGGCGGCGGCGGCTCAATCCCCATCGTGGGTGATTTCCGCACGATCCTTGGCATGGATGCGCTGCTCGTCGGCTGGGGCCAGGCCGATGACCGCGGCCATTCGCCCAACGAGAAATACAACCTGAGCTCGTTCCAGAAGGGTACCCGGGCCTGGGTGAGGATCATCGACGCCATTTCGACGCCGTGAAGTCGCCAGGCGCGGGTGACGCGCGGCGTGAACGAACCCGTCAGCGGGCCAAGGCCCGCTGCGCATGACAAGCGCGCGGCCCAATCGGCTCGGGATCGGGCAGAGGCTACGACCATCGAGACTGAAGGGGGACTTGCTGTGACCGTTGATACCAAGGCCAGGCTCGCTGGCTTGCGCGACCGGATGAGGAGCCAGGGCGTCGATCTCGTCGCCATCTGCCCGAGCCCGCATATGGACTGGCTCGTCGGCTTTCACCCGATGCTGTGCGAGCGTCCCTGCCTGCTGCTGGTGGGCCCGGAGCGCGAGGCCTTCCTGATGCCGGCGCTCAATGCCGAGGGCTCGCGCGGACGAACTGAAATCCCCTTCCATGTCTGGGCCGACCATAACGGCCCCAATACCGCTTTCCTTGCTGCTCTCGCCGAGGTGGGCGGCACGTCAGCGCGGCACATTGTGCTCGACGAAACCATGCGCGTGGATTTTGCGGCCTTGCTGACAGATGCGCTGCCCGAGGCAAAGCGCAGCTTTACCGACGACACGCTGAGCTATCTGCGCATGCGCAAGAATCAGCGCGAATATGCCGCGCTCAAACTGAACGCGCTCACGGCGGACAAGGCGATGCAGGCGGGATTCGCGGCGATGCGTCCCGGGATGACCGAGAAGCAGCTGGCGACAATCGTCTTCGACGCATTCACCGTGCAGGGCGTGGAGCCGGGTTTCGCAGTGATTGCCGCCGGATCCAACGGTGCTTTCCCGCACCATTTCAACAGCGACAGGGCACTGGCCGAAGGCGATGCCGTGGTGATGGACATCGGCGGCCGGATCGACGGCTTTCCCAGTGATATCACGCGCATGGCTGTGGTCGGTCGTCCGCCTGAGGGCTATGGGCAAGTTCACGCCATCGTCGAACGCGCTGTCGTGGCCGCGCTAGAGGCGGTGAAGCCGGGTGCGCTGGCACGCGATGTCGACGCGGCGGCGCGCACCGTCATCGCCGATGCCGGATATGGCGAGTATTTCGTCCACCGGACAGGCCACGGCATGGGCATTGGCGGTCATGAGGAGCCCTATATCACGGCGACCTCAGACATTGTGCTGGCGGAGGGAATGGTGTTCACCATCGAACCGGGCATCTACCTTCCCGGGCGTTTTGGTATCCGTCTCGAGGATGTCGTGATTGTGCGGGCAGATGGCCCGGAGATTCTCTCCGGCCTGTCGCGCGAGGTTCGGATGATCGGCGCATAGGGCGCGATCAAATGCGATCGGGCCGGGGGCCAGACAATCGCGCGGCCGACGACAAGCGCGGACCGACCGCTTTTTGAGAAGTCGAGAACCAGCCCGTTTGGCCGACTGGGGCGCTTTGCTGGATGGCAGATGTCGACCCCACTGCGGTCAACCGTAGCAAATCGTGTCTTTCCAAAGTTGCCGTTACCTTGAGACATTCCCGTCCAGAGTTGCTCGCAATGCACCCACCACAACGGTGAACTTTGGAGCGTTCTGACGGGAGCTCGCGTAGTACATGTACCTAGTGAAGGACGCTGGCCAGACGTTCAGCACTTGGATTAACTTCCTATCTTGAACGGGCCGTCTACGGAGCTTTCCGGAAGGCAAGCAATGCTATGCACATGGACGGCGAGAGCAGTTGGACGTCGTGTTTTGCTCAGCGTTGACTCTTTGGGGGGGATCTCAATTTCACTGCCAACAAAGGTGCTGACGCAGCTTGGTCAGGTCGAGTATCGCGATCATGGCCAAGGGCCGGCGATCTTGTTCTTCCATGGCGGACAGGGAAGCGCTCTGGACGACACCCGTCGACGACGTTTTCGAGCCATCCCAGTTCCGGCTGCTCGTGCCCTCGCGCCCAGGCTATCGAGGCACGCCACTGGCTGGCAAGACCACGCCGCGCGACGCCGCCGCATTGGGGGCGGCTCTTCTCGACGAAGTCGGGATCGAAAAGACCATGGTTGTTGGCGTATCGCTTGGTGGCCGCGCAGCCATCGAGTTCGCAGCATCGTTCCCAGAACGAACGCGCGCATTGGTTCTGGGCTCGGCCATATCAGGGCCGTGGTACCAGCCACCCGACCCGATCTACGTTCAATCCAAGCGATTGTTCTCTCCGCGAAGGGAGTGGCTGGTCTAGGCCTTGGTCCGGATTGGCTTTCGCCTGTTTCCCCTGCGAATGGCGAGCATGTTTCTCCGTCAATTGTCCACAGTGTCTCCCGACACGCTGGACAGCGAAAGCATTGAGACGGTTCGCCACAAAGTGCGGGACCTTCGCTCATACGAGGGGTTCGTGACAGACCTGGACCAGTCACTAACGCCAGACGCGCTCTCGAAGGTGAGATGCCCGACCCTCATACAGCACAGTCGCAACGATGCCTCGGTCCCACTGGACCACGCGAGACGGAGTGAGCAGCAGATCCCGGGTGCAGCGCTTCGGTTATACGACAATGCGCTCGGACATTTTCTCTGGACCGGCCCTGGATCGCAAGAGGCCGTCCGGGACCTTCGAGAGTTCGCGCTAGCCCACTCGATAATGCAGCCCCCAACTAGCTCGGCACGACGCCGTCCGACCTAACTCTGGGTCGCCGGGGAGCCCGGGTTCGCGCTCCGTTGCTTGCTCCCTCCGTTCTCAGGGGCTGTGCTGGTCAGCGCCCAAAGTCTTCCTGTCCGGGCCAATCGCTGTCCAGATTAGGGGGCATTGTCGGACGCTTGGCTGCGTCTGCGCGTCGTGCGGCTGCGGCGATTCCAGCTTGCCGGCTGGAGCCGGACTACCGCGGTCACGGCGTTGCCATGCAATGGACGATAGCTCCACGATCGCGATTGCATTCGATTATCTTCTTCACCAGAAATTAAATATCCTCGCACAGGCTTAACAGTAAGTTTGTGAGGTTAACTGGCGATCTGTTCAGCAGTTGCAGCATTGGCGGGTTGAACGATGCCATTGGGAGGGTGTCTGCCTTGAAGTTACTGCCGCAAATCCGCCTCGCCCACAAATTGCCGCTGATCCTGGTGCTGTCTGCCGCCATGGTCAGTGGTGGCGTGGGACTGGCCAGCTACCTGATCGCCAGCGATACGGTCGTCAAACTGACCCAGGAGCGGCTCATCAATGCCGCCGACGAGCGCGCTGCCGAGCTGCGCACCTACCTTGAAACCATCAAGGACGATCTATTGTCGCATGCTGGCGAGTCTACCGCCGTGGCCATCCGCGACTTCGGCATCAACTGGGGGCAGATCAAGGACGGGGCGCCGGCCGATGTGCTCAGGCAGGCCTATGTTACGGGCAATCCCTTCCCGCCGGGCGAACGCATCAATCTCGATGCGGCGGAAGGCCGACTGAACTACAATTTTACCCACAGCAAGGTGCACCCCAGCTTCCGGTCTTTGATCCAGTTGCACGGTTATTATGACGTGTTCCTGTTCGATCCGAAGGGCGATCTGCTCTACACCGCGTTCAAGGAGGATGACTTCGGCAACAACTTCGCCGAGGGCGGCGGGCCCTATGCCGATACCGGCCTTGGCAAGGTCTTCCGGGCGGCACTGGCACAGGAGGCCCCCGGCGAAACGGCGATGTCCGATATTGAGAATTACGCGCCCAGCAATGGGGTTCCGGCCTTCTTCATCGCGACTGCGGTCTTTGACGGGCGCGGCAAGAAATCGGGCGTGATTGCCTACCAGCTGCCCTTGGACAAGTTCGACGCCATCCTGGACGACACGCGCGGCGTGGGTGAAACCGGCGAGGTCTTCCTGGTCGGCAGCGACAACCTGCGGCGCAATGACAGTCACCATTCGCCTGAACTGGACACCCTGGCGGTGTCCTTTGACAGTCCGCTGGTCGCGATGGCCCTGGCCGGGCAGAGCCCAATCGGGGCAGGGACCAACGAGGAGGGGGCCCCGACGGTCCTGGTTGGGGAACCGCTTGGCATTCCCCAGCTTGACTGGGCCATCATGGCCGAGCAGGAGCTTGGCGAAGCGCAGGCGCCGGTCGATGGTATTCGCAATGGCATGCTGCTGGTGGCTGCGATCTTGCTGGCTGTGGCCGCATCCTTGGGCATGTTGTTTTCGCGCGGTATCACCGGCCCCCTGGGGCGGCTGACCGGGGTGATGTCACGACTCGCCGCTGGCGACATGACAGTTGAAGTGGCTGGCGCCCGGCGGTCCGACGAGCTGGGCGCAATGGCGCGCGCCGTGGAGGTCTTCAAGGTGAATGCCCAAAAGGTGTCGCAGATGACCGAGGATGAGCTCATCGCCGATCAGTCCCGCCGGGAAGAACGGGCTAGCATGATGCGGGCCCTGCAGCGGGCCTTCGGCATGGTGGTGGATGCCGCCGTGGCCGGCGATTTCAGCAAGCGCGTGGAGACCGAGTTTCCGGACGCCGAACTCAATGCCCTGGCCGGCTCGGTCAACAATCTGGTGGCGACGGTGGATCGCGGCGTCAGCGAAACCGGCGCAGTACTGGCGGCATTGGCCAATACCGACCTGACCAAGCGCATGGACGGGGACTATCAGGGCGCCTTCGCCAAGCTCAAGAGCGACACCAACGCGGTGGCTGAGAAGCTGACCGATATCGTTGGACAGCTCCGCGATACGTCGCGCTCACTCAAGACGGCGACGGGCGAAATCCTGTCCGGCGCCAATGATCTCAGCGAACGCACCACCAGGCAGGCGGCCACCATCGAAGAGACGGCCGCTGCCATGGAGCAGCTGGCGTCTACCGTGCTGCACAATGCCGAGCGAGCCAATCAGGCCAGTGGCGTCGCCGCTAGCGTGACCCTGAACGCCGAGGAGGGGGGGCAGGTCATGGTGCAGGCGACACAGGCCATGGAGCGCATCACCCAGTCCTCGGCCAAGATCTCCAATATCATTGGCCTGATCGACGATATCGCCTTCCAGACCAATCTTCTGGCGCTCAATGCCTCGGTGGAAGCGGCGCGGGCGGGCGACGCCGGCAAGGGTTTTGCGGTGGTGGCCGTGGAAGTGCGGCGCCTGGCGCAATCGGCCGCCGGTGCCTCCGCCGACGTCAAGGTGCTGATCGAGCAATCGGCGTCCGAGGTCAGTGGCGGTAGCCGCCTGGTGTCGGATGCGGCGGCGAAGCTGGAGACGATGCTCTCCGCAGCGCGGTCGTCCGATGCGCTGATGCAGTTGATCGCCAAGGACTCGCGCGAACAGGCCGCCTCCATCGAAGAGGTGAACACGGCCGTACGCACCATGGATGAAATGACCCAGCACAATGCCGCGCTGGTGGACGAGATCAACGCCGCCATCGAACAGACCGAAGCGCAGGCCACCGAGCTCGACCAGATCGTCGACATCTTCGCCACAGCCGAGGCGCCGCCGGCGCCCCGGTCGGCGGGACGCGCTGCATCGGTCAATGCCCTTGCCGGTGGCGCCCGCGCGCTGCAGGACAAGCTCAGGACCGTCGCCCGCTCCTATCTCAGCCAGGGCAATGCAGCCATCAAGACGGAGTAGCCCGCCCCAGTGGGGCGCCTATCTGGCCGTTCCAAGGTAGGCCGTGCTCACCCAGCCTGCCTTGGCGGTCGATGTCTCAGCCTCCTTCAGGTCTTCTTGCGCATGGCCTCGCTGAGCCGATCGCCGAGAGAGCCGGTGCTGCGCAGGGCTTGCTGGGGTGGGCGCTGGTTAGCCCGCAGCGGCGCTTCGCGCGGCCGGTCGCGCGGGGCAGTCGTATCGACCTCCTTGCGCATGGTCAGGCCAATGCGCTTGCGCGGCACATCGACCTCCACCACGCGCACCCTGACCACATCGCCGGCCTTGACCACCTCGTGCGGGTCTTTGACGAATTTGTCGGCCAGCTGAGAGACATGCACCAGCCCGTCCTGATGCACGCCGATATCGACGAAGGCGCCAAAGGCGGCGACATTGGTAACCGTACCCTCCAGCATCATGCCGGGCACCAGGTGTTTGATGTCGTCCACGCCCTCGGCGAAGGTCGCCGTTTTGAAGGCGGGACGCGGATCGCGGCCGGGCTTTTCGAGTTCCGCCAGAATATCGCGCACCGTGGGCAGACCGAAGCGCTCATCGACAAAGCTCTTGGGATCGAGACCGGCGAGTGCGGATTTATCGCCCATGATGGTGCGCAGATCGCGGCCGCAGGCGGCGACGATCTTGCGCGCCACGCCATAGGCTTCCGGATGCACCGAGGAGGCATCGAGTGGCTCGGTGCCGCCGGTGATGCGCAGGAACCCGGCGCTCTGCTCGAAGGTACGCTGGCCCAACCGCGGCACGTCGAGCAGCGCCTTGCGGGAGCGGAACGGCCCATTGGCGTCGCGATAGCTGACGATGGCTTCAGCCACCGAGGGCCCGAGGCCGGAAATACGGGCCAAAAGGGGCGCCGAGGCGGTGTTGAGGTCAACACCGACCGCGTTCACCGCGTCTTCCACCACGGCGTCGAGCGAGCGGCCGAGACGGAACTGGTCGACATCGTGCTGATACTGACCAACGCCGATCGCCTTGGGCTCGATCTTGACCAGCTCGGCCAGCGGGTCCTGCAGGCGGCGGGCAATGGAGACCGCGCCGCGCAGCGACACATCGAGATCGGGGAACTCGGCGGCGGCCAGCTCGGAGGCTGAATAGACCGAGGCGCCGGCCTCGGACACGATGACCTTGGTGGGCTTGGGCGCGGGCAGGCGGTCGATCAGATCGTTGACCAGCTTCTCGGTCTCGCGGCTGCCGGTGCCATTGCCGATGGCGATCAGTTGCACGCCGTGTTTCTTGATCAGCGCCGCAATCGCGGCCTGGGAGCCCATCACGTCATTGCGGGGCGGGAAGGGATAGATGGTCTCGGTGCCCAGTACCTTGCCGGTGGCATCGATCACCGCCAGCTTGCAGCCGGTGCGAATGCCGGGGTCGATGCCCATGGTGGCGCGGGCGCCGGCGGGGGCGGCCAGCAGCAGATCCTTGAGATTGCGGGCGAAGACGCCGATGGCTTCGAGCTCGGCGCGCTCGCGCAGTTCCACCATCAGATCGACCGACAGGGTGATGCGCAGGCGCGTGCGCCAGGCCCAGCCGGCCACGTCGCGCAGCCAGGCGTCGCCAGCGCCCTGGCCCTGGGCCTTGAGCGCGGCGATCACAAGGCGCTCGGCGGGCTTGATGGGGTCGGTGACATCGGCATCCACCTCGATATCGAGGCCCAGAAAGCCCTCGTCGCGCCCGCGCATCATGGCGAGGGCCCGGTGGCCGGCCACCTTGTTCCAGCGCTCGGTATGCTCGAAATAATCGGAGAATTTGGCGCCGGGCTCCTCCTTGCCCTTGAGCACCTTGGCGCTCAGCATGGCCTTGTCGCGCATATGGGCGCGCAGCTGGCCCAGCAGGGCTGCGCTTTCCGACAGGCCCTCGATGACGATGTCGCGCGCGCCCTCCAGCGCCTCCTTGGTGCCGGGCACCTCGGGGGTGATATAGGCCTCGGCGAGCCGCTCGGGCACGGCACTGCGGTTGGCGAGAATGGCTTCGGCCAGCGGACCCAGGCCACGCTCGCGGGCGATCTCGGCCTTGGTGCGGCGCTTGGGCTTGAAGGGCAGGTAGAGGTCTTCCAGTTCGGCCTTGGTGGCGGCGCCCATGATGGCGGCGGTCAACGGCCCGGTGAGCTTGCCCTGGTCTTCGATGGATTTCAGGATCGCTGCGCGGCGGGCTTCCAGTTCGCGCAGATAGGTCAGCCGCTCGGCCAAGAGGCGCAGCTGGGTGTCATCGAGCCCGCCGGTCACTTCCTTGCGGTAGCGCGCGATGAAGGGCACCGTCGCACCGCCATCGAGCAGTTCCACGGCAGCGCGCACCTGCTCGGGGCGGGCGGCGACTTCGGTGGCGATCTGGGCGGCAATGCGGGTGTCGAGGGCGGACATGAATCTACTTCCTGGTTCGGCTGGCGCGACCATAGTCGCCTCGGGTCGAGGGGCACACCCGGCGCGGCACGATTTCCTCACTTCTTGCCGAAGCAGAGGTCGGTGGCGCGATGGCTGTCGCCGTCAGGAGGCTTTTGTCCCGTCCTGTGGCGGGGATACGGCGGCCCGGCCCAGTTCGGACAGCCCATAGATGCCGCGGCTTTCCCGCACGAACCAGCCATAGACATTGCTGCGCAGGATCGTCGGTGCCCTCGTGACCAGCGCCCTGAGCTGCTTCGGACTCTGCGGCCCGCTCAGCAAGGCCGTGGCGCAGGCGATGCAGTCTTGTCGATAGGCGGTCATGATTGGTTTGCCGCGCCCGCCGCCCACCTGTGGATCGCCGACCCGGCGCTTGTGTTCATCGAGCAGCCGGGAGCGTCTCTTGGCGTCGCGGCGCGGCGTGGGGGCAAAGGGCGTGACGATCACGGCCACGTCTCCAGCCTCCGAGACGGCAATCACCCCAAAGCCGAGCCGTCGGCACAGATTGCGGAAACGGGCGTCATGCTCGCGCCCCCGTGCGGTCTTTGCAGCGCGCGCAGCCAGCCAGACTTCATCACAAAAGGCGGCGCGCTTGACCCCCTGCATGACCAGTTCGAGATTGAAGGCCAGCTTCATCTCGCACACAACCACCACAGGCGGATCGTCATCCCTGACGCCCACCAGATCACAATCATTGACCTCGCCTTTGACGACGTAGCCGGCGGCTTCCATGAAGGCCTTCAAAGGCAGATAGAGTTCCGTCTCAGCCATGTGCTCACTTCAGACCGCGATGCCTACGCATGTGACATACCTGAGTCTGGGCGCCGCCGTCGTTGCGCGAGCCGAGGGTAAGACGGACGATTAGGGGCGGGGGAGTCTGACCTTGCGGCGCCTTGGCTGGTCGTCATAGTGTCCCAACTCACTGCGCTGGCGGCTCATTTCGTTCGCCTGGAGCTGATCTGGAGATCAGAATATGGACTACGATCCCTCCATCCGTTTGTTGACCGATCACCTGGCGCTCCGCCCCACCACCCCAAACGACATCGAACGCGCGCTCGAGATCAGGTCCAACCACGACGTCGCTCGCAACCTCGTATCGGCTACGATTCCGCCCGATTCAGAGAAGATGGCCAACTGGTTCAAAGGTCACGCGGATGAGTGGCGGGACGGCAGTGCCTACCGGCTGGCGATTACCTTGGAGGCCCGGTTCATCGGCGTCTGTGACGTCTTTGACATTGCCGACGGCCAGGGCGAGATTGGCTATTGGCTCGACCGGGCGGTCTGGGGGCGCGGCTTCGGTCAGGAAGCTGCGACGCGTCTAATCCGGTTCGCCACAGAAGAGGTGGGTCTGACCGCGCTTCGAGCTGGTTGCGCGGACGACAACGCTGCTTCGGCAGCTATACTCACACGCCTTGGGTTCAACCGGCTCAAGGATGTGCGGGTGTTCTCGCAGTCGCGCCAAGCAGAGATCACGCAGCGTCGATTTCATTTGACCGTCTGACGTCCTCGCAGTTCACCTGAAGGCGAAAGGCCACTCTTGGGCCTGTCTCTCACTCGACCTTGAACCGCCAACTTGGGCCGGGAGACCAGACCTCGCCGCCCAAACGGACCATGGTGACTCCTCATCATGGTCCAGGCTGCGCGATTGCGCAGTCGTGGCCCAACGATGGCGGCACTCGCCTTCATTGCTGCGGCAATCGGAACTTCCGCGAACGCTGTCGGTACTTTAGGGTTCCGCAGACGATCGCGTGCGGCGCCGCCGGGCATGGCGATCCGCATATCAATTCTTGGCAAGGAGAATGACTATGGAGGCCAATCAACTGCATCGGGGCCGGCTCATCGACCATATCCAGCTTGTGGTCGCCGATCTTGCTGCCAGCAGGGACTTCTACACTGCGGTACTGGCCGTTCTGGATATTCCCATCGTCGACACGGCGCATGACTTCTTCTGGGCCGATGAACTGGTGGTCTCATCGGCAGACAGTCCAGCTGCCCTAGGGGTGCTGACGGGGCGCCACCATCTGGCCTTCCAGGCCAAGGACCGCGCGACGGTGGATGCCTTCTATCGGGTGGCGCTGGCGCATGGCGGCCGTGACAATGGCGCCCCCGGCGAGCGGTCCTATCACCCTGGCTATTACGCCGCCTTCGTGCTCGATCCGGATGGCAACAATATCGAGGCCGTCTTCCATGGTGCCGCCAAGCGCAGTGTGACCTCGGTGGTCATCGATTTCTAGCGGTCCGACCATGGTCTGATCCACTTGTCACGCAGTCGCCTTATGGGTCTGTCAAAGGGCCAGGAGCACAGGCGGGCAGGGCGGCGGCTAACGATCTGGCGGCCTTGGAAGAACCCGTGACGTATGCGGCAGATGGCTTGCCAAGGCCGGACGCTGAGGGGTAGACGGGTCACTTGAAACACAGGGCAGGTCGCGGCTGACAGGCACATCATGAAACGACGCTTCTCTCTGCCCGCAATGGCGGCCGTCCTGCCAGGCCTGATGGCCTGTTCGCCTGTCGAAGGCGCGCCGTCGGTTCCCTTGTTCGGTTCGTTCTTTCCGGCCTGGATCATCTGCGCGGTCGGCGGCGTCATTGTCGCCATCGTCCTGCGCGCGGTCTTGGTTGCCCTGCGGCTCGATGAGCACCTGCCAGCGCCGCCACTGGTCTATCTGTGCCTCGCGATCAGCGGCGGCATTGTGCTCTGGTTGGTCTGGTCAGGAGCGCTGTAATGCGGGCGATATTGGGCAAGGCCATCGGATACAGCGTTTTCGCGCTGACGGCCGTTCTGATCTACTTCGCCTGGAGTGCCGGCGCGGCCAATCCGCGCTCTGACGTGGCCGAGATTGAGGCACCGGTGGTGCAGATTTCGCCCACCGTGCCGGGCCGTGTCATTTCGATATCGGTGCAGAACAATCAGGCGGTGCGCAAGGGAGACGTCTTGTTTCAGGTCGATCCCGAGCCCTATCAGCTCCGTCTCGACCAGGCGCAGGCCGAATTGCGCGCCGCGGAATCGGAACTGGCGCAGGGCGGGCGCAACATTGCCACGGCGCAGTCGAATGCCGATGTGGCGCAAAAGCAGATCGAACGGGCGCAGTTCAATGCCGACCTCGCCAAGCAGACACTCGACCGGCTCGAACCGCTGCTGGAGCGTGGTTTCGTCACCGCCCAGCAGGTCGATCAGGCGCGAACAGCCTATAATGATGCCCTGGTCAGCTTTGACCAGTCGCTGCAATCGTCGGCCGGCGCAACGCAGGTGATCGGCACGCTCGACACACGGCAGGCCCAGGTCGATACCGCCAAGGCCACGGTGGCGCTGATGCAGCGCGATCTCGACAACACCATCGTCCGCGCGCCGTTCGATGGGTTGGTGACGGGCCTGATCATGCCGCCGGGCCAATATGTGGTTACCGGCGCGCCGCTGTTCTCCATGATCGATACGTCCGGCTGGGAGGCCGTGGCCTTCTTCCGCGAAACCGAACTGCTCAATATCGCCATTGGCGACACTGCCGAGGTCTTCGTGATGGCCGAGTCCGGTCAGCCCATCTCTGGCACCGTCTCGGCCATCGGCTGGGGCGTCCGCTCGGCCGATGCGGCCACGATCCTGGGGCTGCCGATCGTTTCCAACTCGCTGAACTGGGTCAAGGTTGCCAAGCGCTTCCCGGTCTATGTGCATCTGCATGAACCGCCGGCCGATCTGATGCGCGTCGGCGCCTCGGCCATGGTCGTGATCAAGGCCGGGGTGGCGGAAGCGGTCCATGCCAGCGCCGCACAGTAAGCCGGGTCTCGCGGGCCTTCTGCTCGACGAGTTGCGTCCGTTCGAGGGGCGGCTGGGTGCAGCTTTGCGCATGGCACTGTGCTGCGTCATCGTCGTCGCCTTTGCCATGAGCCAGCATGTGCCCGAGGCGGCGGTGTCCTGCTATCTGATTTTCTTTGCCAACCGCGACAATGCCGCCAGCGGCATCCTGATCGCCATCGGCCTAATCATCGGCGTGTCGGTGGGCATTCTGCTCGGGCTGGTGTTTCTGCAACTGGCGGCGGACGAGCCCATGGTGCGGCTGGGCCTGATGGCGTTTTTCACCTTTGCCGGCATGTATTTCTCGGTCGCGACCAAGGCTGGGCCGATTGCGGCGACAGTCGGCTTTGTGTTCGCCTTCGTGATGACGCTGAACGATTTTGTGCCGGTGCCCGAGCTGCTGTCGCGCGGGATCAGCTGGATGTGGGTGGTGGTTTTCATCCCGATGGCCGTTCTGATCCTGGTCAATGCGCTGCTTGGCCCCAATCCGGCCTGGCTGGTGCGCCACAGGCTGGCCTTGCGGCTGCGGGCTGCCGCCGACCTGCTGGGTGGCGTCGCAGATGCCGACGCGCGAGTGCAGCGACTGCTCGAAGAGGATGCGGCAGCGCTGGCGGCACCGGCGCGCCTAGGCGCTCTCCTGGGGTATCACAGCAAGCAAGATGCCCGACGGCTGGCGGCCCTCATGCCGCTGGCGCAGGATCTGCTGGCCGAGACCCGCGCTGCGCCAAGGGATCGGCTTGTGGCGCAAAGGCTGGATGGCCTGGCCGAGCAGATCGCGTCCGGCCGCGGCTCGGGTGCCGCAAGTGGACCGCTGAGCCAGCTGCGCGATACCCGACCCCTGGCGGAAATGGCTGAGCGCATGGCCGATATCTGGGTGGGCAGGATTGCATTACCAGAGCCGGAGACTGAGACGGCGGCGCGTTCCTCCAGCGACATGGCCTCCAATCCGGCCTATCTGCAGTTCGCACTCAAGGCGATGCTGGCGGTGCTGATCACCTACACAATCTATACAGCCGGGGGCTGGTTCGAGATCCATACGGCCATGATCACCTGCTTTTATGTCGCGCTCGGCACGACCGGGGAGACACTGCACAAGGCCGGGTTGCGCATTGCCGGCTGTCTGATCGGCGCTGCCATGGGCATTGGCAGCATCGTGTTCCTGATGCCGCAAATGACCGATATCGGCCAATTGCTGTTGCTGGTCGGGGTCGGCAGCTTCATCGCCGCCTGGGTGGCGCAGGGCTCGACCCTGATCCAGTACATGGGCTGGCAGATGGCGCTGGCCTTCTTCCTCTGTGTGCTGCAGGGCTTCGGGCCATCGTTTGATATTGATGTCGCCACCAATCGCATTGTCGGCATCCTGATCGGCAATGTGGTCGTGGCGGTCGTGTTCCTCTGGCTCTGGCCCACCAGCGTCGCGGCGCTGACGGCCGGCCATCTGGCAAGGGCTGTCGAGGGGTTGGGCGCCGCGCTGCGTAAAGAGGGCGGCGGGTTGTCGCCCATAGCGCCCGAGCTCAGGGAGGCCCGACGGCTCTCGCGGGTTTCCGCCTTCGAGCCTGGGCGCCTGCACAGGCAGTCGGCACTGGCGCCGCATGCCGCAGCGATCATGACGGCCATCGATGCGGCCGGTCGGGACATGGCGCATCTGCGTCTGCTGCAGCAGCGTCCGCGCTACCTGTTGGGTGCGCCCCGCTGTGTGAAAGCGGCAACGCTGGCGCAGCAAGCGTCTGTGGCCCGGTTTCTCGATGTCGCCGCCGCCTCTATTGTGTTGCCAGACAGTGCGGCCCGATCCGTGCTTGATCTTGCAGCCCAGCGCTGCAAAGACAGCCTTGGCCGCCTCGAGAAACTGGTGGCCAACAGTCCCAAGCGTGCCGCCTGGTGGCACGATCTGGATGAGACGACGAGAGCGCATCGCGCATTGGCGCGGGATTTTTCCAGAGCGCTGGAGACATTATGATGGCAGCACAGCACTTCCTTGGCGTAGCGGGCGGGATCTGCGTGGCGCTGTTGCTGGCGGCCTGTTCGAGTTCAGCCCTCAAGCTGGCGCCGGCCAGCGCCGCAACGCCCTATCGCGGTGAAGCCGGCATGGCCGCCACGGCGCCCGACCGTGCCGATTTCGGTGTGACCCCCGATGCCAGCATGCCCATCACCATTGCGACCCCCGCGCTGGATGCCAAGCATAGCTACAGCCTGCCCGAGCTGATCAATATCGCCCAGCTCTCCAATCCGGCAACGCAGGCGGCCTGGCAGCGCGCCCGCGAAGCCGCCGCCGCAGCAGGCATCGCCGAAGCGGCTTATCTTCCCATCATCAGCGCCGATGTGCTGGCGGGCTATGCCATCACCTCCAATACTGCGCCGGGATTCAGCACAGCCCTGATCTCGGTTCCCGATGGCACGATCACCACTTCGGGGATGCAGGCTGCGCCCTCGCTTGCGGTCAAATGGCTGCTGTTTGATTTTGGCGCGCGCGATGCTGCCCTGGCCACGGCGCAGCAAGTGTCCTTTGCCGCCAATGTCGGCTTCAATGGCGCCCATCAGAAGCTGATCTTTGACGTCAGCAACGCCTATTTCCAGCACAGCGCGGCACGGGCGCAATCACGCATCGACCGAGCGGCGCTCGATAATGCCCGCATGGTGCTGGAGGCCGCCGAGGCCCGGCTGGGGCAGGGCATTGCCACCACAATGGAGGTGGCGCAGGCCAAGCAACAGGTGGCGCAGGCCGAGTTCGACCTGACTGGCGCCACCGGCCGCGAACGCAGCGCCTATGCCATGCTGCTCGGCGCCATGGGCATTTCCCCGACCATCACCATCAAGGTGCAGGACATCGCCGGCAAATCGCTGCCGCGGCAGGTACCGGCCGATCTGGACCAGATGATCGTCAGTTCGCTGCAGCGGCGTCCCGACGTTCAGGCCGCTTTTGCTCAGGTCAAGGCCAGCGAGCAGGGCATTGCCGCAGCGCGCGCCGAGTTCCTGCCCAGGATCGCGCTGACCGGCACCGCGAACCGTACCTTCGGTTCCTACTCGGTCAGCGATTCCCGCCTGGGGACCAGCGCGAACCTGGACGTGAGCCAGCCCAATGCGGCCGTGCTGCTGGGCATTACCATGCCGATCTTTGATGGCGGCATGCGCGATGCCCGCATGGATGCTGCCGTTGCTGCCGCCAATGCGTCCCAGCAGGACTTTGCGCGGCTGCAAAGCACGGCAGCGCAGGAGATCGTGGTTGCCTATGACGTGTTGCGCACCAGCCTTTCGGCCAATGCCGCTGCCGCGGAACTGGTCAATGCCGCGCGCACCAATTACGACGCGGCGCTGGATTACTACAAGAACGGGCTGGGCACGCTGTCCGATATCAGCGTGACGCAGACCGGCCTGCTCAAGGCGCAGTATGCCCAGGCCCAGGTTCGCAGCGATGCCTTTGTTGCGGCCGCCACGCTGGCGTTTGCCACCGGCACCCTGGTGAGCGCGGGCGGTCTTTAGGCCGCTTGCGCCCGAATATTGCATACGCAAGGGACTGACGCGCGCTGGAGCAATGTCCTGCGGTAGTCGGCCTCAGCCGGATGGCTGGGACAGGAACCAGGCCACCAGCTCGGCGGCGTTTGATACGCCAATCGAGCGCGACAGCCGCAGGCGATGGGCTTCCACCGTGCGGGGCGACAACCCGACCTCGTCGGCGATGGCGGCATTGGTTTTGCCTTGGGCGACCAGTGCCAGGATCTGACGCTGTCGTCCGGTCAGCTTGAGCGTGGTTTCGGTCACTGGCCGGACCATGGGCTCAAAGCAGTAGAGCGCGGCGGCAAAGGGATCGGCAGCATCGTGCGAGCGGCCATTGACGCGACACCAGAAGCGCCGGCCATCGGCCCCGGCCATGATGCGTTCATCGTGGTAGATCGCCCCGCCCGGCAAGTTGTGGCGCCACATGTCCCCAGTGCGCACGAAGTCGGCTATGGCCGGATAGAGCCGGGAAAAGCTGGTGTTGATGAGGTCATCCCGCCGATAACCGAACAGGTTTGCGAACTCGGCATTGCAGTCGCGGACGATGCGATGGGTGGCAAAGACCATCGGCACCGGGATGTCAGAGAGGGCAAAGCTGAGCGGTGCGGCCATGTGGTATAAATACGACTAACCGGTGTCGGCGGGCAAGACCTACCGTTGGGGCAAAACAAAGACCCCAAGGGAGGAACAGCATGCGCAAGGTTCATGCAACAGTTGCCGAGGCGCTGGCCGGTGTGCTGGCCGACGGTATGACGATCATGTCAGGCGGGTTTGGATTGTGTGGCATTCCGGAGGCGCTGATCGCCGGAATCGAGCAGTCGGGCGCCCGCGATCTCACCGTCATTTCCAACAATGCAGGGGTGGACGGCATCGGCCTGGGCCGGCTGCTGGCCACGCGCCAGATCCGCAAGATGATCTCGTCCTATGTGGGGGAGAACAAGCTGTTCGCCGAGCAATATCTGTCGGGCGATCTCGAACTTGAGTTCAACCCGCAGGGCACGTTGGCAGAACGTATCCGGGCGGGCGGCGCGGGCATTCCGGCCTTCTTCACTCGCACCGGCGTGGGCACGCTGATCGCCGAAGGCAAGGATGTGCGCAGCTTTGGCGGCGAGGATTTCGTCATGGAGACCGGGCTGGTGGCCGATCTGGCCCTGGTCCACGCCTGGAAGGGGGATGCGGAAGGAAATCTGGTGTACCGGATGACGGCGCGCAACTTCAATCCGATGATGGCGACCGCCGGCACGGTCACCATTGCCGAGGTGGAGCATCTGGTCGAGACCGGCACTTTGGACCCGGATGGCATCCATACGCCTGGCATCTTCGTTGACCGGGTGGTGCATGTCGCCAATCCCGCCAAGCACATCGAACAGCGCACCGTGCGCCAGCCGGGCGTGGAGGCAGCATAATGGCGTGGACCCGTGAACAGATGGCGGCCCGCGCCGCCCTTGAGCTGCGTGACGGCTTTTACGTCAACCTCGGCATCGGCATTCCGACGCTGGTGGCAAACTACATTCCCAAGGGCATGGACGTGCGGCTGCAGAGCGAGAACGGAATGCTGGGCATGGGCCCGTTTCCCTATGCGGGGAGCGAGGACGCCGACCTCATCAATGCGGGCAAGCAGACCATTACCGCGCTGCCAGAGACCAGCTTCTTCTCCAGCGCCGACAGCTTTGCCATGATCCGCGGCGGTCATATCGACCTGTCGATCCTGGGGGCCATGCAGGTGTCCGAGAGTGGCGATCTCGCCAACTGGATGATCCCGGGCAAGATGGTCAAGGGCATGGGCGGCGCCATGGATCTGGTGGCCGGCGTCAAGCGCGTGGTGGTGGTGATGGAACATGAAGCCAAGGGGCAGGCCAAGCTGCTCGAGCAATGCAGCCTGCCGCTGACCGGACGGCGTGTTGCCGATCTGGTGATTACCGATCTGGGCGTGTTTTCGGTCGCACGGCGCGGCGCGCCCGATATGCGCCTGATCGAGCTGGCCGATGGAGTCAGCCTCGACGAGATATCGGCCAAGACCGAGGCGCGGTTCACCGTCGCCCTTGTGGAGTAGACAGCATGAGCGACATCGTCATTGTCAGTGCCGCCCGCACGCCGGTGGGCAGCTTCCTTGGTCCGCTGAGCACGGTTCCAGCTCATGAGCTGGGGGCCATTGCCATTGTTGCGGCACTCGCGCGGGCCGGTCTGTCGGCCGATGCCATCGACGAGGTGATCCTGGGGCAGGTGCTGACGGCGGGGGCCGGGCAGAATCCGGCGCGTCAGGCCGCCATCAAGGCCGGCATCCCCGCCGGCGCCACTGCACTTGGCGTCAACCAGGTCTGTGGCTCAGGCCTGCGCGCCGTGGCGCTGGGCCTGCAACAGATCCTTTGCGGCGATGCCGATATCGTGGTGGCCGGCGGACAGGAATCGATGTCGCTGTCGCCGCATTGCCAGGTCCTGCGGGCGGGCGCCAAGATGGGCCCGGTCAGCCTGGTCGACACCATGGTAGTCGACGGTCTGACCGATGCCTTTGGTGGCTATCACATGGGCATAACCGCCGAAAATGTCGCCCGCCAGTTCGGCATTTCGCGCGAGACGCAGGACGGCTTTGCCCTGGCCAGCCAGCAGAAGGCAGCGGCAGCGCAGGCAGCCGGGCACTTCCGGGCCGAGATTGCGCCGGTGACCATAGAGACGCGTAAGGGCAGCGTTACCGTTGATGCGGATGATCACCTGCGCGCCGACACCAGCGCCGAGGCCCTGGCGCGGCTGCGGCCAGCTTTCGACAAGGCCGGTTCGGTCACCGCCGGCAATGCTTCGGGCCTCAATGATGGGGCTGCGGCCCTGGTGCTGATGCGTGAGGGTGAGGCGGCGCGGCGCGGGCTTGTACCTCTGGCGCGCATTGCCGGCTGGGCCACGGCCGGCGTTGATCCCGCCATCATGGGCACAGGCCCGATCCCCGCGTCGCAAAAGGCGCTGCAAAGGGCAGGCTGGTCGGTCGCCGACCTCGATCGTGTCGAGGCCAATGAAGCCTTTGCCGCCCAGGCCTGCGCGGTCAATGCCGGCATGGGCTGGAATCCCGACATCGTCAATGTCAGCGGCGGCGCCATTGCGCTGGGGCACCCAATCGGCGCCTCGGGGGCGCGGATCCTGGTCACGCTGGTCCATGAGTTGCGCCGGAGTGGGCTGAGCCGGGGCCTGGCAACGCTATGCATCGGCGGCGGCATGGGAATCGCCATGTGCATCGAGGCCTAGTCGGCGATTGGCCGCTCGGCAGAGCAACTGTGGAGTTCTGCACGCAATCTGCACAGTTTCTCGATGCTCGCTGGACATTGGACTGATGGGGTAAGGGCGGGCCGGATGACGGTCATGTTTCTTGACCGCAATCCAGTGACCCCATGACCCTTCATCGCCTCGCCATGCTTGTTCCGGCTGTTCTGCTGGCCGGCTGTTCGCCACTGATGTCGACCTATGTCCGGCCGGCTTTGCCCAATGCGCCGGCCTGGACGGATACGGCTGGTATTTCGGCGCCGGCCGCTGCCGAGCAATGGTGGCGTAGCTTTGGCGACTCCAAGCTCGACACCCTGGTCGAGACGGTGCTCGCCAATAACAACGATATCCTGGCCGCCACGCTGCGGGTGCGCAAGGCGCTGCTGCAGGCGGATATGGCAGGTGCCGGTCGGATGCCGCAGCTGAGCGGCACGGGCAGCGGGCAGCGCAATCTTGCGTTGGGCGAGGGCGGCGCTGCCAGCAATGCCTTTGCCTTCAGCCTTGGCGCCGCCTATGAATTCGACCTCTGGGGCCGGCTCGCCAGCAGCCAGGACATTGCCGTGCTGCAGGCTGGGGCCTCGGCCGAAGATGTGGAGACGGCGCGCACCACTGTGGTCGCGGCCACCATCGAGGCCTATTGGCGGCTGGGCTATACCAATCAGAGCCTGGCTTCGGCCAAGGCTTCGCTGGCGATCGCCCGCAAAGTACAGGACCTGGTCAAGAGCCAGGCAGCGGTGGGTGCGGCGACCGATCTGGAGCTGGCAGAAATTAGTCAGACCGTCGAGAGCCAGGCCGCCGGGATCTCCGATCTGGAACAGAACCGCGTGGCGCTGCGCAACGCGCTCGGCGTGCTGCTCAATGGCCTGCCCAATCCAGTGGCCGAGCCGCAGCGTCTGCCCGGCAAGACGCCGGTGCGGATCACCGCCGGACTGCCAGCCGAGCTTCTGGCACGTCGCCCGGATCTGCGCGCGGCGGAACTGCGGCTGCGGGCCAGTCTGCGCACCGTTGATAACACCCGCGCCAGCCTCTATCCGCAGATCAGCCTGACCGGCAATCTGGGCGCAACCAGCTCGGATCTGCTGGCGATCCTGGCCAATCCCATCGCGGCTTTGGGTGCGGGCCTCACTCTGCCATTCCTCAACTATAGGGACGGACAGCTGCGCGTCAAAGTGTCCGAAGTCGACTATCAGATCGCGGTCACCGAATTCCGCGCGGCCCTGCTCACCGCGTTCAGCGACACCGGAACGGCGCTGAGCGCCCGGATCACGCTGAGCGAGAAGGCGCGCCGGCTCAAGACGGCCTTTGCTGCCGCGCAGGCGGCTGACCGGCTAACCGAGGAGCGCTATCGCGCGGGATCGGTGGCCCTAAGGGTCTGGCTGGATGCGCAGGAACGCAGCCGCGCCGCCGAGCGGGCGCTGGCCGCCAACCGGCTGGAGCAGCTGGTGACCGAAGTCCAGATCTTCCGCGTCCTGGGCGGATCGCCCGTTCTTCCCGCCGCCCGCTGAGTGCGGCCACACAGCATTTGAGTATTGCCATGACCTTCTCCAAGCGTGTCGCTCTCGCCGCGATCCTGACTGCCGTTCTGCTGTCGGCCTGTTCCGGCCCGGCGCAGCCACCCGAACAGACAGCGGAAATCCAGGCGCCACTCGTATCAGTGATGCCGGTAAAGAGTGAATCCATCACGGTCTGGGACGAATTGCCAGGTCGAGTCTCTGCGCTGCGGATCGCCGAGATCCGTCCGCAGGTGAGCGGGCTGATCGTCAAGCGCCTGTTCGAGGAAGGCAGCGACGTTACCAAAGGGCAGCCGCTGTTTCAGATCGATACGGCCTCGTTTGCGGCCGATGTCGCCAGTGCCGAAGCGACTGTGCAGAAGACCAAGGCGGCGCTGCACCAGACGGTGACGGAGTTCGATCGCGCACAGGCGCTGCGGGCCAGCAACAATATCAGCGACCAGGCCTATGAGCAGGCCAATTCCGCACATGCGCAGGCCGTTGCCGATGTGGCGCAGGCGGAAGCGGCGCTCAAGAAGGCCCGGCTGTCGCTGGATCTGGCCACGATCAAGGCGCCGATCGACGGCCAGATCGGTGCGGCCTCGGTTGGTGAAGGGACGCTGGCCGAAGCCACTAGCACGACGAGCCTGGCCACCATCCAGCAGATATCGACCGTCTATATCGACATCCGCCAGCCCGCCTCGCGGCTGGAGCACCTGCGGGCCCAGGCCCGCAATGGAGGCCTGCAGGCAGCGGGGAGCATTCCGATCCGCATCCTGGTCGGCGAGGGCGACGGCAATGTCATCGCGGCACAGGCGCTGTTCTCCGACATCAGCGTTGATGAGGGCACGGGCAATGTGCGCATGCGCGCCCAGGCCGACAATGCGGAGCGCCGACTGTTGCCGGGCATGTATGTGCGGGCGCAGGTGCCGCGCGGTACCTATCCGGATGCCATCAGCGTGCCGCAGCAGGCGGTGGTGCGCGACAGCCTGGGCGCGCCGAGCGTTTATGTGGTGGGCGGCGACGGCATTGCCACGCCCAGGACTGTGCAGCTCGGCGAGCTGGTTGAGGGCAGCTACATCGTCCTTGACGGGCTCAAGGCCGGCGAGACCGTGGTTGTCGAAGGCCAGGAAAAGCTCTCGGCGGCCGGACCAGTGCGCACCGTGACGTTCGGCGCGCCCACGGCGGGCGTGGCAACGGAAGCCCAGCCGGGCGCCGAAACGGCCGTTCCGGCCACCAACTCCTGATCCAGGGATCGAAAATGCCTCAGTTCTTCATTGATCGTCCCGTCTTCGCGTGGGTGGTGGCCGCCTTCATCGTGCTGTTCGGCATCATCGCCATTCCACAGCTGCCGGTGGCCCGCTTCCCCTCGATCGCGCCGCCCAGCGTCAGCGTCTCGGCGAGCTATCCGGGCGCGACGGCGCAGACGGTCAATGAGGCCGTGGTCATTCCGATCGAGCGCGAGCTGACCGGCGTCAAAAACCTGCTGTTCTTCAGCTCGTCGGCCGACAACACCGGCAGTGGCAGCGTCAGCCTCACCTTTGCGCCCGGGACCAATCCCGAACTGGCCATGGTGGAGGTGCAGAACCTGCTCAAGGGCGTCGAACCGCGCCTGCCGCCGCTGGTGCGCCAGGGCGGGCTGACCGTAGAGTCGGCGACCTCGGGCTTTCTGGCGATCGTCACGCTGACCTCGGAGGGCAAACGCTTCTCCTCGCTCGACCTCGAGGACTATCTGGCCAAATACATCGTGCCCGAGCTCAAGCGCATCAAAGGTGTCGGGCGGCTGCAGTCCTTCGGCACCGAAAAGGCCATGCGCATCTGGGTCGATCCGCTCAAGCTGGAGACGCTGAGCCTGAGCATTGCCGATGTGACGGCTGCCATCCAGGGGCAGAATCTGCAGATCGCTCCTGGCCAGTTGGGCGCAGGACCGACGGTGCCCGGGCAGACCATCACGGTGCCACTCTCCGTGCGCAATGACCTGACCACGCCCGAGGAGTTCGGCAAGATCGTCATCAAGGGCCAGCGCAACGGCGCCAGCGTGCTGCTGAGCGATGTGGCGCGGGTGGAGATCGGGGCGCAGACCACGTCGTTTGACATGCTGCAGAACGGCAATCAGGCGACCGGGGCGGCGATCCAGCTGTCGCCGGGCGCCAATGCCGTGGCCACTGCCGATGCCGTCAAGGCGCGGCTGGCCGAGCTCAAGCTCGCCATGCCCGAGGGCATGAGCTATGCCCTGCCGTTCGACAACTCGCCCTTCATCAAGGTGTCGATCGAGAAGGTGATTCAGACCCTGATCGAAGCCATGCTCCTGGTGTTCGCGGTGATGTTCCTGTTCCTGCAAAACTGGCGCTACACCATCATCCCGGCCATCGTGGCGCCGGTGGCTTTGCTGGGCACCTTTGCCGTGATGCTGCTGGCGGGATATTCGATCAATGTGCTGACCATGTTTGGCATGGTGCTGGCCATCGGCATCATCGTCGACGACGCCATCGTGGTGGTGGAGAATGTCGAACGCATCATGGCCACAGAGGGGCTGCCGCCCAAGGAGGCGACCCGCAAGGCGATGAAGGAGATCACCGGCGCGGTGATCGGCATCACAGCGGTGCTGGTGGCCGTGTTCATCCCCATGGGCCTGGCCAGCGGCTCGGTCGGCGCCATCTATCGGCAGTTCACGCTGTCGATGTCGGTGTCGATCCTGTTCTCGGCCTTCCTGGCGCTGACGCTGACGCCTGCGCTGTGTGCAAGCCTGCTCAAGCCGGTTGATCACCACAGAAAGAAATGGGCGCCGTTTGCCCTGTTCGACCGCGGCGTCGACAAGGTGACCAGCGGCTATGGCAAGACCATCTCCGGGCTGTTGCGGCGCGGCGGGCGGATGATGGCGCTGTACGTCGTGCTGGTGGGCGCACTGATCTATTGGTTCCCGCTGATCCCCACGAGCTTCATGCCCGATGAGGACCAGGGCAATTACACCGTGTCGATCACCCTGCCGGCCGACGCCACTGGTACCCGTACTGCCAAGGTTACAGATCTGTTCAACACCGAAGTGCTCAAGCGCGAGGCGACGCAGGACAATTTGCTGATCAATGGCTTCAGCTTCATGGGCACCGGCTCGAACGCGGCCATGGCCTTTGTGACGCTCAAGGACTGGAAGGACCGCGCGCATCTGCCCGCGAGCGAAGAAGCTGCAGCCATGACCACAGCGATGGCGGACATCCCCGAGGGCTCAGTGATGGTGTCCCTGCCGGCGCCCATCGAGGAGCTCGGCGGCGGCTCGGGCTTTAGCTTCGTGCTGCAGGATCGGGGCGGGAAGGGCAATGACGCGCTGTTGGCCGCCCAGGCACAGCTGCTGGCGGCGGCGGGCAAGAGCACCATCCTGGCCAGCCTCTACCAGAACAGCCTGCCCAATGGCCCCAATGTCGAGCTCGAGATCGACCGCAACAAAGCGCTGGCACTGGGCGTGTCCGTCCAGTCGATCAGCGAGACGCTGGGCACGGCCATCACCTCAAGCTATGTCGGGGACTTCTCCGGCGGGGCAAAGCTGCAGCAGGTGATCGTGCAGGCCGATGCGCGCTACCGCATGAATGTGGACGATGTACTCAAGTTGTTCGTACGCAACGACAAGGGCGGCATGGTCGCCTTGGGCGAGGTGGTGACGGCCAAGTGGAGCAGCGCGCCGCGGCAGATTTCCCGTCACAACGGCTATCTGGCGACGTCGTTGCAGGGCGAGGGCGCACAGGGTGTGTCCAACGGCAGTGCCATGGCCGAGGTCGAGCGCCTGGTGCAGGCCCTGCCGGAAGGCTTCGGCATCGAATGGACCGGCGAGTCGTTGCAGGAGCGCCAGTCGGGCACGCAGATGCCCATGCTGATCGCTATCTCCATGCTGGTGGTGTTCCTGGTCCTGGCGGCGCTCTACGAGAGCTGGACTGTGCCACTTGCGGTGATGATGATGGTGCCGCTGGGTATTATCGGGGCCGTGGCAGCCGTGCAGATCGGTGGCCAGTCCAATGACGTGTTCTTCAAGGTGGGGCTGATCACCGTGATTGGCCTGTCGGCCAAGAATGCCATCCTGATCGTCGAGTTCGCCAAGGCCAAGCTCGCCGAAGGCTGGGCTCTGCGCGACGCCATCATCGAGGCCGGACGGCTGCGCATCCGCCCCATCGTGATGACCTCACTGGCCTTTGCGCTGGGCGTCCTGCCGCTGGTGCATGCCCATGGCGCCAGCGCCGAGACGCAGAAGGCGCTGGGCACGGGCGTGCTGGGTGGCGTCATCGCGGCAACCGTCTTCGCCCTGCTGTTCGTGCCGGTGTTCTACTTTGTGGTGATGTCGATTTTTGGCCGCAAGGCCAAGGCGTCCGCGCCGATTGAGGTCGAGGAACCCAAGCGGGGTGCGGGCCATGTCTGACCGGGATGACGACTTCGACGACTACGCGGCAGCGGCCGGGCAGCGTACGCCCTGGCGGCGGGTTCTCGCCCTGTTTGCGCCGCACGGCAAATCGCTGCTGACTATCCTCGGATTGATCATGATCGCCGGGATCGCTGGCGCGACGACGCCCTTCATGGTGCGCGGCATTATCGACAGTGCCTTGCCGGCCAAGGACGTGACACTGCTGGTGTGGCTCTGTGGCGGCCTGCTGGCTGTGGCGGTGCTGGCAGCTATTGCCAGCGTGCTGCAGGCCTATGTGTCAACGCGGATCGGCCAGCAGATCATGCACGACCTGCGTGTGCGGCTCTATGAGCACCTGCAGTCGCTTTCGCTCGCCTTCTTCTCTGCGGCCCGCACGGGGGAAGTGCAGTCCCGCATGTCGAGCGATATTGCCGGGCTTCAATCACTGTTCACCAATACGGCGTCGGACGCTGCCCGCAATATCAGCGTGGTGCTCACCACTGTGGTGGCAATGGTCCTGCTCGACTGGCGGCTGGCGCTGGCCTCGCTGGCATTCATGCCGCTGCTGCTCTGGCTCAACAACCGGGTGGCGGGCCTGCGTGAACGCATCACTTTCGCCCAGCAGGACCGGATCGCCGATATGTCGGCGACGGTCACGGAATCGCTGTCGGCCGGCGGCTTTATCCTGGCCCGCACCATGGGCCGGGCCCGCCATCTGGCGCAGATCTTTCGCCAGACCTCGTCCGAGGTGGCGCGGCTTGAGCTGCGCTCGCATACCGCAGGTCAGTGGGAGATCGCCATCATCATGTTTGCGCTCGATATTCTGCCAGCGCTGACCTTTCTGATCGGCGGTATCATGCTGGCGCAGGGTCTGGGCGTGTCCATTGGGACACTGGTGGCGCTGATCGCGCTACAGGAGCAATTGCTCTGGCCGATGCTGGAGTTGTTCGAGGCCCGGATCGAACTGCGCAAGGCGCGAGCACTGCTGACGCGGGTCTTCGGTTATCTCGACACCAAGCCGACGCTCACCGAGCCGGCCAGCCCGGTCGCGGTCGACGTCGACGCCATTCGCGGCGACATCGCGTTTGAGGATGTATCATTCTTCTACCAAGCGTCCGACGGGCCGACGTTGGATCATGTCAGCCTGACCATCCCGGCCGGCAGCCATACCGCCATTGTCGGCAGCACGGGGTCCGGCAAGAGCACGCTGGGTTATCTGCTGGCGCGCCTCTACGACCCCGACAGCGGGCGCGTCACAATCGATGGCTTCGATCTGCGCGCTTTCAGCTTCGAAACCCTTTCGCATATTCTCGGCGTGGTGACGCAGGATCCGTTCCTGCTGAACGCCAGCATTGAAGACAATCTTCGCTTTGCCAAACCGGATGCGACGGGGGCCGATATCGACTACGCCCTGGACATGGCCCAACTGAGCGCCAAGGTTGCTGCATTGCCGAGGGGGCTGGCCACCGAGGTGGGCGAGCGCGGCTACCAGTTCTCCGGCGGCGAGCGGCAAAGGCTTTCGCTGGCGCGGACGATCCTGCGCGGGTCGCGTATCCTGCTGCTGGACGAGGCGACCAGTGCGCTGGATCCAGAGACCGAAAAGGCACTATCCTCGGCTCTTGCGGCGGGTCACAACCGAACAGTGGTCTCGATTGCCCATCGCCTGTCCACAGTGCGGCAGGCCGATCAGATCGTCGTGCTGGAGCATGGGCGTATTGTGGAAACAGGGCGCCATGACCAGCTCGTCGCCGCTGGCGGTCGCTATCATAGCCTTGCCGGGCTTGGATGAGCCTGATGCAGCACCCCATGCGCCTGAAGCATTCTTCTGATAGGTGGCAATGACCATGACCAACCAGCTCATCCTCATCATCGAAGACGATATCGAGATCGTCCGGATCCTGCAGGCCTATTTCGAGCGCGACGGCTTTCGCACCATCGCTGCGACCGATCCGCTGACAGGACTGGCGCACCATCATCGGCTCAAGCCCGATCTGGTGGTGCTCGATGTCAAAATGCCCAAGATGGATGGCTACGAGACCCTTGCCGCCCTGCGCCGCGTGGATGACACGCCGGTGATCATGGTCACCGCGCTGGCCGAAGATCTCGACAAGCTGCAGGCGCTGCGGCTGGGGGCGGATGACTATGTGGTCAAGCCGTTCAGCCCGCTTGAGGTAGTCGCGCGAGCGCGGGCCATCCTGCGGCGCACCCAGGGCGGCCGCGCCAGCACCGTCCGCCGCTTGGGTGCGATGAGCATTGATACCGATGCCATGACGGTGCGCGTCGGCGACGACATGCTGGCATTGACGCGTACCGAATACCGGCTGCTCGAGCATATGGTGCGCTCGCCCAACCGGGTGTTTGAGCGCAGCGAGCTGATCGATGCCTGTCTGCCAGAGGGCGAGGCCATGGACCGCACGGTGGACAGCCATATGAGCAATCTGCGCCGCAAGCTGGGCGCCGCCGGCCTGCCCAACCTGATCACCGGGGTCCGCGGCGTCGGCTACAGGCTGGATGAACCGCATGGCTAGGCGGGTCAGCACGGCGCTGCAGATCGTTCTGATCGCCACCGGCCTGGCGGCCGTGGTGACGCTGGTCGTCAATTTTGCTTTTCCGGCCTATCTGGAAGTCGTCCAGCGATTTTTTCCCTCTCTGCTGGAAACCGACAATCTCTGGTCGTGGATCGACTGGGGCTATCTGGCAGTGACGCTGGTGTTTGCCGTGCCGTTGGCGGCCTGGGGCGGCACCTGGCTGTCCAAGCGCATTGTGGTGCCGCTGCTCGAAGTGGCCCGAGCCATCCGCGCTGTGGCCGCTGGCGATCTCAGCGCTCGCGCCAATCCGCGCCTGCATGGCTTCGGCGAGTCGGCGCGGCTAGTGGAGGATTTCAACCAGATGGCTGAGCGGCTCGAACGGGCAGAAGCAGAGTTGCGCTATTCGAACTCTGCTGCCGCCCATGAGCTGCGCACGCCCCTGACCATTCTCAAGGGGCGGCTGCAGGGCGTCGCCGACGGGGTGTTCACCCTGGACGACGGTCTGGTGGCACTGCTGATCGCGCAGGTCGACGGCATGACGCGGATCGTGGACGACCTGCGGACCCTGGGCCTGTTCAATGCCGGTATGATGCAGCTGAGTGTGACCGACATTGATCTGGCCGATATTGCCCGCGAGGCCACGCAGCTGTCAGCCGAGGCACTGCAGGCCAAGGCCATATCGGTAAACCTCGACCTGCGACCGGCGCCGGTGCGCGCCGATCCCGACCGGTTGCGCCAGGTGCTACTGGCGCTGCTCGACAATGCCATGCGCTATGCGCCGGGCGTGCCGCTGCACATCAGCACCAGGGTGGAGCACGACACTGCCATTCTGCGCTGCATTGACAGCGGTCCCGGGCTCTCGCCGGCAGCCATGCAGTCGGCCTTCGAGCCGTTCTGGCGTGACGAGGATTCGCGGGCGCGGGACAAAGGCGGCAGCGGCCTGGGCCTGTCGGTGGTCCGCGCCATCGTCCACGCCCATGGCGGGCGAGTGCAGGCGGACAATGCGCCGGGGCGCGGCGCCAGCTTTACGGTGACCCTGCCGCGCCGCTGAGCGCAAGCTAGAGGGTTACCGGCCGGCCGCTGCGCACGCTTTCGTCGGCGGCCAGGCAGATGTGCAGCGAGGTGACGGCGTCGCTCATGTGGCGGGTCAGGTCCATGTCCTCGGTAATGGCGCGATAGACGAAATCCTGCTCGCGGTCGCACAGGCCCTGGTGGTCCGGCTCGCCCTGCATGTCGAGCCAGTCGTCGGCGCGGGCCGGCTGGTTGCTGGCGTCAAGCGCGGCGTGGTGCACGCGGATGCGCGAGGTCTGCGTATGGGCGTTGATATCGGCCGAGGCCGCGCCTTCCTGCATGACGATGGACACCGCGCCATTGGGCGAGATCACGTCCTTCACGAAAAAGGCGGTCTCCGACATCATCGGGCCCCAGCCGGCCTCATACCAGCCGACGCCGCCATCATCGAACAGCACCTGGAAATGGCCGTAGTTGTACATGCCCTGGGGCAGGCCCTGCGCGAGTTGCACGCCCATGCCGCGCACTTCGATCGGCTTGGCATCGGTGATCTGGCACATGACGTCGACATAATGCACGCCGCAGTCGACGATGGGCGAGGTGGTCTGCATGATGGCGCGGTGGATGTCCCAGGCGGCGCCGCTCGACTGTTGGTTGAGGTTCATGCGGAACACATAGGGGCCGCCCAGGGCGCGCGCCTCTTCAATCAGCTTGAGCCAGGATGGGTGGTGGCGCAGGATATAGCCCACCACCAGCTTGCGCTGATGCGCTTCGGCTGCGGCGACGACGCGGCGGGCGTCTTCGACCGTGGCCGCCAGCGGCTTTTCGACAAAGACGTGGGCGCCGGCCTCGATGGCGGCCACGGCATAGTCGGCATGGGTATTGGTGTGGGTGGCGATCGAGACGAGGTCAGGCTTGAACTCGGCCAGGGCGGCGCTGAAATCGCTGCGCAGAGGATAGGCGGCGAGCGCCTCGGGCAGGGCGGGCGTCGAGCGGTTGACCAGACCAACGACCTCGAAGCCGGGATGGGTGTGATAGGCCATGGCGTGGCTCTTGCCCATCTGGCCGAGGCCGACCACCAGAACCTTGAGCGGGGAATGCGTCATTGTCTTGCTCCTGGGGGTCAGAGGGTGCGGCGCGCCTGGGCGATCTGTGCGGCGCCAAAGCTGGCCAGCGCCAGCGAATAGAGCGTGGGATTGGTGGCAGTGACGGTGGGAATGACGCCGTTACCGGCGACATAGAGATTGTCAAAGCCCCAGACGCGGCTGTTGCGGTCGCAGACGCTGGTGCCGTCATCGGTCTCGCCCATGCGGATACTGCCCTGGTAGTGCAGCGAGCTGCCCACCGGGAGCACGATGGTGGCAAAGCCGGGGGCAGGGCGGCCGATGATCTCGGCAATGCCGCGCGCCTTGGCCTTGGCAGTCTCGAGCCGGGCCTTGTCGCCGTCGGACTGGCGCCATTGGATGGAAATGGCCGGCAGGCCCATCCAGTCGAGCCGGTTGTCGTCAAACACCACGCGATTATCCGGGCTGATATCGCCGGGGACGAAGAAGCCCATGCCCACCGGCTGGCCGGTGAAATCGGGGGACAGCGGCATGGTGTTCAGGCTCGCCGGGGCGATGGTCACCGAGAACGGGAAGTCATCGGCGGCCGGAATCCAGCTCATGGCTCGCATGGGCACATCGGTCTGCAGCTCGCAGATCTGGGAGATGATGTAGTGGTCGTTGAGATAGCGACCCAGGGCCGCCGGGCGGATGCCGGAGGCATGGAGCAGCTGCGGAGAATGCAGCGAATCGCAGGCCACGATCACCGTGCCAGCGGCGACGAACCAGGTCTCGTCTGACCCCGGCTTGCCCAGCTCGACCCCAGTGACCGTGCCGCCCTCGTGAACGATGCGGCGGCAGGCGGTTTCGGCCAGGATGGTGAAGCTTTCGGCTGGTTCGTTGACCATCGGGCCCAGCACCACGTCGGTGCCGTGATAGCGCAGGCCTTCGGGCGTGGGCGTGGCGGCCAGCGGCATGGGCTGCACGAAGCGGTCGGGCGTGCGACCGGCGTTGAAGACGGCGCCCAGGCGCTCGCGCATCGCAATGGCGGTGGGATCGCCCGCACGCGGATCCTTGTTGGTGCCGAGTAGGGTTTCGGCAGTGGCGATAGCGGCCTCCATCGCGTCTGCGGCAATGAAGGGCACGCGCTCGGCGCGCGACGGGGTCGGGGTGCCGGTGGACCATTTGGTGCCCATGCCGCCCACATTGGCCGCCGAGAAGCCGGCGAAAAGGTTCTCTGCGGGGTCGGCGTCATTGGCGATGAACAGGCCTGAGCGGCGCAACTGGGAGGCGTCAAAGCCGCCGGCGCGGCGCGCTTCCCATTCTTCCTTGTTGATCGGCGTACGCGGGCTGCGGTCGCCGCCCTGGGCCAGCACCTCAAGCGCGCCGCGCTCTTCGAGATCGGCGATATTGTCCAGATGTGCGCCGGTCTGCGGCAGGATCTGCGGGCCGGCCTCGACCATCAGGATGCGCGCCTCGGGCCAGTCGCGGCGGATCAGCCGGGCATAGGCACTGCCGGCAGGGCCGCTGCCGATGATGACGACGTCTTTGGATAGGGGGGCCATGGCGCATCCGCTGGTTCGATAGGTGGCATCTAATTGGTATCAATGGTCCGAGCGCCCGGCAATGGGCTTTGGCGCGAAGTTACTGTTCTGCAGGTGGTTGCTGGAAAATCTCAGGAAAGCAGTGGCCTAGATTGGTATTTGTGGCATGATCGCCGCTACAACGCCCCATCGCTGTTCCCGCGGAGACCAACCCATGCAGATCGGCCTGTCCTCCTATAGTTTCCGCCCCCTGCTGGCCAATGGCAGCATGACCGTTGAGAGCCTGTTCGACTGGCTGGTGACCCATCAGGCAGAGCATCTCGAGATTGCGACCTTCAGCTTTGCAGCTGCCGGTACCGAGGCCGGCTATGACCTGACTGAGGACGCGGCGGTGATCTCGCGCATCGAGGCGGCGGTGGAGCGCACGGGCGTGCCGATCTCGGGCCTGTGCATGGGCGCCAGCTTCCTCGGGTCAGCCGCCGAGCGCGCGGCACAGATCGCGGCGGTCAAGCGCCATGTCGAACTGTGCAGCCGCCTGGGTGCCGGGTTCCTGCGTCACGATGTGGTGCCATGGGCCTATCGGCTGACTGATGTGGCCGAGTTCGAGCGGGAATTTGCCGGCATTGTCGAGGCCTGCACCGAGATTGCCGATTTCGCCCAGGGCTATGGCGTGGTGACGAGCGTTGAGGACCACGGCTTCTTCATGAATTCGGCCGAGCGGCTGTTGCGGCTGCATCATGCGGTGGGCCGCGATAACTTCAAGCTGACGGTCGATGTCGGCAATTTTCTGTGCGTGGACGACAATCCCGACGTCGCCACCCGCCGCACGCTGCCACAGGCCAGCTTCGTGCATGTGAAGGATTTTTATGTGCGCCAGACCGAGCCGGGCCTTGGCTGGCTCAAGACGCATGGCGGGCAGTTCATCCGCGGGTCGGTGTTTGGCTATGGCGATCTCAATGCGCGCGGGCTGATGCAGGCCATCGTGGCCTCGGGCTACGATGGCTTCCTGTCGCTGGAATATGAGGGCAACGAGCCCACGCTGTTCGGCTGCGAAACCGGTCTTGATACGATCCGGCGCCTCTTGGCCGAGATCAGAGGCTGACGATGCGGTCCAGCCGCTGCTTGAGATCGGCGAGATGCTGGCGGTCGCCGCCCGGCATCTCGACCGAGACCCAGCCGGAATAACCTACAGAGGCCAGGGCGGCATTGACGTCGGCCCAGTCGATGTCGCCCTCGCCGAGCGCCACGTCAAAGCCCTTCCAGGGGCCCTCCGCATTCATGCGGCTAAGGCTATATTCCTTGATGTCGATGCGCAGGATCCGGTTGCCCAGCGCCTCGATCCAATCAGCAGGGCGGCCATAGCGCAGCACATTGCCGACGTCGAAATACCAGCCCAAGCTGGGGCTGTCGAAACCATCGATCAGATGGGCCGCTTCGAGCGGGCTGAGCAGGAAGTTGTTCCAGACATTTTCCAATGCGATGGCGATGCCGATCTCCTCGGCGTGCGGCAGCAGCCGGTCGATGCCCTCCACGGCGCGATCATAGGCGGTGGCATAGCTGGTGGTGGCGTTGACCACGCCGGGCACCAGCAGCATGGTCTGGGCGCCATAGGCCTTGGCCAGCTTCATCGCCTCGATGCTGGCGACGACGCAGGCCTCGCGCACGGCCGGGTCAGGGTCGGTCAGCGGGGTCTTCCAATGGGCGGAGTTGATGACGCCGGGAATGGCGACGCCTGTGGCATCGCGGCCGGCCAGCACCCCGTGCAGCGGCAGGTCGTTGGGTGCATCAAGCTCCACGCCATCAAAGCCGAGGTCGGCAATCAGCCGGAAGGTGTCGCCGATCGAGAGCTTTTCCTCGATCATGGACCATTTCAGGCTGGTCTTGGCCATGGGCCGGCGGGCAGTGTCACTCACGGGGCATACTCACGCTAGAGGGGATGGTCGCATGCTAGGGGAAGCCCCGGCACAGGCCAAGGCGCGAAATGCCGCCGTCTGGCGTTCTGGCTTCGTGTAATCAAGGCGTTACCCGTCCTCGCGCAGGCGGTCGGCTGGCCGGGTGGACATGGCCGACCAAGTGGTGGCGGCGCCGGTGAGCGTGGTGACGGCGATGACCATGATGGTCAGCAGCGCCAATTGCCCGGGCTGCACGGCAAAATCGATGTCGAGCAGGAAATTGGCCGCCGCCCAGGCGCCGCTGAGCGCAATGGCGCCGGCGATCAGCGCGGCGATGGCGCCGAGCAGGGCATATTCGAGCATGAAGGCGGCAATGACATGGGCGCGCCGGGCCCCCAGCACCTTCATCACCACAGCATCGGCTTCGCGCTGATGCCGACCGACGCTGAGCGCGCCGGCCAGCACCAGAATGCCGGAGATCACCGCCGTGCCGCTAACCAGGGCGATGGCATTGACCAGGCCATCAAAGATCGACTGCACCCGGGCCAGCGCATCGCCGACGGGCACGAATCGCACCTGCGGGAACTGGGCGATCAGCGCTGCTTCCAGCGCCGGGGCATCGGTGGGCTTGGCCATGACCGTGGCGAAGAACGACTGTGGCGCCTTTTCGATCAGCCCGGGCGAAGCGACGATATTGAAGCTGAAGTCGGCGCTGCGGCGATCCAGGGCGCGGAAACTGGCGATGGTAAAACTCATCGGCCGCCCGGCGATGGAGAGGGTAATGGTGTCGCCCAGTGCCAGCTTGAGCCCATCCCGCAGTTCGGTGGTGAGCGAGACCAGCGGCGGGCCGTCATAATTGTCGGGCCACCAGGCGCCCTCGGCTAGCGTGGTGTTCTCGGGGAGGGCCGCCGACCAGGTGAGCGACGTATCGCCCCGGAAGATCTCGGCCAGGTCAGCGGGGACGTCGTCGGCATTGGGCGCCGGGGCGTCCTTGAGCTGGGTGACGGTGCCGCGCAGCATGGGGAAGGCCTTGTGCGCATCGATGGCCGGCGTGGTGGCCGCAAATTGTGTCAGGGCGTCCGTGGTGGCGCGGTCCATGTCGAACAGCACAAAGGCCGGGGCCTCGGCGGTAACTTCGCCTGATATCTGGCTGTTGATATTGGCCTGGGTGGTGACGATTAGCAGCAGCAATGAGAGACCCATACCCATCGAGACCAGCACCGTGGTGGTGGGCGCGCCGGGCCGGAGGATCGCAGCCATGGCTTGGCGCAGCAGGCGATTGCGCGGCGCGGGCAGGCGACGCAGCAGCAGCTTGAGCGCCGCGGCGGCAAGGCGCAGCAGGCCGAAGGCGATGAGCGTGGCGGCGAAATAGACGCCAACCAGCCTCCAGTCATTGGCAATCTGGAGTGTCAGCGCCAGCACCAGGGCAAAGCCGGCGAGGAGCGGTGCGAAAAGGGCCGGGGCCAGCAGGGCGCGCCAGGGCAGGGCCAGTGGCGCACCCGAGGCGCCGGCGCGGAACAGCAATGCCGGGCGCACGGCCCGGGCCTGGATGAGCGGCACCCAGGAGAAGAGCAGAGCGGTCACCAGACCAATGGCGCCGGCTACCAGCATGGCCCGCAGATCAAGCACGGCCGGCAACTCCAGACCGATGAGATCGGACAGCAGCGGCAATAGGGCGAGCGTCGCGACAACCACAATGGCCATGCCGATGGCAATGGCGAGTAGAGAGAGAAGCGTGATCTGGGCAAGGAAGTGCACCAGGATGCGCGGGCCTTTGGCGCCCAGGGCGCGCAGCGTGGCAATAGCGCCCTGGCGCTCGCCGACATAGGCGGTGACGGCATTGGCGGCGCCCAGCCCGCCCACGATCATTGAGGAGAGGGCGACCAGCAGCATGAAATTGCCGAAGATGGCGATGAAGCGGGCAATGGTGGCGGTGGCCTGGCTGGGTGAGCGAATCTGCCAGTCATGATCGGGGAACTGCTTGTCCAGCTGGCTTCGCGCCGCTTCGACATCGCCGTTCTTGAGCAGCAGCTTGTAGCGGAACTGGCTGAGTACGCCCTCTTCGCGGAGCCCTGCAGGTGCCAGCGCCTGGCTTGAGATCAGTGCGGGCGCCCCGATCTGGAAGCCGGCTGTGGCCTGGTCGGGCAGCTCGGTGATGATGCCACGCAGGGTGAGGTCGAGCGTGCCGATGCGCACGGTATCGCCGACACTGACGCCCAGGCGCAGTGCCGCCTGTTGCGCCAGCAGCAGGCCAAAGGCGCCGCCGCGCTGGGCCAGCAGATCGCCCGGCGTGCCAGCTTCGGCGCCCGGCGCAAGGCTCACGCTGCCGACCAAGGGATAGGCGTCGGTCACGGCGCGCAGGGTGAGGAAAGCCGATTGGCCATTGGCGCTGGCCTGGCCGCTGATCTCGACCTCGCGGCTGACCTGGCCGAGGCCGTCGAGGGCCGAGACGACGGCAGGGTCAAGGTCGCTGCGGAAGGCGCGCAGCTCCATGTCGCCGCCCAGGATGACGCGGGAATCGCGGGCAATGGCGGTTTCAACGCTGCTTCGAACGGCGCTCACCGTACCGATAGCGGCCACGCCCAGCGCCAGACAGGCAATGAGAATGCCGAAGCGCCCCGCGCCGCCGCGCAGATCGATCAGGGCGACGCGCAGCCAGCTGACGAGCCGGTTCATGCCAGTGCGCCCACAAGCTCGGTCAATTCGCCGTGGTCCATGCGCATCTGTCGGTCGGCGCGCCGCGCCAGGGCCGCATCATGGGTAATCAGCATCACGGCCATGGTGTTGCGCCGGGCCAAGTCAAACAGCAGCTCGATGGCAGACGCCGCTGTCTCCTGGTCGAGATTGCCGGTGGGCTCATCGGCCAGCAGCAGGCGAGGGCGGGTGACGATGGCGCGGGCAAGGCCGACGCGCTGCTGCTCGCCGCCGGAGAGGGCGCTGGGCAGATGGCTCTCGCGGGCGGCCAGGCCCACTTCGGCCAGGGCGGCACGAGCACGGGCGCGGATTTCGGTCAGCGGCAGGTCGTCGAAGGCAATCTCCAGCGCCAAAGCGACATTTTCCAGCGCGGTCATGGAGGGAATGAGGTGAAAGTTCTGGAACAGAATGCCGATATTGCTGCGGCGCATATCGGCGAGCTGGTCCTCGTTGAGGCCGGCGAGCCTGGTGCCGCCGACTGAGACGTCGCCGGCGCTGGCCTGTTCGAGCCCGCCCATGACCATCAGCAGGCTGGTCTTGCCGCTGCCCGAAGGACCAACGATGGAGACCACCTCGCCCGGGTTTATCGCAAACGTGATGGATTTGAGGATATGAAGGCTGCTGCCCCCGGCCTTAAGGTGCAGGTTCATGTCCCTGGTGTGGGCGATGGCATTGGTCATGGATGGGGCCGGGGTCTGGACGGGAAACAGCAATGGGCAGCAGGGCAGGCATGATGACAAGATGGGGCCGGGCGCTGCGCGCTGCAATGGCGGTGCTGACCACAATTCTGGCATTGGCTACGCCAGCCAGTGCCGCGCCGCGGACCGTGCTGCTCTATGGCGATTCCCTGCTCGCTGGCCTCGGGCTGAGCGAGCAGGACGCCTTCATGGGCCAGATGCAGGCGGCCATGGACAAAGCGGGGTTGGATGCGGTGCTGGTCAATGCAAGCGTCTCGGGCGACACCACGGCCGACGGGCTGGCGCGGCTAGACTGGACGCTGGGCACGCCGGCGGACGCAGTGATCCTGGGGCTGGGCGCCAATGACATGCTGCAGGGCCTGCCGCCGGAGGAGACGCGGCGCAATCTCGATGCCATGCTGAACGGCATAGCGGCGCTCAAATTGCCGGTGCTGCTGCTGGGTATGAAGGCCAATCGCGGGCTGGGTGACGACTATGTTGCGGCGTTTGACTCCATATATCCCGATCTGGCCGCAGCGCATGGGGCTGTGCTCGATCCCTTTTTCCTCGACGGCGTGGCGCTTGACCCGGCGCTCAACCAAGCCGACGGGCTGCATCCCAATGGACAGGGCGTGGCGGTGATCGTGGCCCGGTTGCTGCCGCTGGTCGAGACACTGCTGCGGCCGCGGGGATGAGGCCGCCGTTCATATCGGCGTGATGGTGCTGATCTGAGGTAACCAAAGGCGCGTATAAGACGAAATGACCGGCACAGCTCTTCAAACGAGGTTTGCAATGATCACTCTGGATAGACCATCAACTGTCGGCCGCCGCGGCTGGCGCCGGACCCTGGCGTCTCTTCTTGTCCTGCCGGCCCTGGCGGTCGGGCTGATGCAGGTCGGGGCAACGGCGCAGGAAGCGCCTGTCGTCATTCCGGCGCCCAGCCAAGACCTTGCCGAAACCGGCAGCAGTGCCACGGCGGTGTTTGCCGGCGGCTGCTTCTGGGGCGTGCAGGGCGTCTTCCAGCACGTCAAGGGCGTCACCCGCGCCGTGTCCGGCTATTCGGGCGGCAGCGCCGAGACGGCGCAGTATGAGACCACCGGCAGCGGCACCACCGGCCATGCCGAAAGCGTCGAGGTCACGTATGATCCCAGCGTGGTGAGCTATGGTGAACTGCTGCACATCTATTTCTCTGTGGCGCATAACCCGACCCAGCTCAACTATCAGGGCCCCGACCACGGAACGCAGTATCGCTCGACGATCTTCCCGCAGTCCGAAGCCCAGGCTGCGACGGCCAAGGCCTACATCGACGAGCTCAATGCGACGGGCCTGTTTGAAGGACCGATCGTCACCACCATCGAGGAGTTCAAGGGCTTCTATCCGGCCGAGCAATATCATCAGGACTTCCTGACCCTGAATCCGACTTGGCCCTATATCGTTGTCCATGACTTGCCCAAGATCGCCGCGCTCAAGCAGATATTCCCCGATGTCTATCGGGATGAGCCGGTGCTGGTAGGCACGCTCTAGACCGAACGCTGACAAGATGACGACGGGCCCTGCGGGGCCCGTTTGCATTGGTCGAGTCGCAATTGCCGCAAAATAGCCCAGTGTCCGGCAGGTTTTCGCCAGCAGTCTGGGGCAGGATGATCATAACGCCCGAACGGCGTTTGCGGACCGGCGATGGCCGGAAGAAATCAGACAAGGAGGCCCGGATGCGTCAATGCCAGCAATTTGCCGCCACCCTGGGCCTAGTTTGTCTGGCCACACCACCCCTGATGGCGGCCGAGACCATTGGCCTGTCCAGCGATGCCCAAGCCAAAGTCCCCGTCGCCGCGCCGTCGCGCTTTGACTGGAGCGGCTTTTATGCCGGTATCTACGGCACGGGCGCGAGCGAGCCGGTCAACGGCACTGTCGGCGCGGGCCTGGGTGTGCAGGCTGGCGTCAATGCGCAGTTCGACTTCTATCTCATGGGCGCCGAGGTGGCGGTGCAGGGGCTGGACGGCGGCATCGGCAGCAGTGTCGATGGCCAGATACTGGGGCGGGCGGGTCTGGTTGTCACCGACAATGTGCTGGTGTTTGCCGCGGGCGGCTATGGGCTAGCGCTGAGCGATCCCAAGGATGGAGCTGGGCTGCTCGGTGGGGGGCTCGAGGTCGGGCTGACTGATGCCGTTTCGCTGGAAGGCCGCTATCTCAGGACCTTCCCGGTGGATGGCACGGCGCCGGCCCAGCAGCTGACCTTGGGCGCGAACTTTCATTTCTAGTTCCGGCTCAGGGGCTTAGCGAGCGGTTGCCACTGCATGGCTTGGACTCGATTCGCAAAAATGAACCCGCAGTTAACTGCCCCCTTGACGATTTGACGCGCCAGTGCCCATATTGTGCCACGATGTCGCCGCATTGTGGCAGGGTTACGCCGCATTTGTATCGAATTGGATCAAATGCGCTGCATTGGGGCAACACTAGCCCTCCAATGGTCATCAAATGTTATCCGCACCCACGAGTTTAGGTCGCCGGGCACTTGTCACGCGCGCCGGGTTGGAGCATGTAGGGCTCGACTACGGTTAACCTATTACGGGAGTGCAAGATGTTTGTACGTTCGCTTTCTCTCGGTGTGGCTGCTGCCGCGCTGCTCGCTGGTGGTGCTCAGGCCGCCGACCTCATCGTTCCCTCGACCCCGGTTCCGATCTATGAAGCTGCTGGCTTCAACTGGGAAGGCCTGTACGCCGGTGTGAACCTCGGCGGCGTCTTCACCAACGCCAATGGCCTGACCAACCTCGACACCAATGTGTCGAAGCTGTCGCTCGGTGCTGCTGCCGGTGTGAACTTCATCGTTGCCGATCCGATCCTGCTGGGTCTGGAAGTCCAGGGTGACTACGTGTTCCAGGCCGGTGACGGCGCTGGCATGTTCCTGGCTCTGGCTCGCGTTGGCGCCGTTGTCACCGACAACGTGCTCGTCTACGCAGCTGGCGGTGTTGGCCTGACCACCAAGTCCGGCACCACCGACAGCATCTACGCCCTGGGCGGCGGTGTTGAAGTTGCTGTGACCGACGCTGTGTCGGTTCGTGGCGAAGTGCTCGGCCTCGGCGATTTCTCGAACGCCGCTGGCGACCAGTTCTTCGACGGTGCCAAGGCAACCGTCGGCGTGTTCTACCACTTCTAAGATTGCTACTCGGACGGGCGGCTCAGCCGCCCGCTCCATCTGAGTCTTGCAAACCCATTGCGACGAACCGCCCCGCGGTTCGTCGTTTTGGTTTTTTGGGCCTGTTGTCTGCTGGTGTGATCCGTCGTCTGCAGTTGAGTCGGTCTCCTGCACGGATGGTGAGCGTCCTCAAATGCTGTCGGCGTCGCTTTCCCATGGGGGGGCGCCGCATTGCCTGACCGGTTCGTTGTGCCAGGCCATGGTGTTGAGCAGTGCGCTCGGCACCTTCAGCAAGGGGCCCCAATGGTGGCTAAGGTCTTGAAACAGAAGCGCAAGCCGCCTCGCGCCAGGTTTTTGTTTGCCGGATGCCGGCGTTGACTGGCAACTGCTGTCGTAGCAACGGCACTTACTGGTGTTGCACAGGAGCCATAGCCAAAAAACAAACAACTTGACCGTGCTGAGGCGATTGCCGCTGCGCTTAATTTGATGCATGCTTTAGCCAACGTATAAATTCCTTGCAGAGGGCTCTGAAGATGTTTGGACGTTCGGTTGCTGCTGTTTTCGCTGTTGTTCTGGTTGGTGGTGCCGCGCAGGCCGCTGATCTCATTATTCCCTCGACCCCGGTTCCGATCTACGAGGCCGGTGGGTTCAGCTGGGAAGGTCTCTATGTCGGTGTGCGTGGCGGCCTGTCGACCTATGGTGACAATGGCGCTGCCCAGGTTGGTTTCGGCCAGGTTGGTGGCGCAGTCGGCGTGAACTTCATTCCGGCCGATCCGCTGCTGCTCGGTCTCGAAGTGACTGGCGACTACTATTGGAACAATGCCACCACTGGCAGCGCCTTCTATGCCAATCTCAAGGCAGGCGTCGTGGTCACCGATCAGGCACTGATCTACGCAATCGGCGGTATCGGTGTTGACACGTCTGCGGGCGTGAGCACGACCATGTATCAGGTTGGTGGCGGTGTGGAATTTGCCGTTACCGACGCTGTCACGATCCGTGGCGAGGCCGTTGCCCAGGGCGATTTCACTGGTGGTGCAGGCGACAATCTGTTCGAGGGCGCGACCGGCACGGTCGGTGTGTTCTATCACTTCTAATATGGTTTGACGGCGTGACGGCTGAGGCCGTCCCGACTGGCAGATCCCAAGCTCTGGCGGCGAACCGTTCTGCGGTTCGCCGCTTTGCTTTTGGGGCTGGCATGCTGGGGGCGGGTTGCCTAGCGGGTGCTTCGGGGCGGCTATGGACAGGGCTTTTGCCGGTTACGCACAAGTTGCGCGATTCTGGGTGTGGTGGTGTGGATGTGATCGCGCACTTGCAGGGTCGAATCAGCCGATCGATGGTCGCGCTGGTGAGGCCCAGATTCCCGTCCGGTGGGAGTCGAATTGGGTTGGCGCGTTCGTGGTCGGCGCGGCTTGGTGACGCGTTTGAGGGGTGATTTCGACGGTTTGCATGTGTGGGGGCGGGGATTGCCCACAGAAGCATATATGATTGTTTTGGTCATATTTTCTTTCCCTTGAAACCGATTGGCCAAAGGTCTAAGCCCAGACACCAACTGTCGCGTCGGTTTGCTCGCCCCAATTGCGAGCAAAACTCGCAAGACGCCGGTCGCCCGACCGGACTAGAAAACAGGCTGCCGCATGACTGATTTGCTCAGCGACTATTTGCCCATCGTGATCTTCCTGGGCCTCGCCGCCGTCATTGGCGCGGCGCTATTGGTGACCCCCTTCATCGTTGCGATCAAGAACCCCGATCCGGAGAAGGTTTCGGCCTTCGAGGCGGGCTTTGATGCCTTCGATGATGCCCGCATGAAGTTCGACGTCCGGTTCTACCTGGTGTCGATCCTGTTCATCATCTTCGACCTTGAAGTGGCGTTCCTGTTCCCCTGGGCCGTGGCGTTCCGGGATGTCGGCTGGTTCGGCTTCTGGGCGATGATGATCTTCCTGGGCGTGTTGACGGTCGGCTTTATCTACGAATGGCGGAAAGGCGCGCTGGAATGGGATTGAACGAGAACAATACCCTGGTTGCGCCCCGCCCGAGCGGGCTGATCGATCCGCGGACCAACAAGCCCGCCGGCGCGACCGATCCCTTCTTCACCGATGTGACCGACGAGCTGGCGGACAAGGGTTTCCTCGTCTCCACCGTCTCGCAGCTGGTGACCTGGGCGCGTACGGGCTCGCTGATGTGGATGCAGACGGGCCTGGCCTGCTGCGCCGTGGAAATGATGCAGATGTCGATGCCGCGGTACGATATCGAACGCTTCGGCACGGCTCCGCGCGCCTCTCCGCGCCAGTCGGACGTGCTGATCGTTGCTGGTACGCTGACCAACAAGATGGCTCCGGCGCTGCGCAAGGTCTACGACCAGATGCCAGAGCCGCGCTATGTGATTTCGATGGGCAGCTGTGCCAATGGCGGCGGCTACTATCACTATTCCTACTCGGTGGTGCGGGGTTGCGACCGCGTGCTGCCGGTGGACGTCTATGTCCCTGGCTGCCCTCCGACGGCTGAAGCGCTTCTGTACGGCATTCTGCTGCTGCAGAAGAAGATTCGCCGCACCGGCACCATCGAACGATAGGACCGCTGAAAATGGATGACGCCGTCCAGATTGATCCGCTCGAGGCCCTGGGCCAGCACATCGCTAACGCGCTGGGCGACGCTGTCGTCCTGCGTGAAGTGCTGTTCGGCGAACTGACGCTGACCGTGGCGCGCGATTCGATCGTTTCTGTGGCGCAGTTCCTGCGCGACGATCCGAAGTGCCGCTTCATCAGCTTTGTGGACGTCTGCGGTGCAGACTATCCCGAGCGCGAAGAGCGCTTTGACGTGATCTATCACTTCATGAGCCCGCATCTGAACCAGCGCGTGCGCGTCAAGGTGACGACCGACGATGTCAGCCCTGTGCCGAGCATCACCGGCGTCTATCGCGGCGCGGACTGGTTCGAGCGCGAGACCTATGACCTGTTCGGCGTGCTGTTTTCTGGTCACCAGGACCTGCGCCGCATCCTGACCGACTATGGTTTTGACGGCCATCCGCTGCGCAAGGACTTCCCGGTGACCGGCTTTGTGCAGGTTCGCTACGACGAAGAGCGCAAGCGCGTGGTCTATGAGCCCGTGCAGCTGATGCAGGAATTCCGCACCTTTGACTATTTGTCGCCTTGGGAGGGTACTGACTATGTGCTGCCCGGTGACGAGAAGGCCAAGCAATGACCGTTGAAGCGAACGTCCGCAACTTCACCATCAATTTCGGCCCGGTTCACCCCTCGGCCCATGGCGTGCTGCGCCTGATCCTGGAGCTGGACGGCGAAGTCGTCGAGCGCGTCGATCCGCATATCGGGCTGCTGCACCGCGGCACCGAAAAACTGATCGAATCCAAGACCTATCTGCAGGCCGTGCCCTATTTCGATCGCCTCGACTATGTGGCGCCGATGAACCAGGAGCATGCCTTCGCTCTGGCCGTCGAAAAGCTGCTGGGACTGGAAGTTCCGCGGCGCGGCCAGTTGATCCGCGTGCTCTATTCGGAAATCGGGCGCCTGTTGGCGCACCTGATGAACGTGACGACGCAGGCCATGGACGTTGGCGCGCTGACGCCGCCGCTGTGGGGCTTCGAGCAGCGCGAAAAGCTGATGGTGTTCTATGAGCGCGCTTCGGGCGCGCGCATGCATGCCGCCTATTTCCGTCCCGGTGGCGTGCATCAGGACCTGCCGCAGGCGCTGATCGACGATATCGGCGTGTTCTGCGAGACCTTCCCCAAGGCGCTGGCCGACATCGATGCGCTGCTGACCGAGAACCGCATCTTCAAGCAGCGCAATGTCGACATCGGCGTGGTCAAGCTCGAAGATGCCTGGAACCTGGGCTTCTCGGGCGTGATGGTGCGCGGTTCGGGCGCGGCCTGGGATCTGCGCAAGAGCCAGCCTTATGAATGCTATGCCGAAATGGACTTCGATGTTCCAATCGGCAAGAACGGCGACTGCTTTGACCGTTACCTGATCCGCATGGAAGAGATGCGCCAGTCGACGCGCATCATGAAGCAGTGCGTGGACAAGCTGAATGCTGCCGATGGCAAGGGGCCGGTCTCCTCGCTCGATGGCAAGGTGGTGCCGCCCAAGCGCGGCGAGATGAAGCAGTCGATGGAAGCGCTGATCCATCACTTCAAGCTCTACACCGAAGGCTACAAGGTGCCGGCCGGCGAGGTCTATGCCGCCGTCGAAGCGCCCAAGGGCGAATTCGGCGTCTACCTGGTCAGTGACGGCAGCAACAAGCCGTATCGCTGCAAGATCCGGGCTCCGGGTTTTGCGCATTTGTCGGCCATGGATTTCCTGTGTCGCGGCCACATGCTGGCTGACGTCTCGGCCATCCTTGGCTCGCTTGATATCGTGTTCGGAGAGGTTGATCGCTGATGGTTGCGCGTCGCCTAGCGGACGAGTCGGTTCAGCCGGCCAAGTTCGCCTTTAGTGCTGAGAACGCCAAATGGGCGGAATGGAAGATCGGGCTTTACCCGGCCGGCCGTCAGCAATCTGCTGTTATTCCGCTGCTGATGCGGGCGCAGGACCAGGACGGCTGGGTCAGCCGCGCCACGATCGAGACGGTCGCGGACATGCTCGGCATGGCCTATATCCGCGTGCTGGAAGTGGCGACGTTCTACACCCAGTTCCAGCTGCAGCCGGTTGGCCGCAACGCCCATATCCAGGTGTGCGGCACGACGCCCTGCATGCTGCGCGGGGCGGGCGAACTGATCGAAATCTGCAAGAACAAGATCCATCACGATCCGCATCATCTCAATGCCGATGGCACGATGAGCTGGGAAGAGGTGGAATGCGCCGGGGCCTGCGTGAACGCGCCCATGGTGACGATCTATCACGACACCTATGAAGACCTGACGCCCGCGCGCTTCGAAGAGATCGTGGACGCCTTTGCCGCTGGCAAGGGTGCGACCATCAAGCCGGGTCCGCAGATCGACCGCCTGCATTCGGCGGCTGAAGGCGGCCGCACCACGCTGCTGGAAAAGCCGACCGCCAAGCGCGAGAAGTTCATTCCGCCGGCCCCGCCTGCTGATGCAGCTGCCCCCGCGGCGGCTCCTGCACCGGCTCCCGCCGCTGCACAGGCACCTACGACCGCTGCCAAGCCCAAGGACGTGAGCGAGGAATCCGCGCCGGCCCTCAAGGGGACGCCGGCCGCAGCCAAGGTCTCCGAAGCCAAGGCGGAGGGTGAACGCAAGGCCACCAATGCTTCGGCCAAGGCCAATGGCAAGCCCAACGACGCTATGCGCGAGGGCGCTGTCGGCGCCGAGTCCCCAGCTGTCCAGGACACGGGCAAGGCCAGCGGCGAAAAGAAGAGCCGCACCATCATTGCGTCCAATGCTCCGGCGGCCAAGGCCGAGAGCGCAGCACCTGCGGCGACGCCGCTGTTTGCGGCTCCAGCCGGTGCTGCTGATGATCTGAAGCTGATCTCGGGTGTTGGTCCGGTGCTGGAAGGCAAGCTCAAGGCCCTGGGTGTGACCCAGTGGAGCCAGGTTGCTGCCTTCACAGAGGCCGATATCGCCAAGCTCGATGACGCACTGGGCTTTAAGGGCCGGGTGACGCGCGACGAGTGGGTCAAGCAGGCCGCCGCACTCGCCAAGGGTGGCGAAGCTGAATATGTCCGCGTCTTCGGCAAGAAGCCGCGGTAGGAGTGAACGATGCTCGCTGATAAAGATCGCATTTTCACCAATCTGTATGGCCAGCATGACTGGACCCTGGCCGGGGCGCGCGAACGCGGCGCCTGGGTCGGCACAAAGGAATTTATCGATTCCGGCCGTGACTGGATTACCAATGAGGTCAAGGCCTCGGGCCTGCGCGGCCGTGGCGGCGCCGGTTTCCCGACGGCGCTGAAATGGACCTTCATGCCCAAGGTCAACGATGGCCGTCCGCATTACCTCTTGGTCAATGCCGACGAATCCGAGCCGGGCACCTGCAAGGATCGCGAAATCCTGCGCCATGACCCGCATCACCTGGTGGAAGGGTGCCTGTTGGCCGCGCGCGCCATGGATGCGCATACCGCCTTCATCTATGTGCGCGGCGAGTTCATCCGTGAACGCCAGCACCTGGAACGCGCCGTCGAGGAGGCCTATGAGGCCCGCCTGATCGGCAAGGACAATATCCATGGCTGGGATCTGGACATCATCGTCCACCATGGCGCCGGCGCCTACATCTGCGGTGAAGAAACCGCGCTGATGGAATCGCTGGAAGGCAAGAAGGGCCAGCCGCGCCTGAAGCCGCCGTTCCCGGCGGGCATGGGCGTCTATGGCAATCCCACGACCGTGAACAATGTCGAATCGATCGCCGTTGTCCCCGAGATCCTGCGTCGCTCGGGCGCCTGGTTTGCCTCGATCGGCCGCGCCAATAACACTGGCACGAAGCTCATGTGCGTGTCGGGCCATGTGAACAAGCCGGCCACGTTCGAAGAAGCCATGGGCGAAAGCTTCAAGGACATCATCGAAAAGCACTGCGGCGGCATCCGCGGCGGCTGGGACAATCTGCTGGCCGTGATCCCCGGCGGCGCTTCGGTGCCCTGCGTGCCCGGCGAGAAGATCCAGAACGCCATCGTCGATTTCGACGGTCTGCGCGAAGCGGGCTCTTCGATGGGCACTGCTGCCATCATCGTGATGGACAAGCAGACCGATATCATCAAGGCCATCTGGCGCCTGTCGGCTTTCTACAAGCATGAGAGCTGCGGCCAGTGCACGCCCTGCCGCGAAGGCACGGGCTGGATGATGCGCGTGATGGAACGCATGGTCGAAGGCCGCGCGCAGAAGCGCGAAATCGACATGCTGTTCGAGGTGACCAAGCAGATCGAAGGGCACACCATCTGTGCGCTCGGCGATGCGGCTGCCTGGCCGATCCAGGGTCTGATCCGCAATTTCCGCCACGTGATCGAGGCGCGGATTGACCAGTACACATATTCGTCCACCAGCGATGGCGCCGTGCCGTCGATCGCGGCGGAGTAGGTCTGATGGCAAGTATCAAGGTTGACGGCAAGCTGGTCGAAGTTCCCGACCACTACACGCTGATGCAGGCTGCGGAAGCTGCCGGCGCGGAAATCCCGCGCTTCTGTTACCACGAGCGCCTGTCGGTGGCCGGCAATTGCCGCATGTGCCTGGTTGAGGTCAAGGGCGGTCCGCCCAAGCCCCAGGCCAGCTGTGCCATGGGCGTCAAGGACATGCGTCCGGGCCCGAACGGCGAGCCGCCGGAAATGTTCACCAACACGCCCATGGTCAAGAAGGCCCGCGAAGGCGTGATGGAATTCCTGCTGATCAACCACCCGCTGGATTGCCCGATCTGTGATCAGGGCGGCGAGTGCGACCTGCAGGATCAGGCCATGGCCTATGGCGTGGACAAGAACCGCTTTGCCGAGAACAAGCGCGCCGTCGAAGACAAGTACATTGGCCCGCTGGTCAAGACTTCGATGAACCGTTGCATCCATTGCACGCGTTGCGTCCGCTTCACCACCGAAGTGGCCGGCATTGCCGAGATGGGTCTGCTGGGTCGCGGCGAGGACGCCGAGATCACCACCTATCTCGAAAAGGCGCTGAGCAGCGAGCTGCAGGGCAATGTGATCGATCTGTGCCCGGTGGGCGCGCTGACGTCCAAGCCCTATGCGTTCAATGCCCGCCCGTGGGAACTGACCAAGACCGAGTCGATCGACGTGATGGATGCCGTTGGCTCCAATATCCGCGTCGACAGCCGTGGTCGCGAAGTGATGCGCATCCTGCCGCGCATCAATGAGGCGATCAACGAAGAGTGGATTTCCGACAAGACGCGCTTCATCTGGGATGGCCTGAAGAGCCAGCGGCTCGACCGCCCCTATGTCCGCAAGGGCAAGAAGCTGACGGCCACCACCTGGGACGATGCTTTTGCCACCGTCGCCAAGGCCGTCAAGAAGGCCGGCGCCCGCGTGGGTGCCATTGCTGGCGATCTCGCCGGTGTTGAAGAAATGTATGCGCTCAAGGCGCTGCTGGCCGGTCTCGGTTCGGGCAGTGTCGATGCTCGTCCGGTGGGTTCGGCGCTGTCGCCGGCGGCCGGTCGCGCCAGCTATATCTTCAATCCCACCATCGTGGGGATCGAGAAGGCTGATGCGATCCTGCTGATCGGCACCAATCCGCGCAAGGAAGCGGCTGTGCTGAATGCCCGCATCCGCAAGGCCTGGCGCGCCAAGGGCCTGCCGATCGGGGTGATCGGCGAAGCCGCTGACCTGACCTATCCGACCCAGCATCTGGGCAGTGGCTCCGAGAGCCTGAATGAACTGGCCGAAGGCAAGGGCAGCTTTGCCGAAGCCTGGGCCAAGGCCAAGACACCGCTGGTGATCGTGGGCGAAGGCGCTGCGAGTGCTGACGTGCTGGCTGCGGCTGCCAAGCTGGCGACCGGTAACGCCGAGGTTGCGGAAGGCTGGAATGGCTTTGCCGTGCTGCACAATGCAGCAGCGCGTGTCGGTGCTCTCGATATCGGCTTCGTGCCGGCCAAGGGCGCTGCTGATACTGCCGCCATGCTGGCTGGTGGCGTCGATGTGCTGTTCCTGCTCGGCGCTGACGAATTCGACCTGGCCAATGTCGGCGATACGCTGGTGGTCTATATCGGCACCCATGGTGACAACGCGGCGCATCGCGCCGACGTTATCCTGCCGGCGGCCGCCTATACCGAAAAGAGCGCCACCTATGTCAATACCGAGGGCCGCGTGCAGGTGACCACTCGCGCCGTGTTCCCGCCGGGCGAGGCCAAGGAAGACTGGGCCATCATCCGTGCGCTGTCGGCGCTGGCCGGTTCGGCGCTGCCGTTCAACTCGCTGGCCCAGCTGCGGGCGGCGATCTATGCACAGCATCCGCACCTGGCCCGTATCGACGCCATTGCGGCTGGCACGACCGCCGATATAAGCAAGCTGGCAAAGGGTTCGGCCAAGGGCAAGAAGACGAGCTTCGTCTCGCCCGTCAGCGAATTCTATCTCAGCAATCCGATTGCCCGCGCGTCTGCCGTGATGGGCGAATGCGCAGCGACTGCCGCCGGTCTTCGGCAGGCGGCAGAGTAGGGGAGCATAATGGACTTCATTCTGGCTGCCCTCGACTATCTTCTTGGCATCCCGCCCCTGGGCTGGGGCGTGCAGGTGGGGCTGATCTACAAGGCTCTGCTGCTGCTGGTGTCGCTGCTGGTGTTCACCGCCTTCATTCTGCTGGCCGATCGCAAGATCTGGGCGGCGGTGCAGCTGCGCCGTGGCCCCAACGTGGTGGGTCCGTTCGGCCTGCTGCAGAGCTTTGCCGATCTGATCAAGTTCGCGCTCAAGGAGCCCGTGATCCCCGGCGGCGCCGACAAGATCCTGTTCCTTTTGGCCCCGCTGCTGACGGCCACGCTGGCCCTGACGGGCTGGGTGGTGGTGCCTGTTGGCCCGGGCATGGCGATTGCCGACATCAACCTCGGTATTTTGTACCTCCTCGCGATCTCGTCGCTGGGCGTCTATGGCGTGATCATCGGCGGCTGGGCTTCGAACTCGAAGTATCCGTTCCTCGGCTCGCTGCGCGCTGCCGCACAGATGGTGTCCTATGAGGTGTCGATTGGCCTCGTGATCATCACGGTGCTGCTCTGCGTGGGTTCGCTGAACCTCAGCGACATCATCATGGCCCAGAAGGAAATGGGTCTGGCCAATATGATCGGCCTGCCGCAGCTGACGTTCCTGAACTGGTTCTGGCTGCCGCTGTTCCCGATGTTCGTGATTTTCTACATCTCGGCCCTTGCCGAGACCAACCGCCCGCCCTTCGATCTGGCGGAAGGCGAATCCGAGCTGGTTGCCGGCTTCATGACCGAATATTCGGCCACGCCCTACATGCTGTTCATGCTGGGCGAGTACATCTCGATCCTGTTGATGTGCGCCATGACCACGGTGCTGTTCCTGGGTGGCTGGACGTCGCCGATCGATCTGCCGCCGTTCACCTGGATCCCGGGCGTGGTGTGGTTCTTCATCAAGGTGAGCATGGTGTTCTTCATGTTCGCCATGGCCAAGGCCATCGTGCCGCGCTACCGCTATGACCAGCTGATGCGCATTGGCTGGAAGCTGTTCCTGCCGCTGTCGCTGCTGATGGTCGTCATTGTTGCATTCGTGCTTCAGCTCACCGGCTGGGGCTGGCATGGAGGGATGGCCTGATGCGCGCCGCCCAGTTCGTCAATACGCTGCTGCTCACTGAGCTGGTGAAGGCCTTTGGCCTGACCATGCGATATTTCTTCACGGCCAAGCCGACGATCAACTACCCGTTCGAGAAGGGGCATGTCAGCCCGCGCTTCCGCGGTGAACATGCGCTGCGCCGTTATCCCAATGGGGAAGAGCGCTGCATCGCCTGCAAACTCTGTGAAGCGATCTGCCCGGCGCAGGCCATCACCATCGAGGCTGGTCCGCGCCAGAACGACGGCACCCGCCGCACCGTTCGGTACGACATCGACATGGTCAAGTGCATCTACTGCGGCTTCTGCCAGGAAGCCTGCCCGGTGGACGCGATCGTGGAAGGTCCGAACTTCGAATTCGCCACTGAAACGCGCGAAGAGCTGTATTTCTCCAAGGAGAAGCTGCTCGCCAACGGTGACCGCTGGGAGCGCGAAATCGCTGCCAATCTGTCCGCCGACGCACCGTATCGCTGAGAGGGAAGCGCATGACACTTCCACTGTTCTTCTTCTACGTTTTCTCGGCGATCGCCGTGGCTGCGGCGCTGATGGTGATCTCCGCCAAGAACCCGATTCACGCCGTGCTGTTCCTGATCCTGGTTTTCTTCAACGCCTCGGGTCTGTTCATGCTGGCTGGTGCCGAGTTCCTGGCGCTGATGCTGATCGTGGTCTATGTCGGCGCCGTCATGGTGCTGTTCCTGTTCGTCGTCATGATGCTGGACGTCGACTTCGCCTCGCTGCGGCAGGGCTTCCTGCAATATGCGCCGATTGGCGTGATTGTGGGCGCCGTGCTGCTGCTCGAGCTGCTGATGGTCGCCGGCAGCTTTGTGGTGTCGCCTGAGGTCACGGCTGCAGCGGTACTGCCGCTGGGTGGCGTGGACAATATCCGCGCCATCGGCCAGGTGCTCTATACGCGCTATGTGTTCCTGTTCCTGGGCGCAGCGGCTGTGCTGCTGGTGGCCATGATTGGCGCCATCGTGCTCACGCTGCAGCACAAGAGCAATGTGAAGCGTCAGGATCCGGTCAAGCAGGTTGGCCGTCGGCCATCCGAAACGCTGGAAATCGTCAAAGTCAAAAGCGGTCAAGGGCTGTAGGAGGCATACATGGGCTTGGGTATCGGGCTCGGTCACTACCTGACCGTAGCAGCCATTCTGTTCACGCTGGGCGTGTTCGGGATTTTCATCAACCGCAAGAACATCATCGTCATCCTGATGTCGGTGGAACTCATCCTTCTGGCGGTGAACCTCAATCTGGTGGCCTTCAGCGCGCAGCTCAATGACCTTCAGGGTCAGATCTTTGCGCTGCTGATCCTGACGGTCGCTGCCGCAGAGGCCGCCATCGGCCTGGCCATCCTGGTCATTTTCTATCGCAACCGTGGCTCGATCGCGGTTGAAGACGTCAACACGATGAAGGGCTAAGAACCACCGCTATGATTCAAGCGATTGTTTTCCTGCCCCTTATCGGTGCGCTGATAGCGGGGCTTCTGGGTCGGACCATCGGTCATCGGACCAGCGAATATATCACCACCGGCCTGCTGCTGATTGCAGCGGTGCTGAGCTGGGTGGTGTTCCTGCCGGTCGCCTTTGGCGGCGGCCTCGTTGGCGCCGTGGCTGATGGCCATACGGCCGTGGTCAAGATCGAGATCATGCGCTGGATCCAGGTCGGCGACATGGACCTGCGCTGGGTGCTGCGCGTCGACACGCTGACGGCCATCATGCTGGTGGTGGTCAATACGGTCTCGAGCCTGGTGCATATCTATTCGATCGGCTACATGGCCGACGATCCGCATCGCAGCCGGTTCTTTGCCTATCTGAGCCTCTTCACCTTCGCGATGCTGATGCTGGTGACGGCCGACAACTTCCTGCAGATGTTTTTTGGCTGGGAAGGCGTGGGTCTGGCCTCGTATCTGCTGATCGGCTTCTGGTACACCAAGCCGTCGGCAACGGCGGCCGCCATGAAGGCGTTTATCGTCAACCGCGTGGGTGACTTCGGCTTTGCCCTGGGCATTTTCGGCGCCTTCATGGTGCTGGGCCATATCGACTTCGACGGCGCGTTCCATGCGGTCGGCGAGTTCGGCACCACCGGTCTGCCGGTGATGCAGTTCCTCGGCTGGCAGCTTGATGCGATGACTGTCATCTGCCTGCTGCTGTTCATGGGTGCCATGGGCAAGTCGGCGCAGTTCCTGCTGCACACCTGGCTGCCGGACGCCATGGAAGGCCCGACCCCGGTGTCGGCGCTGATCCATGCGGCCACCATGGTGACCGCCGGTGTGTTCATGGTGGCGCGTCTGTCGCCGCTGTTCGAGACCTCGCCGACGGCGATGACCTTCGTGCTGGTGATCGGCGCCATCACCGCGTTCTTCGCGGCGACGGTGGGCCTCGTGCAGAACGACATCAAGCGCGTGATCGCCTATTCGACCTGTTCGCAGCTCGGCTACATGTTCGTGGCGTTGGGGGCAGGGGCCTATTCGGCCGGCGTGTTCCACCTGTTCACCCATGCCTTCTTCAAGGCGCTGCTGTTCCTGGGCGCTGGCGCGGTGATCCATGCCATGCACCATGAGCAGGACATGGGGAACATGGGCGGCCTGCGCAAGAAGATCCCGATCACCTATGCCATGATGCTGATCGGCACCCTGGCGCTGACCGGTGTGGGCATTCCGGGTACGGAATGGCTTGGCTTTGCCGGCTTCTTCTCCAAGGACTCCATCATCGAGGCGGCCTATGCCGTCGGCGGTAACACGGGCATGTTCGCCTTCTGGCTGCTGGTGATCGCGGCGCTGTTCACGAGCTTCTACTCGTGGCGCCTGATCCACCTGACCTTCCACGGCACGCCGCGCGAGGCAGCGCATGATCACCATGACCATGCCGCCCATGACGACCATGCGCATGATGATCACGCGCATGATGACCATGGTCACCATGGCTCGGCCTATGACAATGCCCATGAGGCGCCCAATGTGATGCTGGTGCCGCTCTATGTGCTCGCCATTGGTGCGGTGCTGGCGGGTGCGGTGTTCTACGGCATGTTCTTCCACGATGTGGAGCATATCGAGCACTTCTTCGCCGGTGCGATCGTGGTCGACCACGAGATCATCGAAGCAGCGCACCATGTGCCGCTTTGGGTGAAGTGGAGCGCCACCTTTGCCATGCTGATCGGCTTCGTGACCGCCTGGTACATGTATATCCGGCGTCCGGAGACCCCGGCCAAGCTGGCGGCGACCAATCCGGGTCTCTACAAGTTCCTGCTCAACAAGTGGTACTTCGACGAGCTGTATGACTTCATTTTCGTGAAGCCTGCGCTTTGGATCGGCCGTGCCTTCTGGAAGGGCTTTGATGACTGGCTGGTGGACGACAAGATCACCGGCGGCATCAGCCGGCGCGTGCTCAACGTGACCAGCTGGGTCACCAAGCTCCAGTCGGGCTATCTCTACCATTATGCCTTCGCCATGCTGATCGGCATTGCGGCTCTGCTGACCTGGGCCATTGCGGCCGGGGGACTGATCTGATGACCTTCGAAAACTCCATTCTCACAGTCCTCACATGGCTGCCCATGCTGGGTGCCATTGCGATCCTGCTGATGCCGCGCACTGCGGAATCGGCCATCCGCTGGACGGCACTGCTCATCACTGGCGTGGTGCTGGTGCTGTCGCTGCTGATGTGGCGGGCGTTTGATGCCAGCGACGCCGGGTTCCAGTTCGTGGTCAACCTGGCTTGGATCGGCGACAGCATTGGCTATCGCGTCGGCGTGGACGGCATCTCGGTGCTGTTCGTGGTGCTGACGGCCCTGCTGATGCCCTTCGCCATCCTGGCGAGCTGGGAGTCGGTGACCGAGCGGGTCAAGGAATACATGATCGTGTTCATGATCCTTGAGACGCTGATGATCGGCGTGTTCACCACGCTCGATCTGGCCATGTTCTATGTGTTCTTCGAAGGCACGCTGCTGCCGATGTTCCTGATCATCGGCATCTGGGGCGGCGCAGCCCGCATCCAGGCCAGCTACAAGTTCTTCTTCTATACCTTCGTCGGCTCGGTGCTGATGCTGCTGGCGATCATGGCCATGTATTGGAATGGCGGCACGACCGACATCACCAAGCTGCTTGCCCATGAATTCCCCAAGTCCTGGCAGCCGTGGCTGTGGTGGGCTTTCTTTGCCTCGCTGGCGGTCAAGATGCCGATGTGGCCTTTCCATCGTTGGTTGCCGGAAGCCCACGTGCAGGCGCCGACCGCTGGCTCGGTGATCCTGGCGGCAATTCTGCTCAAGCTGGGCGGCTATGGTTTCCTGCGCTTCAGCATCTCGATGTTCCCCGATGCCTCGGCCCAGTTCGCCAATATCGTGTTCTTCCTGTCGGTTGCCGCGATCATTGTCACCTCGCTGGTGGCGCTGGTGCAGACCGACATCAAGAAGCTGATCGCCTATTCGTCGGTGGCGCACATGGGCTTTGTGACCATGGGCATCTTTGCCGGCAATGCCCTGGGCATCCAGGGCGCGATGTTCCAGATGATCTCGCACGGCATCGTGTCGGGCGCACTGTTCCTGTGTGTTGGCGTCATCTACGACCGCATGCACACCCGTGACATCGAAGCCTATGGTGGTCTGGTTGAGCGCATGCCGCGCTATGCCTTTGCCTTCATGGTGTTCACCATGGCCAATGTCGGCCTCCCGGGCACCTCGGGCTTTGTCGGTGAATTCCTCACCATGCTCGGCGTGTTCCAGGTCAACACCTGGGTGGCGTTCGGCGCGGCCTTTGGCGTGATCTTCTCTGCGGCCTATGCCCTGTGGCTCTACCGCCGGGTGATCTTCGGCGCGCTGACCAAGGACAGCCTCAAGGCCATTCTCGATCTCAACCTGCGCGAAAAGGTGATGCTCTATCCCCTGATCGTGCTGACCATCGTGTTCGGCTTCTACCCGGCGCCGATCCTCGACACGACGGCGGCGGCTGTGAACCGGCTGGTGACCAATTATGCCACGGCCATTGGCCTTGACCCGGCGGTTTCGCTTGCTGATGCGCAGGCGCCCCTTGCCCATGCTGAACCGGTTGCTGCGGCTGAAGAGCCTGCCGCCGCGCCTGCTGCCCACTAGGAGAGTCCCGTGAACTCAGACGTTATCGATTTCGCGAGCCTGGCTCCCGCCTATCCGGAAATGCTTCTGGCGATTGGCGCCGTGGTGCTTCTCATGCTCGGCGTTGTGGTCAACAAGGAACGTTCGGTGCTGGTGTCCTATGGCGCCGTGCTGCTGCTGATCGTGACTGCGGCCCTGGTGATCCTGCAGCCCAAGGACGGCGTGCTGTTCAACGGCGTGTTTATCGCCGATGGCTTTGCGCGCTATATGAAGGCGCTCGTGCTGGGTGGCTCGGCCTTCTCGCTGCTGCTGGCGCTGCCGCGGGCCGAGGAAAACGGCACGCACAAGTATGAATATGCCGTGCTCGTCGTGCTGGCGACGCTTGGCATGATGATGATGGTTTCGGCCAACGACCTTATGAGCCTTTATGTCGGCCTCGAGCTGCAGTCGCTGTCGCTCTATGTGTTGGCGGCCATCAAGCGCGAGGACAGCAAGGCGACTGAAGCGGGCCTTAAGTACTTCGTGCTGGGCGCACTGAGCTCGGGCATGCTGCTCTATGGCTCTTCGCTGGTCTATGGCTTTACTGGTCACACCAATCTCAGCGAAATCGTGGTCGCCATTGCTCAGGAAGGCCGTTCGCTCGGCCTGATCTTTGGCGTGGTGTTCCTGCTCGCCGGCGTGGCCTTCAAGATCTCGGCCGTGCCGTTCCACATGTGGACGCCCGACGTTTATGAAGGCGCGCCCACCCCGGTGACGGCCTTCTTTGCCACCGCGCCCAAGGTTGCCGCCATGGCCCTCATGGTGCGCCTGGTGACCGATACCTTCCAGGGCATTGCCCATGACTGGCAGCAGATTGTCATTTTCCTCTCCATCGCCTCGATGGTGCTGGCGGCCTTTGCGGCCATCGGGCAGAAGTCGATCAAGCGCCTGATTGCCTATTCCTCGATCGGTCACGTGGGCTTTGCCCTGGTGGGCCTGTCGTCTGGGACGCAGGGTGGCGTTGAAGGCGTCGCGATCTATATGGCGATCTATGTCACCATGACGGTGGCGCTGTTTGCCTGCATCTTGTCGCTGCGCACCAGCGCGGGCTATGTTGAAACCATCGAGGATCTGGCCGGTGCGGCACAGCGCCGTCCGTTCGTCGCCGCGATCATGGCCATTGTGATGTTCTCGCTGATCGGCATGCCGCCGCTCGCTGGCTTCTTTGCCAAGTGGCATGTGTTCCTGGCGGCCATCGATGCGCATCTCTATGTGCTGGCGGTGATCGGCGTGCTGGCTTCGGCCATCAGCGCCTTCTACTACCTGCGCGTAATCAAGGTGATGTATTTCGACGCACCGGTGCGCGAGTTCGAGGCGGTTCCGGCCGAGCTCAACATCATCATGGCCGTGACCGGTTTTGTGGTGGTGACCTATTACTTCACCGTCGGCGGACCGCTGGCGGGGTTGGCGCAGACCGCTGCAGGAAGCCTGTTCTAGGTGACCGACTTCGCGCTCGGACCCAAGGCGCGCGCAGCCGGCTATCGGCTGCGCAGCTTTGACAGCATTGGGTCAACCAATCAGGAAGCCCTGGCGGCGGCGTCTGCCGGCGATCCTGGCGGCATCTGGTTCGCCGCGCGGCAGCAGACCAGCGGGCGCGGACGGCGTGGCCGGGCCTGGGTCAATCCGCATGGCAATCTGGCGGCAACGCTGCTGGTGGTGCCGGACTGCGATCCCGCAGTGACGGCAACGCTGGGCTTTGTGGCGGGGGTGTCGCTCAACCGGGCGTTGGGCAGTATCCTGCCCAAGGGGCTGGTCAAGGTCGGGCTGGATGGCGCTGACAGCGTCAATGGCCGCGGGCGCATGGCGCTCAAATGGCCCAATGACATGTTGGCCGATGGGGCCAAGCTGGCGGGCATCCTGCTCGAGGCGGACCGTACGCCGGACGGGCGGTCCGCTGTGGCCATCGGCATTGGCGTCAATGTGGTGGCGGCGCCCGATGATTTGCCCTATCCGGCGACCTATATAAACAGTCTGGGCGTGACGCGCTCGGCCGAAGATGTGTTCGAGGCGCTCTCGGATGCCTGGGCCGAGGTGTTCGGCCAATGGAATGACGGGCTGGGCCTGGCGTCCGTGCTGGCCGACTGGCGGGCATCGGCCGCGGGGATCGGCGGACCCGTAGCGGTCACCCAGGACGGGGACGTGCTGCGCGGCATTTTTGAAACAATCGACGACGCGGGACGATTGATCGTCCGCGCCGAGGACGACCGCCTGATCGCGATCACGGCGGGCGACGTGCATTTTGGGGCAACGGCCAGCGCCCGAAGCTGACCATCAATTGCGCAGGCGACCGGCGACCAATGATCGCTCCGGCGTTGCGCTCGAAAGGACTGAAAGACCCATGGCTAAAACCCAAAGGGACGAGCTCGTATTTGTGCCGCTTGGCGGCGTCGGCGAGATCGGCATGAATATGGGCGCCTACGGCTTCGGGCCGGAGAAATCCCGCAAGTGGATCGTGGTCGATTGCGGCGTGACCTTCGGCGGGCCGGATCTGCCGGGTATCGAGCTGATCATGGCCGATCCGGAATTTCTCGAGGAACGCGCTGACGACGTGCTCGGCCTTATCCTCACGCATAGCCACGAAGACCATTACGGCGCCGTGCTCGACCTGTGGCCGGGGTTTGAGAAGCCGGTGTTCGCCACCCGATTCACCGCCGCCATGCTGGCCGCCAAGCGGGCAGGGGATGGCATTGTCGAAAATGTCGACGTGACCATCATGGTGCCCGGCAAGCCGTTCACGGTTGGCCCCTTCACCATCGAGGCCATCAATGTGGCGCACTCGATCCCCGAATCGAACGCGCTGCTGATCTCGACCCCGATTGCCCGCGTGCTGCACACCGGCGACTGGAAGCTCGATCCGACGCCCGTGGGTAACGCTCCCACCGATGTGGCGCGGCTCAAGGCGATCGGCGAAGACCGCTCGACGCCGCTGGCCCTGGTCTGCGATTCCACCAATGCGCTCAAGGAAGGCGAAAGCCCGAGCGAGGCGGAAGTCGCGGCCAATCTGGCAGCCATGATTGCCGAGGCGCCCAACCGGGTGGCCGTGACAACCTTCGCCTCCAATGTGGGCCGGGTGATCTCCATCGTTCGCGCCGCCGAGAAGGCGGGGCGCCAGGTGGTGATGTCGGGCCGGTCGCTGCACCGCATCATGGGCATTGCCCGTGAGCTGGGCATGTTGGAAGGCCTGCCGCCGCTGCTTGACCAGGACGCCTATCGCAGCATTGCGCGCAACAAGATCGTGCTGATCTGCACCGGCAGCCAGGGCGAGGCGCGTGCCGCCATTGCCCGTATCGCCCGCGGCGATCATCCGGTGATCGCGCTGACGGCCGGCGATCGCATGATCTTCTCGTCCTGGGCCATTCCGGGCAATGAGCGCGAAGTCATCGACATCCAGAACCAGCTCATCGACCAGGGCGTCGAGGTGATCACCGCCAATGACGGGCTGGTGCATGTGACCGGCCATCCGCGTCGCGACGAGATGCGCCAGCTCTATAGCTGGCTCAAGCCCGACGTGCTGGTGCCGGTGCATGGCGAGGCTGTGCACCTGACTGCCCACGCCAAGCTGGGCCGGGAATCGGGCATTGCCAATGTGTGCGAAGCCCGCAATGGCGACATGGTGCGCCTGTTCCCCGAGCCGATCCTGTTGCCGGGCGAAGTGCGCACCGGCGAGCTTTATCTCGACGGTCTCGTGCTCTGCACGCCCGAAGAATCGGGCGTCAAAGGCCGTCGCCGGCTGTCGTTCGGTGGCCATGTGGTGGTGAGCCTGTGCGTCAATGGCAGCGGCCAGGTGGTGTCGGGCCCCGATCTGGTGATCGACGGCCTGCCCGAGACCGAGGATGAGTCGCTGACCGAACTGGTGGAAGACACCATCGAGGGTGTGCTCAAGTCCATGCCGCCCAAGCGCCGCAGCGACACCGAAGTGCTCAACTCTGCAATCTTCAAGGCCATTCGCAACGAAGTGAATGCCTATTGGGGCCGCAAACCCAATGTCTCAGTGTTCGTGCACCGCGTCTGACGCCTCGACTTGTCGCGGTGGGCCGGCTCGGGCGTGCCGCGACAAGATTGCTGCTATCGCCACCAAGGGCCGCGGGCGTATGCTGGCGGCCTAGACTTTTTCCTCAGTCGCCAGGACAGACCATGCAGATCGGGTCGCTCATCGCCGTATTCTTCGTGATGTGGTGGATCAGCTTTGTGGCTGTACTGCCGATCGGCAACCAGAGCTTCCACGAAACGGGCGAGAAGGTCGTCGCCGGCAGCGATCCCGGCGCACCGGTGCGCCCACGCATCCTGCGCAAGGCACTGATAGCCACCGCACTGGCGATCCTGCTCACGGCGCTGCTGATGTGGGCTATGTCCAACGAGACGCTGCATCACTACTGGAATCGCTGAGCGCGAGGACTCGTCTGAGGGCTGGTCCCTCGTGTGCCTTGGTCTGCCTCAGGCATCCCTTCTCACACCCGTCGCACCGGTCGGCCTAGCGTTTGCGGGATGGCTTGGTGATGGCGTGGGCGTGGGCCATGGCGAGGGCGGCGGCGAGATCGGCTTCGGTGGCTGTGGCCAGGGTCAGCGTGGTCCAGCCCTGACGGCCCCAGGCATTGTCGAGCGGTGCGAAAATCGCTGGCGCAACCATGCATTTGAGGGCCTGCTCGTCAGGCGTGAACTTGAGGTTTGCCGTGGCGCCATCGGCCGCCAGCGTGGCATAGATGCGGTGCACCCTGAAAGCCCGGCGATCGACATGGGGCGCTTCGATGGTGCCGGCCAGCGCCAGGGCAAGGCGGCGCAGATCGTCTTGCGTGGCCATCAAAAAGCCTCCTCTGCCCAACAAGCTTCTGCCGCAGCATAAAAAAAGCGGGGCACAAGGCCCCGCTCAATAAGTTTGATCGACAATACGCTGGTCTTAGGCACGCTATTGAAAGCGGCGGCCAACGCTCCTCCCTTGACGTTGTCGACGTCCGGCGGATTGTGACCGCCTGTGCTTGATTGGTCGTGACACTAACAAGTCGGAGAGGGGCTGTCACGCAGATTCTGCATGCCTTCCATGCTTGCATCGGATGGACGAGTAGGATTTGAGTGGGCATCAAGAAAAGTCACGAGTCGACGGTCATTCTGGAGTTCACATGCGCCTGTCTCGCTATTTTTTGCCGGTGCTGCGCGACGTTCCCAAGGACGCCGAGATCGTATCGCATCGCCTGATGCTGCGGGCGGGCATGGTGCGCCAACAGGCGTCCGGCCTCTACACTTGGCTGCCGCTGGGCTACAAAGTGCTGATGAAGGTGCAGAAGATCATCGAAGAGGAGCAGAATCGCTCCGGCGCGGTGCAATTGCTGATGCCCACCATCCAGTCGGCCGACCTGTGGCGCGAAAGCGGGCGCTATGACGCCTATGGCAAGGAAATGCTGCGCATCGAGGACCGGCACGAGCGCGAATTCCTCTACGGCCCGACCAATGAGGAGATGATCACCGACATCTTCCGCACCTATGTGAAATCCTACAAGGACCTGCCGCTGAACCTGTACCACATCCAGTGGAAGTTCCGCGACGAGGTGCGTCCGCGCTTCGGCACCATGCGTAGCCGCGAATTCCTGATGAAGGACGCCTATTCGTTCGATCTGAACAAGGAAGATGCCGTCAAGGCTTACGAGCGGATGTTCGTGGCTTACATGCGCACCTATGCCCGCATGGGCCTGACCGCCATTCCGATGCGCGCCGACACCGGCCCCATCGGCGGCGACCTCAGCCATGAGTGGATCGTGCTGGCCGACACGGGCGAGAGCGCGGTGTTCTGCGACAAGCGCCTGCTCGACAAGCCCATTCCCGGGCCCGACACCGATTTCCGCGGCGACCTCAAGCCGATCTTCGAGGACTGGACGTCGCTCTATGCCGCGACCGAAGAAATGGTCGACATGGCCGAGTTCGAGGCCAGCGTGCCGGAAGAAAATCGCGTTTCGGCGCGCGGTATCGAAGTTGGCCATATTTTCTACTTCGGCACCAAGTATTCCGAGCCGATGAAGGCCAGCGTCACCGGGCCCGATGGCAAGGAAATCACCGTGCATATGGGATCGTATGGCATCGGGCCGACCCGGCTGGTGCCCGCATTGATCGAGGCGTTCCACGACGACGCTGGCATTGTCTGGCCGGTGTCGGTGGCGCCGTTCGAGGCCGTGCTGATCAATCTCAAGGCCGGCGATGCCGAATGCGACGCCGCCTGCGATGCGCTCTATGCAGAGCTCAACGCGGCAGGCCTCGACATGCTCTATGATGATCGCGACCAGGGCGCCGGGGCCAAGTTCACCACGGCGGACCTGATCGGCATTCCCTATCAGATCATCCTGGGGCCGCGCGGGCTGAAATCGGGCGAAGCCGAGATCAAGCACCGCAAGACCGGCGAGCGCGAAACGCTGCCGATCGCCGCGGCCGTGGCCCGCCTCAAGGGCCTGATCGAACCGCAGAGAAAGACCGATATTTGACCGAGATGGCGACGCCTGCACTGAACAAGGGCACGCGCGCCTTCTCGCGCTTTGAATGGATTGTGGCGGGCCGCTATCTGCGCGCCCGGCGCAAGGAGGCGTTCATCTCGGTGATCGCCAGCCTCACCATGGTGGGCGTGGCGATTGGCGTGGCGACACTGATCGTCGTCATGTCGGTGATGAACGGCTTCCGCGCCGAGCTGCTGACCAAGATCCTGGGGCTGAACGGGCATTTCACTGCCTATCCGATTGAGCGGGAATTCACCGATTACAAGGAAACCGTAGCCTCGCTGCAAAAGATCGATGGCGTGGATTTCGCCGTCTATTTCGTCGAGGGCCAGGTGCTGGCTTCCGGCAATGGCAGCTCCACGGGCGTGACCGTGCGCGGCATGGACGAAGAGAATATCGCCAAGCTCAAGCTGCTGCATGATGCGGCCAAGCAGGGCGGCTGGGACAATTGGGACACCAGCAAGGGCGTGGCCATCGGCTATCGTCTGGCGCAGACGCTGGGCGTGTCGCTGGGCGACCAGGTGACCATCATCACGCCGGACGGGGCGATGACGCCCTTTGGCACGACGCCGCAGATCAAATCCTATCCGGTCAATGTGATCTTTGACCTGGGCATGGTCGAGTTCGACAGCTTCTTTATGTACATGCCGCTCGAGCCGGCGCAGGACTATTTCAAGCTGGTCGACGAGGTGCTCAAGCCTGGGCAGAAGCCGCTCGACCCGCTGGCCAGCGACGCCGAGATCGACGCCGCCTATCAGCGCGTGGGCAAGGCCTCGGCGGCCGAGATCTTCATCAAGGACCCCGACGATGTGGCCGGCATGCGCGTCAAGCTGCAGGCCGATCCGTCGACGCGGCCGCTGGTGCTGACCGACTGGCAGCAGCGCAACGAGACATTCTTCTCGGCGCTGCAGGTGGAGCGGGTGGTGATGTTCACGATCCTCTCGATGATTATCCTGGTGGCAGCGTTCAACATCATTTCCAGCCTCATCATGCTGGTGAAGGACAAGAGCTCCGACATCGCCGTGCTGCGCACCATGGGCGCGACGCGCGGGGCGATCATGCGCATCTTTTCGATCACCGGCACGACCATTGGTGTGATCGGCACCATGTCGGGCGTGGTGCTGGGGCTGATCGTGGCCGCCAATGCCGAGCCGCTGCGGGCCTTCCTCTCCAATTCGCTGGGCGTGGCGATCTTTCCGCCGGAGGTGTTCTACCTCTCCTCGCTGCCGTCCAAGACCGATCCGGTCGAAGTGGCCGTGGTGATCTGCCTGGCACTGGGGCTGAGCTTCCTGGCGACGCTCTATCCGGCCTGGCGCGCCGCGCAATATGATCCGGTCGAGGCCCTGCGTTATGAGTAAGCCGCATCTTATCCTGACCGATGTGCACCGCCATTACGGGCAGGGCGACAAGATCGTGCGCGTGCTCGAGGCGGCGAACCTGACTGTGCACAGCGGCGAGCTAGTGGCATTGGTGGCGCCCTCAGGCGCCGGCAAGTCGACGCTGCTGCATCTGTCGGGGCTATTGGAAAGCCCGCAGTCGGGTGAAGTGGAAATCGTGGGGCACAAGACCAGCCAGCTGGGGGACCGCGGCCGCACCCAGCTGCGCCGCTCGACGGTGGGCTATGTCTATCAGTTTCACCACCTGCTGCCCGAATTCACGGCGCTGGAAAATGTCACCATGCCGCAACTGATCGCTGGCGTGTCGCAGGCGGCAGCAGACAAGCGCTCAATGGAGCTCCTGGACCTGCTCGGCGTCGGCCCGCGGGCCAGCCATCGTCCAGCAGAACTGTCCGGCGGCGAGCAGCAGCGCGTGGCCATTGCCCGGGCGGCGGCCAATCATCCCAAGGTGATCCTGGCCGACGAGCCGACGGGCAATCTCGATCCGGAAACCAGCGAGATCGTCTTTGGCGCGCTGGCCAATCTCATTCGCAATGAGGGCGCGGCGGCGCTGATCGCCACGCATAACCACGATCTGGCGCGACGCGCCGACCGCATTGTCACGCTCAAGGGCGGGCTGGTGGTCGACCACACGCTTTAGGGCGTGTGCGGGGCGCTAGAGCGCTGCCGCGATCGCCTTGGCCAGTTCTGCCAATTCGGCGTCATCGGCCTTGCCGCCGGCGTGCGGCGCCAGGGCCATGCCCTCATAGACCGGGATCAGGTGGAAATGCAGATGGAACACCGTCTGCCCGGCTACCGCCTCGCTGAACTGGGCGAGGCGGATGCCATCGGCGCCCGTGGCGACCTTGAGGGCATTGGCGACGCGCTGCACCACCGGCATGACCGCTGACAGGGCCGCCGGGTCCGCATCGAGCAGATTGCGCGAGGGCGCCTTGGGAATGACCAGCGTGTGGCCGCGCGACTGGGGAAAGATGTCCATCATCACCAGTGCGGTCTCGTCCTCATAGACGCGGTGGGCCGGGATTTCACCGCGCAGGATGCGGGCGAAGATATTGGTGGGGTCATAGCTCATGGTTCACTCGGCCGGCTGGGAAAGGTCCGGCTGCTCCTTCTGGAAGAAACGAAAGCGGAAATAGTTGAGCACGGCCAGTCCGGTCAGAGTAACGGGCACGTAGCGGAAGTCGCGCCGGATGAAGAACAGCGCTATGCCGGCGGCGGTGTCGGCACTCATCTTGCCTTCGCCCATGGGTGAGGTGAAGGCCGATGGCACGATGTGGCGGTAGATCAGCGCATTGGAGCGATAGTAGTCGCGGGCGCGGGCGGCAAAGGCGCGCTTGGAGGCGGCATAGTCCTTGAGCCAATCGAGGCCCAGATCGCCATGGAACTCGACCTCCGAGCCCAGGCCCCAGACTTCGGGCGGCGTCAGGCGGGTGCTGCCGATGGCGATGAAGCGCTCGGTGAGGTCGGTGGCGGTGACGTAATTGGCGTTCCAGCAATCATCCTTGATGGCGCCATGGGCCAGGATCAGCACATCGGCGCGGGCGAGCTTCTCATCCATGCGCTCATAGTCGCCCGGGGCATAGTCGACGCCGGACTTGGCGGTTTCGACGCTGGCGCCGAGGTTTTGCAGCCGGGCGATCATGGCGGTGCCGAAGGCGCCGCTGGCGCCGGTGACAAGGAAGCGCCGCCCGGCGATCTGGCAGCCCGTGCCCATTACCAGGTCAAAGACATTGGTGAATGAGGAGAAGAAATTGTGCGGATAGAGGTGGTGCATGGCGTGGTAGTTATTGTCCACCCACAGCCGCCCCTGCTGGCCGCCGACGCGGTCCATGGACATGTGGTTGTAGTCCAGCCCTTCCTCTCGCAGCGTCATGCCCAGCATGATGGTGCGGACGACAACCACCACGGCAATGGCGGGCCAGGGGAAGACCAAAAGGAAGATCAGCGTGCCGGCCAACGAGGTCAGGTATTCCGGCAGGATATGGAACCAGATATTGGCCCGGGCATAGGCCGGGTTGACCTGCATATCGAGGCCGAGGAATTTGTGGTGCACCCAGTGCCAGGACGAAAAGCGGCGCAGCAGCGGGTTGGTCGAGCTTTCCCAGCGGTGCAGGATCCAGTGCAGGGCGTCAAACAGCGCCGTGGAGACCACGAACACCAGACCAGCCTGCAGCGCGAAGATGACAATGTCCCAGATCATGCTCATTCCTTAGAGGGGAACGCCGGGCGGGGAAAGGGCGGGCACGGCAAAGGGCGGATTATCGATCGAGCCGTTCGCCCTTGCGGAAGGGCGTGAACTGATCGAGCAGCAGCTGATTGCGCTCGACGGCGCGACGCTCCTGCTCGAGGTAGTCGGCAACGGCGCTGCGCAGGCCCGGGTGGGCGATCCAGTGGGTGGAATAGGTGGTGGCAGGGGCATAGCCGCGGGCCAGTTTGTGCTCGCCCTGGGCGCCCGCCTCAACGACCGCCAGCTTGTGGGCAATGGCGTAGTCGATGGCCTGATAATAGCAGAGCTCGAAATGCAGGAACGGCACATCGCGGGTGCAGCCCCAGTTGCGGCCGAAAATGCGGTCGTGGCCGAGAAAATTGATGGCGCCGGCAATGGCTTCGTCGCCGTCATAGGCCAGCATGAGCACGATGCGGTCGGCCATGGTCTGGTTGAGGCGGGAGAAGAACTCGCGGTTGAGATAGGGGCGGCCCCATTTGCGGGCGCCGGTATCCTCGTAGAAGGCGTAAAAAGCGTCCCAATGGTGTTCCTGCAGGTCCGCGCCGGTCAGCCATTTGACGGTGAGGCCGTCGATCAGCGCGTCGCGGCGCTCGCGGCGGATGGTCTTGCGCTTGCGCGAGGACAGCGATTCGAGAAAGTCGTCGAAGCTTGCATAGCCTTCATTGTGCCAGTGGAACTGCGTGTCGAGGCGCTTGAGCCAGCCGTCGGCGGCCATGGCATTGGCCTCGGCTTCTGGCAGGAAGGTGGCGTGGACCGAGGAGGCGTCGCGCTGATGCGCCAATTGCTGAGCCGCGTCCAAGAGGGCCGCACGGATCGCAGGATCGCCCGAGGGCACCAGCAGCTTGGGCGCCGTTGCCGGGGTGAAGGGCACCGAGCATTGCAACTTGGGATAGTAGCTGCCGCCGGCCCGCTCCAGCGCATCGGCCCAGCCATGGTCAAAGACATATTCGCCCATGGAATGGGATTTCAGGAACAGCGGCATCAGCCCGACGGGCGCGCCAGAGGCGTCGCTGAGCAGTATATGCTGGGGCTGCCAGCCAGTGCGCGCCGTGGCGCAGCCGGATTCTTCGAGTGCCAGGAAAAAGGCATGGTCGAGAAAGGGGTTATCGACCATGCCCTGGGTGGAGGGGACAAGGCTGTTCCACACGGCGGCCGGAATGGCGGCTGTCGCGGCGTGGATGCTGGCCGTGTATCCGCTATTGGGCACTATCGGGATTGAAACCTTCGAAAACGATCTGGTCGATGTGGGGTGCCGCAGCCTCGGCTTCAACCCTGGACTTGATGGTCCAGGCAGTCACGGGCTTGCCCAAGGCGCGCCAGAACACGACTGCCGGCAGGTCGAGCGAGATATTGTGGCAGGAGATGAAGTCGAACTGGGTTTCGTGCCAGTGCAGCAGATGGCGCAGACGGTAGCGCTGCTCTTCGCTGAGGTGGCCATCCCAATCAGGGCGATCATAGCCATAGGTGATGATGCCACGCGGACCGGTGAAGCCGAACTGGCGGATGGCGGTCAACAGGTTCGGATCAAACGATTCGATGGTCACCGGGCCCTCATAGGCCTTGAGGGCCTCGGCCACGGCACGAGCCAGCAGCTGGGTGCCGGTGGCATCGCGCTGACCCTTGAGCTCGATCTGCAGCAGGGTGCGCCCGGCGATCTGGGCAAGGAAGTCGGTGAAGCGCTGCGGGCAATCGCCGGCGGCGCTGCCGAGCAGGGGCGAGGAGGTGATTTCGCCCGCGCTGGTATCGGCGATGGCGCCCTCGCGGCCGAGCAGGCGGACCATGTCGTCATCATGGAAGACGACAGGCACACCATCGCTGCTCAGCTGCACATCGCACTCGATGGCAAAATTGCCGGCGATAGCGGCCTCGAAGGCCGACGCCGTGTTTTCGATGATCCCCGCGGCACGATCATGCAGGCCGCGGTGGGCGATGGGGCGGGGGAACATGGGTTCGGTCGGCGGAACGGTGTTGAGCTCAGTCATGGGTCCAGTCCTGGCGTTATCGTGTCTGGTTACGGGCCTGACCTGCCACCGAACTGTGACGGTGCCGTAACGTCAGACCTCGACCACGGCCTCGATCTCGACGGCGGCACCGAAGGGCAGGGAGGCCACGCCAAAGGCGGCGCGGGCATGCTTGCCCTTGTCACCCAGCACGCCCACCAGCAGGTTGGAACAGCCATTGGCCACCAGGTGCTGCTCGGTGAACTCGGGCGTGGAGGCCACCAGAACGGTGATCTTGAGGATCCGCTTGATGTCCTGCAGCGGTACGCCACCCATGTGGACGATCTGTGACAAGACGTTGAGCGCGGCCAATTCTGCGGCATTGCCACCCTGGACGACGTTCATGGTGTCGCCGAGCAGGCCGGTGACGACGCCGTGTTCGTTGCTGGAGATCTGGCCGGAAACATAAAGGATATTGCCGGTGCGGGTGACCGGCACATAGCTGGCGACAGGGGCCTTGGGCGCAGGGAGCTCGTAGCCATATTCGCGGAGCTTTTCGATCGGGCTGGTCATTTGGTCTTGCCTTGGTTCTGGTCGTCGTCAGTGTGTGCCGGCGGGGTGGCCGGCGCGTGTTTGTAGAGCTTGCCGCGCACGACGGCTTCCCGGCCGAAGCGGTTGCGAACACGATCCATGGCGCGTTCGGCGGCCGCCTTGCGGGCGACGCTCGGCTCCAGCAGATCGGCGGGATCATTGCCATCGGCGGCATCGATACCTGAAACGCCGATTCCGATCAGCCGGAATGCGGTGCCATCCACTTCGCGTTCGAGCAATTGCAGCCCGGTCTCGTAAATGACATTGGCAAGCTGTGTGGGGATCATCAAGTGCCTGGCCCGCGTACGCAAGCGGAAACCGGCCGACTTGAGCTTGAGCGTCACTGTGTCGCCAACAATGCTTTTGGCCTTGAGCCGTTCGGACAGGCGCTCGCTGACCTTGAGCAGTTCAGTCGAGAGGCCCTCGAGGGTGGCGATGTCTGTGTTGAACGTGGTCTCGGAGGAGACGGTCTTCATCTCGCCATCACTGGAGATGCGCCGATTATCCTCGCCCCGGCAGAGCCGGGCCAGGCGGGCGCCGGTCTCGCCATAGCGGCGAATCAGGTTCTCCGGTGGCTCGGCCTGCAATTGCCCGATGGTGGTCAGGCCATCCTTGCGCAGGGTTTCAGCCAGCACCTTGCCGACGCCATAGATCAGGCTGATGGGGCGCGGCGCGAGGAAGGACAGGGTCTCTGCCTTGCCGATAACGGCAAAGCCGCGCGGCTTGTCGAGATCGGAGGCGACCTTGGCGAGGAATTTGTTGTGGCTCAGGCCCACCGAGATGGTGACGCCGATCTCGCTGGCGATGGTGCGGGCAAAGCGCGCCAGCACGACGGCGGGCGGTGCCTTGTGCAGTGACTGGGTGCCGGCGAGATCGAGAAAGGCCTCGTCGATGGAAATGGGTTCCACCAAGGGCGTAATTGCATCCATGTGCTGGCGGATCTGTTTGCTGACACCGACATATTTGCTCATGTTGGGCTTGATGATCACCGCGTCCGGGCAGAGCTGGCGCGCCTTGAACATGGGCATGGCCGAGCGCACGCCGGACTGGCGAGCAATGTAGCAGCAGGTGGAGACCACCCCGCGCACGCCACCGCCGATGATCAGGGGCTTGTCGGCCAGGCTCGGGTCATCGCGCTTTTCGACCGAGGCGTAGAAGGCGTCGCAATCGACATGGGCGGTGGTGAGGGCGAAAAGCTCGGCATGGCTGCGCAGGCGCGGCGAGCCGCAGGCCGGGCAGCGGCTGGGCACCGGTTCCGTGCTGGCATAGGTCAGGCAGTCGCGACAGAGCCAGTCCACAGCCATGGCTCATCCCGCCGGATTGAGCTTGTACCAGACTCGCATGAAGTCCTCCGGAGTCATGGCGGCATTGGCGCAAAAGGCGAGCAGAATCGGTTCGTTTGCCGCAAAATAGTCGATGAGACCGCGCTGCAGATCGGGGGAGCCGACGGCGGCCTGCAGCGCTGCGGGGTCGAGACCGGCATGCTGCATGAAAGCCAGCAGCTCTTCGGGGTGCTGGATGAGGTAGCCCAGGCAGGCTTCGGCCAGTGGCGCGACAGAGTGTTGGACTTTCTCGATACGCGGCACAGGCGGGCTCATTTGGTGATTTGTAAGAGTTTTGATGCTAGCTGAAACAGGCGACAAAGCGAAGCGTCGCCAGCGCCAGTCGGCGCGAGGAAGGACCCATGCCCAAGACTGTGATGATCGTTGAGGACAATGAGCTCAACATGAAGCTCTTCAACGATCTGCTCGAATCGCGTGGCTATGCCGTCATCCAGACCCGCAATGGCATGGAAGCGCTCGATCTGGCGCGTGCCCATCATCCCGACCTGATCCTGATGGATATCCAATTGCCCGAGGTTTCCGGGCTCGTGGTGACCAAGTGGCTCAAGGATGATGACGAACTGGCCCATATCCCGGTCATCGCCGTTACAGCCTTTGCCATGAAGGGCGATGAAGAGCGGATTCTGCAAGGCGGATGTGAGGGTTACATCAGCAAGCCGATCTCCGTGCCTCACTTTCTGGAAACTATTGCCCGCTACATTGGGCCGGCCTGATCGGACAATCTGGCGCTTCTGCTGCGTCCGGTCAGCGAGACCGGGCCAGGCAGTCTAGCCGGCGCCGGCGTGAATTCCGGGGCTGACAGTGACCGCACGCGTTCTGATCGTTGATGATATTCCCACCAATGTCCGCCTGCTCGAGGCGCGGCTGACGGCCGAATATTACGATGTGGTGAGTGCGACGTCGGGGCCGCAGGCCCTGGCCATCTGCGATAGCCAGGACGTCGATATTGTCCTGCTCGACGTGATGATGCCCGACATGGACGGCTTTGAGGTCTGTCGGCGGCTCAAGGCAAATCCAAAGACCCTGCATATTCCCGTGCTGATGGTGACCGCGCTCGATCAACCCTCCGACCGGGTGAAGGGGCTTGAGGTCGGCGCCGATGACTTTTTGACCAAGCCGGTTGATGACATGCAGCTGATGGCCCGGGTGAAAAGCCTGGTGCGCCTGAAGTCGCTGACCGACGAGTTGCGCGCCCGCGCCATGACCGGCCAGCAACTGGCCGTGGAAGATTCCTTGCGGGCGATGGACCGCATCAGCACCAATGGCGGCTCGATCCTGATCATTGATACCGACCAGCGCCATGCCGAGCGGCTCAAGAGCTATCTGACGCCCGAACATGACGTGGATATCCTGACCCAGCCGTCCGACGCTGTGTTCCAGGTTACGGGTGCGCATTACGAGCTGGCGCTGGTGTCGATGGCCATGGCCGATTTCGACCCGCTGCGGGTATGCTCGCAGATCCGCACGCTCGAGCATACCCGGCACCTGCCGATCATCCTGGTGGCCGAGGAGGCCGACAAGCCCAAGGTGGTGCGGGCGCTGGACCTGGGCGTCAATGATTTCATCTCCCGCCCAGTAGAGCGCAATGAGCTGGCCGCGCGGGTGCGCACGCAGATCCGCCGGCAGCGCTATGCGCTGGAGCTGCGCCAGAGCGTGACCAACACCATGGCGCTGGCGGTGACGGACGAGCTTACAGGCCTGTATAATCGACGCTATTTCGACCGGCACCTGGGAATGATGCTGGGCAAGGCGCAGAGCCAGGATCGCAATATGGCGCTGATGATCCTGGACATCGATCACTTCAAATCGGTCAATGACACCCATGGCCATGACAGTGGCGACGTGGTGCTGAAAGAGTTCGCGGCCCGGTTGAAGAGAAACATCCGAGGCATTGATCTGGCTTGCCGATTCGGCGGCGAGGAATTCGTGGTGCTGATGCCCGATACCGAGTATCGGCAGGCGGAATCGGTGGCCGAGCGCGTGCGGCAGTCCATCGCTGACCGGCCGTTCGAGCTGGGTGGCGGCAAGACGCTGGCCATGACGGTGTCGGCCGGGGTGACGCTGAACGAGAGCGGAGCCGATACGGCGGAGTCGCTGGTCAAGCGGGCGGATGTGGCGCTCTATCGCGCCAAGCGCGAAGGGCGCAATCGCGTGGTGTTCGACGCGGCATGATCAATGCCGACAATTGGACCTATTAGGGTTATTCGTTATAATTAACAAAAGGTTGCCGGCCGGAGAGGGCCGGTTTTCCTTGTGTTTTGGCGGCTTGAGCGTAGGTTGCCCCCAACACCGACAGCGACCCCAAGGGGCCGCGGTTGAGGGTTCCCTACGGCTCGTCTCAGGTCCGCCGCAACTCCTGAGCCCCGTAGGGCGGTTGGTCCGGACGCGGACAGAGTGGCCTCTTCGACATGCCGCTCCGGACCAGCCACTCCATTGAAATTTCAGCATCACTTGCAGTCAATGTGTCAGCACTCGGCTCACCGCCCGGGGCGCACATTTGGCAAACTGCTAACACAAAAAGGCCCCGCATCGTGCTGATGCGGGGCCTTAAACTGCTCACCGAACAGGCGCCAGATTACTTGATCTTGGCTTCCTTGAATTCGACGTGCTTGCGCACAACCGGGTCGTACTTGTTGTACGACAGCTTCTCGGTCTGGGTGCGGGCGTTCTTCTTGGTGACGTAGTAATAGCCAGTGTCAGCCGTCGACACGAGCTTGATCTTGACGGAAGCAGCTTTGGCCATTCTGTAGTCCTTCACAAAGCAAAAGGCGCCGCGGATTCCCCGGCGCCGGAATTTGGCCGCAACCTACGGATTTACCGCAGATTGTCAAGCCGGGTTTCAGTCGATCTGGCCGGTGCCGAAGCCATACATGCGATTGGCCCACTGCAGGCCGACGATGGCGCCCTTGATGGAGGGCAGCATGGCCAGCGGCAGGATCACCGCCAGGGGCACCATGGTGTAGAGATAGGTCAGCGGATCGACATGCCAGACCATATCCATGTGCAGCATCAGGCCGACCAGGATATGGCCGACGATCATGATGGCGATATAGGGCGGGAAGTCATCGGCGCGATGCAGGTCGAGCTGCTCGCCGCAGGCGTCGCAATGGTCGGCGACCTTGAGATAGGCGCGGAACATGCTGCCCTGACCACAATGGGGGCATTTGCACAGCGTGCCGCGCCACATGGCCTGGCCGACGCTGCGATGCTCGATTGTGCGTGCTTTGCTGTCCATTGTCCTACCTCTTTGAGCGGCCCTTGGGCCCGAAGGACCTAGATGGGCGTTTCTTGTCACGACGAACAGATGACGGATTGACGCGTGCGCCTTCCGACAGCAGTTCAAAGCGCAAGGCGCCGGCCACCGGGGCGGCTTCGAGTAACCGCACGGTGACGCGATCGCCCAGGGCAAATTTCTCGCCCGTGCGCTCGCCGATCATGGCCTGGCGCTCCTCAACATAGCGATAATAGTCCTGGCCCAGGGTGGAGGCCGGGATGAAGCCATCGGCGCCGGTTTCGAGCAGGCGCACGAACAGGCCCGAGCGGGTGACGCCGGCAATGCGGCCCTCAAAGCGCGCGCCGATCTTTGTGGCAAGGAACTGCGCCAGCAGGCGATCGGCGGTCTCGCGCTCGGCATTCATGGCGCGGCGTTCGGTGGCCGAGATGTGCTGGGCAATGCCGGGCAGGCGGATGGCTTCGTTTTCACTCAGGCCATCGTCGCCCAGGCGGAGGGCAGCGATCAGCGCACGGTGCACGATGAGATCGGCATAGCGGCGGATGGGCGAGGTGAAATGCGCGTAGCGGTCGAGATTGAGACCGAAATGGCCATAGTTCTCGGCGCTGTATTCGGCCTGGGCCTGGCTGCGCAGCACCATTTCGCTGACCTGCTCGACATTGCCGGCCTTGCGGGCCTGGGCGAGGATGCCGTTGAAATCGCTGGCGCGCACGCTGTCGGACTTCTTGATGGCCAGATCAAGCGAGCCAAGGAAGTCGCGCAGGGCCTGGAGCTTTTCGGACGAGGGCTCGTCATGGGTGCGATAGAGCAGGGCCGAGCGGTGCTGTTCGAGGGTTTCGGCGGCCGCGACATTGGCCGCGATCATCATTTCCTCGATCAGGCGATGGGCATCGAGCCGCTCGGGGATGCGGATGTCCTTGACCAGCCCAGCGTCGTCCAGGACGATCTTGCGCTCGGGCAGGTCGAGATCGAGCGGGCCGCGCTGATCGCGCGCTTTGGCCATTGTGTCATAGGCTGCATAGAGCGGGCGCAGGATGGGGCCGAGCAGCGGGCCGGTCTGATCGTCGGCATTGCCGTCGATAGCGGCCTGGGCCTGCTGGTAGCTGAGCTTGGCGGCCGAGCGCATCAGTACACGGTGGAAGCTGTGGCTGCGCTTCTTGCCATCGGCGCCAAAGATCATGCGCACGGCCAGGGCGGCGCGGGGTTCACCCTGCTTGAGCGAGCACAGTTCATTGGAGATGCGCTCGGGCAGCATGGGCACGACGCGATCGGGGAAATAGACCGAATTGCCGCGCAAATAGGCCTCGCGGTCGAGCGCGGTGCCGGGGGTGACATAGGCGGCGACGTCAGCAATGGCGACGGTGACGATATGGCCGCCGGAATTGGCGGGATCACTGTCGGCCACGGCATGCACGGCGTCGTCGTGATCCTTGGCGTCGAAGGGGTCGATGGTGATCAGCGGCAGATCGCGCCAATCCTCACGGCCCTTGAGCGTGGCTTCCTTGGCCTCTTCGGCCTCGCGCAGCACGGACTGCGGGAAGCGGAAGGGGATTTCCAAATTATGGATGGCGATCAGGCTGACCGCGCCTTCGCTCATGGGATTGCCGATGACGGCGATCACCTTGGCGCGTGGGATCATCAACCGGCCGGACAGTTTGACCTCGACTTCGACGAGGTCGCCATCGGCGGCGGTGAGCAGATCGCCCAGCGGGATGCGCATTTCCTTGTTCTTGCGATCGACCGGAATGAGGCGGGCGCCATCATCGTCCATGCGCACGATGCCGATCTGGCCGCGGCGCGGCTTGTCGAGGATCTTCATCGCCTTGGCGGTATAGACCGGCAGTTCGCCGTCGCCGGCGTCGATCCGGGCCAGAATGCGGTCGCCCGGGGCCGGTGCGACGCGGGCATCGCGGCCGGTGAGCACGGCCACGCGGGGCTTTTCGCCTTCCTCATCGTTCCATTGGGCGGGGAAGGCGTGCATGTCCTCGGGGTCGGCATCGGCGGGGATGTCGAGCACGGTGACATGGGGCAGGGCGGCGGTGCGGCGCAGGGCCTTGCGGGTCCGGGTGATGACGCCCTCGCCCTCGAGCTCGGCCAGCATGGCCTTGAAGGGGCGGCGCATATCGCCGCGAATGCCGAAGACCTTGGCCAGATCGCGCTTGCCCTTGATGTCGGTCTGCTCGGCGAGCGCAGCCAGCAATTGCTCGCGGCTGGGCAGCGCATCGGCGCGGGGCGCAGTGACGCGGCGGGGGCCGGAGGTGTTCCTGGGCTTGGGGCTCGGCTTGCGGGTCGGCGTCTTGCTGGTAGGGGGCTTGGGCATAAATCAATTTCAATGGAGGGCAGGATCTATGTAGGCGATTGGCGGGGTTTTGCCAAATCGGCGCTCGGCGCAGGCCTTGAGATGGTCGCGGTGAGGGCGTTGTATCGGGGCTTCAGCGTTGAAAGCGATTCCCGATGACCATTCCCTTTTTTGACGGCCACAACGACACCCTGCTCAAGCTGCTGGAGGCCGAGGGGGATCGGACGGCGCTGTTTGTCGAGGGCCTGCCCAAGGCCGATATCGATCTGCCGCGGGCCAAGGCGGCCGGCATGGCGGGCGGGTTCTTCGCGATGTTTCCGCCGCCGCTCAAGGTCAAGCTCGATGCCGTGGTGGCTGCACCCAACTACAGCGAAGGCGTGCTGCCGCCCGAGCTGGCGGTGGCTGATGCACAGCAGTCGACCTTCGGTATGAGCGCCATTCTGCTGCGGCTGGAGCGGGTCGGCGCGCTGGCTGTGTGCCGCACGGCGGCCGAGGTGCGCGCGGCCAATGGCCGGGGCGCGCTGGCGGCGGTGATGCATATCGAGGGGGCCGAGGCCATCGACACCGATTTCAACGCCCTGGAGGTGCTCTATGCCGCCGGGCTGCGCTCAATCGGGCTGGTGTGGAGCCGGGCCAACGCCTTTGCCACCGGCGTGCCGTTCCGCTTCCCCTCGGACGCCGAAACAGGGCCGGGACTGAGCGAGGCCGGCAAGGCGCTGGTGCGCGAATGCAATGCGCGGGGGATCATGATCGATCTCAGCCATATCAATGCCGCCGGCTTCCGCGATGTGGCCGCGGTGAGCGACAAGCCGCTGGTGGCAACGCACTCCAATGTGCATGCCATCTGCGCCAGCTCGCGCAATCTGGTGGACTGGCAGCTCAAGGCGATTGCCGAAAGCCGTGGGATCGTGGGCGTCAATTATGCCACGGGGTTCCTGCGGCCGGACGGACAATGGCGCGCTGACACCGAGATGGAGGTCATCGTGCGCCATGTCGATGCGCTGCTCGAAGCACTCGGCGAGGACGGCGTGGCGCTGGGCAGCGATTTCGACGGGGCCATGCTGCCCGCGCCGATGAAGGACGTCACGGGCGTGCCCAAGCTGCTGCAGGCCTTGCTCGACAAGGGTTATGGCGAAGCGCTGGTCAGCAAGATCGCCTATGGCAATTGGCTGAGCATGATCGAGCGCGCCATCGGTTAGGGTTTTGCGCGGAGCGGGTCGTTCGGGGTGGATTGCCCGGACGAGCCGGGCATTGACGGGGTATGGGGCGGAGGAGATTGTCTCTGGCGCTGCCTGAGGCACAAGTGCCCCGTCCCATCGACCCCCACCCTTTATCCCTCCCCTCAAGGGGGAGGGAGACGATGGAACCTCTTCCCCCGCGGTCGTAATCACCCGGCTTGTCCGGGTGATCCAATGTGATGGTCCGGATGTGGATTGCCCGGACGAGCCGGGCATTGACGGTGGGCGTGGGGCGGGCCTGCGCTCAGGGCGCGAGATCGCCCAGGCGGACAAACTCGTAGCCCTTAGCGTGCAGCTCAAGCAGGCCCTTGGCGATGCCGGCGCCGGCGGGGCGGCCGGGCTGGTTGATATGGGCGATGATGACATCGCCATCCTTGGCCGAGGCGATGCGGCTCTGGGCGGTTTCAGCCGAGGCCGAAGCGCCGAAATCGGCATTGAGCGAGAAGCCGGCGACGCGATAGCCCAGATGTTCGATTTCGGCGATGGCGTCGGGCGTATAGAGCGCGGTGGCGCCGCGGAACCAGGTGGGCTGGCGGCCAAAATTGGCCAGGATCGCCTCGGCGCCGCCCAGCACTTCGTCATCGACGGCGGCCAGCGTGCCGGCCGGGGTGATGCCATAGGGCTTTTCGCTGCCCGTGACGGCGGGCACGTGGTTGCGGCCGTGATCCTGGATGTCGAAGAGCTCGGGATGCGCCGCCAGCACGGCGATGGTCTCAGGATTGTGGTTGAGCCAGCGCGCGGTGGCAAAAATGGTGGTGGGGATGGCCTCGGACACCAGCACGTCGAGAATGCGATGGTCGATGTCGCCCATGCAGGCATCCAGCGTCAGCGCGACGCGGGGGTGATCGCCCTGCGAGGGCGGCACGGTGAGCGCCGGCTCAAGCAGCTTGTCGGCCGAGGCGGCCAGAGTGCTGGCCAGCACGGCCAGACCGGTGATGAGAAATCGACGCATGTGAGCCTCCCCCAAGCGGAGGCTTATCGCGTTTTTTGCAGCGGGCAAGGGGAATTTTGGCGGCAGCGCCAGGGGCGCTGCCTGAGGTTCTGGCCGCCTAGAAGGGCACGTCTTCGTCGGCGACGATTTTCTTGGTGGCGGGCTTTTTGGCCGCAGCGGGCTTTTTGGCTGCTGCGGGCTTCTTGGCGGCCGTGGTCTTGGCCGCCGCCGTCTTTGCAGCGGGCTTTTTGGCGGCAGCCTTTTTGGCGGGGGCCTTCTTGACCTTGGCGCCGGTCGCTTCGGCGCGGGCGGCAATCCAGGCGACGGCCTGGTCGAGCGTCACGGCCTCGGGCTGGATATCCTTGGGGATGGTCGCGTTGATCTTGCCCTGGTTGACATAGGGACCATAGCGGCCGGCCCGCACGGTGATGGGGCCATTGTCGTGCTCGAAGGTCTGGATGGCGGCCACGGCGGTGCCGCCGCCGCGCTTGAAGCCGCCAGCGGCCTTTTGCGCCAGCAGGTCCACCGCGCGGTTGAGGCCGACGGTAAAGACCTCCTCGACATCGGGCAGGTTGGCATATTTGCCATCGTGCAGGATGAAGGGACCATAGCGGCCCAGGCCCGAGGAAATGGGCAGGCCGGTTTCAGGATGCAGACCCACTTCGCGCGGCAGCGACAGCAGCTTGAGCGCTGATTCCAGCGTCAGGGACGCGGCTTCCCAGCCCTTGGGGATGGAGCTGCGCTTGGCTTCCTTGCCGTCGCCGAGCTGGACATAGGGGCCAAAGCGCCCGGTCTTGAGGAAGACCTCGTCGCCCGATTCCGGATCAGTGCCGAGCACGCCGTCGCCGGCTGCCGCTTCCGAGGATTGGCCGGAGGCGGCGTCCGAGAGCTGCATGGTGTGCTTGCATTCGGGATAGTTCGAGCAGCCGATGAAGGCGCCGAACTTGCCCAGCTTGAGCGAGAGCTGGCCGGTGCCGCAGGTGGGGCAGCGGCGCGGATCGGAGCCATCTTCCTTGGGCGGGAAGATGCGGCTAGCCAGGGCGTCGTTGAGGGTATCGAGCACCTCGGAGACGCGCAGATCCTTGATCTCGGTGGTGGCGGCGGTGAAATCCTTCCAGAAATCGCGCAGCACCTGCTTGTAGTCGAGCGTGCCGGCCGAGATCTCGTCGAGCTGTTCTTCGAGGCCCGCCGTGAAGCCATATTCGACATAGCGGGTGAAGAAGTTTTCGAGGAACGCCGTGACGATGCGGCCGCGATCCTCGGGATGCAGCGCCTTGCCCTCGAGCCGGACATAGTCGCGGTCCTTGAGCGTGGTGAGCGTGGCCGCATAGGTGGAGGGCCGGCCGATGCCGAGCTCTTCCATCTTCTTGATCAGGCTCGCCTCGGTATAGCGGCTGGGCGGCTGGGTGAAATGCTGCTCGATGTCGACCGCTTCGAGCGCGGGCTTGTCGCCCACGGCCAGCGGCGGCAGTTCGCGGGTGTCCTCATCCTCGTCATCGGGTTCGTCGGACTTGGCCTCGACGCCATAGAGCTTGAGAAAGCCGGGGAAGGTGACGACCGAGCCGATGGCGCGCAGTTCGACAGCGCGGCCGGGCACGTTGACGGCGATGTCGACCGTGGTGCGGTCGATCTCGGCCGAGCGCATCTGGCTGGCCAGGGTCCGGCGCCAGATCAGGCCATAGAGCTTGGCCTGGTCGGCATCGATGCTGAGCTGCTCGGGACGCTTGAACATGTCGGTGGGGCGGATGGCCTCGTGCGCTTCCTGGGCGTTCTTGGCCTTGGTCTGATAGATGCGGGCCTTTTCGGGGAGATATTCCTCGCCGAAATATTTGCCGATCACCGAGCGGGCCATGGCAATGCCCTCGGGGGCCATCTGCACGGCGTCGGTTCGCATATAGGTGATCAGGCCGTCTTCGTAGAGGCGCTGGGCGATCTGCATGGTGCGGTTGGGCGAAAGGCCCAGGCGCGAGGAGGCGTCCTGCTGCAGGCTCGAGGTGGTGAAGGGCGCATAGGGATTGCGCTTGGTGGGCTTTTTCTCGACGGCCGAGACGTTGAACTGGCCGGCTTCGATGAGCTTTTTCAGCTCAGCGGCATTCTCGCCGGTCCGAATCGCCAGCTTGTCGGTCTTCTTGCCATCCACCGAGAGCAGACGGGCCAGGAAGCTCTTGCCCGACTGGGCGAGCTTGGCCTCGACCGACCAATATTCGTCGGGCTTGAATTTTTCGATCTCGGATTCGCGGTCCGACACCAGGCGCAGCGCCACCGACTGCACGCGGCCGGCCGAGCGGGAGCCGGGCAGCTTGCGCCAGAGGATGGGCGAGAGGGTGAAGCCGACGAGATAATCGAGGGCGCGGCGGGCCAGATAGGCATCGACCAGCGGCATGTCGATTTCGCGCGGCACCTGCATGGCCGCCAGAATGGCGTCCTTGGTAATGGCGTTGAACAGGACCCGGCGCACGACCATGTCCTTCTTGATGGCCTTTTTCTGGCGCAGCACATCGAGCACGTGCCAGGAAATGGCCTCGCCTTCGCGGTCAGGGTCAGTTGCCAGGATCAGTTCGTCAGCGCCCTTGAGGGCGGCGGCAATGTCGGCAATGCGCTTCTTGGAGGCGGTGTCGACATCCCAGGACATGGCGAAGTCCTCGTCGGGACGCACCGAGCCATCCTTGGCCGGCAAATCGCGGACATGGCCGAAGGAGGCCAGGACTTCATAGCCCGAACCCAGATATTTGTTGATTGTCTTGGCTTTAGCCGGACTTTCAACGACGACGACCTTCATGGAATACCTGTCCGCAAGCGCTCTGTAGGAAGTGGCGCAACATGGTGAAGCCGGAACAAAGTGTCAACGGCCTCCCCGAGCACGGCGTCCATGCCGCAGGCCCTCCCCGAAGGGGAGAGAAAACTTGCATACAAGATGGGACGGGTGCAGACTTGGTTTCGGCGCGGTTCTGCGCCCCACCCATTCACAGTGCAATCGCGCCCAATCTGTCCCGCGCTCCCTGGCGAGGACGCCGATTGCCTGTCGGGTCGATCATGAGGAGATGATTGCTATGGACTATCGCAGGCTGGGTAACAGCGGCACCGTGGTTTCGAACTATTGCCTGGGCACCATGACCTTTGGCGCGGAATCGGACGAGGCCACGTCCTTTGCGCTGATGGACGCCTATGTGGCGGCGGGCGGCAATTTCATCGATACGGCCAATGTCTATAGTGCCGGGGTCTCCGAGGAGATCGTCGGGCGCTGGCTCAAGAGCAAGCCGGGGATCCTGCGCGATCTGGTGATCACCACCAAGGGGCGCTTTCCCATGGGGCCGGGGCCCAATCACCTGGGCCTGTCGCGCAAGAACCTCAACGAGGCGCTGGACGCTTCGCTCAAGCGCCTGGGCGTCGAGCATATCGACCTCTACCAGATGCACGCCTGGGACGCGCTGACGCCGATCGAGGAGACGCTGCGCTTCCTCGACGATGCCATCCGTAACGGCAAGATTGCCTATTATGGCTTTTCCAACTTCCTGGGCTGGCAGATGACCAAGGCGGTCTGGACAGCAAAGATGGCCGGTTTCGCCGCGCCGGTGACGCTGCAGCCGCAATATAACCTCCTGGTCCGTGATATCGAGCACGAGATCGTGCCGGCGGCGCAGGATGCGGGCATTGGCCTGCTGCCCTGGTCGCCGCTGGGCGGCGGCTGGCTGAGCGGGAAATACAAGCGCGACCAGATGCCGACTGGGGCCACGCGGCTTGGCGAAAACCCCAAGCGGGGCATGGAGGCCTTTGAAAAGCGCAACAGCGACCTGCGCACCTGGGAGGTGATCGGGGCGGTGGAAGACCTGGCCAAGGCGCGCGGCGCCAGCATGGCCCAGGTGGCGCTGGCCTGGGTGGCGGCACAGCCGGCTGTGACCTCGGTGATCCTGGGCGCGCGCACGACCGATCAGCTCAAGGACAATCTGGGTGCCGCCGGGCTGGTGCTGACGCCGGAAGAACTGGCGGCACTGGGCGCCGTCAGCAAGCCGGAGATGAGCGACTATCCCTATGGCGAGGGCGGCATCGGCCAGCGCAACCGCAATATCGGCGGCGGGCGGTAAGCCCTGGGGTGGGGGCTCGCCCCCCACCCGACCTCCCCCTGAAGGGGGCGGCCAAGAGAGGGACCGGTCAGCTGTAGCGCAGTGCGACCAGTTGGCCGCTGGACCATTCGATCTGGCCGGCCAGGTCGAGTTCGAGCAGCAGCATTTGCACACTGGCGGCGGGCAGGCCGGATTGGGCGACCAGATCGTCCACCGCGACCGGCGTGGCGCTGAGGGCGACGAGAAGCTGGGACTTGTCGTCTGGCGAGGGCGGCGGCAGCTCGGGCGTGAGGGCCGGCGTCCAGTCGTGGTCAAACAGAGCGGTGCGCGCGGGATCAGCGGTGCCAAGTACGGCGATGATATCGGCGGCCGAGGTGACCAGATGGGCGCCCTGCTTGATCAGGGCATTGCCGCCTTCGGCGCGGGGGTCGAGCGGCGAGCCGGGGACGGCAAAGACGTCGCGATCCTGCTCCAGCGCCAGGCGCGCCGTGATCAGCGAGCCGCTGCGCTGGGCGGCCTCGACGACGACAATGCCCAGTGACAGACCCGATACCAGCCGATTGCGGCGCGGAAAGTCGCGGGCGCGCGGCTCCCAGCCGAGCGGCATTTCGGTGAGCAAGGCGCCGCCGGCATCGAGAATCGCATGGGCCAGCGGGATGTTTTCGGCGGGATAGATGTGATCGAGCCCGCCGGCGAGGACGGCGATGGTGCCGGTGTCGAGGCTGGCCTTGTGGGCGGCGGCATCAATGCCGCGGGCGAGGCCGGAGATGACGGTATAGCCGGCCGCGCCGAGATCGCCGGCCAGGAGGCGGGTCATCTTGATACCGGCCGAGGAGGCATTGCGGGCGCCGACCAGGCCCACGGTGCGCTGCCAGTCGCGGTTGTCGCCGCCGGCGATGGTCAACACCGGCGGGGCGGCAGCGATAAAAGTGAGCAGCGGCGGATAGTCGGGGTCGGCGCTGGTGACGAGGCGCGCGCCATAGCGGCTGAGCCCGGCCAGTTCATCCTCGGCCTCGGCGAGGCTGGGAACACGAACCGGGCGACCGGAGCGGCGGGCAATGTCGGGCAGGGCGTCCAGCGCCGCTTCGGCGGTGCCGAAGCGGTTGAGCAGTTGGCGGAAGGTGGCGGGGCCGACGTTTTCGGTGCGGATCAGCCGCAGCCAGGTGAGACGCTGGGCAGGGCTGAGGCCCTTGTCACCCGGCGCCCGCCGCAAGGGTCAGGACGCCTTCTTGCTGCCGCCGATCCGGGGTTCGGTGCCCTTGATCAGACGCAGGATGTTTTCGCGGTGCTGGAAGAACAGCAGCAGGGCCATGAGCGCCACGGCGCCAGCGAGGCGTTCGCTGACCACGACATAGGCAAAGATCGGCGCGGTGGCGGTGGCGGTGAGCGCGGCCAGCGAGGAAAATTTGCGGGCAACGGCAATCAGCAGCCAGACGGCGCAGAAAATCAGGCCCACCGGCCAGCTCAGCGCCAGGAGCGAACCGATCATCACGGCGACGCCCTTGCCGCCCTTGAAGCCCAGCCAGACCGGGAAGCAGTGGCCAAGGAAGGCGCCGATGGCGGCCAGCATGGCGGCATCGTCACCCCAGAGGCTGCGGGCAATCAGCACGGGCAGGGCGGCCTTGGCGGCATCGAGCACCAGGGTGGCCGCAGCCAGTCCGCGGTTGCCGGTGCGCAGCACATTGGTGGCGCCGATATTGCCCGAGCCGATGGCGCGGATATCGCCCAGGCCCGCAGCGCGGGTGAGCAGCAGGCCAAAGGGAATGGAGCCGAACAGATAGCCCAGCACGAGCGCGTAGAGCAGGGAAAGAACGGCAGGGGACATGGGGATTCCTTTGCGGGCCTAAGGGCAGAAATACCCCGCGCGGGCCGGTGGCGGCAAGGGGGCAGGCGGGACAGGGAGAGGCGGGTTTGGCCTGGCCTCACCCGGCGCCCCATTTCAGAGGGGCCGGGTGAGGGTCAGTCTCAGTCGATATGCTGGAACACCGTGGCGCCGCCGACGATGGTGCGGATGACCTTGCCGGCGAGGCGGGCGCCTTCAAAGCAGGTGTTGCGCGAGCGCGAGCGGAGCTGACGCACGTCGACCTGCCAGGGGTAGTCGAGATCAATGAGGATCAGGTCGGCCGGGGCGCCCACGGCGATGCGGCCGGAGGCCAGGCCGAGGATTTCGGCGGGCCGGCTGGTCATGGCGCGCAGCACGGTGAGCAGGTCGACATCACCGGAATGGACGAGGCGAAGAGCGGCGGGCAGCAGGGTTTCAAGGCCAATGGCGCCGTCGGAGGCCTCGGCAAAGGGCTGGCGCTTGACCTCGGTGTCCTGCGGATCGTGGTCGGAATGGATGGTGTCGATGGTGCCGTTGCGCAGGCCCTCGATGACCGCCTGGCGATCATCCTCGCTGCGCAGGGGCGTGGAGAGCTTGAAGAAGGTGCGGTAACGGCCGACGTCGTTCTCGTTGAGCGCGAGGTTATTGATGGAAACCCCTGCCGTAACAGACTTGTTACGTTTCTTGGCCGCAGCCAGGAGATCAACCGAGCCGGCGCAGGAGATCTGGGCGGCGTGGTATTTGACGCCGGTGAGAGCGGCCAGTTGCAGGTCACGGGCCAGGGGAATGGTCTCGACTTCGCGCGGCTGGCCGCGCAGGCCCAGGATGGTGGCAAACAGCCCCTCGTTCATCACGCCGTCGCCGGCCAGCTCGGCATCGCGCAGGTGATGCACGAAGGTCATGCCGTAATTGGCGGCATAGCTCATGGCGGTGCGGAGGAGGCTCGTCGACTGGATGGCGTGGCGGCCATCGGTGAGGCAGACGACGCCGGCCTCGCGCAAGAGGCCAAATTCGGTGATCTCCTTGCCACCGAGGCCCTTGGTGATGGCGCCGGCGGGCAGCACATTGACCTTGGACGTCGCCTTGGCGCGGCGGATGAGGAAATCGACGAGGGCGCCATCGTCCACCACCGGGGTGGTGTCGGGCATCATGACGAAGCTGGTGACGCCTCCGGCAGCGGCAGCCTCGCCGGCCGAGGCCAGGGTTTCGCGATATTCCTTGCCGGGTTCGCCGGTGAAGACCCGCATATCGATCAGGCCGGGCGCCAGCGCCAGGCCGCGTGCATTGATGACCTCGACATGGTCGGGCACGCCGATGGGCTTGCCGATGGCGATTTCGGCGATGATGCCGTTTTCGATCAGCACGGCGCCCAGATGATCGGTGCCGGTGGCGGGATCGAGGATGCGGGCGTTTTCGATCAGCGTGGCGGTGGTGGTCATGGCGGCGCTCATGGCTCGTTTCTCGCCGGCAGCAGCGCATCGAGCACGGCCATGCGCACGGCGACGCCCATTTCCACCTGATCGGTAATGACCGAAGCGGGGCCGTCGGCGATGGCGGGGTCGATCTCGACGCCGCGGTTCATCGGGCCGGGGTGCATGACGATGGCGTCCGGCTTGGCATAGCTGAGCTTTTCGGCGTCCAGGCCATAGAAGTGGTAGTATTCGCGGATCGAGGGGATCATGCGGCCATTGGCGCGCTCGTGCTGCAGGCGCAGCATCATGACCACGTCGGCGTCCTTGAGGCCCTCGCGCATGTCGGTGAAGACTTCGGTCGCGAGGTTCTCAATGCCGGCGGGCAACAGATTGCGCGGGGCGATGACGCGGGTGCGCACGTTGAGCGCGCCGAGCAGCAGCAGGTTTGAGCGCACGACACGGGAATTGCCGATGTCGCCGCAGATGGCGACGGTGAGCCCGGCAATGCGGCCCTTGTGATTGCGGATGGTCAGGGCATCGAGCAGGGCCTGGGTGGGATGCTCATGGGCGCCGTCGCCGGCGTTGATCACCGAGCAGCCGACTTTCTGGCTCAGCAGTTCCACGGCGCCGGCGGCCGAATGGCGCACGACGATGACGTCGGGGCGCATGGCGTTGAGCGTAGCGGCGGTGTCGACCAGGGTTTCGCCCTTACTGACCGAGCTGGTCTTGACCGACATGTTCATCACCAGTGCGCCCAGCCGCTTGCCGGCGATCTCGAACGAGGCCTGGGTGCGGGTGGAGGGCTCAAAGAACAGGTTGATCTGTGTCTTGCCCGTCAGGGTCGGGTGCGTCTTCCGCTCCTGGCGGGAGATGGGCACCATGGCCGCGGCGCGATCGAGCAGATCGATGATCTCGTGCTGCTTGAGGTCGGCAATCGAGAGCAGATGGCGCTGATTGAACGGGGGATAATCGCCGGAGGTGCCGGCGGGCGAATTCGAGGCTGTGCTGGCGCGAGCTTGGGCCATGCGCTCCCATTCCCTATCGATTTGCTGCGGTCTAGCGGAGGGGGACCACAGGGGCAAGGGGGCGCGCGATTTTCATACAGCTATCGCTTCGCGAAGCCGGGCTATCGCTTCGCGAAGCTGGGCTATCGCGGGCGCAGCCGGTCGAGCGCGCCCTGCAGGATGTAACTGGCCGCGAGCTTGTCGACCACTTCGGCGCGGCGGTCGCGGCGCAGGTCGGCATCGATCATCATGCGGGTGACCGCGCTGGTGGACAGGCGCTCGTCCCAGAAGGCGATCGGCAGGGTGATGCGCTGCGCCAGGCTCCGGGCAAAGGCGCGGGTGGACTGCACGCGCGGGCCTTCGCTGCCATCCATATTGAGCGGCAGGCCCAGAATGATGGCGACGATAGCGTTTTCGGCAATGAGCTGGTCGAGCCGGATGGCGTCGGCGGTGAATTTGGTGCGCTTGATGGTTTCAAGCGGGGTGGCCGAATAGCGCATGCCATCCGAGACGGCGACGCCAATGGTCTTGGTGCCCAGGTCCAGCCCCATGATGCGGCCGCTGGGGGGGATGGCGGCCAGCGGATTGGCGAACTCTGGATAGTCGGCGTCAGTCATGCGGGGGGCTCGCTTGCCATGATGGCTTGGTCCTATAGGGTGCGGGCCAATTTGGCGACAGGAAAGCGCGGCATGAAACTGACCTGGTTTGGCGGCACGACGGTGCGCATTCACATTGGCGGGGCCATTGTGGTGGTGGATGCCGCCGGGGCGCCCGCGGGAATCGATGCGGCCGAGCTGGTCGCCGGGGCCGATCAGGTGGTGGCTGACTTTGGCGCGGGGCTCGAGACAGTCGACGCCGCCCAGTTCAAGCCGCGCAAGCCGGTGCGGCTGCTGGATGAGGGCGAGGGCCTGCCCGATATGATGATCTGGTCGGCCGGGCCGGGGGCGCTGGTGATCGACGCCATGGGCGAAGCGCCGCTGCTGCTGGTGGCGGGCGAGATGCCGGCGCTGGGGCGCTGGGCCGATGCGGCCGTGGTGGCGCTGTTTGGCGACGGGGCAGGGCTGTTGGCGCGGGGGCAGGCGCTGCTCGGCATGCGGGCGCCGCGGCTGGTGATGCTGGGCGGCGACGAATCGGCTGTCGACATGGCCATAGACGGGCTGCGCGCGGGGCTCGATGGCACGGGGCTGGTGGCGTTGGAGGCCGGGCTGGCGCTCGAAGCCTGAGGCCGGCGACAGAACAGATGGGCTGATGGCGGGCATCCGCCATTTTCATTGTCTTTTTGGCTGGGCCGTTGCTAATAACGCGCCAACAGGCCGTATTTTCTGGAGTGACCCATGTCCGTCGACGCCACCACTGTAAAGCGCATCGGGCGCCTGGCGCGTATCCGCATCGAAGAGCATGAGGTGGCCGGCTACCAGTCCGAGATCAACTCCATCCTGGGCTTTATCGAGCAGCTGGGCGAAGTGGATGTGACGGGCGTTGAACCGATGACCTCGGTGAGCCCGATGGTGCTGCGCCGCCGCGACGACGTGGTGAGCGACGGCGGCTATCCCGAGCAGATCGTCGCCAATGCGCCGCTGGCGGAAGACAATTTCTTCATGGTGCCCAAGGTGGTCGAATAAATGGCGGTCAGCGTCGCCATCGAGACGCCGTTGCAGGACGATGTGCGGACGCTGGTTGCGGCGCTCAATGCGCATCTGCTGCCGCTGTCGCCGCCCGAGTTCCAGTTCAAGCTGACGGTCGAACAGATGGCGGGCGCCGACACCAGTGTGTTCGTGGCGCGCGACGAGAGCGGCCAGGCACTGGGCATTGGTGCGCTCAAGGTGCATTCGGAGACCATGGGCGAGGTCAAGCGCATGTTCACCCTGCCGGCGGTGCGCGGGCAGCGGGTGGGCTCGGCGCTGCTGGATGCCATTGTGGCGCTGGCGCGCAGCAAGGGGCTGAGCATGCTGATGCTGGAGACCGGCGCCGCGGCGGATATGCCGGAGGCGCATCGGCTCTATACGCGCAGCGGCTTTGTGCCGCGCGGGCCGTTCCTGGATTATCCCGATAGCCAGTGGTCGGCGTTCTTTGAGCTGCCGCTGAAGGTTGAGGTGACCGCATGAGGGCGTTGCTGGCATGTGTCATCTGCATGGCCGGTTTTCCGCTGGCGGTCGTGGCGCAGGATGATCTGCCGATCGACCAGTCCAAGCTCTATGTGAGCGATCCGGCCGCCTGTGACGCGCTGGAGAAGAAAGGCGTCGACGCCTTCATGGATTCCGACTTTCTGGTGCTGTCGTTCAAGGACGGCATCCAGTCGATGGAGTTCACCTGCGACCTCTTCGACATCAAGACGCTGCCCAACAACAACATGCTGTTCGTGGACGCCGTGTGCCAGGCACCGGGCGAGGTTTATCCTGACACGCTCTCGATCAGCCCCTATGATGCCAAGACCCTTCAGGTGGTTTCCACCTATGACGCCATGATGGCCATGGCCGCGCCCGCCGACCCGGCGGAGCTGACTGGCAATCCCGGCGTTACCCTTTATACCCGCTGCGACAATCTGAGCGAGATCCGTGTTGACTGACCTGACCAAACTGAGCCTGGCCGCCGCCCGCAAGGGCCTGACCGACAAGAGCTTTTCGGCAAGCGAACTGACCGGGGCCTATCTTGGCGCGATCGAGGCCGCCAATCCGGCGCTCAATGCCTATGTGGCCGTGACGGGCGAACAGGCCCTGGCCATGGCCAAGGACAGCGATGCGCGGCTGGCCAAGGGGCAGGCCGGGCCGCTCGAAGGCATTCCGCTGGGCATTAAGGACCTGTTCGGCACCAAGGGCGTCCATACCCAGGCGGCCAGCCATATCCTGGATGGCTTCAAGCCCGAATATGAATCGACCGTGACGGCGAACCTGTGGCGCGACGGCGCGGTGATGCTGGGCAAGCTGAACATGGACGAATTCGCCATGGGCTCGTCCAACGAGACCAGCTATTACGGCCCGGTGGTCAGCCCGTTCAAGGCCGAGGGCAGCAATGCCAATCTGGTGCCCGGCGGCTCGTCGGGTGGCTCGGCTGCGGCCGTGGCGGCCTGGCTCTGCGCTGGCGCGACGGCAACCGACACCGGCGGCTCGATCCGCCAGCCGGCCGCGCTGACCGGCACGGTGGGCATCAAGCCGACCTATGGCCGTTGCTCGCGCTGGGGCGTGGTGGCCTTTGCGTCCTCGCTCGATCAGGCCGGTCCGATCGCCCGCACGGTGGAAGACGCCGCGCTGCTGATGACGTCCATGAGCGGGTTCGATCCCAAGGATTCCACCAGCGTTGATATGGCGGTGCCCGATTTCGCGGCGGCCGTCGAACGCGGCGTCAAGGGCCTGACCATTGGCGTGCCGCGCGAATACCGTATGGACGGCATGCCGGGCGAGATCGAAAAGCTGTGGACCCAGGGCCTTGAGTGGCTCAAGGCCGAAGGCGCGGTGATCAAGGACATCTCGCTGCCGCACACCAAATATGCCCTGCCGGCCTACTACATCGTGGCGCCGGCCGAGGCCTCGTCGAACCTGGCGCGCTATGACGGCGTCAAGTTTGGCCTGCGCGTCAGCGGCAAGGACATCACCGACATGTATGAGCTCACCCGCGCCGCCGGTTTCGGCCGCGAGGTGAAGCGCCGCATCATGATCGGCACATACGTGCTGTCTGCCGGTTACTTTGACGCCTATTACGTCAAGGCGCAGAAGGTGCGTACGCTGATCAAGAAGGATTTCGAGGACGCCTTCCATGCCGGCGTCGACGCCATCCTGACCCCGGCGACGCCCTCGGCGGCCTTTGGCATTGGCGACGAGACCCTGGCTGCCGATCCGGTGGCGATGTATCTGCAGGACGTGTTCACTGTCACGGTCAACATGGCGGGCCTGCCGGGCATTGCCGTGCCCGCGGGCAAGGACGGCAAGGGCCTGCCGCTGGGCCTGCAGCTCATCGGAAAGCCGTTTGACGAAGAGACGCTGTTTGCCGCAGCCCGCGTGATCGAAAAGAGCGCGGACATGGACTTTTCGCCCAAGCGCTGGTGGTAACACCGCGCTTTTGCACGGCTGACCACCCCCACCTCTGATCCCTCCCCACAAAGGGGGAGGGAGACGATAGAGCGGTCGAAACAGGCTCCAGAGGCGCTTTGCCTGCAACGGCGAAGCACAGGCGGATCGATGTGCGCGTTAAGGGTCTGTTGACCTCGCCACTTGATCCGCCCGCCGATCCGCCTTATTTGGCGCCAATGCACAAATTGAAATTGGTTGCGACGACGCCCCGGGCGGCGTCCGGGCCGACAAGGGTTTCACCGATGGCCTCAGATATCTTCACCACGCTGGACTGGTCCGAGCCCCCCAAGGACATGAGCAAGCCGCTGCAGGCGCTGTGGTGGCTCAAAAAGGGCGGGCTGCGCGTCGGCCCTGAGTGGGAACAGGCCCATGTGATCGTCCAGGCCATGGAGGGCGTGGCGGCCTTTGACTGGGTGCATGCGCTGATGCACTGGATCGAAGCCGACATGGGCAATGCCGACTATTGGTATCGCCGCGCCGGCAAGAAGCGCGCCACGGCCAGCGTCGCCAGCGAATGGGAACATATCGCGGCGGCGCTGAGCGAAGTCACGCGGCACTAGCCTGTCACTGCCGGGCAAAGCCCGGCAATGACGATGCCACGATGCGCCGCTAGCGGTTGTCATACTCGCTGCGGACGAGCTCCAGCCCGCGCCGCGTGATGCGATACGGCTGCCCACCAGACGATTTGATCGCCTTCTTTGCCTTGAGCTTGCGGAACAGCAACAGGGTACAGCCGCTGCTCAGCCAGCCCTCGCGGTTGAAGAATTCAAGGCCGGTGACCTTGCCGTCTGCGTTGCGGATAAGGGCGATGCAGCCGCCCTGTGCGAGGGCATGCAGCACCCGCTGTTCGTCTCGGGAAATATCCATGAAAGTCTGAAGCCTGATGGCGGCCCCAAAAGGGCCGCGGATAAACAAGGCCCGTCGCCGGCATCGCGCGCGGCGTCAGGCTGGTTCATCAATGCCCCGTCGCAGTAGGACGGGGCGTCAGGCGGTTTCAGACTGCATACACATGCGCGTTTGATAGCGCCGCATGGACGAATTGCGCAAGGCGGGCGGTTGAAATCGCGCGGCAGTCGGTGCAAACCAGCAACAGAGCCAATTGAGTGGATAGTGCTGTGACCGCTGCCAAACTGCCTGCCGACTGCCAGACCAAGGACGATGTGCGCGCCGAGATCGACCGGATCGATCTGGCCCTGCTGACCCTGTTTGCCGAGCGGCACGCCTATGTGACGCGCATGGCCGAGATCAAGACCGATCCGCATGAGGCGCGCGACCCGACCCGGATCGAGGCGGTGATCGCCCGTGTCCGTGAGCGCAGTTTGGCCCTTGATCTTGACGAAGATCAGGCCGAACTTGTCTGGCGCACCCTGATCGACTGGAACATCAACTACGAGAAGGGCATCATCGCCGCACGGCGACGCAGCTAGACCCGGAGGTCTCAATGGCAGGTGTCAGCATACGCAAGGCGGTGACCGGTGATATGCCGCACCTGGCCGACATCGCCTACCGCGCCTGGGAAAGCGGCATCTATCCGCTGATGACGCCGCAGCCGGGCCTCAAGGCTCGCGAACAGGCGCGGCTGGGGCAGGTGGTGGCCGAGACGCTGAACCGCATCATCGTGGCCGAAGTGGCGGGCGTGGCAGCGGGCTGGTGCTCGCGGGCGGCGCGGCGGGCCTATATTCCCTATCTCTTCGTGGCGCCAGAGATGCAGCGCATGGGCCTGGGCTCAATGCTGCTGCGGCGCATGGAATCGCTGATGGAGCTGGAGGGCGCCGCGCGGGTGTATCTCGAAACTCCGGCGGACAATGTGCCCGCCGTGCGCTTCTACGAGAAGCAGGGCTATCATATCCTGGCGCTGCGCCAGGACGGCCAGGCTGCCCATGAGGCCTTTCTGAGCGTGCACCTGGAAAAGCGCCTGCTGCCCTTCACCGGCGAGATCGACGAGGACTGAGCCGGGCAGGGCCTGTTTGCGCCCTCGACTGCGCAAAGCAATTGCAACCGCAGCCCCCAGGCACTATGCGTTTGGCATCGCTTTGCCTCGCCTCAGGACGTCTCAATTGACCCTTATCGACACGCGCACGCCCAACCCCAAGAGCTTTATCGCCGGATCGACCGGCGACTGGGAAGTGATCATCGGCATGGAAGTGCATGCGCAGGTGACCTCCGAGAGCAAGCTGTTCTCGGGTGCGTCCACGCAGTTCGGCAATGCCCCCAATTCCAACGTGTCTTTCGTGGATGCCGGCATGCCCGGCATGCTGCCCGTGATCAATGAGGAATGCGTGCGCCAGGCTGTGCGCACCGGGTTGGGCCTCAAGGCCAAGATCAACAAGCGCAGCGTGTTTGACCGCAAGAACTATTTCTATCCCGATCAGCCGCCGGGCTATCAGATCTCCCAGTACAAGGATCCCATCGTCGGCGAGGGCGTTGTGGCGCTCGACGTCAATGGCGACCAGGTCGAGATCGGCATCGAGCGGGTGCATCTGGAGACCGATGCCGGCAAGCTGCTGCATGACCAGCACCCGAACATGAGCTTTGTCGATCTCAACCGCGCCGGCGTGGCGCTGATGGAGATCGTCTCCAAGCCCGACATGCGCTCGTCGGACGAGGCCAAGGCGTATCTGGCCAAGCTGCGCTCGATCCTGCGCTACCTGGGCACCTGCGACGGCAATATGGAGCAGGGCTCCATGCGCGCCGACGTCAACGTCTCGGTGCGTCGCCCGGGCGGCGAGTTCGGCACGCGCTGCGAGATCAAGAACGTCAACTCGATCCGCTTTGCCGGCCAGGCCATTGAATTCGAAGCCCGCCGCCAGATCGATATTCTCGAGGACGGCGGCGTGGTGGAGCAGGAAACCCGGCTCTATGACCCCAAGCTGGGCGAGACGCGCTCGATGCGCTCCAAGGAAGATGCGCAGGACTATCGCTACTTCCCCGATCCGGATCTGCTGCCGCTCGAATTCGACGATGCCTTCGTGGCCATGTTGGCCGAGAATCTGCCGGAGCTGCCGGACGAGAAGACCGCGCGCTTCATCAAGGACTTTGGCGTGACGCCCTATGACGCCATGGTGTTGACGCTGGATCGCGAGACTGCGGACTATTTCGAGGCCGTGGTCAATTTCGGTGGCAGCGTGCGCGACGGCAAGGCCGTGGCCAATATGCTGAACGCCGATGTGGCGGCCTTTGCCAATAGCCAGGGCCTGGCCATCTGGGAAACCCATCTCAAGCCGGCGCAGATCGCTGGGATCGTCGACCTCGTCGCCGCCGGGACCATCTCGTCCAAGGGTGCCAAGGACCTGCTGGCGATCATCATCAGCGAGGAGCCCGAAGGCGTGCCCGCCGAGATCGTCGAGGCCCGCGGCATGAAGCAGGTGACCGACATGGGCGCCATCGAGGCGATCGTGGACGAGATCATCGCCGCCAATCCCGACCAGGTGGCCAAGGTCATCGCCAAGCCCACCATGATGGGCTGGTTCGTCGGCCAGGCCATGAAGGCCTCGGGCGGCAAGGCCAATCCGCAGGCGCTCAATGAGCTGATGAAGAAAAAGCTCGGCCTCGAATAGGCGGCAAGCCAACGCCAGACAGAATGACGGCCAGTGTGAACGCACTGGCCGTTTTCGTTCATCCTATAGGGGAAGGCGTCAGGCGGGCTGGCGGCGACCGAGTTTGAGGATGCGGCCATCCAGCAGCAGCAGGCCGGCAAAGATCACCGCCATGCCGATCATGTGTACCGTCTCGAAGCGCTCATGCAGCACCAGCACGCCCAGCAGGATGGCCGAGATGGGGGTGATGAAGGTGTTGATGGAGAAGTTGGTGGCGCCGACGCGCGGCAGCATGCGGTACATCAAGAGGAACGCAAAGCTGCTCGACAGTAGGCCAATGCCGAGCAGTGCGCCCCAGGTTTCAAGCCGGGTGATCTGCGGCAGGCCCTCGAACGCCAGCGCCACGGGCGCAGAGACGATGGCCGCCGCGGTGAGCGAACAAGCGGCGATGGTGGTGGGGTCGATGCCCTTGAGGCGCCGGGCGTAATTGAGGGTAAAGGCATAGCAGAGCGTCGCCAAGAGGCAGGCGGCGATGGCCCAGAGCTGGCTGGAGGAGCCGCCGCCCAGCGAAGGCGAGGCCAGGATCGCCGCGCCGACAAAGCCGACCAGAACGCCGGCGGACTTGTTGAGCGTCGCCTTCTCCCCGCCCGGCCAGACATGGGAGACCATCACGGTCATCAGCGGGGTCAGCGCATTGATGACGCCGACCAGGCCACTGGGCAGATCATGCTCGGCCATGGGGAACAGGGCAAAGGGGATGGCATAGTTGAGCACGCCCAGCACGAAGAACTGGAAATAGCGCACCGGTTCGCGCGGCAGGCTGCGGCGCGTGGCGACGAAATAGGCCCAGCAGCCCAATGCGCCAATGGAGACGCGCAGGGCGGAGACCCAGATCGGCCCCAGCTCGCGGATCAGCACGGCATTGAACAGGAACGAACAGCCCCAGATCGCCCCGATCAAGATGATGAGCAGCCAGTCCCGTAATGCCATTGCGATTCTCCGTGAATGGATCGGACGCTACGCGGTGGCGGAACAAAGATCGAACCGATTTTGACGATGGGGGTGATCAAATCGGGTGATGACGGTGATTGGCTTGCCGCGCTGCGGCAGGCGCCTGTCAGGGGGCGGTGATGGCGCCGGAGGCGAGGAGGCGCAGAGCCTGGGGGTAGATGCGGTGCTCCTCAACCAGCACGCGGGCGGCGAGGGTGTCGGGCGTGTCGCCGGCGAGCACGGGCACTTCGGCCTGCAGGATCGGGGCGCCTTCGTCGAGGCCCGGGGTAACGAAATGGACGGTGCAGCCATGGGTGGTGGCGCCATCGGCCAGCGCGCGTTCATGGGTGTGCAGGCCCTTGTAGAGCGGCAGCAGCGAGGGGTGGATGTTGATCATCCGGCCGGCCCAGTGATTGACGAAATCATCGCCCAGGATGCGCATGAAGCCAGCGAGGCAGACGATGTCGACGGCCCAGCTCTCCAGCATCTGCGTCATGACATCTTCGAACATGTCCCGCGTGAGGAACTTGCTCTGGGCCAGCGAGGCGGTGGCGATGCCATGGCTGGCGGCGATGGTGAGGCCCTCGGCGGCCGCGCGGTTGGAGAGCACGCCGACGATCTCGGCCGGATAGTCCGGCGCCTTGGCGGCCGCGATCAGGGCCGACATGTTGGAGCCGCGGCCAGAGATCAGAATGGCGACGCGCTTGCGGGTCACAGCGCCAGGCTTCCCTCGAAGGTCACGGGTTCGCCGCTGCGATCGGTGAGCTGGCCGACGATGGAGGCGATTTCGCCGGCGGCGTTGAGCTGGTCGACCAGGGCCTGGGCGTCTTCGGGCGCCACGGCGACGAGCATGCCGACGCCGCAGTTGAAGGTGCGCAGCATCTCATGCTCGACGATGCCGCCGATGCGCGACAGCCAGCCGAAGACTTTTGGTACCGTGATGGCCGACAGGTTCACATGCGCGGCCAGATGGTCGGGCAGCACGCGCGGAATATTGTCGATGAAGCCGCCGCCGGTGATATGGGCCAGCGCCTTGATGGCCAGGCCCGCCTTGAGCGCGGCGAGCAGGGGCTTCACATAGATGCGGGTGGGGGTGAGGAGGGCTTCCGAGAGCGCCGTACCGGGGGCGAAGGGCGCGTCGGCGTCCCAGGCCAGGCCCGAGACCTCAACGATCTTGCGCACCAGCGAATAGCCATTGGAATGCACGCCAGAGGAGGCGATGGCCACCAGCGTGTCGCCGGCCGCGATATCGGCGCGGGGCAGCAGGGTGCCGCGCTCGGCGGCGCCGACGGCAAAGCCGGCCAGATCATAGTCATTGCCGTGATACATGCCCGGCATCTCGGCGGTTTCGCCGCCGATCAGCGCGCAACCGGCGAGGCGGCAGCCATCGGCAATGCCGGTGACAATGGCCGTGCCCTGGGCGACGTCGAGCTTGCCGGTGGCGAAGTAGTCGAGGAAAAACAGCGGCTCGGCGCCCTGGACGATGATGTCATTGACGCACATGGCCACCAGGTCCTGCCCGATGGTGGCATGATTGCCGGTGTCGATGGCGATCTTGAGCTTGGTGCCGACGCCGTCATTGGCTGCGACCAGCACAGGATCGGTGAAGCCGGCCGCCTTGAGGTCGAACAGGCCGCCGAAGCCGCCGATCTCGCCATCGGCGCCCGAGCGGCGCGTGGAGCGCACGGCTGGTTTGATGGCTTCGACCAGCGCATTGCCGGCATCAATGTCGACTCCGGCCTGCTTGTATGACAGACCATTTGATGTCAGGTTTTTCGGATCAGACATGGGCCTCGGACCATCATGGGGAAAGCGTGCGGAAAGCTGACACCGGTCGAGCAAGGCAGTTGCCAATTCCGGAGCCGGAAGCTATGCGGCCTGATAGCTTCTCCACCCCACATGCGCAAGGGCTGCCCAGCACCATGACACTGCGAAATCAAGTGCTGATCTGGATCGCGTTCCTCGTGGTCATGATTGTGCTGCTGTGGCTGTTCCGCGGCATCCTGCTGCCCTTCGTGGTGGGGGCGGCGCTGGCCTATCTGCTCAATCCGATGGTCAACCAGCTGCAAAGGTGGCGGTTCAACCGCGGCTGGGCGACCGCCGTGGTGCTGCTGGCGGTGATCACCATCTTTGTCGGGGTGTTCCTGATGTTCCTGCCGCTGGTGGGGCAGCAGATCATCGGCCTGATCCAGCGCCTGCCGGGCTATGTCACGTCGCTGCAGAGCCTGGTCACCGAATGGTCGCCGCAGGTCAATGAATGGCTGGGGCCAGAGCGTGCCGCGCAATTCCAGACCTCCATCACCGAGCTGACGCGCCAGGCGCTGGGCTTTATCGCGACCCTGCCGGCCGAGCTGGTCAATATCGGTTATACCGGCGCCGCCGTGATCGGGGTGACGCTGGTGACCCCGGTGGTGGCCTTCTATCTGCTGCTCGACTGGGAGGGCATGGTGCGGGGCCTGCAGGGCCTGTTGCCGCGCGACCACAAGCAGGAAATCGACGGCATTCTGAGTGACATCGACAAGTCCATGGCCGGGGTGATCCGCGGGCAGGGTGGTGTGCTGGTGATCGATGCGGTGTTCTATGCCACCGCGCTCAGCCTGATCGGGCTCAATTTTGGTCTTGCCGTCGGGTTGATCAGTGGCCTCTTGAGCTTTGTGCCCTTTGTGGGCTTTGCCTTTGGTTTCTCGCTGTCGGTGGGCATCGCCATCGTGCAGTTCTGGCCCAATTACTGGATGGTGGTGGCGGTGGCCGCGATATTCCTGGGCTGGCAGTTCATCGAGGGCAATGTGCTTTATCCCAAGCTGGTGGGGTCGAGCATCAACATCAATCCGGTGTGGCTGATGTTTGCCTTGCTGGCCTTTGGCGCGCTGTTCGGCTTCGTCGGCCTGTTGCTCGCCGTGCCGCTGGCGGCCATTGGCGGCGTGCTGGTGCGCTATGGCGTGGGCAAGTACAAGTCGAGCAGTCTCTATCTGGGCGCCAATGGCGGCACTGTCGCCATCAGCGATGCAGGCGATGGTGATGACCCTGTCCGAGCGCCCTGAGCCGGGCGATACCATACGACAGCTGGCCCTGGATCTGGCGCATACGCCGGCGCAGGGCGAGGCCGATTTCCTGGTGGGTGACGGCAATCGGCTGGCGCATGGCCGCATCCTGGCCTTTCCCGACTGGTCCGAACCCCTGACGCTGCTGCTGGGCCCGGCCAAATCGGGCAAATCGCATCTGGCGCGCATCTTTGCCGACCGGGCCGGGGCACGCTTTGCCCAGGTGGGGGCGCTGGAAGCGCTGGCCACCAGTGGCGGCAACCAGCCGCTGATCGTCGAGGATGCTGATCGGCTCGGCTATGACGAGACCGGGCTGTTCCATCTGCTCAACCAGTCGCTGCGCGACCGCCGGCCGATCCTGCTGACCGCGCGGGAAGAGGTTGCGCAATGGCCGCTGTCGACACAGGATGTGGTATCGCGGGTGCGCCGCGCCACGGCCTTTTCCCTGGAGCTGACGGACGACATCCAATTGTCACAGATGTTCGTGAAGTTGTTCGGCGACCGGCAGGTGGCCGTGGACCCCAGGATTATCGCCTATCTGGTGGCGCGCATGGAGCGCTCCTCGGAAGAGGCTGTGTTGCTCGCCGATTTGATGGATCGGCTGGCCCTGCAAAAGGGAACCGCGGTGACCCGCAGCATTGCCGCAGAAGCCCTTGACCGCCGCCGGCGCGACCGGGGCGAGACGGACGACGAACAGGATTGGGATAGCCAGGACGATGAATGACATGAGCGAGTTCTCCGACGGCGACGCAACGGTCCCCGACAGCGAGGCCCTGCGCGCAAGCCCGGCCCGGTTCGTCAACCGCGAGGTGAGCTGGCTGCAGTTCAACATGCGTGTGCTCGAAGAAGCGGGGAACGCCAATCACCCGCTGCTGGAGCGGCTGCGCTTTGTGTCCATCTCGGCCAACAATCTGGATGAATTCTTTATGGTGCGCGTCGCCGGGCTCAAGGGCCAGCTGCGCGCCGGGTTGACCAAGCAGAGCGCGGACGGGCTGAGCCCGGCCGAGCAGCTTGAAGAGATCGCGACCCTGGCCCAGCACCTGCAGCTTGAGCAGCAGGACCATTGGCAGGATCTGCGCGAGGAGCTGTTTGCCCAGAACGTGGTGATCCACGAGCAGGACGACCTGACGCCCGACCAGATCAACTATCTGCAGAAGCTGTTCCGCGAGGAAATCTTCCCGGTGCTGACGCCCATTGCGGTGGACCCGGCCCACCCCTTCCCCTTCATCCCCAATCTGGGGCTGGCGCTGGCCTTTGAGCTCAAGCGTCCAGACAATGATCTGCCGCTGACGGCGCTGGTGCGCATTCCAGGAAATCTGGATCGCTTTATCCATCTGCCCAGCACGCTGGTTTCGGAAGGGCGCAGCGAGGTGGTGACCATCGACACGCTGGTCAAGCTGTTCTTCCACAAGATGTTCCCCGGCCATGAAGTGGTGGGCTCGGGCGCCTTCCGCGTGATCCGCGACAGCGAAATTGAAATCGACGACGAGGCCGCCGATCTGGTGGTGGAATTCGAGAGCGCGCTGCGCCAGCGCCGCCGCGGCCAGGTGATCCGCCTGGAGATTGAAAGCTCGATGCCGCGGGCGCTCAAGCGCCAGATCGGCGAGCAGCTGGGCGTCAAGGACACCGAGCTGTTCGAGGTGCATGGCTTCCTGGGCCTGGCCGATGCCAGCAAGGTCTGCGAAGTGGACCGGCCGGACCTCAAGTTCACGCCCTACCACGCGCGCTTCCCCGAGCGTATCCGCGACTACAATGGCGACAGCTTTGCGGCCATCCGCGCCAAGGACATTCTGGTGCACCACCCGTTCGAGAGCTTTGACGTGGTGGCGCAATTCCTGATGCAGGCGGCGCGCGATCCCGACGTCGTGGCCATCAAGCAGACGCTCTATCGCACCTCGGCGGATAGCCCGATCATCAAGGCGCTGGTGCTGGCGGCGGAGGCCGGCAAGTCGGTGACGTGCCTGGTCGAGCTCAAGGCGCGGTTTGACGAAGAGGCCAATATCCGTTGGGCGCGCGATCTGGAACGGGCCGGGGCCCAGGTGGTGTTCGGCTTCATCGAGCTCAAGACGCATGCCAAGCTCAGCCAGGTGGTGCGGCGCGAAAAGGGCAAGCTGGTCAGCTATTGCCACATCGGCACGGGCAATTATCACCCGATCACCGCCAAGATTTATACCGACCTGAGCTATTTCACTATCGATCCGGCGATCACGCGTGACGTGGCGCGGGTGTTCAACTTCATCACCGGCTATGCCCGGCCGACGGAGCTGGAGACCATCGCGGTGTCGCCGGTGAACCTGCGGCAGACGCTGATCGACGATATTGCCCGTGAGGTGGAGTTTGCCCGCAACGGGCAGCCGGCGTGCATTCTGCTCAAGATGAACTCGCTGGTCGATCCGCTGATCATCGACGCCCTTTACGATGCAAGCCAGGCGGGCGTGAAGGTGGATCTGATCGTGCGCGGCATCTGCTGCCTGCGCCCGGGCATCCCGGGCTTCTCGGACAATATCAGGGTGAAGTCGGTGGTCGGCCGCTTCCTCGAGCACAGCCGCATCTATTGCTTCGGCAATGGCGAGGCCATGCCGAACCGCCGTGCCAAGGTCTATATTTCCTCTGCGGACCTTATGGGCCGCAATCTGGACGGACGCGTCGAGGTGATGGTGCCCATCCTCAACAACACCGTGCATAAGCAAATTCTGGATCGAATTCTGGTTGCCTATCTGCGTGACAACCAGCAGAGCTGGGAAGTGCTGCCCGATGGCAGCTCGCACCGTATCCGCGCGGCGGAGGGCGAAGAGCCTTTCAATGCGCATGACTACTTCATGACCAATCCCTCGCTGTCCGGCCGTGGCAGCGCCGGGCTGGTCGAAGCGGACGAGGGCTAGGGTTGAATAAATTCTGGGGCGTCGATGCCGATCCGACGGCGCAAGGCCGCATCAAGGGCGCCAAGCCCGTGGCGGTGCTCGATATCGGATCGAACTCGGTGCGTCTGGTGGTCTATGAGCGGCACGCCCGCGCGCTGACCCCGCTCTACAACGAAAAATCCGCCTGCGCCCTGGGGCGCGGGGTGGGGCAGACCGGACGGCTGGCCGATGCCAATGTGGCGCAGGCGCTCGACGCCATCCGGCGCTTTGCCCTGGTGTGCCGCATGATGCGGGTGGGCAAGGTGTTCGTGCTGGCAACGTCGGCGGTGCGCGACGCGGCCAATCGGCAGGACTTCGTCGGCGCCGTCGAAGCGATCATGGGCAGCAAGGTGCAGGTGCTCACCGGCGAGCAGGAGGCCCATTATGCGGCCCTGGGCGCGGTGGCCGGCATTCTGGGCTTCTCGGGCATTGTCGGCGATCTGGGCGGGGGGAGTCTTGAGCTCTCCTGCATTAGCAACGGCGCCGATACGGATGGCCGCTCGTTCGAGCTGGGCGTAATCCGCCTGCAGGACGACAGCGGTGGCTCGGCCGAGCGGGCCGCAGCCATGGTGCGCGAGCGCCTGGCGGCCAGCCCGCTGGAGCCCATGAGCAAGGGCGCCTCGTTTGCGGCCATTGGCGGCACCTGGCGTTCGCTGGCCAAGATCCACCAGGTGGTGACGAAATATCCGCTGCACATGGTGCAGCATTATGTGGTGCCAGCGGCGGACATGATCGCCTTCTGCAGCGAGATCGTGGCCACCGGCTCGCTCAAATCCTATCCCGGTTCGGTGCATGCCAGCTCATCGCGGCGCGAACTGGTGCCGTTCGGCGCGGCCGTCATGGCAGAAGTGCTCAAGGCCGGTCAGTTCAAGGATGTGGTGTTCTCCGCGCTCGGCGTGCGCGAGGGCTATCTCTATGGCATGCTGGACGCGCGCGAGCAGGCGATTGATCCGCTGATCCAGGGGGCCGAGGAGCTCTCGGTGCTGCGGTCGCGCTCGCCGGCGCATGCGGGCGATCTGATCGGCTTCACCAGCCAGTTCCTGGAGGCCACCGGCATTGCCGAGACCGATGAGCAGACGCGGCTGCGCATGGTGGCGTGCCTGCTCTCCGATATCGGCTGGCGGGCGCATCCGGACTATCGCGGGGCGCAGAGCGTGGATTCGATCGCCTATGGCTCACTGAGCGGCATCGACCATCCGGCCCGCACCTTCCTCGCCCAGACCATCGCCATCCGCTACGACGGGCTCAAGAGCAAGACGGCGGCCGCATTGGTGAACCTGGGTACCGAAGCGCTGACCGAGCGGGCGCGGCTCTTGGGTGCATTGTTCCGCGTCGCTTATCCGATGACCGCAGCGATGCCGGGTATTCTGCCACGCATCCGCTTTGAGGCGGAAGGCACGGGCGTCACCCTGGTGCTGCCGGCCGATCTGACCTTCCTCAATGGCGAGCATCTGCAGAATCGCTTCGACACGCTGGCTGGCGTTGCCGGCTACAAATCCGCGACGATTGCTGTGGCCTGAGGCCGCATCTGCCGAGGGCTGAAGCCGCCTATTCGGCGGCTTCAGGCTGCTTGACCTCGAATTCGACAATGCCCTTGCGTGTGGCGACCAGGCCGATGCGGCCATGCTTGATGGCCAGGGCCTTGTCGCCGAAGAGCTTGCGGCGCCAGCCCTGCAGGGCCGGCACATCGGCCTCGTCATCGAGCACCAGGGCATCGATATCGTCGGAGGTGGCCAGAATACGGGCGGCAACGCCATGCTCCTCGGCCACGGATTTGAGCAGCACCCGGATCAGATCGCCCACCGCGCCCTTGGGCGAGGGGCCGCGATAGCGCTCGGGCAGCATAGGCAGCTCGGCCTTGGTCAGCGCCTCGACCTGCTTGAGCAGGTTGATGATCTCGGCGGCGGCGCTGCTGCGGCCAAAGCCGCGCGGCACGGCGCGCAGCTTCTCAAAGGCGTCGGGCGTCAACGGGCGCTGCACGGCCAGTTCGGACAGCACATCGTCCTTGATGATGCGGCTGCGCGGCTGATCGGTGTCCTGCGCGCGCTGCTCGCGCCAGGCGGCCAGTGCCTTGAGGGCGGCCAGGTCGCGCGGGCGGTTGATCTTCATCTTGAGCCGTTCCCAGGCCTTGTCGGGCTGGACGATATAGGTGTCGATGCTGCGCAGCACGGTCAGCTCGTCTTCCACCCAGTCGCCGCGCCGCGTAGCGGCCACCTGCTTGCGCAGCTCGCGATAGATGTCGCGCAGGTGAGTGACGTCGGCGATGGCATAAAGGCGCTGCTTTTCGGTGAGCGGGCGGGCTGACCAGTCGGTGAAGCGGCTGGATTTGTCGAGCTCGACGCCGGTGATGGAGCGCACCAGATTGTCATAGGAGACGCTGTCGCCGAAGCCGCAGACGCTGGCAGCAATCTGGGTGTCGAAGATATTGGCCGGCACCTTGCCGGTGGCCTTGACGAAAATCTCGATGTCCTGCCGGGCGGCATGGAACACCTTGACCACAGCGGGATTGGCCAGCAGCGCATAGAAGGGGCTGAGATCAAAGCCGGCAACCAGCGGATCGATCAGCACGGCCTCGTCATCGGTGGCGACCTGGATCAGACAGAGCTTGGGCCAATAGGTGGTTTCCCGCAGGAATTCCGTATCCACCGTGACGAAATCGAATTTGGCCGCGCGCTCGCAGAATTGCGCGAGCACGTCTGTGGAAACGATGAGGTCCATGCGTCTGTCCGTCTCAAAATAGTCACGATTGTTCCTAGCAGGTGCGACCGGTGCACTCCACAACGGATTTCCCTGTATCGGATATGGCTGGCCCGGTGGCTGGCCGCGGGACGGTCCGCGTGGGCTTCAGCTTGACAATCGTGGCCTCGCGTGCGCTTTTCCGGCCCAAGATTCCGGCCTTTTTGCAGAGCTTTTTGACATGACCGAACATCGCTACCGCTCGCACACCTGCGGGGCACTGACCGCCAAGGAGGCCGGCCAGACGGTCCGCCTGAGCGGGTGGGTTCATCGTATCCGTGACCATGGCGGGCTGCTGTTTATCGATTTGCGCGACCATTATGGCCTCACCCAGGTGGTGGTCGACCCCGATTCGCCGGCCTTTGCCGCCGTGGAAAAGGTGCGCGCCGAATGGGTGATCCGCATCGACGGCGAAGTGAAGCTGCGCGACGCCGCGGCGGTGAACCCGAACCTGAGCACCGGCGCCATCGAAGTGTTCATCCGCGAGATCGAAGTGCTGTCGGCGGCCAAGGAATTGCCGCTGCCGGTGTTCGGCGATCAGGAATATCCCGAGGACGTGCGGCTGACCTACCGCTTCGTGGACCTGCGCCGCGAGAAGCTGCATGCCAATATCGTCAAGCGCACCAAGATCATCGGCTCAATGCGGCAGCGCATGGGCGAGGCCGGCTTTGCCGAATATTCGACCCCGATCCTGACGGCATCCTCGCCGGAAGGCGCGCGCGACTTCCTGGTGCCCAGCCGCATCCATCCCGGCAAGTTCTTCGCCCTGCCGCAGGCGCCGCAGCAGTACAAGCAGCTTCTGATGGTGGCCGGCTTTGACCGCTATTTCCAGATCGCGCCGTGCTTCCGCGACGAAGACCCGCGCGCCGACCGCCTGCCGGGCGAGTTCTACCAGCTTGACCTGGAAATGAGCTTTGTGACGCAGGAAGACATCTGGAACACGATGACGCCGATCATCACCGGCATCTTCGAGCAGTTTGCCGAGGGCAAGCGCGTCACCAAGGACTGGCCGCGCATTCCCTATGACACGGCTATCCGCACCTATGGTTCGGACAAGCCCGACCTGCGCAACCCCATCAAGATGCAGGCCGTGACCGAGCATTTCGCCGGTTCGGGCTTCAAGGTGTTCGCCAACCAGATCGAGGCCGATTCCAAGGTGGAAGTCTGGGCGATCCCGGCCAAGAACAAGGCCGGCGCCGAGCCGATCGGCCGCGCCTTCTGCGATCGCATGAACGCCTGGGCACAGGGCGAAGGCCAGCCGGGCCTGGGCTATATCTTCTTCAAGGACGGGCAGGGCAGTGGCCCGATCGCCAAGAACATTGGCGAGGAGCGCACGGCTGCGCTCAAGGCCCAGCTGGGCCTGGATGACGGCGACGCCGTGTTCTTCGTCTGCGGGCGCCCCGAGAAGTTCTACAAGTTCGCCGGCGAGGCCCGCACCAAGGCCGGCACCGACCTGGGCCTAGTGGACACCGAGCAGTTCGCGCTGTGCTGGATCGTGGACTTCCCGTTCTACGAGTGGAGCGAAGAGGAAAAGCGCGTCGACTTTGCGCATAACCCCTTCTCCATGCCGCAGGGCGGCATCGACGCGCTCAACAGCCAGGATCCGCTGACCATCAAGGCCTACCAGTATGATGCGGTCTGCAATGGCTTTGAGATCGCCTCCGGCTCGATCCGTAACCAGCTGCCCGACACCATGGTCAAGGCCTTCGAATTGACCGGCAAGAGCCGGGCGGAGGTCGAAGAGCAGTTCGGCGGCCTCTACCGCGCCTTCCAGTATGGCGCACCGCCGCATGGTGGCGCCGCCTTTGGCGTGGATCGCATCGTGATGCTGCTGTGCGGCGTGGCGAACCTGCGCGAAATCACAGCCTTCCCGATGAACCAGCAGGCCGAAGACCTGCTGATGGGCGCGCCCAGCCCGGCCTCGCCCAAGCAGCTGCGCGAGCTCAGCATCCGTCTGAACGTGCAGGACAAGTAGCTGCCAGCCCCTTTGGGTGGGGCATTGGCATTCAGGAGGCGGTCACCCCGGCGGGTGGCCGCCTCTTTGCTTTGGGCGCCCCAGAGGTTTCCAAGGGTTAACTAGCATTAATGATCCGTTAAATGCTGGTTGATACCGATAGGGGGTCATCGCCCATTCGGATTCGCAAAAGTTGAAGTCCCGATACTCCCATATCCTGATGCTGCTCGGCGCGATCCTCGCGTTCGTGCCGATCTTGAGTGTGGACTATTTCCTGGATGCCTATGTGCGGATGCGCGAGAAGATTGATGCTTCTCAATATGTAGCGGCCGTTTCCGCACAGATCGATGCAGCTTCGACCGATGCCATGTCGGCGTTGCGGACGGTCCTGGCGGACAGCCCATCGCTGTGCACGCCGACTTTTGTGGCCAATGTGCAGCTGGCCATCGAATCCAGTCTCAATATGAAGCAGGTGCTGGTCGAGAATGCCGATGGCGTCCAATATTGTGACGCTTTCGGGCGGACGCTGCATTACTCGCCGCTGTCGGACAGCCTGCCCGTGCCGGGGCGCACAGAATCGCTGACGGTGGTCCAATTCGCCGACATGGTCATGCCGGCGCTCAAGCTGACGCAGGCCTTTGGCGAATTGCGGCGCGTCTCGGCCTTCCTGCCGGTACTGAGCCAGAACACGGCCACCATGGAGCAGGGGCTCGATGCCGGGGCCATGGTGCGGGTGAGCCTGACCAATGGCACGCCGATCCTGACGCTGGGCGATCCGGGCGCCTTTGATCGCCGCGGCGCCGATGCCGATTTCATCTCGGCGGACAGCTTTGCCGGGGCGCTGCCGATCAAGGTGGAATATGCGGTGCCCTTCGCCATCGTGCGGGCCGGCTTTGCCGATCTGGATGTGAGCTTCACCATTGTGGCCAGCCTGATGAGCGCGGCCTTCCTGGTGCTGGCGCTGCACTATGTCCGGCGCTCGCGGGTGCCGGCGTTCGATCTGGAACGCGCCATCGCCCGCGGTGAGATCAAGCCCTATTACCAGCCGGTGATCAATCTGCGCACCGGCGCCCTGGTGGGTTGCGAAGTGCTGGCGCGCTGGGAGAAGAAGAACGGCAAGGTGGTGCCGCCTGGTGCCTTCATCGATTATGCCGAAGTCACGGGCCTGGCCATTCCGATGACGCTGTCGATGATGCAGCAGGTCAAGGCGGACCTTGGCGATCTGTGCACCATGATGCCGGACATGAAGGTGGCCATTAATCTGTTCGAGGGCCATTTCCGGGACGACAGCATTGTGGAAGACGTGCAGGCGATCTTCGGCAATTCGGCGATTTCCTATCGCCAGCTGGTGTTCGAGATCACCGAGCGGCATCCGGTCGGCAATTCGGCTGTGGCCAACAGCGTGATTGCGGGCCTGCATGCCCTGGGCGCCCGTCTGGCCATGGACGACGCCGGTACGGGCCATTCCAACCTGGCCTATCTGGGCACGCTGGGCATCGACATCATCAAGATCGACCGCATTTTCGTGGATATGATCAAGCCGGACACGACCCAGGTGCCGGTTCTGGACGGGCTGATCGCCATGGCCAAGGATCTCGATTGCGAAATCGTGGCCGAGGGTGTCGAGACCGAGGCACAGGCGATTTACCTGCGCGCCCGCGGCGTGCTGCAGGCCCAGGGCTATATCTTTGCGCCGGCGCTCAAGGTCGATGCTTTCCGCGAACTGGCGGTGGCGCTGCATGCCACGCAGGCGCCACGCCAGCGGATCGAGGCCGTAGTGGCCAGCGCCGCCTGAGCTCTGCGACTTTAGTTGCAAGCGACAAGGGGAATTGACCCTTTTCATTGCCGGGAAATGGTGGCACGAACGCGGTCCCGTACCTGAGAATGCACAGTGTTGCGTGCATGCGGGAGAGGAGGCTGAAGTGTCCAGCGACGTCAACGAACAGCGGAAGGCCCTGCGCGAAGCGGCGCTGCATTTCCACGAGTTCCCCAAGCCCGGCAAGCTCGAAATCCAGCCGACCAAGCCGCTGGGCAACCAGCGCGATCTGGCGCTGGCCTATTCGCCCGGCGTTGCGGCCCCCTGCGAGGAGATTGCCGCCAATCCCGACACGGTCGCCAAATATACCTCGCGCCAGAATCTGGTGGCTGTGATCTCCAATGGCACCGCCGTGCTCGGCCTGGGCAATATCGGCGCGCTGGCCAGCAAGCCGGTGATGGAGGGCAAGGCAGTCCTGTTCAAGAAATTCGCCGGCATCGATGTGTTCGATCTCGAGATCGACGAGATCGATCCCAAGAAGTTCATCGATGCCGTGGCGCCGCTGTGGCCGACCTTTGGCGGCATTAACCTGGAAGACATCCGCGCGCCGGACTGTTTCGAGATCGAGGAAACGCTGCGCGAGCGCATGCCCATTCCGGTGTTCCATGACGACCAGCATGGTACCGCCATCATCGTGGGTGCCGCTGTGCTCAACGGGCTCGAGCTCAAGGGCAAGCGTATCGAGGACGTCAAGATCTGCGCCTCGGGTGCTGGTGCGGCGGCTATCGCCTGCCTCAACGTGCTGGTGGCGCTCGGCGCCAAGTACGAAAACATCTGGGTCGCCGACAAGGATGGTCTGGTCACCCACAAGCGCAATGACGTCAACGACAAGTGGCGCGGCAAGTTCCGCCGCCAGAGCGACGCCACCACGCTGGCCGAGGTGATCGATGACGCCGACATTTTCCTGGGCCTGTCGGCTGCCGGCGCGCTCAAGCCCGAGATGCTGGCCAAGATGGCGCCGCGGCCGCTGATCCTGGCGCTGGCCAATCCCAATCCCGAGATCATGCCGGATGTGGCCAAGGCGGCACGGCCCGATGCCATGGTGTGCACGGGACGGTCAGACTTCCCCAACCAGGTCAACAATGTGCTGTGCTTCCCCTTCATATTCCGGGGTGCGCTGGACGTGGGCGCGACCACGATCAACGAAGAGATGAAGCTGGCGGCCGTGCGGGCCATCGCCAAGCTGGCGCATGAGCCGGGGCTGGAAGTGTCGCCTTCGGGCGCGCCGGCGGTGTTCGGGCCCGACCACATCATTCCCAATCCCTTCGACCAGAGGCTGATCCTGCGCATTGCGCCGGCGGTGGCGCGTGCGGCTATGGATTCGGGCGTCGCCAAGAACCCGATCACCGACTGGACGGCCTATCTCGACAGCCTCAACCGCTTCGTGTTCCGTTCCGGCCTCGTCATGAAGCCGATCATCGACCGGGCGCAGGGGCAGAACAAGCGCATCGCCTTTGCCGATGGCGAGGATGAGCGCGTGCTGCGCGCCACCCAGGTGCTGCTGGAAGAATCCATCGCCCGGCCGATCCTGATCGGTCGCCCCTCGGTGATCGAGGCGCGCATCGAGCGCTTCGGCCTGACGCTGAAGCCAGGCCGCGATTTCGAGGTGATCAACCCCGACGATGATCCGCGCTACCGCGATTATGTGAGCCTGTTCCACTCGCTGGTGGGCCGTGACGGCGTCACGCCCGATACGGCGCGGCAGGTGGTGCGCACCAATACCACGGTGATCGGTGCCCTGGCCGTCAAGCGCGGCGAGGCCGATGCGCTGATCTGCGGGCTGCAGGGCCGTTTCATCAAGCATGTGCGCGACATCCGCTCGATTATTGGCCTACAGGACGGGGTCAATGACGTCTCGGCACTGTCGATGCTGATCATGCCGCGCGGCGCTTTCTTCCTGGCCGACACCTATGTGAACATCGATCCGACGCCGGACGAGATCGTGGGCATCACTCTCAAGGCGCGCGACAGTCTCAAGCGCTTCAATATCGAGGCCAAGGTGGCGCTGCTGAGCTATTCCAACCTCGGTTCGCGCGATGGCGACAGCGCCTACAAGATGCGGGCGGTGTACAAGCAGCTCAAGGCCGTGGCGCCCGAACTGATCGTCGAGGGCGAAATGCAGGGCGATCTGGCACTCAACCAGATGCTGCGCGACCGCTATGTGCCGGACTCGCCGCTGAGCGGGGAGGCCAATCTGCTGATCTTCCCGAACCTGGATGCGGCGAACCTGTCCATGACGCTGCTCAAGGAAATGACCAATGCGCTTTCGGTTGGTCCGATCCTGATGGGGCCACGCGCGCCGGCGCATATCCTGGCGCCATCGACCACCAGCCGCGGCATCGTCAATATGGCCGCCATTGCCGCCGCCGAGGCGGTTGGCAGCGACAGCTGAGGGCAGGGCGCCTGACCCTGACCATGCCCCGTCCGACGCCCTGGGCCCCGGACGGGGCAAGACGATCCATTGTTAATTAAATGCTACAACGGATTATTTTCGGATTGCGTTTCTACCGCCGCGGAGGCTTATGGGGAGCCATTGGGTTCCCCTCGGCGTATGTGTTTCTGTGGATCGGTTGATCAAACAAATCAGTGTACGGCTAGAATTCTTGCCCCGGCCGGACTGGCTGGTGGGGATGCGCTTGCCGATCATCCTGCTGCTGGCCATTGTCGCCTGGATAATCGTGCTGGCGATCGGGGGCGGCATCTACCTGTTGATACGGCAGTTTTTGTAGCGCCCACAGGGTGATCGTGCGGCCTGGTCGCCTGGCTTCGCAACGCCGCGTTAAGCACTGGGCTGGCATAATGGGGCGTCCTAATCCGGTTGCCCAATGCCCACCCGCCTCAAACGACCCGCGCTTTGGCGCCCCCTGGCTCTGACCGTCGCCCTGCTGGGTTTCCAGGGCTATCTGGGCTTTTCGGCCATTGGCGGCCAGTTCGGCATAGAGAGCCGGACGCAGATCCTGCTCGACATCGATCAGCTCAAGGCCAAGTCGGCGGCGCTGCAGGCCGAGATCGATTCCTATCGCCACCGCGCCACGCTGATGGACCCGCGACGGCTTGATCCCGACATCGTCACCGAGCGCGCCCGGGCGCTGCTGAACATGGCCAATGCAGATGACATTATCGTCATGGTCGATCCGGACACCGGTGAACCACTTTCTGGTAAATTCAACGAATTAGCTGCAGATCAGTTAAATCAGATTATCGCTGCAGATTCAATTCTTTAGCTTGAGAATGGCGCTGGGCAGGAGCATTGCTTTGCGCCCCTTGCTTGCGCTATAGTGGGCTTCTGTGGCCATGTTGGCACAAGCGGCAATTCCATTTCGATGCGGAGCGTTCTCTATGGCGCGTAAGGCTGTGGCCACCAAGGCCAAGACGCAACCCAATATTCCCCAGTTCAGCCCCGAGCAGGAGCTCGAAGCCTATCGCGAAATGCTGCTGATCCGGCGTTTTGAGGAAAAGGCCGGCCAGATGTATGGCATGGGCCTGATCGGCGGCTTCTGCCACCTCTATATCGGCCAGGAAGCTGTGGTGACTGGCGTCACCATGGCGTCCGAAAAGGGCAAGGACGCCCAGATCACCGGCTATCGTGACCATGGCCACATGCTGGTGATGGGTCTGGATCCCAAGGGCGTGATGGCCGAGCTGACCGGCCGCCAGGGCGGTCTCAGCCGCGGCAAGGGCGGCTCGATGCACATGTTCTCCAATGAACACCGCTTCTATGGCGGCAATGGCATTGTGGGCGCGCAGGTGTCGCTGGGTACCGGGCTGGCCTTCGCCGCCAAGTACAAGGGTGACGGCTCGGTGAGCCTGGCCTATTTCGGTGACGGCGCGGCCAATCAGGGCCAGGTGTACGAAAGCTTCAACATGGCCAAGCTGTGGAAGCTGCCGGTCGTGTTCATCATCGAAAACAACAAATATGCCATGGGCACCTCGATCGAGCGCGCTGCCGCGACGACCGATTTCTCCATGCGCGGCGCGTCGTTCGACATTCCGGGCGAGCAGGTCGACGGCATGGATGTGCGCATGGTCTATGATGCCGCCCAGCGCGCCATCGAGCATGCCCGCTCCGGCAAGGGTCCGTATATCCTCGAAATGCTGACCTACCGCTATCGCGGTCACTCCATGTCCGACCCGGCGAAATATCGCTCCAAGGACGAAGTGACCAAGTATCGCCAGGAGCGCGACCCGATCGAGCAGGTCAAGGCGCGGCTGCTGGAATCGGGTGCCCAGACCGAGGAATCGCTCAAGGCGATCGAGAACGACATCCGGGCCATCGTGACCGAGGCGGCAGACTTTGCCACCAATGATGCCGAGCCCGATCCCAAAGAGCTGTGGACCGACATCACCATCAGCGCCTGAGGGGCTCAAGGATGACCGTGCTGCTGGGCGTGATTGCCGTGTTTGCCATCCTGTCGCTGGTCGTTGCGGCCAGCCAGGCGCGGGCGATCATGCGGCTGGCGCCGGCCAGCGCCGAGCTGGGCGCCTTCATGGTGCTGGGCTGGTGGAAGTTCGGCAAGCTCGAAGCCAAGGCCGGACCGGCCGCGGCGGCGAATCTGCAGATCTACAAGCGGGCCACGATCGCCTTCCTCGTTTTCATCCTGCTGGGTGTCATGCTCAGCGGCTGGGCCGTCAGCCAGCGCCCGGCCGCATCCGACACAGCGGCTGTGACCGGCGCCGTCGCCGGTCGGGTCGTTTCCGTGTCACTCATTGCCTTCAATACTGACCTTCGCCGCGTGGCCATGCCCGGCGCTACACTTCTGGAGAGCTAATATGCCCCAAATCCTGATGCCCGCGCTTTCGCCCACGATGGAAGAGGGCAAGCTGAGCAAATGGCTGGTCAAGGTCGGCGACACCGTGTCGCCCGGCGATGTGCTGGCCGAGATCGAGACCGACAAGGCCACCATGGAAGTGGAATCGGTCGACAGCGGCGTGGTCAAGGAAATCCTGGTCGCCGAAGGCACCGAGGGAGTGAAGGTCAATACGCCCATCGCCCTGGTGCTGGGTGAAGGCGAAAGCGTTGGCGAGGCTGCGCCCAAGGCCGCTGAGCCGACCGAGGTCGCGCCAGCGGCTGCCGCCGCTGCGGCGAGTGTGCCCGCCGAGGCCAAGGCTGCGCCGGCTGCCGATGCCCCCAAGTTTGTGGCCCAGGACGATCCGGACCTGCCCGAGGGCGTCGAAATGGTCGAAATGACCGTGCGCCAGGCGCTTAACGAGGCCATGGCCGAAGAGCTGCGCCGCGACAAGGACGTCTTCGTGATGGGCGAGGAGGTCGCCGAGTACCAGGGCGCCTACAAGATCACCCAGAACCTGCTGCAGGAATTCGGCCCCGAGCGCATCATCGATACGCCCATCACCGAGCATGGCTTTGCCGGTCTGGCCGTTGGCGCAGCCTTTGCCGGCCTCAAGCCGATCGTGGAGTTCATGACCTGGAACTTTGCCATGCAGGCGATCGACCAGATCATCAATTCGGCCGCCAAGCAGCTCTATATGTCGGGCGGCCAGGTGACGGCGCCCATGGTGTTCCGCGGCCCCAATGGCGCGGCATCGCGCGTTGGCGCCCAGCACAGCCAGGACTACTCGGCATGGTACAGCCATGTGCCGGGCCTGACCGTCATCGCGCCCTATAGCGCGGCCGACGCCAAGGGCCTGCTCAAGGCGGCGATCCGGTCTCCGAACCCCGTCGTCTTCCTTGAGAACGAAATTCTCTATGGCTCGACCGGCCTGGTCCCCAAGATGGACGATTTCGTGCTGCCGATCGGCAAGGCCCGCATCGCCCGCAAGGGCGCCGATGTCACCATCGTGTCGTTCTCGATGGGTATGCGCTACGCCACCCAGGCCACCGAAAAGCTGGTCGCTGCAGGCGTCGACGTGGAACTGATCGATCTGCGCACGCTGCGCCCGCTCGACAGCGACACCGTGATCGCCTCGGTCAAAAAGACCGGACGCCTGGTGACGGTGGAAGAGGGCTGGCCACAGGGCGGTATCGGCGCCGAACTGTCGGCCCGCGTGATGGAACAGGCCTTCGATTATCTCGATGCGCCCGTGATGCGCGTGACCGGCAAGGACGTGCCCATGCCCTATGCGGCAAACCTTGAAAAGCTGGCGCTGCCGCATGTCGATGACGTGATCGCGGCGGTCAATGCCGTGACCTATCGCTCATGATCGTTGTTGCCAAACCGCCCACTGACTTCCTGAATCGGCTCACATGGGCCGTATTCTGGCGCTGGGGTATTTTGGGGCTGATACTGCCATGGTTACTTGGCTTTGCAATCGGGTTCGTCTTGGATTTCGGCTATCATTTCCTTTCGATGTTCTTCACGAAAGGCAGGCCGGACTTTGAAAACACCCCGCAGGCGGTGATCACCTTCAGCCAAGTTCTTGCGGGCGTAGGTGGTCTGGTGGTGAACTTTTTTATTCTTCGTTGGGCGATTAGGTCTCAACTGGGCAAGGTCGCGGTCCAACACACACTTGTTGTCGCAGCGGTGAATACCGACAAGGAACTTCAAAATGCCAATTGATATCACCATGCCGGCGCTCTCTCCGACGATGGAAGAGGGCAAGCTCGCCAAATGGCACGTCAAGGAAGGCGACAGCGTCTCTTCCGGTGACGTGATCGCCGAGATCGAAACTGACAAGGCCACGATGGAAGTCGAGGCCGTGGACGAAGGCAAGATCGGCAAGATCCTCGTGGCCGAAGGCACCGAGAATGTGAAGGTCAATGCGGTGATCGCGGTGCTGCTGCAGGATGGCGAAAGCGCCGGCGACATGGCCGCGCCCAAGGCGGCTCCGGCCGCCGAAGCCCCCAAGGCTGCGTCTGCACCCGAAGCGGCCAAGCCCGCTGCGGCTGCACCGGCTGCTGCAACCAACACCAATACCGGCACCAGTGCGCCTGCCGCCAAGGCAGCGCCGGCACCGGCCAAGTCGGAAGGCGGCAAGGTGTTTGCCTCCCCGCTGGCCCGCCGTCTGGCCAAGGAAGCTGGCATCGATGTGTCGGCCATTTCCGGCACCGGTCCCAAGGGTCGTGTGGTCAAATCCGACGTGGTCGCCGCCAAGTCCGGCGCGACACCGCTCAAGGCCGCAGCCCCCGCCGCTGGCGCCGCTGCTGCGCCGGCTGGCGCAACCGTCGCCGGTGGCATGAGCAAGGCCCAGGTTCTGGCGCTCTACGAAGAGGGCAGCTACGAGCTGGTGCCCAATGACGGCATGCGCAAGGTGGTGGCCGCGCGCCTCACCGAATCCAAGCAGACCGTGCCGCATTTCTACCTGACCATGGACTGCAAGATCGATGGCCTGATGGCTGCCCGCGAGCAGATCAATGCCCAGGCGCCCAAGGGCAAGGACGGCAAGCCGGCCTATAAGCTCTCGGTCAATGATTTCATCATGAAGGCCTGGGCTGTGGCCCTGCAGCGCGTGCCGCTGGCCAATGCCACCTGGGCTGGTGACAGCATTTTGTACCACAAGCGCAGCGACGTGGCGGTGGCGGTCTCGGTCCCCGGTGGTCTGTTCACGCCGGTGGTCAAGTCCTGCGATACCAAGTCGCTCCGCGAGATCTCCGAAGAGGTCAAGGATCTGGCGACCCGCGCCCGCAGCAAGAAACTCGCGCCGCATGAATACCAGGGCGGCGCCTCTTCGGTGAGCAATCTGGGCATGTTCGGCATCAAGCATTTTGCCGCCGTCATCAACCCGCCGCATGGCACGATCCTGGCCGTGGGCGCGGGCGAAGAGCGCGTCTATCCCGAGAACGGCCAAATCAAGATTGGCCAGTTCATGACCGTGACGCTGAGCTGTGATCACCGTGCGGTGGATGGGGCCCTGGGCGCCGAACTGCTGGGTGTGTTCAAGGGCCTGATCGAAAATCCCGTGATGATGCTGGCCTAAGGGGCAAAGCGCTATGAAAACCATCCTCGCATATGGTGACAGCCTGACCTTTGGCGCCAATCCTTCGGGTGGTCCGCGCCATGGGTATGATGATCGCTGGCCGACGGCGCTGGAAAAGGGGCTGGGCGGCAAGGCGCGGGTGATTGCCGAGGGGCTGGGCGGTCGCACGACGGTGTCGGACGACTGGTATGCCAATGCCGACCGCAATGGTGCGCGCATCCTGCCGACGCTGCTCGAAAGCCACGGGCCGCTCGACATGGTGATCATCATGCTGGGCACCAATGACCTCAAGCCGGCCATCTGTGGCTCGGCGCTTGAGGCCTCGTTCGGCATGCGCCGGCTGGTGCAGATCATCCGTGGCCATGCCGCGGGCCGCAATGAGCCGATTCCGGAGATCATCATCGTGGCGCCGCCGCTGCTCTGTGCCAGCGAGAACGCTGACATGATGGGCCACTTTGGTGGCATTGCCCATGGCCTTGAGCAGTCGAGCCAGTTTGCTGCCCACTACGCCCGCCGGGCGGAAGAATGGGACACCGGCTTTTTTGACGCCTCGACCGTTGCCGTCGCGGACCCCGAAGACGGGGTGCATCTGGATGCCGCCAATACACGGGCGATCGGCGAGGGGCTCGTGCCGGTCGTCAAATCCATGCTGGCCCTCTAGGCCGGCTCCATAGACTTTCTGGAGGCCCAAATGGCTGACCAATACGACCTTCTCGTCATCGGCGCCGGTCCCGGCGGCTATGTTGCCGCCATCCGTGGCGCGCAGCTGGGCATGAAGGTGGGCATTATCGAACGCGAGCACATGGCGGGCATCTGCTCGAACTGGGGCTGCATTCCCACCAAGGCGCTGCTGCGCTCGGCCGAAATCTACGGCCATATGAGCCACGCCAAGGACTATGGCCTGACGGCGGAAAAGTTCGGCTTCGACATCGACGGCGTCGTCAAGCGGAGCCGCGCCATCGCGGCGCAGATGAACAATGGCGTCCAGTTCCTGATGAAGAAGAACAAGATCGACATCATCTGGGGCGAGGCGGTGATCACCAAGCCCGGTGAGGTCAAGGTGGCGCCGACCAAGAAGGCTATCCAGCAGCCGCAGGTGCCGCCGCCCAAGAATGCCCTGGGCGAGGGCACCTACAAGGCCAAGAACATCATCATCGCCACCGGTGCGCGTCCGCGCGTGCTGCCCGGCATCGAGCCGGATGGCGACAAGATCTGGACCTATTTCGAGGCCATGAAGCCGGCCGCCATGCCCAAGAGCCTGGTGGTGATGGGCTCGGGCGCCATTGGCGTCGAATTCGCCTCCTTCTACCGCTCCATGGGCGCCGAGGTGACCATCATCGAGCTGTTGCCGCAGATCATGCCGGTGGAAGACGCCGAGATCTCGGCGCTGGCCCGCAAGCGGCTGGAAAAGCGCGGCATCAAGATCCTGACCGACACCAAAGTGGAAAAGGTCGAAAAGACCGCCGCCGGCGTCACCGCCCATGTGCTGCTCAAGGACGGCAGCAAGCAGCAGATTTCGGGCGACAAGCTGATTTCGGCCGTGGGCGTGCAGTGCAATATCGAAGGCCTCGGGCTCGAGACTGTTGGCGTCAAGACCGAGCGCGGCGCCATTGTCATCGACGGCTATGGCAAGACCAGCGTGGATGGCATCTGGGCCATCGGCGACGTGGCCGGCCCGCCGATGTTGGCGCACAAGGCCGAGCATGAAGCCGTGATCACGGTGGAAAAGATCGCCGGGCTCAAGGTGCATGGGCTGGACAAGTCCAAGGTGCCGGGTTGCACCTATTGCGAGCCGCAGGTGGCCAGCGTCGGCCTCACCGAGGCCAAGGCCAAGGAAGCCGGGCGCGAGATCAAGGTCGGGCGCTTCCCCTTCGTGGGCAATGGCAAGGCCATTGCGCTGGGCGAACCCGATGGGCTGGTCAAGACCATTTTCGACGCCAAGACCGGCGAGCTGCTGGGTGCCCACATGGTGGGCGCCGAAGTGACCGAGCTGATCCAGGGCTTTGTGATCGCCATGAACCTCGAGACCACCGAGGAAGAGCTGATCCACACCATCTTCCCGCATCCCACGCTCAGCGAGACGATGAAGGAAAGCGTGCTGGACGCCTATGGCCGCGCGCTGAACATCTAGGGCAGCCCGGGAGAAGTTCTGCACAGGCTGTGCACAGCTTTTCCACAGGCTATCCCCAAGATCTCCACAGGGGACGGGCTGCGCCCCCTGAGCAAAGAACTTGATGCTGCCTGGGGTTGCCGGTGGTTTTCCCCAATGTTCCCACAGTTTGCTGCGAGGCTCTGTGGATAAGTCGGCCGGAGTGTTCCAGCCGCAGGACCGCTAAAGCGGCCCGGATCGCAAACCCAGGCCCAGGAGACGGACCATGAGTATTGGAATGCAGGAACTGCTGATCTTTCTGGGCATCGGGCTGGTGGCCGGCTGGCTGGCCGGGCTGGTGCTGGGTGGGGGCGGTCTGCTGCGCAATCTGATCGTTGGCGTGATCGGCGCCTTTGTCGGCGGCTGGCTACTGTCGGCGCTCAATATCTCGCTGCCGATCGGCAATGTGCTGGTCAGCCAGATCATCACCGCCACCATCGGCGCCATCGTGGTGATCGCGGTGGCCCGGGTGATCGCGCGCTAGCGGTCACCCCTTGAAGGTCCGGCTGAGCCGGGCGATATGTCACGCCAAGCGTGGAAGGCAGGAAGCAAGTGGTCACACTGATCGACACAGCAGCATCCCGGCCGCGGCACCCCGAAAAGGTGAACCGGCCGGAGAGCGTGGTGTTGCGCAAGCCGGACTGGATCCGGGTCAAGGCACCGGGCTCGCCGGTGTACAAGGAAACCCAGGACATTGTGCGCCAGAATGGCCTGGTGACCGTGTGCGAAGAGGCCGGCTGTCCCAATATCGGGGAGTGCTGGAGCAAGAAGCACGCGACCATGATGATCATGGGCGAGATCTGCACCCGCGCCTGCGCCTTCTGCAATGTGCGCACCGGCATGCCCGGCCCGCTCGATCCGGCCGAGCCCGAGAAGGTGGCCAATGCCGTCCAGCAGCTCGGCCTCGAGCATGTGGTGATCACCTCGGTGGACCGCGACGATCTCGCCGATGGCGGGGCACAGCATTTTGCCGATGTGATCGTGGCGATCCGGGCGCAGAACCCCAGGACCACCATTGAAATCCTGACGCCGGACTTCCTGCGCAAGGAGGGGGCGCTCGAGATCGTCGTCGCCGCCAAGCCGGACGTGTTCAACCACAATCTTGAAACCGTGCCGTCGAACTATCTCAAGGTGCGGCCGGGTGCCCGCTATTTCCACTCCATCCGCCTGCTGCAGCGGGTCAAGGAGCTGGACCCCAGCATGTTCACCAAGTCCGGCATCATGGTCGGGCTGGGTGAAGAGCGGAACGAAGTGCTTGCACTGATGGACGATCTGCGCACGGCTGATGTGGATTTCCTGACCATCGGGCAATATCTGCAGCCGACCAAGAAGCATACGCCGCTGATCCGCTTTGTGACGCCGGACGAGTTCAAGTCCTATGCCACAGTGGCGACGGCCAAGGGCTTCTCGCTGGTGTCGTCGAGCCCGCTGACGCGCTCGTCGCACCATGCCGGCGAGGATTTTGCGGCGCTCAAGGCGGCGCGGCTGGCCAAGCTGGGGCGTTAAGCGCCTTGCCGCGGGGGCGCCAGTCGCGGGACGGAAGAAAGCCAGAAGCCTGAGACCATGAATCGTTTCTTCGAACGGCATATGCCGCATCTGCCCGAGCGCATGTATGAGATCGTCGGCGATTTGGCCGACTACCCGCGCTTTGTGCCCAACTGCAAGGCCATGGCCGTGCGGCCGGACCCGGCGTCAAGCGACGGGCGGGTGCAGCTGGCGACCATGACGCTGCATTTCGGGCCGATCACCCAGGCCTATACAAGCCGGGTGACCAGCGACCCGGTGGCGCTGACCATCAAGGCCAAGGCCGTCGATGGTCCGTTTGCCTATCTCGACAGCCTGTGGCGCTTCGAGCCCGAGGGCATGGGCACGCGCGTGCGCTTCGAGATCGACTTCAAGATCTCCAACCCCTTCATCGCCGCCATTGCCGAGCCGGCCTTTGCCGCCAAGCAGGACGAGATCATGCAGGCCTTTGCCGATGAGGCCGACCGGCGCTTCGGCAGCTGATGACCGCTCCCGGGTGACTGCTCAGGCCTTGACGCCCTTGAGCACTTCGATGACGAGGTCGAGTGCGGCCTCGACGCTGGCGGCGCGGATGGCGTCGCGGCCGAGATCGCCAAAGCGATGCTCGATGACCACGGTCGCCAGTTCCGACGACACCGCGACATAGACCAGGCCCACCGGCTTTTTCTCCGAGCCACCATCGGGGCCGGCAATGCCGGTGACAGCGACGGCATAGTCAGCATGGGCGGTGTTGCGGGCGCCATCGGCCATGGCGCGGGCGACCTGGTTGCTCACGGCGCCATAGTCGCGGATCAGCCGGGCCTGCACATGGATCATGCGCGACTTGGCCGTGTCGGCATAGGTGACGAAGCCGCCATAGAAGGCCGAGGACGAGCCGGGCACGTCGGTGAGTGCCGCGGCGATCATGCCGCCGGTGCAGCTTTCAGCGGTGACGATGTTGCGGTTGACCTCGGTGAGCAGGTCGATGACCTGGCGCGCCTTGTCGCTGGCTTTCGCTGCCGGTTTGCTGGTCATAGCTCCCCCCTCGGCACTTCTACACTTGCACTTGCCATAGCCACGATACCTTCCTCCCGCCCGGTAAACCCGAGCTTCTCGCTTGTCGTTGCCTTGATCGCGATCCTTGCCGGCGCGATGTTCAGTGTTGTGGCGATGACGGCGCGCATCGCCGCAACATGTGGGTTAACTTTCGGCCCTTCGCAGACGATTGTCACGTCCAGATTGACGATGCGGCCGCCGGCCTGGGCGATCATGTCGCTGGCATGCTTGAGAAAGATGGTGGAGGCTGCGCCCTTCCATTGCATGTCGGACGGCGGGAAGTGCACGCCGATGTCGCCGGCCCCGATAGAGCCATAAAGCGCATCGGTCAGGGCATGCAGGGCCACGTCGGAATCAGAGTGGCCGTTGAGGGCGTGGTGATAGGGAATGCGCACGCCGCCCAGCCAGACGTGATCGCCGGGCACGAAGGCATGCACGTCAAAGCCGGTGCCGACGCGGGTTTCCATAAGACTGTCTCCGGATAGGATGCGTTCGGCGCGGGCAAAGTCCTGGCTGAACGTGAGCTTGATATTGTCGGGGTCGCCCATGGTCATGGCGACGCGCAGGCCGGCCCATTCGGCGATTTCGGCATCGTCGGTGAACTGGCGGCGGACTGTGCCGGCGCGCATATGGGCCGAGAACAGCTGGCCGAAGCGGAAGCCCTGCGGCGTCTGCGCGGCAGCGAGCTGGTTGCGGTCCTCGGTGGTGGCGACATGGCGACCGTCGAGCGTGCGCTTGATGGTGTCGGTGACCGGCAGGGCGGGCAGGGCGCCGTCGTATTGCTCAAGCAGGGCCAGCACGTCGCCGATCAGCTGTGGGCTGGCGAAGGGCCGCGCCGCATCGTGAATCAACACACGGTCGGGCCGCATCGGCGCCAGGGCCTTGAGCCCTTCGAGCACCGAGGCCTGGCGGCTGTCGCCACCGATGACCGGGGGCAAGAGGCGCGGATCGCTGAGTCCCAGGGCGGCATAGCGCGCCTGATGGTCGGCATGGATGACGGTGAGGATCGTGGTGACTTGCGGCATCGCCTGGAAGGCTGCCACCGTATGGGCCAGCACGGGCTTGCCGGCCAAGGGGCGATATTGCTTGGGATCGGGGATGCCGTCGGTGCTCACCCGCTCGCCCTTGCCGGCGGCGACGATGATGACGGCGATGGTTTTTTGACGCATGGACTGGGCAAACTCGGACGTGAAACCGTCATATCACCGTGGTCTAGCGCTGCCCAAGTCATGCGGCAAGGGCAGGGCTGCCCGACCGGGAATCTCACCAGATAAGGGATTGCACCGGCACGGGTTTTGACTATTGTGCAGGCATATTTTTCGGATTGACCATTTCTGGGGCATGTTTGTGTCGGTGGGTGCCTGCAAGTTGAGCATCGGAAGCCATTTCGTTGGCAATAGTGCTTTTCTCGCGCCTATGGCCGGGATCACCGACCGGCCGTTCCGCAAGCAGGCCGAGCGTTTCGGTGCCGGCATGGTGGTTTCCGAGATGATTGCCAGCAATGCGCTGGCCGTCGGCAATCACGAAATGGCCCGCAAGCTGGGCCGGCCGGGGCGTCTGCCGCATATGGTGCAATTGGCGGGCTGCGAGGCCGAATGGATGGCGCGCGGGGCGCGGATTGTCCATGACGCGGGCGCCGATATCATCGACATCAATTTCGGCTGCCCGGCCAAGCGGGTGACCAATGGCTATTCGGGCTCGGCGCTGATGCGCGTGCCTGACCATGCCATGACGCTGGTGGAGGCCGTGGTCAAAGCCACGCCGCTGCCGGTGACGGTCAAGATGCGGCTCGGCTGGGACGATGACAGTCTCAATGCCGCCGATATGGCGCGGCGCGCGGTCGACGCCGGTGTGCAGATGATCACGGTGCATGGCCGCACGCGGCAGCAGTTCTACAAGGGCAGCGCCCGCTGGGAACTGGTCCGCGCCGTGGTCGAGGCCGTGGATGTGCCGGTGGTGGTCAATGGCGATATTATCGATCTCGACGCCGCCCGCACGGCGTTGGCGCAGTCCGGCGCGGCTGCCGTGATGCTGGGCCGCGGTGCCCAGGGGCAGCCCTGGTTGGTCGGCCAGATCGGCGCCGGGCTCGATGGCCTGGCCCCGCCGGCAGCGCCAGAGGGCGCAGAACTCGTCGCCCTGGTGCGCGAGCACTATGAGGACATGCTGAGCGAATATGGCGTGGCCGTTGGCCTGCGCGCCGCCCGCAAGCATCTGGGCTGGTATGTCGATGCGGCCGGCATTGCCCTCGACAAGCCAATGCGCACCGCATTGCTCAATTCGGAAACACCCCAGGAGGTCATGGCGCTGATCGGCACCGTGTTCTCCGGGGACTGGAAGGTAGCAGCATGACTGCAGAACTGGCCAAGAGCGCGCTGGCGCCGGCATCGACCACCGCCATTATCCAGGCTTTGCCGCAGCCGATCATCGTCTGCCGGGAAGACCGGCAGATCGTGTTCGTGAACTATGCCGCCGAGGCCTTCTTCGGCGCCTCGCTCAGCGTGCTCACCCGGCAGAAGCTGGATGATCTGATCGCCTTTGGCTCGCCCATCATTAGCCTGGTTGAGACGGTGGTGCTGCGCCAGGCACCGATGACCGAGTATCGTGTGCGCGTCGGCTCCTCGCGCTTTGGCGATGAGCGGGTGGCCGATGTGTTCGCCAGTCCCCTGTCTGACAGCCAGGGGCAGGTGGCCCTGCTGATCCAGGAACGCACCATGGCCGACAAGATCGACCGGCAGATGGTATCGCGCGGCGCAGCGCGCTCGGTGACGGGCCTGGCCTCGATGCTGGCCCATGAGATCAAGAACCCGCTGTCGGGCATTCGTGGCGCGGCGCAACTGCTCGAACAGACCGTCAGCAGCGACGAGATCCCGCTGGCGCGGCTGATCCGCGAGGAGACCGACCGCATCGTGCATCTGCTCGACAGGGTGGAAGTGTTCGGCGACGAGCGCCCGATGGAGCGCGAGCCGATCAATATCCACGTGATCCTGGATCGTGTGAAGCTGCTGGCCCGCAATGGCGTGGCGCGCGGTGTCACCTTCTCAGAGGAATATGACCCCTCGCTGCCGCCGGTCTATGGCAACCGTGACCAGCTGATCCAAGTCATCTTGAACTTGGTGAAGAACGCCTCGGAAGCCCTTGAAAGAACTCAGAAACCCGAGATCAAGTTTTCGACCGCGTTCCGGCCCGGCATCCGCATCAGCGTGACCGGCGTCTCCGAGCGCATCTCGCTGCCGCTCGAGATCGTCATCGAGGACAATGGCCCGGGCGTGCCACCTGATATCCTGCCGTTCCTGTTCGACCCCTTTGTGACCACCAAGCAGAACGGCTCGGGCCTCGGGCTGGCGCTGGTGGCCAAGATCGTGGGTGACCATGGCGGGGTGATCGACTGCGACAGCCGCCCGGGCCGCACGCGTTTCCGTATTTTGCTCCCCGTTGCGAGCGGGGCGTTCCAAGCCATCCAGGAAGAGGAATTGGCCCCATGAGCCATGTCGTTCTGCTCGCTGATGACGATGCCGCCATCCGCATGGTGCTCAACCAGGCGCTGACCCGCGCCGGCTATGAAGTGCGCCCCACGGGCAATATCTCGACCATGTGGAACTGGGTCAGCCGCGGCGAAGGCGATATTCTGATCACCGACGTGGCCATGCCGGACGGCAATGCCTTTGAGGTGATGCCCAAGATCAAGAAGCTGCGCCCCGATCTGCCCATGATCGTAATGAGTGCGCAGAACACCTTCATGACCGCCATCCGCGCCTCGGAAGTGGGCGCTTATGAATATCTGCCCAAGCCCTTCGACATCACCGAGGTGCTCTCGGTGGTGGCGCGGGCCCTGGCCGACGCCAAAAAGCCGACCACGGCTGAGCGCAAGGCCGAGGAGCCGGGCGAAACGATGCCGCTGGTGGGGCGCTCCACCGCCATGCAGGACATCTATCGCGCCCTGGCGCGGCTGATGCAGACCGATCTGACGGTGATGATCACCGGCGAAAGCGGCACCGGCAAGGAGTTGGTGGCGCGGGCGCTGCATGACTTCGGCAAGCGCCGCAATGGCCCGTTCGTGGCCATCAACATGGCCGCCATTCCGCGCGACCTGATCGAAGCCGAGCTGTTCGGCCACGAGAAGGGGGCCTTCACCGGCGCCAACACGCGCTCATCGGGGCGCTTTGAGCAGGCCGAGGGCGGCACGCTGTTCCTCGACGAAATCGGCGACATGCCCATGGATGCCCAGACGCGTCTGCTGCGCGTGCTGCAGGAGGGCGAATACACCATGGTGGGTGGCCGCAGCGCCATCAAGACCAATGTGCGCATTGTGGCCGCGACCCACCGCGACCTCAGCCAGATGATCCGCCAGGGCTTGTTCCGCGAGGATCTCTACTACCGCCTCAACGTGGTGCCGATCCGCCTGCCGCCGCTGCGCGAGCGCATCGACGATGTCGGCGATCTGGCGATGCACTTCCTCAAGGTGGCCCAGCGCGAGGGCGAGCCGGTCAAATCCATCTCGCCTGAAGCCATCAAGCTGATGCAGAACTATGCCTGGCCAGGCAATGTGCGCGAGCTCGAAAACCTGGTGCGCCGGCTATCGGCGCTCTATGCCGACGAGAGCATTTCGGCCGAGATCGTGCAGAGCGAGCTCAATATCGCCGAGCGGCCCAATACGCCCGGCGCGCCGGGGCCGGTGGATGTCTCGATGGCCGTGGAAACCCATGTCGGCCAGCTGCTGCGCGAATATGAGCCCAATCTGCCGCCCAACGGGCTCTACCAGCGGGTGATCGACAAGGTGGAGGCGCCGCTGATCGCCATGGCGCTCAATGCCTGTGGCGGCAACCAGATCAAGGCAGCGGACCTGTTGGGTCTCAACCGTAACACGCTGCGCAAGAAGATCCGCACGCACAGCATCGAGATCGTCAAGCACAGCCGGCGCAGCTAGGTCTCAGGGGGCGGCAGTCATGCCGCGCCCAGGGCGCCGTTCGCTGATGGCCAGGGTCAGCCCGGCGGCCACCACTAAGAGCGCACCGACATAGACATTGGCCTGGGGCAACTCGCCCCAGAACAGAAAGCCAAAGATAAAGCTCCAGATCAGCGCGCCATATTCCACCGTGCCCAGCACGCTGGCCGGCACCTGCCGGGCTGACTCCACCAGAATATACTGGCCCAACCCGCCCACCAGGCCCGCCATGACGCACAGGCCCAGTTGGCGCGCGTCCATGCCGTGCCAGAAGGGCAGGGCGATAGCGCCCATGGCCAGGAAGTGGATCAGGTTCTGCGCAAAGACCTGCACCAGCGTGCTTTCGCTCTTGGAGATGGTGCGCATCAGGATCATGGCGATGGCCCAGCACAGCGCTGCCGCCAGCACCAGCAGCACCGGCCAGTCGAGGGTGAAGCCAGCCGGGTTGGCCGCCACCATCACGCCGAAAAGGCCGATCGCCGCGCCGCCGACCCGCGCCAGCGTCAGGCGCTCATGCAGGAAGATCACGGCCAGAACCGTCGTCAGAACCGGGGCGAAGTAATAGAGCGTGGTCATCTCGGCCAGCTGCAGGCTGCGGCCGGCGCTGTAATACATGACCCAGGCGGCCAGGGTCATCAGCCCGCGTCCGAGGATCAGCCAGCGGTTGCGCGACTGCCAGAGGCCGGTAACCACCGAGCTGCGGCCAATCAGGAGGCACAGCAGCAGGATCACCGCGCTGCGCACGAACAGGATCTGCGGCGCTGGCACCGTCATGATGACGCCCTTGACCATGGCGTCATGCAGGGCGAACAGCGAATAGGCGCCAATGCCTAGGGCCATGCCCGTGAGGCTGGCCGTCTGGACGCGGATAGGGGCGGAGGTGGACACGGGGACACTCTGGTCGGGCTGGCGGCAGTGTTTGCCTGCAGATGCGATGTCTGTCCAGCGGGGACGGGGTCGGCGTGCGGCCAATGGTTTCGGAGAACTGGATTTTACCCGTGGCCGGTCCGCCCTGCGAGCGTAGCTCTTCGGGCCTAACGACCTCAAATCGCGCCACCGGCGCGATTTGGCGCGGAGCGCCGGTCGTTAGTGTCACATTTAAGCAACAATTGTCTTGAAGGGTCGGGGGAATTGCGGCAGGTTCCAGCCCTTGTTGCTTGAAGTGGAGTGGTCCCGGCCGCTGATGACTGAAACCGCGATGATCGAACAGGCAGAGCCGACAGTGCGGGTCGAACCCGCCGGCAAGCCGACGCGTGGTGCGCGGCTCGGACCGCGCGGGACGGGGCCGCTGCGCGTGCTGGGCCTGGTGGTGGTCGTGGCCGCCGTGGTGCTGACGCTGATTTCCTTCCTGATTCTGTCGGGCGCCACCAATATCGAGCCATCCACCACCACATGGACCGTGATCTGGGTGGTTACCGGCATTCTGGTGCTGCTGGTGATCGCCCTGGTGCTCACCGAGGCGACGCTGCTGATCCGTGCCCGGCTCAACAAGCAGGCCGGCGCCGGCATGCAGATCCGCATGGTGACCATGTTTGCCCTGGTGGCCGCCATTCCGGCGGCGATCGTGGCCGTGGTGGCCACCATTGCCCTCAACCAGGGGCTGGACCAGTGGTTCTCCGAACGCACCCGCGCCATGGTGGAAAGCTCGCGGCTGGTCGCGCGCTCCTATCTGCTCGAGCATTCCCAGGTGCTGCGCGACGATGTGATCTGGGTGGCCACTGAGCTTGAACAGGCCCGGCCGACCTATGACAGCGATCCCGAGCGCTTCCAGGGCATTCTGACGGCGCTGGCCGTGACGCGCTCGCTACCCTTCACCTCGCTGGTCAATGCCAAAGGCGAGCCGCTGATGCGGGCGCAGATCGCCGTACAAGGCGCCTATCCGCGATTGCCGGATGGCATTACCGAAGGCCTGGTGGAAGGCATTCCGGCCGAAATCGCGCCGGGGCGGGTGAACCTGGTCGGCTCGGTCATCAAGCTGCGCGGCTATGACGACACTTATTTGTTCGTGGCGCGCCCGGTGGAAGCCGAAGTGCTCGAATATATGCGGCTCACCGACGAGAACATCACCGAATACCGGCAATATGCCTCCAATCGGTTGGTGTTCCAGATCACGTTCACCATCATGTATGTGGGCCTGGCCGTGGTGCTGCTGCTGGCGGCGCTGTGGATCGGCATTGCGCTGGCCAACCGCTTCGTCGACCCGATCCGCAATCTGATGATTGCCTCGACCCGCGTCAGCGGCGGCGATCTCGATGTGCAGGTGCCGGTGCGCGAAGGCAGTGGTGATCTGCGCGATCTGTCCAATGTTTTCAATACGATGACGCGGCAACTTAAGACACAGCGCGAAGCATTGGTGACGGCCAATGAGATGAATGAGAAGCGGCGCCAGTTCACCGAGGCGGTGGTGGAGGGCGTGTCCGCCGGCATTATTGGCCTTGATCCCTTCGGTACGGTGACTCTGGCCAACGCGCGCGCTTCCGAAATGTTGGGGCGCGATGAAATCGCCCTGATGGGCGAGCGGATCGAGGTGGTGATGCCGCAGCTGACGCCCATTCTCGAACGCGCCCGCTCGGCCCGCCGTGGCCAGGTGCGCGATCAGATCGAGCTGGGCAATGAGGCGGATCGCCGGACCTATCAGGTGCAGCTGACCCGCGAGGGTTCGATCACCGAATCAAAGGGTTATGTGCTGACCTTCGACGACATCACCGATCTGGAATCGGCCCAGCGCACCAGCGCCTGGGCCGATGTGGCGCGCCGCATCGCCCATGAGATCAAGAACCCGCTGACGCCCATCCAGCTGTCGGCCGAGCGGCTGCGCCGTCGCTATGGCGCCAAGCTCGAGGACGACCGCGAGGTGTTCGACAAATGCATCAACACCATCGTGCGCCAGGTCGGCGATATCGGCCGCATGGTCGACGAGTTCTCGGCCTTTGCCCGCATGCCCGAAGCCGCGCCGGATATTGCCGACCTGTCTGATACGGTGCGGCAGGCGGTGTTCCTGGAAAGCGTGCGGCTGCCCGAGGTCACCATCGACACGCTGCTGCCCGATGAGCCGATCATCGCCTGGTTCGACAGCCGGCTGATCGCGCAGTCGCTGACCAATCTGATCAAGAATGCCGTGGAGGCCTTCGAGACGGTCGATCGCGCCGAAGGCGTGGTGCCGACCATTCGCGTCGAGGGGCATGTGGAGGGTAATCATGCGCGCATCTCGGTTTCCGACAATGGCAAGGGCTGGCCCAAGGACAATCGCCAGCGGCTGCTCGAGCCCTATATGACCACCCGCGAGAAGGGCACCGGTCTGGGTCTGGCCATCGTGGCCAAGATCATTGAACAGCATGGCGGCATCGTTGAGCTCATCGATGCCGAGCCCGATGCCAGCGGACGGGTCGGCGCCTGTGTGACGTTCACATTACCGTTGCAATCGCCGACCAAGACACCAGAGGCGGAGGAGACGGCCCAGGCCGCCATCACCACCGCCCAACAGGAGGAGCCGCTGAACACAGCGGCGGTTCAGAACTAATGGCACTCGACATTCTGATCATCGATGATGAAGACGACATCCGCGACCTGATCGCCGGCATCCTGGAGGATGAAGGCTATGAGGCACGCCAGGCGCATGACGCCGACAGCGGGTTGAACGAGATCGCGCGGCGGCGGCCGAGCCTGGTCTTCCTCGACATCTGGATGCAGGGGTCGCGGCTCGATGGGTTGCAGCTGCTCGACGTGTTCCAGAGCCAGCATCCGGACATGCCGGTGGTGATGATCTCGGGCCATGGCAATGTGGAGACGGCCGTCTCGGCCATCCGGCGCGGCGCGTATGACTATATCGAAAAGCCGTTCAAGATTGACCGGCTGCTGCACATCACCCAGCGGGCAATGGAAGCCACGCGCCTGCGCACGGAAGTGGCCGAACTCAAGGAGCGCTCGGCCACCAAGAGCGCCGATATGGTGGGCACCTCGCCGGCCCTGCAGGCGGTGCGCGGCATTATCGAGAAATCGGCGCCGACCAATTCGCGCATCTTCATTTCCGGCCCTTCGGGCGCCGGCAAGGGCCTGGTGGCCCGGCTGATTCATCAGCGCAGCCCGCGTGTGGAATCGCCCTTTGTCGAAATCAATGCCTCGCTCTATGCGCCCGAAGAGGTGCCGGTGGTGCTGTTCGGCCGCGAAGCGCGCGAGAAGAGCGGCATTCTCAAGGTCGAGGTCGGTGCGCTGGAAAAGGCGCATGGCGGCACGCTCTATCTGTCGGAAGTGACGACGCTGCCGCAGGCGACCCAGGCGCTGCTGCTGCGCACGCTGGTGGAAAACCGCTTCAACCGCGTCGGCGGCACCCAGGCCGTGCCGATCGATGTGCGCATCATCGCCTCCAGCTCGCAGAACGTCGCGGCGCAGGTGGAATCGGGCGAGTTCCGATCTGATCTCTTCCACCGGCTCTCCATCGTGCCGCTGCCGCTGACCCCGCTCAAGGAGCGTCGCGAGGACGTGCCGCCGCTGGTCAATGTGTTCATCGAGCAGGTGGCGCGGATGCACAATCTGCAGCGCCTGGTGGTGGGCGATGATGCCATGGCGGTGCTGCAGGCGCAGGAATGGCCGGGCAATGCGCGCCAGCTGCGCAATTCCATCGAGCGACTGATGATCCTGATGAAGGACCAGCAGCCTGAGGATGGGCTGATCAGCGCCACCATGCTGCCGTCCGACATTGGCGAAGTGCTGCCCACGGTGGGCGACACCGATGCCTCGGCGCATCTGATGAGCCTGCCGCTGCGTGAGGCCCGCGAGGTGTTCGAGCGGCAGTACCTCTTGGCGCAGATCGAGCGGTTTGGCGGCAATATCTCCAAGACAGCCGAGTTCGTCGGCATGGAGCGCAGCGCGCTGCACCGCAAGATCAAGTCGCTGGGGCTGTGATGCCCATCAGGTCGCTGGGGATTTGATCCCAGCGCAAAATTCGGGGCAGCCTTGCGGCTGCTTCGGGTAGGCACGAAAAACGAACTGTGTAATAGTCGGCATTGTGTACAAATCACATCGGCGCGGTCTGTGCGGCAGGTTCGCGACCGACTGGCAGGCGCGCGCAGCCCGGCAGCGAAAAGCAATGCCGCAATAACGAGGCCAAAAATGCCCAGCGAAAAGCAGCAAAATCTCCAGGATTCCTTCCTCAACCATGTTCGCAAGCAGAAGGTTCCGGTCACGATCTTTCTCGTGAACGGCGTCAAGCTGCAGGGCGTGATCACCTGGTTTGACAATTTCTGCCTGCTCCTGCGTCGCGACGCGCAGTCGCAGCTGGTCTATAAGCACGCCATATCGACCATCATGCCCGGTGCGCCGATCCAGCTGTTCGATCCCGAGCAGAACCACGACAGCGACTGACAGGCCCCATGACTGAATTCGACGATGACGAGGCCGTCCAGCCGGGCGGCCGCAAGCCGTTTATTGACCAGCAGGCGCGCCCCTTCCGCGTCGGCGTGGTGGTCCCCGATGTGCGGGGCCATGTGTCCCAGCATGCCATCGAGGCGCGGCGCGACGAATTCGTCGGCCTGGCGCAGGCCATTGAGCTGGACGTGGCCTTTGTCGACGTCATCAAGGTGCGCGAGATCAAGCCGGCCACCTTTATCGGTGGCGGCCATGCGGAAACCCTCAAGGTCAAGGTCAAGGCTGACAAGATCGACCTGCTGCTGGTCGATTGCCAGCTGACGGCCATCCAGCAGCGCAACCTCGAAACCGAAACCGGCGCCAAGGTGCTCGACCGCACCGGGCTGATCCTGGAGATCTTCGGTGACCGCGCGGCGACGCGCGAAGGCGTGCTGCAGGTGGAACTGGCGCATCTCAATTATCAGAAGGGGCGGCTGGTCCGCTCCTGGACCCACCTTGAACGCCAGCGCGGCAGCGGCGGCAGCGGCTTCATGGGTGGCCCGGGCGAAACGCAGATCGAAAGCGATCGCCGCCAGATCATGGACCGTATCGTGCTGCTCGAAGACCGGCTCGACAAGGTCAAAAAGACCCGCGCGCAGCAGCGCCAGCAGCGCACCGGCACGCCCATTGTGGCGCTGGTGGGCTATACCAACGCCGGCAAGTCGAGCCTGTTCAACGCTTTGACCAAGGCCGATGTCTTCGCCAAGGATCTGCTGTTCGCCACGCTCGATACCACGGTGCGCAAGCTTGAGTTGCCGCATGGCCGCGAGATCATGATCAGCGACACGGTGGGCTTTGTCGCCGATCTGCCCACTGACCTAGTGGCTGCCTTCCGGGCGACGCTGGAAGAGGTGCTGGACGCCGATGTGATCCTGCATGCCCGTGACGTGGCCAATCCGGACCATCTGGCCCAGGCGCATGATGTGCTCAAGGTCTTGGGCGATCTGGGCGTGTCGGCCGAGACCACGCCGATCATCGAAGTGTGGAACAAGATCGACCTGCTCGGCCAGCCCGAGCTGGACATGGACGAGCGCCTGGCTGGCATTGCCCCGGCCGGCAAGGTTGCCGCGACCGTGCCGGTTTCGGCGGTGACGGGGCAGGGGATCGATGCCCTGCTGCTGGCCATCGAAAAGGCGCTGGGCGAGAAGAGCCGCACCTATCGCGTGCATGTGCCGCATAGCGCCGGCGCCGACATCGGCTGGCTGCATTCGCATGCCGAGGTGATCTCGCGCGACGAGCCCACTGAGAAGGGCACCGGCTTTGTGGTGCGCGTCGAGCCGCGGCACAAGACGGCGTTCCTTGAACGTTTCAACGGCCGCATCGAAGGCTCGGACGCCTGAACGTCCGCCAGGCCGTTGATGCTGGTCTGCAAATGACGGTTTTCTGCGCTGCCGGTCCTCACGTACCCAAATGTACGCTCCGGTCCGGTGCTCGAAAACCGCCATTTTCGACTCAGCCTGAACGGCCGCCAGGCCGTTCAGGTGCGCGATGCTGTCAGGCCTTGTCGGCCGCGCGGATCTCGTTCCAATAGCCATCGAGCCGCTCCAGCCCCGCCTGGGCCGGCGCGATGCCGTCCTCGCGGCAGCGGGCTTCGACGTGGTGGAAGCGGCGGGTGAACTTGAGATTGGCGTCGCGTAGGGCGCCTTCGGCATCCACGCCGGCTTTGCGGGCCAGATTGGCCACGGCGAACAGCAGGTCGCCGATCTCCTCATGCACGGCGGCGGCATTGCCGCTGGCCTCGGCCTCGACCACTTCGGCCAGTTCTTCCTCGACCTTGGCGCGTACGGCGGCCAGGTCCGGCCAGTCAAAGCCGACCTTGGCGGCGCGTTTGGTCAGCTTTTCCGCCCGGGCCAGCGCCGGCAGCACCTGGGGCACGTCGTCGAGCAGGGATGGCGTGGTGTCGCCCTTGCACGCAGCCTTGGCCGCGCGTTCCTGCACCTTGATGGCTTCCCACTGGCCCTTGGCCATTTCTGCATTGCGTGCGGCCTCTTCGCCGAACACATGCGGATGGCGGCGGATCAGCTTTTCGGTGATGGCCTGGATCACGTCGCCAATGTCGAAATAGCCAGCCTCGCTGGCCATCTGGGCGTGATAGATCGGCTGCAGCAGCAGGTCGCCCAGCTCCTCGCGCAGGTCATCAAAATCCTCGCGCTCGATGGCGTCGGCGACCTCATAGGCCTCCTCGATGGTGTAGTGGCGGATGCTGGCGAAATCCTGCTCCAGATCCCAGGGGCAGCCGCCGACCGGGTTGCGCAGCGCCGCCATGATCTCGATGAGGCGGGACAGGTCGCGGGAGGGCTGCATGGGCGGGCTCATGGGTTGGAATCACTGCCCGAGCCTAGCGCGCCGGCCGCGCCCAAGTCGCCATTGTTGCCGGGTGGGACGGGCAAATCTTGCCCAGGGGCAGCATTGGCCGGGGGATAATGGGGCGCAAAGGCCCGGGAATCCGGCCCGGCGGATGTGGCACGAGAATTGCTAAATCACTCTCAGCAATCAACATTCGAGGGCAGACGATGACGGAAATCAGTGGTGTTGGCGGGACATTGCTCAACCGGCTGTTCGCTTTGGCGGACAAGGACCGGGATTCCAAAGTGTCCGGCGCCGAAATGTCCGAGCTGCTCGACAAGGTCGGGCAGAAGGGCAAAATCGATCAGGTCATGGCTGCCCAGGATGCCGACAAGGATGGCGCGCTCAGCCTTGAGGAATGGCCCGGCAAGCTGCTGTCGAGCGAGGCGATCGGCCAGCTGTTGACCGCGCAAGACTACAAGGCCATGAGCCCGGCTTCGCGCGCCGAGCTGGCGCAGCAGGCCAAGGACGCCTATTTCGCGCGGGTCGATGTGGACGGCAATGGCGTGCTGAACCGCGAGGAGATCGAGGCTGACAAGGTGATGAACCAGGCCAATTATCTCGACAACAACGCCCTGCCCAATGTGGCGGTGATGTTCCGGGCCGGGGCCGATCGCAACGCCATCACCAAGGATGACATAATGGTCGGGCAGCGGCTGGACCTGTCCGCCATGACGGCTTCGCCGATCAAGCAGATTGCCGAAGAGGATATGAGCGACGCGGAAAAGGAGATGCTCCGCATCGTGCGGGAAGGGGCTGCCCGCAGTCCTGACGCCGGCGCCCCGCCCGCTCCAGTTCCTGTGCCCGAAACGCCTGAGGCCGCGCGCGAGCGGGTGAGCAGCAGCGAGTTCACATCGGCCCTACTGAGCCGCCTCTTGGCGCAGTTCGGCCGCGGCACGACGCCGGGGGCTGACGCCGGCAACAGCGCCGCCTAGGGCAGGGGCCAAGTTGGCCGGCGCGGGCCCTAGCCCAGCCGGCCGTTGCGGCGCATCAGCGCGATGAAGAACACGCCACCGACCAGGCCCGTGATGACGCCGATGGGCAGGTCCTGCGGCGGGATGATGGTGCGCGCCACCATATCGGCCAGCACCAGGAAAATGGCGCCCACCAGGGCCGAGAGCGGCAGCACGCGGCGGTAGTCGCCGCCGATGGCCATGCGCACCAGATGGGGGATCATCAGCCCGACAAAGGCAATGACCCCGGAAAAGGCCACGGCCGCGCCGGTCAGCAGGGCGCAGACGATAAAGACGATCAGCCGGAAGCGGCCGGCGGGCAGGCCCAGTGTCGTGGCGCTTTCATCGCCCAGCGTCATGGCATTGAGATTGCGCGCATTGGCCAGCAGGAACGTGCCGCAGAGCACGAGCGCCGCGAGCGGGTAGGGCAGTTGCGCCCATTGCGCGAGGCCCAGCCCGCCCAGCATCCAGAAGATCACCGTATGGGCGGCGCGCGGATCGCCCAGAAAGATGGCCAGGCTCCCCAGCGAGGTGATGACAAAGGAAATGGCCACCCCGGTCAGCACCAGGCGGCTGGCGTTGGTGGCATTGGCGAGATTGGCAACGCCGACCACCAGGGCCGTGCTGAGCAGCGCGCCGCCAAAGGCGAACAGCGGCACGGTGACGAGGCCGAGGAACAGGCCCGTGTGCATCAACACGACAATGGCGCCCAGCGCCGCGCCCGAGGACACGCCCAAGAGGTGCGGGTCGGCCAGCGGATTGCGCGTCACCGACTGCAGCGCCGCACCGACCACAGCCAGGCTCGCGCCGACTGTGGCGCCCAGCAGCACGCGCGGCAGGCGCACTTCCCAGACGATATTGTCGCGGCCGGCCGACCAGTCCGGTGTGATGCTGCCGGGCACGAGGTGGCTCAGCACCACGCGCCAGACCATGTCGAGCGGAACGGCAATGGCGCCGACGCTGACCGCCAGCATGGCGACCAGCAGCAGCAGGCCGCACAGCCCGGCGATGGCCAGGGGCAGGTTGTGGATCAGGGCGTGGCGCGGGCCGTCGACGAGGTGCTTGTGCGACATGGGTGTGGCGGGCCGGCGCGAGGCCGGCCCTGGTCTCCGTCAGGCAGGATGAAAGGCCGTGGCAAGGCGCTTGATGGCCTCGATATTGCGCGGGCCGGGCGTCGCCTCGACATAGTCGAGCACCACGAAGCGGTCATTGACCACGGCGGGAATGGCCGAGAAGGCCGGGTTGGACTTGAGGAAGGCGATCTTCTGCTCGGCGGTGACGTCGCCATAGTTGACGATGACGATCACCTCCGGATTGCGCTCGATCACCGGTTCCCAGCCGATGCTGACCCAGCTCGACTGCACATCATCCATGATATTGCGGCCGCCGGCGGCTTCGATCAGCGCCGTGGGAATGCCGTAGCGGCCAGCGGTGAAGGGTTTGTCCTCGCCGGAGTCATAGACGAACACCGTCGGCGGCGTGCCGCTGGTGTCGAGCGTGGCGGTGAAATCGGCCAGCTCCTGGCGATAGCCGGCCACCAGGGCCTCGGCCTTTTCGGCCACGCCGAAGATGCGGCCCAGGTTGAGCAGATCGACATAGAGATCGTCCATGGAGGCCTTGGGCTTGTCCATGATGTGGATGCAGCTCTCGGTCAGCTCATAGACGGCGATGCCGAAGGGCGCGAGCGTCTCGGGCGTCACTTCGCCGCCCACTTTCATGCCGTAGTTCCAGCCGGCAAAGTAGAAATCGGCGTCAGCACCGAGCAGCACTTCCTTGGTGGGGTAATTGGTCGATAGCTCGGGCAGGGCGGCGACGCCCTCACGCAGGCGCTCGTCGAGCGTCTTCCAGTCGGACACGCCGGTATAGCCCACCATATGGTCGGTCAGGCCCAGGGCCAACATCATCTCGGTGAGGTTGACGTCATTGGACACGGCGCGCTGCGGCGCGGCGTCAAAGGTCACCGCGCGGTTACAGCTCGTGACCGTCACCGGGAAACCGGACGCCAGGGTCAGCGGCACGGGCAGGGCAAGAGCCACCAGGGCAGTGGCCATCAAAAGGGGCAGGACGCGCATCAAAAACTCCTAAATGTCTGAATTATCGCGGTGAAAGGAAAAGCGGGGCCGGCCGGTGGCCGGATGGCTGTCGATGGCGGTCTCGACAGCAAAAGTCTGGCGGATCGCCAAGGGCGTCAGCACCTCGAGCGGCGCGCCGAACTGGGCCTGGCGGCCCTGATCGAGCAGCAGCACGCGATCGGCATGGGCGGCGGCCAGCGCCAGATCGTGCAGCGACACCACCACGGTGGTGGGCAGGCTGGCCAGGAGCGCCAGCACATCGAGCTGGTGGCGGATGTCGAGATGATTGGTGGGTTCGTCCAGGATCAGCAGATCCGGCCGCTGCACCAGGGCCCGGGCGATCATCACGCGCTGCTTTTCGCCGCCGGAGAGCGAGGCGAAGTCCCTCGGCGCCAGCGCGGTAAGCTGCATCAGCGCCAGCGCATCCTCAACGGATTCATAGGCCGGGGCGCCAAAGCGCTGCTGATGCGGCGTCAGGCCAAGCTCGACGATCTCGGCGACGCTGAGGCCGAAATCGGAGGCCGATTCCTGCAGCACGGTAGCGACGCGGCGGGCGAGGGCCCTGGGCTGGGACTGCCAGATATCGGCGCCATCGAGCAGCACGCAGCCAATCGTCGGGCGATGATAGCGATAGAGGCAGCGCAGGAGGCTGGACTTGCCGGCGCCATTGGGTCCGACCACGGCCAGCATGGCGCCGGGCTCGACCGTGAAATCGAGGTCGGCAATGATCGGCCGGTGGCCCCTGGGGCCCCAGCTCAGCCTCTCAACAGTCAGTCGGGCCGGATTACCGCCGACGAGTCGTCGCGCCAGATCCATCGCAGGCCTCCGCCAATGGGCAGGGCGGTGCGAAAGAACCGATCAGGCAGAGTGCTGCGATGTGGTGGTCGTCGAGCGCCATCGTCGTTCCCCTCGGCACACCCCGGCCGGGTTTCGTGGATGTCGATGGCAGGTCTCCTGGCTCACGGGTCTCAGCGCTTCCAACCTTCCCAGCCCATAAAGGCCAGTGGTGTCTTGGAAGAGCTCACCGCTTACAGTTGCGGGGGCAGCCACGGTTTTGCGCCCTGATGGGTACGTCGCACCGTGTTCCCTTTTAATCCCCGTTGGCAATCGACCGCCGAGGAACCTTCAACGGTCGAGATAAAGCGCAGGGGGTAGAGTCTTGTCAATGGTCGATCAGGCGCGTGGTTGGGGGCGTGATAGATGGATGTGCGCCAGGGGAATGGAGCTCGCTGGCATTGTGGCGTTTGGAGCGCCAGGCAGCACAAGTGGATCAGGGCCGCGCAGAACCTAGCACCAACCAGCCCTTCACAACCCGATATCCACAATTCGCATAATATATATTATGGAACTTTTGTGGATGGCAATATGGCGGGTTTGCTGGCTTTTGGGGTCTTCGAGCCGATTTGGCTGTGCCGAATGTCGGTTTTTGCATTTTGCTGGCGATGCGGCCGTTGGCAAGCGCGTTGTGTGTCGTCTGGCGCAATGTCCTGCACCATCATGATCTGTTTTAGCGCTCACTCGGGTGCCGCAGCCGTGCTGGTGATCGACGTGGTGAACCTCGGATCGCCGCAACGGTCGCTGAGCTCTGCGGATCGTCCCGTCAGCACGGCGTCCAGAGCGCCGATGCCAAGCCAATGTCCGGGCCTATAGCCGCGCCATTTGCCATGCGCCTGCAATCTGGCCGGCATACCGTCCACCGGGACACCGTCGCGGTTACGCAACGCTGCCCGGATGACCAGTCAGAGCCCCGGAATCGGTCCCGGGACGGCGCGCAAGAATCCGATGGACAATTTTGACCAGTTGGTCAAAGTATTGTCGTTGGCATGGGCATGGAGGATGGCAATGCGCTTCGGATACAAGGCGTCGGCGGAACAGTTCGCGCCCACCAAATTGCTCGATTTCGCCGTCGAGGCGGAGAATGCCGGCTTTGACTCGGTGTTCGTCAGCGATCATTTCCAGCCCTGGAAGCATACCGATGGCCATGCGCCCTTTGCGCCGGCCTGGATGGCGGCAGTGCTGGCGCGCACCGAGCGTGTGGTGCTGGGCACCTCGGTGCTGACGCCGACCTTCCGGCTGCATCCGTCGGTCGTGGCGCATGCCTTTGGCACGCTGGGCGCCATGTTCCCCAATCGCGTGATCCTGGGCGTCGGCACCGGTGAATCGCTCAACGAAGTGCCGTCCACCGGCATGGTCTGGCCCGAGCTCAAGGAGCGGTCGGCGCGGTTGCGCGAAGCCGTGGCACTGATCCGGCAGCTGTGGAGCGAAGATCGCGTCAGCTTTGAGGGCGAGTTTTACAAGACGCAGAACGCCACCATCTATGACAAGCCCGATGACATGGTGCCGATCTATCTGGCCGCCGCCGGGCCGCTCAATGCCAAATATGCCGGTCGTGCCGGCGATGGCTTTATCTGCACCTCCGGCAAGGGCGCCGAGCTCTATGTCGACCAGCTGCTGCCCAATGTGGCGCTGGGCCGGGCGGAATCCCCGCTGGCCGGCAAGCCGTTCGAGCGCATGATTGAGGTCAAGGTCTCCTACGATCCCGATCCGGAGGCGGCGCTCAACAATACGCGCGGCTGGGCGGCGCTGTCGCTGTCGGCCGAGGAAAAACACTCGGTGGAAGATCCCGAGGAAATGGAGCGGCTGGCTGCTCAGTTGCCCATCGAGCGCATCGCCAAGCGCTGGATTGTTTCGAGCGATCCGGACGAGCATGTTGCCGCGATCAAGACCTATATCGATTATGGCTTTGATCACCTGGTGTTCCATGCGCCCGGCGATGACCAGAGCCGGTTCCTGCAGCTTTATGCGCGCGATATCCTGCCGCGCCTCAAGGCGCTCTAACGCCGGGGAACAGGCCCCCTGCCCCCTCTGCCAGCCACGCACGGGTTTTCGAGAATGAGTTTGCCACGCTTTTCCGTCTGGGGCCTGACCGGATTGCCCGAAATCGCGGCCGGCGATGATCTGGTGGCGCTGATCGCCGATGCCGTGGCGCATCAGGCGCTCGACGATGCCGAGACCGCGCTGCGCGACGGCGATATTTTGGTGGTCACCAGCAAGATCGTCTCCAAGGCCGAGGGGCGCCAGGTGCCGGTGGCCGACCGGGAAAAAGCCATTGCGCTTGATACAGTGCGCGTGGTGGCCGAGCGTGTGCACCCTGGCGGCGTCACCCAGATCGTCGAGACCCGCCAGGGCCTGGTGATGGCTGCGGCGGGCATCGACACCTCCAATGTGCCCGATGGCGTGGCGCTGCGCCTGCCCGAGGATCCCGATCTGTCGGCGCGCCAGCTTTGCGCCGGCCTGCGCGACAGGCTTGGCCTGCGCCTGGGCATCATCATCACCGACACCTTCGGGCGACCCTGGCGTGTCGGGCAGACCGATGTGGCGATCGGCGCCGCCGGCGTCATTGTCACCGACGATATGCGCGGCGGCGTCGATGCCAATGGCAAGCCGCTGCAGGTGACCATCACCGTGCTGGCCGATGAGCTGGCTGGCGCTGCCGACCTGGTCAAGGGCAAGGCCAGTGGCATTCCGGTCGCCATTGTGCGCGGCCTGGGCCGGCTGGTGGTCGATATCGATGCGCCCGGCGCCCGCACGCTGGTGCGCTCGGTCGACGAAGACATGTTCCGCTTCGGCTCCGCCGAGGCCTATCGCCTGGGTTACGCAGCGGCCGTTGCCGAACGCGGTTCGGACGCTGCCCAGCCCGACACTTCCTCCGTTTCTCCGCCCCAAGCCCAGCATCAGGACTGATCCCATGCGCGCCTCCCATACCTTTTTCGCCCTTGCCCTCGCTGCGCTGTCGAGCACAGCCGCCTTTGCCGAAACTGCCTATCCGCTGACCCTCGATAATTGCGGGGTGTCGGTCAGTTTTGCCGCCGCGCCCAAGCGCGTGGTGACCATCAAGTCCTCGACCACCGAAATGCTGCTGGCCCTGGGCCTGGCCGACCGCATCGTCGGCGTCGGCTTCCAGGACGATCCGGCACCCGAGCCCTGGACCGCGACCGCTGCGGCTCTGCCCGTACTGGCCGACAAGGTGCCCTCGCAGGAAGTGGTGCTCGAGGCCGAGCCGGACCTGGTCTATGGCGGCTGGGAGAGCAATTTTGCCGCCGATGGCGCCGGCGAACGCCAGAGCCTGCTCGATCTCGGCGTTGCCAGCTATGTGGCGCCGGCCGCCTGCCGTTCGATCAAGCCGGCCAAGCTCACCTTTGATGGCGTTTTTGCCGAGATCGCCGAAATCGGCACCATCTTTGACGCCAGCGCTGCGGCCGAGGCCCTGATTGCCGAGCAGCGCACGGCCCTGGCCGGCGTCACCGCCGATACGCGTGGCCTCACTGCGGTCTGGTATTCCTCGGGCACCAAGGCGCCCTATGTCGGCGCCGGCAGCAATGCCCCGGCCATGATCATGGAAGCACTCGGCCTCACCAATATCTTCGCCGATGTCGATGAAGGCTGGTTCGCCAGCAGCTGGGAAGCCATTGTCGATGCCAATCCCGATGTGATCGTGCTGGTCGATGCCGCCTGGAACTCGGCCGCGCAGAAGAAGAAGCTGCTGGCCGAGAACCCGGTCACCAGCAAGCTTGATGCCGTGGTCAACCAGCGCTATCTCGTCCTGCCCTTCCCGGCCTCGGAAGCCGGCGTGCGCAATGTGCCCGCCACCATCGACATGGCGGCCCAGTTGGCCGCGCTGACCGTCACGCCGTGAGCCTGAACCAGGGTCCACAACGCGCGCTGAATGGCGCCTTGTGGGCGCTGCTGGCCCTGAGCCTGGTGTTGGCGGTGACCCTTGGTCCCGCCGACATCGCTGCCACCGAAGTGTGGCAGACCATTGCCCATCATCTGGGCCTGCCCGGCGAGGTGCCGGTGACCCGGCTGCGCGACGCCATCATCTGGGATCTGCGCCTGCCGCGCGTGCTGGTGGCCGCCGGCATTGGCGCTGGCCTGGCGCTGTGCGGCGCCATTATGCAGGCGCTGACCCGCAACCCTCTTGCCGATCCCTATTTGCTCGGCCTTTCCTCCGGCGCTGCCTTGGGCGCGGTTGTCTTTCTGCTGATCGGCGCGTCTTTGCTGATGCCGGTGGGCGCCTTTGCGGGCGCTGGGGCTGCCATGGCGCTGACGCTGCTGATCACCAAACTGCTCGGCGGCGCCACGCCGTCGCGGGCGATCCTTTCGGGCATTGCCATTTCCGCGCTGATGTCGGCCGCGACCTCCTTTCTCATCTTCTGGTCAGCAACCGGGGATTCCTATCGCGAGATCCTGAGCTGGCTGATGGGCTCGCTCAGCGGCTCGGGCTGGGCCGATGCCGGCGTGGTGCTGGCGGCTGTTCTGGTGCTCGGCGTGCCCATGCTGTTTGCCGGCCGGGCGCTCGATGCCTTTGCCTTTGGCGATGCGGCGGCCGCCACGCTGGGCGTCGATGTGGTGCGCCTGCGCTGGCTGCTGCTCGGCGCCACGGCGTTGCTCACGGGATCGCTGGTCGCCGTGGGCGGGGCCATCGGCTTTGTCGGGCTCATCGTGCCGCATGTGGTGCGCCTGGCCACCGGCTCGCGCCACCGCGTCATGCTGCCCGTGGCCATGCTGGTGGGCGCCAGCTTCATGGTGTGGACCGATACCGCGGCGCGGAGCCTCTTTGCCCCGCGCGAGCTGCCGGTCGGCATCATCACGGCGCTGCTGGGCGCGCCGATCTTCTTGCTCGTTCTCCTGCGCTATCGGCGGGTCACATGAGCGCGGGCCTCGTCTTCTCCGGTGTCTCGGTGCGCGCCGGTGCGGCTGTGCTGCTCGACGGCGTCAATTGCCGCGCCGAAGCTGGGCGGCTGACCGGGCTGATCGGTCCCAATGGCGCCGGCAAGTCGAGCCTGCTCAAGGCCGCTCTGGCACTTGTGCCGCTCGAGCGTGGCGCTATCCACTTCAACGGCGCCGACCTCCCGACCATGCCGCGGCGGGCGCGGGCGCAGCTCTCGGCCCTGGTGGAGCAGAGCGGTTTGGCGGAGGTGCATCTCAGTGCCCGTGAGGTGGTGCAGCTTGGCCGCATCCCCTTCCAGTCCGTCTGGCAGTCGGCCCCCTCCCCCGAGGATGACGCGGCGGTCGATGCGGCGCTGGCCGCCGTCGGCATGGCGCCCCTGGCGGCGCGCGCCTATCAAAGCCTCTCCGGTGGCGAACAGCAGCGGCTGCATGTGGCGCGCGCTCTTGCGCAGCAGCCACAGCTTCTCTTGCTCGACGAGCCCACCAATCACCTCGATATCCACGCGCAATTTGCCATTCTGGAGCTGCTGCGGCAGCGCGCCCGCGCCGGCGCCACCGTGCTGCTGGCCATTCACGATCTCAATCTGGCGGCCAGCTTTTGTGACGCGCTGATCGTGCTGGCTGGTGGCCGCATGGTGGCCCAGGGGGCGCCCGAAGCGGTGCTGACCCCGGCCCTGTTGCGCGCGGTCTATGGTGTCAGCGCCAGCGTGCTGCGCCATCCAGCCAGCGGGCGCCCGCTCATTGCCTATGACGGTCCGGTGGCGCCCGGAAACGATTGAGCAAAGGCGATTGACAATGGCGCCGGGCGCGACCAAAAATTTGATCGACTGGTCAAATTTGCTGCGGCACGGGGAGACGGAACGCATCATGGAATTCGGCATCACCTTCAAGGGCTTTATCGAAGCGGATCGCGCCCGCTATCTGGTGCGCGCGGCGGAATATGCGGGCTTCAGCTATTGCTGGTTCTATGACTCCCACATCCTGTGGCGCGACTGCTACGCGGCCATTGCCATGTGCATGGAGCACACCAAGGACATGCGCTTTGGTCCACTGGTCACCAATCCGGATGTACGCGACTGGTCGGTGGCGGCCTCGCTCTTCGGCTCGCTCGCCAAGCAGAGCGGCGGCCGCTTTGATCTCGCCGTCGGTCGTGGCGACAGCTCGCGTCGCGTGATGGGCAAGAAGCCGGCGACGCTGGCCCGGGTGGCCGAGTTCATCCACAAGACCCGCGCCATGGTGCGCGGCGAGGAAGTCACCTATGGCGAGATCGACGAGCCGGTGAAGTTCCCCTGGGCCGTTGGCCATGACATGCCCAGCTGGATTGCCGCCTATGGTCCGCTGGCGCTCAAGACCGCTGGCGAACATGCCGACGGCGTGGTGCTGCAGCTGGCCGATCCGGGCCTGTGCAAATGGTTCACCGACCAGTGCATAGACGCCGGCAAGGCCGCCGGCCGCGACATGAGCAACTATCGCTCCATGGCCGCCGCACCCGCCTATTTCGGCGACAAGGCCCGCGCTATCGAGGCAACCAAGTGGTTTCCGGCCATGGTGGGCAATCATGTGGCTGATATCGTTGAGAAATACGGCGCCGACAGCGACAAGGTGCCGGCCAGCCTGACCAGTTATATCGAGAAACGCCGCGGTTACGATTACTCCAAGCACGGCCAGGCCGATAACCCGTTCCTCGACTTCATCACCCCCGATGTGGTGGAGAATTTCTGCGTGCTGGGCGAACCGGACGAGCACATCGCCAAGATGCACGCCCTCAAGGCGGCCGGCATCACCCAGTTCAACATCTATCTCGACAGCGGCGACGAAGAAGAAATCATCGCCGGCTACGGCCGCCACGTCATCCCGGCGTTCCGGTAAGTCTGAGGTTCGGGGACGGTGAGGTCCGAAGCGCCCTGCCGTCCCCCCTCACAGCCCCCCTTGATGGGGCTTCGAGCCGTCCCGTAGGGCAAATCGCGCCAGCGGCGCGATTTGAGGTGAGAAGGCCATGAGGGCTATGCCCGAATGGCCGGCTAGGAGGGGGTGACAGGGAGCCCCTGGCCTCTCGGCTCCTGCCCTGTTCGTCTCAAAGAAGTCGCTGAACTTACCTGTTCAGGATCATCCCGGTCACCACATCGATCTGCATGCCATCAAACGCCGGCGTCACATGCGCCGGCGTTTGTGCGTCGAGCGTGGCATAGTCGAGGTCGATGTGCATGTCGGTGAGCACGGCCAGGCGTGGCGGGAAGCGGGTGATCCAGTCCAGCGTTTCGGCCAGGCTCAGATGGCTCGGATGCGGCGTCTGGCGCAGCGCGTCGATGATCCAGACGTCGAGCCCGTCGATGTCGGCAAAGGACTCCGGCGGAAAGGCCGAGAGGTCGCAGCAATAGGCCAGCCCGCCGATGCGGAAGCCCAGCGAGTCGATATTGCCATGCTCCTGGCGGAAGGCTGAAATCGCCAGCGTGCCGCCGGGTCCGTCGATCTCGAGCTGTGCGCCAGGCGCGACTTCATGGGCGGTCAGGATGGGCGGATAGTCGCTGCCCTCGGGCGATTCAAAGCAATAGCCGAAGGCCTCGCGCAGGCGGTGTCCGCATGCCGGGGTGAAATAGACGTCGACGCGCTTGCGGTTGTGCAGCGCCAGCACGCGCAGATCATCAATGCCGTGGGTGTGGTCGGCGTGCTCATGGGTATAGAGCACCGCATCGACGCGATCGACGCCGACGTCCAGCAGCTGTTCGCGCAGGTCGCAGCCGGTGTCGATCAGCACGCGGGTGGGTTCTGCCGCGCCATCGGTCCAGCCCTCGATCAGCAGCGAGCAGCGGCGGCGGCGGTTGCGCGGCTCATGCGGGTCGCAGGCGCCCCAGTCATTGCCGATGCGCGGCACCCCGCCCGAGGAGCCGCAGCCCAGGATGGTGGCGATGATGCGCTGCGCCGCGGGCATGGCTCAGGCCAGCCCGGTCTTGGAGAACAGGCGAGCGAAGTTGCCCGTGGTCTCGCGGCCCAACTGCTCAAGGCTGATGCCGCGCACTTCGGCGAGTTTTTCGGCGGTGTGGCGCACGAAGGCCGGCTCATTGGAGGCGCCGCGATGCGGGATCGGCGCCAGATAGGGCGCATCGGTTTCCACCAGATAGCGGTCAGCCGGCACGAATTTGGCGACCTCGCGGATTTCCTCGGCATTCTTGAAGGTGATGATTCCGGAGAACGAGATATAGCCACCCAGTTCGAGCGCGGTGCGGGCCAGCTCGACGCCCGCCGTGAAGCAATGCAGCAGGAAGGGGAAAGCCCCCTGCCCCATCTCCTCGCGCAGGATGGCGGCCATGTCGTCATCGCATTTGCGGCTGTGGATAACCAGTGGAAGACCGGTGATGCGCGCGGCCGCGATATGGCGGCGGAGACCCGTGGCCTGCGCCTCGCGCGGGGCATTGTCGTAGAAATAGTCCAGCCCCGCCTCGCCGATGGCAACGCAGCGTGGATGGGCACTTAGGCGGACAAGGTCATCCGTGGTGATATGCAATTCGGCATCGGCATGATGGGGATGGGTCCCCACCGAACACCAGACATTGGGATAGCGCTCGGCAATGGCGGCGTATGTGGAAAACTTATCCACATGTGTGGATATCGTCACCATGCCCGAGACACCGGCCGCTGCGGCGCGCGCCAGCACGCCGTCGAGATCGTTGGCCATGGCCTCGAAATCGAGGTGGCAGTGGCTGTCGATCAGCATGGCTATTCGGCCTTGCGTTCGAGGCGGGCAAACACCCCCTGCGGCACGGGCAGATCGGTGCCCGGCACCAGGCGATTGGCCTCTGCCGCATCGCTCAGCCCGCGCTGATCGGCCGGCACCGCCAGCTGGTCGAGCAGGCGTGCGGCGGAAGCCGGCACAAAGGCCTGCATCGGGATGGTCAGGCGCCGCACAGTATCGGCCGTCACATAGAGGACGGTGGCCATGCGCTCGGGATCGGTTTTCTTGAGCGCCCAGGGTTCCTGGCCGGCGAAATAGTTGTTGGCCGAGCTCAGCGCGGCGATGATGGCGCCGGTGGCTTCATGCACCAGCTGCTCGTCCATGGCCTTCTGCGCAGTCGCCAGCGCCGCGTCGACTTCAGCGATCATGGCCTGGTCTGCCTCGCTCAGTGCGCCGGGCTGGGGCACCTTGGCGTCGCAGTTTTTGTTGATCATCGACAGCGAGCGCTGCGCCAGATTGCCCAGATTGTTGGCCAGGTCCGCATTGACGCGCAGCACCAGCTTGTCATGGCCATAGTCGCCGTCATTGCCGAAGGAGACTTCACGCAGGAAGAAGTAGCGCGCCGCGTCGGTGCCGAACTCCTCGATCAGCGCGAAGGGGTCGATGACATTGCCCAGCGACTTGCTCATCTTCTGGCCGTCCACGGTCAGAAAGCCATGCGCAAACACGCGATGCTGCACGGCGATGCCGGCGCTCATCAGGAAGGCGGGCCAATAGACGGTGTGGAAGCGGATGATGTCCTTGCCGATGACATGCAGATCCGCCGGCCAGAACTTCTTGAACAGCGGATTGTCGGTGTCGGGATAGCCCACGCCGGTGATGTAATTGGTCAGGGCATCGACCCAGACATACATCACATGGCCCGGTGCGTCCGGCACGGGAATGCCCCAGTCAAAGGTGGTGCGGGAGACCGAGAGGTCCTTGAGCCCACTCTTGACGAAGGAAATGATCTCATTGCGCCGCTCCTTGGGCGCGATGAAGTCGGGATTGGCCTCGTAGAGGTCCAAGAGCTTCTGCTGATAGGCCGAGAGGCGAAAGAAGTAGGTGGGCTCTTCCACCCAATTGACCTCGGCGCCGGTGGGGGCAAATTTCTTGCCGTCCTTCTCGGTCAGCTCTTCCTCGTCGAAATAGGCCTCGTCGCGCACCGAATACCAGCCCTTGTAGGTGGACTGGAAAATGTCGCCATTGTTGTTGGCGGCCATCTTCTTCCAGATGGCCTGCACGGAGTCGTAATGGCGCGGCTCGGTGGTGCGGATGAAGTCATCATTGGAGATGTCGAGCACCTCGGCCAGCCGGCGGAACTCGGCCGAATTGGCATCGGCCAATTCGCGTGGGGTCACGCCCTGGGCGGCGGCGGTCTGCACCATCTTGATGCCGTGCTCGTCGGTGCCGGTGAGGAAATAGACCTCGCGGCCTTCCAGCCGCTTCCAGCGCGCGATCGCGTCGGTCGCAATCATCTCATAGGCATGCCCGATATGGGGCGCGCCATTGGGATAGGAGATTGCTGTGGTGACGTAAAAGGGCTTGGCGGTCATGAGAACTCAGCGGAAACGGAGGCGGTCGACGATACATGCTTCCTGATCGCGTCGAAGATGGCGACCAGCGTCTGTTTCATATCCAGATTGATGCTGTCGGCGTCGGCGAGCAGGGCATGGGCCTTGTCCCATAGCTCATTGGCAGAGGCAAGACGCATCCTGGCGCCGGGCTGCATGGCGGCGTTGCGCGCCTCATCGGCAATCCAGTCGTCGAGCATTTCGCGGGCAAAGGACAGCTCCGGGCTCTGGCTGTCGTTGCCCAGCGCCTCGGCCAGTTGCAGCGACACCGCCGGCGGATGCGCCGTGGGATTGGTGAGCCAGGCCCGCAGCGCGCCCAGGGTGGACTCGGCCTCAAGCGCCAGCGTTTCAAAGGCCCGCCGCGGCCGACCCCCGGCAAGGCCAATGGCGCGGGTCAGCGCCTCGGCGCCCAGGGCCGCATCATGCTCAAGCAGAATGTCGCGCACAGCACTATCGGCAATCGGGCGGAGCGCCAGATTGTGGCAGCGCGACTTGATGGTGGGCAGCAGCTGGCCCGGGCGGTGCGACACCAGAAGGAACGTGGTGTCGGCCGGCGGCTCTTCGAGCGTCTTGAGCAGCGCATTGGCGGCCGAGGGATTGCAGTCATCAATGCTGTCGATGATGGCGACGCGGTGCCCGGCCCGGCCACGGGTGTGGTGCAGGCTGTCGCGCAGGTCGCGCACATCCTCGACGCGGATGACGGTGTAATAGCCCTTGGCGTCCTTGAGGCGGCGGCGCAGCAGAAAGACATTAGGGTGAGAGAGCGCGGCGACCTGCTGATGCACGCGGTGCGCGTCCTCGTCGCCAGTGGCGGTCAGGATGGCGGCGGCCAGCTCGAAGGCAAAGGTGGCCTTGCCGATGCCCTGCGGCCCATGCAGCAGGATGGCGCCCGGCAGGCGGTGCCCGGTGATCTGGGCGGTGATGGCGGTGCGTGCCGCGTCATGGCCATACGCGTGCTGCCGCTGTTCGGGCGGCAGCACGCCGGCCAGGGCATTGGGGTCGCTCACCGCCCCGGTCCGCCCAGCAGTTCGGGAAAGCGCTGGCTGACAACGTCCCAGATGGCCGCTTCCAGCGCCTCGGGCGACTGGTCGGCCGAGAGCACCACGCAGCGGTCGGGATTATCGCGGGCAATGGCCAGGAAGCCTTCGCGCAGGCGGATGTGCCAGTCGAGCTCTTCCTTCTCGAAGCGGTCGCCGGTCTGGGCCAGGCCATCCTCGATGGCCCGGTCCGCCACGCGCTTGAAGGCCTGTTCGGGGTCCATGTCGAGCACCAGCGTCAGGTCCGGCGTATGGCCGTTGAGCGCCAGTTCCTCGAGCGCGGCGATCAGTCTGGGCGCCACGCCGCCGGTCAGGCCCTGGTAGGCGCGGGTCGAGTCATGAAAGCGGTCCGACAGCACCCAGGTGCCATTGGCCAGGTTCGGCGCAATCAGCTGGGTCACATGGTCGAGCCGGGCCGCGGCGAACAGCACGGCTTCGCCTCCTGCCCCCCAGCTTTCCGAACGGCCCTGCAGGATGAAGGAGCGGATGGCTTCGGCCTTGGGCGTACCGCCGGGTTCGCGCGTGCGCACCACTTCAACGGCATGGCGCTGCAGGTTCTGCTGCAGGCGTTTGACCTGGGTGGATTTGCCGACGCCTTCGCCACCCTCAAAGGTGATGAAGCGGGCCTGTCTGGCGGAAAGCGTATCGAGCATGACGTGCCTTGTACCCGAGTCTCAGAGCCAGCCGAAAGCCAGTTGCTTGAGCGCATCTGTTGCCTTGCGCACGATGTCGCCTTCAGCCACGTCGCTGGCGGCATAGAGCGGCGCTGTCTGCACCAGCTGGTCGTCGCACATCACGCGCAGCTCGGCAATCTTGGTGCCTGCCACAACCGGCGGCATCAGCGGGGCCATATAGGTCACCTCAGCATTAAGGCATTTGCGCGAGCCGCGCGGAATGTAGAGCGCGATGGGCCCGTCGCCGACCAGGCCCACGCTATCGGTCAACCCGCCATAGACCTTGGCATAGGCGACGACCGCGCCCTGGGCATAGGCCTCAAAGCGTTCAAAGGCGCGGGCGCCCCAGGTGATCAGCTTGCGGCCTTCTTCGGCGCGCTGCGCCATGGAGGTGAGGCCGTGCACCACCCCGACCAGGCGGCGGCCGCCTTCGGCCGTGGAGATCACCGAGCCGTAACCGGAGGCTTCCGTATGCCCGGTCTTGAGGCCATCCACGCCGATGCCCATTTCGACCAGAGAATTGCGGTTGGGCTGCTTGATGCCGTTCCACTCCATCTCGGGCTCGGAGAAATAGTGGTAATATTCGGGGAAGTCGCGGATCAGATAGCGCGCCAGATTGGCCAGGTCGCGGGCCGTGACATGCATGTCCGGGTCCGGCAGACCAGTGGGATTGGAGAAGTGCGATGCGGTCAGGCCGATGGTACCGGCCAGCTCGTTCATCATATTGGCAAAGCTGCCTTCGCTGCCGGCAATGCCTTCGGCCAGAACGATCGCCGCATCATTGCCCGACTGGATGATCACCGAGCGGATCAGGTCATTGACCGGGATCTTGGAGTTGAGGTCCGCAAACATGGTCGAGCCGCCCGAACTGGCACCACCGGTACGCCAGGCATGTTCGGAGACAAACAGCTCGTCGGTGAGTTTGACCCGTCCTGCGCGCACCTCGTTGAAGACCACGGCAATGGTCATCAGCTTGGCCATGCTGGCCGGTTCCATGGGGAGATCGGCGTCTTTCTGGAAGATCACCGTGCCAGTCTCGGCATCCATCAGGATGGCGAATTTGGCGGCTGTTTCAAAGCTCACCTGGGCCCAGGCGGGGGCGACCAGCACAAGCAGCGCGACCAGAATGTAACCGAGCCGTTTCACGTTCAGCCTTCCCCCGGGGGACCGGCGGGCTGCCGGCAGTCCTGTCTAATAGAGCGTTATGTCGTTCAGGCCAAGTTGCCGTGCAAGGTCGAGGGCATCGGTCTTGGCGACGCCGGCCTTGAGATGGGTCAGTGTCAGCCGGGTCGCTGCGCGGCCATTGACGGTCACCTGATCCTCGTCGACAGCGCCCAGGATGGCGAATTGTTCGGCCAGAGCGATGGCATTGCTCTGGTCGGTGAAGACGCCCAGGCCCAGCTTGATGGTGCGGGAATCTGCGTCCATCGACTTGGCCCAGTCCTGCAGCGCCGGATTGCGGGTCGCCATGGCGGTGACGGCAGCATGGGCGGTGCCGATATTGGCATCCTGCGCCTCAGGCGTCGTGTCGGCATAGGAGAACAGGCCACCGAAGAAGTTGCCGGCCATATCGGCCAGGCTATTGGTGGTGTCGGCCTGGGCCACGCGGGTAGTGCTACTGCCGTAATTGGCCGGGCCGGAATAGCTGGCCACCAGCATGCGGGTGTCGTCGCCTTCAAGCGGGGCGCGGCCGACATATTGCGCCGTGATCTGGGCATGGCCGCTGTTCACATAGCCCAGCATTTCGGCGGCGCGATGGCTGAGGTCCATGATGCGGCCCGGCATATAGGGGCCACGGTCATTGACGCGCACGATGATGGAGCGGCCGTTTTCCTGATTGGTCACGCGCACATAGCTGGGCAGCGGCAGCGTAGGATGGGCGCCCGTAATGGCATTGGCCGAAAAGATCTCGCCATTGGCGGTGCGGCGACCATGGAAATCCGAGCCATACCAGGAGGCTTCGCCCGAGGCGGTATAGTTGGGGTTCTCCTGGGGCACATAGACCTTGCCGCGCACGGTATAGGGCTTGCCGACCTGATAGCGGCCGCCGCCCTTGGGCGGATTGGGATTGGAGGTGACGCGCGGGGAAACCCCGACGCCGTATTCGGACGACGAAAAGGCCGAGCGTTTGACCGTGGCGCCCAATCCGCCGATGCCGCAGGCGGCAAGGCTGGGGGCGATCAACGCCACAAGGGCAATGAGGCGGACGGCATGGCGCCAGGGCGTCGTCATTGTTTGCAAACTCAGGGTACTCGAACTTGGGCCGGACTAAGGTGCGCGGGCGCCATCATAGCGCGCCCACAGGGCTTGGACGCGCAGAGAACAGTTTTCTGGTTTCAGCGAGGTTAAAGACAACAAAGCGTTAGCCGTTTGCGTGACATTTGAGTGACCCGGTGCACGAAGCATTGATCGCGCCATGGGGGCAGGCTTTCCTTGTATCAGGGTTGATATAAAGATATCTTTATGTCACATCCGACGTCCGAATGAACCGAGGTGAACGGCCATGAGCCAGACCGAACAGCAGCATGCCCTCCCCGACTGGACCGAGGTGCGCGCGGCGCTTGCAAAAGCCGCCAGCGAGCGCATCCTGATTCTGGACGGCGCCATGGGCACCATGCTGCAGCGGCGCAAGTTCACCGAGGAGAACTTCCGCGGCGAGCGCTTCAAGGACTGGACGCTTCCGCTGCAGGGCAACAATGACCTGCTGGTGCTGACCGAGCCGCAGGCCGTCGAAGACATCCACTTCGAATATTACATGGCCGGCGCCGATATCGTTGAGACCAACACCTTCTCGGCGACCTCGGTGGCCCAGGCCGACTATGCCTGCGAAGACGCGGTCTATGACATCAACTACCAGGGCGTTGTCGTGGCGCGGCGCGCGGCACTGCGCGCCCAGGCCATCGACGGGCGCCGGCGCTATGTCGCTGGCGCGCTGGGGCCGACCAACAAGACGTCGTCGATGTCGACCGATGTGAACAGTCCTGGTCATCGCGCCATCACCTTCGACCAGCTGGTGGTGGCCTATGGCGAGGCCATTCGTGGTCTGGTCGATGCCGGCGCGGACCTGCTGCTGTTTGAGACCATCACCGATACGCTCAACACCAAAGCCGGCATCTTTGCCGCGCAGCGGCTGTTCGAGGAGCGCGGCATCGACGTGCCGATCATGATTTCGGGCACTATTACCGATCTCTCCGGCCGTACGCTGTCCGGGCAGACGCCGCTGGCCTTCTGGTATTCGGTGCGCCATGCCAATCCGCTGACCATCGGGCTCAACTGCGCCCTGGGCGCTGACCTCATGCGCGCCCATATCGCCGAGCTGTCGAGCGGCGCCGATACCTTCATCTGCGCCTATCCCAATGCCGGTCTGCCCAATGAATTCGGCGGCTATGACGAAACGCCCGAGATGATGGCGTCCCAGCTCGAAGAGTTTGCGCGCGAGGGCCTGGTCAATATCGTGGGCGGCTGCTGCGGCTCGACGCCGGACCATATCCGCGCCATTGCCGAGGCGGTCAGCAAATATCCGCCGCGCGTTGTGCCCGAGATCGAGCGCCGCCTGCGCCTGTCGGGTCTGGAACCCTTTGTGCTGACGGCGGAAATCCCCTTCGTCAACGTCGGCGAGCGCACCAATGTCACCGGCTCGGCCCGCTTCCGCAAGCTGATCACTGCCGGCGACTATACCGCCGCGCTTGATGTGGCGCGCGACCAAGTGGCCAATGGCGCGCAGATCATCGACATCAATATGGATGAGGGGCTGATCGACTCCAAGCAGGTGATGATCGACTATCTCAACCTCTTGGCGGCCGAGCCCGACATCGCCAAGGTGCCGCTGATGATCGACAGCTCCAAATGGGAGGTGATCGAGGCGGGCCTGAAATGCGTGCAGGGCAAGGCCCTGGTCAATTCGATCTCCATGAAGGAGGGCGAGGAATCCTTCCTCAAATATGCCCGGCTGGTGCGCGCCTATGGCGCGGCCGTGGTGGTGATGGCCTTTGACGAGCAGGGCCAGGCCGATAGCGAAGAGCGCAAGGTCGCGATCTGCACGCGCGCCTACAGACTGCTCACCGAGGTCGTGGGCTTCCCGCCCGAGGATATCGTGTTCGACCCCAATGTGTTCGCCGTTGCCACCGGCATCGAGGAACACAATGGCTATGGCGTGGCCTTCATCGAGGCCACCAAGACCATCACCGACACCCTGCCCCATGTGCATATCTCGGGCGGTATCAGCAACCTGAGCTTCTCGTTCCGCGGCAATGAGCCGGTGCGCGAAGCCATGCACGCTGTCTTTTTGTACTATGCCATCCAGAACGGCATGGACATGGGCATCGTCAATGCCGGCCAGCTGGCGGTCTATGAATCGATCGATCGCGAGCTGCGCGACGCCTGCGAGGACGTGATCCTCAACCGCCGCGCCGACGCCACCGAGCGCCTGCTCGACATTGCCGAGCGCTATCGCGGCAATGCCGGCAAGGAAGCGGCAGCCAAGGATCTGAGCTGGCGCGAAAAGTCCGTCGAGGACCGTATTGCCCATGCCCTGGTCAATGGCATCACCGAATATATCGACGCCGATACCGACGAGGCCCGGCAAAAGGCTGCACGGCCGCTGCATGTCATCGAGGGCCCGCTGATGGCCGGCATGGGCATCGTGGGTGACCTGTTTGGCTCGGGCAAGATGTTCCTGCCCCAGGTGGTCAAGTCCGCCCGCGTGATGAAGCAGGCCGTGGCCCTGCTGCTGCCCTATATGGAGGCCGAGAAGAACGCTGATGGCAATGCCACCGGCCGCCAGAGCGCCGGCAAGGTGCTGATGGCCACCGTCAAGGGCGACGTGCATGACATCGGCAAGAACATCGTCGGCGTCGTGCTGAGCTGCAACAATTACGAGATCATCGACCTGGGCGTCATGGTGCCCGCGGCCAAGATCCTGCAGGTGGCGCGCGACGAAAAGGTCGACATCATCGGCCTCTCCGGCCTCATCACGCCCTCGCTGGACGAAATGGTGCATGTGGCTGCCGAGATGGAGCGCGAGGGCTTTGACATCCCCCTGCTCATCGGCGGGGCGACGACCAGCCGCGTGCACACGGCAGTCAAGATCCATCCGCGCTACGAAAAGGGCCAGGCCGTGCATGTGCATGACGCCAGCCGTGCCGTGGGTGTGGTGGGCAATCTGCTGTCGGCGGACAGCAAGGTGAGCTTCATCGCCGATATCCGTGCCGAATATGCCAAGGCGGCCGCCGCCCATCAGCGCGCCGAGGAAGACAAGCAGCGCCTGCCGCTGGCCAAGGCGCGTGCCAATGCCTTCAAGGCCGACTGGTCGAGCTATGTCGCGCCCAAGCCGGCGTTCCTCGGCACCCGGGTGCTGGAGGATTTCGATCTGGCCGAACTGGCGACCTATTTCGACTGGACGCCCTTCTTCCAGACCTGGGAGCTCAAGGGCCGCTACCCCGCCATTCTCGAGGACGAGCGGCAGGGCGAGGCGGCGCGGCAGCTGTTTGCCGATGCCAAGCGCATGCTCGACCAGATCATCGCGGAGAAGTGGTTCAAGCCGCGCGCCGTGGTCGGTTTCTGGCCGGCCAATACCGTGGGCGATGACATCAGCCTCTATACCAATGAAGGCCGCGACGAGGAGCTGGCGCGCCTGTTCACCCTGCGCCAGCAGCTGAGCAAGCGCGACGGCAAGCCCAATATGGCGCTGAGCGATTTCGTCGCCCCGGCGGACTCCGGCAAGCCGGACTATCTGGGCGCCTTCGTGGTGACGGCGGGCCTTGAGGAAGTGGCCATTGCCGAGCGCTTCGAGAAGCAGAATGACGATTACTCGGCCATTCTGGTCAAGGCTTTGGCCGACCGCTATGCCGAGGCGATGGCCGAATATGTGCATGCCCGCGTGCGCCGCGAGTTCTGGGCCTATGCCCCGGACGAGGCGCTGAGCCCTGAGGAGCTGATCGGGGAAAGCTATCGCGGCATTCGCCCAGCGCCGGGCTATCCGGCCCAGCCCGACCACACCGAAAAGACCACGCTGTTCCGCCTGCTCGACGCGCAGAACACTGTGGGCGTCACCCTCACCGAGAGCTATGCCATGTGGCCGGGCTCCTCGGTCTCCGGCTTCTATTATGCCCATCCCGAGGCCTATTACTTTGGCGTGGCCAAGGTGGAGCGCGACCAGGTGCTCGACTATGCCGCGCGCAAGAATATGCCCTTGGCCGAGGTCGAACGCTGGCTCGGCCCGGTGCTGAACTACATCCCCGGCCCGGCCATCGCGGCGGCGGAGTAGGTACTGTCCTGTGGCTGGGGTGATCTCGATGTCCAAGGCTGAGCCCATTCCCGTGACCCTGGTCACCGAGCCCGGCCACATGCTGGCGCTCGATGGCGAAACGGCACTGCTGCGCCTCGCCGCCAATTCGGGCCATGGCCATGCCGATGGCAGCACCTGCGTTGCCTGCGCGACGCGCACCGATGTGCGGGCGCTGCTGTTCGACATGCTCGAAGAGGTCAAGCTGGGGCGCCGCCCGGCCTTCAGCAGAGTGATGGTCGATGCCAGCGCATTGCCCGACCCATCGGTCGTGGTGGCGGCGCTGACCGGCAAGCTGCCGGCCCTGGCGCTGCGCGATCATACCGTCGCCCGGCGCTTCTATCTGGCTGGTGCCGCCTGATATTGTGCCGCAGGCGGGGCGGCCTGGTGGCTCTCTGATCATAGGTGACAGGGCCAGTGCGCGTGCCTATCCTGCCGGCGCAACAGCAGAGGCTTCGCCATGTCCAAACCCGTCATCGCCCTGGCCCTGGGAAGCGGCGCCGCGCGCGGCTGGGCGCATATCGGGGTGATCGATGCCCTGGTCGAGGCCGGCATCAAGCCTGACATTGTCTGCGGCACCTCGATGGGTGCCCTGGTCGGCGCCGTCTATGCCAGCGGCCAGCTCGACAAGCTGCGCGACTGGGCCATCGGTGCCGACTGGCGCGTGGTGGCCTCCATGGTCGATGTGGGCCTCTTGGCCGGCGGGCTGGTCGATGGCGTGCGCATCGTCAACTGGCTGGGCGGTCTGGGCCTGTCGGAGACCATCGAGGACCTGCCCATCCCCTTTGGCGCGGTGGCGACCGATATTTCCAGCGGCCGCGAGATCTGGCTGCGCAATGGCCCGCTGACCCAGGCGATCCGCGCCTCCATCGGCATGCCGGGCGTGTTCAGCCCCGTCAAGCTCGATGGCCGCTGGCTCAGCGATGGCGGCCTGGTCAATCCGGTACCGGTGTCGCTGGCCCGCGCCATGGGCGCCGACTTCATCATCGCGGTCAATCTCAACGAGGATCTGCTGGGTCGCCGGCTGGTCGCCGAAGATGCCGCCGATGACGCCGCTGCAGCCGAGCCGGAACTGCCGCTGGCCGCGGCGGGTGGCCCAGCCAGCTTTATCGACATGGTGCGCGCCATTCCCGCCTCGGTGCAGGCGCGCATGGCGACGTTCAATTTCTTCGGGTCCACGCCCGCAACGCCTGGCTATTTCGACGTGCTGGCCAATGCCATCGACATCATGCAGGACCACATCACCCGCTCTCGCCTGGCGGGCGAACCGCCGCATGTGCTGGTGCTGCCGCGGGTGGTCGATATTGCCATCATGGATTTCCACCGCGCCGAAGATGCCATGGCCGAAGGCCGCGCTGCCGCCGAGCGGGTGATCCCGATCATCGAGGCCAAGCTGGCGCGGCGCGCCTAGCACTCGGCCCGGGAGGGACCTCAGAGCCCCGCAAACGCCACCAGCGGCGTATCGGCGCGCAGATAAAGCGGATGCTTGGGCGAGCCATCGGCATTGGTGCCAAAGCACCAGAGGTCAATGCCATCGGCCCGTAGCGCCGCCACCAGCTCCCGCCCGGCCGGCGCCAGCGCCTTGTTGAGCTTGCCATGGCAGAGGATCACCCGGTCGGCGCCTTGGGCGGCCGCACGGATCGCCGGCAGATTGTCCGGCGACACGGCAGCGACGCCCGGCGCCAGCAGCATCTTGGGATCGGTGGCGCGATAGTCGCCCACATTGGCCTTGACCATGGCCTCAAAGCCCTCGCGGCGTGTGAACGTCCACTCGCGTGCGCAGGTCGGGTCATTGACCATGGCATCGGCCGTGCTGGGGTTCATGCCGATGAACAACAGGTAACGCGACGGGAACGCGTCACCGATCCAGCGCCGCATCAGCCGGCGATAGCGGCCATCGGCGCTGAAGCTGGCGTCGCCCTTGACGCCCGGCATCAGCGCCAGGCGCACCTTGCCGCCCGGATCATGGGCATCGATGGTCATGCGGTGAGGTCGCTCGGCGGCACGAGACCATTGATCAGGCAGGCCGTGGTCACCGTATTGGCCAACAGGCAGGCAATGGTCATGGGCCCCACGCCACCTGGCACCGGCGTGATGGCACCGGCCACGTCCTTGGCCGAGGCGAACTCGACGTCACCCAAAAGGCGGGTCTTGCCGGGCCCACGCTCGGGCGCATCGATGCGGTTGATGCCGACGTCGATCACGGTGGCGCCCGGCTTGATCCAGTCGCCCTTGATCATTTCGGGTCGGCCGACAGCCGCGACCACGATATCGGCCTGGCGCACGATGGACGGCAGATCGACGGTGCGCGAATGGGCGACGGTCACCGTGCAATTGTCGCGCAGCAGCAATTGCATCATCGGCTTGCCGACCAGGTTGGAGCGCCCGATGATCACGGCATGCTTGCCGGCCAGCGTGCCGAGCTGGTCGCGCAGCAGCATCAGGCACCCCAGTGGCGTGCAGGACACCGGGCCCGGCAAGCCGATCTGCACCTTGCCCACATTGGCGGGCGTGAAGCAGTCGACATCCTTGGCCGGGTCGATGGCCTCGATGACCTTATTGGGGTCGATCTGCTTGGGCACCGGCATCTGCACCAGAATGCCGTGGATGGCCGGATCGGCGTTGAGCTTGTGCACCAGCGCCAGCACCTCGGCCTCGCTGGTGTCCTCGGGCAGCTCGTATTTCTCGGAATGCATGCCCACTTCCACGGTCTGCTTGGCCTTTTGCGCCACATAGACCTGGCTGCCCGGATCATGGCCGACGATGACCACCGCCAGGCCCGCCGTGATGCCGTGCTCGGCCTTGAGCCGGGCGACATGGTCGGCGATGCGGCCGCGCAGGCCCTCGGCAAAGCTCTTGCCGTCGATGATCGTGGCTGTGCTCGTGGCTGTCATGGGGGCGCCTCCAGTTTGGACCGATGCTGCCGCCAGCTCGGGCAAAGCCCTCAGCGGCGTTGCGGCATGCAATAGGAAATGTTGGCCGCCCCGTCCATGGGCTTGCGCCGGCAGAGACGGCTTTTCTCGTTCGGCAGCACTGGAAACGAAAGGGCCACCGAAGCATCTCTGCTTCGGTGGCCGGTGGGAATGCAGGCTCGCCGCACTGTTGAGGGCTTGGGGGACAAGCGGCCAACACAACATTCCTGGTTCACCGGTTGCATGGGTCGCTTGCCGAGCCAGTGAACTGATGAAGAAGATGGTGTCCAAATGCGGCGAGAAAAGAGCACATCACTGCCTTGTGAAAGCCCCGCCCTTGGACCGCCAAAACCGGGGTGCAGTTGAAGCGCCGTCTAGAAGCTGTCATTTGAGGTGGATAGACGCTGCGCACCACGAAAGCGCGATTCCGCCGACGGCGGGTTCAATCCGGAACCCGCGAGATGAAAGAGAAACAGAGATGACGACCATCAGCCCCCCGCGCCTGGAGACCAAGTCCTTCACCGAGCCTGCGGAGGCCTGGCGTTATATGGCCGAGATCTACCATCGCAATACCGGCTTCATTCGCGGCCACCTGGCCTCGCTGGCCAAGGGCATTATCCCGCCCGGCCGTGTGCGTGCCTGTTATCCGCAGATCGAAGTGCGCTCCACCAGCTATAGCCGCAGCGAGAGCACCCTGCCCTATGGGTTCCTGCATACCCCGGGCATCTATCGCACCACCGTGACCGCGCCGGACCTGTTCTGCAGCTATTTCCAGGAACAGTTCGCCGTCATCCTGAAAAACCACGGCGGCACCATCGACATCGGGGAATCTGACACACCCATCCCGCTGCATTTCGCCGTGCCGGCCAATGAGCGGATCGATGGCGAGGCGCTCAATGCGCTCAATATCCCGCTGCGTGACGTGTTCGACGCGCCGGACCTGGGCAATACTGACGACGAGATCGCCAATGGCACCTTTGTGCCGCCGCGCGGCGGACCCTATCCGCTGGCTGCCTTTACCGCGCCGCGCGTGGACTATTCGCTGTTCCGGCTCAGCCACTACACTGGCACTGACGCGGGCCATTTCCAGAATTTCGTGATCTTCACCAATTACGCCTTTTACATCGACGAGTTCTGCCGCGTCGCCAAGCAATACCTGGCCGATGGCCACACGCACTACGAGAGCTTCATCGAGCCGGGCAATGTGGTGACCGACAATGCCCTGGCCGGTGGCAAGGTGGCGGGCACGTCGCCTGCCCGCGCGCCGCAGATGCCGGCCTATCACCTGACGGCCCCCAATGGCCGCGGCATCACCATGGTCAACATTGGCGTCGGCCCGTCCAACGCCAAGACCATCACCGACCATATCGCTGTGCTCCGGCCGCATGCCTGGATCATGCTGGGCCACTGTGCGGGCCTGCGCAATTCGCAGGAACTGGGCGATTATGTGCTCGCCCATGCCTATGTGCGTGAGGACCATGTGCTCGACGCCGACCTGCCGCTGTCGGTGCCGATCCCGGCGCTGGCCGAGGTGCAGGTGGCACTCGAGCAGGCCGTGCACGAGATCACCCAGACCGAAGGGCTCGAAACCAAAAAGATCATGCGCACCGGCACGGTGGCGACGTTTGACAATCGCAATTGGGAGCTGCGCGACCAGGCCGAGATCACCCAGCGGCTCAGCCAGTCGCGCGCCGTGGCGCTCGACATGGAGTCCGCGACCATTGCCGCCAACGGGTTCCGCTTCCGCGTGCCCTATGGCACGCTGCTCTGCGTCTCCGACAAGCCGCTGCATGGCGAACTCAAGCTGCCCGGCATGGCCTCGGATTTCTACCGCACGCAGATCAATCGGCATTTGCTGATCGGCCTGCGCGCCATGGAAATCCTGCGCGACCAGCCGGCCGAGCGGCTGCACTCGCGCAAGCTGCGCAGCTTTGCCGAGACGGCGTTTCAGTAGGGCGTCTTCCCATTTGTACATGTGGGGCGAAAGGGGCTTGCTTCAAGCCCCGCGCCTTGCTGTAGACGAGGGGCTCCCTGAAACAGGAGCTGCCCATGTACGCATCCGAACAGCCTGACACCGCGGTGTTCTACCATGGCACGCGCGCCGATCTCCGGATCGGCCAGCATATGGTGCCCGGTTACAAGTCCAACTTCGGTGCAGGCAAGCCGTCGTCATGGATCTATTTCGCAGCCACGCTCGAGGCTGCCATATGGGGGGCAGAGCTGGCCCAGGGCGCGGGGCGGCAGCGCATCTACATCGTCCGCCCCACAGGCCCGTTCGTTGACGATCCCAATCTCACCGACGCCAAGTTTCCTGGCAATCCGACACAGTCCTATCGCAGCCAGCATCCGCTGGAGATCGTAAGCGAGGTCGAGACCTGGCAGGGCCACGCCCCCGACGTGCTTCAGAAGATGAAGGACAGTGTGGAGCGGATGCGGCGCGAGGGGATCGAAGCGATCGACTGACAAAAAAGCCCGGTGTCACCACCGGGCTTTTCCGTAACCATTGTCGAACCGATCAGCGGCCCTTGACCACCGAGTAGCCGGCGTACTTGGCCGAGGTGCCGAGCTGCTCTTCGATGCGGATGAGCTGGTTGTACTTGGCCAGGCGATCGGAACGGCTGAGCGAGCCGGTCTTGATCTGACCGCAGTTGAGCGCCACGGCCAGGTCGGCAATGGTGGAATCTTCGGTTTCGCCCGAGCGATGCGACATCACCGAGGTATAGCCAGCGCGGTGTGCGGTATCGACGGCGTTGAGGGTTTCCGAGAGCGAGCCGATCTGGTTGACCTTGACCAGGATGGAGTTGGCCACCCCCATCTTGATGCCCGAGACGAGACGCTTGGTGTTGGTGACGAACAGGTCGTCGCCCACCAGCTGTACCTTGTCGCCGATGGCGTCGGTCAGGGCCTTCCAGCCTTCCCAGTCGTCCTCGGCCATGCCGTCTTCGATGGTGATGATGGGGTAGCGGGCAGCCAGGTCGGCCAGGAAGGCCACGTTTTCGTCTGAGCTCAGCGACTTGCCTTCGCCGACCATCTCATACTTGCCGCCCATGAAATATTCGGTGGCGGCGCAGTCGAGGCCCAGGAACACGTCTTCGCCGGGCTTGTAGCCGGCCTTTTCGATCGAGCGCATGATAAAGCCTAGCGCGTCGTCGGCGGATTTGAGGTTCGGCGCAAAGCCGCCTTCGTCACCCACGGAGGTGTTGTAGCCCTCGGCCGAGAGGCCCTTCTTGAGCGTGTGGAAGATTTCCGAGCCGATACGGACAGCGTCGGCCAGGTTCTCGGCGCCGGCGGGCAGGATCATGAATTCCTGCATGTCGATCGGGTTGTCGGCATGCTCGCCGCCATTGATGATGTTCATCATCGGCACGGGCAGCACATGGGCGTTCGGGCCGCCGATGTAGCGGTAGAAGGGCAGTTCGCTCGATTCGGCAGCGGCCTTGGCCACGGCCAGCGAAACACCCAGAATGGCATTGGCGCCCAGGCGCGACTTGTTCGGCGTGCCATCGAGATCGATCATGGCCTGGTCGACGGCGAGCTGGTCGAGCGCGTCCATGCCCTGGATTTCGTCGAAGATCGCCGAATTGACGTTCTCGACGGCCTGGGTCACGCCCTTGCCATTGTACTTCTTGCCGCCGTCGCGCAGCTCGACAGCCTCATGGGCGCCGGTGGAGGCACCCGAGGGCACTGCGGCGCGGCCGAAGCTGCCATCGTCGAGCACCACATCAACTTCGACCGTGGGGTTGCCGCGGCTGTCATAGATCTGGCGGCCGGTGACGTGGATGATTGAAGACATGGATAGCCCTTCCCGATGGGAGTTCACGCGATTGCTGGCCTTCTGTTAGACGCAGGTCATGACAGTGAAAAGAGGGCACCCAAGAAAAATTGCGCTGGGAGCGCCGATCGCGCCGTGCTTTGCCGCGCCAGCGGTTGTTCGTCGGCCGGATTATCGCTAATACGGGAGCAACCCTGAGGAGGACCGATGACGAACACAATGATCAAGCAGGTGGCCCATGTCTGCGTTTTTGCGCAGGATCTGGCCAAGACCGAAGCCTTCTATGTCGATGTGCTGGGCCTGGAGAAAGCCTTCGACTTCAACCGCGGCGAGGACTGGATCGGCTTCTATCTGGCCACTGGCGCGCGCACCTTTGTCGAAGTGTTCCGCCGCGACGCCGTGCAGTTTGCCGATAGCAATCCGATCAACCACCTGTGCTTTGAGACCGAGGACCTTGATGGTCTTCTGGCTCATGTGCGGGCCAAGGGCGTTGCCATCACCGACAAGAAGCTGGGCGTCGACGGCACCTGGCAGGCCTGGACCGCCGACCCCGATGGCGCCAAGATCGAGATCTTCCAGTACACGCCCCAAAGCAGGCAGTTCCAGCCGCATGGCGGCGTCTGCCAGGTCAACTGGTAGCCTCTAGCGGACCGGTCCGGTGACCTGGCCATTGGCGATCAGCCAGGTCACTGATTCCTGCACAGCCTCGAGGGAGGTATAGCGCGGCGCATAGCCGAGCAGGCGCCGACCCTTGTCGATCGAACAATTGGGCGAGCGGGCAATATGCTCCCAGGTGGCCTTGGCCTCCTCGGGGTCCTGCTCGGCGGCCCATTGCTCGAAGCCGGCAAAGCGCAGGCGCGGCTGGTGCCCGAACCAGCGATACATGGCCTCGGCATAGCCGCGCAGCGTTACGGCCGCGCCGGAGACGGCATGGAAGGCTTCGCCGACCGATGCGGTGCGATTGTCGATGGCGCGCACGATGACCTGGGCCACGTCGTCGGCATGCACATGATGCACGGTTTCCAGCCCGAAATTGGCCAGTGGTAGCTCGTCGCCACGCGCAATGGTGCTGAACACCGCCGGGTTGAAGTGGCCCGCCGGATTGAGCGGCGCCCAGCCGGGCCCGACGATATGGCCAGGATGCACCAGCGTGGCGGGAAACTGCTCCATGGCCGCCCGGTGCAGCAGGTCGGCCTCGATGGCGGCTTTGGCGACGCCATAGTCGCCGAAGGGGAATTTGACGGCCGATTCCGGCGTCGGCACCACGGCCGAGACGCCATGGGTCCAGATGGTGCCCACATGGATGAAGTGGCTGACCTGGCCGCGCAGTGCATCGGCCAGCTGGTTGTGGCTCTCCAGCGTGAAGCAGATGCAGTCCACCACGATATCGGCGCCCAGATTGGCAATGGCGCTGCCGAAGCTGCCCCGGGCCTCCTCGGCCGCGCGGTCGATGGTGACCATGCGGGCATGCTGCCAGACGGCGGACGGCTGATAGGGCTGCGCCCTGCCCCGGCTGACGGCAATCACCTCGTGCCCGGCCATGATCAATCGGGGCACCAGATAGGTGCCGATATGCCCGGTCGCGCCGATAATGACGATCTTGCTCATGGCCTAGTCCTCCGTCGTCTTTTTGTGGCCGTCGATCCCGTCGCGGCTATTGCCGTCGACTTCATCGCGGCGATGGCCGTCGATGCGCTTGTCGGCCAGTGCCTTTTCGGCGGCGGCCTGCTGTTTCTCCGCCTTGGTGCGCCCAAAGCTGATGCGGTTCTGCGCCGCCTGCGCCTCTTTGTCGGCCCGAGCCTTGTGCTTGCGCGCCATGCGCAGGTTGATGATCTCGGCCATGTTTGGCTCCGGGCTTGTCTCCCCTCTGGCTAGCATGGCGCGCCCCATCCGGCCAAGTCCGCTCGCCCCGAAGGGCGTGCCGCTGTCGGTAGTTTTCCGGTGTGCTGACGGGGATTTGTACCAATTGCGGGTCCTGCGGCCCGGGCCTTGACTGGCCCCGGGGACATGGTGTCCCGGGAGAGGCAGAGATGACGGAAGAGTTCATGGCCGGCGAGCCCATTCGCCCGTCCGTGCGCGAGAGTGGCGCGGGAATGCTGTGGTACCCCCTGGCCGAGGCGGTTAGCCCGCTGATGAAGACCCAGGGCAAATATGCCAATCGCTATCCGGTGGGCGCCATCGTCCACTATACGGCAGGGCACGACCAGAGCGAGGACGATGCGCGCGGCACGCTGTCCTGGGGCCGGCAGCAGGGCTATTGCTTCTTCGTCATCGGACCAACCGGCAAGATCTACCAGTCCTTCCCGCTCGACGAATGGGGCTATCACGCCGGCGAGTCGCATTGGCCCGGGCTGGGCTCGGGCGTGAGCTCCAAGCTGGTGGGCATTGAAGTCTGTAGCGCGGGCCTGCTCGATGCCAAGCGCAAGAGCTGGTTCGGCAAGACCTATCCGGCCGAGCAGACGCGCGAGGTCAAGGAGGCGGACTACGGCTGCCCGTCAGGCATCTACAAGGCCTATACCGATGCGCAGGAAGAGGCGCTGATCCGCCTGCTGCTCTGGCTCAAGAGCAACAAGCCCAATGTCTTCGACAATCGCTATGTGCTGGGCCACCACGAAGTCAGCGGCAAGCAGGGCATTGGCTATTGGCGCAAGCAGGATCCGGGCGGCGCCCTGTCGATGTCGATGCAGGCCCTGCGCAAGCGCCTCGACGCCGGCGGCTGAACCGGTCAGGCGGCGGGGCGGGGCAGCGTGAGATAGATGCTGTCGCACCATTCCTCGCCCAAGAGAAATGTGCGCTCGGCCCGGCCGGATTCGACAAAGCCGAGCCGGGCCAGCACGGCCAGCGAGGCGGCATTGCGCGGATCGACATCCGCCTTGAGGTTGGGCGTGTCGGTGACGGCAAAGATATGGGCGACGGCGGCCTTTGAGGCCTCGGTGGCAAAGCCCCTGCCCCAAAAGTCCGGATGAATGATGAAGCCGAAGTCGGGCAGCCGCCCGGCGCCGACTTCGCCGATCACCTGGCCATCAAGCTCAATGGCAAAGTGCTGGCCGCCGGTGGCCTCGCGGCCGACCATATTGTCGAGCCACGTCCGCGTCACCGACAGGTCGGCATGCGGCAGCGTCGACCAATAGCGCATGGCAAGGGGGCTAGAGGTGATCCCGAAGAAGGCATCGAGATCACCCGGTCTGGGCCGCCGGAGCAGCAGGCGCTCCGTGCGGATATGCACTAGACGAGCCGGCTTTGATCGATGGCCGCCGCGATGAAGCTGGCGAACAGCGGATGCGGCTCGAAGGGCTTGGACTTCAGCTCAGGGTGGAACTGCACGCCGATGAACCAGGGGTGGTCGGTGCGCTCGACGATCTCGGGCAGCTTGCCATCGGGCGAGACGCCGGAGAACAGCAGGCCGTTCTTCTCGAGCAACTTGCGATAGTCCATGTTCACCTCATAGCGGTGACGATGGCGCTCGGAGATGCGGGTGGTGCCATAGATATCGGCAACGCGGCTGCCGCGGGTGAGCTGGGCCGGATAAGCGCCCAGGCGCATGGTGCCGCCAAGGTCACCGTCATTGGCGCGCTTTTCGGTGTCATTGCCCTTCACCCATTCGGTCATCATGCCGACGATGGGCTCCTTGGTGGGGCCGAATTCGGTCGATGAGGCATTCTTGATGCCGGCGGTGTTGCGGGCCGCCTCGACGCAGGCCATCTGCATGCCAAAGCAGATGCCGAAATAGGGCACGTCCTTGACGCGGGCAAAGCGGGCTGCCTCGATCTTGCCAGCCGAGCCACGCTCGCCGAAGCCGCCGGGCACCAGGATGCCATGCACATGCTCGAGATAGGGTGCCGGGTCATCGCGCTCGAAGACCTCGGAATCAATCCACTGCAGGTTGACCTTGACCTTGTTGGCGATGCCGCCGTGGTTGAGGGCTTCCGAGAGGGATTTGTAGGCGTCCTTGAGGCCGGTGTACTTGCCCACGATGGCGATATTGACCTCGCCCTCGGGGTTGTGCAGCCGGGCCGACACGTCCTGCCAGGCGCTGAGGTCGGGGGCCGGCGCGTCGGTGATGCCAAAGGCGGCGAGCACTTCGCGGTCGAGGCCTTCCTCGTGATAGGCCAGCGGCACGTCATAGATCGAGGCGACGTCGAGGCCCTGGATCACGGCGGTTTCGCGCACGTTGCAGAACAGGGAGAGCTTTTTCTTCTCGCCTTCCGGAATCGGGCGATCGCAGCGGACCAGCAGCACGTCGGGCGCGATGCCGATGGAGCGCAGCTCCTTGACCGAGTGCTGGGTCGGCTTGGTCTTCAGCTCACCCGCCGAGCTGATATAGGGCATCAGCGTCAGGTGCAGATAGCAGGCATGGCCGCGCGGCAGATCATTGCCGAGCTGGCGGATGGCTTCAAAGAACGGCAGGCCTTCGATATCGCCGACGGTGCCGCCGATCTCGACCAGCACGAAATCGAAGTCCTCATTGCCTTCGAGCACGAAATTCTTGATCGCGTCGGTGACGTGGGGAATGACCTGGACAGTGGCGCCGAGATATTCGCCCTTCCGCTCCTTGGCCAGGATGTCCGAATAGATGCGGCCGGTGGTTATGTTGTCGCGCTTGTTGGCGGCGCGGCCGGTGAAGCGCTCGTAGTGGCCCAGGTCGAGATCAGTCTCGGCACCGTCGTCGGTGACGAACACCTCGCCGTGCTGGGTGGGCGACATCGTGCCCGGATCCACATTGAGATAGGGGTCGAGCTTGCGCAGGCGGACCTTGTAGCCGCGCGCTTGCAGGACAGCGCCGAGCGCCGCCGATGCAAGACCTTTACCCAATGAGGAGACCACGCCTCCGGTGATGAATACGTACCGAGCCATGGGCGCTCACCTTAATCACATCAGCATCGATTCGTAGAGCCGCCGTGCAGCTCTACACAAAAAGAAGAAGGGGATGTTTCCATCCCCCTCTTTGGTCTCGCCTTGCGGCGCTTAATTGGCCGGCGCGGCCGGTGTTTCGGCTGGGGCCGGGGTGGTCTCGGTCCCCGTAGCCGCAGGGGCAGCCGCAGCGGGCGCCGTGGTCGTGGTCTCGGCCGGAGCCGTCGTGCTGGCCGCAGGCGCCGTGGTGGCGTCGGTGGCGGCCGGCGCAGCCGGGGTATCGGCAGCGGGCGTGGTGGTCGTGCTCGGGGTCGGCACCGGCAGATCGCTGGTGCTCTCGGGCTGCAGCGAGTTCAGTGCGTCCAGCACGCTGCCCGGCGCCGTGGCATCAGGCGTGGTCACCGCACCGTCGATGATGCTGGTGGTACCGCGGTCGAGCTCGCTCAGAATCGTCAGGCCAATGGCCGTGGCAAAGAACAGGGTGGCCAGGATCGCCGTGGTGCGGGTCAGCAGGTTCGCCGAGCCGCGCGCGGTCATGAAGCCGCCGCCGCCACCACCGCCAATGCCCAGTGCGCCGCCCTCGGAGCGCTGCAGCAGGATCACCACAATCAGCGCCAGGACGATCAGCAGATAGGCCACAATCAGGACGTTCGCCATCGTGTCTCAGTCTATTGGTCTGTCAAAAGATGGCGCGTCATACACGCCTCGGGTCGTAATTGCCAGAGGCCGGGCCGATTTTCCGGCCGGCCTCAGGCAGTCACCGTCTAGACGGCGGAAATAATGGTGTAGAAGTCCTTTGCCAAGAGGCTGGCGCCACCGACCAGGCCCCCGTTGACATTGTCCACCGCCAGGATCTCGCGGGCATTCTGCGGCTTGAGCGAGCCGCCATAGAGAATGCGGATGGTCATGCCGGTCTCGGCAAAGCGCGATACCAGCTGCTGGCGGATATTGGCATGCATGCGGGCGATGTCGTCATTGGTCGGGGTGCGGCCGGTGCCGATGGCCCAGATCGGCTCATAGGCAATGATGACCTCATGCAGGCCCGCTGCGTCCGGCACCGAGCCGGCCAGCTGTTCGGCCACCACCGATTCCGCCTGGCCGCTGTCGCGCTGGGCTTCGGTTTCGCCCACGCAGATGATCGGCTTGAGGCCGGCGCCGATAGCCTGTTCGCCCTTGGCGCGCACGATGGCATCGGTCTCGCCATGGTTGGCGCGGCGCTCGGAGTGCCCCACGATCACATATTGGGCACCGGCATCGGCAAGCATGGCGGCCGAAATGTCGCCGGTATGGGCGCCCGAGGCCTGGGCGTGACAGTCCTGGCCACCGGCCAGGATGCCGGCGGTGGCGCCGAGCTGGCACACTTCCGATAAAATGGTGGCTGGTGGGCAGATAACCACGAGCGCACGCGGGGATTCACCGGTGGTGAGCAGGGCTGCGAGCGCCGATATCTCGTCCAGCGCCCCCCGCAACCCGTTCATTTTCCAGTTCCCTGCGATCAGCGGCGATATTGTCGTGGTCACTGTTTGCTTCTCCTGCCTCTTGCACCGGAACGGGGATTGCCCTAACCCCGGCTGTCAAAATGGATTACTAATGCCCTGCCACCACTGTGGTAAAGGCTCAAGTCTCTGAAACGGAACGCTCGATATGCTCGATAGTTTGCGCGGTTTTGCGAAATCCTGGCCCGGCAAGATCATGGGAGCGTTCCTTTTGGTGGGCATAGCGGGCTTTGGCGTCAACAATGTGATCGGTGGTCTCAATACCACTTCGGTGGGCAAGGTGGGCAACCAGGACATCTCGCTGCGCAGCTTCCAGCGCGCCTATCAGGCGCAGCTCAACCAGGTCGCCCAGCAGATCGGCCAGATGCCGACCGCCGAGCAGGCCATGAGCTTTGGCATTCCCTCCACCGTGCTGCAGAGCCTGTCGCAGGATGCGGCGCTCGACCAGCTCGCCGACCAGTTCGGCCTGGGCGCATCGGACAAGAAGCTCAGCGAAATGCTGCGGCAGGATCCGGCCTTCCAGGGCACGCTGGGCAATTTCGATCCCACCGCCTTCAAGCAGGTGCTGGCCCGCAGCGGCTTCACCGAGTCCGAATATTTCGATGATCAGCGCAATGCGGCGCGCCGCCAGCAGCTGATTCTGAGCCTGTTCGCCGACACCACGCTGAGCAGCACCGCCTCGAGCCTGATCAACCGCTATGCCGCCGACCAGCGCACGGTGGATTATTTCGTGCTGACCGATGCCAATCTGCCGGCCCCTGCGGCCCCCACCGAGGACGAGCTGGCCAGCTATCTCAAGGATCACCAGTCCGAGTTCCGCACGGTCGAGACCCGGACGGTGCAGATGCTGCGCCTGTCGCCGGCCGATCTGGCTGCCACCAAGGTGATCACGCCAGAGGCGATCGCCGCCGAATATGAGCGCACCAAGGCCAATCTGACCAAGGCCGAGCGCCGCACCATCCAGCAGGTCGTGCTCAACGATACCCAGCTGGCCGCCTTTGAAGCCGGGCTCGCTGCCGGCACGCCCTTTGAGACGCTGGTCACCGACAATGGCCTGACCGCCACCGATCTGGGCACGCTGGCCCAGGCCGATATCACCGACACCAACCTCGCCACGGCCGCCTTTGGCCTCGCCCAGGGCGCGTTCGTCATCGTTGACGGCGTTGCCGGCAAGCGTGCCGTGCATGTCTCGGCCATCGAGGCCGGCGGTGTGCCGACGCTGGACGAAGCCAGCGCGCAGATCGCCCAGGACCTGGCTCGCGTGCAGGCCCGCAATGAAATCGCTGATGTGCAGGACCAGATTGAGGAACTGCGCGCTGCCTTCCGTCCGCTCAGCGAAATCGCCCAGCGCTTCGGCCTCAAACTCTATGATGCCAAGGTCACCGCCGGCGGCAGCGAGCTCAGCGTGCTGCCCGATCTGGATAGCGCCGACGTGCCCCGCGTCAGCCAGGCCATCTTCAAGGCCGAGCAGGGCCAGCTCACCTCGGCCATTCCCCTGGCCGGCAGCGGCAATCTCTATTTCGATCTGACCGCCGTCGATCCGGCCCGCGACCAGACGCTGGACGAGGTGCATGACGATGTTGTCGCTGCCCTGACCACCGAGCGCAGCAATGCCGCGCTGCTGGCCGCAACGGCCGACGCCGTGGCCAAGCTCGATGCCGGCACGCCCCTGGCCGATGTCGCGTCCGCCTATAGCCTCTTCCCGCAGCTCAGCTCGCCCTTCACCCGCTTTGGGGCCGAGGATGGCACCATTGACGCCACCGTGGCCGCAGCGGCCTTTGCCGGCGACGCCAAGCATCACGGCACGGCCGTGAGCGAGAGCGGCGAATATGTGGTGTTCCAGGTCGTTGATCTGGTCGCCGCCGAAGGTGCGCTCGAAGCCAATGCCGGCAAGAGCCTCGAAAACGAGGTTCGCGTCGGCCTCTATGGTGATTTCGTCACCGCCGTGCGCGACGACGCCGGACTCCGCATCAACCAGCAGGCGATCAATCAGATCCTTGCCGTCAATACCGGCCTGTAAGTACAGGCCGGCCCAACCCCAAACCGGATATGAACACGATGGTCGACGTCGATTTTCAGCACTTCTGCGCGCAATATGATGCCGGGAAGTCGCAGATCGTCTGGCGTCGCATCGTGGCCGACCTCGAGACGCCCGTTGGCACCTATCTCAAGCTGGCGCAGGGCCGGAAGAACACCTTCCTGCTTGAGTCGGTGCAGGATGCCGCCGTGCGGGGCCGCTACTCGATCATTGGCCTATTGCCAGATGTGATCCTCAAGGTCGAGGGGGGCACCGCCAGCATCAATCGCAATGCCCAGCTCAGCGACACCGGTTTCGAGCCCCTGCCCGCGTTGCCGCTCGATGCCCTGCGCCATCTGGTGGCCGACAGCGCCATCGAAGTGCCGCCCGGCCTGCCGCCGCAGTCCGCCGGCGTCTATGGCTATCTGGGCTATGAGATGGTCCGCTATATGGAAGTGCTGCCCGACAGCAATCCGACGGACATCGATACGCCCGAGGCGGTGCTGATGCGTCCCTCGCTGCTGGCCATCTTCGATACGCTTAAGGACGAGCTCTATCTGACCGCGCCGGTCTATGTGCGGTCGGGCGTTTCGGCCCGCCAGGCCTATGAGGCCGCCCAGGGCCGCATTGACGACGCTATCGACCGGCTCGGCCGCGCCATGCCGACCACCCCTGTCCTGCCCGACCTCGAAACCATTGCGGTCACCAGCAATACCTCCAGGGACGAGTATTTCGCCATGGTGGCGCGGGCCAAGGAGTACATCACGGCCGGGGACATTTTCCAGGTGGTGCTGAGCCAGCGCTTCTCGGCCGATTTCAGCCTGCCGCCCACCGCGCTCTATCGCGCGCTGCGCCGCACCAATCCCAGCCCCTACATGTATTTCCTCGATTTCGGCGGCTTTGCCGTGGCCGGTTCGAGCCCGGAAATCCTGGTGCGGGTGCAGGATGGCGAAGTCACCATCCGGCCGATCGCCGGCACCCGCAAGCGCGGCGCCACCCCGACGCGCGATCAGGAGCTGGCGGCAGAACTGCTCAGCGACCCCAAGGAACTGGCCGAGCATCTGATGCTGCTCGATCTGGGCCGCAATGACGTCGGCCGCGTCGCCAAGACCGGCACGGTCAAGGTCACCGACAAGTTCTTCCTCGAATACTACTCCCACGTCATGCACATCGTCTCCAATGTGGTGGGCGTGCTCGATCCCAAATATGACTTCGTTGACGCGCTTTCGGCGGGCTTTCCCGCCGGCACCGTCTCGGGCGCGCCCAAAGTGCGAGCCATGGAGATCATCGACGAGCTGGAAAAGTCGCGCCGCGGCATCTATGGCGGCTGCGTCGGCTATTTCGGCGCCGATGGCACCATGGACACTTGTATCGTGCTGCGCACCGCCATCCTCAAGGATGGTAAGCTGCATGTGCAGGCCGGCGCCGGCATTGTCGCCGACAGCGTGCCCGAACTCGAGCAGATGGAATGCGAAAACAAGGCCCGCGCCCTTTTCAGCGCCGCCGAGGAAGCGCTACGCTATGCTGGCGAGGCGAGGATCGGGCAATGAGTGTGGCAGGCAAGTTTCAATCGCGATGGCGGCGCTGGTTCTGAACGCAGCAGCAGAGCCAATTTTCAGGGACAGGCCCAATGACCAAGACCCTCGTCATCGATAATTACGACAGCTTTACCTACAATCTCGTGCATTTCCTGGGCGAACTGGGTGCCGACATCACCGTCGTGCGCAACGACAAGATCACGCTCGATGAGATCGCCGCCGTGGCGCCCGAGGCCATTGTGCTGTCGCCCGGCCCCTGCACGCCCAATGAGGCCGGCATCTGCCTGGCGGCCATCGAACGCTTCAAGGGCGAGATCCCCATGCTCGGCGTGTGCCTGGGTCATCAGGCCATGGGCCAGGCGCTGGGCGGCGAAGTGATCCGCGCGCCCCATCTGGTGCATGGCAAGACCTCCAAGATCCACCACACCGGCAAGGGCCTGTTCCGTGGCCTCAACAATGATTTTGAGGCCACGCGCTATCACTCGCTGCTCGTGCGCCGCGAAAGCCTGCCCGATGTGCTCGAAGTCACCGCCACCACCGATGACGGGCTGATCATGGGCATGCAGCACAAGACCCTGCCCGTCCATGGCGTGCAGTTCCATCCCGAGAGCATCGCCAGCGAGAACGGCCACGCTCTCCTGCAGAACTTCCTCGACATTGCCCGCGACTTCAACCTCAAGCGAGCCGCGTGATGGACATCAAGCAAGCCCTGAGCAAGATCGCCGAAGGTCGCGATCTGACCGGCGAGGAAATGCGCGGCGTCATGCGCATCATCATGGCCGGCGAAGCGACCCCCAGCCAGATTGGCGCCTTCCTGATGGGCATGCGCGTCAAGGGTGAGACTGTGGTGGAGATCGCTGCCGCCGTTTCTATCCTGCGTGAACAAATGGTGCCGGTGACCGCGCCCGAGGGGGCCATCGACATCGTTGGCACCGGTGGTGACGGCGCTGGTACGCTCAATATCTCCACGGCCAGCGCCATTGTCGTGGCAGCCTCAGGCGTTCCGGTGGCCAAGCATGGCAATCGCGCGCTGTCGTCCAAGTCCGGCGCCTCGCAGGTGCTTGAGGCCCTGGGCGTCAAGCTTGACCTCACCCCGGTCGAGATCGGCGCCTGCGTTGGCAGCGCCGGCATCGGCTTCATGTTTGCGCCCAGCCATCACCCGGCCATGCGCCATGTCGGCCCCTCGCGCGCCGAGCTCGGCACGCGAACGCTGTTCAACCTCCTTGGCCCTCAGTCCAATCCAGCTGGCGTTCGCCGCTATCTGCTGGGCGTCTATGATGAGCGCTGGGTCGAGCCGGTGGCGGCAGCGCTGCTCGCCAATCGCGCCATCAAGGCCTGGGTTGTGCATGGTAGCGACGGGCTGGATGAAATCACCACGACGGGGCCGACCCATGTCGCCCAGATCGAGGGCGGGAGCCTGACCACCTTTGAAATCACACCCGAGCAGTTTGGCCTGCCGCGGGCAACGCTGGACGATCTGCGCGGCGGCGACCCGGCGGATAACGCTGTTGCGATGCACGCCCTGCTCGATGGCAAGCCCAGCGCCTACCGCGACATCGTGCTGCTCAATGCCGGCGCGGCGCTCCTGGTGGCCGACAAGGTGACCACAATTGACGACGGCATTGCCATGGCGCGGGACGTGATCGACACCGGCAAGGCCAAGGACACACTCGCCCGGCTCGTGGCGGTATCGAACGGACGACAGGCATGACCGATATTCTCAAGCAGATCGAGCTCTACAAGCGCGAGGAAATCGCGGCGGCCAAGGCCATGCGGCCCTGGGCCGAGGTGGTGGCACAGGCCCATGACCAGCCCGCGCCGCGCGGTTTCGTCAAGGCCATCAAGGCCAAGCGCGCCGCCGGCCAATATGCCCTGATTGCCGAGGTGAAGAAGGCCAGCCCCTCCAAGGGCCTGATCCGCGCCGATTTCAACCCGGCCGAGATAGCCCGCAGCTATGAAATGGCCGGCGCGGCCTGTCTCTCGGTGCTCACCGACCGGCCGAGCTTTCAGGGCTCGCCCAGCTATCTGATCGAAGCCCGTGCGGCGACGCAGCTTCCGGTGCTGCGCAAGGACTTTTTGTTCGAGACCTATCAGGTCGCCGAAGCCCGCGCCTGGGGCGCCGACTGCATTCTGATCATTCTCGATGCCGTGGGCGATGACGTGGCGCGCTATCTGCTCGACGCCGCCGAAGAGTGGAAGATGGATGCCCTGGTCGAGGTGCATAACCAGCTCGAGCTCGACCGCGCCCTGGCGCTGGGCGCTGGCTTCATCGGCATCAACAACCGCAATCTGCGTACCTTCGAGACGACGCTGCAGACCTCGATCAACCTGGCCGTGGGCGTGCCCAAGGGGACGCTGCTGGTCAGCGAAAGCGGCATCGGCGGCCATGCCGATCTGGTGCGGCTCGATTCCGAGGCCGGCATTGGCACGTTCCTGGTGGGTGAAAGCCTGATGCGGCATGACGATGTGGCCGCGGCCACCCGCGCGCTGCTCATGGGCACGCCGCAGGCCGCCCGCTGATGGCCGGCGGGCTGACCCATCTCAACGAGAAGGGCGAAGCCCGCATCGTCGACATCGGTGACAAGGCGGTTACCCATCGCCGGGCCGTGGCCCAGGCGCTGCTGGTCGGCCAGCCGGCCACCATTGCCACCATCATGGGCGGCGGGCTCAAGAAGGGCGACGCCCTGGCCGTTGCCCGCATTGCCGGCATCATGGGTGCCAAAAAGACCGCCGAGCTGATCCCGCTCTGCCACCCCATCGCGCTGACCAAGGTCAGCGTCGACATTTCTGCGCAGGGCGACGACACCATCCGCATCGAAGCGACAGCCGAGACGACCGGGCAGACCGGGGTGGAAATGGAGGCCCTGGTCGCGGCCTCCACTGCCGCGCTGACCCTTTATGACATGGCCAAGGCCATCGACCGCGCCATGGTCATTACCGATCTGTGCCTGCTGGCCAAATCCGGCGGCAAATCGGGTGATTTCCAGCGCGACGAGCCCGCTGCGCCATGAGCCTGCTCCCCGTCGAAGACGCCATTGCCGCCATTCTGGCGCGGGTGCCTGTGCCAACAGGCGAGGCCGTGCCGCTGGCCGCGGCCGCCGGCCGCGTCCTCTTTGCGCCGCTGCGCGCCGGGCATGATCAGCCGCCGTTTCCCGCCAGTGCCATGGATGGCTATGCCGTGCGCGCCGCCGATATCGTGCCCGGCCATGCGCTGCGCCGCATCGGCATGGCGCAGGCTGGCGCCGGCTTTGCTGGCCAGGTCGGCGCGGGGGAAACCGTGCGCATCTTCACCGGCGCGCCCCTGCCCGCCGGTGCCGATGCCGTCATCATGCAGGAAGAGGCCGTGGCCGAGGGCGACCTCGTGCGCTTCTCCAGCCAGCCGCAGCCCGGCCGCAGCGTGCGGCCGCTGGGCAGCGATTTTGCCCGGGGTCAGCGCCTGCTCGATCCTGGCGTCCGGCTCACCGCCATGCAGCTGGCTGTCGCCGCCGCCGCAAATGCGCCCGAGCTGGTCGTAGCGCGGCGGCCGCGCCTGGCTCTTTTGGCCACAGGCGACGAGCTCGAACTGCCCGGCGCCGTATTGGGGCCCGACCAGATCATTGCCTCCAACAGTTTTGGCCTCGCGCCGCTTCTGGCCCCCTATGCCGAGACCATTGCCGACCATGGCATCGCCCGCGACGACCGCGCCCAGTTGCGCGCCAAGCTCGAAGCGATCTTTGCCACGCAGCCCGATGTGGTCATCACCACCGGCGGCGCCAGCGTGGGCGAGCATGATATCGTCCAGGAAATTCTGCTCGAACTCGGCGTGACGCTCGATTTCTGGCGCATCAATATGCGCCCGGGCAAGCCGCTGATGTTCGGCACCCGCGGCAAGACGCTGGTGTTTGGCCTGCCGGGCAATCCGGTTTCGGCCATGGTCACCGCCATTGCCTTCATCAAGCCAGCCCTGCGCGCCTGGCTGGGCCTTGCGCCGCAGCCGGTCTGGCATCTGCCGCTGGCCGGCCCGACCACGGCCAACACCGCCCGGCGCCATTTCATGCGCGCCCAGCTGGTCCATACAGCCACGGGCCCGATGGCTCTGCCCATCAGCCAGACCGACAGCGGCCATACCTCGTCGCTGGCCGCGGCCGAGCTCCTGATCGTGCAGCCCGAGCATGATCCCGGGCAGCCGGTCGGCGCGCTTGTCGAGACCGTGGTGATCGACGCGTTCTGAGCATCCAGCCCAACGTCAAGGGCTGGATTTTGCGGGGATATTGCAGAACATAACTGGAACACGTATAGTCGTTCTGTCTATGTTCCGATTCTCTCCCCGAGGGGCCCATGCTCACGCGCAAACAACACGAGCTGCTGATGTTCATCCACGAGCGGATGAAGGAGAGCGGTATTCCGCCGTCGTTCGACGAGATGAAGGATGCGCTCGATCTGGCGTCCAAATCGGGCATTCACCGGCTGATCACGGCCCTTGAGGAACGCGGCTTCATCCGCCGACTGCCCAACCGGGCCCGCGCGCTCGAAGTGGTCAAGCTCCCCGATTCCATGAACCCCTCGCTCGGCGGCCGCAAGGCGCGCTTTGAGCCATCGGTCATCGAGGGCAATCTGGGCAAGGTGGCGAGCCCGCCGTCGCGCATGTCGGCTGCCGAAGATTATGCCCGCCCCATCTCGGTGCCGGTCATGGGCCGCATCGCGGCCGGTACGCCCATCGAGGCGATCCAGAACCATTCGCACACCATCATGGTGCCGCCCGAAATGCTGGGCAGTGGCGAGCATTATGCGCTCGAAGTGCGCGGCGACTCGATGATCGACGCCGGCATTTTCGATGGCGACACCGTGCTGATCAAAAAGCAGGACCAGGCCAGCACCGGCGAAATCATCGTGGCTCTGGTGGATGATGAAGAAGCCACGCTCAAGCGCCTGCGCCGCAAGGGCAATACCGTGGCGCTGGAAGCGGCCAATCCGGCCTATGAGACCCGCATCTTTCCGCCCGATCGCGTCAAGGTGCAGGGACGCCTCGTGGGTCTGTTGCGCAAGTACTGATCCCAGCGGCGGCGCATCGGCGCCGGGCTCGGGATAGACACATAGACACCGGCTGGCGGATGCTGGCCTGGATGAGAAGCGCGGCCATCGCCGCGCTTTTTTGTGTCTGGCCCCTCTGCTCCGGCGCTGCTCTTCGCGCTGCTAGTCTGCTGTCTTGATCTCCAGCCGGGTGACCCAGTTGGCCGGGTCGGGAACGTCGGACGGGTCGGTTTCATAGATCTCCAGCCGGCAGGCGAAGTGGTCGCCATCGGCCGCCTCCGTCACATCCCAGGCAATGCCGCGCTCCTTGGCCCAGCCGATCAGCATGGCTGTGGCGTCATAGAGCTGGTCATAGGGTCCGGTGTGGGTTGTGGTGACAAACTTGCCGGCCGGCAGCGTGCCGAATTGGATCGGGCCACTGGCCTCGCCCAGCCGGCTCACCGCCACCCCGGCCTCGATATCGAGCGTGCCGGTCATGTCGATGCGGCGGTAGTTGAAGAAGGGCGCGCCGACCGGAGCGATGCCGTGCTGCCCCAGCCAGGCAAACAGGGCCGGAAAGCCCTCGTCCGCCGGCTTGGCGACGGCACTCATCGGCACCGAATAGGCGATGAAAGCATAGGATTTGGCCGGTCTGGCCTCAATCTGGGGAATGGTGGGCACTCTGTTCTCCTCTCCAAGGGCGATGCACTGCATCGGCATGGTGACAAGACGATCCGGCCCGGCCGGTTTCGACACGCGGCGCCGAAACTTCAGGCGCTCACTGGCGCGCCTCGGGCGGCGGCACGTCGGTGCTGGTCTTGCACTCGATCAGCCACACATCATAGATCGCGTGGTCAATGGCATGCAGCGCCGGGCTGTCGGCGAACATCCAGCCGGTAAAGATGCGCTTGGAGGCGCCATTGAGGCTGCGCTGGTCCACCTCGAGAAAGGCCGAGGTGCGCTGCGTCTCGGTGGCGGCGCGGTTGTAGCAGGCGCGCGGCGTCAGCTCGAGCGCGCCGAACAGCACGGTTTCGCCGATATAGACGTCAAAACGGGTGATTCGACCGGTGATCTTGTCCAGCCCGGCAAAGGTCGCCACCGGATTGGCAATCGGCTGCGCCTGGACCTGCGGCGCAAACGCCAGCAATGCCAGGGCCGCAAGCTGCCCCAGCATGGCGCGCATGCGGGTCACAATGGATCGGTGGCGCAAGGCGCCGGCCTTATTCGGGCGACCAGGCGGTGTAGTCGCCGGTCACGCGCGGGCGCTCGCCCTTGCTGAGCAGGCTGCCATCGGGACGGTAGGCGGCTGCCGTGCCGGTCAGATTGGCTTCATGCGGAAGCTGCCAGCTCTTGGCGACATAATTGGCCTTGGTGGGCACCACATCGGTGCGGTGGTGCATCCAGCCATGCCAGCCTTCGCCAATGGTGGAAGCGTCGGCATAGCCGGCATAGGTCACATAGCGGCGGTCCGCCTTGCGATCCTGGTAGTATTTGTTGCCGAATTCATCGCTGCCGACATAGTCGCCAAAGCGCCAGATCCACAGACGGGTTCCCCATGTCTGTCCGCCCCACCAGGAGAAGATTTCTGTCAGGAACTGCTTGATACCGGATTTGGCCAATTCTTCGATTCCGTCGTCGTCGAGGGATGCGCTAGGCCGGGTGTACCATGGGTCGGTGGCACAGCCTAGTGTTGCCGGAGGGGTTTGATGGTGTTTTTGCGGGGTCCGGCAGGCCCACTGCGCAGGGTGACCGCCGTCCCCTGCCCCATACGAGCGCTATGGGGCCACCGGGTCCGCCACACACAAGCTCTGGTGTGTGCCTGGTGGGTCCATGCCAACCACATTGTTGCCAAAATATCTGCGCTTGACAGCTTTTCCGGGCAGCGATTCTGCCTGTCTTCCGGCATGGTGAACATCATCCTAACGCCGCGCCGTCGTGGCCGGAAGGTCAGGATTCGCGGGGCCTTAGCGGGGGTTTCTCGGCAAGTTCATGTGACGAAGATGTGACATCAAACCCCGCCTGAACCGGCCCGATCAAGACCCGGTTTTCCTTGCCATTTGTCCCCACTATCCACATATTGAGCCTACTAGACGTTGTCATGCGACCCGGCCCGACCACTACACCTTGTGATTTCTTGCGTTGACGCTGGATTTGAATCGGCAGATGTTTTTGATCGTCCGCAGCGCCTCCCGCCGCGGGCAAAAGACCCCTGCTGAGAGCGTTGGCACCAGACCGGCACCAGGCATGGGCACAGGCAAGTTTTTCGGACCCGGCCACGGGTTCGGTTGGTGACGCGTCAACACAGATTTGGATGAGAAGCCGGTTTTCGGCTCGCGGGCCTTCGTGTGCCCGCTACATTGGGGACTAAGACGACTATGCGCATTGAACGCCGGTTCACGACAGCCAACCAGGATCGCTACAGCGGCATCGACTTCCGCTCGGCCACCAGCGAGATCCGCAATCCGGATGGCTCGGTGGTCTTCAAGCTCGAAGACATCGCGATTCCGTCGACCTGGAGCCAGGTTGCCGCTGACATCATTGCGCAGAAGTATTTCCGCAAGGCCGGCGTCGCCAAGGTGCTCAAGAAGGTTGAGGAGAATTCTGTCCCCAGCTGGCTGTGGCGCTCGGTCCCCGATGAGGCTGCCCTGGCCAAGCTGCCCGAAGCAGAGCGCTTTGGTTCGGAAATGGACAGCCGCCAGGTGTTTGATCGCCTGGCCGGCACCTGGACCTATTGGGGCTGGAAGGGCGGCTATTTCGACAGCGAGGAAGATGCCCTCGCCTTCCGCGACGAGCTCGCCTTCATGCTGGCCACCCAGCGCGTGGCGCCCAACAGCCCGCAGTGGTTCAACACGGGCCTGCACTGGGCCTATGGCATTGATGGCCCCGGCCAGGGCCATTTCTATGTCGACCCCTTCACCCACAAGCTGGTGAGCTCGAAGAGCTCCTACGAGCATCCGCAGCCGCATGCCTGCTTCATCCAGTCGGTCAATGACGATCTGGTCAATGAGAACGGCATCATGGACCTGTGGGTCCGCGAAGCGCGCCTGTTCAAATATGGCTCGGGCACGGGCACCAATTTCTCGGCCCTGCGCGGCTCGGGCGAGCGTCTGTCGGGCGGCGGCAAGTCGAGCGGCCTGATGAGCTTCCTCAAGATCGGCGACCGTGCTGCCGGCGCCATCAAGTCGGGCGGCACCACCCGCCGCGCCGCCAAGATGGTGGTGCTGGACATCGATCACCCCGATGTCGAGGAATATATCAACTGGAAGGTCAAGGAAGAGCAGAAGGTGGCCGCGCTGGTCACCGGCTCCAAGGTGGTCTCCAAGCACCTCAAGGCCATTATGAAGGCCGCCGTGAACTGCGACGGTTCGGGCGACGATTGCTTCGACGTGGCCAAGAACCCTGCCCTCAAGCGCGAAGTGCGCGCCGCCAAGAAGGCCCTGGTGCCGGAGAACTACATTTTCCGCGTCATCCAGTTCGCCAAGCAGGGCTATACCGATATCGAATTCCCGGTCTACGACACCGATTGGGACAGCGAAGCCTATCTCACCGTCTCCGGCCAGAACTCGAACAATTCGGTGCGCGTCACCGACGATTTCCTGCGCGCCGTTGAGGGCGACAGCGACTGGCAGCTCAAGGCCCGCTCCTCGGGCAAGGTGACCAAGACGCTCAAGGCCCGCGACCTCTGGGAACAGGTGGGCTATGCCGCCTGGGCCTCGGCCGATCCCGGCATCCAGTATCACACCACCATCAATGAGTGGCACACCTCCCCCGAAGCCGGTCCGATCAATGCATCGAACCCCTGCTCGGAATATATGTTCCTTGATGACACCGCCTGCAATCTGGCGTCGGTGAACCTGCTGCCCTATCGCAATACCGATGGCAGCTTTGACACCGCCGCCTATGAGCACACCGTCCGTCTGTGGACCATCGTGCTCGAAGTCTCGGTGATGATGGCGCAGTTCCCGTCCAAGGCGATTGCCGAGCGCTCGTTCGAATATCGCACGCTGGGCATTGGCTATGCCAATATCGGCGGGTTCCTGATGACCTCGGGCATTCCCTATGACTCGGTGGAAGGCCGCGCCATCGCTGGCGCCGTCACCGCCATCATGACCGGCGTCTCCTATGCCACCTCGGCCGAAATGGCCAAGGAACTGGGCCCGTTCAAGGACTACAAGCGCAACGCCAAGCACATGCTGCGCGTCATCCGCAACCATCGCAACGCCGCCCATGGCAATGCGACCGGCTATGAAGGCCTCTCCATCACGCCGGTGCCGCTGGACCATGCCAATCTGATCGATGCGGCCCTCAGCGAACGCGCCAAGCTGGCCTGGGACAATGCCCTGGCGCTCGGCGAGAAGCATGGCTTCCGTAACGCCCAGGTTTCGGTTATCGCCCCCACCGGCACCATCGGCCTGGTGATGGATTGCGACACCACCGGCATCGAGCCCGATTTCGCCCTGGTCAAGTTCAAGAAGCTGGCCGGTGGCGGCTACTTCAAGATCATCAACCGCGCCGTGCCGCCGGCCCTGCGCACCCTGGGCTATTCGGAAGGCGACATTGCCGAGATGGAGGCCTATGCGGTCGGCCATGGCAATCTCAACCAGGCGCCGGGCATCAACCCCTCGACCCTGCGCGCCAAGGGCTTTACCGACGACAAGATCGCCGCGCTCAACGCCGCGACCGCCTCGGCCTTTGACATCAAGTTCATCTTCAACCAGTGGACGCTGGGTGCCGATTTCCTCAAGAGCCTGGGCGTAACCGATGCGCAGCTCAATGACTTCAGCTTTGACCTGCTGAGCTTCCTGGGCTTTTCCAAGAAGGACGTCGAGGCCGCCAATATCCACGTCTGTGGCGCCATGACGCTCGAAGGCGCGCCGCACCTCAAGGCCGAGCACCTGCCGGTGTTCGACTGTGCCGCTCCCTGCGGCAAGATCGGCAAGCGTTCGCTGTCGATCGAAAGCCACATCCTGATGATGGCGGCGGCCCAGCCGTTCATCTCGGGCGCCATCTCCAAGACCATCAACATGCCCAATGATGCGACGGTGGAAGACGCCAAGGAAGCCTATATGATGAGCTGGCGCCTGGCCCTCAAAGCCAACGCCCTCTATCGCGATGGCAGTAAGCTCAGCCAGCCGCTCAATTCCTCCGTCCTGGCCGCGGCCGATGACGATGAGGATGATGCGGCCGAGGAACTGGCTGCCCTGTCGGCTGCCGCCCGCGTGCCCCATGTCGCCGAACGCATTGTCGAGCGCATCGTCGAAACGGTCGTGCGCGACCGCGAAAAGATGCCCGATCGCCGCAAGGGCTATACCCAGAAGGCCGTGGTCGGTGGCCACAAGGTCTATCTGCGCACCGGCGAATATGACGATGGTCGCCTGGGCGAGATCTTCATCGACATGCACAAGGAAGGCGCCGCCTTCCGCGCGATGATGAACAATTTCGCCATCGCCATCTCGCTGGGCCTGCAATATGGCGTGCCGCTGGACGAGTATGTGGAGGCCTTCACCTTCACCCGCTTCGAGCCCGCCGGCATGGTGATGGGCAATGACCGGATCAAGAACGCCACCTCAATCCTCGACTATGTGTTCCGCGAACTGGCCGTTTCCTATCTGGACCGCGACGACCTGGCCCATGTGAACCCGGAAAGCCCGACTTCGCTGGGCAAGGGCAATGACGAGAGCAAGGGCGGTCGTGCCGCTCCGGCCCCGGCAGCCCCCATGCAGGCCGATCGCTTCGTGTCGCGTGGCATGACCCGTGGTCGCGTCACCAACAAGAGCCTGATGATCGTCTCGGGCGATCACCAGTATAACCCCGTGCAGGCGATGCAGACCTCGACCGTGACCGCCCTCAAGACGGCCACCGCGCTCAAGGTCGACACCCAGCTCAGCCCCTCGGCCTTCGCGCCGGCGGAACTGAACCCGATCCCCAGCCCGCCGCCGTCCAAGGACACGGGGCTCCTGCGCGCCGAAGCCCAGATGAAGGGCTACACCGGCGACCAGTGCACCGAGTGCCATAATTTCACGATGGTCCGGAACGGCACGTGCCTGAAGTGCGATACGTGCGGCACGACGACGGGTTGTAGCTGAGGGAAGCGCGTACACTCTTTACGCGATTGGAATGAACGTCGAGGTGCCAGCAAGCTGGCACCTCGACTGATTTTTATGTACCGCTATTGCTATGCCACAATGTGGCAACGGAGGCAGGTTTGGACGTATACTTTTCGGCAGACGTGGAAACGGATGGGCCAATTCCCGGGCCCTATTCGATGCTGTCTGTCGCACTGGTGTTTGCTGGAACATATGATGGCGCCAAATTTGTTCGGCCAGTTTCGTACGATCACCACATATATCGGGAACTCAGGCCGATATCGCCGGACTTTCAGCCCGAGGCCTTAGCGGTCAATGGTCTTGATCGACAAAAACTAATGTTAACTGGCGGCGATCCCAACTACGTGATGACGGAACTAGCTGACTGGGTACGGCGCCTTTCAGGCAACGGCAACCCCGTACTTGTGGCCTACCCTCTTGGGTTTGATTGGACTTGGCTATATTGGTACTTTGTTAGGTTTTCTAGAAATGGTTCGCCGTTCGAATACTCGCGCGGATTCGACATCAAAACTGCGGTCTCAGTAAAAACCGGGCGCACGCTTTCCACGTCAAGCCGCTCTAAACTGCCCGATTTCGTTCGTTCCAATCGGGCTCACACGCACCATGCACTTGACGACGCAATTGAGCAGGCAGAGGTTTTTGCCAATATATTTAGCTGGAGGGGGAATTAATTGGCAGGAATAATTGATCGAAGGGCCTTCTCTGAAGAGAAGTACTTACTAATCGACGGCAAGATAGCAGATGCAAAGAGATACGCAGACGGGAAAGCGTGCATTTGCGCGACAGGTTCTTATGGCCGTTTGGAGGCAAGTGAGCATAGCGATCTAGACATATTTATCGTAGGTCTGGATAAATCGTCCGAAGACAAGATCTCCCCACCCAACAAAATACTTGAAAGTGAACTTTCACGTCTAGACGAAATATGCATCAAAGCCGACCTTATTTCTGCTTGTCGCTCACTAGGCCTAAAGGAATTTGATGCCGACGGGCAGTATTTGGCACACTATTCAGTGTCACAGTTGATTGGAACGTTGGGGAAGCCTGAGGATGATGCCTCAAACACATTCACAGCCCGCCTATTAATGCTTCTGGAGGGACGCCCCCTAAGTGGCGCTGAAGTTTTCAATAAAGCTATAGATGAGATAATAGCCTCGTACTGGCGAGACTACGGCGATCACAAGAATGATTTTGCACCAGCCTTTTTGTCCAATGACATTTTGCGGCTCTGGCGTACTTTTTGCGTAAATTATGAGGCAAGAACAGAGACAACTCCTCATGAGAAGAAACTCAAACGCCGCGTAAAGAACTACAAACTGAAGTTTAGCCGCCTTCTGACGTGCTACTCTGCGCTCCTTCAGATTCTGTATACATACAATTCAAATGGCACCGTATCGCCTTCAGATATGAGGGCGATTTGCTTGATGACGCCGATCGAGCGGATTCAAAACTTGATAGGAAGCGCTAAGGTCGCATCCGACCCGCTCTCAAAAATAGTCGATCAATACAACAGCTTTCTCGAAGTTACAGACGAGCCAATCAGCAACTTGCTTCTGAAATTCGATCACCCAGAGAAGAGAGACGAGTTGCTAAGAGGCTCATATGAATTTGCGGACTCTATTTTTGCCTCAATAAACCTGATTGGCCAAGGTAGCAAAATGCACAGAATGTTGGTTGTTTAGTTGATCTTCTTGCATAGTTTCCTAAATTAACGCGCGTCGCCCGAGCCTGAAAGTAGTGTTCTGGAGTGGCGGTGCATCGACTTTCACCAATCTCGCCACACCCACGGTGTCATCCCGGCCTTGAGCCGGGACCCATCCTGAGATCGCGCCCCGAGCGGCATCGCAGAGCAAGTCGCGGCCACCTTGCGGCTGTGGTCCGATCTCGGGATGGGCCCCCGCTTTCGCGGGGATGACATCGGGGTTGGGGATGGGTTGGGTGAAAACCCCTGCCCCTCCCGATCCCCGCATTCCTCGACATCCCCGCAAAGACCGGCTGCCCGTGCTACAATCAGCACCGCGCCAAAGCGCCGAGACTATTCCTTCCGCCCCGCTTCTAGCCTGTCCGCCGCCCAAGGTTCCCCATGTCGCAGGTCAAAAAACTCCGGGACGAGGCTTTTCACCGCCAGGGTGGGCTCTGCTGGTATTGTGGCCGACCCATGTCCGCGGCGAGTGACAAGCGGTCCAACAGGCGCACCGCTGAGCATCTGCTGGCGCAATGTGACGGTGGCGAGGATGTGGCGGACAACATCGTTGCTGCCTGCTGGCTCTGCAACACGCGGCGGCACACCTCAAAGACCCCGCTGTCGCCCCAAGCCTATCAGGACTATGTCCGGCAGCGGCTCGCCAGGGGGAACTGGTTCAATCCCAAGGGGGGCGTTGTCATGTCGCGCTCCGGCAGCACGGCGCAGCCGGCGCTGGCGCGGCTGGTGATCGCGGCACAGGCCGGCGGGGTTGACGGTTTTCCGGTCTGACCGCTGCACGCCGCCCCCAGGATCATGCCCGGCCGGGCCTGCGTAGCGTCCGGCCCTGCCCTGCCTCGCGCGCAGGCTCGTCCGGCCCTGTCGCGTCGGCCGGTTCCCGGCGCCCGTGGTCAAATCGCCGCGCAGAACGAGAAGGCCCCGTGATTTGAGCGGTCGCAGCCCGTCCGTCAGCTCTGGTCGTCGTCTTGCGCTGGCTGTTCCGGGCGACACAGCGCGGCCAGCCGTCTCCGGCTAGTCTGCGGACATTGGAAAAGTGCATCCACAAGGAACAGGAACCGGACATGCCGTTGGTAACACCAGAGGTGATGAGCGAACTCAGCAAGGGTAAGCCGGTTCGCGGTGAGATTTCCGCCCACAGAGATGGCCACCGCCGTGTCGTGATCATCTATCCGGTTGGCCCCGCAAGCCTGGGAAAGCCACTCCGGGTCCCCGAGCGGTTCAGCGTCATCTGCTGTGAGGAACCCGCCCAGGCCATGCAACATGGTCAGCCGAGCCGGTTCGATTGCGTTGACTATGACGTGCTTTATGTCGACAGCCCCGAGCGGCTTGAAGACGCTGTTCAGAGGCTTGCCGCTGGGCCTGTGACACTCTTGCCTTGGTCGCCCGTCCGCTTGGTTATTCGTCCAGAGCCGAGAAACTGGCGCATCGAAAACAACGGAAGGCTGCAGGCCTCTGCTGGCAGCCTTGGCCATGCGCTGTCCTTTGCCTATGCTGCTGCGCAGCACGAATACGAACAGAACGGTGTCGTGCCGCTGCTCTTCAGAATTGAGGCCGGCGTGGAAATATGGCTGCCCTGGCTGGCCGACCATGACTGGCTGGATGATCAGGACGACTGACCATCGAACGCGCGGCCGCTGCCAAAAATCATCCCCGTCTGCGCGGTGGGCTCTACACATCCGGCCGGCGCCATCCCATATCAGGCGTCACCGCTTTTCGTGTCGGAACCCAAGGACCTATGTTCACCTCCAAGCGCTTTCGCCTTGCTAGTCTGTTTGCCACGCTTGTCATGGCGATATCGATGATCTCCGTTGATCAGGCCGAAGCGCGGCGCGGTGGCAGTTTCGGCGGCCGTGGCACACGCACGTTCAATTCGGTGCCTGCCACCAATACCGCGCCCACTGTGACGGCGCCGGTGCAACGCACCATGACGCCGGCGCAGCAGCAACAGGCGCGCCCGGCCACCCCGGCCGGCCAGCAGCCGCGTGGGGCCTTTGGCGGCTTTGGCGGCTTGCTGGGGGGCCTGATGTTCGGCGGTCTGCTCGGCATGATGTTTGGCGGCGGCTTTGGCGGCTTCGGCGGGATCTTCGCCATGCTCATTCAGCTTGCGATTATCGGCTGGATCGCCAACTTGCTGTTCCGCCGTTTCGCGCGGCCACAACAGGCCAGTGTGGGTGGAGCGCCTTCGGGGAACGCCCGCGGTTATGGCGGCCAGTTTGGCGCGGCCGGGCTTGGCAATCCGGGCCGGAAGCCCGCTGCTGCGCAACGCCCCCGCAGTCCCGATGAACTGCCGGTCACGCCAGGCGATCTTGATCAGTTCCAGCTGATGCTGACCCAGGTTCAGACCGCGTTTGGCGCTGAGGACTATGGCACGCTGCGTCGCCTGACGACGCCCGAGATGATGTCGTATCTGTCCGAGGAACTCGGGGAAAACGCCAGCCGTGGCGTCAAGAACGAGGTTTCGGCGGTGACGCTGTTGCAGGGCGATGTCGCGGAAAGCTGGCGTGAAGGGCAGACCGAATATGCCACGGTCGCCATGCGCTACGAGTCGATCGACGTGACGCGCGATCGGGCCAGCCAGAGGGTAGTGGATGGCGATGCCGATACGGCGACCCAGACCACGGAACTCTGGACCTTCGTGCGCCAGACCGGGCGCGACTGGAAGCTGTCGGCAATTCAGCAGGCCTAGGGACGCGGTTGCCGTCTCGGGGTTCGTCCAATCCATGACACCCGCATTGCGGGCGGCACTCTGCCGTGGCCCGGCGCCGCTCAGGGAGGCGGCGCCGGGCTGTCAGAGCCTATGGATCAGCGGCGTTCGACGGGGCGCAGATCGCCCATGGTGTAGAGCTTCATGGTCTGGCGGCCGGTTTCGTCGGTGACATAGGCACGGATCAGGCCGCTCCATTCTTCCACGCCACTGACCTTGACGCCCTGCGCCTTGAGGCGGTGCACGATGTCGGTCTTGGCGGCGGTGTCGAGCTTGTCGGCGGCAAAGCCGGGGGTGACAGCGGCGGCGAACAGAACGGCGGCCAGCGTGGCGGCGATGGAGGTCTTCATGGTCATTCCTTCGTATCGACCGGGAGTGGTCTTGAGACAGAAACAACCAGCCAAGACTACAGAATGGGTCGACATTGGGTCCAGAAATGGTGGAGGCCGCCGCTGCGCCGAGCCGCCCCCTGCCCGCGCCTAGCGCTGTGTCAGGCGCCGCCCAGCCGGGCGCGGAACGGGCCGCCGGCCAGAAAGTCCTCGACCATGGCCTCATAGGGCTTGGTGTCGATGTGGCGGGCCGCCAGCCAGGCGTCGTCGTAATAGCTGTCGGCATAGCGTTCGCCGCTGTCGCAGATCAGCGTCACCAGCGCGCCGCATTCGCCGCGGTTGCGCATGCCGTCCGCGGCCCAGCACAGGCCGAAGAAATTGGTGCCCGTCGAGCCGCCGACGCGGCGCCCGAGCCGGCGCGACAGCACGCGCATGGCGCCGAGCGAAGCCGCATCGGGCACCTTGATCATTTCGTCGACCACATTGGGCACGAAGGATTGTTCCACGCGCGGGCGGCCAACGCCCTCGATGCCCGACGGCGTGGCGCAGCGCGCCGTGGCGTCGCCATGCGTCCAGCCGTCATAAAAGGCGGAATGCTCGACATCGGGCACCAAGAGCTGGGTCATGCAGCTGCGGTAGCGGATATAGCGGCCGATGGTGGCCGAGGTGCCGCCGGTGCCGGCGCCGACCACGATCCAGCTGGGGATGGTGAAGCGCTCGTTCTCCATCTGCCGAAAGATGGATTCGGCGATATTGTTGTTGCCGCGCCAGTCGGTGGCGCGTTCGGCATAGGTGAACTGGTCGAGATAATGCCCGCCGCATTCGGCCGCCAGCCGCTCGGCTTCGGCATAGATGGTGCAGCCATCGGCCACCAGATGGCAGCGCCCGCCCTGCTGCTCGATGGCCTCGATCTTGCTGTGGCTGGTGCTGGCGGGCAGCACAGCGATGAACTCGAGGCCGAGCAGGCGCGCATAATAGGCCTCGCTCACCGCCGTCGAGCCCGAGGAGGCCTCGGTCAGCGTCACGCCCTGGGTAATCTTGCCGTTACAGATGCCATAGAGAAACAGCGAGCGCGCCAGGCGATGCTTGAGGCTGCCGGTGGGATGGGCCGACTCGTCCTTGAGGTAGATGTCCAGATCAGGAAAGGCCGGCACAGGCACGGCGATCAGATGGGTATCAGCGGAGCGTCGCCCCTCGGCCTCGAGCAGGCCAATGGCCTTCCGCGCCCAGCTCCGATCCACGCCGCTGTGTCTGCAGGGAACCATGCTGTCCATCATGCGTCATTCCATCTGATTGCCATATAGGAGCATCACATGCTCATATTGGCATTCAATGTAGCATGATTTGGCGTCCGTGTGAACTATATTGGAACGGCGCGACCTGATCCGGCTCAGCCGGTGAGCCGTTTGTCCCGGCCATAGACCAGCAGCATGCCGATGATGACGCTGCCGTAGATCACCTGCCGCCCCGCCTCGGGCATCTGCATGATGGAGAGCACCGAATTGAGCAGCACGATCAGGGTCACGCCCACCACGGTGCCGACATAGCGCCCTTGCCCGCCCAGGATGCGCGTGCCGCCGATGACCACGGCGGCAATGGCCGGCAGCAGAAAGGCATTACCCATGCCCTGGTAGGCCTTGGTGGAATAGCCGGCCAGCAGGATGCCGGCGATGGCCGCGCAGATGCCAGAGATGACGAAGGCGCCCACGATCACCCAGCGGGTGCGGATCCCCGACAGATAGGCCGCCGCCTCGCGATTGCCGGTGGCATAGATGGAGCGGCCAAAGGCGGTGCGCGCAAGGATGGTGACGATGACCAGCGAGACCAGCACCCAGACGAAGATGGCCACCGGAATGCCGAGCAGCTTCTCGGCGGCCAGGAAGCGCATCAGTGGCGTGGCCTGGTCCTGCGGCGCGAAGCCACCGGTGTGCCAGACCATCAGGCCGCGCATCACCGAATCCACCCCCAGGGTGAAGATCATCGAGGGAATGCGCAGATAGGCGACGCCCAAGCCGTTGACCAGACCCACGGCGATGCCCACGGCAATGCCTGTGGGCAGCGCCATCTCGCCACCGACCGCCGTGGCCATCATGGCGGCCGCAGTCAGCGTCCAGGGCACGGAGAGATCGATGTGGCCGAGCAGGATCACCATCATCATGCCGGCTGCGACAATGCCGAGGAAGGCGCCGGTCTGCAGCTGCTGCAGCAGATAATTGGGCGAGAACAGCGGCGCCGAGCCCTGGGTGATGAGGGTATAGACCGTGCCCAGGATGAGGATGACCACAATGAAGGCCGCCGAGATGACGACGGGCTTGTCTTCCGGACGCAGGCGCGAAAAGGCAGATGGCATGGCGGTTTCCTAGCGGAAGAGGTCGAGACGGTTCCTGATGCGCAGCACGCGGACAGCCCCCAGGCTTACCGCCGCCAGCAGTACCAGGCCCTCGACCAGCGGCTGCAGCAGCGGATCGATGGACAGGATGCGGAAATAGAACGAGATGACGCGCAGGATCAGCGCGCCGATCAGCGAGCCAATGGCGCCGCCAACGCCGCCGAGCAGCGAGGTGCCGCCCAGAACCACCGCGGCAATGGAGTTGAGCGTATAGGCGCCAGCCTGGGTCAGGTCGGCATTCCCGGAGGCGGTCTGGATGGCGAGGTAAAGCCCGCCACAGGCCGCGAAAAAGCCGGCCAGGGTAAAGGCGGCGATCTTGGCGCGGTTGATGGGCAGGCCCGACATATAGGCCGCCCCTTCGGCCGAGCCGATGGCATAGATGGTCCGCCCGGTGACGGTGCGACGAAACGGCAGCCAGACGCAGGCGCCGAACACCAGGATGATCAGCAGTGGCACCGGGATCCAGGCCACGGGTGCAAACCAGGCCGCGTCAGCGTCGAACAGGCCATAGGTGTCAACGAAGTCCCACAGCGAATTGGTCACCGCCCAGTTGAGGTCACCGTCGATATCGCCGCCCGGCTTGGGGCGGATGAACAGTGCCAGACCCATGGCAATGGCGCCGGTGGCCAGCGTGGCGATGATGGGCTGCAGGCGGCCATAGACCACGATCAGCCCATTGCAGAAGCCAAAGGCCGTGCCGGCCAGCAGCGTCACCAGCATGCCCAGGATGATCTGCAGCGGCGAGCCATTGACCAGTACCGAGGCGATGCAGGCCGACAGCGTCATCACGGCGCCGACAGACAGATCAAGCCCCCCAAGCAGCACCGGAATGGTCTGCGCCATGGCGACAAAGACAATGGCCACCGATTCATTGGCGTTCTGGATCAGCACCGCCGAGGAAAAGCCGCGCGGATGCAGCACATTGTAGAGCAGGAACAGCGCAACCAGCAGCAGGACGGCGCCGGTGAAGGCGCGGTTCTGGCGGATGCTGGTGGCGAGATTGGCCAGTGGTGTGCTCATGATGCCACCCCGACGGGTGCGGCATGGATATTGAGCGCGGCGCTGACAATGGCTTCCTCGGTCACCGCGTCGCCGGACAGTTCGGCCACGATGGCACCGTCATACATGATGGCGACGCGCTCACAGCAGCCGATGAGTTCGGCATAATCGGTGGAGTAGAACAGGATCGCCCGCCCCTCGTCGGCCAGGCGCCGCATCAGGCGATAGATCTCCTGCTTGGTGCCGACGTCGATGCCGCGCGTCGGGTCATTGAGCAGGATGACGTCCGGGTCAGTCATCAGCCATTTGGCGATCACCACCTTCTGCTGATTGCCGCCCGACAGGGTCGCCACCGGATCCTGCGGATCGCCGATCTTGATCTGCAGCTTGGCGATGGCTTCACTGACTGCCTGGCTCTCCAGCATCGGATTGATGAAGGGGCCGACCGAGACATAGGCATAGGACGCGGCCAGCAGATTGTCGGCGATCGACATGGGCAGCATCAGGCCTTCGGTCTTGCGGTCCTCGGGCACCAGGGCAATGCGGCGCGGCGCCTGCTTGGCAATGGCGGGCGAGGTGGGCACGCCCTGCGTCTCGCCGACAGTCACCCTGCCCTCGACGCCGCGCAGCACGCCGAACAGCGCCAGCATCAGCTCTTTCTGCCCCTGTCCATCAAGGCCGCCCAGGCCGACGATCTCGCCGCGGCCGACGGTCAGCGAGGCGCCGCGCAGGCGCTTCTCCCAGCTCAGATTGTCGACGTGCAGGTGCGGCACATGCGGGGTCGGCGCCGGCTTGGGCGGAAACTGCGCATCCACCTCGCGGCCGATCATCAGGCGCACGATCTGGCCGTCGGTTTTGGCGCCCTTGCTGAAGGTCTCGACATGCCGGCCATTGCGAAACACCGAGAGCGTGTCGCACAGGCGCTCCACCTCGTTCATGCGGTGCGAGATGAACAGGCTCGCCACATTGTCCTGCCGCAGATCGGCGAGCAGGCCATAAACCGTTTCGACGTCGTTACGGGTCAGGGCCGAAGTCGCCTCGTCCAGGATCAGCAGGCGCGGCTGTTTGCCCAGCGCCTTGGCGATCTCCACCATCTGCCGGCGCGACAGTGAAAGGTCGCGCACCAGGGCATTGGGGTCGACGTCCTCGCATTTGATGCGCGCCAGCAGGGCCTCGGCGCGATGGCGCTGGGCGCGGCGGTCGATCATGCCATAGCGGCGCGGCGGCTGCGCCAGCGCGATATTGTCGGCCACCGTCAGGTCCGGCACCAGCGAGAGTTCCTGAAAGATGCAGACAATGCCGGCGGCATTGGCCTGGGCCGGATTGGCAAAGTCGAACGGCTGGCCGTCCAGGCTCAAGGCGCCGGTGTCAGGCCGGAGCACGCCGGAAATGATCTTGATCAGCGTTGACTTGCCGGCGCCGTTCTCGCCCAGCACGGCATGGATCGAGCCGCGTTCGCAGGCGAAATCGACATTTTCCAGCGCGCGGGTGCCGGCGAAGTATTTGGACACTCCAGACAGCTGGAGAAAGGGGTGTGCGGACATGAGGCAAAGGCTCTCCACCGGGCATGCCGGAAAGGCGGCGCCGGTCGTCGGCGCCGCCCGGGTTTGGTTACTTCACGTCCGCTTCGGACTGCGCCATGATGGCGGGACCCGAGACGTTGACGCCGCACGGCGGGAACTCGTTGACGGTAAAGAAGTTGTCCGGCAGGTCCGACCAGAAGTTCTCGCCATCCTTGAGCTGGTCATAGGTGGCCACCGGCAGCGGCACCGAGATCAGCTGCGGCATGACATTGCCTTCCAGCGCCGATACGGCCGCCTTCATGGCAATGGCCACCAGGCCCGGTGACTGGCCGATGGAAATGCCCTTCAGGCCATCGGCGGCATGCTGGGCCACCAGCTTGCGGAAGCCATTCTCGGATTCGCCGGCGATCGGCACCATGGGGTGGCCAGCGTCGATCAGGGCCTGCACCACGCCTGTGGTGCCGCCCTGGGCGGCGATAGCATCGAACTGGCCATGCACCGCAATGGCGTCAGCGGTCACCTTCTGGGCGGTGCCGTCATCCCAATTGCCGACCACTTCGATGATTTCCCAATTGCCGCCAGAGGCCGCAAAGGTCTCGTGGATGGCGGCCGAGCGGTCGCGGTCCACCGAGTTGCCGGCCAGGCCGCGCACTTCGAGGATCTTGCCGCCGGTCTTGCCCTGTGCCGCCAGCTCGTCGACCAGGAACTGGGCCCAGCGACGGCCCATTTCGGTCTGGTCTTCGTTGACCTGCATCACCGCGTCGGTGTCCAGCACGTTGTCGAAGGGCACCAGCACGACATTTTCCTTGTCGGCCAGGCGAATGACACGATCAAAGCCATCGGGTGAGACGGCGATGGTGACGATGGCGTCAAAGCCCTGGTTGATGAAGTCCTCGATAGCGCCGAGCTGCGCCGGCGCGTCGGTGCCGGTGGAGACCACCTTGAACTCGGCGATCTTGTCCTTGATGGCCGGATCCTCGGCAAAGGCCTTGGCCGTCTTGATCATCTGGATGCGCCAGGTATTGCCGACGAAGCCATTGACCACGGCAATGCGGTAGGGGCCCTCCTGGGCCGGCCACTGCATATATTTGGCGTCATCGCCCCAGGGGGCAAAACAGGTCGGGTCAGCACCCGGCCCAGACACAGTTTCTGGTCCAGCCAGGGTCAGGCTCGTCGATGCCAGCAGGCCAGCGAGAGCCAGCGATGCCAAGTGCATAGTCTTCATAGTCGTCCTCCCAAGATTGGCGTCTCCCCGACGCCTTGTTCAGGCGGTCCGGCCCCACATGAACCGGGCGGCCCGCACATCGCGCAGTGCAGCCGGCGTCACGGCGCCGGCTGTTCGGCCTCCCCTTCCTCGTCGAAGGCCCAAAGTCCCAGGTGCAGATGCGAGATCAGCGCATATTGGTAGTGAATGCGGTCGCGCAGCTCGAGCGCGTCCACCACGGCGGCGTGCTGCTCGAAGGTATCGGCGTTGAAGTCGCGGATCTGCTTGCCGCGCTCCATGATGCGGATGATCACCGGCTTCATGATGCGATAGACATCGCGCACCGCGCGGTTGTTCAGAATAGAGACCAGGCGCAGGTGAAAGCGGAAGTCCTGCTCGGAGGCCTCGGCAATGCTCTGGGCGCCGCGCAGCGCCACATTGATGGCCCGCAGTTCGGCGACATCGTCTGCGGTCACATGGTCGAAAATGGTATCCACCGAGCCGACCTCGATCAGCTTGCGGAAGCCCTGGATGTCGTTGAACGTGCGGCGGGAAACATCGAGCGTGTTGAACGAGAACAGATCCAACGCCCGTTCCATGCGGTCATCGATCAGCGTCGCGCCGACCTTGGGGCGCACGGCCACCACGCCATAGGCCTTGAGGATGCGCATGGCCTCTCGGACCGTGTTGCGGCCGGCGTCAAAGCGCTCGCAGAGTTCCTTTTCGGTCGGCAGGCTGTCGCCCAGCTGCAGGCCGCCATCGGAGATGAGGCCGCGGATCTTGGCCACCATGGCGTCCACCGCCGATGGCACGGGGCGCTCGGTGCTCACCGGCTTGGCCCGCACTGGCTTGACCGGCGCCTGGTCGGTCATCCCTTGACCGCTCCAACGGTGAGGCCTTCGGCCAGGAAGCGCTGCGCGTAGATATAGAGCACGGCGACCGGCACTGTGGTCAGCAGCGAGGCGGCCATGAGCTTGCCCCAGGGCAGGATGTCCCCGACCACCAGCGACTGCAGACCGATGGGCAGCGTGCGCAGGGACTCGGAGGTGATGAAGACAAAGGCGAACAGGAACTCGTTCCAGGCATTGGTGAAGGCGAACAGGGTCACCGACAGGATGGCGGGCGCGGCCAGCGGCAGGGTGATGCGCCAGAAGATATAGAGCCGGCTGGCGCCATCGATGCGGGCCGCCTCCTCCAGCTCCACCGGAATGGAGCGGAAATAGCCCATCAGCACCCAGGTGGCGAAGGGCAGCAGGAACGTTGGATAGGTCAGGATCAGTGCAGCATGGGTGTTGATCACGCCCAGCGAGGTCAGCGTCTGATAGAGCGGGATGAACAGCAGCGTGCCGGGCAGCAGATAGGTGATGAGCAGCAGCGTGGTCAGCAGGCCCGCTCCGCGGAAGCGCAGGCGCGAGAGTGCATAGGCCGCCAGAGACGCCAGGGCCACCGAGACCACGGTTGCCGCGCCGGCGACAAAGGCCGAGTTCAGCAGCCAGGTGACGAAGGGCGTATCCTGCAGCAGGGACTGGTATTGCGTGAGCGTGGCGGGCTGCGGCCAGAAGATGGACTGGCGCTGGCTGATCTGCTCGGTGGATTTAAGTGAGGTGGTGATGATCCAGTAGAACGGAAAGGCCACAAAAATCATCACCGGCAGCAGGACGATGAGGCGCAGCCAGGGGCCGGCAGCGCGGCGCACGGATTGGGAGGCGATCGGCTGCGTCACCCGCCGCCCGGAGGCGCGGCGAACTGTCCGCACGATGGCCTCATAGAGTTCGAACAGCATCTGGATCGGCCAGAGCACGGCATCGATCAGCAGGTTCATGCCTTTGCCGATCCATTTCAGGGTCCTGTCGGCAAGGCCCGGCGCCTGGTTGAAATCGCCATCGCGCTTGTCGTCCTGGCGCATGAAACGGGCCAGCAGCCAGATCAGCACGGCCATCAGCGGCGCCACCGAAAAGGCAATGGCGATGCCGGGGCCGTATTGCAGCGAGGCAATGGCCTTCTCGTAGGCCAGGATGGAATAGAGCTTGGTGGCGCCGCTGGGCCCGCCTGCCGTCATCAGGAAAGGCAGACCGAACTGGTTGAAGGTGGAAATGAATGACAGCAGCAGCGTCACCACGATGACGTAGCGCAGGCTGGGCAGCGTCACATTGCGGAAGCGCTGGATGGCATTGGCGCCATCGACCTGAGCCGCCTCGATCTGCTCGCGATCGACCGCCTTCAGCCCGGCCAGGAGCAGCAGCACGAAGAACGGAATGCCCTTCCAGACATTGACCGAGATGATGCTGCCCATGGCCATGCCGGGGTCTGACAGCCAGCCGAGCGGGCGATCGATGATCCCGACGCCCTGCAGGATCGGGTTGAGGCCACCAAACAGCGGGTCGTAGATCGACTTCCAGGCCAGGGCCGTGACGATCTCCGGAATGATCCAGGGCAGCAGCATCAGGCCGCTGAGGATGCCGCGGAACGGCAGCCGACTGTTCAGGATAAGCGCGACGGACAGGCCGACGATGAACTTGATGAGCAGCGACCAGAAGGTGAACACGATGGTGTTCTGCATCGACTGCAGGAAGTCGCTATTGCTCCAGAGGCGCGTGTAGTTGCGAAGCCCGACATTGGTGGTTTCGCCCGTCAGAAAGTTGAGTGATGTGGTGCTCTGGATGATGGCGCTGACAAAGGGCCAGAAGATCAGGAACGCCATGATGAGGACCATGGGCAGCACGAAAAGGTAGCCGACCCTCCAGTCACGACCAAAGAGCTGTTCGAGGCGCTTTGCGTGCCGACGACGTGGCTTGATGATGGCGGTCGCCAGGCTCATGCGATCTTCCATGGCTCAAACTCCAACGGGGACCTGCCCCCCGATTGACAATGGACAAGCGTCCGCAGCACCCCAAAGGGTGCACGGGGCGCCAATCGAGCGCACGGCCGGGGCGGGTGCGAGACCCGCCGCCGGCCGCAGCGCGACTTACATGATGCCGCCTTCTTCGAAGAGCTGGACGATCTTGTTGTGCGCGTCGGTCACCGCTTCCTGCGGGGTCATGCGACCGGCGATGACATTGCCCATAGACTGCTCGAGGATGCCCTGGGCGCGGATGGCGTCGATCTGGGCCGCCGGCTGGGCCGGCCAGGATGGGCCAATGAAGGGCTCGGCCACGCTCACCTGATCCTTGATGATCGCAAAGTTCGCATCGGCTGCGATCAGCTCGGGCGTCCACAGGCTTTCATAGGCCGGCATGAACAGGCCACCGGCCACCGACGACATCGGCGTGAAATTGGCAGGGTCGAGCAGATCGAGTGCCAGCTTCTTGGCGAGGTCGGCATTGGGCGCGCCCTTGAAGATGGTCAGCCAGCCGCCCACGGCCCCACCATCGCGGCTGTCGCCATTGTTGGCATTGGGCTGGCGCAGCAACACTGTGCCCGGGAAGACCGGATTGTTGTCGCGCTTGGCCGCCGCATAGACCGAAAAGGCATTGTGCGTGTAGCCGATGCTGCCAGCCAGATAGGCCTCGTTGTTGGAGATGTCGCCCCAGCTTTCAACGCCTGGCGGCAGCATGGCGGCATATTTGCCATTGCGGTCATAGGTTTCGCGGACGAACTCATAGGCCGCTACGGTTTCGGGCGTGTCAAATTCGACCTTGGTGCCACTTGCATCGGTGAAGTGGCCGCCAAAGGCATTGAGAATGCCCGAGGCCACGCCCCAGCCGTCGCCGGACTGGTTGACCGTCAGGCCCCAGCCATAGAAGCCATTGGCCGGATCCGAGATGGCCAAGGCCGCCTCGCGCCGCTTTTCCCAGGTATCGAGGGTCTGCGGGTCGATGCCCTTTTCTTTCAGCTTGTCGCCGCGGAAGAAGGTGCCGGTGGTGTTGGCGATGAACGGGATGGCGACCCAGCGGCCGTCGATCTTGCCGGTCTTTTCGGCATTGATGCCGCGCATCACGTTGCCATATTTGCTGATGGCTTCCTCGACCACGTCATTGACGTCTTCGAGCAGCCCCAGAAGGTGCATCTGCGGCACCGAGACATTGCTGGTATAGGCCAGGTCGGGCGGATTGCCGGCCTTCACGGCAGCGGACATCTTGCCCAGGAAATCACCGAAGGATTCGGGATTGGTGGTCGAGATGTCGAGTTCGGCGCCATTGGTCTTGGCAAAGGCGGTGACCGTATCGCGGAACAGGTTCTGCGCCGCTTCGAAATATTCGGTCCGATGAATGACCGTGAGCTTGCCTGCTGCCCCCTGGGGCAGATCGAGCTCAGGGGCCTTGTCCTGCGCAAAGACCGGCAGGCCCTGGCTGGCGGCCCAAAGGCCCAGGCCAGCAGCACTGCCACCACGCAGCACGTTGCGTCGATTGATCCGGTTTGTCGTCATGGTTCCAGTCTCCTCCTCAATGGAACATGGCGGCGGGCACCCGCACGCTGTCACGCGCACGGACGATCGTTGTGTCAAGCGATGCCCTAACCTCCCTGGCGGGGCCTTCTCCCTTGCCCCGCATTCGCCGCCCTGCCCCTATTTGTCCCAGCATTGGCGTCGAATTGTCGGATTAATAAGTCACGATGCGGTCATCGTCAATATATTGTCGGACAAAATGCTTGTGCGGTGCCCTGCCCTGCACTAAAAATCGTGCTGCCGCACAGCCTTGGCGGTGATGGTCAAACGGCGGAAAGCCAGACAAAGGCACAGGAATTCCGGCCATCTGGAGAAGATGGATACTCTGAGGGGAGGATGAACTATGGGCGCAGTGACGATCAGCGATGTGCGCAAGAGCTATGGCAGCGTGGAAGTGCTGCATGGGGTTTCCATCGACATTGCCGACGGCGAATTTGTGATCCTGGTGGGGCCATCGGGCTGCGGGAAATCGACATTGCTGCGCATGATCGCCGGGCTGGAGGACATTTCAGGCGGCGAGATCGCTATCGCTGGACAGGTGGTCAATGACCTGGCGCCCAAGGATCGCGACATCGCCATGGTGTTCCAGTCCTATGCACTCTACCCGCACATGACGGTGGAAGAGAACATGGGCTTCTCGCTCAAGCTGGGCCGGGTGCCGCGTGAGGAAATCCGCAAGCGCGTGGCCAGCGCGGCCCAGGTGCTGGGGCTCGATCCTTATCTTGAGCGCTATCCGCGGCATCTGTCGGGCGGTCAGCGGCAGCGCGTCGCCATGGGCCGGGCCATCGTGCGCAATCCGCAGGTGTTCCTGTTCGACGAACCGCTATCCAACCTGGATGCCAAGCTGCGCGTGCAGATGCGCAGCGAGATCAAGCTCAACCACCGGCGGCTGAGCACCACCACGGTCTATGTCACCCACGACCAGATCGAGGCCATGACCATGGCCGACCGCATTGTGGTGATGCGCTCGGGCATCGTGGAACAAATCGGCACGCCGCTCGAACTCTACGACACGCCGGCCAATCTGTTTGTCGCCGGCTTCATCGGCTCGCCGGCAATGAATGTGCTCGAGGGCGTCGTCGATGGCGCCGACTTTACCCTGACCGACGGAACGGCGATACGACTGGCACCACACTCGTCGGCGGCGCATCAGGGGCCGGCAAAGCTGGGGATCAGGCCCGAGCATCTGCGGCTTGATCCTGCCGGGCTCCGGGCGGAAGTGCTGGTGATTGAACCGACGGGCTCGGAAACCCAGGTGGCTCTGCGCATGGGCAGCCAGGATCTGGTCGGCGTGTTCCGCGAGCGCATCAGCACCCAGCCGGGCGAGACCATCGGTATCGGCTTTGCTATGGACCAGGTGCATCTGTTCGATCCTGTCAGCGGACAGCGCATCCCGTCTCGCCCTGCATAGCGGACGCTATTGGCGGACAAATGCCGCAGGCTCGGCGCCGGAGAAGCGTTGCTATCCGGCGCCTTTTGCCGCAACACTAGGCCAGCCTGGGCCAGGATGGCCCGATACCTGCCGGCCGCGGCATGGCCAATACCGATCGATCCTGTTGATGGCATTCAGAGACTTTCCCGCCGACCCCGCCGAAATCGACCGCAATCCAGCCGTCGAGCGGCTCATGACCCCCAATGGCGCAGGGCGCCCTGACAATAGGCTGCTGCACCGACTTGGGCGCGAGATCGTGTCGGGGGTGTTTCCCGCCGATACGCGCATGCCCGATGAAGCCAGCATGCTGGACAGCTATGGCGTGACCCGAACGGGTCTGCGCGAGGCCTATGCCCAGCTGACGGCCAAAGGCATGATCGTGGCCAAGACGCGGGTGGGCACCAGCGTCACGCCACCGTCCTTCTGGAACATGCTCGACCCCGACGTCCTGCTCTGGCACCTCGATGCCAAGCCGCTGGACGAGATTGCCATGAGCATCTATCCGCTGCGCCGCATGGTGGAGCCGGGCGCTGCCGCCCTCGCCGCCCAGGTGCGCACCGATGCCGAACTGGCCCGGCTGGAACAGGCCTATGAGCAGATGAAATCATCCGGTCGGGACGAAGAGGCCCTGATCATGGCCGACCTGCGCTTCCATCTCGAAATCATCAGCGCCACGCACAACCCGTTCATCGGCGCCTTCAACACCCTGCTCAACACCGTCATGCGTCGCACCTTGAGCCTGGGCTGGCGCGGTGTTGAATCGGCTGCGCTCAAGCCGGCGCGACTGCTGCAGCATTTTGACGTGCTGGAAGCCATTCGTCAGCAGAACCCCGACATGGCGCGGATGCGCATGGAGATCCTGATCGACGATTCCCTGCAGGACGTGGTCGAGGCTCTGGAAGCGGACAACCGCGAGCGGCGCCCGGCCGGCAGGAAGCGGGCCCCCGGCAAGGCCTGACGCTGCCGCGGTGCAGGTGTGCTAATATTATCCTTGAATTTGCTGAACGCGTGACGTTTGCTGTGCTTTGAGGCAAGAGTGCCCCAAAATGCGCGCGACCATGGCTGCGGTGGGCGGGCGCGATGTTCAATCCTGTTCTGACTATCCGGCGCCGCTTACAGGTGCCGGCAGCAGCAGTCTCGGAGTTCCAGACGTCGATGCCCAAGCCAAAACGACAGGCGGGCGTGGCCAGACCCACCATGATGGATGTCGCTGCGGCGGCGGGCGTTTCCCAGGCAACGGTCTCGCTCGTGCTCAGCGGCACCAAAGGGGCGCGCCTGGCCGAAGCCACGCGCCGCCGCGTGGTCGAGGCTGCCAATGCACTCGGCTACCGCTTTGTGCGCCGCGGCAATCGCCCCGCAGCGACCGAGGCCCAGTCCACCATCCTGTTCATCGCCGACGAAATCTCTGCCGATCCCTGGATGGCCCTGGCCTTTGAGGGCGCCCGCGACATGGCGCTGGAACAGGGCATCAATGTCACGCTCGGCGTCAGCCATGGCGATCCGGACGTCGAGGTCGGCCTGATTGCCGGGGCCACGCGACAGCGCGTTCTGGGGCTGATCTACGGCACAATCCTCAGCCGTCAGGTCGCCCTTCCCGAGGCCTTTGCCGGGCTGCCGACGGTGCTTGTGAACTGTCACGACGAGGCACGCGCCTACAGCGCAGTGCTGCCCGGCGACCTGGTGGGCGGGCGTGTGGCCACCGAGCATCTGATCGCCATGGGGCGTCGCCGCATCGGCTATATCAACGGCCAGCATGGCGTCGAAGCGGCCCGCGACCGGCTCAAGGGCTATCGCCAGGCGCTGGCCAGCGCCGACCTGACCTTTGACCCGCAACTGGTCAAGCCGGGCAATTGGGAGCCCTCAGCGGGCTATGAGATGACGCGCGAATTGATGGCCCTGCCCGCGCCGCCTGATGCCATTTTCTGCGCCAATGACATGATGGCGGTCGGCTGCTACGAGGCGCTCAAGGAGCTGGGTCTGGGCATTCCCGGCGACGTCGCCGTTATCGGCTTTGACGATCGCGACATCGCGCAATACATGCATCCGCCGCTCAGCACGCTGGTGCTGCCGCACTATGAAATGGGCCGCACCGCGGCTGAACTGCTGATCGACGCGACCGGCGGCCTCGCCACGGCGCCCGCGCGGATCAAGGTGGAGTGTGAACTGGTTGTGCGGGCCTCGACCGGCGCCGATGCGACAGGTCACAAGCGTCGGCTTGCCGCCGAGTAGCGGCAAGCCTCCACATTCGTAAGTCTTGCTGACCGAATTGCCATGCGAACCCGGCGCGACCGTGGCCTGCCGCGCGCGCCTAGTGCGCAACAAGCGCGAAGTCTGCGTACGCCATCTGCTGTCTGATACCTCGGCCATGGGAAGCAATACTGCCTGGCCGTACTGACGCCTGACCCTTGCTGACGCGAATAGGCATCAGGACTTGACGCGGCCCCGCGCAGTCAGCTGCCTTACAGGAAATGTGTGCATCAGCCCCAAAATACCGGCTTGACGAGCGGCCGCGATGGATGCTGATATTATCACATAATATGATCAATCGCTGATGAGCTGGCTGTTGATATTTGCGCGGTTCGGCTTCGGCCGCTGCGCAGATTGCCGTCGAGCGGGAGGGGAGGCCCGCTCGACAACCTTACGAACTGACGGGATGCGACGACCGGGAACCCCAGGGGCTTGCCGGCGCGGGAGGGGAACCGCTTTGAGGTACGTAAATCTATCCACCTGCGCTGCTCTTGCACCGGGCCACCGTGTGGTTCCGCCTGTCGCTGCTGCTGCCTCATTGCCTCCGGGGCACTGACAGCCTCGCCCGGCAGAGCGCATCTGCCGTTGCTGCAAGGGCCCGCCCGATCAGGCTGCCCCATCAATTGAGGGACATCAGGTGAAACTTCTTGTCACCGGCATAACGGGCAAGGTGGGCGGCAATTTCCTGCCGGCCTTTCTGGCAGCCGGCAAATTCGACGGCTGGAGCATACGCGCCATCTGCAACAACCGCGTCATCGAGCATCCTGCGGTGGAGGTGGTGCGCGGGTCGCTGTCCGACGCCGATCTGGTGCGCAGCGCCATGGCGGACGTAACCCATGTGTTACACATGGCGGCCGTCAAGGAATCCCCTGCCCTGGCCATGGATGTTGGCGTCAAGGGCATGTTCAATCTGCTCGAGGCGTTCCGAACCACCCCCGGCACACAGCAATTCGTGCTGATCGGTGGGGACTGTTCGGTCGGCCACATGTTCCACGCCTATGACACGCCGATCACCGAGACCGCGCCGCGCCGCGCCTATCCAGGCTGCTATGCGCTCACCAAGGTGATCGAAGAGGTGATGCTGGAACAATATGGCATCCAGTATGGCATCAACACCTGCTGCCTGCGGGCGCCCTGGATCATGGAGAAGGACGATTTCCGCTATGCGCTGAGCTTCAAGGATCAGTTCGGTGGCCCAGCCTGGAGCGAGCTTGTGCCGGCTGAGGCGATCGAGGCCCATGCTGCGGCCGGCGCTGTCCCCCTGCTGCGCGACGCCAAGGGCGCGCCACTCAAGCGCAATTTCGTCCATGTCTGCGATCTGGTCTGCGCCATTCTGACCGCGCTCGACAATGATGCGGCGCGCGGGCAGCTGTTCAACATCGGCATGAGCCAGCCGGTCGATTACGGCTTTGTCGCGGCCCATCTGCGCGCCACGCGCGGGCTGCCGTCCGTCGAGATCGGCACGCCCTATCACAGCAATTGGCTGGACACGTCCAAGGCGGGGCTGCTGCTCAACTGGCGGCCCACCGTGGACACCAAGCTACTCGTCGAGCGCGCCTGGGACTATCGCCGCGCGCCCGATGATCCGCGCATCGTCTGGTATCCAGGCTAGTCGATGCGCGCGCCGATATCCGCGCCTGAATGTGCGGCCCGCCTGACCCGGGCCCGCGCACAAAGGGATCGGCGGATATGCCCACCCCACGGCAAATGGTTTGCCGCGGGCGACGTCAACAGGTCGACAGGAGACAGCCGAAAATGTCCCGTCGACGGGGAGGACTAAGCATGAAGACCAAGATTGCCATTTCACTTCTGACCCTGGCGGGTCTGCTGGCTGGCCCGGCCATGGCGCAGGACAAGCCGCAGCTCGCCTTCGTCGTCAACGCCGCATCGGACTTCTGGAAGCTGGCCGAAGCCGGCGTCAAGAAGGCGCAGGAAGAGCTGCCGGGCTATGACCTGCAGTTCCGCTATCCGGTGCAGGGCACGGCCGCGCTGCAGAATTCCCTGATGGACGATCTGGTGGCGGCCGGCACGGACGCCATCATGATTTCCTCGGCCGATCCGAAGAACTCCATCGACGCCTTCAACAAGATTGCCGCGCAGGTGCCGCTGTTCACCACCGACAGCGACGCCCCGGCCAGCAATCGCATCGCCTATCTCGGCTCGTCCAATACGGCGGCCGGCGTCCAGGCTGGCGAGATCGCCGTCAAGGCCCTGCCCGATGGGGCCAAGTGCATGGGCTTTGTCGGTTTCCTGGGCGCGGACAATGCAGTCGAGCGCATTGCCGGCTTCCGCCAGGCTGTCGAAGGCAAGGGCATCGAGCTGGTCGACGTGCGCGGTGACGACGTCGATTTCGGCCGGGCCCGTTCCAACGTCGATGACGTGCTGGCCGCCAATCCGGACATCAACTGCATGGTCGGGTTCTATTCCTACAACCCGCCCAAGATCTATGAGGCGCTGCAGGCGGCTGGCAAGCTGGGCCAGATCACGGTCATCGCCTTTGACGAAGACCCCATCACCCTGGGTGCCGTGCGCGAGGGCAGCTTTGCCGGCACCGTCGTGCAGGACCCCTATCAGTGGGGCTACCAGGGCATGCACCTGATGGCGAAATATCTCGAGGGCGACAAGTCCGGCGTTCCGGCGGACGGTCTGATCATCGTGCCGACCAAGGTCATCGACAAGGACAATGTCGATGCCTTCGAAGCCGAGCTCAAGGCCCGCATTGGCGGGTAATCCTCCCAGCCAATGGGGAGCACCGGGCCAGGGCCGGCACCCTGGCCCGGTGCATCTGTTGTTTTCGCGTTCGTCCGCGGCCTGCGCCGCGCCTCGACCATGAAGTTGCCCGACCATGACCTCTGCACAAGACCTGCCTGCTCCGCTGCTGGTGCTCGACAGCATTTGCAAGACCTATCCCGGCGTGGTGGCGCTGCGTGATGTGACCATCACGGTCATGCCCGGCGAAGTGCTGGCGCTGATCGGAGAAAATGGTGCGGGCAAGTCGACGCTGATGAAGATTCTGGGCGGCGTCATCGCGCCCAGTTCGGGCCGGATCATCATCGACGGCCTTGCCCATGACCGGCTCAGCGTCGCTCAGTCCCAGGGCGCCGGCATTGCCTTTGTGCATCAGGAACTCAATGTTTTCGACAATCTCGATGTGGCCGCCAATATCTTTCTGGGTCGGGAGCTGCGGTCGGGGCCCTTTGGGCTGGTCGATGTCCGGGCGATGCGGGCGGCGGCGCAGCCGCTGCTGGACCGGGTCGGCGCCCGCTTCGGGCCGGCGACATCGGTGGCCGAGCTGTCGCTGGCCGAGCGGCAATTGCTCGAGATCGCCAAGGCGCTCTCGCTCGATGCCCGTGTCGTCATCATGGACGAGCCCAGCTCGTCGCTGACGCTGAAGGAAACCCAGGTGCTCATGAAGGTCATCGCCGACCTCAAGGCCCAGGGCATTGCGGTGATCTATATTTCCCATCGCCTGGGTGAGGTCGAGCACTGTGCCGACCGCGTGGTGGTGCTGCGCGATGGCCAGGTCGCGGGCGGCTTGACCCGCGCCGAGATCAGCCACGACGCCATGATCCGGCTGATGATCGGCCGCGACCTCAAGGCGCTCTATACCCCGCCGGCCAGGCCACTTGGCCCGGTGATTCTGGAGCTGGAAGGGGTGCGCAACAGCACCAATCCCAATGCGGCGGCGAGCCTGTCGGTGCGGGCGGGCGAGATCGTGGGCGTCGCCGGGCTGGTGGGCGCCGGGCGCACCGAGCTGGCCGAGGCGGTCTTCGGCATCACCAGGCTGCGCGGCGGCAGCGTCAAGCTCGACGGCGCGCCGCTCGATATCAGCTCGCCCCGCAGCACCATTGCGGCCGGCGTCTATCTGGTGCCGGAAGACCGCAAGCGCACCGGTCTCGTGCTGGAAAGCGCGATCTGCGAGAATATCTCCATGGCCGACCTCGGCAGTGTTTCCAGCCGGGGCCTGGTGTCGGAAGCGCGGCTGCATGCCCGGGCGGAGGCGCAGCGCACAAGGCTCGGGATCAAGACCGCCGATGTCGATCGCAAGGCCGCCGAACTGTCGGGCGGCAACCAGCAGAAAGTGGTGCTGGGCAAATGGCTGTCGATGCGCCCGCGCATGATCATCTTCGACGAGCCGACGCGTGGCATTGATGTCGGCGCCAAGGCCGAGATCTACCGGCTGATGCGCGAACTGGCCGATGCCGGCGTGGGGGTGATGATGATCTCCTCGGACATGGAGGAGGTGATCGGCGTTTCGGACCGCATCGTGGTGCTGCGCGAGGGTGAAGTGGCCGGCGCGCTCGATCGGGCCGATTTCTCCGAACACAATGTACTCAAACTGGCCGTCGGTGCGCATTAGGGGACGCGTTATGCAAAAGAAAGACCTTGGACTGGCCGTCCTTATCATCGTCGTCGGGTTTGTGGTCTATCTGCGCAACCCGCTGTTCCTGTCGCCGATCAACCTGGCCAATACGGCCAATCTGATCGGGCTGTTCGGCCTGTTCGCCATCGGTCAGGGCTTTGTCATCATGACGGGCGGCATTGATCTGTCGGTGGGGTCGATGATCGCCCTTCTGGGCGTGCTGTTCGTCGAGCTGATCGGCAAATATGGCGTGCCCTGGCCGCTGGCCATGCTGATCGTAATTGCGGCCGGCACGGTGATGGGGCTGGCGCATGGCCTATTGATCACCAAGCTCAAGATGCAGCCCTTCGTGGTGACCCTCTGTGGCCTGCTGATCTATCGCGGCGTCGCGCGCGGCTACACCGGCGAGGCCACGGCGGGCTTTCCCTTTGGCGCGACCTTTCCCGAGGTGGAATGGCTCACCATCGGGCGATCCTTTGGCGTGCCGCATTCCTTCATCGCCATGCTGCTGGTTGGCGTGATCTGCTGGGTGATCCTGCATCGATCCGTCTTTGGCCGGCATCTCTATGCCGTTGGCAAGAATGAGGATGCGGCGCGCTATTCCGGCATCCGCACCGATGCTGTCGTTATCGCTGCCTATGTCATCTGCGCCGTGCTGACCTCGATCGCGGCAATCTATTTCGCCATGTTCACCCGCTCGGTGCAGCCGTCTTCACATGGCAATTTCTATGAGCTCTACGCCATTGCCGCGGCGGTATTGGGCGGGTTTTCGCTGCGTGGCGGCGAGGGCTCGATCGTCGGCGTCATGCTGGGCGCCCTGCTGCTGCAGGAGTTGCAGAACCTGGTCAATCTGCTGGGCATCCCCTCCTCGCTCAATTTCGCCGTCATGGGGGCGGTGATCCTGGCGGGCGTGTTGGCCGACCAGCAGTTTACCCGCTATCGCGAGCGCCAGCGGGCCCGTGCCATGGAGTTGCGGGGACAGGACGGACGTTCGGCGGCGGGCTAGAACAATAGTGGCCTGCGCGGGAGAACCCGTGCAGGCCACTATGACCAGTAACCGGACGATTGCTAGTGCGAGGTTGCCGACTGCGGCCCCCTGCTCCCAAGGCCTGCGTCTGCTGGCGTGGGCACTGACTTGAGGCGGTGCTGGGCGATGGCCAGCATGGCCTGATGCTGGCTGAGATGAATCTGCCCGCTGAGATGGGCGATAAACTCGGTGCCAGCCAGATGGTCCATCACCGGCCCTTTGACCTCGGAGAGGTGCAGGCGCACCTTGAGATCGGCCAGCCGCGCCGCAATGGCTTCGAGGCTCTCAAGTGCCGACATGTCGATGGCATTGACGGCCGAGCACATCAGCACCACGTCGGTCAGCCCCGGATTGGCGGCCACCTGGTTGGTCACCAGATCTTCCAGATAGCGCGCATTGGCGAAATAGAGGCTTTCGTCGATGCGGATGGCCAGCACGCCCGGAACGGTGTCGACCTTGTGCCGTTTGACATTGCGATAGTGCTCGGTGCCGGGCACCAGGCCCACGACGGCTGCATGTGGCTGCGACGAGCGATAGAGAAAGATCAGGATCGAGGCGCCAACGCCGAGCGAAATGCCCATCTCGACGCCGAGCAGCAGCGTGCCGCCCAGCGTGATGGCCACTGCCGCAAAGTCGGCCTTGGAGTAGCTCCAGGCGCGCTTGAGGATGGAGAAATCCACCAGGGTCAGCACGGCCAGCACGATGGTCGCCGCCAGAGTCGCCTTGGGCAGGATGGCCAGGAATGGCGTCAGCAACAGCGTGGCGCCGGCAATGCCGACGGCCGTGAAGGCGCCGGCAGCCGGGGTGGCTGCACCGGCATCGAAATTGACCACCGAGCGGGCAAAGCCGCCGGTCACCGGGTAGCCGCCGCCGATGGCCGCCGCGATATTGGAAGCGCCCAGGCCGATCAGTTCCTGGTTGGGCGAGATGCGCTCGCGGCGCTTGGCCGCCAGGGTCTGGGCCACCGAGATGGATTCCACGAAACCAACGATGGAGATGATCAGCGCTGGCAGCGCCAATTGCTGGATGGTGTCGAGGCTCAGATTGGGCAGCGACAGCAGCGGCAGCCCCTGGGGCACCTGCCCCACAAGCGCAACACCCTTGGCGCCCAGGTCCATGGTGGCCGACCAGGCCATGGTCAGAAAGACCACCAGCACCGGGCCGGCGCGCACGATGATGGTGGCCAGCCCCTTGGGCACGCCGAAGCGCTTGAGCCAGTTCTTGAGGTCAAGCCGGATCCACAGCAGCAGGGACAGAGCCACGGCGCCGACAGCCACCGTATAGGGGTTGGTCTGCCCGATATGCTCGATGATCGACAGGATCAGGTCCGGCAGCGCGTGGCCTTCGGTCTTGATGCCCAAGAGGCCGCCGACCTGGCTGGTGGCAATGATCAGGCCCGAGGCGGTGATGAAGCCCGAGATCACCGGATGAGACAGGAAATTGGCGATAAAGCCGAGCCGGAACAGGCCCATCAGCGTCAGCATGACGCCGGAGAGCAAAGCCAGCACAATGGCGGCACTGGCGTAGTCGGCGCTGCCCTCAGCAGCGATACGGCCGACGGCAGCGGCCGTCATCAGCGATACCACGGCCACGGGGCCGACAGCCAAGGCCGACGAAGTGCCAAAAATGGCATAGGCCACCAGCGGCAGCACGGAGGCATAAAGGCCCACTTCGGGCGGCAGGCCAGCCAGCAGCGCATAGGCCAGTGACTGCGGGATCAACATGATCGTCACGATGACGGCCGCAACCAGGTCGCTGGTCAGCGTCTGCCGGTTGTAGCGCCGGCCCCAGTCGAGGATCGGAAAATAGCTTTTGATAGTCATCGTGTGCAGTTGCCTTGGGTGGATGGGGCCGGCTGATAGATCAGCCGGCCGTCAGAAGGTTCAGCGGGACAGCGTGGCGTAGAGGCTGCCGGCGCGGGCGCCGGAACGGCAGTAGCCAAGCATGGGCTTGGGCATCTTCTCCCAGGCGTCGTGGAAGCGGATGATCTGGCCCTCGCCGAGCATGCCCGAGACGGGGATGTGGATGATCTGCAGACCCAGCGTCTCGGCCGCCCGGGCGACGTCGGCGAAGCTGGGCTGACCGTGTTCTTCATTGTCGGGCCGGGCGCAGATGATGGACTTGTAGCCGGCGTCCGAGATGGCTTTGACCTGTTCGGGCGTAATCTGGCCAGTCACGGCGAATTTGTCGTCGACCTTGCGGACATTCATGGAATTGCTCTTGGGCTTGAGGAAGGAAAACATGGTTTGGCACTTTCTGGCGTTGCGGCTGCCGCGCAGGGCGGCAGCCAAAGGGGCTAGAGCCCGTTGACGGGAACCTTGAGGAAGGTCTTGCCGCTGGAATCCCGGGGCGGCAGCTGGCCGGCGCGCATATTGACCTGCAGTGACGGGATGATCAGCCGGGGCATGGACAGTGTGGCGTCGCGCGCCTCGCGCATCTTGACGAAGGTGTTCTCGTCCGTGCCGTGGCCGACATGGATATTGTGGTCGATCTCCTCGCCCACCGTGGTCTCCCACTGGATGTCGCGGCCATTGGGACCATAGTCGTGGCACATGAACAGGCGCGTCTCGCGCGGCAGCGACAGTACGCGCTGGATCGAGCGATACAGCGTGCGGGCGTCACCGCCAGGGAAGTCGGCACGGGCCGAGCCACCGTCGGGCATGAACAGCGTGTCACCAACAAAGGCAGCATCGCCCACCACATGCGTCATGCAGGCCGGGGTGTGGCCCGGGGTGTGCAGCACATGGGCGGTCAAGCCACCGATCTGGTAGCTGTCGCCATCCTTGAACAGCCGGTCGAACTGGCTGCCGTCGCGCTGGAACTCGGTGCCTTCGTTGAAGATCTTGCCGAAGGTGTCCTGGACGATGGTGATGTTCTCGCCGATCCCCAGCTTGCCGCCCAGCTTGGACTGGATATAGGGCGCGGCCGACAAATGGTCGGCATGCACATGGGTCTCGATCAGCCATTCCAGCTTGAGCTGGTGATCCTCAATGAAGCGGATGATGGTGTCGGCACCCTCATAGGTGATGCGGCCGGCGGCATAGTCGATGTCCATCACCGAGTCGATGACGGCGCAGGCGTTGGACTCGGGATCCTTGACGACATAGCTGATCGTGTTGGTCGGGGCGTCGAAGAAGGCGGTGACCTCAGGATGGACCGACAGTTCGGCGTCGAATGGAAGTGTGCTCATGATCGAACTCCTTGGTGGGTCAGGCGGATTGCAGTGCGCGCTGCTGCAGCGCGATACGGACGGTCCGGGCGGCAAGAATGCCGACCAGCATGGCGCCGATGAAGGCCCAGGCGCTGATTTCACCCAGGCCCAGGGCGGGAATGGCGCCGCCGGGGCAGAAACCCGACAGGCCCCAGCCGATGCCGAACACGGCCGAGCCGGCCACCAGCGGCACGTCGATGCGGCGACTGGTCGGCAGATGGAATTTGGCTTCGAACAGCGGCGCTGAGCGGCGCAGCACCAGGCGGTAGCCGGTGAAGGCCACGATCAGCGCTGCCACCATGACCAGCGCCAGGGACGGATCCCATTGGCCGGCGACGTCGAAGAAATTGAGCACCTTGGCCGGATTGGCCATGCCCGAAAGGGCGATGCCGGTGCCGAAGATCAGGCCGGTCACGCCGGCGGAAACGGTGCGCAGCATCAGAAGCCCCCCAGCACGTGACGAACAAGAAAGACCGTGATGATCGCGGTCGACAGGAAGGTCAGCGTGGCCACGATCGAGCGCGGCGACAGGCGCGCCATGCCGCAGACGCCGTGGCCGGAGGTGCAGCCGGAGCCGAAGTAGACGCCGACACCGACGATCAGTCCAGAGATCATGACCCAGGGCATGGGTACGGGACTATCGAAGGCAATCACGGTGTCCGTGAGCTGCAGAACCAAAATGGGCGCAACGATAGCGCCCGCCACAAAGGCGGCGCGCCAGGCCCAGTCGGCCGAAACCGGCGGCATCAGGCCAGTCAGAATGCCGGTCATGCCGGCAATGCGGCCGTGGGTGGCCATGAGCAGGACGGCCGCCAGGCCGATCAATGCGCCGCCAGTCAGCGACAGCACTGGAGTAAATTCAGTCATCGAGGGGTAACCTTGCAGGTGGAAAGACCAAGAACGGTGTAGATGGGGCAGAAACGGAATATGGCAGTGGCGATCAGCACCGCCCCCACCACGATTGAGGCCCAGAACAGGACCGGGTTAGCGAACAGGGACAGGCCTGACAGGACCGGCAGCAAAACCAGAACGGCGCCCAGGATGAGGCGGGCGATGCGGTCCGGCGTTCCGACATTGATTCTCATGGGAGGCTCCTTGAACTGGGCCGAAAATCAGAAGAGATTGACGGCGTGTGCAGTCGTATATAAGAACATTCTAATATGATCAATATGGATATCGACAAGATGGAGGTCAATGCCGAGCAGGCCACGCGCCTCCTGACAGCCATGGCCAACTCCAAACGGCTGATGATCCTGTGCAATTTGCTGGATCATGAAATGAATGTGACGGAGCTGGGCGAGAAGGTCGCACTGGCGCAATCCCCGCTGTCGCAGCATTTGTCCAAGCTGCGCGCCTGGGGCTTTGTGAAGACGCGGCGCGAGGGCCAACAGGTGCATTACAGCCTGGCTTCGGATGCTGTGAAGCAGGTGCTGACGACGCTGTATGGAATCTATTGTGAAGACTGAGACGCGCGTCACTGCTGCCCAGGCCCGCGCGCTGGCGCCGGTCGCATGACGGAAGCCACAGGCAAGGTTGCCGCACCGGTCGTTCGATCCATTGGTGCGGCCGGGCGATACCGTGGCCTGCTCATCCTGGGGCTGGCCGCAGCGGTGGGCGTTGTTGCCGGCCTGGTGGTCACGGCCATGAGCTGGGTGACCCAGCATCTGCATGCCGTGCTGTTCGGTCTGGCCGATGGTGGCCGGCTGAGTGCCCAGGCCGCTCTGGCCAATCCGCTGATGGCTTTGGTGCCGGCGCTGGGCGGCGCGCTGATGGCGCTCAGCGTGATCCTGACTCGCCGCTTTCGGACCCGTCCGCCGGTTGACCCCATCGAGGCCAATGCCGTGCATGGCGGACGCATGTCCATCCGCGAGAGCCTGTTGCTGGCTGGCCAGGCGATGATTTCGAGCGGCTTTGGTGCATCGGTGGGCCTGGAAGCGGGCTATACGCAATTGGCGTCGAGCATTGGCTCTCGCCTGGCCGCGCTGTCCGGCTTGCGCCGCAATGAGATTCGCACGCTGGTGGGGTGCGGTGCGGCTGGCGCGATCGCTGCGGCCTTTGGCGCGCCGCTGACCGGGGCCTTCTATGCCTTCGAGCTGATCATCGGCGTCTATTCCATTGCCCTGCTGGCCCCCATCATGGTTGCCGCGGTGACGGCCAGCCTGGTGGCGCCACTGCTGGGTGCGGTGCAGACCAGTATCCACATGGGGACCATTCCCCAGCTCGGCGCCGGGGACACCCTGCCCTTTCTCGCGCTCGGACTGCTGGGGGGCGGCGCCGCCATCGGCGTGATGCAACTGGTGGTGCTGGTTGAGCGCGGTTTCGGCTGGACCCGCATGCCCGTCATGCTCCGCCCCGTCCTGGGCGGGCTGCTCGTGGGCGGCATTGCGCTGGTGACGCCTGAGGCCCTGTCATCGGGCCATGGCGCGCTGGACCTCGAAATCGTGTCGAACACGGCGCTGCTGGCCTTGGTTGGGTTGTTTGTCCTCAAGACCCTGGCGGCGGCCATTTCGCTCGGTTCAGGCTTTCGCGGCGGACTGTTCTTTGCCGCCCTGTTCCTCGGCGCCCTGATGGGCAAGGCGGTCGCTTTGACCCTGGCGGCCCTGAGTTTGCCCGTCCAGATCGACCCCACACTGGCGGCGCTGGTGGGCATGGCCTCGATGGCGGTGGGGGTCGTCGGTGGACCGTTGACCATGACGTTCCTCGTGCTTGAGGTGACCGGTGACCTGGCCATCAGCGTCGCGGTCCTGGCCGCTGCCATTGCGGCGTCCGTGCTGGTGCGGGAGACCTTTGGCTTCTCCTTCTCGACCTGGCGACTGCATTTGCGCGGCGAAACCATTCGCAGCGCCCATGATGTGGGGCGCCTGCGCAATCTGACGGTGGGCTCCATGATGCGGCGGGACGTCAAGACCGTGCGCAGCGGCATTACCATCGAGGCGTTCCGCGCCGCCTATCCGTTGGGCTCGACAGAACGTGTGGTGGTGGTGGACGAGACTGGCGCCTACGTCGGGATTGTGCTGGTGGCCGATGCCTATGCCCGGCGCGTCGGCGCTCCGGACGCCGCCGAACAGGCGATTGATGCCCTCCTGCGGTTCACGGACTGCGTGCTGATGCCATGGCAATCAGCGGAAAAGGCCGCGACCCTGTTCGAGCAGTGGCACAGCGAGGAGCTCGCGGTGGTCCATGCCGACGCTGACCGTCGCGTGCTCGGCTTGCTGACCGAGGCCCATCTGCTGCGGCGCTATGCCGAGGAGTTGGAGAAATCGCGCCGGGACCTGACCGGAGAGGCCTGAGCGCCCCGGCCAATCAGGCGCCGGTAATGCAGAATGGGCTACCCGGGGCCGTCAACAGCAGTCCCGCCAGCCCGCCGAGGACCAGTGCCGCGCCGGCCAAATGACGGCCGGGACGGTGGCGCGCCCGGCTCGAGCCGAAGAAGGCCAGGGTGGTCACCACCACGGCCGGCACTGTGCCCAGGCCAAAGCTCAGCATCAGCACCGCGCCGAGCAGCGGATCTCCGGTCAGCAGTGAATTGAACAGCGCCGTATAGACCATGGCACAGGGTGTCAGGCCCCAGACCAGCCCTGCCACTACGGCCATTTCCGGCGTCGCCAGCAGGGGCGCGCTGCGCCATCGGGCCATGGTCCCGGCCATCGGGGCCAGCATACGGTCCGCCAGGGCCAGACTCGGGACGAGACCCGCCGTGGTCAGGCCCATCCAGATGATCACCATGGCGGCAAGTACCTGTAACGCACCGTGGGCGGCGCTGAAGTTCAGTTGGCCATAGAGGCCGGCGCCAAAGACGCCGAAGGCCAGGCCACCCAGGCCATAGGCCATGACTCGGCCGAGCTGCAAAAGGGACACGCGCAGGGCGACAGCGCCACGGTCGGCGGGTGCAGGTCCCATCAGCATGAAAGTGCAGCCAATCGGCCCGCACATGCCGGCGCAGTGCAGGCTGGAGGCCAGGCCCAGTGTCAGCCCCCAGATGATGGCGCTCGCCAGCATCAGGCCGCCGAGGCGAGCAGCGCCATCACCATTTCCCGCTCCAGGGCGATTCGGCGTTTGCGGGCCTCAAAAAAGCCCCGCAGCATATAGCCAAGCGCATCCGTGCCGACGGCTGGCCGTTCGCTACCAACCGTGCTGAGCGCGTCCTGCAATTCCTCGGCGTGGCTGAAATCCTCTTCGCTTTCGCGCAGTAGGCGCCGGGCGGTGCGCCCCAGGTCAAGGTGGCGGACAGCTCCCATTTCCGTCAGCGTTGCGCCCAATATGGCGCGTTCATTAGCGGTGGCCAACTGCATCACTGAATACAGCCGGTCTGCCGTCTTGTGGCACAGCGCGGTATCGACGTCTTTGGGCAGGCCGTCGGCAATCTGTTCCAAAATGTCACAAAGCGCCAGTTGTTCGTCATGCCCGGCCAGCAGACGGCGCAGCGCTGACTCATCAATGTGCACGACCATGGTGTCTCTTCTCCTCGTCGCGGCAGTGACCATGACCGACCCAACCTCTCGTTTTCCGGAGCCCTCCACATTGACCTAGATCAATGAGACTCCCCGACCCTCACAATAGTGTGATGCCAAGCGGCAATGGCTGTGACTTTGGAAACTAAAGGGGGCACCGGTGAGATATTCGGGCTGGGCTATAGGGTTAGGGATAGGCATGGTGGGCGCGTTCATCATGTCCGCCCTGGCCGTCGACGATGCATTCCGCATCCACATGGGGATACTGACGCTGATTCTGGGCATCGGGGTGGTTGTGGCAATGCGCCTGCCGCCGCCGATCGAGGGCGCAGCTCATTCAGCTGGCTATATGGATGGCCCGGTTCGGGTGGGCTCCATTCTCACCATGTTCTGGGGGGTGATTGGGTTCACAGTGGGCCTGGTCGCAGCTTTGCAGCTCGCCTTCCCCGAATTGAACTTCGGTCCATGGCTCAATTTCGGTCGTATCCGCCCGCTGCATACTTCGGCAGTGATCTTTGCCTTCGGCGGCACGGCCCTGATCACCACCAGCTTCTATGTGGTGCAGCGCACCACACGGGCGCGCCTGTTCGGTGGTGATCTGGCCTGGTTCGTGTTCTGGGGCTACCAGCTGTTCATCGCCATGGCGGCGACGGGCTATCTGCTGGGCATCACGCAGAGCCGCGAATATGCCGAACCCGAATGGTATGTCGACATCTGGCTGACGCTGGTGTGGGTGGCCTATCTGGTGGTGTTCCTGGGCACGCTGCTCAAGCGCAAGGAACCCCACATCTATGTGGCCAACTGGTTCTACCTGGCGTTCATCGTCACGGTGGCGCTGCTGCACGTGGTCAACAACCTGGCCGTTCCGGTATCCTTCTTCGGCTCGCGCAGCTACTCGCTGTTCTCGGGCGTGCAGGATGCGCTGACGCAGTGGTGGTATGGCCACAATGCCGTGGGCTTCTTCCTGACCGCCGGCTTCCTGGGCATGATGTACTACTACCTGCCCAAGCAGGCCGAGCGCCCGGTCTATAGCTATCGCCTGTCGATCATCCACTTCTGGGCTCTGATCTTCCTCTATATCTGGGCCGGCCCGCATCACCTGCACTACACCGCCCTGCCCGACTGGGCGCAGACTCTGGGCATGGTGTTCTCGATCATGCTGTGGATGCCCAGCTGGGGCGGCATGATCAACGGTCTGATGACGCTGCGTGGCGCCTGGGACAAGATGCGTACCGACCCCATCATCCGCATGATGGTGATTGCAGTGGCCTTCTACGGCATGTCGACCTTCGAAGGTCCGGTGATGTCGATCAAGTCGGTTAACGCGCTCAGCCACTATACGGACTGGACCATCGGCCATGTGCACTCGGGTGCCCTGGGTTGGGTCGGCATGATCTCGTTCGGTGCCATCTACTTCATGGTGCCGCGCCTGTGGGGCCGCGAACGCCTCTATTCGCTGCGCATGGTCAACTGGCACTTCTGGCTGGCGACCCTTGGCATCGTGGTCTACGCGGCCGTGATGTGGGTGTCGGGCATCATGCAGGGCCTGATGTGGCGCGAGTACGACAGCCAGGGGTTCCTGGTCTACTCCTTCGCCGAAACCGTGGCCGCCATGCACCCCTATTATGTGATGCGCGCCGTCGGTGGCCTGCTCTACCTGGCCGGTGGCCTGGTGATGGCCTTCAACATCGCCATGACCATTGCCGGCCGTGTGCGGACAGAACGTCCCATGCCCACGCCCGCCCAACTGCAACCCGCCGAGTAGGAGTATCCCATGTCACTTATTGAGAAGCATGGCATAATCGAACGCAACGCCTCGCTGCTGCTGGTGGGCTCGCTGCTGGTGGTCTGCATCGGCGGCCTGGTGGAAGTCACCCCGTTGTTCTTCTTCCAGAACACCATCGAGAAGGTGGAGGGGATGCGTCCCTATTCACCGCTCGAGCTGGCTGGCCGCGACATCTACATCCGTGAAGGCTGCTATGTCTGCCACAGCCAGATGATCCGGCCGTTCCGCGATGAAGTGGAGCGCTATGGCAATTACTCGCTGGCAGCGGAGTCGATGTACGACCATCCGTTCCAGTGGGGCTCCAAGCGGACAGGGCCAGACCTGGCCCGCGTCGGCGGCCGCTATTCCAACGAATGGCAGGTCCAGCACCTGACCAACCCGCGCTCCGTGGTGCCCGAGTCGATCATGCCCAGCTATGCTTTCCTGGCCAAGGCGACGCTGGACTACGACACCATCGGCGGCATGCTGCAGGCCAATGCCACGGTCGGCGTCCCCTATAGTCAGGAGATGATCGACAATGCGGCCAATGACCTGATCGCTCAGGCAACGCCGGATGCCGATAGCTCCGCCGTGGCGGCGCGTTATCCCAAGGCCGTGTTCGGTGACTTCGATGGCGACAGCCAGCGGATCACCGAGATGGATGCCCTGGTGGCCTATCTGCAGATGCTCGGCACGCTGGTCAACTTCGACAGCTACGACGCGCAAGCCAACTACCGCTAGGGAGATCGTCATGGATTACAACGAGTTACGCCACTTCGCCGACTCCTGGGGCCTGGTTTATCTGTTCGTCATCTTCCTGGCCGTGGCGGTCTACATCTTCCGCCCCGGCGCCAAGCAACAGGCCATCGACGCCGCGCAGATCCCCCTGCGGGATACCGATGAAAGGTTCGACAGCAAATGAGCACCAATAACAAAACGGGCAAGCCGGTCGACGACCTGAGCGGTGTGGAAACCACCGGTCACGAGTGGGACGGCATCAAGGAGCTCAACAATCCCCTGCCCCGCTGGTGGCTGTGGACCTTCTACGGCTGCATCATCTGGGCGCTGGTCTATACGATCTTCTACCCGGCCTGGCCGATGCTGAGCTCGGCCACTACGGGCGTGCTGGGCTATTCCAGCCGTGCGGACCTGGCCAAGACCATGAGCGAAGTTCAGGTCGGCAATCAGGCCGTCGTGTCCAAGATTGCCGAGCTGCCGGTGGCCGATATCCTGGCCGATCCCGAGCTGACCCGCTTTGCCTCTGCGGCTGGCGAATCGGCCTTCAAGGTGAACTGCACGCAGTGCCACGGCACCGGTGCGGCCGGCGGCCCGGGCTATCCGAACCTGAACGACGACTCCTGGATCTGGGGTGGCACGATCGACGCGATCTACACCACCATCGCCCATGGCGTGCGGTCGACCACCGATCCGGACACGCGCTACAATATCATGCCCAACTTCGGGGCTGATCAGTTGCTGGATGCGGCGTCGATCAACACGCTGGCCGACTATGTGGCGAGCCTGTCGGGCGTCGAGGGTGGGGTGAATACCCCAGAAGGGGCACAGCTGTTCACCGACAATTGTGCGGCCTGCCATGGCGAAGGCGGCGTGGGTCTCACCGACCTGGGTGGTCCCAATCTGACCGACGCGATCTGGCTCTATGATGGTTCGCTCGAGGCCATCAAGGCGCAGATCAACAAGCCCCGGCATGGCATGATGCAGGCTTGGTCGGAAAAGCTCGACGACACCACCATCAAGGAACTGGCCGTCTATGTGCATGGCCTGGGTGGCGGCGAATAAATAGCGGCCGAATCCGGCCAAGGCCGGTCGACCGATATGCGGAGGGGGGCGGAGTGGCGCCCCCCTTTGCGCATCCGGAGGGCAAGGTTGACCTAGGTCAAGGCAGTTTTGGCCCTGCATGCGACAAGCAATGGTGAAAGGGTCCACCACCATGAACACTACCGACGACGGCACTTTGCCGGCAGCCGATCTGCACGAAGTCGAGGCGGTCAATTCGGCCAAGCGGCGCCAGCCGCTCTATGCGCCCCGACGCAAGATTTTTCCCAAGCGGGCCGAAGGCAATTTCCGTCGCTTCAAATGGCTGGTGATGGCCATTACCCTGACCATCTATTACGTCACGCCCTGGCTGCGCTGGGACCGTGGCGATTATGCGCCCGACCAGGCCGTACTGCTCGATCTGGCGAATCGGCGCTTCTACTTCTTCTTCATCGAGATCTGGCCGCAGGAATTCTACTATGTGGCGGGCCTGCTGGTCATGGCCGGCGTGGGCCTGTTCCTGATCACCTCCACGGTCGGACGCGCCTGGTGTGGCTATGCCTGCCCGCAGACGGTGTGGGTCGATCTGTTCCTGGTGGTCGAGCGCGCCATCGAGGGTGACCGCAATGCCCGCATGAAGCTCGATGCGGCGCCGTGGAGCGCCGACAAGCTGGTCAAGCGCGTCAGCAAGCATGCGCTGTGGCTGCTGATCGGCGTGGCGACCGGCGGCGCCTGGATCTTCTACTTCGCCGACGCGCCGACGCTGCTGGGTGATGTGATCCATCTGCAGGCGCCCATGGTGGCCTATGCCACCATCGCCCTGTTGACCGCGACGACCTACACTTTCGGCGGGCTGATGCGCGAGCAGGTCTGCACCTATATGTGCCCCTGGCCGCGCATCCAGGCCGCCATGCTGGACGAGCATTCACTCACGGTGACCTATAATGACTGGCGGGGCGAGCCGCGCGGCCGCCATGCCAAGAAGGCCATCACGGCCGGGGTGCCGCAGGGCGATTGCGTGGACTGCAACGCCTGCGTGGTGGTCTGCCCGATGGGCATCGACATCCGCGACGGCCAGCAGCTGGAGTGCATCACCTGCGCGCTGTGCATCGACGCCTGCGACAATGTGATGGACAAGCTGGGCCGCGAACGCGGGCTGATCTCCTACACCACGCTGGCCGACTACAATGCCAATATGAACCTGGCAGCGCCCGAAGGCCGGCTCGACCCGACCCGGGTCCGCGACTCCATCACCGGCCGCTTCGTCTCGGCCATTCGCCACACCACCTGGCGCTCGGTGCTGCGGCCGCGCACGCTGGTCTACTTCGTGGTCTGGGCCGGTATTGGCCTGGCCATGCTGACCGTACTGTCGCTGCGGGCACCCATCGGCATCAATGTGCTGCATGATCGCAATCCGCTCTATGTGCTGCTGTCGGACGGCTCGATTCAGAACGGCTATGACGTCAAGATCCTCAACATGACGACGCAGCCGCAGGACATGGTGTTCTCCATCTCCGGCCTGCCGGGCGCGACCGTTACCACCTCGGGCGCCAATGACGTCGGCGGCAGCACGCTGCAGTTGGCGGTCGAGCCCGATCTGGTGCTGCCCCTGCGCGTCTATGTGAAGGCTCCGCCCAGCGAGGCCACTGGGCAGATCGATTTCACCATGACGATCACCAATGCCGATGGCACAGTCAGTGCCAGCACTCCCGTCCGCTTCGAAACCCCACAGGATTGAGCCATGGCCAACGCGACCCCCAAGCCTTTCACCGGCCGCCACATGGTCATGGTCACCGTCGGTTTCTTTGCCGTGGTGCTGGCCGCCAATCTGACCATGGCCATTTCCTCGGCCGTCACCTGGACCGGGCTGGTCGTCGACAATAGCTATGTGGCCAGCCAGGGCTTCCAGACGGTGCAGGATACCATCGCCCGCCAGAAGGCCGCCGGTTGGTCGTTCAAGACGCACTATGCCGATGGCATGGTGCGTTTCGAGGCGCTCGACCGGGCTGGTGCGCCGCTGCCGCTCACCGGTGTCAGCGCCTTCCTGCGCCGTCCGGTCGGCGGACATGACGACACCACCATCGGCCTGACGCTCAAGGATGGCGCCTATGAGGGCGCCATCACCCTGCCGCCTGGCGTCTGGGACGTCACGGTCACCACGGACCCCACCGAGCTGGGCGCCATTGGCTATGAACACAGGGTAACCTCGAAGTGACCAGTCTGGCTGCGGCGGCGGGCCCGGCGCCCGTCGAGCTTGATCCCTTCATTGCCCATGCCGCCGATGGCACCGGAGAGATCTGCTTTGCCGTGCCGGACGCCTATTGTGCCGCGTGCATCGAGGCCATCGAGGGCGAACTGCGCGGCACCGAGGGCGTGCTCAGCGCCCGCGTGAACCTGTCGCAGCGCCGGGTGTTGATCCGCTATGGCGCGCATGCCGATGTCACCAGCTTCACCCGGCGCATCACCCGCAGCGGCTACCGCAACTTCCCGGTCGATGCCACGGTCGATCCCGGGCATGATGCGGCGCTGTCTGAACTGGTGCGCGCCCTGGCCGTGTCGGGGTTTGCCGCCGGCAATATCATGCTGTTCTCGGTGTCGGTCTGGGCCGGCGCCGACGAGGCGACGCGCGCGCTGTTCCACTGGCTGTCGGCGCTGCTGGCCCTGCCGGCTATTGTTTACGCCGGGCGGCCGTTCTTCCGCTCCGCCTGGTCCGCCTTGCGCGTGGGCCGCACCAATATGGATGTGCCCATTTCCATTGGCGTGACGCTGACCACGGCGCTGAGCCTCTTCGAGACCATCACCGGCGGCGAACATGCCTATTTCGACGCCTCCACCATGCTGCTGTTCTTCCTTTTGGCCGGGCGCACGCTCGACCACATGATGCGCAAGCAGGCGCGCAGCGCGGTGGACAATCTCGCCCGGCTGTCGCCACGCGGCGCCTATCGACTGCTCGACGATGGCGGCCAGGCCTTTGTGCGGCTGGCCGATATCGTGCCGGGCATGCGCTTTGCCCTCAAGGCCGGCGAGCGTGTGCCGGTGGATGCAAGTGTGGTTGCCGGCAGCGGCCAGATCGACATGGCCATGGTCAATGGCGAATCCATCCCGATGGCCGCCCTGCCCGGCACCAGCCTGCCGGCCGGCGCGATAAACCTGTTGGGCACGCTGGAGATCGTCGCGGATCGCCCGGCGCGCGATTCCTTCCTTGCGCGCATGACGGCCTATGTCGAAGCCGCCGAGGATACCCGCACCAAGTATCGCCGCATTGCCGACCGCGCCGCCCAGCTCTATGCCCCGGTGGTGCATCTGACGGCGGCCATCACCTTCCTGGGCTGGCTGGCCATGGGCGTGGGCTGGCATGCGGCCCTGCTCAATGCGGTGGCCGTGCTCATCATCACCTGCCCCTGCGCCCTGGCGCTGGCCGTGCCGATCGTCCATGTCGTGGCCGCCGGGCGCCTGTTCGCCAATGGCGTGGTCATGCGCGAGGGCTCGGCGCTGGAACGCATGGGCGCTGTGCAGGTCGCTGCCTTCGACAAGACCGGCACGCTGACCCTGGGGACACCCGTTCTGGTGCGGCAAGATCCCGAGGATCCGGCCCTGCTCGCCATAGCGGCGCGGCTGGGTGCGCAGAGCAATCATCCGCTGTCACGCGCCATTGCCGCAGCGGCGCAGGACGCAGTCGGCGACAACCCACTGAGCGTCACCGAACGGCCGGGCCTGGGCGTCGAGGCCAGTGTCGAGGGCGTCGTCTGGCGCCTGGGCAGTGCCGCCTTCTGCGGCGCTGAGGACAGCGACGCCGATAGTGCCAGCCATGTCTGGCTGGCCCGTGATGCGGAGCCTGTTGCCATGTTCGCCTTCCGCGACGATGCGCGCGGCGACGCGGCAGCAACCGTTGCCGGCATGGCGCGCCTGGGCGTTCCGGTGCATATCCTCTCGGGGGACCGTCCTGCTGCGGTGGCCGCAGTGGCCGACGCGGTGGGCGCCAGCAGCTGGTCGGCCGGGCTTGCGCCGGAAGAAAAGCAGGCGGCCATTGCCCGGTTGCGCACCGAGCATGGCGCCGTTCTGATGGTGGGCGATGGCATCAATGATGCGCCGGCGCTGCGGGCGGCCGACGTGTCCATTGCCCCGGCCAGCGCCGCCGACATTGGTCGTGCGGCGGCCGATTTCGTGCTCACCAATGATCGGCTGGCCGGTGTGCCCTTCGTGCTGTCGATCGCGCGTCGTGCCGACCGGCTGGTGCGTGAGAACCTTGGCTTTGCCGTGGCCTATAATGCCGTGGTGCTGCCGCTGGCGATCCTGGGCCATGTGACGCCGCTGGTGGCGGCCATTGCCATGTCGAGCTCGTCGGTTGTGGTGGTGGTCAATGCCATGCGCCTGCGTCTGGGCGCCGGCCCGTCTGAACTGGCCGCACGGCCTGGAGATTCCCCATGAGCGGTCTGCTGATTCTGATCCCCTGCGCCATCGGCCTGGGCGCGCTGGCCCTCATCGCCTTTTTCTGGGCCCTGCGCAGCGGCCAGTATAACGACCTGGAAGGCGATGGTCAGCGGGTGCTGCTCAACGACGAGTCGCTGGAAAAGATTGACCCACGTCAAAGCAGGCCCGGCGCATAGGCCCTAGCAGTGAGGGCACTGGAGAACGCCAATGTCCAATGCCCTTGCCGCCGACCTGACCAAGCCTGTTCCGCGCTACACCAGCTATCCTACGGCACCGCATTTCCACACCGGGATCGATCAGCGGCAATATGAGGCCTGGCTGGCCGAGCTGCCGGCGGACGCCCGCGTCTCGCTGTACCTGCACCTGCCGTTTTGTGACCGGCTGTGCTGGTTCTGCGGTTGCCACACCAAGCAGGTCAACCGCTACGTGCCGGTTACGCAATATCTGGTGGCGCTCAAGGCCGAGATTGCCCGCATCGGCGCCATTGTTGGCGCCCGCCCGGTGACAGCGATCCACTGGGGCGGCGGTTCGCCATCCCTTCTGGCCGCTGAGGATGTTGCAGCGGTAACGGCCTTGATCCGCAGCACCTTCAACGTGCAGCCGACAGCCGAGTTCAGCGTCGAACTCGATCCCAGCGACATGGAAGATGCCAAGTTCGACGCCTGGGCCGCCGCGGGCCTGACCCGCGCCAGCATTGGCGTGCAGGATTTCGACCCCAAGGTGCAGGTGGCCATCAACCGGCTGCAGAGCTTTGACCAGACCAAGGTGGTGGTGGACGCCATGCGCAGCCGCGGCGTCGGCTCGGTCAATATCGACATGCTCTATGGCCTGCCGCACCAGACCATCGATGGCGCTGCCGCCACAGCGCGCCAGGTCGTCTCGCTGCGGCCGGACCGCGTGGCGCTGTTCGGCTATGCCCATGTCCCCTGGATCAAGAAGCACCAGACCATGATCGCGGAAGACGCCCTGCCCGACAGCCAGGCGCGCTTTGCCCAGGCCGCTGCGGCTGCCGACGTGCTGCGCGCCGCCGGCTATATCGCCATCGGCTTTGACCATTTCGCCCTGCCGCATGACGGCATGGCCAAGGCCTCTGTGGATGGGTCACTGCAGCGCAATTTCCAGGGCTATACCGTTGATGCCCATGATGCGCTGATTGGCCTGGGCGCCTCGGCCATCGGGCGGCTGCCGCAGGGCTATGTGCAGAATGTTGTGGCCACGGGCGATTATCAGCGCCGGGCTATCTCGGGCGAAGGCACAGTGGCGCGCGGCATTGCCCTGAGCGATGACGACCGGCTGCGCGGCTTTGTCATCGAACGCCTGATGTGCGATTTCGAGGTCGACTTCGCGGCATTGCGCCAGCGCTTTGGGGCGGCTGCCGAGCCGGTGATCTGCGAGGCGGTGGCCCTGGCCATGGAGGACCAGCGTGGCTTTGTCACCATGCGCCCCGGCCTATTGCAGGTGACCATGGCCGGCCGTCCCTTTGTGCGCACGCTGGCCGCGCGCTTTGATGCCTATTTGGCAGACGACACGGCCCGCTATTCCAAGGCCGTCTAGCGGCCGGCCCCAGGCTGATGTGCTTGGCAACAAAAACGGCCCCGAAAGGGGCCGTTTTCCTGTTCCGGGCGTCGCTTCCGGCCCCGCAGGGACCGGTCGGCTTATGGGGCGAGCTGAGACAGGATGGCTTCCATGCGCTCATGGGTCTTGGGCGCCATCTTGACGGCCTTGATGGCCTCGGCATCGACGGGTTCGTCGCCCACCACGACCAGGGCCACCATGCCCATGCCGAAGTGCGGCAGGCATTTGACGCCATAGGCACCCGGGACCGTGAAGGTCACCGCGATTTCCTTGCCAATGGCGCCCTTGAAGGTCTCGGCGCCGGCGGGCAGGATTTCCTTGATGCTCTCGGCGTTGTGTCCCTTGTCGGTGGGGATGAAGGTGACGGTGTCGCCAACCGCGATCTTGGTCAGTGCCGGTTCGAAGACCATGGCTTGGCCGTCGGCGCCCTTGTTGAGCATATGCACTTCAAAATTGGCGGCAAAACCGGGCGTGGCAAAAAGGGCGAAAGCTGCAAAGGCAGCGGCTTTGTATGCAAACACTTGTCATCTCCGTGGCAGAACGGGTTCTCCCGTTGCTTGGCCGCAGAGTGCCAGATTTGGCGGTGGCAGAGTTGATGTAGGTCAACTCCGCCAAAGTGTCGCAGTGCAGCCGCGCCGGGCGACAGAACGGCCAGCGCGGACTGCGTTTCAGCGGGCGGCGGGCGGCAGTTCGGCCTTGGCCGGCACCAGCATGCGGGCCAGTGTGCGGTCGCGCAGCACGAAGTGATGATAGAACGCAGCGCCGGCATGCAGCACGATCAGGATGATGAAGGCGGGCTTGGCCAATTGATGGATCTCGCCAGCTTCCGGGTTGAGGTGCACGGCAACCAGGCCCGAGACCGGCACCAGCACCAGCAGCAGATAGAACAGCGCATGCACCGCCTTGCCGGCCATGACGACGAGCGGGTTTTCGTCCAGCGGTGCCGGCGCGCCATAGCGCAGGCGGGCGAGCAGGCGCATGGCCACCAGCACAAGGATAGCTATGCCAACCCAATAGTGTGCCGTCGCCAGCACGCCGTCGGCACCACTAATGGCCTCGCCTTCCTCGGCCGCTTCGGTGGCCTCCACCATGCTCTCGCCAAAAACGAGCTGGAACAGCACAAGGGCGGCAATCAGCCAGTGCAGGCCGATCTGCAGCGGCGCATAGCCGCCGGTCTTGGTTGGGCTCATGTCAGTTTCCTCCGATTGATGGGTTGGACAGGGCGGCAAAGGCGCCAACCCCGATGTCGTGGAAGCCGTCCGGACGGCGCAGGGTAAAGAGGGCATCAAGGCCAAGCTGATCGGCCATGGCCGGCCCTGCCGTTTCGCCGAGCACCATCAGGGCGGTGGCCCAGGCGTCGGCAATAGCGCAGTGCTCTGCCGTCACGGTGACCGCGCAGACACTTCCCTGCAGCGGCGCGCCGCTGCGCGGATCGATGGTGTGGGACACCACGGCATAGCCATGGCTGCGGAAATGGCGGTAGTCGCCGGACGTGGCCATGGCCAGATCGCTGACGGCAATCGTGCGGGCGAGGATGCGCTTATCGCGTTCGGGGCGTTCCAGCCCCACCACCCAACCGCTGCCGTCGGGGCGTGTGCCACGCGCGCGCACCTCGCCATCGATGCTGACCACAAAGTTCTCAATACCCTCTGCCAGCAGCACGTCGGCCAGGCAGTCGACGCCATGGCCCTTGGCAATGCCGCAGAGGTCAAGCTGCACATCTTGGAGACGCCGCAGACGCCCGCCCGCGACGTCGACCTCGAGCGTGGCCAGCGCGGTCTGCGGTCCGGTCAGCGCAGCGATGACCCGGCTATCGGGTGCCGGTCGGGCCGGGCCAAAGCCCCAGGCATTGACCGCGGCGCCCACGCCGATATCGAAAGCGCCTTGCGACGCCTGGCCGATCTGCAGGCTCAGCGCCAAGATGGCACAGAGCTGTGGCGAGGCCGACATCCAGGCGCCCGGCGGCGTTTGATTGAGCTGCATGAGTTCGCTGTCAGGCTTCCAGGTGGACATGGAGCTGTCGACCGCGTCGACCGCGGCCTGCAGCGCCGTGGTCAAGCTGGCATCAGGGGCCTCTGTGGCATGAAATACCGCTGACCAGCGCGTGCCCATGGTGGGCCCATTGAGGGCGAAACGCTCGAACTCAGTAGACATCTTCGAGATAGCGTCCCTTGGCGCGCAGACTGCTGACGGATTCGCCGAGCGGGGCCAGGCAGAACTCAATGCTTTCGCGCACGCCCTGAGCCATCTGCTGGCCGCCGCAGACCATGATCTGGGCGCCATTGGCCACCAGCTTGCGGATGCCTTCGGCGTCCTCCCGTACCCGGTCCTGCACATAGCGGCCGCCGACGACGCGGGAGAAGGCCGTGGCCAGCCCGGCCAGCCGGTGATCGACGAGGGCCGCGCGCAGCAGCGGCGCATAGAGAAAGTCCGACGCCGGGTCGCGGCCACCGAAATAGAGGTAATAGGGCTGGTGACGGCGATTGGCCTGGACGAAGCCGGCCAGCGGCCCGATGCCGGCTCCCGCGCCGATCAGGATCACCGGCGCCTTGCCGGACTGCGGCCGGAAATCGGGATTGCGCTTGATGAAGGCGCTGACCGCCTGGCCGGGCTCCAGCCCGTGCAGGAACTCCGAGCAGACGCCGCCGGCCACCTTGCGCACGCAGATCTCGAGCACATCGTCACGCGATGACGAGGCCAGGGAATAATAGCGCGGCACGCTGTCGCCGGGCGGCACGATGCCGACCAGATCGCCCGGCTCGAAGCGCAGCGCCTGGCCCCTGCCGAGCAAGCGATCGAGCAGCGAGGCCTTGTCGGTCGGCAGGGCGAAGCGCAGCACGGCCGTCGGGGCCTGCACCTCGGTGCCGAAGTCCGTCCGCTCCAGCAGCGTCAGTTCGCGCGTTGCGGGCAGCACCGGCACATGGGCCAGCGCCAGCTCGTGGCCCAGTGCAGCGCCCAGACCATTGCCCCACTGCGCAAAGCTCTGCGCCGACTGGCGGTCGATGCTGTCATAGGCCAGCAGCGGCTCGAGCCCCTTGAGACGCAGCGCCTGGTCGGTGTCCTCGGCAAAGCGGCAGAAATGGGCAAAGCTGCGGTCGCCGAAGCCGAGCACGGCAAAACGCTGGCCCGGCAGCGGAGCGAACTGCGCCAGTCGCGACAGGAAGGCCTTGGCCGATGCCGGGGCGGTGCCGTCGCCATAGGTGGCCGTCAGCACCAGGATCTGCCGCGCGGCGGGATAGCTGGTGGCGAGGCCATTCATGGGCGCAGCATGAACCTTGTGTCCGGCCGCCGTCAGCGCCGCCTGCAGCGTGGCGGCGAAGCCCCAGGTGGAATTGCCCTCGCTGCCCACGAGGATAACGGTGTCGGCTTGGCGGGCGGCAACCGTGCCGACCAAGCGCGGCTGGTTGCGCCGACGCAGCCACCAGATCAGTGTGCCGGTTGCTGCCAGAACGGGCACGCTCAGCGAGGCAAGGCCCAGCAGCGCGCCGAACCACCACAGGCCCTGGCCGGTGTGCAGCATATAGATGGTCTCGTAGATGGTCTGCCCCAGCCCATTGGGGACAAAGCTCAGCCAGGCGCCCGTGGCCTGATCGATATAGCCCTGGCCGCTGGCGGTGATGACGGTAAAGACATCGCTGGCATCACCGGCATAGGGAAAGTTGATCTCGCGCAGCTCCGTCAGGCTCAGGCCCTGCAGGGCCGTCAGCGCAGCGACCGGCGCCGGCGTGCCGCCATCGACACTGGTCGGAAAGGCGACCAGCGGCGCATCGGTACCCGGCAGCAGGCCGAAACTATTGAGCGACATCACAAGGCCCGTGAAGCCGCTGACCAATAGGCCAACGACGGCCAGCCGCGCCAGTTCGACATGCAGGCGCTGCGACAGCGTGCCCTTGGCGGTTGTGAACAGCTTGCGCCACCCGCCCAGCCGATTGGCCAGCAGAAACAGGCCGCTGGCGGCCAGCACGACGATGGCTAGCGCACCCAGGCCCGAGGCCAGGCGGCCGTTCATGTCCAGGAACAGCGAGCGGTGCAGCTCGGTGAAGAAGGCAAAGACGGGAGACGGCGTTGCGGCCCCCAACACCTTGCCGGTGGCCGGATCGATGCTGGCAGCCACCTCGCCTGCCCCGGCGTCATAATAGGCTGTGATGGCGCCGGAAGCGGCATGGGCAATGCGAGTGACGCCCGGCAGCGCGTCCGACACCGTCTGGGCCAGCGCCGCAACACTCATGCTACCAGCCTGCGCTGACGTTGCATGGTCGAGCACTGGCTGCAGTGACAAGACCACGCCACTCACCGCCATGAAGGCAACGATCAGGCCGGCAATCAGACCGGGCAGCGAATGAAGACGACGCAACATAATAGGCCTCGCAATCAGAACGTGACGGCCATGGCCGAGATGTAGCCATTGCCGGCCACAACCGTGCCCGAAATGGCCTGGGTCAGGGGCAGCACCACGTCATCGACATTCTCGGCGCCGTGCTCGACGGCCGTGTCGACATGGATGGAATAGCCGGCATCGATCAGGGCGTCGGCGATGCTGATGCCCACTTCCATGCTGCGGCCGCTGCCGACGCTGGCGCCGGTGATGCTGTCGAGGCGTTCATTGCTGTTGGACACACCGCGGATCCAGCCGCGCAGATGGCGGTAGTATTTGCTCTTTCCACCGGCGACCCAGAGCGTGGAATCATAGCTGCCATCCGGCTTGGTGAGATAAACGGCCAGATAGGCCGGCGGGCCCTGGTAGCCAGTCATCTGAATGGCGAGGGTCGCGTCCTTGGCATAGGCGAGGCCTGGGGCCGAGAAGGCGGTCGCCAGCAGCAGCACGGCGGTGATTTTCTTGAGCATGGCATTGATCCCCTGCGTTGAGTTGACTGGTTCTCCCACGGCAGGCTGACGCCAGCCTGAAGCGTTTGCGCTGTGTGCTTCAGCCTGGCGTCAGCTTGGGCTATTAGTGTTTGTTCGGGGGAGAGCCATCCGTGCGTATTCTGCTGATCGAAGACGACCACGTGCTGGGCGCGGCCATTCGCGACCACATCGCCGCCGAAGGCCATGGCGTGGACTGGATGCAGCGGCTCGATGATGCCGGCGCCGCGCTCGACAGCGTCGGCTATCAACTGGTCTTGCTCGACCTCAACCTGCCCGACGGGCGGGGCCTTGATCTGTTGCGGCGCCTCAGGGCCAAGGGCAATGATGTGCCGGTGATCATCAGCACCGCGCAGGACCAGATCGCCGTGCGTATCGAGGGCCTCAATGCCGGCGCCGACGACTATCTGGTCAAGCCCTATGACCTCAGCGAAATGAGTGCGCGCCTCGCCGCCGTGGCCCGGCGCTATGGCGGCAGCCCGGCCCCCGTGGTCAGCATCGGCGGCGTCAGTGTCAACACTGCCACCCGGCAGGTTGTGGTCGATGGCAAGCCCGTCACGCTGACGGCGCGGGAATGGGCGGTGCTGGAGCGGCTGATCAGCCGGCGCGGCGCCATTGTCACCAAGCCCGAGATCGAGGATTCGCTTTATGCCTTCGGGGCTGAGATTGAGAGCAATGCCGTGGAAGTCTATGTCAGCCGATTGCGCAAGAAGTTGGGCAAGGACTTCGTCACCACGCTGCGCGGCCTGGGCTATCAGGTGCAGGCATGAGGCGCCCCTGGTCTATTGCGCTGCGCCTGGCGCTGCTGCTGACCCTGGTCACCGGCGTGTTCTGGCTGGGTGCTGCCGCGGTCTCGACGGCCGTGCTGCAGCATGAATTGCAGGAAGCCTTTGACGAGAGCCTGAGCCAGAGCGCCTATCGCCTGCTGCCGCTGGCCCTGCATGATCTGCGGGAGCCCGGCGAGCGGCACGGACCCGTGCAGGGCATGGGCGAGGCGGACGACAACGCCTTCACCTATTTCGTGCATGACGGCGCGGGCAATATTCTGCTGCGGGCCGAGGATGCGCCGGACAATGTCACCACCCTCCCCACTGCCACCGGCTATATGGAAGTGGACGGGCGCCGCGCCTTTTCGATCAGCGACAAGCGTAGTGGTCTAAGCATTGTGGTGCTTGAAATGTCGGACCATCGACAGGATGCCCTGGTTGACGCCGCTGGCACGCTATTCTGGCCTCTGGTTGCGCTGATCCCGCTGCTGGGTGTGGGCATCTGGGCCGTGGTTCGGCTGGGCATGCAGCCAATCACGAGCTTTTCGCGCGACATTGCCCTGCGTGACAGCGGCAATCTGGCGCCGCTCGATGCAGCCGGCCAGCCGGCCGAGCTGGCGCCCATTGCTGGCGAAGTCACGGCCCTGCTCGACCGGCTCAAGGCGGCCATGGACGCCGAACGCAGCTTTGCCGCCAATAGCGCGCATGAGCTGCGCACGCCGATTGCCGGCGCGCTGGCGCAGACGCAGCGGCTGGCGCTCGATCTGGGCGAGCATCCGGCCAAGCCGCGCGTGCAGGAGGTCGAGCGCGCTTTGCGGCATCTCTCCGTCCTGTCGGAAAAACTGCTGCAGCTGGCGCGGCTCGAAGCGGGCTTTGCCCGATCCGAACAGCCCGTGGCGCTGCGCCCGATTCTCGATCTGGTGGTGCGTGATTTTGAGCATGCCCAGGCGACCGCCGGGCGCGTGCAGCTCAGCGTCGCGCCAGGGGTCGCGCTCACGGCGCGCATCAATCCCGATGCCTTTGCCATTGCCCTGCGCAACCTGGTGCAGAACGGCCTGATCCATGGCCAGAGCGATGGGCTGATCGAGGTCAGCGCCGAAGCCGGCCCGCGGATCGTGGTGCGCAACCAGGGCCCCGCAGTGTCGCCCGAGGTGCTGGCCCATTTGGGGACGCGCTTTGCCCGTGGCAACAGCCGGGCCAGTGGCACGGGGCTGGGCCTCGCCATCGTCGAAGCCATCGTGCAGCAGTCGGGCGGGCGCATGCAGCTGGCGTCGCCCATTGCGGGCCAAACCGATGGCTTTGAGGTTTGTCTGGACTGGAGCGCTTCGCCGTCCTCCGGCAACTAGCTCCGCCTGCAGGCGAGCCATGAGCCTGCCGCACCTGCCATGATCGGGCGGGCATGCTAGGTGTCAACGCCGTGGGCGGCGCAGGCGGCCCGGTGTATTTGCCCAACGGGTTTAATGATGTTCATCGACAGCCATTTGCATCTCGACTTTGACGAGTTATCTCATGACCGCGCGGCCGTCATTGCCCGTGCGCAGGCCGCCGGCATCGACCGATTCTTGTCCATCGGCATCCGGGTGCGCGATTTTGCCCGGGTGCTGGCCGTCGCCGAGGCCCATGCCGACGTCTATTGCACCGTCGGCACGCTGCCGCACCATGCTGACGAGGAGCACGACGTCACCGCCGATGAGATCATCGCCCATACCAACCATCCCAAGGTGGTGGGCATTGGGGAAGCCGGGCTCGACACCTTCTTTGGTAATGCATCCTGGGAGGCGCAGCTCGCCGTGTTCCGTGCGCATATCGACGCGGCGCGGGCGACGCAGCTGCCCCTGGTCATTCACTCGGTGCGCCAGGATGAGGCCATGGCGCAGATGCTGCGCGAGGGCACCAGCAAGGGCGCCTTCCCCTTTGTGGTGCATGCGTTCTCCGGTGGACCGGGTCTGGCGGAAACCGCCCTGAGCCTGGGCGGCTATTTGGGCTTTGGCGGTTTGCTGACCTACCCGGACAACCAGGTCATGCGCGAGATTGCCGCCTCGGCGCCGGCAGATCGTATCCTGCTCGAAACCGACTCCCCGTCGCTGGCCCCTGCCCCTGATCAGGATCAGCGCAACGAGCCCATTCGTCTGCTCGAGGTGGCCGCGCTTCTGGCGGATCTGCGCAAGGTGTCGCTGGCCGAGCTGGGCGCTACCAGTTCGGCCAATTTCCACCGGCTGTTCCGTAAGGTTCCGGCTACCGCTGCCTGAGGACTATGCCTGGCCGCGGCGCGCGTTCTCGGCCCAGCGCAGAATGTCGCTGGACGACATGGCGCCCGAGACACGGGCCACTTCGCGTCCACCTTCAAACAGCAGCATGGTGGGAATGCTGCGAATGCCCAGCCGGGTCGAGAGGTCCGGGGCCGCGTCGGAATTGAGCTTGATGAAACGCATGGCGGGCTCGGCCTGTTCGGCGGCCGCAGCGAATTGCGGCCCCATCACCCGGCATGGTCCGCACCACGGGGCCCAGACATCGACCAGCACCGGAATGTCGGACTTGCCGACCTGACGGTCGAACTGGGCTGCCGTGACGTCGGTGGGCTGGCCGCTAAACAGCGCCACACCGCATTTGCCGCATTTGCCGGCGCTGGCATCATGGCCCGAGGCCAGCCGATTGATGGCCCCGCAGGCCGTGCAGACCACGTGACTATGCTCGCTCATGTCAGATACCCTTGTCTCCCCAGGCCCAGGCAGCCATGATATGGTCGCTGCGCCAGCTGATGCTAAGGTGGGGCTGCTCGGCCCGGCTTGCAAGCACTGTCCATGCGTCCTTTTGGCAGACACTGGCTTGGTGGCGCGGCCGGAACTCGGCGGAGCGCCAGCGCGTTAGTAAAGAATTTTTACTGAAAAAACGCTATATTTCAGATGTTTGGATCGCCTTTTCGTGCAAGGTGCCGGCAAGCGAAGACTGTTTCCGGGCGGTGACGCCCGGCGCAAGAATTGTCTACCAAGTCGACTAAGCGCGTTTGCGCGGATGGTCTATTGATGGAGCAAGGCGAATGGCTCGGCCCCGAGGGCTGGCGCGCCAGATGCAAACAGGAGCATTCCGATGTCCACCTTCCCGTCCCGTTCGGTCGCCGTCCGCCTTGGTCGCGCGCTGCTGACCGCAGCCCTGCTGGCCAGCGTTTCCGCCGGCGCTGCCATGGCCCAGAGCTATGACAAGGACGCCACCATTCGTATTGGCTCGCTCTATGAGCCGCAGAACCTAGACAACACGGCCGGCGCAGGCCAGGGCATCAACGAGGCCTTCAACGGCAATGTCTATGAGGCGCTGTTCCAGCTCACCGACACCGGTTCGGTCGAGCCCGTACTGGCTGCCGACTACAAAGTCAGCGACGATGGCCTGACCTATACCTTCACCCTGCGCGATGGCGTCACCTTCCACTCCGGCGAGCCGCTGACCGCCGCCGACGTCAAGTACTCCATCGAGCGCGTCACGGCGGAAACCTCCAAAAGCTCGCGCAAGAAGAGCCTCTCGACCATCACCGGCATCGAGACCCCTGATGACAAGACCGTGGTGATCACGCTCTCGAGCCGCTCGATCTCGCTGCCCTACAATCTGAGCTATGTGTGGATCGTCAACGACGCGGCCACCGACATCACCGGCACCGAAGACGGCACCGGCCCCTATAAGCTGGCCGAATGGCGCCGCGGTTCAGCCCTGTCGCTCAGCCGCTTTGATGGCTATTGGGGCGATGCCCCGACCAATGGCGAAGTGCTGTTCCAGTATTTCACCGACGCGACCGCGCTCAACAATGCGCTGCTGACCAATGCGGTCGATATCATCACCTCAGTGCAGAGCCCGGATTCGCTGGCGCAGTTCGCCGGCAACCCGGCCTTCACGGTCACCGAAGGCGCCTCCACCACCAAGGAACTGCTGGCCTATAACGACCGCGTGGCTCCCTTCGACAACGTCAAGGTGCGCAAGGCCCTGGCCCGCGCCGTTGACAAGGCCAAGCTGCTCAACTCCATCTGGGGTGACTACGGCACGCTGATCGGCTCCTTCGTGCCGCCGACCGATCCGTGGTATGTCGACCTCACCGGCGTTGATGCCTATGACGTCGAAAGCGCCAAGGCCCTGCTGGCCGAGGCCGGCTATCCCGACGGCTTCGAGTTCACCCTCGATACTCCCGACTACGATCCGCATCCGATCGTCGCGCAGTTCCTGCAGAGCGAATATTCCAAGATCGGCGTCAAGGTGAACATCAACGTCATCACCGCCAACGAGTGGTACACCAAGATCTACCAGGCGCATGATTTCCAGGCGACGCTGCAGGAACACGTCAATCACCGCGACATCGTGTTCTACGGCAATCCGGATTTCTACTGGGGCTACAACAACCCTGACGTCGTCAAGCTGATCGCCGACTCCGAAGCCGCCGCTACGGTCGATGACCAGACGGCCAAGCTCAAGGAAGCCAATACGATCATCGCCGAGGATGCCGCCAGCAACTGGCTCTACCTCTATCCGCAGATCGTGGTGTCGGCCGCCAATGTCACCGGCTACCCGGTCAATGGGCTGAACGCGCAGTTCTTCGCCTACGACATCGAAAAGGCAAATTAAACGTCAGCCTTATGTTGACGCTTTGCTAGAATGGGTCACTCGCATTCGAATGGCGGGTGACCCCAATTGCGTCGTGCTGTAAGCCAGTGCGACGTTGCCAAACGAGGGTCTTCCCATTCTCGCTTACACCCTGCGCCGGCTCGTTATCCTGCTGCTGTCGCTGCTGATTGCGGCGATGGTGCTGTTTGTCCTGCTGCGCCTGCTGCCCGGCGATCCGGCCAATGCCCTGTTGGGTGTCGGCGCGACCCCCGAACAGATCGCCGCGGCCCGGGCCCAGCTCGGTTCCGACCAGCCGCTGGCGAGCCAATTCTTGCACTATCTCGACACCCTCGTGCGCTTTGACCTTGGCACATCCTTTGTCAGCCGGGCCTCCGTTTTGGGCGAGATCGGCAATCGGATGGCCGTCACCATCCCATTGACCCTGCTGGGCTTTTTGCTGGCGCTGGTCATCGCCATCCCGCTGGGCGTGGTCGCTGCGGTCAAGTCCCAGACCTGGTATGGCTGGCTGATCTCGGTCGTCTCCCAGTTGGGAATTGCCATCCCCGTGTTCTGGCTAGGGATCCTGCTGGTCACCGTCTTTGCCATCAATCTGCGCCTGCTGCCCTCGGGCGGCTTCCCGTTGCGCGGCTGGGACAATCCGGGCGAAGCCGCCGTGGGCATGGTGTTGCCAGTGCTCACCGTCGCCCTGGTTATCGCCGCGTCGCTGTTGCGTTATGTCCGCGCCGCGACGCTCGACGTCATTGACAGCGACTATATTCGCACCGCCCGTGCCCTGGGTTCGGGCTTTACCGAAGCCCTTGTAAAACATGGCATTCGCAACGGTTCAGTGCCGATCATCTCGGTGCTGGGGATCGAGCTGGCCAGCACTTTCCTGGGGGCCGTGGTGGTCGAACGCGTCTTCACCCTGCCCGGCCTGGGCTCGATGCTGCTGCTGGCCATCCAGCAGCGCGACTACCCCAATCTGCAGGGCGTGCTGATCGTCTCGACGCTGCTGGTGCTGCTGATCGGCTTTGCCGCAGACCTGCTACAGCGCCTGGTCGATCCGCGCCTGCGTGAGCGCGCTCGGGGTGCAGCATGAGTGCCATCGAGCTCACTGAAGACACTGGCCGGTCCAGACCATCGCTGACCTTGTGGGTCGGCGTGGTGCTGGTGGGCCTGCATGTTTTCATCGCGCTGCTGACCGTGGTGTGGACGCCCTATGATCCGCTGGGCATGACCGGCGGGCGGCTTGAAGCGCCCAGTTGGGCGCATTGGGCGGGCACAGATCGGCTGGGCCGCGATTTCTTCACCCAGATCATGCTGGGCTCGCAGATCGCTCTTGTGGTGGGCGCCGGTGCGGTGGCCATTGGTGGCGCCATTGGCGTTTCGCTGGGCATACTGGCGGCCTTTGCCAGCCGCTGGCTGGACGATGCCCTGGCGGCGACGCTCGATATCCTGATTGCCTTCCCCACCTTGCTGATCGCCATGCTGGTGGTGGCAGCGAGCGATGAAGCCAGCCTCTTCACCGCCATCCTCGCCATCGGCCTCGCCTTATCGGCCATTGTGGCGCGGCTGACCCGCATCCTGGCCAAGCGCGTGCTGCTGCTCGACTATATCACCGCCGCCCGGACGTCGGGCACCTCCTGGCCCGGCATTGTCGTCACCCATGTGCTGCCCAATATCTGGCCCACCCTGGCGGTCAATTTCGCCCTGCAGTTCGGTCTTGCGGCCATTGCCGAGGCCTCCTTGTCCTATCTGGGCCTGGGCGCGCCGCCGCCCAATGCCTCCTGGGGGCATCTGCTGCAGGAGGCGCAGGGCACGGTCTATACCGCGCCCATCGGGGCGTTTGCCCCGGGCCTGGCGCTGGTGATCCTGGTGGTCGGCATCAATCTGCTCGCCGATGGCCTTAGAGACTTTGCCGACCCGACACGGAGTGCGCGGCGATGAGCAACCTGGTCGACATCGGCAACCTCTCGGTCCAGGCCGGCAACAGGACTTTGCTGGACAATGTGTCCCTGTCGATCGCGCCCGGCGAACGCGTCGGGTTGATCGGGGAATCGGGTTCGGGCAAGTCGCTGACGGCCCTCGCCGCCATTGGCCTCCTCGCTCCGGGACTGACCGCCAGCGGCTCCGTGCAGTTGGCCGGCCAGCAGGTGATTGGCGCGCAGGATCGCACGCTGATGCCTTTGCGCGGCACCGTGACCGCCACTGTGTTTCAGGAGCCGCTGACGGCACTTGATCCGCTGCTGCCGGTTGGCCGCCAGATTGCCGAACCGCTGCGCCGCCGCCTGCGGCGCGATGGTCGGGGGCCCAGCCGAGCCGAGCTGGACGCCAAGGTGCAGACGCTGCTGACGCAGGTGGCCCTGCCCGACCCGGCGACCCGATCTCGGCGCTATCCGCATGAACTCTCCGGTGGCCAGCGCCAGCGGGTCGCTATCGCCATGGCACTGGCCTGCCGCCCGCAATTGCTCATCGCTGACGAACCGACAACCGCACTAGACGTGACTACCCAGGCCGAGATCCTGCGCCTGCTGGCCAAGCTGGTTGCCGACAATGGCATGGCCCTATTGTTCATCAGCCATGACCTGCCAGTGGTGGCGCGCGTGGTCGACCGCGTGGTGGTGATGCAGCATGGCGTGGTGGTCGAGACCGGCCCTGTCGCCGAGGTGTTTTCCGCCCCCAGGCATGACTATACCCGCTCGCTGGTGGCTGCCGCGCGCAGCTTTGACCGCGCACTGGAGGGCGTGGCATGAGCCTGCTCGACGTCAATGGCGTGGACTTCAGCTATGGGCGCGGCAAGCCGGTGCTGCAGCAGGTGTCCTTTGCGGTCGAGGCCGGCGCCAGCCTTGGCATCGTTGGCGAATCCGGCTCAGGCAAAACCACACTGTTGCGCCTGTTGCTGGGTCTGACGCGGCCCGATGCCGGCACGATAGCGCTCAATGGCGCCGCCATCGATACGCGTGACAGCAGCTTCATGCGCGGCTATCGCCGCCAGGTGCAGGCCGTCTTTCAGGATCCCTATTCCTCGCTCGATCCGCGCCAGTCAGTATTCGACATCATTGCCGAGCCGCTGCGGTCGCTGCGGATTGCCGGCGATCATGTGGCCCTCGTCGCCGGGGCGCTGGACGCCGTGGGCCTTGATGCCACCAGCCTGCGCCGCTATCCGCACCAGTTCTCTGGCGGCCAGCGCCAGCGCATCGCCATCGCCCGCGCCATTGTGGCCCGCCCACAGGTGCTGCTGGCCGATGAGGCGGTGAGCGCGCTCGATCTCACGACGCGGGTCCGCATCGTTGCCCTGCTCCAGGCACTGTCCAAGGACATGACGCTGGTGTTCGTCTCGCACGACCTGGGCGTCGTGGCCGCGGCGTGCCGCGACATTGTCGTGCTCGAACGCGGGCGCATCGTCGAATCCGGTCGGACGCGCGATGTGCTCGCGCGGCCCAAACACCCCTATACGCAGGCGCTGCTCGCCAGCGTCCCCCGCATGCCAGAAGGACTATCGTGATGACCGTGCCCAGCAGCTATTCCGAGCAATTTGCCCAGTGGAAGGCCAAGCGCCTGGCCAATCTCAAAGCGGCCGATGGCTGGCTCAACATCATCGGGCGGTTCTGGCTGGAAGACGGCACGGTTACGGTTGGCAGTGCTGCAGACAATGACATCGTGCTCTCGGCCGGCCCGGCCCATGTCGGTTCGCTGACGCAGGATGACAAGGGCGTGCTCTATACGCCCGCCAACGGTGGCGCGCCGATCCAGCTCAAGCTCGACAAGGCCAAGCCGCCGCGGTTCGAGTCTGGGTCACTGCTGCTCGAAGTGACGACGCTCAATGGCGAGAACGCCCTGCGCGTGCGGGACACGGCCTCGCCGGTGCCCGCGACACTGGCCGATATCGACGCCTTCCCGCTCGATCCCGCGTGGCACATTACCGCCGAATGGATTGCGCTGGATGCGCCGCAGGGCCTGACCGTGGACACCACCAAGTCCATTCCCACCGATGTGCAGGTGACGCACAAGGCGGTCTTCACCCACAACGGTACACGCTACGAGTTGCTGCCCACCCATGGCACGGCGGAATCGCCGCAATTCGTGCTGCGCGACCTGACCTCGCGCGATGACACCTATCCGGCGTCGCGTTTTCTCTATGGCGAAGAGGTCGGCCAGAGCACGATCGTGCTCGACTTCAACAAGGCCATCAATCCGCCCTGCGCCTTTACTGACCATGCCGTATGCCCGCTGCCGCCGCCGCAGAATGTGCTGCCGATCCGCATTGAAGCCGGCGAAAAACGCCTGCCGCCGCCCTTCTTCCACTGATGGCAAAAGCAGATGTCCATCAGGGTGTTGACCTGGATCAACGCGCCGGGTGGACACTGACCGCATAGGTGGCGTGCCTACTAGATGCGGAGAGTAAAGTGCCAGCCACGCGTATTCGAATGTCATCCCTGCTCGATCGTATTGTCTCGGCCGAGCAAGCCGCGAGCCTGGTCAAGGACGGCATGGTGGTCGGCATGAGCGGGTTCACGCGGGCCGGTGACGCCAAGGCGGTGCCCTTGGCCATGGCCAAGCGGGCGCAGACTGATCCGTTCCAGATCACGCTGGTCACCGGCGCCTCGCTAGGCAAGGACGTCGACCGCGTGCTGACCGAGGCCCATGTGCTGGCCCGGCGCATGCCGTTCCAGTCTGATCCCACGCTGCGGGCCGCCATCAACCGCGGCGAGGTCATGTTCATCGACCAGCACCTGTCCGAGACCGTGGAACACCTGCGCTCGGGACAATTGGGGCCGATGGATATCGCCATCGTTGAGGCCGCCGCGATCACCGAAGACGGCGGCATCGTGCCGACAACCTCGGTGGGCAATTCGGCCAGCTTTGCCATTCTCGCCAAGAAGCTGATCGTCGAGATCAACCTGGGCCAGCCGGCGGCGCTGGAGGGCCTGCATGACATCTATATTCCCACGCGGCGCCCGGCGCGCGAGCCCATTCCGGTGGTGGCCTGCGACAGCCGCGTCGGCCACGCCTATGTGCCGATTGACCCCGACAAGATCGTCGCCATCGTGATCACGCAACAGGCCGACAGCCCGGCGATGCTGGACGCGCCCGAGGCCGGCACGGCGGCCATTGCCGATCATCTCACCCGCTTCTTCGAGCACGAAGTCTCGATGGGGCGCCTCGATCTCAGCCTCAATCCGCTGCAGGCCGGTATTGGCAATATCGCCAATGGTGTTCTAGCAGGCCTGCGCAATGGACCGTTCCACCACCTGCGCATGTATAGCGAAGTTTTGCAGGACAGCACGTTCGACCTACTCGACTCGGGCAAGCTGCTGTTCGCATCCGGCTCGTCGATCACGCTGAGCGCCGACTATGCGCAGCGGGTGTTCGGCAATCTGGCCGCCTATAAGGACCGGCTGGTGCTGCGGCCACAAGAGATCAGCAATCATCCCGAAGTGATCCGTCGGCTGGGCATCATCGCCATCAACACGGCGCTGGAGGTCGATATCTACGGCAATGTGAACTCCACCCATGTCAACGGCACGCAGATGGTCAACGGCATCGGCGGCTCAGGCGATTTCGCCCGCAATGCGTATCTGTCGATCTTTGTGACCAAGTCGCTCGCCAAGGACGGCGCCATTTCGTCCGTGGTGCCAATGGTGTCCCATGTCGACCACACCGAACATGACGTCGATATCATCGTGACCGAACAGGGTCTGGCCGATCTGCGCGAGCTGGCGCCGCGCGAGCGGGCCGAGCAGATCATCGCCAATTGCGTCCATCCCAGCTATCGCCCGCAATTGGAGGACTATCTGGATCGCGCCACGGCCCGGGGCGGGCACACGCCACATCTGCTGGAAGAAGCCTTTGCCTGGCACCTGCGCCGCCAGGCGACCGGCACCATGCTGGCCGCGGTGTCACCGCTGGACTGATAGCCCAGGACAGGCGGCTGGCTATGGCGCCGCCCCGGACGCCACCAGCCGCTTGACCATCTCGATATGGCTGGCGAGAAACCCGCCTGCGTCAGGGCTGTCTTCGGGCAGGACGAGATCCAGAACCAAATAACCCAGGAATGGGCTGAGGATGAAAAAGGGATCTATGCTGGCGGCATGCGGGCCGAACTCGCCAGATTGGCTGCCGGCCATCAGAATCTGCTGCAGGGCGTCAAACACCGGTCCGGCAAAATTGTCCTTGAAGCGCCGCGACAGGCTTTGGAAGGTGTTCTTCTCGGCGATCAGCAGGCGCAGGATTTCCCGCGAATAGCGGTCTGCAAGCGTCTCGGTGTAGACGGTGTGCAGCAGTTGCTCCAGCGCGGCGCCGGCCGATTGGTCGAGCGCAGCCAGATAGGGCCGGGTATCGTGTTCGGGCGTGGACAGCTCGACCACCATTGTCTCGAACAGCGTTTCCTTGTTGTCGAAATAGACGTAGATCGTGCCCTTGGTGACGCCGACACGGGCGGCAATGTCATCCAGTCGCGTGGCGGCGTAGCCGCGCAAGGAAAACTCCTCAAACGCTGCTTCCAGAATTTCGCGTGGTCGCGCCTGCTTTGCCGCAGCGCGGGAACCTTTCGTCATCCTCGGTATGCCCTTTTCTTGGGGTGCCACGGAGCGCGGCGTTCTGCTCAGCATATTTTCATTGACTAATCAGTTAGTCAATATTAGATCGGCGGCACATCGATGGAGAGCCAGCTTGGTCACACATTTGCTCGTCAAACCCACTTCGCAGGCTCCCAGGCGCGCCGCTCGTCTGGCCGCAACCCTTGTGGTGCTCGCGGCTGCCGTTGGACTTTCGGCGTGCCAGGCGCCGCCCGAGGCCGAGAAACGCGGCGCTATCATGGTCGAAACCATTGTGGCGTCCAAGGCCGACTATTCGACCGAGACGGCGCTTACTGGCGAAGTCCAGGCGGAGTTCTCTGCCGATCTGGCGTTCCAGATCGGCGGCCAGGTGGCGGAACGGCTCGTCGATGTCGGCGACCACGTCAGCGCCGGCCAGGTGCTGGCCCGGGTAGGCTCGGCCGAGCAGACCGCCGATCGCGACGCCGCGCAAGCACAGCTGCTGGCCGCGCAATCCCAGTTCAAGCAGTCAACAGCTGATCTTGAGCGCCAGAAGAGCCTGCTGAGTCAGGGGCTGGTTGCCCGCAGCGCCTATGACCGCGCTGTCGAAATCCTGGCGACCAGCAGCAGCGCTGTCGACAGCGCCCAGGCCGCGCTGGACGGTGCCGAAGAAGCGCTTGGCCACACGGAACTCAGGGCCTTTGCCGATGGAACAGTCACGGCGCTCAAGGTCGAGCCGAGCCAGGTTGTCCAGCCAGGGCAATATGCTTTCACCGTCGCCAATGACGGTGCCCGTGAGGCGGTGTTCGATGTCGACGAAGGCGTGCTGACCGAGCGCTTTGCGGCTCAGACCTTTGCCGTGCGCCTGTTCGAGCGGCCGGAGATTACCGCTGCCGCCGTGCTGAACGAGATCGCCCCGACGATTGACAAGGCCACCGGCTCCGTAAAGGTCAAACTCAAGATGGCATCGCCGCCTTCTGAGATGACGCTTGGCTCCGTGGTTGCCACCACGGCGCAGTATCAGGTCACTTCAGCAATTGTTCTGCCGGCATCGGCCTTGACGTCGTCGGACGGAAAACCCGCTGTGTGGGTGGTAGCACCCGACACCAGCGCTGTGTCGCTGCGCCTGGTGACATTGGACAGGTTCGATGCCCAATCGCTGGTAATCACCGGCGGCGTCGAGCCCGGCGAGCGGATCGTCACGGCCGGCGCGAGCCTAGTCTATCCGCAGCAGATCGTTGCATTCAAGGAATAGAGCCATGAAAGCCCCCTTCCCCGCTGCACTGGCGATCCTTGCCAGCCTGGCTCTGGCGGGCTGCCAGCCGGCAGCTGAAAAGCCCGAACCGATCCGTCCCGTGCTCGCCAAGGTCCTTGCGCTGGAGTCGGCGCCGGTGGTGCGCTTTGCCGGCGAAGTTGCGCCGCGCTATCAGACGGACCTGAGTTTTCAGATTTTTGGTCGCGTCATCGAGCGCTCCGTCGATGTCGGCGACACGGTGTCGGCAGGCCAGCAGATCGCTCAGCTCGATTCCACCAGCCAGCAGCTGACCATCCGCTCGGCCGAGGCCAATCTGGCGGCTGCGGAGGCGCAACTGAACAACCTGCTTGCCGTTGAACAGCGCCAAGGGGATCTGCTCGAACGCGGCACCATTTCCGATACGGTTTATGAAACGGCCCAGCAGGCGAGCCGCTCGGGCGAAGCCGCTGTGGCACAGGCCCGCGCGCAGCTCGAGAAGGCGCAGGAACAGCTGGCTTACACCACGCTGCGCGCCGACACCGACGCGGTTGTTACCGCCGTTGGCGTCGAGCCCGGCCAGACAGTAGGCGTGGGTCAGATGGTGGCAACCGTCGTGCGGCCCGAAGAACGCGAAGCCGTGATCTTCGTGCCTGAGGCCTTTGCCGCCCGGCTCGCGGTGGGCGACCGGTTTGACATCGTCAAGCAGCTCGATCCAGCGATTGCGGCGATCGGCACCGTTCGGGAGATCGCGCCACAAGCCAATGCCAATACGCGCAGTTTTCAAGTGCGCATTGCTCTCAATGGCGCATCGGTGAGCTTCACCATGGGGTCGACGATCACGGCGAGCCTTGCGCAAGCAGAAACAGACCAGCTGGTGCTGCCGCGCACCGCCATTGTGGACCGCGACGGCGCCGCCTCGGCCTGGGTTGTGGATCCCGACAGCCACGCCGTGTCCTTGCACAGCGTGATGATCGCAGACCGCGACGCCACCACTGTGGAGGTTACCAGCGGCCTGTCGGTAGGCGATGTCGTGGTGGTGGCCGGCGTGCACAGCCTTGAAGACGGCCAGACCGTCAGGATTGACGAAGGACAGAAGTGATGAAGACGTTCAACCTTTCCGAATGGGCGCTCGACCACAAGTCGCTCGTCTGGTTCTTCATGATCATCCTGTCGGTCGCCGGGGTGATGTCCTACCTCAACCTTGGTCGCGAAGAAGATCCAAGCTTCACCGTCAAGACAATGGTGATCGCGGCGCAATGGCCCGGCGCGACGGTGGACGAGACGCTCAACCAGGTGACCGACCGCATCGAGAACAAGCTGGTCGAACTGGCGGAGCTCGACTACACCAGCAGCACCACGACGGCCGGCACCTCAGTGGTCTATGTCAACCTCAAGGACACTGTGCGCGGGGCCGCGGTCACGGCCGCCTGGACCCAGGTGCGCAACATGATCGGCGATATCGCCTATAGCTTTCCCCAGGGCGTGACCGGGCCGTTCTTCAATGACCGCTTCGGCGATGTCTATGGCAATATCTACGCCTTTACCGCTGACGGGCTGACTGACCGGCAGCTGCGCGACTATGTCGAGGTGGTGCGGGACAAGGTGCTGCAGGTGCCCAATGTCGGGCGTGTCGACCTGGTGGGTACGCAGGACGAGGTGATCTACCTTGAGTTCTCCACCCAGAAGCTGCGGGCCTTCGGCCTGGATGTTCAGTCCATTGTCGGTGCGTTGCAGGCCCAGAACTCAGTGTCTCCGTCCGGTGTGATCCAGGCCGGGGATGAGCGCGTGGCAATCCGCGTTGGTGGTGCCTTTACTTCAGAGCAGAGCCTGGAAAACCTCAATCTGCGCGTCGGCAGCATCTTCTTCCGCCTCTCGGATGTGGCGACTGTCACCCGGGGCTATGTCGATCCGCAAAGCCCGATGTTCCGCTACAACGGACAGCCGGCCATCAGTCTGGCCATCGGCATGATCCCCAACTCGAACCTGCTGCAGTTTGGCGAGGCGCTGGAAGAGACGCTCGACCAAGCCGTTGCCGAGCTGCCTGTCGGTGTGGGCGTGCACCAGGTTTCCAACCAGCCGGAGGTGGTGGACCATGCGGTCTCGCACTTCCTGCGCAGCCTGCTGGAGGCCGTTGCCATCGTGCTTGCGGTGAGCTTTGTCAGCCTGGGCATGCGCGCCGGCTTCGTGGTGGCCCTGGCCATTCCGCTGGTGCTGGCGATCACCTTCGTGATCATGGAGTATCTGGGCATTTCGCTGCAGCGCATTTCGCTGGGCGCGTTGATCATTGCGCTCGGCCTATTGGTCGACGACGCCATGATTGCGGTGGAGATGATGGTCTCGCGGCTTGAGGCCGGCGACACGTTGCGCAAGGCCGCTACCCATGTCTACACATCCACTGCCTTCCCGATGCTCACAGGTACGCTGGTGACGGTTGCCAGCTATATTCCGGTGGGGCTCAACGATAGTTCGGCCGGAGAATTCGTCTATACGCTGTTCGTGGTGATCGCGGTTTCGCTGATCGTCTCGTGGGTCGTGGCGGTCATCTTCACCCCGTTGCTGGGCGTGCTGATCCTGCCCAAGACCATTGCGCACAAGGCCCATGGCCCCGGCCGCTTCAGCCGCGCCTTCACCAGTGTGCTCGATTTCTGCATGCGGCAGCGCTGGCTGACCATTGGCGTCTGTGTGGCAGCGCTGGTCGTGTCGATTGGCGGCTTGCGGCTAGTGGAACAGCAGTTCTTCCCCAGTTCGGACCGTGTGGAACTGGTGGTGGATTTCACCCTGCCCAAGGACAGCACCATTGCCGCCACCAAGGCGCAACTGGACAGGTTCGAGCAGGAGAAGCTCGTCGGCAATGCGGATGTGGAGCATTGGAGCTCCTATGTCGGACAGGGAGCGAGCCGTTTCCTGCTGACCTTTGACCCCGAGCCGCAGAACCCCTATTTCGGCCAGGTCATCATTGTAACCAAGGACCTGGAGGCCCGTGACCGGCAGCGCAAGGACCTGCAGGCCTGGCTCAGCGAGACCTTTCCAGGCACAGACACCTTTGTGCGCCTGCTCGATATCGGCCCGCCGGTTGGCCGGCCAGTGCAGTATCGCCTGAGCGGACCCGATATCGAGACGGTGCGCAATCTGGCCAACCAGTTCGCCGGCGTGATGGCGCAGGACAGGCACCTGGGCAATATCACCTTCGACTGGAACGAGCCGGCTCGGGTGATCAAGGTCAATGTGCTGCAGGACAATGCGGCCCAGCTGGGCGTGACCTCGGCTGATATCAACTATGCCCTGAACGGCATTGTTGGTGGCGTGACGATCACCCAGGTGCGCGATGCGACCTATCTGGTCAATTTGGTGGGCCGGGCGACGGCACAGGAGCGCAACTCAATAGAAGTGCTGCGCAATACCAGCATCACCACGGCGCGCGGCTCCGTGCCGCTGGCCAGTGTCGCGACCTTCAGCTACGAGCTGGAACAGCCGGTGATCAAGCGCCGGTCGGGCCTGATCACCATCACGCTCAAAGCGGCGATCACTGACAATACCCAGGCTGCGACCATTGCCGCCGACCTGGCGCCTGCCGTCGACGACTTCGTGGCAAAACTCCCCACCGGCTACAGTCTGGAGATCGGTGGTGCCGTGGAGTCGAGCCAGGAATCGCAGGACCCGATCTTTGCAATTGCGCCGCTGATGCTGGTCATCATGGCGACGCTGCTGATGCTGCAACTGCAGAGTTTTCAGCGGCTTTTCCTGGTGTTTGCCGTGGCGCCGCTGGGGCTGATCGGGGTGGTGGCGGCCATGCTGCTGAGCGGCGCGCCGCTGGGCTTTGTGGCGCTGCTGGGGGTGCTGGCCCTGGTGGGTATCCTAATCCGCAACTCGGTTATCCTGGTGGTGCAGATCGAGCATTTGCGCTCCACCGGCATGGAGGCCTGGCGGGCTGTGGTGGAAGCGACCGAGCAGCGGATGCGGCCGATTGTGCTGACGGCAGCCGCGGCGAGCCTGGCGCTGATCCCGATTTCCCGCGAGGTTTTCTGGGGGCCGATGGCCTATGCCATGATGGGCGGGATCATCGTGGGCACAGTGCTGACGCTGCTGTTCCTGCCCGCGCTCTATGTCGCCTGGTTCCGCATCCAGCCGCCAAAGCACGCGCAGCAAGTCGAAGCGGCGGCAGGCTGAAACGCCCGCGAAAAGGGCCATTCCTAATCGGGAATGGCCCGAGCCTTGCCGCTACGGCCCAAAGACGTCGAATTCAGCGGCGGCGGATGCCGTCGACCCAGACGGCGGCGACATTGGCGCGGCTCGCTCCATAGATGATCTTCTCGAAGATCGCCTCGGGGCGCGTCTCGTCGAAGAGGCGGATGCCGCCTTCTGATGCCAGGGTGTCTATGGCGATCAGGTCGAGGCGATAGCCGGGCGCGAGGATGCCGATGGGCAGGTCGAGCGCGACGCCGCCGCCAGCGGTGGCGAGGTGAAAGGCCGTGACGAGATCGACACGCGAATGGGGCGTGCCGCGTCGGTCGGCCGGCAGCGTGGGATCGACACCATCTTCCAAGAGGCGCGAGGACTGCACCGTGGTGCGGCAGGCTTCGAACATCGAGCCGCTGGGGCCACCAGAGATATCGGTGCCCAGGCCGACGTGCAGATGCTTGCCCAAGGCGCGGCGCAGCGGAAAGACCGCATTGGCGAAATAGACATTGCTGAGCGCGCAATGGGCGACGGCGCTGCCCCTTGCGACGAGCCGATCCATATCGGCATCGGTCAGGAAGTTGGAGTGTGCCAGCACCGACTTGCGGGTGAGCAGGCCAAAGCGGTCGAGCGCCTCGGCGTCGGTGTGGCCATAGCGGCCGAGCACATGACCATGGGCCCAGTCGCTCTCGGAACAATGGGTCTGCACATGGCAGCCGCATTCGGCAGCGAGCTGGCCGAGCCCGCTCAGGGCGTCGTCGGTGCAGGACGGGATGAAGCGTGGGGTGATGACCGGCAGGACGCGGCCAGCGGCGTTGTCGGGATGGCTGCGGATGTACTCGATAACAGCGCGCGTATCGGCCACCGCGGCAGCCGGGGTGGCGTCGCGGTAGAAGTCGGGACAGGCGGCGGGATCGTCCATCACCACCTTGCCGACCAGGGCGCGTTGGCCTCGCTCAATACAGATGTCGGCCAGCAGTTGCGTTGCCTGGCGGTGCTGGGTGGCGAAATAGAGCGCGGTGGTCGTACCACCGGCAAGCAGGTCATCCACCAGGGTCTGGTAGCGCGGGCGGGCGAAATCGAGATCGGCATAGGCCGCCTCGAGCGGAAAGGTATATTTCTGCAGCCAGACTTCGAGCGGCACATCGAGCGCCATGCCGAGCTGGGGATATTGCGGGGCGTGGACATGCAGGTCCACGAGGCCCGGCAGGCCGAACTGGCCCGCTGCCAGCACGGTGAGGTCCTCACCCAGATCGCTCAGCGCGGCGGCGCGCTCGGGTGCATCGGGACCCAGAACATCGGTGATGGTGCCGGTGGCGTCGACCAGGATCAACGTGTCGGCCAGCACCTCCAGTGCCCCAGCCGTCGGGGCATGAAAGAAGCTGCCCAGGATGCCGCGACAGCGCGGCGTCCGGTTACCAGACAATGGCATGGGTCTCGCCGGTCTGGACGTTGACGAAGCCATTGGGGGCCCGCTCGGACGGGGCGACGAGCACCCAGCGCCAGGGCGAACAGGTGAGCGTGGCAAAGATCAGGAATTCGGGGAAGCCCGGTTTCCACCGGTTCATCGCTGCCGGCTGGTACATCCAGGTGACCTGATTGGCGCGGGCGAGGAAGGCCTGCATGTCAGCGTCGAAGGCCTCGGCGGGCCGCGCGGTCATCAGGCCGGCAATCTCGAGCCGGACTTCGGCGACAATCTCGCCGCGATGCACCAGGACCCAGCCGCCATCGATGGACTGCAGATGATTGACGGCCTTGGCCATGGCGCTGTCAGAGGAGCCGATACACCAGACATTGTGGCTGTCATGGGCTACCGAACTGGCCAGAGCGGTGTCGGGATCCTCCGGGCCGCAGCCGGTCCAGAACATGGAGGCGACGGCGCCGTCGCCGCGATAGCGATCGACGAGGGACCATTTGGTGATCATACGCGCGGTGTCGCGCTGCACCTGGCCGTCGGCCACGGGAAGATCCTCAGTGAGGAAGTCCTCATTCCAGTGGAACGGGCGCAGCACGGCCGCGGTCATCCTGTTGCGGCCGGGTTCGGCAGCAATGGCAAAGTCATCGGCCGTCAGGGTGCGGCCAATGTTCATGGTGCGATTGGCCCAATCGGGCCATGCGATCTGCGGCATCGGCCCGGTGAAATCGGTTCGGTCCGAGGACAGGATGCCATCGGCATAGACATGGGCAATGGAGACGCTGGCGACATCATCGAGCAGCACAATATCGGCATAGCGGCCGGGTGTGATCGAGCCCACCCACTGGTCGATGCGCATGTGTCGGGCCGGATTGATGGTGGCACACTGGATGGCGATCTCTGGCGCGAGGCCAAAGTGGATGGCATGGCGCACGTTGAAATCGCTGGCGCCATCGCGCAGCGTATCAGTGGCGCTGCGATCATCGGTGGTGAAGGCGATGTTGGACCAGTCGCTGAGGCCGCGTTCGATCAGGCCGGGAATGATGGCATCATAGGAGAACGGGCGCAGCTCGGTGAACAGGCCGCGCATCAGCCGGTCCCAGGCTTCATCAAGCGCCCAGACTTCATGATCGGAGCTGAGACCGGCAGCGGCAAAGGCCGAAATGTCGTGCGGATCGATCAGGCCCGAGCCATGGCCCTCGACCACGCCACGTTGGGCAAAGGTGGCACCAATCATGCCCCACATGCGGGCATAGCCGGGATTGGTCGGGTCCCAGACCGAAGGCCAGTCCATGACCTCATCGAGGCCAGTGACAGAGAGATCATTGGCGAGGAACGCCTTCTGCTCGTCATAGCCATACCAGCCGCCGCTCTCTTCCCAAGCGCTGGGCGGCACGGCGGAGCCGGGCTGGATGAAGACCTTGAGCGGGGAACCGGCCAGACGGGCCTTCTGCCAGAACTCGGTGTTGCGGCTGCCGTTGACATTGCCGAATTCGTGGCTGGCCTCGCAGGTCCAGGTGTTGCCGCGCGGAATGACCATGGCGGCTTCAAACTCGGGCGTGAGATGGCTGGATTCGATGTGCTTGTGCACTTCGCCAAAGCCCGGCACAGCCGAGAGATGGGGATATTTCACCCGCTCGGCCACGTCGCCGCGATAGGAGCCGATGGGACCGACATAAGCGATGCGGCGCCCGGAGATGACGATCTCCTGATTGTCGAGCCATTGGTTGGCGTGGACGGCCAGCAGCCGCCCGACTTCGATGACCTTGTCGGCGGGGCGCTTGCCCAGGGCGACCAGCAGCAGATGCTGCCGGATTGTCACTTCATCGGCAGCATTGAGGATCAGATCGTCGGGCTGGGTCATGACTTGCTCAGGGTCCGCATTTGCCGGGCGCGTTGGGCGCGGTAGCTGAACAGCACCAGGGCGAGGATGGTGACGATGAAGGGTATCATGCGGATCAGCTCGGCCGGCGCATCGGCAAACAGGCCTGGCATGACCACGGCGAGGCCCTCAAAGGCGCCGAACAGCAGAGCTGCCAGCAAGGCACCCACGGGATGGCGCGCGCCAAGCAGCACGGCACCCAGGGCGATGAAGCCGCGGCCGGCCGTCATGTCACGGGCAAAGCCGACATAGTTGAACATGGCCAGCTGCGCGCCGCCCAGGCCCGCCAGCCCGCCGGAAACCACCAGGCTCCAGGCGCGCACGGCATTGACCGGAATGCCGGCGGCGGCTGGGGCTGCGGGATATTCACCGACGCCGCGCAGCCACAGCCCCCAGGGCATGCGGTAGAGGAAATACCAGATGGCAAAGACGAGGAAGGCAGCCACCCAGGACAGCACCGAATGACCCGAGAGCAGCGAGACCAGCACCGGGCCGATGCCGGGGATGACGCCCAGGAAGGAGAGGTCGACCGGGGGAATGGCCTTGGAGACCAGGTTGATCGAGGTGCCCTTGTCGCCGCCGGTGGCCATGGCCAGGGCAAAGACGGTGCCGCCTGCGGCCATGATGTTGATGGCAAAACCGACCAGGATGATGTCGGCTTTGAGCCGCAGCGCGAAGAAGGCCATCACCAGACCGAGCACGGCGCCCGAGCCAAGGCCGGCCAGCACCGCCACATACCAAGGCGCATAGACCGAGACGATGACGGCGGTGAGGCAGCCGACCAGCATCTGGCCTTCGAGCGCGACGTTGAGGGCGCCCGAAAGATCGGCGATCAGGCCGCCCAGGGTCGCCAGCAGCAGCGGCGTGGTGGTGCGGATGACGGTGACGAAAAAGGCCGAGGAAATTACCGTTGCGAGAAGCTCGATCATTTGGCGGCTCCGTCAACGGCAGCATCGGTTTGGGGCGCGGGGCGGCGGAACAGGCCAAGCAGCCAAGCCTTGCCGGGGATGGAAAAGGATGAGGACACCAGCAGGATGATGATCGCGGTGACGACGCCGATTACCTCGGCGGGCACGTCGGTGCGAATATTCATCAATTGGGCGCCCTGGCGCAGATAGCCATAAAAGATCGCCACGACTGGGACAGCGAGCGGCCGGCTGCGCGCCACGATGGCCACCAGGATGCCCTCAAAGGCCAGGCCCCCCTCGAACATCACGGTGAGCTTGCCATAGGTCTGACCCTGCACAAACATGGCACCCAGCATGCCACCGAGCGCGCCGGCAGCGGTCATGGCCGAAACCATGATCAGCGTCGACTTGATGCCGGCATATTCGGCAAAGCGGGCGTTGTGGCCGACCAGACGCAGCTTGAGGCCCCAGGCGGTGCGATAGAGCGCGAACCAGACCAGTAGCGTCGCGCCCAGCGCCAGCACCAGCCCGAGATCGATGCGTGTGCCCGGGATCATCGGCGGAAAGACGGCTGTATCGGGAAATTCGAGCGAGGTCAGCACGCCGGGCTTTTCGCGCAGCTGCACGCGGACGAGGAAATTGCACAGCTCGATGGCGATATAGTTCAGCATCAGCGAGGAGACGATTTCATTGGCGCCCAAGCGAGCCTTGGCGATGCCCGGGAGGAAGCCCCACACGGCACCGGCCAGCATGGCGGCCAGGATGCCAAGTGGGATGGCGGCAAAGGTGGGCCCGAGCGGCGAGAGCGCCACATAGGTCGCTGCAAGGGCGCCAACATAGACCTGGCCCTGCACGCCCATAGCGAACTGGCGGGCCTGGAACACCAGCGAGAAGGCAAGGCCGGTGACCGTCAGCTTGGCGACGTCGTCGAACCACAGACCGATGGTGCGCGGCTTGGAGGCTGGCGCAGTCAACAGGGTATTGAGCGCCTCGAACGGCGTCTTGGATGTCAGCATGACCACAATCACCGTCACCAGCAGGGCAACGAGGATGGCGGTGACTGCGCGCTGGACTTCGGCGCGCACGGCGGTCCAGCGCGATTGCTTGGCGAGTGTCGGCATGGTGCTCATCGCAGGGCTACCTTCATTTCATCCTCGGTCTGGGTGGCCAGGCCAAGCATGTAGCTGCCCAGGGTTTCGGGGGTCAGTGCCGCGCTGTTGAGGAAGGCCGCGACCAGCCGGCCGCGGTAGAACACCACCAGCCGGTCGGACAGGGCCAGGAGTTCGGAGAGGTCTGCTGAGCTCAGCAGCACGGCCGCGCCAGCGTCGCGGGCGTCCGTCAGGGACTTCCAGATGAATTGGGTGGCGCCCAGGTCAACGCCGCGCGTGGGCTGGCTGACCAGCAGCAATTTGGGCTGTTCGGACAGTTCGCGGGCGACCACGATCTTTTGCATATTGCCGCCCGACAGCGTCGAGACGGCCTGCGCCGGGCCACCGACGCGCACGGAGTAGCGCTCGATCAAGGCAATGGCATTGGACTTGATCGCCTTGAGATCGAGCAGGCCGAGGCGCACGTATCGGCGGTCGGCCAGCTTGGTGGCGACGAGGTTTTCGGCAACGCTGGCGCCACCGGCCAGGCCTTGGGCAATACGGTCCTCAGGGATGTTGGCGACGCCGATCGCACGTCGTTCCAGCGTGCTCAGCGGGCCAAGGCTGGTGCCGTTGAGATAGGCCACGCCCTGGGCGATGGGCTGGGCGCCCGAGATGGCGTCGAGCAGCGCAGCCTGTCCATTGCCTTCCACGCCCACAAGACCAACAATTTCGCCAGCGTGGACGTGCAGGTTGAGATCCTGCACCAGCGGCTGGCCGGCGTCGCTGCGCACCCAGAGTGCCTTGATCTCGCAGGCGAGCTCGCCTGCGGTGACAGCGCGATCGACGCGCAGCGCCACGTCGCGGCCCACCATCATGGTGGCCAGGCTTTGCTCAGTGACTTCGCTGCTGCCCACTTCACCGACGGTCTTGCCGGCGCGCATGACGGTGATGCGGTCGGAAATCTCGAGCACTTCGGGGAGCTTGTGGGCGATGAAGATGACGGTGCGGCCCTGGGCAACCAGGGCGCGGACGGCGACGAAAAGCTCCTCGACCTCCTGGGGCGCCAGCACGGCGGTGGGCTCGTCCAGGATCAGGATGCGGGCGTCGCGATAGAGCGCCTTGAGGATTTCGACGCGCTGCTGCTGGCCAACCGGCAGGCTGCCGACGGCCGGCAGCGGATCGACATGCAGGCGGAATTTTTCCGACAGAGCACGGACCTCGGCGATGGCTTTTTCGCGGTCGAAGCCAATGCCATTGCGCGGCTCGGCGCCAAGCACGACGTTCTCATAGACAGAGAAGGATGGCACGAGCGAGAAGTGCTGAAACACCATGCCAATGCCGGCCTCGATGGCCTCGCGCGGGTTGGTGAAGCTGACGGGCTTGCCGTCGAGCAGCAGCGTGCCTGCATCCGGGCGTTCGATGCCGAACAGGATTTTCATCAGGGTGGACTTGCCGGCGCCGTTCTCGCCCACGACGGCATGCACTTCGCCGGCAGAGACGCTGAGATTGACGCCGTCGTTGGCCACCACGCCGCCGGGGTAGGTCTTGCCGATGCTGATCGCTTGCAATAGCGGCGCCATGGCCATGCTTCCTCATAACAGGGTCGGCGCCGCCCGAGGGGCGGCGCCGGATAGATCATTCCATGTCGCTGGCGGGAACCAGTTCGCCCGAGACGATCTTGGCTTCGAGAGCCTCGACTTCGGCGCGGACATCGGCAGGAACCAGCTTTTCGTAGTAGCTGTTCTTGGAGATGCCGACGGCGCCATCCTTGAGGCCGAGCAGCTGGCGAACGCCATAGGCCTGGGTGCCGTCGATGGTGCCCTTGAGCGCCAGGAACAGGGATTCGCCGACCTTCTTTTCCACCGAGGTGAAGATGATGTCAGCCTGTGCCGGATCGGAGGCGGCAAAGATGGTTGCCTGGTCGCTGTCGACGCCGACGGCCAGCAGGCCGGCTTCCTTGGCAGCCTGCAGCGCGCCGATGCCGGTGGAACCGGCGATCGGGAAGATCACGTCAGCGCCCTGTGCGAACTGGGCGAGCGCGATTTCCTTGCCCTTTGCCGGGTCCGAGAAGGTGCCTGCAACGGTGCTGAGGATCTTGATGTCGGGATTGGCAGCCAGGGCGCCCTCGTCAAAGCCGACCTTGAAATCGGTGACGGTGGGGAATTCCATGCCGACGATCTCGGCCAGCACGCCGGTCTTGCTCATCTTGGCAGCGGCATAGCCCGCCAGGTAGCCGGCGGTGGAGGTGCCGTACATGACCGACAGAACATTGGGGTAAGCGCCGCCGGTGAAATCCGGGCTGTCGTCGAAGTCGATGAACTTGACGTCGGGATATTCGTTGGCCAGCTCGGTGATATAGGGGGTCATGTCGAAGGTGCCGGCGATGACCACGTCGTAGCCGCTGTCGGCAGCGTCGGCCAGGGCGGGCTGCCACTTGGTCTTGTCGTAGCCGGCTTCGATGATCTTGACCTCGACGGGCAGCTCGGCCTGGGCCTTGGCCATGCCGGCGGCGGCGCTGTCAAAGAAGCTCTTGTCGCCCAGCGTGCCATGGAGAACCAGGGCCACCTTGAGCGGGTTTTCCTTGCTGTATTCCTGGGCGAAGACGGCGCTGGTGGACACCGAGCTCATCAGGCCGGCAGCGGCCATCAGGCCGAAGACGGTGCGGCGGGAGAATTTGAGGGACGACATGGACGGCACTCCTGCTAGGGGTTTGGTTCAGGACTCTTAGGGGACGTATGCGATCGAGGCGGCGTAGAGGGCGACGAGCCGATCCTGCCGGGCCTCTTCAATCAGGGTCACCATCGGCGTGCCGAGGCGACCCGAAGGGTCAACAATGGTCATGCCGCGGGCAATGCCCGGCGCCAGGGCCACATCAACCGATGCGCGAATGGATTTGGTGACGATCGAGGGTTCGATGACGGCTGCAGCCGCCAGAGGGTCGACGAAGCGGAACACGTCGCCGCCGCCATAGCTGGCATTGGTGCGGCGGGCGTGATCGGCCAGGGCCTCGGAGAAGGCCTTTTCCGGACCATCGGCGATGGCGGCAAAGGCGGCATCGACGGCGTCGCCCGTCATGTTGTGGGTAACGCAGGGCTCCCAGGGAGCGACGAGAATGTCGATGTCGGCGCCAAAGACGATGGCAGCGGCCTCAGGGTCGGCATAGATGTTGAACTCGGCCGCCGGGGTGGTGTTGCCCCGGCCATAGACAGTGCCGCCCATGATGGTGAGCTGGCCGATGCCATTGATGATGGTCGGATCAAGCCGCAGAGCCAGGGCCAGATTGGTCAGCGGGCCGATCATAAGAATATCAACCTTCTTGCCGCTGGCGCCGGCGCTGCGGAAGGTCTCGATGAGGAAGCCAACGCCGTCGTGGCTGGCGATTTCAGCGGTCTTGAGCGGACGCGGGGCGCCGCCCAGTCCATCTTCGCCATGGATATATTTGGCGTCGATAACGGGCTGGGTGAGCGGGCGGCCGGAACCGGCATGCACGGGCACGTCGGCCTTCACCACGGCCAGGGTGGACAAGATGTTGCGGGTGGCAGCTTCGAGGCCAACGTTGCCGAAAACGGTGGTGATGGCGTCGGGCGTGCGACCATTGGCGATCAGCATCAGCAGGGCCTGGGCGTCATCGACGCCGCCATCAGTATCCAGGATCAGACGATTGCGGGAATTTGGCACGTTAGGCTACTTTCTTGTTGTGCTCGACACGGTCCCAGAAGGTCCGGTAAGTCGCGGAATAAGTCGAGCGGATATCGCCATAATCGCGCTTGAGCAACTGGCGATCGGCAACCAGGCGCTCCCCGGCCACCCAGACATGGGCGACGTCGCGGCCGCTGCCTGAATAGACCAGAACGGTTTCATAGTCGGGGGTTTCCGAATAGCCCGGGCCACGCATGTCCACTGCAATGATATCGGCAGCTTTGCCGGTTTCGAGCGAACCGATCTCCTGATCAAGTCCAAGAGCGCGGGCGCCCTCGATGGTGGCCATGCGGACCAGTTCGGCACTGGAGATGGGCTGGGCGACGCCCTCGCGGTGCGAGGCGACAAGGCCGGCCACGCGCATTTCCGCGATCATGTCATAGGCATTGTTGGCGGCAACATTGTCGGTGCCGAGGGCCACTGTGACGCCGGCCGCCTTGAGCTTGACGGCTGGACAGGCCCCTGCCCGGCCCGAGCGCAGCCCAGCGGTGGCGCAATAGGCCACCGAGGCCGCCGGCGCCGCGGCGAAGATCGCAATGTCGTCGTCCGAAAGGTCCAGGCAGTGGGCGGCATGGACGCGACCGGCAAAGAAACCATCGCGCGACAGCGCCTGGGTGGCGGTGAGCCCATAGCGGGCCATGGTCTCGGTATTATCTTCCGGACCAGCGGCCATGTGCAGATGCATGCCGACGCCATATTTGACCGCCATGGCCACTTCGGCCTGCAGCAGATCCTCGGAATTGTCGACATAGGGCGCGTGGGGGCCGAACCAGGGAATGATGCGGCCATCGGCGGAACGCTGCTGCTCGATGAAGGCGGCGGCATTGGCCAGTTCGGCATCGCCGCGCTCGGCATCGCCCAGCTGGACAATGCCATAGGCCACGACGGCCCGGATGCCGCTGGCAGCAGCGGCCTGGGCGATTTCGGCGGCAAAGAAATACTGGTCACAGAAGGTGGTGGTGCCCGAGAGCAGCATTTCGGCGCAGCTCAGCGACACTGCCGGGGCGATATCCTCAGCGACCAGAGAGAGTTCGGGCTCGCGAATGGAATTGTACCAGCCCTCCATGGTGAGGAGGCTCTGGCCTTCGGAGCGGCCGCGGAACAGCACCATGGCCGAATGGGTGTGAGCATTGACCAGGCCCGGCATGACCAGATGGCCCGGCAGCGCGATGACTTCGTCAAATCCAGCCGGCGCGGGACAAGTCTCGCGCCGCCCAACACCGACAATGCGCCCTTCCCGAATGGCCACCCAGCCCCCGTCATGCACGGTATTCTGCGCATCGACGGTCAAGACCACAGCATCGGTTATGAGCACAGAATTCATGCGACCCTGGCAGGTAAAGCGGTTTACGAAGCTTATTGACGAGAGTTATCGAGCTGTTGTCATATGCTGTCAATGGGTCATTGCCTAAATCATATGCGGTTTCCAAAATCGCACAAGTGGATAGCAACCATGCACAGCGCACACAGCGAGAGGCCGGGTCGATGAGCGGCAATCCCTTTGTCGCCAGCAGAGCCGTGTCGACCCGCCTCGCCCGTTTTTCGGAGGCCGGCCAGACGGCGCTACTCCCCCTGATGGTGTATGGGCCGGCGATCGGGGCAAGCAAGGAGCTGGCATGGCGACGCTGAGCGATGTGGCAGCAGTTGCGGGCGTATCGCCGACAACGGTGTCGCGCTATCTCAACAACAATATCGCCCTGCCCGCCTCCACGCGCGAACGCATCGACGCGGCCATTGCGCAGCTCGACTATCGCCCGAACCTGTTGGCCAAGCGCCTGTCGACCGGGCGCGCCGAGGCCATTGGGCTGGTAACGCCCGATATCGGCAACCCTTTTTTCGCCCAACTGGCCGCCGTCGTGGAGAGTGAAGCGGAACGACATGGCTACGCGGTCTATATGACCTCGACCCATGGCGACCGGGCGCGGGAGATTGAAGCCATCCGCCGCATGCGGGACCGGCATGTCGATGGGCTGATCCTGATGAGCAATCGTCCCGACGACGGCTCGCTGGCGCGGCTATTGGCCGATGACGACAAGGTGGTGCTGATGGACGAGGATGTGCCGGGCATTGGCCTGTCGCGCGTGTTCGTCGAGAATGAGGTCGGCGCCTATCTTGCCACCCAGCACCTGATTGCAGCCGGGCACCGGCATATCGCTGTGATCGGTGGTCCGCCGGGCCTATTGAGCGTGCGCGAACGGCTGGCCGGCTATGAGCGGGCCATGACCGAGGCCGGGCTGGCGGTGCATGAGGGCGATGTGCTGCTGCAAGACTATAGCCGCAGCTTTGGCCGCGCGGCGACAGAGTCGATCCTCGCGCAGAAACGGACACCCAGCGCCATCTTCGCCAGTTCGGACTATCTGGCGGTGGGCGTGCTGCAAGCACTGCAGAATGCCGGCCTGTCGGTGCCCCAGGACATGTCGCTGGTCGGCTTTGACGACATGCCATTTGCCGAAATGGTCAACCCGCCGCTGACCACCATTCGCCAGCCGGTGGCCGAGATGGGCCGCATGGCGGTGGAGCAATTGATGGCGCTTCTCAACGGCATTGCCGCCGCCCCATTGACCCGCCTGCCCGTCGACCTGGTGGTGCGGCGGTCGGTGGCCCAATTTCAGCCTAGGAGCATTTGATGAGCTTGCGTCGCGTCCTGATCGCCGGGGAATCCTGGACGGTTCACTCCATCCACCAGAAGGGTTTCGACAGTTTTACCACCACCGAATATGCTGAGGGGGTGCGCTGGCTGAGAGACGCGCTGGAGGCCGATGGCTGGAGCGTGACCTATCAGCCGGCCCACGTGGCGGCGCGGGATTTCCCCGCCACGCCGGAGGCGCTGGCGGAATATGACTGCGTCATTCTCTCCGATATCGGCGCCAACACGCTACTGCTGCATCCTGACACCTTCAGCCGATCCAAGGTGTTGCCGAACAGACTTCATGCGATACGTGACTATGTGGCGGCGGGCGGTGGTTTCGTCATGGTGGGCGGCTATCTCACCTTCCAGGGCATCGAGGCCAAGGGACAATATGCCGGTACCGCCATCGAAGAGGCCTTGCCGGTGACCCTGTTTCACCGCGACGACAGGGTGGAGTGCCCGCAAGGCGTGCTGCCCAAGGTGGTCGCCAGTGAGCACCCCATCGTTGCCGGGCTGGACACGCCCTGGCCGGCACTGCTGGGCTATAACCAGATCGCCGCCAAGCCGGGCGCCAGCGTGGTGGCCACGGTGGGCGCCGATCCGCTGATCGTCGCCGGCGGCTTCGGCAAGGGGCGCTCGGTGGCCTTTGCCTCCGATTGTGGACCGCATTGGGCGCCGCCGCCATTTGTGGACTGGAGCGGCTATGGTCCGCTGTGGTCGCAGATGGTTGGCTGGGCTGCAGGAGAGAAGTGATGACCAAGGTGCAACAGCCGCCCGATCCATGGCAGCGCACAACGACCGAACATGGCCTGGCGGCCGACGAAGTGATCTCGGCGCTGCAGAAATGCCTGCGGCGCGGGCTGGTGGACAATGTGCTGCTGCTCGGCTGGGAAATGTATCTGACCAGCCCCGAGATGGAGGAAATGCTGTGGTCGCGCCTGTGCGTGATTGCGGTGGAGGACATCGGGCTGGGCAATCCGCAGGCGCCGGTGCTGGTTGAGACGCTCTACCAGCAGCACAAGCGCTATGCGCGCCCGAGCGGGGACCGGTTCCTGTTCGCGGCGCATGCCATTCGCGTGCTGGCGGGCTCGACCAAGGACCGCACCTCGGACGATATGGTCAACTGGGCCAAGCGGTCGATGGAACTGGGCGAAGCCCTGCCCGAGATCCCCGATGTGGCGCTCGACATGCACACGCGGCGCGGCCAGGAAATGGGGCGCGACTATCTGTTCTTCATGCAGGAAGCCTCCAAGGTCGTTCCCGAGATCAATGACAAAGAGCAGCGCTATCGCGACTGGATCATGCAGGCGCTGGAAGACGGCCGGCTGACCTGAGGTCAGCCGTCGTGCTCAGCCCAATTCGAGACTGGTGACGGCATAGACCCGTGCCTGATCGATGTCTGGCGGGGTGCCGCGATACATGCGGGCGGTGCGGAAGCCGGGCACAAAGCCGCGGGCTTCCAGCGCCGCCAGCCAGGCGGTCTGCCTGGCGGGCACGTCGAGATGAATGGGCCCCTCGATCTGCTCGAGCAGGTTGATGGCCGCCACAGTGCCGGGCGCGAAAAGCGGGCCGAGCTTGCGGGCATCGCGGCAGGGGCGCAGCACGCCATAGCCTTCCAGCTCGCCCTGGCGGGCGATGGCCAGCGGGCTATTGGGCGCGGCAAACCATTGCTCCAAGAATGCCGGGCGGGCCGCGGGAAAGCACTGGCGATCCATGGCGATGATCCGGTCTGCTGTCAGTGCCGGCTCGACTGGCGGCACAGTGGCCGGGCGCAGCGTGCCCGACATGCGGATGGTCTCATAGGCGGTGACAAAGCCCATGCTGGCGTAGTTGGCCTGCTGTTCGGGCACGCCATCAAGGCCTATGGTGCGGCTGCCGAGATAGGCCATGGCCGCATCCCAGACGGCCTTGCCATGGCCCTGCCCGCGCCATTGCGGCTGGCAGAGATAGAGGCCGATGAAGCCATAGCTGTCGTCATAGGCAACGGCGGCAATGCCGGCGACCATCTGGCCATCGACGAAGGCGCCAAGAAAACCCTTGGGATCGGCGGCATAAAAGGCTTCGGCGTCAGACAGGCCGGGGTTCCAGCCTTCAGCGGCGGCCCATTCGAGCAGGATTTCCAGCTCGGGCAAGGTCAGGTTGCGGATCGTGCGAGTCACGCGGGGGCAAACTCCGAAAGGGCCCCCATATAGGCCTTTGGCACCGGCGGTGCATAGGCCCCGCGCTTGCTGGTCCGCAAGCCCAGGGCCACTAGCGCCTCGGCCTGTTTGACCGCCGCGCCGACGCCATCGATGACCGGCAGGTTGAATTCGATGCTGAGGGTATGGGCGAGATCGGCCATGCCGGCGCAGCCTAGCACGATGGCCTCGGCACTGTCTTCGGCAATGGCGCGGACGATCTCGTTGCGCAGCCGATCACGGGCGCCGGAGTTCGGGTCTTCGAGGGCCAGCACGGCGATATTGGCGGCGCGGATGCGCGCCCTGCCCGCCATGCCATAGCGATGGGCCAGCTCTTCAATGGGCACGCGGGAGCGTTCCATGGTGGTGACGACGGTGAAGCGCTTGGCAATCATGGCGGCAGTGGCCAGCGCGGCCTCGCAGATGCCGACCACGGGGATGTGGGCCATGGCGCGGGCGGCGTCGAGGCCGGTGTCGTCAAAGCAGGCGATGACGGCGGCATCGGCACCCTGGCGTTCGGCGGTGGCGATTTCGGCCAGAAGGCCCGGCAGGGCAAAGGCCTCGTCGTAATAGCCCTCGATGGAGGCCGGGCCCATGGCCGAAGTGGCCGGAATGATCTCGGTGTCACCAGCCGCCACCAGCCGCGCGGCGGCGGTGATGGTGAGGGTCATGGAGACAGTGGTGTTGGGATTGACGACGAGGATACGGCTCATGACCGGGTCCGCCGCTGGCCGATGAAATAGATGATGCCCACCGTCAGCAGGATTATGAAGAATGAGAAGATCGTGGTGACGGTGCCCAGGGCATAGAGCACGGGCGTAGTGACATTGGTGGTCATGCCATAGATCTCGAGCGGCAAGGTGTTGGAGCTGCCCGAGGTCAGCAGCGTGCGGGCGAATTCATCGTAGCTCAGCGAGAAGCCAAAGAGGCCGACGCCAATCAGGCTGGGGGTAATCATGGGCAGCACGACATAACGGAAGGTCTGCCAGGCATTGGCGCCGAGGTCGCGCGCGGCTTCCTCATAGCTGGGCGAGAAGCGGTTGAAGACGGCGAACATGATGAGCACGCCAAAGGGCAGCGTCCAGGTCATGTGTGCGCCATAGGCCGAGCTGAACCAGGCCGGGCGCAGTCCCAATTGCTGGAACAGCACGCCTATACCGAGCGAGACGATGATCGATGGCACCACAAGGCTCGCCACCGTGAGGTAGAACAGCGGCGTGGCGCCAAAGAAGCGGCGGCGGAAGGCCAGACCCGCAAGAAGCGACACGACAACGGTGGCAGCCATGACCATCAGGCCCAATGTAAGCGACCGCGAAAAGCTGGCGCCGAAATCACCCACGGCCTGCTGCTCGAACAGGTTCTGGAACCAGCGGACCGAGACGCCATTGAGCGGAAAAGTCAGCCCGCCCTGGGGGCCCTGGAAAGACAGGATAAAGATGGCCGACAGCGGGCCATAAAGGAAGAGCACAAAGAGGATGAAGAAGGCGGCGAGGATGTAGAAGCCGGGGGAACGTTTGTCCTGACCCATCTCAGAGCTCCTTGCGAATGTCGACGATGCGCAGGATGCCTGCGACCATGGAGAGCACCACAATCAGCAGCACGACGGCGTTGGCTGCAGCGGCAGGATATTGCAGCAGGCTCATCTGGTTGCGCATCATCAGCGCCACAGAAGCGCTCTGGCCGCCGCTCATCACCTGGACGGTGGAGAAATCGGCCATGACCAGGGTGACAACAAAGATGCTGCCGATGGCGATGCCGGGCTTGGCCAGGGGCAGAATGACATTCCAGATGATCTGCCAATCGCTGGCGCCGCCGTCCCGGGCGGCCTCGACCAGGGATTTGTCGATGCGCATCATGGTGTTGAAAATCGGGGTGACCATGAAGAGCGCATAGAGATGCACCATGGCCAGGATCACCGCGAAATCGGAATAGAGCAGCCATTCGACCGGCTGGTCGACAATGCCGGCGCCCACTAGGGCCGAATTGACGAGGCCATTGCGCCCCAGCACCGGGATCCAGGAGATCATGCGGATGATGTTGGAGGTGAGAAAAGGCACGGTGCAGACGAGGAAGAGCACGGTTTGCGTGGAGGCCTTGCGCACGTGGAAGGCAAGGAAATAGGCGACCCAGAAGCCGATAAAGGCGGTGATGGCCCAGACGATGGCCGCGAATTTCAGTGTGTTGCCATAGGTCTTCCAGGTGACCCAGCTGCCCAGCGTCTCGGCATAGTTGAAGGTCATGAAGCCGGGATACATGCCGGCGAAGTCGTAGTCCCAGAAGCTGACGACCAGCAGCAGCAGGATGGGCAGCGCCAGGAAGAAGCCAAGGATGATCAGCAGGGGCGTGGCCTGCAGATAGGGCGTCGCGCGGCTGAGCAGATTGTTCATGCTGATCCTTCTCCACTAGGCGCAGTGGTCAACCTCCCCCCGTAGGGGGAGGCGTCGTTTCGTGTGTGTGGATCGAACAGGGCTTAGGCAGCGATGAACTCGTTCCAGCGGCGGACCATGTAGCGGTCTTCGTCCATCACCGAGTTCCAGCAGGCCACATGGCCCATGCGTTCGAGGAACGAGCCGCCATCGCGCACGGCGCCGGCCTTTTCCATGACGGTGCCATCGGGCGCCTTGATTTCGCCGACCGCTGGCTTGCCCTCGATCCAATAGCCCCACTCGTCCTCGGACATATATTCCTTGGCGGTGTCCATGGCGGCCGAGTAGTAGCCCTGGCGGTTGAGGTAACCACCGACCCAGCCGGAGGTGTACCAGTTGATATATTCATAGGCGGCGTCGAGCTGGGCGCCTTCGAGGTGGGCGGCCAGACCCAGACCACCACCCCAGGAGCGGTAGCCTTCCTTGAGGGGCTGGTACTTGCAGGCGATGCCCTTGGAGCGGACGGCGGCAACGGCCGGCGACCACATGGACTGGATCACCACTTCGCCCGAAGCCATCAGGTTGACGCTCTCGTCAAAGCTCTTCCAGAAGGCGCGGAACTGGCCGTCCTGCTTGGCCTTGATCAGGAAGTCGATGGTGGCATCGATCTCGGCGGTGGTCATGTTGCCCTTGTCGGCATAGGTGATATTGCCCATGGCCTCCATGATCATGGCTGCGTCCATGATGCCGATCGAGGGGATGTTCAGGATCGAGGTCTTGCCCTTGAAGGCCGGGTCCATGATGTCGGCCCAGGTGGTGATCTCACGACCCACCAGGTCCGGACGGATGCCGAGGGTATCGGCATTGTAGATGGTGGGGACCATGGTGAAGAATTCGGTTTCGCCCTTGGCGAATTCCTTGCTGTCCTTGGCTTCGACGAAACCGACCGTGTGCGGTGCGGTGCCCTGAGCGATGACGCTATCGGGGGTGAGCTTGCCGGTTTTGAACAGCGGCACGATCTTGTCGTAGTACTTCAGCTTGCTGATTTCCATCGGCTGGATGACGCCGGTGGGGAACACCTTCTTGAGGATCCAGTATTCGATGTCGGCGATGTCATAGCTGTCGGGCTGGGTCACAGCGCGCTGAGCGGCGGCGTCGGAGTCGGTCGCCGTCATTTCCAGCGTGATGCCCAGGTCTGCCTTGCACTTTTCGGCGATGGCATTGAGGTTGGACACGCCCGTGCCGAACTGGCGCAGGGTAATGGGGTTCTGGGCCCAGATGGTGGGGAAGCCCGTGATGGCGCCCGAGCCGACGGCCGCACCCGCGACGGCTGCAGCACCCGTCTTGAGCAGATTGCGGCGGGAGATACCGGTCTTTTTGATCATGTCAGTCATTGCCTTGTCCCTGTTGTGGTTCGACCTAATTGGGGCGGCCCAGGACGATGGCGTCCGTGGCATCCCAATGCACTGGCACCGCGTCGCCGACCGACACGGGCATTGAAAAAAAGCTCACGTCATCGACGATCGCTGTGAAATCCTCGACACCGGCGCCGTCGATCGACAGCTTCACCGTGCCGCCGCGGTATTCGACATTGGTAACGAGACCGGTGAAGCCGAGCCCCTTGACCGGGCTTTCGCCGATACGGACATGATCGGTGCGGATGGCGGCGTCGGCGGGGGCGCCGATGGTCTGGCCCTCGCCGCGCACGAGAAAGGTGCCGCCTTCAGGGACGGCGATTTCCACTGCGCCATCGGCAGCGGCGGTCACCGCGCCGGAGATGACATTGTGGTCGCCCATGAAGCGGGCGACGAAGGCCGTGGCCGGGCGCTCGAAGACCTCACGCGGCGCCGCGGCCTGCTCGATGCGGCCATCACTCATCACGACAATGATGTCGGCCAGCGCCATGGCCTCCTCCTGGCTGTGGGTGACATGGACAAAGGTGATGCCCAGCCGCTTCTGCAGCTTCTTGAGCTCGGCGCGCATGCGGATCTTGAGGAAGGGATCGAGCGCCGATAGCGGTTCGTCCAGCAGCAGCGCCTCGGGATCGGTGATCAGCGCGCGGGCCAGCGCCACACGCTGCTGCTGGCCGCCCGAGAGCTGGGCCGGGCGCCGGTCAGCATAGGCATCCATCTGCATCAGCTTGAGCATCTCAAGGGCTCGTGCGCGGCGCTCGGCTGTCGGCACACCGGCCATCTTGAGGCTGAAGGCGACATTGTCGACCAGGTCGAGATGAGGAAACAACGCATAGGACTGGAACATCATAGCCGTGCCGCGCTTGGCGGGCGGCAGATTGGTGACCACGGTATTGCCCAGGCGGATGTCGCCGATGGAGACACTTTCGTGCCCGGCGATCATGCGCAGCGTCGAGGTTTTGCCGCAGCCCGAGGGGCCGAGCAGACAGCAGTAGCTGCCTGCCGGGATCTTGAGGGAGATGGAGTCGACAGCCGTCGACTTCCCGTAGATCTTGCTTACGGAGGCCAGGTCAATCTCGGCGGCTTTGGTCATGCGGCGCTCCCGGGTTAACGCCCCTTGCTATGCATGCCCCGTGCCAACTGCTGACCATCTCACCAAGGCCTTGCCGCAGCGGAGAAAATCCGCGCCAGGGCAATTGCCCGCATTTGAGGCGCAACAGGTCGTTGCTTGCAAATTAAGCAGTTGCGCACATTCCTCGCCCAGATTGTATGCAATCCTGTGCCGTGATCGTGTGCGACAATTTCCTTTCGCTTCGACCGGATTCTTTCTATGAAGGAGCGACAGGGTGAACCATGACCATCGCCGACCCGCAGCTGACGCAATTGAACTCGCCACCGGCCCAGGCCGGCGAAGACCGTGCCATGACCATTCGCGACCATTTGCGCGATGCGATCGTGGATCGGCGACTGGCGCCGGGCACCAAGCTGTCGGAAGCGGAAGTGGGGACGCTGTTCGACGTCAGCCGCACCGTGGTGCGCGCGGCGCTGCAGGCACTGGCCTTTGAGGGCCTGGTCAAATCGGAACGCAATCGCGGGGCCTTTGTCGCCAATCCGAGCCCCGAAGAAGCGCGCCAGGTGTTCGATTCCCGACGGCTGATCGAGCCAGGCATTGCACGCGCTGCGGCAGGACGGCTCAGTCCAAGCGATATCGCCACGTTTCGGAAGCAGTTGATCGAGGAAAGTCGGCTGCTTGCCGAGCGAGGGTCCCTCGCCCGCCGAGCCGAAATCCGCGCCTCAGGCGATTTCCACCTGCTGTTGGCCAGCGTCGCTGGCAATGTGATCCTGCACCGGTTCATGGAAGAGCTGGTGGCGCGGTCGTCGCTGGTGATTGCGCTCTATGGCAATTCGGGCGCGTCGAGCTGTGGACACAATGAGCATGCCGATATCCTGGCGGCGCTGGAGAGCAGCGACGGCGAGCGCGCGGCGCAGCTGCTGGTGACCCATATCAATCATATCGAGGCCGACCTCGACCTGCGCCAGAACACGGGCCTGCCGCTGCGTGAGGCGCTGTCGCGCTAGGCGTGGCCTAGCACGTACGAAGCGGCAGGCAGAGCGGGCGCCCATAGGCCGGGTCGGTAATGATCATGGCATCGACATTGAACACCCGGGCTATCAAATCCTGGGTCATCAGCGCATCGGGCGTGCCGCAGGCGGCAACGCCGCCATCGCGCATGAACACCAGCTGATCGGCATAGCGCGCGGCGAGGTTGAGATCATGCAGCACGAGGACGATAGTGCGGCCGAACTCGGCATTGAGTTGACGCACGAGATCGAGGCAATCGAGCTGGTGGGCGAGATCGAGATGGTTGACCGGCTCGTCGAGGCAGACGATCTCGGTTTCCTGCGCCAGCACCATGGCAATCCAGACGCGCTGCACCTGACCACCTGAGAGCGAGCCGAGCGGACGGTCGCGAAGGCTGGCGACGCCGGTGCCGGCCATGGCGGCCTCGAGCGCGCGGGTATCCTGGGCGTCCCAGCGTTGCAACATGGTCTGGTGCGGATAGCGGCCGAGGCGGACCAGCTCTTCGACCGTCATGTCCTCGGGCGCCGAGGGGTTTTGAGCCAACAGACCAATGTGGCGGGCCAGGGCCTTTTCGGAGAGATCGGCGACGTCGATGTCTTCCAGCAGCACGCGACCGGCGGCGGGGCGATGGAGGCGCCGGATGGCGCGCAGCAAGGTGGATTTACCGCAGCCATTGGGGCCGGCGAGCACCGTGATCTTGCCACGCGGAATGGCCAGGGTCACGGTGTCGAGCACCGTCTTGCCGGGATAGGCCAAGGTGAGCCCGTCGATGGTAATGCTGGGGGCAGGATTAGCCGTCATGGCGTTGCTTGCTCATTAGCAGGAAGAGGAAATAGGGAGCGCCGATAATGGCGGTGACGGTGCCGGCGGGCACCTCGGTGGGCGCAAACAACACGCGGACCACGAGATCGGCCCCGACCAGCATGAAAGCGCCGAGCAGGAAGCTGCCGATAATGCCGGCGACCATGGAACGGCCGACGATGAGCCGCGCCAGATGCGGCGCCATGAGGCCAACAAAGCCGATGGCGCCGACAAAGGCCACAGAGACCGCAGTGAGCGCGGCAGCGACGGCAAAGACCAGCAGGCGAAACACCGGCAGGTCGAGCCCGACGCTGCGGGCCGAGACCTCGTCGAGATCAGCGGGCGGCAGCTTGCGGGCCACGGCCAGCGAAAGAACGAGCAGCGGCAGCAGCAGCAGCGCGGTGATCTGGATCTCGGTCCAGTTCACCTCATTGACGGCGCCGGCGATCCAGCGGGCGGCCTGGCTGGTGCGATAGATTGGCCCAATGAGCATCATGACCATGACCAGCGCCTTGGCCACGGCGCCCACGGCAATGCCGAACAGCAGAAGTCGCACTGCCGAGACCGACTGGCGGCCGCTGAGCAGGAAGACCGCGGCAATGCCCAGGGTGGCGCCGGCCATGGCGGCCAGCGGCTGGAAGACGATGGAGGTGACCAAGGTATTGGATTCGTCCGACAGCGCGGCGAGGAAGATCACCACACCGAGCGCTCCACCGTCGATGACGCCCAACACGCCCGGCGAGGCCAGGGAATTTCGGGTGATCTTCTGGAGGAGAAAGCCCGCGACGGCCATGCCGCCTCCGGCGAGGATAGCGATAACCACGCGCGGCAGGCGCAGCTGTAGCACGATGAGCGACTGGGTCTTTTCGCCGGCGCCCAGGATGACAGCAGCGACGCGGTCAATGGGGATCCAGCTTGAGCCGAAGGCAACGCCGCTCAGGGCCAGGACGACGGTGGCGATGGTCATGATGGCCAGCAGCAGCGGCGCCCGCGTCGCCGAGAGAGCGGGAATGAACGGGGTCATGCAGCTCTCCCGCGCAGTAGCAGAACCAGGACCAGCCCGCCCACCACAGCGGTGACGGCGCCGACGGGGGCCTCGACCGGGTAGATGACAAAGCGGGCCAGCACATCGGCCAGGGTGGTGTAGATGGCGCCGATCAGTGCGGCAGCCAGCATGAGCGGACCGTGGCGCAGGCCAGCGAGGCGCCGCGCTGCATGGGGCACAACGAGGCCAACAAAGCTCACCGGTCCGGCCATGGCGACGGCGGCGCCACTGAGCAGGGAAATGGCGAGGAAGCAGCCGATGCGCACCAGGCTTACTGGCACGCCCAGGCTCACTGCCGTCGCGTCATCGGCCTGCAGGGCATCGAGCGGGCGCACCAAGGCAAAAGCGATGGCACCGCCGGCGGCGATGAAGGGCAGGCCATTGATGGCCAGGGCCATGGGCCGATCGACAAAGGAGCCAGCCAGCCAGAACAGCAGGTTCTGCATCTGCGCCTCATTGCTGGTGAGGATGAGCTGCACCACGGACTGGCCGAGCCCGGCAATGGTGACGCCGATCAGCACGATGCGAATGGGGGAAATGCCCCCTGCCCCGGCCGCTATGGCAAAGACCAGCATGCTGGTGAGCAGCGCGCCGAGCGCGGCGACCAGCGAGAGGCCGGTGAGCGAAGTGATGCCCAGCGTGGCGCTGGCCAGCACGACGGCCAGCGAGGCGCCGGCATTGAGCCCCAGTGTATCGGGAGAGGCAATGCGGTTGCGCGAAAGGGTCTGCACCAGCACGCCGGCGACGCCCAGGCCCGCGCCGACCATGGGGGCGAGAATGGCGCGCGGCAGGCGCAGATTGACCAGAACCGTGGCGGCCTCGGAACCATCGAAGGCGAAGATCGCCTGGTAGAGCTGGTCGAGGCCATAGAGGCGATAGCCAACGGTGGCGCTGACCAGCATGGCGGCAACCAGCAGCGCGGCCAGGCCTGCGATGATGACTGCAAAGCTCTGCCGGGCCGATCTGGCGCGGGGGGCGGTCATGGCTTGGCTCACGGCGACATCCGTAACATGATATTGACAGTCATATTAGTTTCTGTCTGATTGCGCAGAACATTTTATGACCTACCTTGTCAAGTTAGAGAGTGCAAATGTCCCTGCTTCGATCCACCCGTCTTGCCTTGGTGGCCCTAACGGTGCTGGCCGGCCTGCAGCCGGTCGTAGGCCGGGAAATCACCCATGCCATGGGCGTCACCGATGTGCCCGACCATCCGCAGCGCATTGTGGTGCTGACCAATGAGGGCACCGAGGCGCTGCTGGCGGTGGGCATCACGCCGGTGGGCGCGGTGCGCTCCTGGCTGGGCTCGCCCTGGTATGAGCATATCGCGACACAGATGGGCAATGTGATGGTGGTGGGCGAGGAATCGGCGGTTGACCTCGAGGCCATTGCGGCGCTGCAGCCGGATCTGATCATCGGCAACAAAACGCGGCAGGAAAAGATCTATGACCAGCTGTCGGCCATTGCCCCGACGGTGATGTCCGAGCGCCTGCGCGGCGACTGGAAGATCAATATGGCGCTGTATACCGATGCGGCCGGGGTAAAGGACGCAGGCACTGCGGCACTGGCGACGTTTGACGGCCGCGTCAAGGCGCTGGCGGCGGAAGCCGGGCCGCTGCTCAAGGAGCGCATCTCGCTGGCGCGCTTCATGCCGTCAATGACGCGCATGTATTACAAGGACACGTTCGCCGGGCTGATCCTGTCGGAAGTCGGCTTTGCCCGCCCGGCCATCCAGGATCAGGACGCCTTTGCCGACGAGATCGGCAAGGAACGCATCCCCGACCTGGACGGGGATCGGCTGTTCTACTTCGTCTATGAGACCGGCGACGGCGCGGGCGACAACCAGGCCAGTGACTGGCTGGCCGATCCGCTGTGGCTGAACCTGCCTGTCGTCAAGGCCGGCAAGGCGTTCCCGGTGTCGGACGCCATCTGGAACACGGCCGGCGGCTATATCGCTGCCAATCTGATGCTGGACGATATCGAGGCCAATTTTGGCCTCGCCTCGACCCGTTGAGCCGGCTCCTGCCGCATATTGCTGACTGATTATTTGAGAGACTGACCATGTTGTTGCGTGCCCTTGCCAGCCTTGCCGTTGCCCTTGCGCTGACGGCCCTGCCCGCCGCCGCCCGAGAGGTGACCCATGCCATGGGCACCACAGACGTCCCCGACCAGCCCATGCGCGTGGTGATCCTGACCAATGAGGGCACCGAGGCGTTGCTGCATCTGGGCGTGGTGCCGGTGGGTGCGGCGCAAAGCTGGGACGCCGACACGTTCTATGCGCATCTGCAGCCGATGCTGGGCGATGCGGTGTCGCTAGGGACCGAGACGGCGATCAATCTCGAGCTGGTTGCGGCGCTGGAGCCGGATTTGATCATCGGTTCCAAGGTGCGGCAGGAGAAGATCTATACCCAGCTCTCGGCCATCGCGCCCACGGTGATGTCGGAGACGTTGGGTGCAACCTGGCTGGAAAACTACCAGTTCTATGGAGAGGTGCTGGGCCTGGGCGAGACAGCCAAGGCCAATGTGGCGGCGCTTGAGGCGCGGGCCAAGGCGCTGGCGGCCGCCATTGGCGAGGGCGTCAAGGACGAGATCTCCATGGTGCGTTTCTCGCCGGCGCGTGTGCGCATCTACCAGAAGGCCAGCTTCCCCGGCGTGGTGCTCGACCTGGTCGGTTTTGCTCGCCCACCGGCGCAGGACAAGAACGAGACCTTTGAGGAGGTGACTAAGGAGCGCATTCCGGACATGGCCGGCGATCGCATCTTCTACTTCTCGGCCGACAACGACGCGCAGGAGGACAAGGCCAATCTCGACGAGTGGCTGGCCGATCCCCTCTGGCAGACGCTGGAGGCGGTTAAGGCCGGGCGGGCGCAACGGGTGAGCGAACTGGCCTGGAACGCCGGCGGCGGCATCTATTGCGCCTATATGATGCTCGACGATTTGGCTGAGATCTATGGCGTCACCCTGTCACCCATCAACCTCTGAGCATGGCGCAGTTCTGCACAGACATCGCCCGGGCCTGCGGCGAGCCGCTGGCCGGCACCGGTGCGCTGGCTGAGCGCCATCTGTTCCTGCGCTGGCCCAAGGGCAAGTGGCGGCGGCCGCGCTACGAGGCCGCCGATCTGGAGCCCGCCGTGCGGGCTGCCATGATAGACGCCATAGCGCACGACAACTATGTCGGCCTGTTTGCCAATGACGGGCCGGAACTGGAGCTGGTGAGCTTTCCCGACGGGGTGCGCATCCTGCCACGCGATGCAGCGCATGCAGCAGAGCTCATCGCTGACTGGGGCCGGGGCACACCGCTGCCCGGCACGCCTGTCGGACGCCGGATCATTCTATGCTGCACCGACGCCAAGACTGATGCGTGCTGCGCGCGTTATGGGTTTGGCATCTACAAGACACTGGCCGAGCAGGCGCCAGCACTGGGGCTGGACGTGCTGCAGGTGACCCATATCGGCGGCTGTCACTTTGCCCCATCGGTGATCGTGATGCCGGAGCGCCGGCGCTATGGACGGCTGACGACGGAGATGGTGCCAGCTTTCCTGGCTGCCATTGCTGGCGACCGGCTGTACTTGCCAGCCTATAAGGGTGACCCCGGCCTGGGCGAGATGGAGCAGGCTGCCGACATTGCCGCCCGGCAGTGGCTGGGTGATGTCGACCGGCTGGCCGATACCAGCCGGATTGCCAGCGTCGCCTTTGGCGGGCCCGGCAAGGCTGAGGTGCTGGTGGACTGCAATGGCATCATGGTCAGCGTCCGGCTCACCAGCAAGGTGTTTGCCGTGCATGGCAGCTGTCGCAGCCTGGACGCGGCGCCGGCACCAAAGACGCGATGGGAGGCCGTTGGTGTGCAGCTGGCAGGTGCTGTGACAGGCCAGTCCTGCGCCTGAAGCGTGCAGCCCAAGGGCCATCGGCCGAACACGCCGGCAGGCGACAATTTCTCCGCAGTTGATCCTGATCAAACAATTGACGCATCACCATATTAGTGTGGTCGTACAATCAAGGAGACCCGAGATGGACATTCGCAATATCGTCGTCGGCCTGAATGTTGAGATGGACCAGCCTGAGCTGCTGTCTCTGGCGGCTGCCCTGGCGAGCCAGCACAAGGCCACTCTGACCGGGTATAGCTCCGCCCAGCCGCCAGTGACCACGACAGTGGGCGCCGGTGACGTGGCTGGCGCACTCTATGTCGAGCAGATGCAGGTCATCGAGCAAGGCGTGGCCAAGGCCAAAGACCGCTTCTTTGCCGCCGTGCCAGACACCATCGCGCATAAATGGGTGGGCGGCGTGCAATGGCCGGCCAATGGACTGATCGACCTCGCCCGCACCACCGATCTGATCGTTGTCGGCTCCGGCCAGAACAAGGGCCAGGACGCGGCCAGCACCATCGATATCGGCGAAGTGCTGCTCGGCGCCGGTCGGCCGGTGCTGATCGCGGCGGAGGGCTCCAGCAAGCTGATTGGTGACAAGATCATCGTGGCCTGGAAAGATACCAAGGAAGCCCGGCGTGCCATTGTCGACGCCCTGCCCTTCCTCAAGGCCGCCAGCGATGTGCAGGTGCTGGTGATCGACGAGGGGAACCTGGCCAGCGAGCGCGCCAGCATGCAGGACGCGGTGGCCTGGCTGATCTCCCATGACGTCAAGGCACATGGGGATGTGCTGCCCAATGAAGGCAGCGTCGCCGACACCATCACCAAGGCGGCCCTGGCAGCGGGCGCCGATCTGGTGGTGAGTGGCGCTTATGGGCACAGCCGGTTGCGCCAGTGGCTGGTGGGCGGCATGACGCGCGGCCTGCTGGCGACCAATGGCATTCACCGCCTGCTGTCGAACTGATCCGTCAGACAACCCAGGGCGCGGCCGTGTCGCCGCGCCATGACTGCTCTAGTGATCGAGCGGACGCGGCCAATAGACGTCGCTGTCGAAATCGTGCGGAATGTGCGACAGGCAGCAGATGGCCCGCATGGCAAATTCAACCTGCTGAGCATATTGGCGCAGGTCTTCCGGCATGGGCAGGCCGGTGAGGAATTCGCGCCGCCGCCATTCGTGCAGGCGGATCGCACGCAGACGCCGGTTGGCTTCCGCCTCGACGTCCTCGACGCCCACCTTCTCGCTGAAGGCGTGATCACCCTGCCAGCCTGGCTCGGTCCATTCCCTGGAATTGCCGATCTCTGCGAAGCGCACTTTCGGTTCCTGTTGCCCTGGCCACCGTGCTTGGCGGCGCAATATGAAGAGACTGTCACAATCCTCTTACCGAACAGGTAACAATCCGGCTTCGCAAGGGGCACAGCTATGCTAGCCTTGCAGGCATGAGCATCCTTTATGTCATGGCTGCACAAGCCGAGTATGGTCCGAACCTGAAAGCCCGCATCACGCCGCTGATGACAGGCGTCGGTCCGGTTGAAGCTGCCGTGGCGGTGACGCGCGCGCTGGCCATGGCGATGCGGCTGCCCCGGCTGGTGGTGTCGCTGGGCTCAGCGGGATCGCGGGTGCTGGAGCAATGCGGCGTCTATCAGGCGAGCGCCGTCAGTTACCGCGACATGGATGCCTCGCCGCTGGGGTTCGTCAAAGGGCAGACGCCATTTCTCGAACTGGCGCCGGTGCAGGCGCTGCCCATTCGCATTCCGGGCATTGCCACGGCGACACTGTCGACCGGAGCCAATATCGTCTCGGGCGCGGCCTATGACGGGATAGACGCCGAAATGGTGGATATGGAAACCTATGCGGTGCTGCGGGCCTGTCAGGCCTACAATGTCCCGCTGATCGCGCTGCGCGGGATCTCCGATGGCGCCGAAGAGCTGAGCCATGTCACTGACTGGACACAATATCTGCATGTGATCGACGGGCGGCTGGCCGAGGCGGTGGACCGCATTGAAGCAGCCTTCGCAGCGGGAACGCTGCTCTAGCGCTGCAGCTTGCGGTCGCGGCGGGCGCGGCGCCAGACAGTCCATTTGCGCAGGCCGCGCACGATCGCCAGATTGACCGGCCCCTGCAGGAAGGCCAGATCGATAGCCAGCAGCAGCAGGCCCAGCGGCAGCATCCAGATGCCGAGTACCGGCAGGAAGCTGAAGATACCACCCAGCACCAACAGGAAGCCGAGCGGCACACGGATCCAGCGGGCTTCTGGCCGGCGCAGGCTGGTCAGCAGGCGGACGCCCTGGGGCGGGATGCGCTGTTGCAGCTTGTCAAACTGGCGGTCAAGGCGAGCACGGTGTTTGGCCACTGGCGGTCCCTTCGCGTCGGTGCAGATGGAATTGACATGTAGTGTGCACCTGGCGCTGTTCCAAGGGGGATAGGGCCTAGCGCGCGCATGTGCCGCGCCGACAGCACGAAGCCTAGATGCGTTAGCGTTTTGCTAACCGTTCGGCTCAGACTTTCCTTAAGCCTGTGGAGTCATATTCGCGCTCAATTGCATGTTTGCAACACTTGAGGACAGCCAATGCGAAACACGACCAAAGCGGTGCTCCAGGCCGCAGCGCTCGCCGTTGTCGCAACCACGCTGGGTGGCTGCAGCCTGTTCGGCATCAGCTTCGGCACGGCCCAGCTGAGCCCGAAGGAATGCCTGATGCGGGCGATGTATTTTGAATCCAACCGCTCCAGTGCCGAAGGCATGCTGGCCGTGGGCACAGTGGTCATGAACCGGCTCAATGATCCGCGCTATCCCAAATCGGTCTGCGGCGTGGTGGGGCAGAAGAACCAGTTTGCGCAGGGCGTGATGACCAAGCGGATGACCGACAGCGGCGCGGTGCTGGCGTCGCAGATGGCCGACCAGGTGCTCAATGGCGCGCGGCATCCGGGCGTGCGCAGTGCCCAGCATTTCCACACCGCCGGGCTGCGCTTCCCCTACAACAATATGCATTATGTGCTCGAAGCGGGCGGCAACGAGTTCTACGAGAAGTACTGACCGCCCGCTAACGCGTCATTTGGCCTGGATCAGTGCCTTGCTGAGGAAGAAGCCATGGCCGTCCGCGCGGGCGCAGGTCAGCCCCTTGCGTTCGGACAGGCACTGGAACGGCCCGAGCTGGGCGACCCTGTCATAGTTGAGCTTTTGCACCAGCGAGCAGCAGCTGGCGTCGTCGGCAGGGGCGAAATAGGCCGCGCCACTGCCGCCCAGGATGGCCCGGACATATTTTGGCTCGACGCGATCACACTGGATTTCGGCCTTGCCGTCGACAGTGGCATAAAACGAGGTGCCGCCGGCCGGCGTATAGATGCAGCCGATATTGCCTGACGGGGTGATAAACTCGACCTGGCCTTCGCTGGTTTGGCGCAGGCGTTGAGTGTCATAGGCCTGGGCCGGGGCGACCGCCAGGGTGGCGGCAAGAGTAACGGCGGCCAGCCCGAGGGCAGACCGCAAGGCAGAGAACAGACGAGAACTGGTGATCAACATGGCCATCCCTCCATGGCGTTGCGATGATCACCACTATGGCATTGCCGGCTGAACCCAGGCCAGCGGAGTCATTCAGGCCAAATTCAGTTTGTGGCCAACGGGCGGGCTAGAAATCGCCGCCGATGTCAAAGCCGCTGTCGTCCATGTCAAAGCCGCCGGAATCGGCGTCCGTTCCCGGGTCGTCAGCGGCGGGTTGGTCGGGTTCGCTGGCATGGGCGCTGCCGCCGAAGAGGCCGGCCAAAGCACTGCCGAGCAGCATGCCGCCTGTGACGCCCAGGGCGGTCTGGGCTGCGCCTGCGAGAAAGCCGCCGCCCTGCCCGCGCACGGGTTGTTCCTGCCAACTGTCCGGGCTGCGGCCCCAAGGGCCGCGAGGCCGCTCGCGCGCGCGTTCGAGTTCCTCGATGCGCTCGCGGGCCTCGCGCAGCGCCTGGTCCTGCATCACAACAACCTGGGCCAGGTAATAGGGCGCGGGCGGAAAGGCCCGCAGGCGCTGCTGGATCAACAGCTCGGCGTCGGGATCGCGCGGCGCGCTGGTGCGGGCCACATCCTCGATGCGGTCAAAAAGGTCGTTGATGGCCTGCTGGTCCTGCTGGTTGGGCATGATGCGCCTCCGTGACGAAAACTGTCTGGGCAGGACATGGGGACCAGATTGCCGCCGTGCAATGGGCTGAAGTCCGATTCAGGTCTTCTTGGTGGTGCGCAGCACATAACCGATGACGATGGCGACGGCCTCGTAGAGCTCAAGCGGGATACTGTCATCGATCGGCACACTGCTCAGCGCCTGGGCTAGCACGGGATTGGCCTCGATTATGATGCCGTTCTCTTCGGCCAGGGCGACGATCCGCTCAGCGACGAGGCCCCTGCCCTTGGCGACGACGCGCGGAGCGTCGCGCGTGCCTTTTTCATATTGCAGGGCAATGGCCAGTGCGCGGTCTTTGGGGCCCTCGCTCATGAGCGAGCATCCACGAAATGGCCTGAGCTGCTCGGCTGGTTCGTCTGTGGCGCGCCATGGCGGACGATGACAGAGCCAGGCTGCAGACCGACACTGGCCAGCGTATCGCGCAGGGCCGCGACTTCGGATTCCAAAGCAGCCGTTGTCTCGGCGTCGGCGGCCCAGAGCATGACGCCGGTGGTGCGGCCGCGCAGGGTGACCTGGGCGCCGACCTCGCCCATGTCGGGCACGTTGACGGCAAAGCGCATCTGCCAGCCGCGCTCGCTCTGCTCCTCGCTGGCGCTGTGTTCGTCGCGATGGATCTGCATCTGCAACAAGGTCTGCTGGCCGGAGATGACCACCGGCAGATCGAGGCTCCAATCCGCGTTGCGGGTAGCCGGATCGGGCAAGGAGGCGTGCTGATGCAGGCGCAGGCGGGACAGCGCGGCATCGGTGCGGTCGAGCAGGTGCTTGCCCACGGTCTCCGAGCCCATGGCGGGGTCAACCGGCGGGGGGATCGGGCCTTTGGCGCGCGGCACCTGCCCGCGCAGCGGCGGCGGTGGCTGGGCGACAGCCGCCAGACCGCCCTGCTGGCCGAGCCAGCTGGCAAGGGTCTGACGCAGCCCGAGGAGCGCCGATTTCATATCGGTTTGCGCGGTGGGCAGTCGGGCGGTGGCATCGCCCAGGGCAGCTTCCTGAAAGATGCCGGAGCTCAGCACAGCTTTCTGCAGGGCGGCTCCATCGAGCTTACCGCCATCGAGCACCACGCGGCCAGCCAGCACCAGTTGGGCGGCGCGGATCACCGGCTCGGGCAAAGCGACCTTGCCGGCGACGGCGGTGAGCGCGGCGGTGAGGCCCACGATGCTGTTTTGGCGTGGGAGAGCCGTCTGCACCATCTGGGCCAAGGCGGCCTGGGGGGTAGCGGGTTGGACCGGCGGAGTCTGTCCTGTCGTCGGGGCCGTCGGTGTCGCAGCGGCCGTCGTTGTGCCGGGCTGCGCCGTCACAGGCGCGGCGGCTGGCGGGCTGGCGGGATAGGCAGCCGTGCGCAGAGCCATGTTGGGGACGCCGGGTGTAGCTGGGGCTTGGGGCAGCGCTGGCGCGAAGGTTGGGGCCGCTTGCGAGGCGGCGCCCGCTGGCGCGCCAGGGGGTGCAGCGGTGGGCGGTGTTGCGGTGCCCGCAACGGCAGGGTGGGGCGTCGGGGCGGCAGGGGCCAATGGAGCGGTTGGCGCTGCATTGGTCCCACTCGGCACATTTGCCAGGGGTGGCGCAGGCGAATTGGCAGTTGCGGCCGGCGGCGCGGTTTGCACCTGAGTGTTGGCGGCCTGAGGTGCAGAGGATGCAGGGGTTTGTCCAACAGCCGATGGGGCGCCGGGCTGCGGAGCGGGCGTATTGACCTGCGGGGCCGCCAAGGCGGCGCCGGACTGCGTCGCGGCAGGTTGGCCGGTGGGTGGCGCGGAGGCCTGCGGCTGCGGTGTCGTGGTGACGCCGGGGCGGAGTTCGGTGGACAGGGTGGCGCCGGGACTGGGCAAAGGCAAGGTGACGCTGGCCTGGGGCGCGGGCTGGGCGGTCGGCGTCTGCGCATTGGGGGTCGAGAGCGCCTTGATGCTGGCGGCCTGGATGGCGAGGCGCAATTGTGCGCCGGTGCCCTGCACGTCAAACTTGAGGATATCGCCGGCCTTGGCGGCGAGCGGCAACACCAGGTTGAGCGACTGGCCGGCGATCTGCACCTGGGTGCCGCCATTGGGCGCTGGGCCGATGACCTTGCCCTCGATGGACTGACCGGCCTGCAAGGCTAGCGCCTGCAGCGCGGTTCCGCGCGCAGCGGCAATGATCTGGGGGAACTGGCTGGGAATCGACATGGCGTTCCTGCCCCGGCCGCACCATGCGGCTGCGCTAGTCTAGCGCAGCATCAGCATCGCCTGATTCTGTCCCGCTTGGGAGACTTAACGTCGTGTGACCTTGGCGGCGCGTTTTGACGCGATCGCCATGCGATCAGTCCGGGCGAATGTCGGTATAGGCCTTGGTGGCGGGCTTGCCGCGAAAGGTGACCCAGAAGAAGTTGAGCGTATAGGTCCCCGCGGTGCGGAAGACGCCTTCCTTTTCAAGGCGGCGGCCGGAGGTTTTCATCTTGAGCGCGAAGGTAAATTTGACGCCGCCAACCTTGGAGAGGCGCACGGCCACGTCAGTATCTTCGCCGAAGAATTCGATGGAGCGGTCATAGCCGCCGACCTGCTGCCAGGCAGCGCGCTTGAAGACGAAATTGCCGCCCTGCACCACCGAGCCGACGCGCAGCACATAGCGGTTGAGGACATAGATCAGCCAGGTGAGGCCATAGAAGGCGTTCACCAGGAAGCGGTTCCAGGCGCTCATGTCGTAATAGACATAGGGTCCGCTGAGGCAGACCAGCTTGGGATCGCGGTTGAATTCGCTGAAGACAGTATCGAGCCAGCCAGGCGGCACGATGGTGTCGCTGTCGATATTGGCGACGAGGTCAAAGCCTTCGCTGGCGGCGAAGCCGGCGTCGCGGGCATTGACCAGGCCCTTCTTGGGTTCATCGACCACGCGGACGGTGGGGAAGCTGCGGGCAATCTCGCCGGTACGGTCGGTCGAGGCATTGTTGACCACGATGATGTCGGCATCGACACCGACGCGGGCGATCTCGGCCACCACCGATTCCAGGCATTTGCCGATCAGGGCCTCTTCATTATAGGCCGGAATGACGAATGCCAGTTTCATGCTTGCCTCATGCTGGTCCGGGGCTTTGCAGCGGCAGCCGGGGAGCAATCCCCGATGGCGCGACGCAGCCCGCGTGGCGGAATGCAGTGGCTGCAAATAGCCTCTACGCCGCCCCGCGGCAACTGCTTGTTGCCAGAGCGGAGCGGCGCGATGCGCAAAGGGGCCGCGATTGAGCCGATCAGCCGATGTAGTCGCGCTTGCCGATCGGCACGCCATTGGCGCGCAGAATGGCGTAGGCCGTGGTGACGTGGAAGTAGAAGTTCGGCAGGGCGCGCTGGTTGAGATAGTCCAGGCCCGACATGGTCACATCATTGCCGCCGAGCTTGAGCGTCACCTGGCGCGTATCGCTGTCAGCGAAATCCTGGCGCTTGGTGGTGGCCAGCAGGTCGATGGCCTTCTGGATGCGGGCGCGCAGCTGATCGAAGGTTTCCTCGGTGTCGGGCCAGGACGGGATGTCGTGGCCGGCCAGGCGCGAGACGCAGCCTTTGACGTGGTCGGTGGCGATCATGATCTGGCCGCGGAAGGGGATCATATCAGGGGCAAGACGGCCATTGGCCAGCACGGCACTGTCGAACTTGCGTTCGGTGGCATTGGCCTCGGCCTTGTCCATGATGGACAAGAGATTGGTGAGCATGCGGGTGAAGACAGGCACGGACACGTCATATAGGGACACAGTCATCGGATTCTACCTTGCTTGGCGAAGCGCATTGTCCAGCCAGTCCGACGCCGCCAAAGGGGCGAGCGAACGGACCACGGGACGAGAGAACACAGCGGTCTCATGCGCCAGAGCGGGCGCGGTGACAAGTCAAATGGAGCGGCAGATGCAGGTGCTTGCGCAATGACCCGAACCGACACCACGGCACGGCGGCCCAACCCGTCGGGCTGGCTTGGGCGGCTGCGCTCGACGCTGCGGCTGCTCTATCACAGCTCGTCCCCGACGGCGCAGCGCTTCCAGGCGGCCGTGCTGATTGTGGACCTGGCCATCGTTGCTTTTTTCATCGCCGCGCCGCTGCTGCGCGACAATCAGTCTTTCCTGTGGATCGACCTCTCGATCGCAGCGCTGCTCGCGCTCGACCTGGGCGCGCGGGCCTTGGCCGCTACGGACACGTTGCGCTGGGTACGACAGACGCCGGTGATCCTGGATATCCTGATCCTGATCTCGCTGCTGCTGCCGATCTGGCTGATCAACCTGGGGTTCCTGCGCATCCTGCGGCTGTGGACCTTGACGCGCAGCCCGCTGTTCTGGCGGCCACTTAGGCGTTGGGGACTGATGGGCTATCGCGAGCCTATCCAGGCGGTGATCAACCTTCTGGTGTTTCTGTTCATCGTCACCGGCTTTGTCTATGTCGCCTTCTCGCATCGCGGCGACACCGGCATTTCGGGCTATGTCGATGCGCTCTATTTTACGGTGGCCACCGTCACCACCACCGGGTTTGGCGACATCACCCTGCCCGGCACTGGCGGCAAGCTGGCCTCGATCGCCATCATGATCATCGGCATTTCGCTGTTCGTGCGGCTGGCACAGGCGATCTTTCGGCCCAACAAGGTGCATTTCCCCTGCCCGCAATGCGGGTTGCAGAAGCACGACCCGGACGCGGTGCACTGCAAGGCCTGCGGCCAGGTGCTCAATATCCCCGACCACGGCGACTAGGGTTAGCGGACCACCGGCAGGCGGACCCGGAAACAGGCGCCGCTCATCGGGCTGGGTACGAGGTCCAGAGTGCCATTCATGCGGGCGATGATCTGGCGGGAGATGGCCAGGCCCAGCCCGGCTCCGGACTGGTCGCTGGCGCCCTGCTGACCGCGGGAGAATTTCTCGAAGATCAACGTGCGCTCGGCCTTTGGAATGCCTGGCCCATTGTCGGCGATCTCGACCACATAGCTGCCGGCGCGCACGCTGGAGGTCACCCGCAGCACGGGGGATGTGGCATTGTTGTATTTGACGGCATTGGACACCAGGTTGATGAACACCTGACAGAGCCGATCGGCATCGCCCTCGACCATGGTGCGGCTGGCGCGTTCGCCCTGCTCGACCCGCATGCCGCGCTGACGCAGCAGTGCGTCGCAGACCTGGAGGGCCCGCTCCAGCGCCGCCTCAGCATCGACCGGCAGATTGTCCCAATTGCGCTCGCCGCGCTCCAGTGCCGACAGATCGAGGATCTCATCGAGCAGCCGGGTCAGCCGCAGGCTTTCCTGATGGATGGTGGAGACGAAATGCTGGCGCTGCGCCTCGTCGATGCCCTGGGGATCGAGCAGGATTTCGGAGAAGGAGCGGATTGAGGTCATGGGCGTGCGCACCTCGTGGCTTACCTGGCTGAGGAACTCATCCTTCTGGCTGTCGAGCTCGCGCAATTGCACATTGGCGTCCTCGAGCTTCTGGGCAGTGGAGCGCAGCTCGGCGGAGGTCTTTTCGAGCTGCTGAGAATATTCGATGACCTGCTGGGTCTCGTCGGCCATCTGCATCATTTCTTCGAGCGAGACGTCGCTGCCCGAGACCACTTTGGACAGCATGACATGGGCGGAAGCGGCGCCGATGGAGCCGGCCAGCTCACGTTCCAGCTTGCCGATGAATTCCGAGGAGGGTTCGAGCCGGTCGGGCTCGACGCCGATCTCGCGTGCCGCGGTCTCGAACAAGGCCGCCGCGCGCCGCTCGCCCAGCACGCGCTCGGCGACAAAGAACAGATCATTGGCGGTGGCCGAGCCACGCACGAAATTGCCCCGGCTGGCGGCGCCGCGATGGAACACATCGACAAAAAGCGTGGACTGGATGCGCTCAAGCGCCGACTGCTTGGTCAGCAGCGAAACGACGGTGAGCGTGATCACATTGATGGTGAGGCTCCAGAAGGCGGCATGGGAGAGTGGATCGAGCCGGTCGAGCCCGAACAGGGCTTCGGGCCGGAGCCAGGCGATGCCCCATGGCCCGTGCTGCACCAGCATGGCCACCTGGGGCGAGACGGATTCGAAGGACGGCAGGAAGCTGCACCAGACCCAGATGACGAAGCCGGCAGCAATGGCCGCGGTGGCGCCCTTGAGCGAGGCGTCGCGCCAGAACAGCGCCGCCAGAACGGCCGGGAAGAACTGGGCGATGGCGGTGAAGGAGATCAGGCCAATGGGCGCCAGGGCGTTGGAGTCGCGGGTGAAGAAGAAATAGAAAAAGCCCAGCGAGAGGATGAGGATGATCGAAAAGCGCCGGGCGACCAGCAGCAGGTGGCTGACCCCCTGCCCGTCGGCGCTGGGTTGGCCGGAACTGAAGCGCAAAACCAGCGGCATGATGATGTGGTTGGACACCATGATGGAGAGCGCGATCGACTCCAGGATGATCATCGAGGTGGCTGAGGAAAAGCCGCCGATGAAGGCGAGGAGCGCCAGGGCACTCTGGCCGTGCACCATGGGCAGGGTGAGCGCGAACATGTCCGGATTGGAACCGGCCGGCATAACAGTGAGCCCGAACACCGCGATGGGCAGGATGAACAGGCTCATCAGCAGCATATAGGCGGGGAAGGCCCAGCCGGCGGTGCGCAGATGGCTCTCGTCTGAGTTCTCGACCACGGTGACCTGGAACTGGCGCGGCAGGCAGACGATGGCCGCCACGGACAGCACCAGTGTGGTCACCCAGCGATCGCCGAAACTGTTTTCTGTGGGGGCGCTGACACCCATTTCAGCGGCGCGGCGGAAGATTGGCTCCAGGCCACCGCCAGCATAGACGACGAAAATGCCTACGGCCAACAGAGCCGCCAGCTTGACCACGGCCTCAAAGGCGATGGCAGCCACAACGCCATGGTGCTGCTCCTTGGCGTCGACATGGCGGGTGCCGAAGAGAATGGTGAAGAGCGCCATGGCCGCGGCGATGCCGAAGGCGAGGCCGACATCGTCAATGCCCGCCAGACTCCCCTGCCCGAATTCGGACGAGCCGGCGACGGCCTGAATGGAGGAGGTCACAGCCTTGAGCTGCAGCGCGATATAGGGCGCGATGCCTATAACGGCGATGCAGGTGACCAGCACGGCCAAACGGTTGGACTTGCCAAAGCGGGAGGACAAAAGGTCGGCCAGCGAGGTGATGCGCTGGTCGTGGCTGATGCGCACCAGCCGGCGCAGCAGGAACCACCAGCCGACAAAGACCAGTGTCGGGCCGAGATAGATGGTGAGGAACTCCAGACCACTGCGGGCGGCATTGCCGACGGCGCCATAGAAGGTCCAGCTGGTGCAATAGACCGAGATGGAGAGCGTATAGACCGCCGGGGAATGCAGGAAGGATCTGGTATTGGCGCGGGCGCGGCGGTCGCCAAAGAAGGCCAGCACGAACAGCAGGCCGACATAGCCCACGGCGGTGGCGATGACGAAATCAGCCGACAGCATCACTCATCCTCCGGGCCATCGGGCTTGCCGGTGACATCGGGCGCCAGGGTGCGGCTGAGCCAGGCGGTGCCGACGATCAGCCCGAGCCAGACCAGAAAGAGGTAGATCACGATCTGGGGCACGCCGAAGTGGCTGATGGGCTGGTTGAACACCAGCACCAGCGGCGGCACGAGCAGCAGGGCGCCAAAGACCGTCAGGGCCAGCATGGCGCTGACGCGCTTACGCGGCTCCACCGACGTCACCCAGCAGAGCACGTACGGCGCCCACCACATCGGCATTGGCATAGGGCTTGGTCACAAAGCCATCGGCGCCCAGCTCCTCGGCGGTCTTGCGATCCTGCTGCTGGCCCTTGGCCGTGAGAATCAGCACCGGCATGGCGGCGAGTTCGGCATTGGTCCGGATCTGCTTGAGCACGTCGAAGCCACTGCGCTTGGGCAGCATCACGTCGAGCAGCACCAGGCGTGGCCGCAGGCGGCGCACCGCTTCCAGCACGGAATCGCCATCGGTGACCGCACTCACGCTCCAGCCGGCACGGCGCAGGATGAAATCGAGCGATTCCAGAATGCTCGGCTCATCCTCGGCAATGAGAATGTCGATTGCCAAAGTCCCCCCTGATCCTGCTGCGGTCTCCCTTCCGCAGCGGTCGCGCCAGTTAAGCCCAATCAGCCGGGATCGCCAAGCGCAAATGCGGTGGGCAGCAAAGGCGCGCGGGTACGGGAGGAATCGGCACCGGGCGACAGGGTTTCCTCCTGGCGGCTGGTGCAGTCGCGCCGGGTGCAAAGACGACAGCTGGGACCGACGGGAATGTCGGCGGCGAGGTCGTTGAGATCGAGCCCCATGCCATAGATCGTACGGTCGGCATGCAGCACGTCGCAGGCCAGCATGACCGAGGAGGCCACAACCTGTTCGCGGAAGGAGGCGGTGCGGCGCTGGACGGTGCGGGCGAGGAAGAGATAGCGCGAGCCATCGGAGAAGCGGACCACTTGGCGCATCGAGACATCGGGCGTGCGGAAGGCGCCATAGATGGCCCAGAGCGGACAGGCGTGGCCGCTGTTGGGCAACAGGAGGCCGGGCAGCGGGAAATGCTTGGTGAGCCGCCCGGCCGGGTCCGAGCGCAGGAAGCCGAAGGGAATGCCCTGCTGGCCGGGACGGCGCAGCGTCACCAGGCGATGGGCCACCTGCTCATAGCTGGCGTGATAGACCTGGCGCAGATGGTCGATGTCATAGGCGCAGGCTTCGGCAGCGCCGAGCACTTCGCCATAGGGAAAGACCATGGCGCCGGCCAGATAGGAGCCGATGGCGCGCGACGCCAGGCGGCGCGCTGTCGGGGTGGAGAGCACCGCGCTCTGCAGCGCCTCTGAGATGGCATCGGGCGCAGCCAGTTCGCCATAGAGCCGGGCGAGCTGGAACTGGCGGGTGGCCAGGGTCGTGGCGCCATGGAACCACATGCGGCGCCCGGCGGGCTCGAAGCGGTACTGGCCGGGGAAATCATCCTCATCGGGCGGGCCGCCGACGGTAACCGTGACGCCAAAGCGCCGGTCGAGCAATGTGGTGAGCGTGGCGACGCCGAATGCGCCGTGACGGTCGATCTCGGCGCGCAGATCCTCGGCGGCCAGTTCCAGAGTGGGGAAATAGTTGTCGCGCTCGATGATGAGATCGTCGATTTCGCGCACCGGCGAGACGCTGCGGCGGATCTGGCTGGAGGTGTCGAACTGGCCGATGAGATTGCGCGCGACATCGGAGAGGCCGCGGGTTTCGCGGCCGATGGCGGCGAGGAACCGCTGGCGCTCGGCGTCGTCGAGATCGGGCACGTCCTCGAGAATTTCGGCGCTGGAGCGGATGGCGGTGATGCCCGAGACGATGCGGAGCAGGAGCTGGCTCAGCAAAGGGTCCGAACGCAGCCGGTCGGCATAGGCGTCGGCATTGGAGACGGCATTGCCATAGGCGCGGTGCAGACGGGCCAGGGCAGCGGCGCTGGCGGGATACTGCGCCACCAGTTCGCGGCGCTCGTCGGGCTGGAAGGGCAGCGACTCGACCATGGGGTCGGCAAAGGCCTCTTCGAGATCCTGCAGCAGTTTCTGTTCGCTCTGCCCGGTCAGTTCATCGATATCGATATCGAGATGGGTGGCCACGCGGTTGAGCAGCGCGCCGCCGATGTCGCGTTTGTTGTTTTCGATCAGGTTGAGATAGCTCGGCGAAATGCCGACCAGACGCGCCAGGCCCGCCTGGGAAAGTTTCAGTGATTTCCGCCGGTTGCTGATGCGAAAGCCAATTGGTGCACGCATTGTCGACACCCTCCTCCCGACTCCACTTGTCAATGAGTTGACTATTTTGGCGCCGATCCAGATCAATAATTTACAGAATATCTTTGCAATTACAACGCCCTATTGCTGTCGTTTTCTGATTTGTCGATACTCCGGATGCGGTGAGTGGCTGGCTATGCATCAGTTGCCCCGCGCCAAAAGGAGGAAATCGATGACACTTTTGAAGCGCGGCCTCAGCCGCCGCCGGGTGCTGCAGACCGGCATGGCCGGCATTATCGGTACCGGCGTTGCACCCCTGATGTTCACCAAGGGCGCCTGGGCGCAGGAGTTCTGCAACAATCCGACCGGCGATACGGTCACCCTGGGCCTCAACCTGCCGCTGACCGGCGCCTATGCGGAGGAAGGTGCCGACGAACAGAAGGCCTATGAGCTGGCCATCAAGCATCTGAACGGCGAAGGCGACGGCGGCCTGCTCAACCTGCTGCAGCCCTCGGCCCTCAAGGGCAATGGCATCCTGGGCAAGAAGGTGGCCTTCGTCACCTCCGACAGCCAGACCAAGGCCGACGTGGCCCGAGCCGGCGCCACCCGCATGGTCGAGCGCGACGGCGCCATCATGATCACCGGCGGTTCATCGTCGGGCGAAGCGGTTGCCGTGCAGGGTCTGTGCCAGGAAATGGGCGTGATCTTCATGGCCGGCCTCACCCATTCCAACGACACCACCGGCAAGGACAAGAAGCGCTATGGCTTCCGCCATTTCTTCAATGCCTATCAGTCGGGCGTGGCGCTCGGCCCCGTGCTGGGCCAGGAATATGGCAAGGACCGCAAAGCCTATCACCTGACCGCCGACTACACCTGGGGCTGGACCCAGGAGGAGTCCATGAAGAACGCCACCGAGGCCCTGGGTTGGGAAACCGTGGCGGCCGTCCGCACCCCGCTGGGTGCCGGCGACTTCAGCCAGTTCCTGACCCCCGTGCTCAATTCGGGCGCCGACGTGCTGATCCTGAACCACTACGGCAATGACATGGTCAATTCGCTGACCCAGGCCGTGCAGTTCGGCATGCGGGACCGCGAAGTGAACGGCAAGCAGTTCCAGATTGTCGTGCCGCTGTTCTCCGAGCTGATGGCCAAGGGCGCCGGCCCGAACATCAAGGGCATTTTCGGCACCTCGAACTGGCACTGGAACCTGCAGGACGCGGGCACCCAGGCCTTCACCAAGTCGTTCGGCGCGGCCTATGGCGCTCCGCCGTCGCAGGCTGCCCACACCTGCTATGTGCAGACCCTGCTCTATGCCGATGCCTGCGAACGCGCCGGCACCTTCTATCCGCCCGAGGTGATCAAGGCGCTGGAAGGCCACGAGTTCGACGGCATGGGCAATGGCCCGACGCTGTACCGCGCCGCCGATCACCAGTGCATGAAGAACGTGCTGGTGGTGCGCGGCACCGAGAACCCGACCAGCGAATATGACGTGCTCGAAGTGGTGCAGGAAGTGTCGCGCGACGCTGTCGACTACGATCCGGCCATCTTCGGCGGCGACCTGGGCCCGGCGGAACCCGCCCCCATCTGCTGACCTCACGCTGATCGACCAGCCCGTCCCGCTTTTGTGGGGCGGGCTACGCCCCTCCTTGCGGCTCGGAGCACCCCATGTTTGAAGCAATCTTTCTGCAGTTCCTCAACGGGCTGGACAAGGGCAGCGCCTATGCGCTGATCGCCCTGGGTCTGACGCTGGTCTTTGGCACGCTGGGCGTCGTCAATTTTGCCCATGGCGCCCTGTTCATGCTCGGGGCGTTCTGCGCCGTGCTGTTCCGGCAGCTGATGACGATGGAGACCATCACCATCGACCCAACCAAGCTGTCACCCTGGGGGGCGCCGCTGGAAGTGCGGGCACCGCTGGTGCAGGCCTGGTTCGGCGATTTTGGCGCCGTTCTGGTCAACTATTCGGTGCCCTTCTCGATTATCCTGACCATTCCGGTGATGCTGCTGGTGGGGATTGCGTTCGAGCGCGGCATCATCAAGCACTTCTACAAGCGCCCGCATGCCGAGCAGATTCTTGTGACTTTTGGCCTGGCCATTGTGGCCCAGGAGATCATCAAGTCGATCTTTGGACCCAATCCCATCCCGCAGCCCATGCCGGAAGCGGCCCGCGGCGCGGCCGATATCGGCATCTGGCTGGGCATGCAGGCCAATGTGATCACCTATCCGATCTGGCGCCTGGTGTATTTCCTGTTCGCCGGGGTGATCATCGGCGGCGTCTTTGCCTTCCTGCAGTTCACCACCTTCGGCATGGTGGTCCGCGCCGGCATGGCCGACCGCGAGACGGTGGGGCTGTTGGGGATCAATATCGATCGCCGCTTCACCATCATGTTCGGCCTGGCCTCGGTCGTGGCTGGCCTGGCAGGCGTGATGTACACGCCACTGCTGCCGCCGAACTATCACATGGGCATGGATTTCCTGGTGCTTAGCTTCGTGGTGGTGGTGGTGGGTGGCATGGGCTCGCTGCCGGGCGCCGTGGCCGCCGGGTTCCTGCTGGGGATCCTGCAGTCCTTTGCCTCGATGACGCAGGTCAAGGCCATCGTCCCGGGCATCGACCAAGTCATCATCTACCTCGTTGCCGTCATTATTCTGCTTGTTCGTCCGCGTGGCCTGATGGGTCGGCGCGGCGTGATGGAGGCCTGACATGTTGGCCATGCCCCGCAAGGACCTGATCCTCTTCCTCGGCTTCGCCGCCGCCGTGCTCGCCATGCCGATCTGGCTGCAGCCGTTCGGCGCCGCCTATCCGGACCTGCTCAACCGCTTCGCCATCTTTGCGATCTTCGCGGTGGGCTTCAATATCCTGTTTGGCCTGACCGGCTATCTCAGCTTCGGCCATGCCGCCTTCTTCGGCGTGGGATCCTATGCCGCTGTGTGGTCGTTCAAGCTGCTGAGCATGGATGCGGTGCCCGCACTGCTGTTTGCCGTCATCATCTCGGGCCTGTTTGCTCTGGCCATCGGCTTTCTCAGCCTGCGGCGCTCGGGCATCTACTTCTCGATCCTGACCCTGGCCTTTGCGCAGATGAGCTATAACCTGGCCTATTCGGTGTTCACCCCGATCACCAATGGCGAGACCGGGCTGCAGTTGAGCCTGAATGACAAGCGCTATCTCGACCGCATGTTCTTCGAGGCCGGTGCGGGCCTGCCCTCCCCGACCCTGTTCGGCGTGACGCTGAGCGGCTATGTCGCCTTCTACTTCTGCGCGTTCTTTCTGATCGCCACCTTCTTCATCGCCCAGCGCGTGACGGGGTCGCCCTTTGGCATGATGCTCAAAGGCATCAAATCGAACCAGACGCGCATGAACTATACCGGCGTCAACACACGGCCCTATACGCTGGCGGCCTTTGTGATCTCGGGCATGTATGCCGGTCTGGCCGGGGCCCTGTTGGCCATCACCGACCCGCTGGCTGGCGCAGAGCGCATGCAGTGGACGGCATCGGGCGAAGTGGTGCTGATGACCATTCTGGGCGGCGCCGGCACGCTGGTGGGCCCGGTGATCGGCGCCTGGCTGATCAAGTATTTCGAGAACATCTTCTCGGCCATCAACGACGGTATCCTGAGCCAGTTCTGGGGCTTCCTGCCCGAGGGTGCGCAGCACACCGCCGTGCTGATCAGTTCCAAATTCGTCGGCGAAGGCTGGTTCCTCACGCTGGGCCTGGTGTTCGTGCTGATCGTGGTGTTCCTGCCCGGCGGCGTGATGGAGGGGGTGCGGCGCATCGCCTCGATGATCCGGCCCAATAAGCCGACACCGGCCAGTGCCGACAGTTCCGCAACCAAACCCCACCCAGCCGAATAGGACCCGAGCCATGACCATGCCCAATGTCGTGCTGCATGTCGCCGACGTCCACAAGCGCTTCGGTGGCCTGCATGCCCTGGCCGATATCGACCTGCAAGTCGAGGAAGGCCAGACCCATGCCATCATCGGCCCCAATGGGGCCGGCAAATCCACCCTGCTCAATGTGATCATCGGCAAGCTGGCGCCGAGCAGCGGCCAGGTGGTGTTCGATGGGACGGTGCTGACCGGGCGCAAGCCCTATCAGATCAACCAGCTCGGCATCGCCCGGGTGTTCCAGACGCCGGAGATCTTTGCTGACCTCAGCGTGCTGCACAATGTGATGATCCCGGCGCTGGCCAAGCGCGATGGCGCCTTCAAGCTGAATATGTTGCGCTCGCTCGAGCATGAGCATGCCGTGCGCGAGGAGGCCGAGCACATGCTGCATGACGTCGGCATGCACAGCGCTCGTGAAGATCACGCGGGGAGCCTGAGCCGCGGCGACAAGCGCCGGATGGAGCTGGCCATGTGCCTGATCCAGCATCCACGCCTGCTGCTGCTGGACGAGCCGACGGCTGGCATGAGCCGGCATGACACCAATACCACCATCGAACTGCTCAAGAAGATCAAGAGCCGCGGCATGACCAAGGTGATCATCGAACACGACATGCATGTGGTGTTCTCGCTGGCCGACAAGATCTCGGTGCTGGCCCAGGGCCGCATCATCGCCGATGGCACGCCCGACCAGGTGCGTGGCAATCCCAAGGTTCAGGAAGCCTATCTCGGAGGCACTGCGTGATGAGCATGACCCAAATGGACAGTGCGGCCACTGCCGTTCCGCCGCCAGCCGCCAATACCGCCGCCCCGCCGTTCTTTTCGGTGCGCGATGTGCACGCCTATTATGGCGAGAGCTATATCGTGCAGGGCGTGTCGCTGGATATCCGCAAGGGCGAGATCCTGGCGCTGCTGGGCCGCAATGGCGCCGGCAAGACCTCGACGCTGCGCACCATTGCCCGTACCGACGATCCGCAGCTCAAGCGCGGAGAGATCTGGCTGGATGGCGAACCCGTCCATGCCATGAAAAGCTATCAGGCGGCGCGCTCCGGCATCCAGCTGGTGCCCGAGGATCGCCGCATCATCCAGGGCCTGTCGGTTGAGGAAAACATCATCCTGGCCAAGGTGGCGCCCGGCGAGGGCTGGAGTCTGGACCAGATCTACCAGAGCTTTCCGCGCCTGGCCGAACGGCGCAAGCAGGAGGGCGTGACGCTCTCGGGCGGCGAGCAGCAGATGCTGGCCATTGCCCGGGCGCTGGCGCGCAATCTCAAGTTGCTCTTGCTGGACGAGCCCTATGAGGGTCTGGCGCCGGTGATCGTGCACGAGATCGAGCGCATCCTGCACTCGATCAAGCCGTTGGGCATTACCACCATCATCGTCGAACAGAACGCGGTGGCCGCGCTCAAGCTGGCGGACCGGGCGGTGATCCTGGATACGGGCGAAGTCGCTTTCTCCGGCACGGCCAAGGAAGTGCTCGACAATGCCGAGCTGCGGCACGAGTACCTCGCCATCTAGCGCGCGCGTCGCGCAAACCCTTTCCGGTCCACGGACCGGCACGATCTACCCTGGGCTTTATGACAAAGGCATTCCGCCGATTTCACCTCTCCCCCCATTGAGCCCAGGGTAATTCTCTACGCCGCCGGCGGTTCCGGTGCCTCCGGGGGTACCGGCGCGATGGTGATGCCCTCGCTCTCAAGCGCATCGCGGACTTCGCGGGCGAGATCGACAGCGCCCGGCGTATCACCATGGAGGCAAATCGAGCGCGCGGCCGATTTGATCACCGTGCCATCGATGGCGACCAGTTCGCCATGCCGCGCCAGGCGCAGGCATTGGGCCACCACTGCATCGGTATCGTGGATCACCGCGCCCTCCTGACTGCGCGGCACCAGCAGGCCATCGCGGGTGTATGCGCGGTCGGCATAGGCCTCGCGGATCAGCGGCATGCCGACGGCGCGGGCGGCCCGCACCTGCTGGCTGTTGTCGAGCGCCAGCGCGGCCATGCGGGCATCCATGGCCTGGATGGTGGCGAAGATGCCGACGGCAAAGGCCAATTCCTCGGCAGTCTGGTTGGCCAGGGCGCCATGCAGCTTCACATAGGCCAGCGGCACGCCAACCTCGTCAGCGATGAAACGGGTGAGAAAGAGCTGTTCGCGGATCTGCCCAAGCAGGGTATCGAGCGGCATCACGATGCGGAAACGGCCAAAGCGCTTGGGGTCGGCATAGCCGGGATGGGCCCCGGCCCGCACGCCGCGCGCCTTGCAGATGCGCAGGATCTTGCGGATGGTGGCGGCGTCGCCGGCATGGGCGCCACAGGCAATGGAGGCGCTGGAGACAATCTCCAGCAGGTCCTCATCATGGCCAGTGCCCTCGCCCAGATCGGCATTGAGATCGATCACGCTCATCGAATCTGGCTCCGCAACAGGGACTGGGCATGGTCCGCCGAGACGGCGGCGAAATTGAGCATGGTGCCCGGCCGCAGCTGGGCCAGGCGATCGAGATCGGCCGAGATGACCGTGGCAATGCGCGGATAGCCGCCGGTGGGCTGGTGATCGCGCATCAGCACGGTGGGCGTGCCATCGCCCAGGATCTGGATATCGCCGGGGACAATGGCGTCGGACACCAGCGAGAGAATGGTGGCCTCGGCAAAGACACCCTGGGGATCGTCGAGCCTTATGCCCATGCGGTCGTGGCGGCGGCCGATGGCAAAGGGGTGCTGCAGGAAGGCCTGGCGAATGGCGGGGCTGAAGAGATCGGCATGCAGGCCCCAGACGATGCGGATGGGGCCAGTGTCGGAGGGTGATGCGGTGAGCGTATTCGTCAAGGCCCCGTCGACGGCAGGATGCAGATGCAGGATATCGCCAGTGACCAGCGCCCTACCGCGATGGCCGCCGATGGCGGCGCGGGTGCTGGTGGCAAGGCTGCCGAGGACGGGCGGGCATTCGAGATCGGCGTCAAAGCGCAGATAGCCGTAGTTGCCCGCGGGGCCGGGGGTGATGGACAGAGAGTCGCCCGCGCTGAGCGCCACGCTGCCCGGCCAATCGATGGCGAAATCATTGTGCCGGGCGGTGAAGAGGCCTCCCGCAAGGCCCAGTTTGCAGTGGCCGGATTCAACCAGCAGGTCGAGCCCGGCGGTGGTGATCTCGATGGCGCCATGACCGCCACCGGCGAGCTGGCCGGCAAGGGCATAGGCAGCGCGATCCATCGGCCCCGAGGCGCTGACGCCGTGGCGCAGCATGCCGAAGCGACCCGCGTCCTGGATGGTGGCCAAGGGGCCAGCGCGGGTGATGCGGAGGCGCGCGCTCATGCGGCCACCGTGAACTGAATGGTATCGCCGGCGCTGAGGCGTGTGGGCGGGGTGGCAGCGAGGTTGAGATTGGCGAAGTCGGTATGGCCGAGCACATGCCAGCCGGTGGGGAGCGGCGTTGCAGTGATGGCGGTCTGGCCGGCGGCAAAGAGGATGGTGCCGGCCGGAACCATCGGCCGGACGCTGGTGCGGCGCGGCAACACCAGAGCATCGGCGTGCATGCCGCAATAGACAAAACCGGGGGCAAAGCCAGTGGCCAGCACGCGCAGCTTTCGGCTGTTGTGGGCAGCAATGAAGGCGGCGCGCGACAGGTCCAGGGCGGTGGCGACGTCGTCGAGGTCCGGCCCGTCAAAATGCGCGGGAATAGTCCAATGCGTCGGCTGCTCGACGTCGCTGTCGCTCAAAGCAAAGAGGCGCAGGCGGAGTTCCCCGGCGATCTGTGCCGGGCTGGCGCGCAAGGGATCAAAGCGCAGCAGCACCGAGACCAGATTGGGCATGACCTCGTCGACGTCCGGCACCGGATCGCGAGCCAGGAGGCGTGCAAGGGCGATGGCGGCGCGATTGGCCGGCTCGGTCAATGTCGTGCCAAAGCGCACCAGAAGGCTGGCATCGCCCAGCGGGACGATGGTGGGCACGGGAAAGGGTTGAGGTGCGGACAAGTCGGTCACGGTGCGGCCTCGGCGCGCTCTATGCCGCCACTCCTGTCGGAGCAGCCCGGGACAGTCAATCCGGTCCATAAGCGCAGGAACTCTGCCTCGCTCGGAAGACCGTTCGTTAGCGCCGATGCGCAGGGGTTGGCATCGGCCAGAGTTGACCTGCCGGGACTGGTTTGTCCGGCGTCAGTTGGGCTCCTTGCCGTCCTGTTCCACGACAGCGTCGAAGAGCTGGCGTGCCTGCCCCGCACCGATTGCCTCGATGGCAACCGCGGCGATGGCAGCAAACAGTTCTGCAATTTCCTGGGGATCGGTGATTTCGGTGTCGTCGTCTTCGGCGTCGGCGTTGATCAGAGTAAACACAATAACGCGCCTCCAGATATGCCAATGACCCGATAGTGCGGCGATTCCTGTTACAGAATAAATAACGGAAATTTGCCGGCGGGCCGCCGGAGGGGCGTTGCCAACTAGGTCAGCGGGGCTTACTCTTCCGCCGCTTCCAGCTTCTCGACATAGGCCTCTATGTCCTCCAGCGTTGCCGAGAATGGCAGCGGCACATCCCCATAGATCACCTTGTGCGTGGCATCCTCGCGGATGGCATGACCGCCCTTGCCCATCTTGGCGGTGAGCTTTTCGGCCGTGAGGATGGTCAGGCCATGGCGCCCGGCCGTCCGCTTGAGGCGGCGCATCCGGGATGCATCGAATTCCTTGCGGCTCATGTCTGGTCCTTGCCCATGCTACGGTCCGGCCGCCCCCGACAGAGCGGCGGCGGCTTGGGAGGCTGCATAGCAACCGGAGCCACGGCCCGCAATGGGTGCACCGCGCTCACTGGGCTGTCCGTGTCCGCCCGAACCAGGCTGTACCGGCGGCCAACAGCATCAGGCCGGTGGCCAGCACGAAGGTCAGTTGCATCCCGGCGGCGATGGCCGCGGCGGTCGCCTGGGCAAGATCGCTTGTGCCGACGCCCCAGGCAAAGACCGCACCCATGGCCGAGGCGCCGGTCATCAGGCCGATATTGCGCGACAGGCCCAAGAGGCCCGAGACGGTGCCACGCTGGTTGGTGGCGATATCGGCCAGCGCCGCGGTGTTGTTGGCGGCCTGAAACAGCTGATAGCCCGGTGTCAGAACGACAATGGCGAGACCATAGCCCCAAACGCCAAGCAGGCCCGGCAGCATGGCCAGCAGCGCGGCGCCGATGGCCAACAGCGCCAGCCCGATGGAGAGAACCGGTCCGGCGCCCCAGGCATCGACCAGTCGGCCTGAGGGCATGCCGGCGACAATGGAGATCGCTGGCCCGATGGCCATGACGAGCCCGACCTGACCAGCAGCAAGCCCCAGGGCCATGCCGAGATAGAAGGGGCCGACCACCAGCGTGGTCATCATCACCGCCGCGACCAGCAGGTTGACGACCAGATTGGGCAACAGGCGCCAGTGCAGCACTGACCACAGGCTCGGTGGCCGGACCTGCGCCCTGCCCGGTTCGCGTGGCAGCTTGGTGGCGGCCAGCAGCAGCGCGATGGCCGCCAAGGGCAATTGCACCCAGAAGATGCCGCGCCAGCCCGCGAGCGGGATCAGTAGGCCACCCAGCGTCGGCCCCAGCGCGGTGCCCAGCGCCGAGACGGTGCCCAATAGGCCCATGGCGCGACCGATAGTGGCCGCACTGGCACTCTGGCGCATCAGCGCCATGGACAAGGTCATCAGAAAGGCGGCGCCGATGCCCTGGAGGGCGCGGGCGGCAATGAGCCAGGGGAGGCTGGGCGCCAGAGCGCAGGCCAACGCGGCGAGGGCGAAAATGGCCAGTCCCAGCAGCAGCATGGGCCGCAGGCCGAAGCGGTCGCCCAGGCGACCGGCGAGCAGGACCGAGACTGTCAGCGTCGCCAGATAGGCGACGACAACGGCCTGCACGGCGCCAAAGGGGGCGGCGAAGGCCGTGGCCAGGCTGGGTAGCGCAATATTGGCGATGCTGGTGCCCAGGGCGGCCAGCAGCATGGCCAGGGACAGGGTGACGGTGATGCCTGCCTGGTGCCAGGTTGCGACGGGCGATGGGACTGCGTTCATGGGGATTTCTCTTGCTTGAAATGGTGTGTTGGCGCATCCTGCCACTTCAAGTTCACTTGAGGTCAAGCATGGAATTGCTCGATATTGGCGAGGTTTCGGCGCGCAGCGGTGTGCGGCCATCGGCGCTGCGTTATTATGAGGAGGCCGGGCTCATTTCCTCGCTGACGCGGCATGGGTTGCGGCGGCAGTTTGCGCCCGATGTGCTGCTGCAGCTCAAGCTGATCACCATGGGCAAGACGGCCGGCTTCACGCTCGATGAGATTGCCGGCATGTTCGGGCGCAAGGGCCTGGCCGACCTGCCGCGGGGCGTGCTGCATGACAAGGCCGATGCCATTGATCGGCAGATTCGCGAGCTGACGGCGCTGCGCGATACGCTGCGCCATGTCGCTGACTGCGCTGCGCCGTCCCATATGGAATGCCCGACGTTTCGGCGGCTGGTGGATCTGGCCGGACGGCGGGTCAGCAAGCGACGCAAGCCGGCCGGATGAGACGGCTGCCCAAGGCGCGCGGCAAGTCCGCAGGATTTATCGGTCGCCCCTGTGCCAGTCTGCTGTTGTGCAACCGGCATGGCGAGAAGGGAAAACCGAAATGACGCGATCTGCCTACGAGGCGCGGCTCGACAGGGTGCTCGAGCACATCCATGCCCATCTCGACGAGGACATAGGATTCGAGACGCTGGCAGAGGTGGCGTGCCTCTCACCCTACCACTGGCACCGGATCTATGCGGCGATGCGCGGCGAGACGATCACGGTGACGATCCGGCGGCTGCGGCTGTCGCGGGCGGCCGAGCGGCTGGCCAATTCCGACATGCCGCTGGCCGCCATTGCAGCGCAGGCTCGCTATGGCTCGACCGATGCCTTCGCCCATGCCTTCCGGGAGGCCTATGGCCTGGCGCCGGCTGCCTATCGCGCCGAGGGATCGCATACGGCCTTCAAGGCGGCGAACAGGGCGGGCGATGCCGCGGGCTTTCCGATCTTTGTCGAGACGCTGCCAGCCGTTCGCTGTGCAGCAATGGCGCACCAGGGCCCCTATATCGACATCGACCGCGCCATGGGGCAGTTGTTCGCACAGCTTGGGGTGCAAGGCGCCCTACCCGCTGCGCCGCAGATGATGGCGGCGTTTTTCGATGATCCCGATCTGGTGGCCGTGGATCGCCTGCAATCGCAGGCTTGCGTGCCTGTGGGTGAGGCGGCTGTGGTGGCGCCGCCGCTAATCGATACTTTTGTGCGCGGCGGGCTTTACGCGCGGCTGCGCTATGTGGGGCCCTATGCCGATATGCGCGATGCCTATCGCTGGCTGTTCGGCGTCTGGCTGCCCGGCTCGGGCTATACAGCCGACGATGCGCCGGTGCTCGAGGCCTATCGTAACGATCCGCGTGACACGCCGCCGCTGGCGCTGATCACCGATATCCATCTGCCGCTGGTGGCATCGTGACGGAAGCGCTGACAGCGCCGCCGATTGCAGAGGCCGTCGCGCCGGCCTTCGCCGCGATGTCGGCGCCGGTGCGAAGTCACCTGTTGCGCATTCGCGAGTTGATCTTTGCGGTGGCCGCGACGACGCCGGGCGTCGGTATGCTGACCGAAACACTCAAATGGGGCGAACCGGCCTATCTGACCGCGGTATCCGGCAGCGGCAGCACCATAAGGCTGGGGATGGCCAAGGGTCAGGCGGACACTGCGGCGGTGTTGTTCAACTGCCGCACAAGCCTGGTGGAGAGTTTTCGCGCGCAGTTCCCCGATGCGTTTGCCTATCAGGGCAATCGGGCGATCCTGATTCCGACGACGGCTTCCGTGCCAGAGAGCGCCCTGGCGATGTGCCTGGCTATGGCGCTCACCTATCACCAGCAGGCGGGAGGGTCGCGGACCCCGTCGCCATCGCGTCCAGACGGCGCTTGAGCCGTTTGAAGTCGCTGTTGATGATCACCTTGTGGGCCGGGCCGACCGGCAGCATGTAGAGGCGGCCGAAGGCGTTGTGGGTGATGACCGAGGATGTGATCGTCAGCACCTGTTCGGCGATCGCAATGCAGATCATCACGTCGAGATGGCGATCGCGCTCGGTCAGCACCAGCATGTCGGAAGCGCAATGCTCGACGAGAAAGAAATCCAGCCGGTCGCCTGGCTTGATGGTGTCGCGCTGCGTGCCGGAGAAGCCGCCGATCCGCTTGACGCCGAACAGGGCGGAGATGGTGTCGCGGATGCCAAAGGCCACTTGCAGCAGCGGCTGCGGCTCGGCGGTGACCAGATTCCAGGCCTGCAGAGCGGTGATCGGCATGGGGAGCGCGAGCGCACGGACGTCGTAATAGTCCAGCTCAGCCCGCGGACCCAGTGTGTGTGCGGGGGATGTCGTGGTCAAGGCGGCTCTCCCTGGCGCAGTGGCGGCTCGGCTCCAGGCCTGGGATCGCGGCCTTTGTTGCCATGCCCGAGGTCATTACGCAGGACGAGATGGCCATGGCGGGTGGGAAGGGATTCGAACCCCTGGGACGCTTGCGCGCCCGCCGGTTTTCAAGACCGGAGCAATCGACCACTCTGCCACCCACCCGACGGGTGAGGCTTTAGCGGCAGAGCGGCTGGCTGTCCAGACCTCAGGGGATGAGGATCACCGAACCGGTGGTCTCACGGTTTTCGAGGGCACGATGGGCATCGGCGGCATCGGCCAGCGGGAAGCTGCGGCTGATCTCGACGGCAATGGCGCCCGAGGCCACGGCGGCGAAGAGCTTGGCCGCGCCAGCCAGCAGATCGCTGCGCTGGTTGAGGTAATGCGCGCCGGTGGGGCGGGTGACATAGAGCGAGCCCTTGCGCGAGAGCAGGGTAATGTCGGGGATGGTCACCACGCCCGAGGCATTGCCGAAGCTGACCATCAGGCCGCGCGGGCGCAGGCAATCGAGGGATCTCTCGAAGGTCGCTTTGCCGACGCCGTCATAGACCACGTCAACGCCGCGGCCGCCGGTGATGTCGCGCACGCGGGTGGCGAAATCCTCGGTGGAATAGTTGATGACATGATCGCAGCCATGAGCGCGGGCGAGCGCGGCCTTTTCTTCGCTGCCGACGGTGCCGATGACAGTGGCGCCCAGGGCCTTGGCCCATTGGGTGGCCAAAAGGCCGGTGCCGCCGGCCGCGGCATGCCAGAGGATGGTTTCGCCTGCGGCGAGGGGCCAGGTCATGAACAGCAGATAATAGGCCGTGAGGCCCTTGAGCATGATGGCGGCGGCCGTCTGGTCGGAAATGCCATCGGGAATGGGCACCATGCGCTCGGCCGCGGCAACGCGGTGGGTGGCATAGGCGCCGACCTGGCCCTGATAGGCGACGCGGTCGCCCACGGCCAGGCCCTCGACGCCTTCGCCCAGGGCAGTGATGACCCCTGCCCCTTCATTGCCCGCCACAAAAGGCGTCGACATGGGGTAGAGCCCGGAGCGCTGGTAGGTATCGACGAAGTTGAGCCCAATCGCCGTCTGGCGCAGGCCAACCTGCCCCGGGCCAGGCCGGGGCGGCTCGATCGGCTCGAGCGTCAGCACATCCGGGCCGCCGGTCTTGTGGACGATGATGGCCTGGGGCTGCGCCGACATCATGACTTGGGCGTCCGGGGCTTGCGCGGCGCCGATTTCGGGCGGGCCTGGGCGCGGCCGGTGGGCGTGCTGCGGTTGCGCGGGCGCACCGATTCACCGGTCGAGCGAGCGCCGGATGCCACTGGGGCCGCCGGCGCGGCAGCACCGGTGCGACCGAGGGCCGCGATGGCCTTATCGGCGGAGACCGAGCCGGTATCGCCGGTAAACGGGGTGAAGTCGGTCGGGCCGGCATGGACGCCCGACAGACGCTGCTTGCGCTGCTTGGCGAAGATGTTGACCGCCTCGACCAGCACCGAGAAGGCCATGGCAGCGTAGATATAGCCCTTTTCGATGTGGAAGCCGGTGCCGTCGGCGACCAGGGTCACGCCGATCAGCAGCAGGAAGGCCAGGGCCAGCATCTTGGTGGTGGGGTGACGGGCGACAAAGCCGGCGATGGGGCCGGAGGCGACGAACATCACGGCCACGGCGACCAGCACGGCGGCGACCATGACCAGCACCTGATCGGCCGGGACCATGCCAACGGCCGTGATGATGGAATCGATGGAGAAGACCATGTCGATGACGACGATCTGCACCAGGATGGCCTGCAGCGTTGCGCCGGTGACATTGGCCGCGGTGACCTCATGATGGTCCTCGATGGCGGCATGCATCTCGTGGGTGGCCTTGTAGATCAGGAAGCCACCGCCGGCGATCAGGATGATGTCCTTCCAGGAGAAGTCGTGACCAAAGGCTGAGAACAGCGGATCCTTGAGCTGGACGATCCAGCTGATCAGGAACAGCAGGATGATGCGGAACACCAGGGCCAGACCGATGCCCAGCTTGCGGGCAAATTCGGCCTGCTCGCGCGGCAGGCGTGACACCAACACCGAGATGAACACGATATTGTCGATCCCCAGCACGATCTCCATGACCGTCAGTGTTCCAAAGGCAATCCACACATTGGGATCGGCCAACATCTCAAGCATCGCTCACTCCTCCGCACTCCAGCGCGCTGCATGTTGTAGTCCGCCCTGTGCGGCGGAACCAGTCTTGGGCGTATAGTTTTCCAAGACCTGCGGCGTTGCGCAGCAGATTTGAACAATGGCGACGCTGGCTTAGCTCGCGCCGCCGGTGATACGATTGTGCCAAACCTCGAACCGAAGAGTCCGCAATGGAATCGTTTTCTCCGCTCCCGGCCGCCATCGGCGGGAGTCTGATTGGGCTGGCCACGGCCGTCCTCTGGCTCGGCAATGGGCGCATCGCCGGCATATCGGGCATCTTTGGACAACTGCTGCCGCCGGCGCAGACGGTGGTGTGGCGGCTGGTGTTCCTGGTTGCCCTGGTGGCTGCCGCCTTTGGCGCGGCGCGGCTGTTCCCCGGCATCGGCATGGGTGGCGATGTGCCGGCGACCCTGGTTGAGGCGCCGGTGGCGCTATCGATCCCCACGCCGGCCTGGCTGGCGGTAGCGGGCCTGCTGACGGGCTTGGGCACCAAGATCGGCAATGGCTGTACCTCAGGCCATGGCGTGTGCGGCATCGCCCGGCTGTCGCGCCGCTCGTTTGTGGCAGTCGCCGTGTTCTTTGGCGTCGCCATGCTGACGGTTGCCGTTACGGGGGTGGTGTGATGCCCCACCTCAGGTCTTCTTATCTGACCACGGCCGCGGTCAGCGGCGGGTTGTTCGGCGCCGGGCTCTATGTGTCGCAGATGGTCGATGCCAAGAAGGTGCTGCGCTTTCTGGATGTCACCGCCATTCCGAGCGGCGGCTGGGACCCCAGCCTGGCCTTTGTCATCGTGCCGGCCATCGTGATCATGTTCATCGCCGTGCAGTGGAGCAAGCGGCGGACGGCACCGCTGTTCGACAGCAGCTTCCACCAGCCCGAATATGACAAGGTGGACATGCGGCTGATCGGCGGCGCAGTGCTGTTCGGCATGGGCTGGGGCATGGCGGGCATTTGCCCGGGCCCGGCCATTGCGCTGATCGCCTTTGGACCTGAGAACCTGGCAATCTTCCTCGTAACCATGCTGATCGGCTCCTATGCGGGCAGCATGCTGGTGCCAAGCGGCCATGAGCGCCGCCTGGCGGACGCCCGATGAGCGCCCCCGTTGTGCAGGCCATCGTGATTGGCGGAGGCCTCTCCGGTGTCGCCGCGGCGGTCGCCGTGGCCCGCACCGGGCTTGAAACCGTGCATCTGGCGCCACCGGCGCCGCCGGATCGGCGCACCTCGGCGCTGATGATGCCCAGTGTCGACTATCTGCAGTCGGCCGGGCTGATCGATGCGCCCGAGGCGCTGGGACATGCCCTGAGCCAGATCCGCATTATCGATTCGACGCCGCGCCTGATCCGCGCGCCGGAGACCCTGTTTGACTCGCGCGACGCCGGCATTCCGGCCTTCGGCTGGAATTTTGCCAATGCGCCTTTGCTGGAGCGGTTCCATGCCAGCGCCATGGCCCTGCCCAATCTCAGCATCCGTCCGGTGGGGGCTACGGCTCTGGTCCGCGACGGCAATGACTGGGTGGTGAGCCTAGCCGACGGGTCGAGCGTGCGGGCGCCGTTTGTGGTCGGCGCGGATGGCAAGAAATCCATGGCGCGCGCGGCAGCGGGGCTACGGGCGACCGAACGGCAATTCGAGCAATCGGCGCTGGTGTGCGATCTCGACCTCGGCCGACCTGTCGGTGGCACCTCGATCGAGTTCCACTACCCCAAGGGACCGTTCACTTTGGTGCCCGCCGGCGGCAACCGCGCCAATCTCGTATGGATCGACGATGCGGATGTGCTGGCTGCGGCGCAGGCGTCGGGCCCAGATGGGCTCATCGCACGCTTTGCCGAGAAATCGCAGCGCCTGTTTGGCAGCATTACGCTGGCCAGCCCGAGTGTGGTGTTCCCGCTTGGCGTGCTGAGCGTGGATCGGGCCGGTGCCAATGGCATTGTGCTGGCCGGCGAGTCGGCCCATGCCTTCCCGCCCATCGGGGCGCAGGGGCTCAATCTGGGCCTGCGCGACGTGGCGGATGTGGCGCGGGCACTGGCTGGCGTCGATCGCAGCCGGCCCGACTGGGCCATTGCGGCCAGCGTGGACTATGCCAAGCGTCGCGCGGCGGACCTCGCCCGCACTGGCGGCATGGTCGATACGCTGTTCCGTTCGCTGCTGGCCGACATGATCCCCGCGCAGGCGTTGCGCGCGGGTGGATTGTGGGCCCTCAAGCTGGCCCCGGCGCTGCGCAAACAGGCTTTCGCGCTGGGCATGGGCCTGCGCTGAAGCCAGGCGAGCACCAGACAAGCAAAAGGGGCGCGGTGATCCGCGCCCCTTTGCATTTTCGTCAGTTGACCGGGCTTACTGCGCAGCCGGAGCCGGCGCTGCGGCGTCGGCGGCCGGCGCGGCACCATCGGCCGGCGGGGTCTCGAGCTGCTGACGCAGCTGCTCGGCGCGATCCTGCAGAACCTGCTCAAGCGCGTTCTCGCCCGAGGTTTCCTTGCGGAACTGGTCGAAGGTCAGGGCAGCGTCGCCATCATAGGTGGCGGTGAAGCCGGCCAGGCTGATCTCGATGGTCAGGTCCTGATTCTGGCGGTTCTTGGCGGTGAGCTTGAGCGTGCTGCCCTTCTTGAGCGAGTTCACATACTGCTCGTTGATCACCAGCTGGGTGGCGCAGGAAGTGGGGTCGCACAGCATATAGGGCACGCGGATGGGCTTGGCGCCATCGATCTGCCAGGTCAGGCCGAATGGCAGCAGCACGCCGAGCGGCACTGCAGCGACGGCCAGCAGACGGCTTTCCTGGCCCGGATCGTCGCGCAGCAGGAACGAGCCGAGGAACTGACCATTGGCCAGGATCACCTGGCGCATGATGCAGGCCTTCTGGCCATCGGGCAGCGGGTCACAGACCTTGAGCCAGTTGGTGGCGGCACTGCCGGCGCCGGGGGCAGCAGCCGCGTCGGCGGCCGGAGCTGCTGCAGCGTCAGCAGCAGGCGCAGCCGGAGCGGCCTCGGCGGCGGGCGCCGCGGGAGCAGCCTCCTGGGCAAAGACAGACAGCGGGGACAGCATGAGCGCGGCCACCGCAAATCCGGCGACGAGGGGTTTCCTGATGTTCATAGAATTTCCTTGGCTTCCTTGGCTGTCCAGGTGACTTGGCGTCACCGCGTGAATTGAACTGCCCTTCAAGTGCTGAATTCGGGCAATAGCATGACCAATACCCCTTGCCAAAGCATTATGGCGAGACAGGGTTTACCGGCGCGCCTCACGGAGAAGTTTCCGCCAGCTTGGCCATGCGCGAGAGGATTGCGGCTGCGCCTTTCAGACGATCGGTGGGGGTCGGCCAGTTGCGGGCGAAGACCAGCTTCTGGTCAGGCTTGATGCGCACCTGGCTGGCCGGGTCGCTGACCATGCGCACCAAGCCTGCCGGATTGGGAAATTCGTTGTTGCGCAGGCTGATGACGGCGCCCTTGGGACCGGCATCGACCTTTTCCACATTGGCCTGGCGGCACAGCGCCTTGACCAGAATGACCTTGAGCAGGGATTCCACTTCCTCGGGCAACGGACCGAAGCGATCGATCAGCTCGGCACCGGCGGCATCAATGTCGCGGATATCGGTGAGGTCGCCCAGGCGCCGATAGAGCTGCATGCGCAATTGCAGGTCGGGAATGTAGTGCTCGGGAATCATTACCGGCATGCCGAGGGAAATCTGCGGGCTCCACTCGTTCTTGTCCTCATAATCGGCGTCGCCGTTCTTGAGGTTGGCCACCGCCTCTTCCAGCATGGCCTGATAGAGCTCATAGCCGACTTCGCGGATATGGCCGGACTGCTCGTCGCCCAGCAGGTTCCCTGCCCCGCGAATGTCGAGGTCATGGCTGGCCAGCTGGAAGCCGGCACCCAGGCTTTCCAGCGATTGCAGCACGCCCAGGCGCCGCTCGGCGGTGTCGGTGAGCTTGCGATCGGGCGGCACGGTGAACAGCGCATAGGCGCGCGCCTTGGCCCGGCCAATGCGGCCGCGGATCTGGTAGAGCTGCGCCAGGCCGAAATGGTCGGCGCGATGCACGATCAGCGTGTTGGCGTTGGGAATGTCGAGGCCGGATTCGACGATGGTGGTGGCCACCAGCACGTCGAACTTGTTGTCGTAGAAGGCGTTCATGATGTCGTCGAGCTCGCCCGGCGCCATCTGGCCGTTGGCCACGACGTAAGAGACCTCCGGCACATGCTCGCGCAGGAACTCGGCGATCTCGACCTGGTCCTTGATGCGCGGCACGACATAAAAACTCTGGCCGCCGCGATATTTCTCGCGCAGCAGCGCCTCGCGCACCGAAAGCGCGTCAAAGGGCGAGATGAAGGTGCGGATGGCGAGGCGATCGACCGGCGGGGTCGCCAGCAGGCTGAGGTCGCGCACGCCCGTGAGCGCCAGCTGCAGCGTGCGCGGAATGGGCGTGGCGGTGAGCGTGAGCACATGCACATTGGCCTTGAGCTCCTTGAGGCGCTCCTTGTGGCCAACGCCGAAGTGCTGCTCCTCATCGATGATGAGCAGGCCGAGATCGCGGAACTTGATGGTCTTGCTCAAGAGGGCATGGGTGCCCACCACAATGTCGACCTGACCATCGGCCAGACCTTCCTTGGTGGCCTTGAGCTCGGCGGCGCCGACCATGCGCGAGGCCTGGCGCACGCGCACCGGCAGGCCAGCAAAGCGCTCGCTGAAGGTCTTGAAATGCTGCCGCGACAACAGTGTCGTCGGCACGACGACCGCGACCTGCTTGCCGCTGAGCGCGACCGCAAAGGCAGCGCGCAGGGCCACTTCGGTCTTGCCGAAGCCGACGTCGCCGCACACAAGGCGATCCATGACGCGGCCGGAGGTGACATCGTCGAACACCGCCGAAATGGCGGCCAGTTGATCCTCGGTTTCCTCATAGGGGAAACGGGCGGCGAATTCGTCATAGGCGCCGGGGCTGATCTCGATGACATCGGCCTTGGTGAGCAGGCGCGCGGCAGCGATCTTGATAAGCTGCTCGGCCATCTCGCGGATGCGCTGCTTAAGCTTGCCCTTCTTGGCCTGCCAGGCGACGCCGCCCAGCTTATCGAGCGTGACATTGCCCTCGTCGGCGCCATAACGGGTGAGCAGCTCGATGTTTTCGACCGGCAGGTAGAGCTTGGTGTCGCCACCATATTCGAGCTCGACGCATTCATGCGGCGCACCGCCCGCCTCGATGACCTTGAGGCCGATGAAGCGGCCGATTCCGTGATCGACATGGACCACCAGATCGCCGGCCGCCAGGCTCGCCGCTTCGGTCAGCGCGTCGCTGGCCTTCTTCTTGCGCTGCGGCCGCAGAATCCGTTCGCCCAGGATGTCCTGCTCGGAGAGGACCAGCAGGTCCTTGGTCTCAAAGCCGGATTCGAGCGGCAGCACGACCAGCGAGGTGGTGGCGGCGCTAGTGGTTTCGGCATCGCGCCAGTTTTCCGCCAGGCGCGGATTGGTCAGGCCATGGTCTTTGAGGACCTGGACCATGCGATCGCGCGTGCCGGTGCTCCAGCAGGCGACGACGGCGCGGCGGCCCTTCTGGCGCTCGGCCAGCAGGCGATCGACGACGGACTGGAAGAGATTGGTGTCGGTGGCCTGGCGTTCGGCGGCAAAACTGGGGGCAATGTGCCCACCGGCATCGTCGGCGGCCTTGGTGCCGGGCGCCATGAACTGGCTGAGTTGCACCACGGAAGCGCCGGCCAGCGCATAGGGGTGCTGGTCGACGGCATAGAGCAGTTCGGGCTTGACTGGCTTATAGGGCGCGCCGGTGCCGGCGACCTTGGGGGTCAGCCGTGCCGCCTCGCGCGCCTCGTAATAGTCGCGGATCTGGGTGACGCGGTCGGTATAGGCCTCGGCGGCCTGCTCGTCGAAGACGAAGGGCGCATCGCCGACATAGTCAGCCAGGGTATCGAGATGCTCGTAGAAAAAGGGCAGCCAGTGTTCGGTGCCCGAATAGCGCGAGCCGCCGCTGACCGAGGCATAGAGCGTGTCATCGACGGTGTTGCCACCAAAGGCAGCAGTGTAGTTCTGGCGGAAGCGGCGGATGGTGGCTTCGGTGAGCACGACTTCGCTCATCGGCGTCAGGTCGATGCGCTTGAGCGTGCCGGTGGTGCGCTGGCTATCGGGATCGAAGGTGCGGATCGACTCCAGCGTGCTGCCAAAAAAGTCAAAGCGCAGCGGCGATTCGGCGCTGGCCGGGAACAGATCGACGAGGCCGCCGCGGACGGCGAATTCGCCGCTTTCGCGCACGGTGGGGACGCGCAGATAGCCATTGTTGGCCGCCCAGGAGATCAGCTTTTCGCTATCCACCATGCGGCCAGAGATGGCCGAAAAGGACATCTGTTCGACCACATCGCGGGGCGGCACCTTCTGGATCAGCGCATTGACCGCGGTGAGCACCACAGCGCCCTTGGCGCCGCTGGTGAGCGCGGCCAGGGTGTTCATGCGCGCGGCAATGGTCACATTGTTGGGCGAGACGCGGTCATAGGGCAGACAGTCCCAGGCCGGCAGGGTGAGAATGGCGTGGCCGGGCAGCATGGCGCCCAGCACTTCGGCCATGCGCTGCAGCCGGCGGCCGTCGCGGGCGACAAACACCAGGCTGGCGGCATCCTCGGGGGCGGCCTTGATGCGCTGCTCGACCATTCGGGCCAGCACCATGGGCTGCATGCCATCGGGCACATTGGCAATGGTGCGCGCGGGGCGCAGGGGCGTCGCGTCGTTCATTTGGCCAGCCGGGCGTGATGATCGGCAATGACCAGAGCCAGGAAATCGCGGTCGATATGGTCGGGCGGCGTCTCCTGCCCCATGACCCATTTGAGCAGCGGCGGATCTTCCTCGCTCATCAGCGCTTCGAGCCGGTCGAGCTGGGCGGTATCCATCGCCTCGGTATGGGCATCGGCATAGGGGCCGAGCACGAGGTCCATTTCACGGGTCCCCCGGTGCCAGGCGCGGTAGCGCAGCTTCTTGCGGCGCATGGAAATATCTTCACCGGCAGTCATTTGACGCGCCATGATCCCGTGTTTGTTCCCGATTTGGACGCTTTACATACGCGGATTAAGCTAGCTTGTCAGCCCTCAGCGGCTTGACCACGATCATGTCGCAGCAGTGGGGACACCGTAGACTATCTGGACCAGTGTGATGAGAGCACGTTCATGCCGATCCCCCAGACCAAAGCCGAGCTGCTGACGGCGATCATCGAATCCTATCGCAAGCTGGCGCCGGAGCTGGCCAGCATTCCCCCCGAGCGCACGGCCGAAGCGAGCCTGGAGGGCCACAGCAAGGGCACGCTGATGAGCGTGCATGATCTGGCAGCCTATCTGCTGGGCTGGGGCGAACTGGTGCTCAAATGGCATGCGGGTCGGGCGGCGGGCCAGGTTGTCGACTTCCCCGAAACCGGATTCAAATGGAACGAACTTGGCCAGTTGGCCGCCAAATTCTACCGCGACTATGCCGACCTGCCCTATCCCGAACTGCTGGCGCGGCTGGACGCGACCAAGACAGCGCTGGTGGCGCTGGTCGAGGGGGAGAGCGACACCGCGCTTTACGGCGTGCCGTGGTACGAGACATGGACGCTTGGCCGCATGGTGCAGTTCAACACCGCTTCGCCCTATGCCAACGCCCGCGCTCGCCTGCGCAAATGGAAGAAGCAACAGGGTCTGGATTGATCGGGCCGACGGCGCCTGGCGCCGCCATGGCATGCCTTCAAACGCCCGGCGCGGGGCTGTAGCCTCCGGGCAAGGAGAATCACCAGCCCGTGTCGCGCCCCGAATCCCTTTCGCCGCTGTTTCGCTCGCTGCACTCGATCAAGGGTGTCGGCGACAAGCTGGCTGCGCTGCTGACGCGATTCTTCGGTGCGCCCGAGGGGCAGGACGCTATCGCATTGGATATATTGATGCATATGCCGTCCGGGGTGGTGGACCGGCGGCGGCAGGTGGGCATTGCCGAGGCCTATCTCAACCAGATCGTGACGCTGAAGCTGCATGTTGACCGGCACCAGCCGCCGCCGCGGGGCAAGGAGCATATTCCCCATCGGGTGTTTGCCCATGACGAGACGGGCGATGTGCAGCTGGTGTTTTTCCGCGCCCAGGGCGGCTGGGTGGAGCGGGCGCTGCCTATTGGTGAGGAGCGTTATGTCTCTGGAACGATTGGCTTTTTCAATGGCGAAAAGCAGATCACCCACCCCGACTATATCGTGGAACCCGACAAGTTTGCGAGCCTGCCGCTGGTGGAACCGGTCTATCCGCTGACGCAGGGGCTGAGTTCGAAGGCGCTGGCCAAGCTGGTGCGGCAAGTCGTTGATAGTGTTCCGGATTTACCCGAATGGATCGATGCCGGGACGCTCCGGCAGCGGCAGTGGCCGAGCTTTGCCGCCGCCATGCGCATGGTGCATCTGCCGGACGCGCCGGGCGAGGCGGAATTGTGGGCCCCTGCCCGGCAAAGGCTTGCCTATGATGAATATTTTGCCGGTCAGCTGACGCTGCAACTGATCCGCTCGACCATGGTGGCGGACCGTGGCATCGCGCGGGTTTTTTCGGGCCAAATCACCGAAAGCGTTCGCAAGGTGCTACCCTTTTCATTGACACAAGGGCAGCTTGCCGCGGTCGACGAAATCCGTGCCGATCTCGCCTCGCCCGACCGCATGTCGCGCCTGCTGCAGGGCGATGTCGGCGCGGGCAAAACGGTGGTGGCGCTGATGGCCATGGCGGCCATGGCCGAGAGCGGCGCGCAATCGGCATTGATGGCGCCGACCGAGCTTCTGGCGGCGCAGCACTACAAGACGCTCAAGCCGCTCTGCGACCTCGCGGGGCTCGGCTGCGAGCTGCTAACCGGCAAGATGCCGGCGGCGGAGCGGCGGGCGAAGCTCGCGGGCATTGCCAGCGGGGCGACGACCATTGTGGTGGGCACGCATGCGCTGTTCCAGTCTGGCGTCGACTTCCACAATCTGGGCCTGACGGTGGTGGACGAGCAGCACCGCTTCGGCGTGCACCAGCGGCTGGCGCTGTCGGACAAGGGCAAGCATACCGACCTCTTGGTAATGACGGCCACGCCCATTCCGCGCACGCTGGTGCTGACGCATTTCGGCGACATGGCGGTGAGCATCTTGCGGGAAAAGCCCAAGGGGCGGCAGCCGATCGATACCGCGGTGCTGTCGATTGGCGAGTATGACCGGGTGGTGGCGCGGCTCAAGGCGCGGCTCGACGATGGCGCGCAGGCCTTCTGGGTGTGCCCGCTGGTGGAAGAAAGCGAACATCTCGACGTGGTGGCCGCCGAGGACCGCTTTGCCGAGCTGGCAAAAGTGTTCGGCGACCAGGTGGCGCTGGTGCATGGCCGCATGAGCGCGGCGGCCAAGCAGGAGGTGATGGGCCGCTTTGCCGCCAATGAGGTCAAGCTGCTGGTGGCCACCACGGTGATCGAAGTGGGCGTGGACGTGCCCAATGCCTCGATCATGATCATCGAACATGCCGAGCGCTTCGGCCTGGCGCAATTGCACCAGTTGCGCGGGCGCGTAGGCCGTGGCTCGGCCCGCTCGTCGTGCCTCTTGCTCTACAAGGGCAATCTGAGCCAGACGGCGCAGGCGCGGCTCGACACCATCAAATCCACCGAAGACGGCTTTGAGATCGCCGAGCGCGACCTGGAGCTGCGCGGCCAGGGCGACGTGCTGGGCACGCGGCAGTCCGGCATGCCCGGCTATCGCCTCGCGGTGCCCGACGTACACCGGCACCTGCTCGACTTCGCCCATGACGACGCCAAGGCGCTGCTGACCCGTAACCCCGGCCTGACTGGTGAGGACGGCGAAGCGGCCCGCACGGCGCTCTATCTGTTCCGCAAGGATCTTGCGATTCCGCTGATCCGGGCGGGATAGTGGGATTTGGGGTTGGCGGCTGGGATAGGGGCGGCAGCCGTCAGGCAGCAGCGCTCCATATTCGTTCCGTTTGAGCCTCAAGTGTAATTGCCCGAAAGCGGACATCACCCTTTTCTAAAATTGGCTGCACTGAACTTATCGCTCAATCACATCGGCACCTGGTTTGATAGAGCCTGTTAACCGACATCGTCCGATTCCGTCATTCAAACTTGAGTTGAATGTGTGTAGGTTATGAGTGGGCGTCTCAGGGTCTATTCGATGCATATACCAACTGCCAGAGTATCGCGTTTTTCTGTCGAGAATTATAAGTCTTTCAAGCAGAGAGCAGATATTCATCTTGCTCCCCTGACGATTATATTTGGATACAACAGCGCTGGCAAAAGTGCGCTACTGAGACTTCTCCCATTTCTTGCCGACTCAGTGACATCGTCGAGAGGGAGTCCTCTGGCCCGATGGTCTGAGGCAGTGCGCGGAGCGTCTTTCGAAGACCTCATTTGTAAGGGTGGCGCAGCCCAAACGGTATCAATTGAGCTTGGTTGGGCCGATGCGGCACTTAAGTCAGTTTCATACACAATCCGCGATCTCCCGGACCGTGGTGTGCAAGTGGTTGAACGGCTGAGCGTTCTTAGTGCCGATGAACAACGGCTGACGGCGGTCTGGGACGGCGAGACGGTCGACCACAGCGGCGCGAGGTACTCTTACTCAGTCGGCGACGCGACTGAAAAGTTTGCATTGCTGGCCTTCGATGGACTGGCACCTGTCATTGTTGGCTCGCAGAACGAAGATCAGGAATTTGTGGGGTGGCTGGTTAGTCTCGCTAACTTGCTTAGGCTTATGCCCGAGCAGGTAACGTGGCTCAAGGCACTTAGGGATGTCCCGAGTCGAATAGAGATTGGGGGCGAGCAAGTCGGTCGCCTTCAATCGGGTGGACGGGGTGCAACAGAACTGCTGTTGCGAGATGGGACGAATGGCGGAAGTGCCTTATCCAAGGTGTCCGATTGGTATGAAAGGGCTACAGGAAACTCCTTGCGTATCGAACGTGCAGCTTTCAAAAACAAGGACCTGTTCTCCGTTGTTTTGAATCCTGTGCGGTCAGCGGCCGCGTCGGCGATCGCTGATACTGGGGAGGGGATGGCGCAAGTATATCCCGTAGTGGCATTTCTTGCCTCTCAGGAGAACTCCGACACGAAGGCGATCTTCGCTGTGGAGCATCCTGAACTCCATCTACACCCTGCGGCGCATGGCGAACTGGCGAGTCTCTTTTGCAGCGTGGCCCAACGAGGTCATGTGACTTCCGTAGTTGAGACACATTCCGAAAACTTCCTGCTTCGAGTTCAGCTTGAGATCGCCGAAGGGAGGCTTCGTCCAGATGCCGTGGCACTCTACTGGGTCAGGCAGGCCGATGATGGGGCAAGGGTGGAAGCCATCGAGTTTGACGCGCTAGGACGCCCCAAGGACGAGCGTTGGCCGCCAGGAATGTTCAGCGAGAACATTGAACAGGCACGTCAGCTGGCGATGGTTCGTCGAAAAAAGCTTAGCGAAGATGAACATCGTTCTTAGTGCCAGACTGTTCGACAATCCGCCGCCCTACATTTCACTAGCCAAGCTCGCATATTTTGCGCTGGAGGGCAGGCACCGTATTGCGATTTCTGACGAAAGTGATCCTGCCTTCAAGGCTTGGCTTGCCTCGCGACTAGAGCAAGATCGTCATGAGTGGGAATTCGTGCTAGACTCGGCTCTGTTGGCAAGTGCTCGTGAGCCAGCACGGCTGGAAATTGAGATCGTTCCCGCAAATCTTCCGTCAAACTGGAATTCAGATCCACCGCAACTGCAGCTTGCTGCGGCCATTAACGCACTCGATAAGCCAATTCGCGTGATCGTTGAGAACGGACTCAATGATAGAGCGTTCCTTTTGGCTATGGCCACTAACGAACACCGATCTGCTCTGGAGCATGCCGAGCGCTCTGGATTTCTCGAGTTTTCAAACGGTGGAGGCATAACGACCCTCTTGCAGATCATTGTGGCAAGCTGTTCATCGCGAGGCTCCGACTCGATCAGGACACATGTGCTAGTCGATAGCGATGCTCTGCAGCCCAACGCGCCGAGCGAGCAATCAGAGAATGTTAGGTCATTCTGTGATAGTAAGTTGGTTTGGTGCCACCAACTCGAACGTCGGGCCATAGAGAACTATCTCCCACCAGATCTTCTTCGCGGCTGGGCTTACGCGCAAAACAAGCCAACCGCACAGCAGGCGTTTGATGCTTATATTTCTATGAGCCCAGATCAGCGACGTCACTACAATATGAAGAAGGGCTTTAAGGGAGATGCAGCTCGGCAAGGGCCGACCTCCGGAACCTTGTATGGTGGCCTAGAGCTTTCGGTCGCCTCAGCTTTGTCAGATGGATTTGGAACCTCCATAGCAAACCTTTTTACCACATGCATGGTGACGGAGGACCATAGTCGTCGTGACGGATCGTGGGACGAAATCAACCGAATTACGACAGATTTGATAGCGAGGCTTCGCTGAATGAGAGCACCGAGTTTCTACAGTGACCCACACGTTCAGTTTCTGTCACAGCTATTGGAGGAGATTGGAGCCGGATATTTGCAGGTCCCGCGATTTCAACGACCTTTCATCTGGAATTGGGAGCGTCGCAGAGAACTGCTGCGCAGCATCCGGGATGGAATTCCGATGGGATCGGTGATGGTTTGGCGCACCGCCAAGACCACAGTAGAATGCTACAATTACCTGGGTCCATACCCTTTGGCTGAGCCTGAATTCGGGTCAACGAGGAGTTACATCCTCGATGGCGTACAACGGTTGAGTACCCTCTACGGTGCTTTACACGTACCCACCCAGTCCTGGCAAACCGGGTCTAGTGAACTGGACGACGATGATGACATAGATGGCCCCGACCAAGAGATAGCTCAAGGCGGCCTTGAGGTTTTCGTTGACCTCAAAACCATGGACTTCTGTATTCCAGAACTAGATGATGTGGCAGGCATGATGCCACTTAGCATTGTGTACAGCAGCGTTGCACTGCTACAGTTCCAAAGGCGCCTAACCTCCTATGGTGATGACCGAATGATTGCGGCGTCAGACGAAATCGCCAGGGCGTTCCGCGATTATAAGGTGCCAATTATTCCGATTACTACGGATGATGTGGAGATGGCTACTCGAACCTTCCAACGCATCAACAGTCAAGGCGCTAAGATGAGCGAGGCTCATATGGTTCACGCCCTGACATGGTCACCCAACTTCGATCTTCGCCGGCAGATAACGGATCTTTCCGCCGAATTTCTCTCGGAAATTGGATGGGGGGGTATAGACGATGACCCAGTATTGAAAGCGGTAAAGGCGTCTTTTGGACTAGATGTCTACAAAACTAACGCCCAAGACCTCAGCGATGAGCTGAAGCTGCAGCCCTCGGCCGTGAGGGAGGTCATTGCGGCTATTTCCCGCGCCGCGTCGTTCTTGAAGTACAGCTGTGGTATTCCGTCGCCGGATTTCGTGCCCTATGCCTTACAAATTGTCGTACTCGCAGAAGCGTTCCGAACTCAACCGAGTCCAACAGAGTACGATAAGCGAAATCTAGTAGCGTGGTTTTGGATGACCACTTATGGCGAGCTGTTTGCCGGCATGAGCGGAGATCGAGTGCAATTGGCACTTCAAGACATGCGAAGGATGCTGCAACTCGGGCAGCCAATATGGACATGGAAACGACCATACGAGGAGCGACCACTGGCAAAGGCTTTTGATTTCCGGGCTGCGCGAGCGAAGGCTCTTGTTGTCAGGTTGGCTGAGCAACAGGATCGCGTTTATGGCGATAGCTTCGGATTCAGAGTTCTGTCGGACTCCGGAAAGCGCGCGGCAGTACAGATTGTTCCTTGGGTCATGACAAATAAAGCGACTTATTCAAGTCCAGCTAATCGCTTCTTGCTGCATCCTGGAGAAGCAAGTGTACTCCGAGAGCGTTTGCTTTCCGGTGAGCTTACTCAGCAGGACCGAGCCGCTCACCTCGTTTCTGACCAAGCACAAGCCGCCATATTGCGGGGGGACTTTGAGGCTTTTGTCGACACTCGGCTACACGACATACAGCAACTGGAGGCGGCATTCATCACTCCTCTAGCCGGAATGTTTCTAAGTCCGCAGTCGATACATCGAGACTTGTTCGTCTAGGCAAGTGGTAGGTGCGAATATCATCGCGCCTGCGATGGCCTGCTTAGTAGGCGCGACCCTAATCGCTGTGGTGAAAAGATAGGTGCCCCCTTTCGGCCCCAGACAAACCACGTGGCTGCTTTCGATCAGATTTTGACAATAGCGGGCAAACCGCTACTGGCCCCTTCTTGCCGTTGCGAGGCGACGGCAGAACGTCTCAAATAGGTTCGAAAGCAGTCACTTAGCCTAAGCGCTCGACAATCGCCGACGCCTCCCTGCCAATGCAGAAATCGCGCCAGCCCAAGAGGCGGCCGCGATGATCCGCGACCAGCCGAACGCCCTGCCCCTATTCCACCGTCACCGATTTCGCCAGGTTGCGCGGCTGGTCGACGTCGGTGCCCATGAAGACGGCCGTGTGGTAGGCCAGCAATTGCACCGGGATTGTCGCAAGGATCGGGGCGACGAAGCTTGAGACGTGGGGGATTTCGATGATGTCGGCGACGCCGTGGCCGACGGTCTTGGCGCCTTCGGCATCGGTGATCAGGATGATCTTGCCGCCGCGGGCGGCGACTTCCTGCATGTTGCTCAGGGTCTTGTCGACCAGCTCGTCGGAGGGCGCGACGACGATGACCGGCATGGCTTCATCGACGAGGGCAATGGGGCCGTGCTTGAGCTCGCCGGCGGCATAGCCTTCGGCGTGGATATAGCTGATTTCCTTGAGCTTGAGCGCGCCTTCCATGGCGATGGGGAACATGGGGCCACGGCCGAGATAGAGCACGTCCTTGGCCTTGGAGAGGCGCTTGGCGATGTCGATGATCTGGCCTTCGGTGGCCAGGGCCTCGGACACAGCGGTGGGCAGGCTGATCAGCGCGCGGACCAGTTCGGCTTCCCTCGTGGCATCGATGACGCCACGGGCACGGCCGGCCGCTACGGCCAGGCTGGCCAGGGCGGTCAGCTGGGCGGTGAGCGCCTTGGTGGAGGCGACGCCGATCTCGGGGCCGCAGAGGATCGGGAAGACCACATCGGATTCGCGGGCGATGGTGGATTCCTGGGTGTTGACCAGGCTCGCCACATGCTGGCCCTGGCTGGCGCAATAGCGCAGCGCGGCTAGTGTGTCGGCGGTTTCGCCGGACTGGGAGATGAACAGCGACAGGCCACCCTTTTCCAGCGGCGGCTCGCGATAGCGGAATTCGGAAGCCACATCGATGTCCACCGGCAGGCGGGCATATTTCTCGAACCAGTATTTGGCGACGGCGCCGGCGAAATAGGCGGTGCCGCAGGCGCTGATGGTGAGGCGCGTCAGATCGGCAAAGTCGAAGGGCATGGTTTCGCGCAGGGCGACGCGCTCGGCGCCCATGTCCACATAGTGGCTGAGCGTGTGCGAAATGGTCTCGGGCTGCTCGTAGATTTCCTTGGCCATGAAATGGCGGTGATTGCCCTTGTCGACCATGAGGGCGGAGGCCTGGGAGACGAGCTTTTCGCGCTCGACAATGGCATCCTTGCCATCACGGATGGTGACGCCCTCATGGGTGATCACGGCCCAGTCGCCATCCTCAAGATAGCTCAGGCGCGAGGTAAAGGGCGAGAGCGCCATGGCGTCCGAGCCCAGATACATTTCGGATGTGCCATAGCCGATGGCCAGCGGCGCGCCATGGCGCGCGGCAATGAGAAGGCCCTCATGGCCCTTGAAGAGGAAGGCCAGGGCAAAGGCGCCGCGCAGATGTTTCAGCGTGCGCGAGACGGCCAGCTCGGGCTCGGCACCATTGGCCAGTTCGCGGCTGACCCAGAGCGCCACGGATTCGGTATCGGTCTGCGTCTTGGGCAGATAGCCGTCCCTGGCGAGGTCGGCCAGCATTTCGCGGTAGTTCTCGATAATGCCATTGTGCACCACGGCCACGCGGTCGGTGGCATGGGGATGGGCATTGAGTTCGGTGGGGGCGCCATGGGTGGCCCAGCGGGTGTGGCCGATGCCGATGCGGCCGGCCAGCGGCTCAAAGCTCAGCTTCTGCGCCAGATTGCCCAGCTTGCCTTCGGCGCGGCGGCGGGTGATGTCGCCGCCTTCGAGCGTGGCGACACCCGCGCTGTCATAGCCGCGGTATTCGAGGCGCTTGAGCGCATCGACCAGACGGGTGGCAACCGGTTCACTGCCAACAATGCCGACAATACCGCACATGACTATTTCCCCTTGGCTGCTTTTTTGGCGAGGGCCTTTGCGCGCAGCTTGGGCGCATAGCCTGGCTTGTTTTCCTGGCGGGCACGGCCCAGCGCCAGCGCATCGGCGGGCACATCCTCTGTAATCACACTGCCCGAGGCTGTATAGGCGCCATTGCCGATCGTGACCGGCGCCACCAGCGAGGCGTTGGAGCCGATAAAGACATTGTCGCCGATGATGGTCTTGTCCTTGTTCACGCCATCATAGTTACAGGTGATGGTGCCGGCGCCGATATTGGTCTTTTCACCGATTTCGGCGTCGCCGAGATAGCTCAGGTGACCGGCCTTGGTGCCGGCGCCGATGCGGGACTTCTTGACCTCGACGAAATTGCCCAGGTGCACATCGGGCCCGATGTCGGCGCCGCCGCGGATGCGGGCGAAGGGGCCGATGGAGGCGCCCTCCCCGATCACGGCATCCTCGATGTCGCAGAAGGCGCGGATCTCGACATTGTCGCCGATTTTCACGCCAGGGCCGAAGACCACATTGGGGAAAATGGTGACGTCGCGGCCGATCTCGGTATCCCAGGAGAACCAGACGCTGGCGGGGTCGCGCAGGGTGACGCCGGCCTTCATGAAGTCGCTGCGGCGCAGCTCCTGGAAGGTTGCCTCGGCCTGGGCCAGCTTGGAGCGGTCATCGACACCGACCACTTCGGCGGGATTGGCTTCAACATATTCGACGCGGCGGCCATCGGCATTGGCCAGCTCGACCGCGTCGGTGAGATAATATTCGCCCTTGGCATTGGCATTGCCGATGCGGTCGATGACGGCGCGCAGCGTATCGGCCCGAAAGCCCATGATGCCGGAATTGCACAGGTCGATGCGCCGCTCTTCGTCACTGGCGTCCTTGTGCTCGCGGATGGCGAGCAGGCGGCCGTTTTCGGTGAGGAGACGCCCCAGATTGGTGGGGTCTTCGGGGCGATAGGCGACAACGACGATATCGGCGCCGGCGTCAAGGCGCGTGCCGATCTCGGTGAGCGTGGCCGGCGAGACCAGGGGATTGTCGGCATAGAGCACGATGACATTGCCCTTGGCGGTGGCATAGGCCGCGGCGGCCTGGCGCACGGCATGGCCGGTGCCGAGCCGCTCGGTCTGGACGGCGACCATGGCGTCGGGAACGGACGCCATGGCCGAGGCCTGGACGCGTTCGCTCGAGGCGCCGACCACCAGGGCAATCGCGGATGAGCCGGCGGCCTTGGCCGTGCGCAGCACATGGCCGAGCATGGGCAGGCCACCAACCGGGTGCAGCACCTTGGGCATGGCCGAGCGCATGCGGGTGCCTTCGCCCGCAGCAAGGATGATGGACAGCAGCTCAGTCATTGACGGTCCTCGACACGCAAAGTGTTGTTCACGCGCATTTTCACAGGTTTATGGCATGCAAGAGTTGGCGAACAGCTAATGCCTGCCCCATGGTTATTGTCGAGCGCAATAGCTGATTCGACTGCGCCATCGGGGTTTTTTGACATTGGCCAAGGCATCGGAACAGTTCCGCCAGTCGGACGTGACCAGCTGGGGCATCGTGGCCCTGGTTCTGGGCGGTATTGCGGTGCTGGGCGCCAATGTGTCGGCCATGGTGCCCTCGACCATTCTGGGCGAATTGCACAAGACGCGCATCGAAGGCGCCTCGGTGGACCAATTGCGCCGCCAGGTGGCGGATCTGCGCGACCAGACCAATCAATTGCGGCGCGAGAACGGCGTGCTGGTCACGCGCTTTGCGCTGGCCGAGCAGCAGGGCAACCAGGTGATCCAGCGTGTGGGCGCGCTGGAGGTCAGCGTGCCGCGGCTGCTGGAAGCCAATGCCAGTGGCCAGCGCATTGACCGCTCGGCCATGACGGCCTCCATCGGCCAGGCCCTGGTCTATGATGCCGAGGGCGGCTCGGTGAAGATCACGCGTGAACCCATGCCCGAACTGGGCGCGGCCATGCCAGCGCCGGCCGAGGCTGCGCAGCCCCTGCCCGAAGCCGTGTCGCCGGTTGAGGTCGCAGCCGTACCCAATCAGGCGGCATTCGGCATTGCCCTGGGCAGTGCGGTCAGCTTCGAGCAGGCGCCCGAGACCTGGCGCGACCTCTCCATGAAGCTGGGGCCGCTGCTGTTTGGGCTGTCTCCGCTGCTGGTCGATGAGGCCAATAGCGATGCCAAGCGCATCGTGGTCGGCCCCATCACCCAGCTGTCGGAAGCCACGGCGCTGTGCACCCGGCTGGAGCGGATTTCGATTTCGTGCCTGCCCATGCCGTTCGACGGAACGCCGCTGAGCTATTGAGAAGCGCGCAATTGCGGTTGACAGCGAGGGGAACGTGGCTATGTTCCGCCGCGACGCTCGCAGCGTCAATCTTGGTGCGTGCCGGTAGCTCAGTGGTAGAGCATTCGACTTTTAATCGAATGGTCGAGGGTTCGACCCCCTCCCGGCATACCAATTTTCTTCCCGCGGAATGATCGGGCGCTGCCATGTCTCAGGATATCATTGATCTGCTCAAGGTGCTGGTCGCCACGCTGCTGGTGTTCGCCGCCAGCACGCTGGTGATGCTCTATGTCATCTACCTGCTGTCGCAATATGGCGCGGACCTGCCCATGATCGGCGCCGTGCCGCTGAGCGTGCCGCCCGAAATGGTGCCGCTGCTGGCGCAGAACCAGATCCTGCCCACGCTGGCGGCGGTGCATGTGACGGCCACGGGTCTGGCCCTGCTGCTGACCAGCCACACCATCGACATGGCCCTGCTGATCACCTCCAAGGCGGTTGCCGTGGTCATCACGGCCCTGCTGGGCTTTGTGGGCGGGCATATGATCTATCTGCAGCTGAGCGAGGCCGTGGCGATCAAGCTGGCGCCGCTGACGCCGGTGGCCATCGCGCTGGTGGCGTTCCTGGTGCTCTCGTCGATCCTGAGCGTGCCCAGCCTGCGGCAATTAGGACGCATGCGCTTTGTTGCCGCTGCGGCCGCCATCATCATGGGGCCGCTGCTGCTGGTCTGGCTTTAGCGAATCATTTCATGAGCCTGCGCGATTTCTTTCGCGTCAGGCTTTAGATCATTTCACGTGCAAGTTGACGCGGTTCTATCGCCTTCCCCACCCGGGTCGCGCCTCGGCGCGCCCATGTGTACGCTATTGAGGAGAGCGGCGGGTTGGGCTGGTTTTGTGGGCCACTGACAGACCCCCTCCCTCGGTCCCTCCCCTCAAGGGGGAGGGAGGCAAAGGAGCCGTAACTCCTCGGAAGGGTAAATCTGCCTAGGCGGCCAGCGTCACCACGACGGCGCCGCGCGGCGTCGCGACCACGGTATGCTCATATTGCACGCAGGGCGCGGCGGGCCGGCTGATCAGCGTCCACTCATCGTCTTCCGACTTCTGGTCGGCCATGCGCCCGCCCAGCGACAGGAAGGGCTCGATGGTGAACACCAGGCCATTGGCCATGCGGCGGCGCTCGGATCTATCGGGCCAGGTCGGGATCTCGCCGGGCTCATCATGCAGGCTATCGCCCACGCCATGGCTGGCCAGGTTGCGGATCAGCGTATAGCCGCCCTTTTTTGCGAACTTGCCGATGGCGTCGCCGATATCGCCCAAGGGGGCACCGGCCTTGACCGCATTGATGCCGGCCCACATGGCCTTTTTGCCGTCGCGGCAGAGATTGACCAGGCGCTGGTCGCCCTTACCCAGGATGTAAGAGGCGCCACAATCGGCAAAGACGCCATCCTTGACGGCGGAAACGTCGATATTGACCAGATCGCCCTCGCGGAACACCCGGTCGCCCGGAATGCCATGGGCAATCTCTTCATTCACCGAAATGCAGGTGGCGCCCGGAAAGTCATAGGTGACGATCGGGGCCGACTGGGCGCCATGCTCGGCCAGCAGGCGCGCGCCGATCTCGTCGAGCTCTCGCGTGGTCATGCCCACTTCCATCGCTGCAGCCATGGTCTCGCGGGCCAGGGCGCAGATGCGGCCAATGGCCTTGAGCTGTTCGAGCTGCTCTTCGGTGGTGATGGTCATACGGTCTTTTCCTCTGCCATGGCGTGCAGGTCTGCAATCAACGGGTGCGGTTCGCCGTCCGCGATCACGCCGACATGGCGCAGCCAGTACCACATCACCACACGGTGGATCAGCGTATAGAGCCACAGGGCGCGCTGCGGATCGGGATGGTCAATCGGTCCATACCCCTCCAGGATAGCCCGCGTCGAGCCCGGCGCCTCGTGTTCGCAGCAGAATAAGGCCTTGGCCAGATCGAAAGTGGCGTCGGCCGCGCGGGCATTGCCGAAATCGATCAGCCCGGTGAGCCGCAGACGCCCGTCGGCGGAGCGCTCGGCCAGAAGGTTGTTTGGCTGAAAGTCGTCATGGGCGAAGACCGGCCCGCTGGTGTGGACAACTAGGCCAAGGTTTTGAGTGACGATCTGGTCGAGCCGGTCGGCCAGATCTGGCGCAGCGCCGAAATGCCGGAAGCGTTCCAGGACGGTCGTCCACAGTCGGACGATGTAGGCGCTGTGGACGGCCATGGGGTCAACGATGCCATCGGCGTTGAACGCGCCAAAAGCCGGCAGGCTTACCCCATGCAAACGCCGCAACAGGCCGCCCATGTCGCGATAGAGGTCGGCGGCGTCTGGCGCATCCCTGAAGACGGCCACCCGGACGCCGGGCAGATAGTTGGACACCGCGTAACGGAATGGCAGGCGGCTGAGGCTTTCATCGCGGGCCATGACCCGGGTTATCGGGACGCCAAGTTTGGCGAGAAGGCTAGCGGCGAAGGCTTCCTTGCCTGAACTGTCCCCGCGGCGGTCGCTATAGATCTTGAGAACAATTTCATCGGCGTTCCGCCGGGAGACCCTGTAGGAGGTCGCACTACCACCCTCCAGCAGGGTCAAGTCGACGGGCTCGCCCAGTCCGAGTTCAGCGAAGGCGCGCGCCAGGCTATTGCGATCAATAGCCGGCGCGGCCTCGGGCATGACTCAGCCCTTGTTGGCGAGATAGTAGGCGAGCAGGCCTTGGGTGGAGCTGTCGTGGCCTTCGCCGCTCTGCTTGCCTTCGACCTTGGGCAGCAGGGCCTTGGCGAGCTGCTTGCCCAGTTCAACGCCCCACTGGTCGTAGGAATTGACGTTCCAGATCACGCCCTGGGTGAAGACCTTGTGCTCATAGAGCGCCACCAGCGAGCCCAGCGTCTCGGGGGTGAGCTGTTCGTAGAACAGGGTGTTGGAGGGACGATTGCCCGGGAAGACCTTGTGCGGGGTCAGTTCCTTGATCTTGGCCTTGTCGAGGCCCTGGGCCTTGAGTTCGGCGACGACCTCTTCCTCGGTCTTGCCGAGCATGAGGGCTTCGGACTGCGCCAGCACATTGGCCACCAGCTTGTCGTGGTGCGGCGGCAAGCTTTCATGCGGCTTGGCGGCGATGAGGAAATCGCAGGGGATGACGTCGGTGCCCTGATGGATGAGCTGGTAGAAGGCGTGCTGGCCATTGGTGCCGGGCTCGCCCCAGACGATGGGGCCGGTGGACCAGCCGACGGGCTTGCCCGACAGCGTCACCGACTTGCCGTTTGATTCCATGTCCTGCTGCTGCAGATAGGCGGCAAAGCGGCTCATGCGCTGGTCATAGGGCAGCACGGCATGGGTCGAGAAGCCCCAGACATTGCGGTACCAGACGCCGAGCACGGCCATGATGACGGGCAGGTTTTCCTCGAGCGGCGCGCTGAGGAAGTGCCGGTCCATGGCGTCAGCGCCTTTGAGGAACTTGGCAAAATTGTCGTAGCCCACGGCCAGGGCAATCGGCAGGCCGATGGCCGACCAGACCGAATAGCGGCCGCCGACCCAATCCCAGAAGCCAAAGATACGGTCTTCACGGATGCCGAACTTGGCGCAGGCGGGGATATTGGTGGAGACGGCGGCGAAATGGTTGGGCACCGCCTCTTCGCCCAGCGTGTCGGCGATCCAGTCGCGCGCCGAGCCGGCGTTGGTCATGGTCTCGTCGGTGGTGAAGGTCTTCGAGGCGACGATGAACAGCGTCGTCTTGGGATCGAGGCGCTTGAGCACGTCGTGGATATGGGCGCCATCGACGTTGGAGACGTAGTGGGCGCGCAGATCGGCGCGGGTATACGGCTCGAGCGCCAGGGTCACCATGGCGGGGCCGAGGTCGGAGCCGCCGATGCCGATATTGACGATGTCGGTGAACTGGGCGCCGCCGTGGCCGCGAATGGCGCCGCTGCGGATGTCGTTGGTGTAGCTCTTGATGGCGGCGAGGACGGCGCGCACGTCGGGCATGACATCCTTGCCGTCGACCGGCACGGGCTTGTCGCCCTGGTAGCGCAGCGCCATGTGCATGACGGCGCGATCTTCAGTGATATTGATGTGCTCGCCTTCGCACATCAGGTCACGGCGTTCCTCGACGCCGGCAGCACGGGCCAGATCGAACAGCGCCGCCAGGGCGTCGCCATCGATGCGGTTCTTGGAATAGTCGAGCAGGATGCCGGCGCCAGTGGCCGAATAGCGGCGGAAGCGGTTGGGATCGACCGCGAACTGGACCCGCATGGGCTGATCTTCGAGCCGCTTGCGGTGCTTGCCCAGGCTGAGGAAACTTGCCTTGCGTCCAGCTTTAGCCATGTCGAAGACCCCTTGTTGTCTGTCAGAGAACCGGCAGGTCGCCGGCAGCCCATGCCGCGCGCGTCTCTGCCGCAAAATCGGTGAAACGGCCGCCTTCGATCGCCCGGCGGCAGCCCTGTACCAGCTCTTGATAATAGGCCAGGTTGATCTGGGAAAGGATCATCGCGCCCAAAATCTCTTCTGTCTTAACAAGGTGATGCAGATAGGCGCGGCTCCAGCGGCGGCAATTGGGATTGGGCGAGGCCTCGTCGATGGGCCGGTGATCATCCCTATGCCGGGCATTCTTCAGGTTGATGACGCCAAAGCGGGTATAGACATGGCCATGGCGGCCGGCGCGGGTGGGATGCACGCAATCGAACATGTCGATGCCGCGCCCGATGGCGCCCAGGATGTCGTCGGGCTTGCCCACGCCCATCAGATAGCGCGGACGGTCGGTCGGCAGTTCGGGGGTGATCTGCTCGATGACGCGGAACATGACGTCCTGCGGCTCGCCGACGGCCAGGCCGCCCACGGCATAGCCGTCAAAGCCGATTGATTTGAGCCCCTGGGCGGAACGGGCGCGCAGCTCGGCGTCATCGCCGCCCTGCACAATGCCAAACAGGGCGCGGTTGGGCTGGTTGTTGAAGGCAATCTTGGAGCGGTCGGCCCAGCGGAGCGACAGCTCCATGGCGCGTTCCATCTCCTTGCGCTCGGCCGGCAGGGAAATGCACTCGTCGAGCTGCATGATGATGTCGCTGTCGAGCAGCGTCTGGATCTCGATGGATCGCTCGGGCGTCAGCTCATGGGCCGAGCCGTCGATATGGGATTTGAAGGTGACGCCGCGCTCATTGAGCTTGCGCAGCTGGGCCAGCGACATGACCTGGAAGCCGCCGCTGTCGGTGAGGATGGGCCGCTCCCAATCCATGAATTTGTGCAACCCGCCCTGGCTGGCGACGCGCTCGGCGCCGGGGCGCAGCATCAGATGATAGGTATTGCCCAAGAGGATATCGGCGCCGGTCTCGCGCACCTGTTCGGGATACATGGCCTTGACGGTGCCGGCCGTGCCCACGGGCATGAAGGCCGGGGTCTGGATGTCGCCGCGCGGCGTGTCGATGCGGCCACGCCGCGCCATGCCGTCGGTGGCCGAAAGGGTGAAGGTAACCAGCTTGTCTGTCGTGCTCATGGCGCGGGTTCTAGCCGGTTGGCAGCAGGCACACAACTGGGGGTGACGGGCAGGTCGGGCAGCTCCATCATCCAAGACACCCCCTCCCAACCTCCCCCATCAAGGGGGAGGTGCCGCTCCGTGATAGTGGTACGATGCTGCCAAACCACCGGGATCCACCTCCCCCTGGACGGGGGAGGCCGGTAGGGGGGGATGGTTGGCCACGACGGCTCTTACTCCGCCCGGATCAGCAGCGAGGAATCGCCATAGGAATAGAAGCGGTAACCTCCAGAGATCGCGTGGGCGTAGGCGTTCTTCATGGTTTCAAAGCCCGCAAAGGCGCTGACCAGCATGAACAGGGTCGATTTGGGCAGGTGAAAATTGGTCATCAGCACATCGACGGTGGCAAACTTGAAGCCGGGCGTGATGAAGATGTCGGTGTCCCCGCTGAAAGGCGCCAGCGTGCCGGTGGCGCGGGAGGCGCTTTCAAGCAGACGCAGGCTGGTGGTGCCCACGGCGACGACGCGGCCGCCAGCAGCGCGGGCGGCATTGATGCGCTCAACGGTCGCGGCGTCGATCTCGCCCCATTCGGAATGCATGACATGGTCTTCGGTGTTGTCGACCTTCATGGGCAGGAAGGTCCCTGCCCCGACATGCAGCGTGACCCGCTCGATGGTGACGCCACGCTCCTGGATGCGGTCGAGAAGGCTTTGCGTGAAATGCAGGCCCGCCGTGGGCGCGGCCACGGCGCCATCCTCGGCGGCATAGACGGTCTGGTAGTCGGTCTTGTCGCGCTCGGTCAGGTCGCGCTTGGCGCCGATATAGGGCGGCAGCGGCATGGCGCCCTGGGCCTTGATGGCTTCATCGAGGGCGGCGCCGCCCAGTTCGAATTCGAGGGTGACTTCGCCAGTGTCGCCCTTGCCGGCGACGCGGGCGCGCAGCAGGTCACCGGTGCCATTGCCCAGCTCGAGCTGGTCGAGCAGATGCAGCTTCTTGGCCGGGCGGGCAAAGGCGCGCCAGGTGTGGGCGTCGACGCGCTTGTGCAGGTTGAACGAGACATTGGCGCTTGTGTCGCCGCGCAGGCGCACGCCCTTGAGTTCGGCGGGCAGCACGCGGGTATCATTGACCACCAGAACGTCGCCGGCGCGCAGCAGATGCACCAGATCGGGCACATGCTTGTCGCTCAGCCCCTGCTTGGGATCGACCAGCAGCAGGCGGGCGCTGTCGCGTGGCTCGACCGGGTGAAGGGCTATGAGTTCTTCGGGGAGCGTGAAATCGAAGTCTGAAACAAGCATGTCGGTCTACCAGAATGTCCGGCGCGCCCGGAATCAGCGTTGCTCCAGCTATAGCAGCCGGATCATGAGGGCCCCAATCACAAGCAATAGCGCCCCGGCGATGCGGCCCAGCGAGATTTCGCGCACGGCCATGCCCATGAAGCCGGACTTGTCGAGCAGCAGGCCGCCGACCAATTGCCCGGCAACAGAAAGTGCCATGACGGCGGCGGCGCCAATCATGGGCGTCAGCATGATGTTGGAAAACACATAAAAGGCGCCCAGCACGCCACCGGCGACAAAGGTCCAGGGGGCCGGGGCGCCGAAGTTGATGGCGATGCCGGTGCTGCGGCTATAGATCAGGGCGATGGTCCAGAGCAGGATGGCGCCGGCCACGAAGGAGACGCCGGCGGCGGCAATGGGCACGCCCAAATTGCGTCCGAGCTGGGCGTTGATCGGCGCCTGAACGGCAATGCAGGCCCCGGCGACGATGCCCATCAGTGCCCAGAGAAGAGTGTCCATCCGCAAGCGCAGTCCCCGTCAACAAAAGACCCCCGGGCGGCGCCCGAGGGTCTCAAAATCATGGCACGAGTCGGGATCAGGCAGCGATATCAGCCGCGACCTTGACCGAAAGCATCTTGTCGGGATTGACGACGGGCTCGCCGCGCTTGATCTGGTCGACGTTTTCCATGCCTTCGATGACCTGGCCCCAGACCGTGTACTGACGGTTCAGGAACGGGGTGTCGCCAAAGCAGATAAAGAACTGCGAATTGGCCGAATCGGGGCTCTGGGCGCGGGCCATCGAGGCGGTGCCGCGGACATGCGGCTCAGCGTTGAATTCCTGCTTGAGATCGGGGTACTTCGAGCCGCCGGTGCCACGGCCCTGCGGGCAGCCGGTCTGGGCCATGAAGCCTTCGATGACGCGGTGGAACACGATGCCGTCATAGAAGCCTTCGCGCGCCAGCTTCTTGATATGCGCAACATGGTTCGGTGCGAGGTCCGGACGCATGGCGATCACGACCTGGCCCTTGGTGGTTTCGATGACGAGGGTGTTCTCGGGATCGGCGTATTCAGCCATTTTTGCAACTCTCGATTTGGATTGTGGCCCGGATGTAAGGGCAAAGGGCGTTTGGTGCAAGGCTGAGCATGGCCCCCCTCACCTGGTCTCCCCCGCCTAGCCTCCCCCTGAAGGGGGAGGTGCGATCCGGTGGTTGCGGCACGCGCCAGCCATTCGGGCATAGCCCTCATGGCCTTTTCGCCTAAAATCGCTCCACCGGAGCGATTTTGCCTTTGGCCGGTTCAGATCACTTGTATTCGATCTTGGCGGTGACGATCTTGTCGGGGTTAGCGACGGCGCCGTTCTGTTCCTTGGGGCCCTTTTCGAGGGCATCCACGGTTTCCATGCCGCTCACGACCTTGCCGAACACGGTGTACTGACCGTTGAGGAAGCTCGCGTCGGCCGTGGTGATGAAGAACTGGGAATTGAACGAGTTCGGATCCTGCGAGCGGGCCGCGCCGACGGCGCCGCGACCGAAGGGCTCGGCATTGAACTCGGCCTCGACGTCGGGCAGGTCCGAACCGCCCATGCCAGCGCGGGTCAGGTCGAAATCGGCGGCGCCGGTCTTGCCGAACTTGACGTCGCCAGTCTGGGCCATGAAGCCATCGATGACGCGGTGGAAGACCACGCCATCATAGGCGCCTTCATTGGTCAGGGCGATGATGCGCTCGACATGCTTGGGCGCCAAGGCGGGCAGCAGCTCGATATCGACCGTGCCCTTGTCCAGCGTCAGGATCAGGTGCGGGGTGCCGCTCTGGGCAAAGGCGGGGGCGGCGGCCAGCGCTGCGGCGCCGATGACGAGGGCGCCGAACAGGCGACGGGTGATTGCGATCATTTGCTTTTCAGGGCCTTGAGAACGATTTGCGGGACGAAGGCGGAAATATCGCCGCCCATTTCAGCGATCTGGCGCACCAATGTGGCCGAGATATGCCGCACGGGCGGGCTGGAGGGCAGGAAGACGGTCTGCAGGTCGGGCGCCATCTGGGCATTCATGCCCACCATCTGCATCTCGTAATTGTAATCGGTGGTGTCGCGCAGGCCGCGAATGATCAGCTTGGCGCCATGTTCGCGGGCGGCATTGACCATCAGGCCGGAGAAATCGACGAATTTGAACTCGGTCTCGGTGCGCTTGCCCACAGGGCCCAGCACCTGTTCGAGAATCTGCAGCCGATCTTCATGGGCAAACAGCGGCGTCTTCTTGCCCGGGTTGATGCCCACGGCCACCACCAGCGTATCGACCAGTTTGCAGGCCCGCTCGATGACGTCGAGATGCCCATTGGTCAGCGGATCAAACGAGCCCGGATAGAACCCAACCAGCTTGCTCACAGCGCCTCTCCCCGTTGTTGTTGCTAGGGTTTTGTCACGGGCGCAGAGTCATGGCAAGGCGGGGCGGACTATGCCACCATGGCCGGGACAGCCAGAACGAGGAACCACACCATGAGCCAGGACAGTGCGAGCAATCCCTTTACCGGCGCGCAGATGCCGGGCGCCCACTACCAGCAGGCCAATATGGCCGGCAGCAATTTTGATGGGGTGAACCTGTCCGGCGCGCGCTTCTATGCCCTGATGAGCGGCGCCCGCTTCGACGACACGGACCTCAGCACGGCAGCCTTTGAGGATGTGAACCTGGGCGGCGCAACGCTGAACAACATCAACCTTGCCGGTGCGGTGATTACCGATGCCAATATGGGCAATTTGCGCATTGCCGACGCCAATCTGGCTGGCGCCAGCATCGAGCGGGCCAATCTTGAGGGCATGCGGATCAATGGCATTCTGGTGACGGACCTATTGGCAGCCTATGCGGCTACAAAGGGCTAGGCTGGTTCGGCCGCAGCAGTCGTGGCCGCGTCGCGGATGAAGATATCGACGCCTGTCTTGCCGGACTCGGCCTCCATCAACGTCCAGCCAGTAGCGAGATAGTACGACCGCATGGTCGGCTTGGCGTTGAGATAGATTTGGGCATGGCCCTGGGCGAACACGGTGGCATTGGCCTGATCGACCAGTGCCCTGGCGATGCCAGCGCCACGCTGTTCCGGCTCCATCCAGAGCGCGGCGATCCACGGCCCCAGTTCGGGGCGTTCTGCGAGATCGGACGCGATGGCGGTGACGGTGCCGGCAAAGGTGCCGTCGGCCAGTGCCACCAGGGTAAATGGAAAGGCTGGCGCCGCCACCACATCGTCCAGGGCCGCGACAACGGCCGAACGCGGATGGCCATCGTGGCGCCAAAAGGCATGCCAGATGCGGTCGGCGACGTCGGGGATGAACTGCCTGGCGTCGCGGAGATTGACGATTTTGAGGGTCATGCGCGCTTGAGCAGCGCCAGCCACGCCCCGCCGGCCATCAGGATCAGGCCAGAGACGCGGGACACGAAGCGCACGCGCGCGGCGCTGAGCAGGCCGCGCGCCCGTCCGGCGACAATGGCATAAATGGCGTCTGTCGAGCCGGCCACCAGCATGAAGAACAGGCCCAGCACCATGACCTGGGGGAAGGTCGGCTGGGTGACATCGACAAACTGCGGCAGGAAAGCGCCCAGGAAGATCAGCGCCTTGGGGTTGGAGAGGATCACCAGGAAGCCCTCGAGCGCCATGGCGCCGCGCGACTTGGTGCGTTCGGCCTGTGCCGCGCCCAGCTCGCCATTGGAGCGCCACATCTTGTAGCCCAGCCAGACCAGATAGGCGGCGCCGATCAGCTTGATGCCGTCAAAGGCCCAGCCCATGAAGGCGACCAGCGCCTGCATGCCCAGCGCCACCACCAGGGTCATGACCAGAAAGCCCGCCTGGGTGCCGGCGACAATGGCCAGCCCTGCCCCAGTGCCGCGCGCCAGTGCATTGGCGACGATGACGGTGACAGTGGGACCGGGCACAATGGCCAGCAGGAAACAGGCGCCCAGATAGGGGATCAGCGTGGTCAGGGTGAACATAGGTCGGACTCCATCTGGCACCATAAAGCCAGCACGGGTCCGATCCGGCAACCAGCCGATGCAAGGCGGGCGCAAATCTCTGCTGTTGCTGCAAAAAACAAGGGGCGCCGCAGCGCCCCTTATCCATCTCTGTTCGGCTATTCCAGCGGCGCGTCCGGGGTGTCGGGCGCTTCGGGGGCGTCGCCCTCGGGCGCTTCCGGCGCAGCGATGGCTTCGCTTTCGTCAGCCTCGGGCTCGCGGATGTGTTCAACCGAGACGACCTTTTCGTCTTCTGCGGTGTCGAAGACGATCACACCCTGGCTGCCACGGCTGACGATGCGGATCGGCTTGTCGCCGCCCACCGGCAGACGAATGGTCTGGCCACCGTCGGAGATCAGCATGATCTGGTCTTCATCGGCCACCGGGAAGCTGGCAACCAGCTTGCCGTTGCGCTTGTTGACGGCCATGGCGACGATGCCTTTGCCGCCGCGACCGGTGATGCGGTATTCGTGGCTGGAGGTGCGCTTGCCGTAGCCGTTTTCGGAGATGGTGAGGATGAACTGCTCGGTGAAGCTCATCACGTCAAAGCGCTCAAGCGGCAGATCGCCGGCCTCCACTTCGCCCTCGTCGGGGCTGGTTTCCTCGACCAGTTCCTCGCCGCGGCGGGCGCGGCTCATCTTGAGATAGGCAGCGCGTTCCTCGGCGGTGGCGTCGGAGTGATTGATCACGGCCATGGAGATCACCGTGTCCTCGGGCGCCAGGCTAATGCCACGCACGCCCATGGAGTCGCGGCCCTTGAACACGCGCACATCATCGACCGGGAAGCGGATGGCCTGACCCATGGCGGTGGTGAGCAGCACGTCGTCGCTGGCCGTGGCCGTCTCGACGCCGACGATCTGGTCGCCCTCGTCGAGCTTCATGGCGATCTTGCCGTTCTGGCGCACTTCCACGAAATCGGCCAGCGAGTTGCGGCGCACCGTGCCGCGCGTGGTGGCGAACATGATGTCCAGATTGCCCCAGGTGGTCTCATCCTCGGGCAGCGGCATGATGGTGGTCAGGCGTTCACCCTGCTCGAGCGGCAGGATGTTGATCAGGGCCTTGCCGCGCGCATTGGCCTGGGCCAGCGGCAGACGCCACACCTTGAGCTTGTAGGCAATGCCGCGGCTGGTGAAGAACAGCACCGGCGTATGGGTATTGGCGACGAACAGGCGGGCGACGAAATCCTCTTCGCGCGTCGCCATGCCCGAGCGGCCCTTGCCGCCGCGGTTCTGCGCCCGATAGGTCGAGAGCGGCACGCGCTTGATATAGCCCTCGTGGCTGACGGTGACGACCATGTCCTCGCGGGCAATGAGGTCCTCGTCGTCGAAATCGCCCAGGGATTCGGAAATCTCGGTGCGGCGCGGGGTGGCGAACTGTTCCTTGATCTCGGTCAGCTCGGTGCGGATGATCTCGATGACGCGTTCGCGGCTGCGCAGGATATCGAGATAGTCCTCGATCTGGGCGCCCAGGCCATTGAGTTCGTCGCCGATTTCATCGCGACCCAGCGCCGTCAGGCGGGCCAGGCGCAGTTCGAGAATGGCGCGGGCCTGCTCGTCGGAGAGGTTGAAGGTGCCGTCGTCATTGATGCGGTGGCGCGGATCGTCGATCAGGGCGATCAGTGGGGCCACGTCCTGGGCCGGCCAGCGACGGGTCATCAACTGCTCGCGCGCCGTCGCCGGATCGGGCGCGGTGCGGATCAGGGCAATGACTTCGTCGATATTGGCGACGGCAACTGCCAGGCCGACCAGGATATGGGCGCGGTCGCGGGCCTTGTTGAGCAGGAAGCGCGCACGACGCGTGACCACCTGGTGACGGAAATCGATGAAGGCCTGCAGCATTTCGCGCAGGTTCATCAGCTGCGGCTTGCCACCGTTGAGCGCGACGAAGTTGCAGCCGAAGGAGCTCTGCAGCGGCGTGAAGCGATAGAGCTGGTTGAGCACGACATCGGCCAGGGCGTCGCGCTTGATCTCGACCACGACGCGCATGCCGTTGCGATCGCTCTCGTCGCGCATGTCGGAAATGCCTTCGATGCGCTTGTCGCGCACCAGTTCAGCAATCTTTTCCACCATCGAGGCCTTGTTCACCTGATAGGGAATCTCGGTGATGATGAGGGCTTCGCGCTCCTTGCGCACCTCTTCGATGGCGACGCGGCCACGCATGACCACAGAGCCGCGGCCGGTTTCATAGGCGGCGCGGATGCCGGCGCGACCCAGGATAATGCCGCCGGTGGGGAAATCAGGGCCCGGCAAGACAGCCAGCAGCTCTTCGACCGTCACATGCGGATTGTCGAGCACCAGCAGCGCCGCATCGATGGTCTCACCCAGATTGTGGGTGGGGATATTGGTGGCCATGCCCACGGCGATGCCGCCGCCGCCATTGACCAGCATGTTGGGATAGCGCGCCGGCAGAACCGTCGGTTCCTTTTCGGAGCCATCGTAGTTGTCGCGGAAATCGACCGTGTCCTTGTCGAGGTCATCGAGCATGGAATTGGTGATCTTTTGCATGCGCACTTCGGTGTAGCGCATGGCGGCGGGCATATCGCCGTCGACCGAGCCGAAGTTGCCCTGACCTTCCACCAGCATTTCGCCCATGGAAAAGTCCTGCGCCATGCGCACCAGAGCCATATAGACGGCGCTGTCGCCGTGCGGATGGTATTTACCGATCACGTCGCCAACGACGCGGGCCGATTTGCGGTAGGGCTTGTTATATTCGTAGCCGTTCTCGCTCATCGAAAACAGGATGCGACGGTGCACCGGCTTGAGCCCGTCGCGCACGTCCGGCAGGGCGCGGCTGACGATCACGCTCATGGCGTAATCGAGATAGGACTTCCGCATTTCGTCGGTGATGGAGATCATCGAGATATCGGAGGGCGGCAGCGCGCCAGTTCCGTTGTCGCTGGTATCGGTCACTGGGGTGATTCTATGTTGATTCCGTTGCCCAAGGGATAGGCGATTTCGGCCGGGAATACCAATTTTGCGGCGCGTTAGGTGTGGATTGCCAGGGCATGCCCGGCTTGACGTCCATCGTCTGACACTATATTTGCATATCAACGTAATTACGTAGATTGGCAAATATGAGCGATCCCCTCACCCGCACCTTCAGCGCGTTGGCCGATCCGACCCGGCGCGCCCTGCTGGCCCGGCTGGCCGAAGGGCCGGCCACGGTCAATGAGCTGGCGGCCCCCTTCCAGCTGACGCTGCCCACTGTGTCGCGCCATCTCAAGGTGCTCGAAGAGGCAGGGCTTCTGCGCAAAGAGCGGCAGGCGCAATCCCGGCCATGCCGGCTGGAACCCGCTCCGCTGGCTGCTGCGGACGCATGGATCGAGACCTATCGCAGCTTCTTCGTCGAGCGGCTGGACCGGCTTGGCGCGCAACTGACGACGACCTCAGGAGAGACAGAATGACGGCACCCCGGCGCGGCTTCACCCTTGTGCGGACCTATCCTGTCCCGCCGGCCGCGGTGTTTGCGGCCTGGACGGAGCCGGACAAGCTCGACTGGTTCCTCAATCCCGGCATGCCGATCGCCTGGCCACCGCAGGTTGATCTGCGCGTGGGCGGCGCCTGGCGGCTGCACATGGTCGAGGCGGCAGACAAATCCTATGTGACGGGCGGCATCTATCGCGAGATCGACAAGCCGCACCGGCTGGCCTTTAGCTTCGGCGCGGTCGGTGGCTGGCCCGATCTCACCGACGGGGTCGAGGATGCGCCACTGGTGACGCTGGACTTCCAGGCCCTGGATCGCGGCACGAGAATGACCCTGCGGCTGGACTTGCCGCCCCATCTTGACGACGAGGCCGTCCGCAACTGGTTTAACCTCGGGATCGAGGCCGGCATGAGCCAGACCATCGACAGGCTGCGCCTGCCGCGGCCCTGAGCGCCGTCAGCTGGGTGCGCCAGCTCTCGCCTGCCCCATCTGGCGAAAGCTGGGGACTGCGAGGGGCAGCAGCGTGGTGCAGAGATAGAGCATGGCCGTTACGCCCAGAGCCGGCAGGATGCCGACATTGTTGACCAGAAGACCCGCATAGAGCCCGCCAAACGGGATGAGGGACCAGGTGAGCGCGCCGGTCAATGCGATGACCCGGCCAACCATCGGCGTTGGCGTGCGTTCGAGCAGAATGGCCGAAATGATGGGATTGAGAAAGCCAGCGGCCAGCCCGCCCAGCAGCAGGATGGCGATGATGGCCGAGAGCGGCAGGTTGAGCGCAAAGCTGCCAAAGGCGAGCGGGCCGGCGCAGAGGAAGCCAAGGGTATAAAGGAGCAAGCGCGGCAGGCGGGCACCGTAAATGGCCGCCAGGACCGACCCCAGGATCGCCGAAGCCGAGAAGGTGGCGAGGAACAGACCAACCCAGGTCACGTCGAGGCCCGCGGCGCGGACCCAGACGGGCAGCAGGACCATGGAATAGGCCTGATCGAACAGATTGGTCACCGCGATCATGATCACCAGGCCCATCAGCACGGCGTCGCTGCGCAGCACCTGCCAGCCGGCGGCGAACTGGGCGAGATAGCCGACAGGCATGGTTGGCTCGGCTGCGGCATCGCCGGCGACCACGGCGGCATCTGTTCGCGGCACGCCGACAGCCAGCACCAGCGCCGACAGCAGGAAGGCCAGGGCATTGGCGAGCAGGGCCGCGCCGGAGCCGAGCAGACCGATCAGGGCGCCAGCGCTGGCGGCGCCCAGCGTGCCGGCCAACCGGTCAGCCGCGCCGACGACGCCGGTGACCCGCTCAAGCGGCATGTGGCCGAGGGCAGCCACGGCGGGCACCATGGCCTGCTTGCTGGCATCGGCCGGGGCGCGCAGCACGCCGATCAGGGCCAAAGCCGGCAACAGGACCCAGATCGACAAGAGCCCGGCCCAATAGAGCAGCGGCACAAGCGCGACCGCCAGGGTCGACAGCAGGTCGCAAGAGATGGCCATGCGCCGCGGGCCAAGGCGATCAATCAGCGGGCCGCCCAGGGCCTTGGCCAGCACATAGGGCAACATTTCGGCCAGGCCAGCCAGACCCGTCAGCACCGGGTCACCGGTGGTTTCGAGCACCAGCCACGGCACGGCAATGGCCGAAAAGCGCGTGCCGGTGGTGGCGAGAACGGTTGCCGCCGAGAGGGCGAGGAAGGGTTTGGGCAGGCTCATGACAGGTCCGGCTCCGGCTGGTCAGCCGTCAGGGGCGCGGCATTGAGGATGATGGAAAAGGGCCGCAGGTCGCCGGGCAAAGGCGCGACCAAGGGCGGTGCGGCCGCCATGGCCTCAGTCAGCAGCGTCTTGATCTGGTCGATCAGCGCGGCGGCAGCCTCGGGCGTCATGGCGATGGTGTAGTCGCTGACGGTGAAGGCCGGGCGCCATTCGGTCGGCATATCAGGATAGGCATTGTGCGCCGCCTGCATCTGCCGCATGTGCCAGTTGAGCGCCGCCTGCTGGAAGGCGAGGCCGGCTTGGAGCGTATCGCCTTCGACGCTGTCGGTGAGGAAGGTCGTCATGTCGTGCCGGGATCGCCACCAGCGGTCCCGCTGATTGCCGCGGTCGCTGTCTTCCTCGATGAAGCCATGCAGGGCGAGCTGGCGCAGATGATAGCTGGTGGTGCCGGAATTGAGCCCGAGCCGAGCGGCCAGGCCAGACGCGGTGGCCGGACCATCCAGGCGCAAGAGGCTGAGCATGCGCAGCCGCACCGGATGGGTCAGCGCCTTGAGCGCGGTGGGATCGGGGGCAATCTGCGTGATGCGGCGCGGGGCCATGCGACATCTCCTTGTCGCTGGCCAGTTTATTTCGCAAAGATTTCTTTGCAAACGATTCTTTGCGAAACGACCGGGTGATCGTCGAACCGCCTGCTCGGGGCAGTCAGCTCGCGCTGTCGAACACCTGCCGCGCCTGGTCGATGCGCGGATGGTTCTCGCCGGCCCATTGGATGAGATGGCCAAAGGGCACAATGATGGACTCGCCCAGTGCCGTCAGGCGGTATTCCACCGAGGGCGGCTTGGTGTCGAAGACGGCGCGCGCCACCATGCCGTCACGCTGCAGGTCGCGCAGCGTCTGGGTCAGCATTTTCTGCGAAATATCGGGAATTTCCCGCCGCAGCTGGTTGAAGCGCCGGGGGCCACTGGCCAGCGTCATAACCAGCAGCATGCTCCACTTGTCGGAAATCTTGTCGAGCACGCCGCGCACCGGGCAGGCATCGGGCGGGCCGGCCGGCGCCTGGTTCCAGCGTTCGATGTACAGGGCGGCTTCTTCAGATAGGGTGCGCAACATGGCTGGGTACTCCTGGGCAGTTACCTGTGGGTGACTTTAGGTGGCCAAAGTGCCTCCTTTTCGTCATCCCGGAAGCAGACTAGATAGCACTCTCCAAACGATACTTACTCTCCATCGGCATCCGCTGCAAGGAGGAGTTGGTCAACACGGAGATCAAGATGACCCAATTCAAGGATCAAACCCTGCTCGTCACCGGCGCCGGCGGGAAGCTCGGCCGCCTGGCCATTGAAGAGCTGCTGGCGCGCGGCGCCACCCAGATCATTGCCGGTACGCGCGACAGCGCCAAGCTGGCCGACCTGGCCGCCCGCGGCGTCGAAGTCCGCACGGTGGATTTCGACAAGCCCGCCAGCCTGCCCGCCGCCTTTGCCGGCGTTGATCGCATGCTGATCATCAGCACCGATGGCATCGGCGCCCGCGTGGCGCAGCAGACTGCGGCGGTCAATGCCGCCAAGGCCGCCGGCGTCAAGCATATCGTTTATACCTCGGCCCCCGCCGCCCGGCCCAATCCGGACGCCGGCATTTCGGTGGAGCATTTCTGGACCGAGCTGGCCATTGCCAACAGCGGCCTGGGCTTCACCATCCTGCGCAACCACATGTATGCCGAAAACAATCTGGCCGATGCGGCCCATGTCATCGCCTCGGGCCAGCTGTTCGGCCTGATCGGGGATCGCGGCACCTCCTATGTCTCGCGCGCCGATGCGGCCCGCACCGCGGCCGGCGCCCTGCTGCAGGGTGAAGGCCAGAGCATCGAGGACGTGACCGGTCCCGCCTTTGTGACCAATGTCGAGCGGGCCGCGCTCTATGCCGAGGTCAGCGGCAAGCCGGTGCAGGTGATTGCCGTGACGCCGGACCAGCTGCAGGCCGGCATGGTCGCCGCCGGCATTCCCGAGGGCTTTGCCGGTGCGCTGGTGGCTTTCCAGAAGGACGCCGTCACCGGCTATTTCGGCGTGGTGACCGATACTGTGGAGCGCTACTCGGGCCGCAAGCCGGAAACCTTCGCCGCATTCCTGGCGGCCAACCGCCCTGCCCTGGGCCTCTAAGCCCAATCGCATCCGCTGCCCTGCCCCGTGGCGGGGCAGCGGATGCACAATGTCTGTATGTCGGCCGCCTGAGCTGCGCCCGACGTCTGGCCACCGCTGACAAAACCCCGGGAATCGCGCAGCTTGGCGCCAGCGCGTGCAAGCTGGGGTCGATATCGTGGGGTCACTGTTTAGGCGTCTGTGGGCCCGGGTCACGCATGACCGGTCCATCGGCTTTGGGCTGGAGTATTTCGGCCTCGCCACGCTGCGCTTTCCCAAGACCGTTGCCCTGCTGGTCGTGCTGGTCACCGGGCTGTGCGCCAGCCAGTTGCCGCGCGCCAATGTCGATGGCGATCTGCTGCGCATCTATGCCGATTCCGGCCAGTATTATGATTCCTACGACCGTCTGTCCCAGACCTTCGGCACCTTCGAAAATGACGTCTATGTGCTGGTCAGTTCGCCCAATCTGACTGATCCGGAGACGCTCGAGCGGGTGCGCGAGCTGGCGTTCGACCTTGAGCTCAATGATTTTGCCGTGGGCACCATGTCGCCCTTCACCCTGCGCAAGCCGACGGGCCTGGGCGGCTCGGTGCCGGCGGTGCCCGAGGGCATGCAGGATTTCGCCGAGGTTGCCACGGCCCTGACCGATCTGCAGCAGCACGATCCGCTGATGCGCAATCTGATCACCCCGGACCTGACCGGCATTGTGCTCATCATGTTCCCCAACCCGGACATGACAGGCGGCGACGGCACCAAGGCCATGATCGCCAGCGTGCGCGAGACCATTGCGCCCTATCAGGATGGCAATATTTCCGTCGAACTGACCGGCCCGCCGATCTGGACCAGCGAGATGATCAATGCCTCGGTGGCCGATCAGCTCAAGTTCACCATCTGGGGCTTTGGCCTGGGGGCCATCATTGCGCTGCTGGCGCTGCGCTCGCTGCCCGGCGCCCTGCTGGTGGCGGCAACGCCGGCCCTGTCGGTGCTGTGGTCGATGGGCATTATCCTTTATTTCTTCGGCTCCTTCACCTTCCTCACCGTCATCGTCACCACGCTGGTGCTGGTGATCAGCTTTGCGGAGTCGATGTTTTTCGTCTTCAACTGGCTGGCCTATTGGCGCGACGGCATGGACCCCGAGGAAGCCGTCGACACCACGGTCAAGCTGGTGGGACCGGCCGCGGCGCTGACCATGTTGACCACCTTCGTCAGCTTCGCCTCGCTGGCCTTTACCCCGGGCCAGGGCATTCGCGAGTTCTCCATTGCCGGCGCCATCGGCACATTCGTGCTGTTTGTATGCCTGATGACCTTCCTGCCGCTGATGCTCAAGGCCGCCGTGCGCCTGGGCTTCAAGGCGCCCAAGCGCAGCAGCCTGGTGCTGACGGCCGCCCTGCCCCTGAGCTGGTTCATCGCCAGCCGTTATGGCCGACTGGTCTCGGTGCTGGCCGTGATCGTCACCCTGGCGCTGTTCGTGCCCTATACGCTGATCAAGCCGCATTTCTCGTTTGAGGACTTCATTGCCAAGGATTCCATGGCGCTGACAGCGGCGGAGAATATCGATGCGGGCGTTGGTGGCGTGGCGCCGCTCTATATCCGCGTGCCGCTGCAGGATGGCGACCCCAATGTCACCGAGCGGGATTTCGAGACCATCCAGACGGTGCATCGTATCCTTGAGGGCCACCTGGGGGACAACAAGGTGATCTCGGCGGCGGCGATGACCGACTATACGGACGCCGGCTTCACCCGCCAGGAGGTGTTCGATTCCGTCGGGCCGTTCATGCGCAAGCGCTTCGTCACCGACGATGGCACCCAGGCGCTGGTCACCGGCTTCATGCCGACAATCATGGATTCGGACGATCTCAAGCAGATGGTGATCGACGTCAATGCCGAGCTGGCGGCGGCTGGAATAAGCGGCGCGGAGATCGGCGGCTTCCGCGTGCTGACCACCTATGGCACCGACCAGATTGTGAGCGGGCTGCAGCTCGATCTCACCATGTCGGTGCTGGTCAATCTGGCGCTGATCGGCTTTGCCTTCCAGTCCTTCCGCGTGGCGCTGGCCTCGGCCATACCCAATCTCTTCCCCGTGCTGGGGACGGAGGCTTGGCTCTATTTCAGCGGCCAGGGGCTGCAACTGACCACGGTGATCGCCCTGACCATCGCCTTCGGTATCGCGGTGGACGACACGGTCCATTTCCTGTCGCATTATCTGCATGCGCGGCGGGAGGAGAAGATGGACCATATGGGCGCCATCAAGCACACGCTGGACCGCATCGGCGGCGCCATTGTCGCCACCACGATTATCCTGTGTTCGGGCGTCATCATCGTCACCTTCTCGGATCTGCCGCAGGTGGCGCTGTTTGGCACGCTGTTTGTGTCCACGCTCGGCTTTGCGGTGATCGGGGACCTGTTCATCCTGCCGGCCCTGCTGGTGGCGGGGGGCAAGTTCTTCCAGCCGCTGGGCCGCATCCGCGTGCGCACCGGCGAGGATGTCGCCCCGCATGGCGCGCCGTGATGGGACAGGGATGTGGCGGCGCTTGCGAGGCCTTGGCTGGCATGGCTAGAGTGACACCAGGGCGATTCTGGCCGGCGCAAGGCGCTGTCACAATGGTCCTATCTGCCGGGGGGCATGTTCGTTCTGGAGGCTTGCTGCAATGAGACGTTTGGCACCCGGCGTGCGCGCCCTGGGTCTTTTGGCCCTTCTGCTGGCCAGTGGCGCCGGCAGCGCACCTGTGCTGGCCGCCCCCGATGATGTGGCGCTGCTCAAATCCTATATCGGCACCTGGCGCGGCCGCGGCACGTTGACCGGCGCCAATGTGGAGACGGTGGTCTGCCGCCTGACCCTGGCCGAGGGCAATCGCGACATGGTCAATTACAATGGCCGCTGCACCCTGGCGGGCACGCAATTGTCCATCGCCGGCACAGTGGCCTATGTCGAGGAAAACCGCCGCTATGAAGCCGCGATGAGCTCGAATGCCAAGTTCGGTGGCCGGGCCATCGGCCAGAAGCGCGGCAGCAATCTGGTTTTCACCATGCATGAGCGCGACAAGGACGAGGTCGGCAAGGATCTCGACATTTCCGCGCAGATGAAGTTCAGCAACGACGCCATCCATGTGGTGTTCGACGTGGTCTATGTCGACAATGGCGACAGCCTGCGCGCCGAGGTGCCGTTCACCCGCTGATCGGCATTTACGCACAAAGCCTTAACCGAACCGGCGCTAGTGTAGCGACCTGGTTTGGAACACAGGTTGCTGGTCTTGTCTGGACGTGGTGCTGCTGCCCATACGTCAACGGCGCCGCAAGGCGAACCGGGCGCTCCGACAGCGCCGGGTTCTCTCGATCGGTTGCGCGAGTTGCTGCAGGTCGATGCGGTGGCCATCACGCGTCGGCGGGACGGTGCCAGCCAGATCATCGACAGCAGCGGCAACCCTGCCCATCTCGCCTTTGTGATCGCACAGCCGGCTGACGCCTGCCCCTTTGGTGCGCCGCGGGTGATTGCCGATACGGCGCGCTGCCCCGGCGCCAGCCGCGGACTAACCCGGTTCTATGCCGCTATTCCCATGCCCGACGGCACGGACAATCCGGCGCTGACGCTACATCTGTGCGATTCCCGACCGCGCGGCCCGGCCATGGCGCATCGGCTCGAGGCCATGGCCATCGAGGTCACCAGCCGCGCCGCCATCGGCCGGATGCTGCGCGAACGGACGCAGGAACGCGACCGCCATGCGGCCGAGCTGCGCGCCCAGATCGAGCGCTTCGAACGCGCCTCGGAAACCGCCAGCATCGGCATCTGGGAGTGCGACCTGAGCGACGAAAGCCTGACCTGGACGGCCGGCGTCTATGATATTTTCGAGATCCCGCGCGGGGCATCGATCGACCGTGACAGCACGTTGCAGCGCTACACGGCAGAGTCGCGTGCCGCGATGGCGGCAGCGCGGGCGCGGGCCATCGAAGACTGCAGCGATTTCTCCGTCGAAGTCGAGATCATCACCGCGCAGGGCCGTCGCCGCTGGATGCGGATCACCGGCACGGTGGAGGCCCGCGACGGCAAGGCCGTGCGCATCTTCGGCATGAAGCAGGACATTACCGAGCAGCGCCTGCTGGCCGACCGCACGCGTTACCTCGCCGAGACCGATGTGATGACAGGCCTGGCCAATCGCAGCCGGTTCCAGGCGCGGCTCGACCAGGTGCAGGACCGGCATGAGCCGCGGCCGATCGCGGCCCTGCTGTTGGTCGATCTGGATGGCTTCAAGCAGATCAATGATAGTCACGGCCATGCGCTGGGCGACCAGTGCCTGATCGAGGCAGCCCGGCGCCTGGGCGCCTGCTGTGGCGGTGCCGAACTGGTGGCGCGCATCGGCGGCGATGAATTTGCTGTGCTGATCGGGCCCGACATGCCGGCCCATGCCGTCGAAGCACTGGCGGCCCAGATCGTGGACTGCATTGGCCAAGCCTTTGTGTGCGACGGCCAATCGCTGGCGCTGGGGGCCTCGGTGGGCGTCGCCCATTGTTCAGGCGGCAGCTCGGCGGAGCTGTTCCGCCGCGCCGATACGGCGCTCTATGCCGCCAAGGCGGCGGGGCGCAACACCAGCCGGGTGTTTGTACCCCGGGCCCTGTCGGCCTGAACCGCCGGCCCCCAAAGCAAAGGGGCCGCAGAGCGACCCCTTCATCATCTTTATTCTGCGCCGTGCTTGCAGGCTAATGCCGATGCCCTGTCGCCGCAGATCGGCCTAGAACGGGATATCGTCGTCCATGCCGCCGGGCTCGAAGGCCGGGGCATTGGCCTGGGGCCGGCGGGCACCGCCGCCACCTGCACCGGGGTTGCCGCCACCATAATTGCCGCCGCCAGAATTGTCGCGCACGCCGCGGAAACCGCCTTCGCCGCCGCCAGCGCCTTCACCATCGCCGCGGCCATCGAGCAGCGTCAGATTGGAGTTGAAGCCCTGCAGCACGATCTCGGTGCTGTATTTGTCCTGGCCGGACTGATCCTGCCACTTACGGGTCTGCAGCTGGCCCTCGATATAGACCTTGCTGCCCTTCTTGAGATAGCTCTCGGCCACGCGGGTCAGGCCTTCCGAGAAGATCACCACGCGGTGCCACTCGGTCTTTTCGCGGCGCTCGCCGGTGTTGCGGTCCTTCCAGGACTCGGAGGTGGCGATGGACAGATTGACCACCTTGCCGCCGCTGGGGAGGTTGCGCACCTCGGGATCTGCACCCAGATTGCCGACCAGGATCACCTTGTTGACACTGCCTGCCATCGCTCAATTCCTTCTCAATTCAGTCCCGGGGTCCGGCCCGTCGGGACGCTCACTTACATAGCGCGGGGAGTTTACTCCGCCGCGCCGCTCACCGCCTGTGCCTTGGCGCAGTTGTGAACAGAAGTGTTCATGACATTTGTTCTCATTATGTTCTCATTTCGGAACGCCTGTCAATTCCCTGCCGTTGCTGACATGCCCTGTCAGCAGGCTTCCGCCATGGCATCGCCTCTGATGGGGGTGCGGCATGGATTATGGGCAGGCGCTAGGGATTTTTACCGTTCTGCTGTTCGGCATCATCGTGGTGCCGGGCATGGACATGGTTTTCGTGCTGGCCAATGCACTGACGTCCGGGCGCCGGGCGGGCCTGGCGGCTGTGGCGGGCATCATGATCGGCGGCGCCATCCATACGCTGTTCGGCGCGCTGGCCGTGGGCGTGCTGACACAGCTTCCCATGGCCATCTTCCAGGCCATGGTGCTGATCGGCGCCGCCTATATGGGCTGGATTTGCTATAGTCTTGTGGCCAGCAGCATCACGGTCGGCAGCGTGGGGCGCGTCGCAGCGCGGTCCGAGATGGCCATTCTGCGCCAGGGCACCATCACGTGCCTGCTCAACCCCAAGGCCTATCTCTTCGTGCTGGCGGTTTATCCGCAATATATGCGGCCGTCCTTTGGGCCGATCTGGTCGCAGGCCCTTGTGCTGGGGTGCCTCACCGTCGCCATGCAGGGCCTGATCTATGGTGCGCTGGCGCTGGGCGCCAGCCGGGCCCGCGACGGGCTGACCGGTCACCCGCAGGTTACCATCTGGATTGGTCGTGGCGCGGGGCTGCTGTTTTTGATCGCGGCCGTGTTCACCGCCTGGCATGGAGCAACGCTACATGCAGGCGCTTGACCGAATCTGGCTTGTTCCTTTTATGTTCCTGGGCTACGCAGACGCGTCTGGGCCGGTCTGGTGCGGTCCAAGCCGGGCAGTGATGCGTATAGCTGGGTTGAAGGTGAGCGCTGGTGCCCCTATTTTCAGACTCCTCCCGTCCCGCCGACTGCCTGTTTGATCGCTGTGCCGCCACTCCGGCGCACTGAGCCATGGACTTCAATGATGACGCCAAAGCCAAGCCTCAACCGTGAGATCATCGTGCGCGGCGCCCGCGAGCACAATCTCAAGGGCATCGACATCAAGCTGCCGCGCGACAGCCTGATCGTGATGACGGGCCTGTCTGGCTCGGGCAAATCCTCGCTGGCCTTCGACACCATCTATGCCGAGGGGCAGCGCCGCTATGTGGAGTCGCTGTCGGCCTATGCCCGGCAGTTCCTGGAAATGATGCAGAAGCCGGATGTGGAACACATCGAGGGCCTGTCGCCGGCCATTTCCATCGAGCAGAAGACCACCAGCCGCAATCCGCGCTCGACCGTGGGCACGGTCACGGAAATCTATGACTATCTGCGCCTGCTGTTTGCGCGCGTCGGCGTGCCCTATTCGCCGGCAACGGGCCTGCCCATCGAGAGCCAGACCGTCACCCAGATGGTCGACAAGACGCTGGCCATTCCCGAGGGCACGCGGCTCTATCTGCTGGCGCCGATCGCGCGCGGCCGCAAGGGCGAATACAAGAAGGAACTGGCCGATCTGATGCGCAAGGGCTTCCAGCGCGTCAAGATCGATGGCGAGTATTACGAAATCGAGGAGGCCCCTGCCCTCGACAAGAAGCTCAAGCATGACATCGAAGTGGTGGTCGACCGCGTGGTGGTGGGCCCCGAGATCTCCGGCCGCCTGGCCGAGAGCTTTGAGACCGCGCTCAAGCTGGCCGAAGGCATTGCGCTGATCGAATATGCCGACGAAAAGGGCGAAGACGGCAAGCCGCGCCAGCAGACCTTCTCGGAGAAGTTCGCCTGCCCGGTCTCCGGCTTCACCATTGCCGAGATCGAGCCGCGGCTGTTCTCGTTCAACAATCCCTTCGGCGCCTGCCCGGTCTGCGATGGCCTGGGCACCGAGCAGAAGATCGACCCCGACCAGGTGGTGCCGGATGGCACGCTGTCGCTGCGCGATGGCGCCATCCTGCCCTGGAGCAAGACCAGTGCGCCCTATTACCAGCAGACGCTAAGCGCGGTGGTGAAGCACTATGGCGCGTCCACGGGCACGGCCTGGAATGATCTGCCGTTCGAGGTGCAGCATGCCGTACTCTTTGGTACGGGCAAGGAAAAGCTCGACTTCGTCTATGACGATGGCCTGCGCCAATACAAGACCAGCAAGGTCTTTGAAGGCGTGATCGGCAATCTCGAGCGGCGCTACAAGGAGACCGAGAGCGCCGGCATGCGCGAGGAGATCGAGAAATACATGTCGGCCAAGCCCTGCGTGGCCTGTGGCGGCTACCGGCTGAAGCCGGAGTCGCTGGCGGTCAAGATCGACGGGCTGCATGTCGGCCAGGTGACCGAGAAGTCGATCCGCGCCGCGGCTGAGTGGTTCGAGGCGCTGCCGGCCAAGTTCACGCCGACCCAGCAGCAGATCGGCGAGCGCATCCTCAAGGAAATCCGCGAGCGGCTGAACTTCCTGATCGACGTGGGCCTGGACTACCTCACCATGGCGCGCAACTCGGGCACGCTGTCGGGCGGCGAAAGCCAGCGCATTCGCCTGGCCAGCCAGATCGGCTCGGGCCTGACGGGCGTGCTCTATGTGCTCGACGAGCCCTCCATTGGCCTGCATCAGCGCGACAATGCCCGCCTGCTCGATACGCTGCGCCGGCTGCGCGATATCGGCAATACGGTGATCGTGGTCGAGCATGACGAGGACGCGATCCTGACGGCCGACTATGTGGTCGACATCGGCCCCGGTGCGGGCGTGCATGGCGGCAACATCGTGGCCGAAGGCACGCCGCAGGACATTATCAATCACCCGGACTCGCTGACCGGCAAATATCTGTCGGGCCGCATGGGCATTGCCATGCCGGCGGAGCGCCGTGTGGGCAAGCCGGGCAAGACGCTCAGCGTCAAGGGCGCCACCGGCAACAATCTCAAGAATGTATCGGTGGATGTGCCGCTGGGCATGTTCGTCGCCATTACCGGCGTCAGCGGCGGCGGCAAGTCGACGCTGATGATCGACACCATGTACCAGGCCATCGCGCGGCGCCTCAACGGCGCCCGCGTGGTGCCGGCGCCGCATGAATCGCTGACGGGGCTGGAATTCCTCGACAAGGTCATCGACATCGACCAGTCGCCGATCGGGCGCACGCCGCGCTCCAATCCGGCCACCTATACCGGCGCCTTCACGCCGCTGCGCGAGTGGTTTGCCGGCCTGCCGGAGGCCAAGACGCGCGGCTATGGGCCGGGGCGCTTCAGCTTCAACGTCAAGGGCGGACGCTGCGAGAAATGCGAGGGCGATGGCCTGCTCAAGATCGAGATGCACTTCCTGCCCGACGTCTATGTCACCTGCGATGTGTGCAAGGGCAAGCGCTACAACCGCGAGACGCTCGAGGTGCAGTTCAAGGGCAAGTCGATCTCGGACGTGCTGGACATGACCATCGACGAGGGCGTCGAGTTCTTCTCGGCGGTCCCGGTGATCCGCGACAAGTTCGCCACGCTGCAGCGCGTGGGGCTGGGCTATGTCAAGATCGGCCAGCCGGCCACCACGCTGTCGGGCGGCGAGGCGCAGCGCGTCAAGCTGTCCAAGGAGCTATCCAAGCGCGCCACGGGCCGCACGCTCTATATGCTGGACGAGCCAACGACGGGCCTGCATTTCCATGACGTGGCCAAGCTGCTCGAGGTGCTGCATGAGCTTGTCGACGGCGGCAATACGGTGGTGGTGATCGAGCATAATCTGGAAGTCATCAAGACGGCCGACTGGGTGATCGACCTGGGACCGGAAGGCGGCGATGGCGGCGGCGAGATCGTGGCCATGGGCACGCCCGAAGAGGTGGCCGCGAGCCCGCGCTCGCATACCGGCCACTTCCTCAAGGAGATCATGGCCCGCCGGCCGCATTTCGCCACGCGCGCCGCCGAATAGCGGTTGCCCATAAGCCGGCGGCCGCCTTTGTGGCGCGTCGCCGGCCTTCTCTTGGCCGTGCGACATGATGTCTGCCGTGCCCGCCCCAGTGCTGCCGTGATCGCCTGCTGCGCAAATAGGCAGCGGGACCTCGGTGGCGCCGCCCTGGTTCCAACCATTGCGCCCCTACCCTCGGTGAAGCCGCTGTTTTGCGGCCGATTCAAGCGGGCTGGAGCTGTCGGCAACGGGCAGCACCCCGCCCGCGGCGGAGGGCAAATCGCGGCAAACACGACATTGGTGTGAAAATGCCATGCGCTCTTTGCATGAAGCTCCTGACGTTTACGGCATGGTGCCCCTTGGCAAATCACCGCATGGTGCATTTGTCTTCAGACAGCCCAAAGGGAATATGCCGATGTTCGTCCGAGCCGTCTGGCGCGTAAAGCGCCTGGTCGACATCAAGCAGACGTTGCGGGAAATGGACGTGCCCTCGACGCGGGATGCCGATCTTCTGGGGCTCTCAGGCCCTGACTTCTCCAAGATGACCCGGTCGCTGTTCGACCGCTGACCGGTCCTCACCGCCAATTGCCATCCGGCCGCCGGTTTGCCACCCGGCGGCCTTCTTGTTGCCGCAGAGCTTAACCAAGCGTCAATCATCACAAAACAAGCCCCGCGCAGAACGCATAGGTCGTTTGACCTTTATCCCACTGCTCATCCAGACGGCACTGACGTAAATATAGGCTCGTAAACACAAGGAGACTTCGAATGGACATCCGCAAGACTTTCAAGAAATGGGCCGCTTACCAGCAGACCGTTCGTGAACTCGCCGCTCTCGACAACCGTCAGCTCAACGACCTGGGCATCTCGCGCACCGATATCAATCGCGTCGCCCGTGATCATGCCAGCTCGCTGTAAGACTATCCGTCTCGACCTGCTGGACGACCCAAACCGAACGGCCGCTTCTCTATGAGATGCGGCTGTTTTGTTTTTCTGCCCTTGAAATGATCAATATGCCAGTCTGCCAACAAGTTCGGCATAGCTGACCATCACGGCCTGACGGAATCCCGGTCGCAGTTGCAGTCGGCGGTACCAGTTTTCCACCCCCGGCATGGCCGGCCGGTCAATCGGCATTGTGAACCAGCGATAGAGCGCGACGCCCGCGGCGATATCGGCATAGCTCAGCCGGTCGCCGGCGAGATAGTCGCGATCGATCAGCGTGGCATCCAGTATCCGCAGCGCCGCAATGGTGCGGGCATGGCTGTCGGCAATGGCCCTGGCGTCCTGCTGCCCGGTTGGCGTCCGCACCTTGTGCCAGAACAGGCTGATCCAGGCCGGCTGGAAGGTCGTGGCGGTCCAATCGGTCCACTGATCGACGACGGCCCGCTGCACCGGGTCAACGCGCCAGAGGCTCTGCTGGCCATAGCGCGCGGCCAGATAGCGCAGGATGGCGTGACTTTCCCACAGCACCAGCCCGCCGTCGCGCAGCGCCGGCACCAGGCCATTGGGGTTGATGGCGCGATAGGCCGGGTCATCGAGCCCGCCATGCACACCGCCCACCAGAATATGCTCATAGCGCAGGCCCAGCTCAGCGAGCGCCCAGAGCAGTTTCTGCACATTGTTCGAGCTGGCCCGTCCCCACAGCGTCAGTCCATCCGTCACGTCCCGCCCCTCCTGACCCGGCAATATGCTCGTGGCTGGCCAGGAACCGCAAGATTTGTTGCGCCCCGGAGCGGTGCTTGCTATCTGCCTGCCATGTCAACATCAGAACCCATTCATATCATCGGCGGCGGACTGGCCGGGTCGGAAGCGGCCTGGCAGGCGGCAGAGGCCGGCGCCAAGGTCATCCTGCACGAAATGCGCCCGGTGCGCGCCACCGATGCGCACCAGACCGACAGTCTCGCCGAGCTGGTCTGCTCGAACAGTTTCCGCTCCGACGATGCCGAGCAGAACGCCGTCGGCCTGCTGCATGAGGAAATGCGGCGCTGCAATTCGCTGATCATGCGCTGCGCCGATACGCATCAACTGCCGGCCGGCGGCGCGCTGGCTGTGGACCGGCATGGCTTTTCGGCCGCGGTCACCCAGGCCATCGAGCAGCACGCCAATATCACCATGGCGCGCGAGGAAGTGCCCGGCATGCCGCCGGAAGACTGGGGCAATGTGATCATTGCCACCGGTCCCCTCACCTCGCCGGCGCTGGCCGAGGCTATCCTGGCCAAGACGGGCGAGGATTCGTTGGCGTTTTTCGACGCCATTGCGCCGATCGTCCACTACGACAGCATCAATATGGACATTGTCTGGGCGCAGTCGCGCTATGACAAGGCGGGGCCAGGCGGCACGGGCGCCGACTATCTCAACTGCCCGATGGACAAGGACCAGTACATGGCCTTTGTCGAAGCGCTGAAAGTCGCGCCGCTGCATGAGTTCAAGGACTGGGAAAAGGTCCCCTATTTCGACGGTTGCCTGCCCATCGAGGTGATGGCCGAACGCGGCGTCGAGACGCTGCGGCATGGGCCGATGAAGCCGGTGGGCCTGACCAATCCGCGTAACCCGACCGTCAAGCCCTATGCCATTGTGCAACTGCGGCAGGACAATGCCCTGGGCACGCTGTGGAACATGGTCGGCTTCCAGACCAAGATGCGCTACGGCGTGCAGGCGGAAATCCTGCGCATGATTCCGGGGCTTGAGAATGCGCAATTCGCGCGGCTCGGCGGCTTGCACCGCAATACCTTTATCAACTCGCCCAAGGTGCTGGGGCCGGACCTTAAACTGAAGACTGATCCGCGCATCCGCTTTGCCGGCCAGGTGACGGGCGTGGAAGGCTATGTGGAAAGCGCCGCTGTCGGGTTGATCGCCGGACGCCTGGCGGCCGCCGACTTGCGCGGCACACCCATGCCGACGCCGCCCAACACCACGGCGCTGGGCGCGCTGGTCGCCCATATCACCGGCGGACATATCGAATCGGAGAGCTATAGCGGCGCCCGCAGCTTCCAGCCGATGAATGTCAATTTCGGGCTGTTCCCGCCCGTGACTGTCACCAAGCCGGAAGGCGCCGGCCGCTGGCGCGGCCCGGACAAGGCGATTGCCAAGCGCAAGGCCATTACCAGCCGGGCGCTTGAGGATCTCAAGGCCTGGGCATGATACCCCAGGACCTCGAAGCCTATCTGCATGCCCATATCCCGCAATCGCGGGCCATGGGCGTGACAGTGGTCGCCATCGAGAGCGACAGCGTGGAGTTGGCGGCGCCGCTGGCGCCCAACATCAATCATCGCGACACGGTGTTCGGCGGCAGCGCTTCGGCTGTCGCGATCCTGGCTGCCTGGAGCCTGCTGCATGTGCGGCTGACAGCGCTGGGCCAGCCCAGCCGCCTCGTCATTCAGCGCAATACGATGGAGTATCTGGCGCCCATGGCCGGGGACTTCACCGCGCGCTCGGCCATTGAACCCGATCAGGATTGGGAGCGCTTTATGCGCATGCTGAGCCGGCGCGGCGTTGCGCGCATCAGCGTGGGCGCGGTGCTGGACTGCAAGGGCCTGCTGTCCGGGCGGTTGAGCGGGGAATTCGTCGCCTTCGGCGGCGACCATCACTAGCGCCGGGTCAGGCTCCACCACATCAGGCGCGTGATCTTGCGCCAATCGGCATCGTCTGGCGCGGGGGCAAACAGGCCCGCCTGGCGGCGCTGCAGCAGGGCAAACTGCGCCTTGAGCACGGCAATGGGCGCAAAGGCCGGCTTGAGCTGTGCTGGCAATTGGGCGATGGCGGCCTCGGCCTTATCGAGATGGCCGGCGGCCAGTTCGGCGATCTGGCCAAGCGCTGCCGCAAGACCGTCGCTCTCGGTGCCCGAGAAGATCTCACCCTCACGCACGCCATTGGCGGCCAGGATCGACCAGGGCAGCATGATGCGCCCCTGGGCCGAGACATTGCCGAAGGCGCGCAGATGCCCGATAAGGGCATGGGCAACGCCCAGATGGCCGGCGGCGTCGCCGGTCTCGACGGTCTGGCCGTTGTTGAGGATCATGGCGGCCAGCTGGTAGAGCGTCGAAACGGTCTCGCCGGCATAGCCCTCGAAGGTCTCGAGGTCGGGCATGGGATCGTCATAGAGATCAAAGCGGCGGGCGCCGATCAGCCGCAGCAGCGTGCCGGGAGGCAGGCTATAGGTGGCCAGGGTCTCCAGCAGCGCATCGGCCACCGGGTTCTGGCGCACGGCACCATGGCCTTCCCCATCGAGCGCATCGGCCCACCATTGCAGGCGGATTTCACCCGGTGCGGGATCGCTGACGCGGGCCCGGATCGAGGCGACATCGGCATTGAAGGCATAGAGCGCGGTCACGCCATTGCGGTGGGCGCCATCGAGCACCAGCGTCGACAGATAGCGGTCGCGATCGCCGGCGCGCAGCGCCTGGGCGGCGTGGACAAAGCTCTCCTGGCTCATCAGCGCGCCCGCTCGACTGCGATCAGCGCGGCGGCCACGGCCCGCTGCTCGGCCAGGAGGACATTATAGGTGCGCACGGCGCCGCCGGTGCCAATGGCCTCAACGATGATGCCGCGCTCGCGCAGGGCGGCCCGGATATCGGCCGGGAAGCCGACCACGTCGTGACCGAGCCCGACCAGCAGCACGTCAATCTGGTCGGCCGCCGCGAAGATCGGCGCCATGGAGTCCATGGTGATATCGGCGGGGGTGACGACGGCCCAGCCCTGCATGCCCGAAGGCAGGCAGAGCAAGGAACCGCGATGCGACATCTCGGCAAAGCGGAAGCCGCTGTTGCCATAGGCGTCGATGCCGACCTGGTCGGGGTAGAAGCCCGGCTCGGGTGAGGTCATGCCCTGCCCTTTCAGACGGCGGCGCCATCCACCATCTTGGTCTTGGCGTCTTCCTCGGCCTTGGCCTTGAGGCCGAAGTTGATCAGGATCGGGCCGTTGACGATGATGGACGAATACATGCCCACGAACACGCCGAAGGTCATGGCGATGGTGAAGCTGCGGATGACTTCGCCGCCGAAGACCACCAGCGGGATCAGCGCCAGGAACACGGTGAACGAGGTCAGCGAGGTGCGCACGATGGTCTGATTGATCGACAGGTCAATCAGCTCGGGCAGCGGCATCTTGCGATGCTTGCGCAGGTTTTCACGCACACGGTCCGACACCACCACGGTTTCGTTCAGCGACAGGCCCACCAGGGTGAGCACCGCCGCAATCGAGGTGAGGTTGAACTCGAGCCCAGTGATCGAATAGAGCCCGATGGTCATGATGATATCGTGCGAGGTGGTCGTCACCGCCGCCAGGGCGAACTGCCATTCGAAGCGGAACCAGATGTAGATCAGGATGGCCAGCAGCGAGATGATGACGGCGATGGTGCCCTTCCAGGCCAGTTCGCTCGACACCGTGCCGCTCACCGCCTCGGTGCTGCGGATGGTGTAGTTCTCGGTGGCCAGCGCCTCGCGGACCTTGGCAACAGCGGCCTGGTCGGCATCCTGGCCGCCCTCCTGCGCCTGCACACGCACCAGCACGTCTTCCGGCGTGCCGAAGCCCTGCACCTGAACTTCGCCCAGATTCAAGCCGTCGAGCAGTTCACGCACGTTGCCGACATCGGCCGGGCCGCCATCATGCTGAATGACGATGGCCGTGCCGCCAACGAAGTCGATGCCCAGGTTGAAGCCCTTGAAATAGGCCGAACCGATGGACAGCACGCTGGCCACGATCGAGAAGGCGATCACATAGCGGCTGATCTTCATGAACGGGATCTTGGTGCCGTCCGGAATGAAGCGGAAATGCTGGATCTTGAGGGTCTTGGGACGCGTGGCCCGGAACCACCAGCCCACGAAGTAGAGCGTGACCGTGTAGGAGGTGAACAGCGAGGTCAGGATGCCGAGCGCCAGCGTTACCGCAAAGCCCTGCACCGGGCCCGAGCCCAGGAAGTAGAGCACGGTGGCGGCGATGAGCTGCGTCAGGTGGGAGTCGATGATGGTGCCCCAGGCGCGCTGGAAGCCGGCATTGATCGCCTGCAGCGGCGACTTTCCGGCATTCTGCTCCTCGCGCATGCGCTCATAGATCAGCACGTTGGCGTCCACGGCCATGCCGATGGTGAGCACGATGCCGGCGATGCCGGGCAGTGTCAGGGTGGCGCCGAGCATGGAGAGCGCGCCGAAGATCAGAACGATGTTCAGGATCAGCGAGATATTGGCGAAGACGCCGAACAGGCCATAGGCGGCCACCATGAAGGCAACCACCAGCGTCGCCGCAACGATACCGGCCGTCAGACCATGCTGGATGGAGTCTGCGCCCAGGCTGGCGTCAACGGTCCGTTCCTCGACCACGTCGAGCGAGGCCGGCAGGGCGCCGGCGCGCAGCAGCACGGCCAGGTCATTGGCGCTGGCAGTGGTGAAGTTGCCGCTGATCTGGCCGGTGCCGCCGGTGATGGCCTGCTGGATGACGGGCGCGGTGATGACGGTATCGTCGAGCACGATGGCAAAGCGCTTGCCGACATTGGCCGAGGTGATCTGGCCGAAGGTGATGGCGCCGCGGGTATCGAAGCGGAAGCTAACCACGGGGATGGAACGCTGCTGGTCAAAGCTGGGCTGGGCATCGACGAGCGACTCGCCGCCCAGGGCCACATCTTCATAGAGCAGTTCGCTGCCGCCATCCTGGCTGGGCAGGATCATGGTGCCGGCCGGCAGGCCCTGGGCCTCGGCCTGGGCGGCGGTCATGCCCGGATAGACCATGTGGAAGGTGAGGCGCGCAGTCTTGGAAATGATGTCCTTGAGGCGCTGGCTGTCGCCAAAGCCGGGCACCTGGACGAGGACGCGATTGGTGCCCTGGCGCTGGATCTGCGGCTCGGTGGTGCCGAGCTCGTCGACGCGCTTGCGGATGACTTCTATGGACTGGGCCACGAGGGCCGACTGGCGCTCGTTGACGCCTTCGGGGGTCAGGGTGACGGTCAGCTTGCCGTCGGTGGTGTCGCCGAAGGCCAGTTCCTGGGCGCCGCCCACGGCGATCAGCGAATTGCTGACGGTGTTCTGCAGCTTCTCGATGGCGGCCTTGGCCGCATCGCGCTGGGTCGGGTCGGTCAGTTCGATTGTCAGCGTGCGGGTCGCCTCATCGGTGGTGATGAGGTTGCCGATGCCATTCTCATTGGCCAGCGTATTGCGGACGTCGCGGCGCAGGGTCTGCAGGCGCTCCGACACAATGCCCTTCTCGTCCACCTGCAGCAGCAGGTGCGATCCGCCCTGGAGGTCGAGGCCCAGCACCACGGTCTGCTTGGGCAGGAAGCTCGGCCAGGCATCACGCACGGTCTGCGGCAGGAAGCTGGGGACAGCGAACAGCACCCCCATGAGAGCGACAAAGGCGATGATGGCGGTGCGGATCGGAGAGAACTGCATAAAGGGACGTCCTGAAAAGGAAAAACCGGAGCCCTTGGGCTCCGGTGGCAGGCCTGGGCTCGGCTTTAGGCCGGTTTGTTGTCGTTGACAGGCTCGGACTTGCTGCGCACGTCCGAGATCATGCCGCGCACGAGCTTGACCTTGACGCCGGTGGCGATCTCGACTTCGAGGTCTTCGCCATCGACAGCCTTGGTCACCTTGCCGACGATGCCGCCGGTGGTCACCACGGTGTCACCACGACGAATCGCGGCCAGCATGGCCTGCTGGGCTTTCAGGCGCTTCTGCTGCGGACGGAAGATCAGGAACCAGAAGATCACCACGAGCAGCAGGATCGGCATCAGCTGAACGAAGATCTCGGTGATACCGCCACCCGCTACGGGGGCTCCGGCTGCTGCTTGGGCATAAGCGGGTGTTACAAACATGAGGCGCGATCCTTGGTTTTCTTGATTGTGGAGAGTCTGCGGCCGTCATGGTCATCGCCGGGCGATGGCACTGGACGCATATGGGGTTTGATGCACTTGCACCCCGGTCAAAATCGCGCGGACTATACATTTGCCCCCCCGTGATTGCAAAGGCATTCAGGGAGACGCAAATTGCCGCGCCGTGCAGAGGATATCAGCATCTTGAAACGCAAAGACCAACTGGCCGCCATCGTCGACAAGCTCGACACAATCGCCAATGCGCTCAAGGCCTTGAGCCCGCAGGTCGACAGCGATGTCCCGGCGCTGGGCGCCGCCGATGCCTATCACTGGGACGCCGAAAGCAAGTCGCTGATGGCTGTGCCCAAGGTGAGCCGCGTGCCGCTGGCCATGCTCAAGGGCATCGACAGTGTGCAGGACATCCTGCTGCGCAATACCGAACAGTTCGCCCGCGGCCATGGCGCCAACAATGCGCTGCTGTGGGGCGCGCGCGGCATGGGCAAGAGCTCGCTGGTCAAGGCCATCCATGGCGATATCGCCGATCGCCGCGCCGAGGGCTTTGAGCGCCTGGTGCTGATCGAGATCGCCCGTGAAGACCTCGAATCCCTGCCCGTGTTGATGCGGCGCATCGCTGGGGAGCCGGCGCGCTTCATCGTCTTCTGCGACGACCTGAGCTTTGACAATGGCGAGACCAGCTACAAATCGCTCAAGACCATCCTCGACGGTGGCCTCGAGGGCCGGCCGGACAATGTGCTGTTCTACGCCACCTCCAACCGCCGCCATTTGATGCCGCGCGACATGATCGAGAACGAGCGCTCGACCGCGATCAATCCGGGCGAAGCGGTGGAGGAAAAAGTGTCGCTTTCGGACCGGTTCGGCCTGTGGCTGGGCTTCCACAATTGCGACCAGCCGACGTTCCTGACCATGGTGCGCAGCTATGCGGACCACTATGGCCTTGATCTCGATGACGAGACGCTGCGGGCCCGGGCCATCGAGTGGGCGGCAACGCGCGGCGCGCGTTCCGGCCGCGTCGCCATCCAGCTGGTGCGCACGCTGGCCGGCGAAATGGGCAAGACGGCCTGAGACGAGGCCCCGAAAAGCAAAACCCCCGCTTGCGCGGGGGCTTCACTTCGTAGTTTGCGGGGTGATCAGCTGGCCAGCAGCGGCACCGGATCAACCGGCGTCGCGCCCTTGCGCAGCTCGAAATGCAGTTGCGGCTTGGTGACCGAGCCGGTCTTGCCGACGGCGCCGATGGTGTCGCCGCGGTTGACGTTGCTGCCCTTGCTGACGCTCATGGCGCCAAGGTGGGCATAGGCCGAGACGAAGCCATTGGGGTGGCGGATCAGGACGAGGTTGCCATAGCCCTCGACGCCGGAGCCGACATAGATGACGGTGCCATTTTCGGCAGCCTTGACGGCGGAACCGTCATTGGCCTCGATATTGATGCCGGTGCCCTTGGACGAGGCGAAATCGACCAGGATGCGGCCGCTGACGGGCCAACGGAACTTGTCATTGCCCGACATGGCCGGCTCAGCCGAGGGAATGGACGCGACCTGGGTGACCTTGGCCGGTTCGGCCTGGACCGGAGCGGGCGTTGCCGCCGGCTTGGCACCAGCCTGCAGCGTATTGGGCGCAGCCTGGGGCAGCGTCTGCTTTGCCGGGGTCGGCGCGGTGGTGGCCGGCGCAGCCGAGGCGACCTGGGTGGTCGGGGCCTTGGTCGACAGCAGATCAGCGCGGCCGGGGATGATCACCTTCTGGCCGACGACGATCTTGTCGGGCGAGGAGAGATTGTTGGCCTGCACCAGTGCCTGGGTGGTGACCTCATAGCGGCGGGCGATGGTGTAGAGCGACTCGCCGCTGGCGATGGTGTGGGTAAAGGCGCCATTGGCCGCGGTGGGGGCGGCCGAAGCGAGGGTCGGGACCGAACTATTGGTCGGCAGGCTGCCAAGGGCAGCAGGTGACGGCATGGGAGCCGAAGCGACGGCGGACTGTGCTTGCATGGCTGGCAGGGACCCCTGGGGCGTGGAATTCAGAGCGGGAAGGCTTTGGGACTGCACGGTCGGTGTGGCCGTGGGCAGGGGCGCGAGCGGCTGATTGAAGGCCGTCTGCGCCGGCTGGTTCCATGCCGGCTGCACAGGGGCTGACTGACCCGCGAACCCGACACCACCAACATTGTTGGGCGGCAGGAAGCGGCCTTCAGCGACGCTGTTCTGGGGGGCACCCAGCGTGGCGGGCATTGCCTGATTATAGCTTTGAGGAGAGGACTGCGGCACGGAGCCGGTGGTGGTCTGATCGCGGAAGGCATTCCGACCCAAGCTGGAACATCCAGACAGGGCGACGGCGGCAACCATCAGACCGGCCATTGCAATGACACCCTTGGGCGTCCGACGCGATACGCGGATACTCATCAGCTTACTCGTACGCAGGTACTCAACACGAGTTTGAGACTAGGCGAGTAAGGTAAAGACGAGTTTAAAGTGCATGCGATTTGAGCAAAATCGACAGCAGGCGATTCCGGATTGGGTAAGGTTAAGGCGCGCGCGACGCTGCGCCGTTACCCCAGGCTCAGCGTGCCGTTGAGGCGGCGGGCCAGATCAAGGTCGGTCTGCTGCAGCATCAGCGGGGTGACCGTGACATAGCCGTCGCGGCGCATGACCTCGTAATCGGCCTCGGGATCGAGCGGCAGCGGCGTGTCGGGAATGGCGACGAAGAATTTTCCGGCATTGTCACTGGCATAGTAGCGAAAGGGCGAGCGCGAAAAGCGCTGCAGCGGCACCACCGCTATGCCCCTGGTGGTCGCGGCGTCACAAAAGGGGAAATTGATGTTGTAGTAGTGGTCCCTGCCCTGCGCGGCGGCGATCACCGCCCGCGCCGTGGCCGTGCCATGGGCAATGGCATTGGACCAGTCGACCTCGCGGCTAACCGAATAATCAATGCCCTGGCTCATGGCGATGCCAATGGCGCCCTGCATGGCGCCCTCGCGCGCGCCCGCCGCCGTGCCCGAGCAATTGACGATGTCGCCCAGGTTCTGTCCGGCATTGACCCCCGAGAGCACCACATCGGCGGGGCGATCACCCAAGAGATGGGTCATGCCAGCGACGACACAGTCGGCGGGCGAACCGCCGACCACGGCAAAGGTGCGCGCATCAAGCCGGTCTATGGTCAGTTCGTGGCCAAAGCTCAGGCGGTGGCCGGCGCCGGACTGATTGCCGTCCGGCGCAACGATCCACACGTCATCGCTCAGGGCCCGGGCGATATCGGCCATGATGGCGATGCCGGGCGCATCCACACCATCGTCATTGGTGATGAGGATGCGCAGGCCCATCACTTGCCGCCGATGGAGGTGAGGCCGCCCATATAGGGCTGCAGCACGTCGGGCACGGCAACGGAGCCATCTTCCTGCTGATAGTTTTCCAGCACGGCGATCAGGCAGCGGCCCACGGCGGTGCCGGAGCCATTGAGCGTGTGCACATAGCGCGGCGCCTGCTTTTCGCCGGCGGGGCGATAGCGGGCTTCCATGCGACGGGCCTGGAAATCGCCACAGACCGAGACCGAGGAAATCTCGCGATAGGTGTCCTGGCCCGGCAGCCAGACTTCCAGATCATAGGTGCGGCGGGCGCCAAAACCGATATCGCCGGTGCACAGGTTCATGACGCGATAGTGCAGGCCCAGCTTGCGCAGCACGGCCTCCGCGCAGTCCAGCATGCGCTCATGCTCGTCCAGCGACGTCTCGGGCGTGGTGATGGACACCATCTCGACCTTGTTGAACTGGTGCTGGCGCAGCATGCCGCGCGTATCGCGACCGGCCGAGCCGGCCTCGGAACGGAAGCACGGCGTGAGCGCGGTCATGCGCAGCGGCAGTTCCTCTTCGGACATGATCGCTTCGCGCACCATATTGGTGAGCGGCACCTCGGCGGTCGGAATCAGCGCCAGGCGCGAGTCGCCATGCGGGGTGAAGAACAGGTCTTCCTCGAACTTGGGCAACTGGTTGGTGCCGAACAGCGCGGCATCCTTGACCAGCAGCGGCGGCTGCACTTCGAGATAGCCGTGCTCGGTGGTGTGCAGATCGAGCATGAACTGCCCGAGGGCGCGTTCGAGCCGGGCCACCTGCCCCTTGAGCACGACAAAGCGGCTGCCCGAGAGCTTGGCGGCGGTCTCGAAATCCATCAGCTCGGCGGCGACGCCGACCTCGTAATGCTCCTTGGGCGCAAAGACGAAGCTGGGCTTTGGCGCACGCAGCTTGGCCGCGATCTCGGCCGAGCCATTGCGGCCGAAATACTCGACATTGCCGCTCTCGTCGGTGCCCACCGGCACATCATCGAGCACCAGATTGGGGATGGTCGAGAGCGCGGCATGCAGTTCGGCCTCGACGGCGCGTTCGTCGGCTTCGCCCTGGGGGATGAAATCCTTGAGGCGCGCGACTTCGCTCATCAGCTCGGCCGCGCGGGCCTCGTCCTTCTGGGCCTTGGCCTGGCCGATCTGCTTGGACAGGGCGTTGCGCTGTTCCTGGGCTTCGTTGAGGCGACCGATGATCTCGCGACGGCGATCGTCGATAGCCAGCAGGTCAGAGGAGCGAACGGAGACTCCCTTGCGCCGCGACACGGCGACGTCGAAAGCTTCGGCGTTGGCTCTGATCCACTTGATATCGAACATGGGTGTTACGGGCACCGCCCGCCTCTGGTTGGTGCAGGCTTGACGGGGCCTCGCGACGCGCCTGCAAGGCCGCGAGGGACAGCTTGCCCCGCGCCCTGGTCAGGCGGGGGCGATTATTCGGATGAGGAGCCGGTCAGTTCGGCTTCCTGGGCTGCCAGTGCTGCCGCCCGACGCCGCTCTACCATCCGCACGGAAATGATGGAGAGTTCGTAGAGCAGGTACATGGGCAGGGCAAGACCAAGCTGGGAGATCGGATCGGGCGGCGTGATGAACGCGGCAAAGATCAGGATGCCGACGATGGCATAGCGCCGGCCCTTCTTGAGCATGTCCACCCCGACCAGGTCGATCTGGGCCAGCAGCGTCAGCACGACGGGCAGTTGGAAGCAGATGCCGAAAGCCAGGATCAGCAGCATGGCCAGGCCAAGATATTCGCTGACGCTGGTGAGCATCTCGATATCTTCGGTCTGCATGCTGGCGAAGAAGTGCAGCGCCATGGGCAGCACGACGAGATAGACCAGCGCCGCACCGGCGACGAAGAACACGGGCGTCGCCACCAGATAGGGGATGAACGCCTTGCGCTCGTGCTTGTAGAGCCCGGGCGCGACGAACATGTAGATCTGGGTCGCCACCATGGGGAAGCCCAGGAACATGGCGCCAAACAGGGCCACGTTGAGATAGGTGAAGAACAGCTCCTGCGGCGCGGTGAAAATCAGGTTCGCGCCGGGCACAGCCGCCTTGTAGGGGATCAGCAGCCACTCGTAGATCGTGCTGGCAAAGATGAAGCAGAAGGCCATCAGCACCACGATGGTGACGGCCGAATAGATCAGCCGCTTGCGCAGCTCAACGAGATGCTCGAGCAGCGGGGCCTCGCTGCCGGCCAGCTCGTCCTCGACTGCGGCCGATTTGTTCTCGATCTGCTTGGTATCGGCCATGGTCTAGTGTTCTCCCGCCTTGTCGGCGCCGGCAGCAGCTGGCTTGGGCTTGGCCGGAGCGCGCTTGCGCGGTGCGGGTGTGGCGGCAGCCGCTTCAGCCTCAGGCTTGGCAGCGGCAGGCTTGCGGGCAGCCGGCTTGCGCTTTGCCGGTGCAGCGACCGGCTCGACTGGCAGCGGCGGCAGTTCGGTGGACACAACCGGGCTGGTCGGGGCTGCCTTGGCCTTGGCGGGCGCCTTGGCTTTGGTCGGGACCTTGGCGGCCTTGACCGGGGCCTCGGGGGCCAGCGTGGTCTTGGGTTCGGTCGGCGCAGGCGCCGGCGGCTTGAAGCCGGCGGCCTTGGCCACATCGTCGGCCTTGGCCGGCGGCGCGGGCGGCGTTGTCATCCCGGCCTTGGCCTTGATGTCGTCGACCACGCTTTCCACAGCGGGGTCGGTCGGCTTGAGCACACCGGTCGGCTTGGCGCCCGAAGGCGTCATGGTGTTGAATTCCTTGCGGATTTCTTCAGCCGTCTGCTTGAGCGGATTGGTGATGGAGTCCCTGAGGTTGCGCACTTCGCTCAACCCGGTCGACCGGTTGATCTCGCGCTGGAACTCGCTGCCCATGCGTCTGATCTGGCCAAAGATCTTGCCGACGCGGTTCATCACCACGGGCAGGTCCTTGGGGCCTATGACGATCAGCGCAACAACGCCGATCACCAGCATTTCACTCCAGCCCAAGCCGAGCATAGTCTTAGTTCCTCAAGTCAGCGGGGCGGCCAGGAAGGACGTGGTCAGACGTCTTTCTTTTCGGGCTCGCGGACGTCATTGCTGGTGGCGACCCGCTCAACCGGCTTGTCGTCGTCCTTCATGCCCTTCTGGAAGGCCTTGATGCCGGTGGCAACTTCACCCATCACGCCCGAGATCTTGCCGCGGCCAAACAGCAGGATCACAACGACGGCGACAACGAGAATGCCCCAAATTCCTGGCGCGTGCATTTTGGACTCCCTAGATTAATTCCGAACGCGTTACACGCGAAGATATAGGCCAGAAATAGGTTCAAACGCAGGGAAACACAAGAACGTGTTCCGTGTTCAGCGTGACGAATACATCCTGGCCGGCAACCACCGTCGGACTGGCCGGTTGGCGCACGCCAATTGGGGTATCAAGCCCTTCGACCTTGACCTCGCAGATGTCGATGCCGATGGCATCGCGCTTGCCGACGACGCGGCCAAGTGTCCCAGGCCCGGTGGCGCGCAGCCTCGCGCCGCCCGCCGGGCGGATGGCCACGGTGACCTTGTCGCCATCGGCAAAGCCGGGCGTGGGCACCGCGCCCAGCGGCGTCTGCGCATGACCATTGCGCACCACAGCGTCGAGTTCGCTGAGCGGAGAGAAGAAGCGCGCGGCATTGAGATCGATGGGATGGCTGTAGATTTCCGAGGCCGTGCCGATCTGGGCAATGCGCCCATGGCGCAGCAGGGCGACGCGGTCGCCGAGCACCATGGCCTCTTCGGGATCGTGGGTGACGATAAGGCTGGTCACATTGGTTTCGCGCAGCACGGCCAGGGTTTCCTCGCGCACGGTTTCGCGCAGGCGGGCATCGAGGCTGGAAAACGGTTCATCGAGCAGCAGCACGCCGGGCCGCGGGGCCACACTGCGCGCCAAGGCCAGGCGCTGCTGCTGGCCGCCCGAGAGCATATGGGGGAAGTCGCCTTCGCGGTCGCCCAGGCCCACGCGGCGCAGCGCGGCCCGGGCCTGGGCCAGAGCGGCGGTGCGGCCGAGGCGGCGCAGGCCGAACAGCACGTTCTGCAGCACGGTCAGATGCGGGAACAGCGCAAAATCCTGGAACATCAGGCCAATGCCGCGCCGGTCCGCCGGCAGGGTGAAGCCGGGGCGCGACACGGTCTCGCCATTGATGCGCACCGCACCGGCATGGATGGGCTGAATGCCGGCCGCGACGCGCAAGGCGGTGGACTTGCCCGAGCCGGATTCGCCGAGCAGGCAGACGATCTCGCCGGGGCGCAGGGTGAGGCTGAACTGGTCAAGCACCGCCCTGCCCCCGAGGCGGACATCAACGGCGTCAAAATCCAGTGTTGCCGCAAAGCTGACACCCGTGGTGCCACGGGTTCCCCAGCCGGCCAGTTCTTCGGTCATTGTGCGTCGTGGTCCTCGCCGTCGTCATCCCGATCGGGATCGCTATCCCGATCGTCGTCGTGATCATCGGGATCGAGTGGGTCTTCGTCTTCGCGCAAGGCGCCGCCAAAGGGAAGCGGTATCTGCATGGACGGCGGCAGCCGGCCCGACAGCAGGCCGGAGCCCTTGAGCTCTTCCAGCCCCGGCAGGTCGGACAGGGTTTCGAGCCCGAAGTGATCGAGAAAAGCTTCGGTGGTGCCGTAGGTTACCGGCCGTCCGGGCGTGCGGCGACGGCCGCGCATGCGGATCCACCCGGCTTCGAGCAGCAGATCGATGGTGCCCTTGCCTGTGGCAACTCCGCGCACCTCCTCGATCTCGGCCCGCGTGGTGGGCTGGTGATAGGCAATGATGGCCAGTGTTTCGAGCGCGGGCCGCGACAATGGCCGCGTCTCCTGCTCCTGCCGGCGCAGCAGGAAGCCCAGATCTTCGGCCGTGCGGAAGGCCCAGCGGTCGCCGCGCTGCACCAGGTTCACGCCGCGGCCGGCATAGCGCGCCTGCAACTGCACCAGCAGCCCGGCAACGTCAGCGCCTTCGCCGAGATAGGGCAGCATGGCCAGAGGCTCCAGCGGCTCGCTGGCGGCAAACAGCAGTGCCTCGAGCACGCGCAGATGGCGTTCGACGATTTCCTGGCGCTCGTCCGACCCGTCGGTCATTGCCCGTCCCCCTTGCGGCGGCGCACGAAGAGCGGGCCGAATGTCTCGGTCTGGCGCATGTCGATCTTGCCCAGGCGCACCAGCTCAAGGCTGGATGCAAAGGTGGAGGCGCGCACGGTGGCGCGCTCGGCCGGGGTGCTGAGATAGTGGGCGAGATAGGTGTCCATCGCCACCCATTCAAAGCTCTCGCCGATCAGCCGTTGGAGAATGTCGCGGGCGTCCTGCAAGGACCAGACGGTGCGCTGGATGGGGGAATATTCCGCCGTGACGCCGCGTTCGCGCTGGCTGGCATAGGCCTTGAGCAGATCATAGAGCGATGCCTCCCAGATGCTGGTCCGGGCAATCTGATAGGGCTCGGGCATGCCGCGGGCATAGACCTGGAAGCCGAGGCGCGGGCGGTTCATCAGCTGGCTCGCCACGCGACGCATGGCCTCGAGCCGCTTGAGCCGGAATTGCAGCATGGCGGCCAACATTTCGCCCGAGGGTTCATCGTCCGACGGCGCCTGGGGCACCATCAGGCGGCTTTTGAGATAGGCCAGCCAGGCGGCCATCACCAGATAATCGGCGGCCACCTCGATGCGCTTCTCGCGCACGGTTTCAATGAAGCTGAGATATTGCTCGGCCAGGGCCAGCACGGAAATGGCCGAGAGATCGACCTTCTGGCGGCGCGCCAGATCAAGCAGCAGGTCGAGCGGGCCTTCGTAGCCGTCGACGTCGACATATAAAATGTCCTCGTCGGCCGGCGGCGCGGGCGTCTCAAACCAGTCTGGCTGGGGCGTCGTCATGAGTGTGTGCGGCTTTGCAGGAGCATGGCGCATCCTTGGCTGCCGGCCCGGCGAGCGTCAAGCGGCGCGCGACCAGACCTGCCCTGACGAGAGCGAGGTGGCGGCCGGAGCCGCCAACCCGATTACATGATGAAGCAGTCGCCGCCGGCGGCTTTGACATTGGTGCAGATCATCGTCGCCTGATCGGCCGAGCTGGCCGGAACGCGGACGCGGTAGAAGATGCCTTTGGCGCCGAGATCAACGCGCTGCACTTCGAGATTGGCACCGCCGAACAGCGGACCGAAGCGCTTGACCATGGCATTGGCCGAATTGAGCGCATCCTGTTCGGTGCGCTGCGAGGACAGCTGCACATAGGCCGGCGCCGTATTGCCAGAGGACGCGGCGGTCTGATCGGTGGCCGCAGGCGCCGCAGCAGCGGCGGGCGCAGCTTCAGGCACTGCGGTGGCGGCCTGCTCAACCGGCGCCAGGGTCTGGGCGGCCGGGGCAAGGGTCTGGGCCGCCGCAGCCGACGGGGTCGGCAGGGTCAGCCCATTCGGGCGCTGCAGCGGGATCACGGCGGTCTTGCCGGCCAGGGGATTGCCCGCCAGGTCAACAGCCGGGACGGTTGATCCGGGGACCACCGGCGTTGCCGTGGTGACAGGCGCCGGGGTTTCGACCGGGGTCTCTACGGGCGTCTCGGCGCTTGCCAGAAGCTCTGTCGCGGCTTCGGTGGCGCCGGGCACGGCGGGCACATTGGGGCGATCAACCGGCAGAATGGAACTGCCGGCAACACCCTGGTCACTGCTGACGATGGTGCCGTCCGGACGCACGGTAACGGTGCGCACCTTGCGGTTGGCCAAGCCTTCCTCGCTCTGGGCGGGAATGGCGGCAGCGGTCTGCACGGCGTCGTCGGTCGTGGTCTGATCCCGCGAAACCAGCTGCTCATCGGCGCCGGGCGCGACGCCGTCGATCTCGTTGAACACCACAGACTGCTGCGGATCGGCGGACTGGACAGGCGCATCCTGCTTGGTGGGTGTGGTATCTGCGGTCAGCAGCGGCGCCGGACCGGCTTCGCGACCGCCCAGGCCCAGCACCCAATAGAGGCCCAGGCCGGCCACCAGCAGCAGGCCGATGGCGACCAGCGGGCCAGCGACAGCGCGCGTCAGACCCAGGCGGGAGCGGTGGCGCGGCGCAGTTTCGTCTGCAGCGGGCTCTGAGCGGGGCAACTCCGGTTCGTCCACCCAGCCCACCTGGGCGCCGGTGGCCTGCGCTGCGGCAAAAATCGCCTCGTCAGCGGCCGACATGGTGTGGCGCTTTTCGGGCTGCGGCGCAGATGTGCCCGCCAGGCTGCGCAGGGCGGGCGCCGGCGATGGGGCCGGCGGTGGCTGCAGACTGACCTCGGGGGCCTCGTCGAGCGGCGCCTTGGCGGCGGATGCCAGATCAACGCGCATGGCGCGGCCGATAAGGTTTTCGATCTCGTCGATCGGATCAAGACTGCCGCTGTCCACGGGCGCTGCGGCAGGCGCCGGTGGCGGCGCCATGATCGGCTCGACGGGCGCGGGCTTTGGTGCCGGCGCCGGAACCTCGGCAACAGGAATGGCAGAGCGCGGCGGCAGCTTGGGCGCACCGGGATGCGGCGTCACAACCGGCGCGGCCATGCGGGCCTGCGGCTCCTGGGCAGCGGCACTGGAGCCGAGGCCGAACACCGGCGGCACTTTGAACCGGTCATTGTCCAGCCGCGGCGCCATGCGGGGCTCCGGCTGGGGCGCGACATCGCGCTCCGGCAGATCATCGAAGGCCGGCGCGACAAACGTGGGCTCATTGCGCTGGGAGGGGGTATCGTCACGACGCCCCGCGAAGGACGGCGTCGGCGCATCGCTGGCAAGATCGGCTGCGATCAGATCGGCAATGCTGTCATGTTCATCGTCTGCTGCCGCAGCGGGCGCAAAGACGCTTGGCTCGGTAACGGGCGCTGTCACCCTTGGCGCGGGCGGCACCGGCGAGGCCGGGAACGCAGACTGGCTGGCCGGTGCGCTCTTGCCGCCGAGATCGAAATCGAAGTCGAAATTGAAGGTCTCAGGCTCGCTGGCCTGCGCCATGCGGCGTTCCATCTGCGGCTCGGGCCGAGCCGAGGTCTCTGCACTCACGGCCGGCGTAACAGGCGGCGCGGACCGAGCGACCGGCGCGGCTGGGCCGCGGTCGAGATCGAGGGACGGAATGGAGCGCAGAAAATCAATGGACGAGGGCGCAGGCGCACTCGGCTGGCTGGGCGGGTTGGCCGTGGGGACCGGTGCCACAGTGCGCGGCGCGGTGGCCGGCGCAGGGTCAAGCGCTGGCTGGCCCGGAATACGGACCGCGAATCCTGGATCAGTCGCTGCCGGAGCCTGGTTGCGACTGCCGCTGGCGTCTTGCGCCATGAGCCGGGAAAGCTCGTTGATCAGGTCCTCGGCTGAGTCGGATTGTCCGGCCATTGACTAGGGTCTCGCTCCCATTACGCGGTGCCTTTTGTTTGTCACACTTCGCTCATCAGGCAGTTACCGCGAGTCACCACGGTATTGCGCCCGAATTATGAAAGCTCCGTGGGAGCAGATACGCCCAAGATACCGAGGCCATTGACGATGACCTGTCGAACAGCGTCGACCAAGGCGAGTCGCGCTAGCGTCAGCTTTGGGTCCTGTTGGTTAACAAATCGTAACTGCGGGTCATCCTTGCCCTTGGCCCAGAAGCCGTGCAGCGCCGCGGCCAGTTCGTGGACATAGAAGGCGATGCGGTGTGGCTCGTGGGCAATGGCTGCCGCCGTGACCGTGCGCGGCCAGGCCGCCAGCACCCGCACCAGGTCCAGCTCGGCCGGGGTGATGATGCGTTCGATTTCGGCCGCTGCCAGGGACTTGGGGGACAAATCGAGCTCGGGCATGTCCTTGGCGGCGGTCTTGAAAATCGAATAGGCGCGGGCATGCGCATACTGCACATAGAACACCGGATTGTCCTTGGTCTGTTCCTTGACCAGGGCAAAATCGAAATCCATGGACGCGTCATTGCGGCGATACATCAGCATGAAGCGGGTCGCATCGGCGCCCACTTCGTCGACGACGTCGGCGAGGGTCACCAGATCGCCGGACCGCTTGCTCATCTTGAACGGCTCGCCATTCTTGAGCAGGCGCACCAGCTGGCAAATGCGCACGTCCATGTCGGCAGCATTGAGCGAGACGGCCTTGGTGGCTGCCTGCAGGCGCTTGACATAGCCCGAGTGGTCGGCGCCCAGCACATTGATCATGTGCTTGAAGCCGCGCAGGAATTTGTTGCGGTGATAGGCAATGTCGGCGGCAAAATAGGTGTAGGACCCGTCCGACTTGATCAGCGGGCGATCAATGTCGTCGCCATAGTCGGTGGCGCGGAACAGGGTCTGTTCGCGGTCTTCCCATTCATCGGGGGTCTTGCCCTTGGGCGCTTCCAGGCGCCCCTCATAGACCATGCCCTTCTCGCGCAGCCAGGCGAGCGTGAGGTCGATGTCGCCCCCCTGCCCGTGCAGCTGGCGCTCGGAGAAGAACACGTCGTGATGGATGCCAAGGCGGGCCAGGTCGGCCTTGATCAGCTCCAGCATGGCCTTGAGCACGCGATCCTTGGCCAAGGCGATGGCTTCGGCTTCGGGCTTGTCGAGCAGGGTCGTGCCGAACTCGGCCTTGAGGGCTTCGCCAACCGGGATCAGATAGTCGCCGGGATAGAGCCCGGACGGAATCTCGATGCTCTCGCCCAGCGCTTCGCGATAGCGCAGCAGGGTGGAGCGGGCCAGCGTGTCGATCTGGCTGCCGGCGTCGTTGATGTAATATTCGCGCGTCACGTCGAAGCCGGAAAAGGCCATCAGCGCGGCCAGCGTGTCACCGAACACGGCGCCACGGGTGTGGCCGACGTGCATGGGGCCGGTGGGATTGGCCGAGACATATTCGATATTGACTGGCTCACCGCCGCCCAGGCTGCTGCGCCCGTAGTCGGCGCCCTGCTCGGCAATGGCGCGCAGCACCTGGTGCCAGATGGGGGCGTCGAGGCGGAAATTGACAAAGCCCGGCCCGGCGATCTCGACGCTGGTGACGTCGGCGTCATGCTTGAAATGCTCAACCAGCGCGGCGGCAATGTCGCGCGGGCTCTTGCCGAGCGGCTTGGCCACGATCATGGCGGCATTGGTGCTGAGATCGCCATGGGCAGCATCGCGCGGCGGCTCGACCACGATGCGGGCCAGCAGATCGGGCCCGACTTCGGGATAGAGAACCTGCATCGCATTGGCGACGCGCGCGGAGAACAGTGCAAAAACGTCCATGATAGACCTGACTAATGAAGTGCGCCGGGGTTAACCGAATTCCGGTCTAGCGTCAAACAAACGGGCATATTCGTCCATGGCATAGGGGTCGGTCATGCCGGCGATGAAGTCGGCGACGATCCGCGCCAGGGCCGCGTCCGACGCGGCGGCCTGTGCCATGGCGGCCCAGCGGCCCGGCAGGTCGCGACTGGTCATGTAGTGCTCAAACAGCCGGCTGACCAGCGCCTCGCTGTGGCGCACCCAGACCATCACCGATTCATGGCGATAGACGCGGGTGAACAGGAAGCTCTTGAGCCCTTTTTCGGCCGCCGCGATATCGGGCGAGAATTGCACCAGCGTCCGCCCGGCCTGCCGCACATCCTCGGCGGTGATCACGCCGGCGTCCGCGATATTGGCCGCCGTGGTGGTGATCACATCCTCGATGCTGCGGGTAATCAGACGCCGCTGCACCTCATGGGCCTGGCGCTTGGGCGCAATGTCGGGATAGCGGGCGAGCACTTCGGCGACGATGGGGCTGGCCAGTGGCACATCGCGGAGATCGGTGAGGGTAATCAGCCCGGCGCGGAGCGCATCGTCGATGTCATGGGCATTATAGGCAATGTCATCGGCAATGGCCGCGGTCTGGGCTTCAAGCGATGCATGGCTGTCGAGCCGCAGATCGGCCGCAGCCGGGATATCGAAGAGGCCGCTGGGCAGGCCTTCCTCGATATAGCGGCCATAGGGGCGGCCATCGGGATAGACCAGCGGCCCATTGTGCTTGAGGATGCCTTCGAGCGTCTCCCAGGTCAGGTTCAGCCCATCGTGCTCGGCGTAGCGGTTCTCCAGCCGGGTGACGACGCGCATGGCCTGGATATTGTGGTCAAAGCCACCATAGGCGGCCATGACGCGATGCAGCGCGCGTTCGCCAGCGTGACCAAAGGGGGTGTGGCCCAAATCATGCGACAGGGCGACCGCTTCGGCCAAGTCCTCATCGAGCCGCAGCGCCCGGGCCATGGAGCGCGCCATCTGGCTGACTTCGAGCGTATGGGTCAGGCGATTGCGGAAGTGATTGCCGTCGTGGCGGAAGAACACCTGCGTCTTGTGCTGCAGGCGCCGGAAGGCGGTGGAATGGATGATGCGGTCCCGGTCGCGCTGATAGGGGCTGCGGGTCGGGCTGGGTCCGGTGTCCTGCACGCGCCCCAGCGAGGCTTCAGGTTTGCTGGCATAGGAAGCGGTTTCGCACATCGGTGATGACAAGGCCCTTTTCAATTCCAGAGGGAGTTCCTATTTTATCCAGACCGTTATGACATAACGAAATCGCGTCTTCACATCAGGCCTGGATAGCAAATGACCGATATTGCCCTGGCGCCCACCCCTGCCCCCACCAGCACCGTGGTGCTGACCGACCGCGCCGCCAAGCGCGTTTCGCGCATTCTGTCCAAGGAAGCTGAGGGCACGGTGCTGCGTATCTCGGTAGCCGGCGGCGGCTGTTCCGGCTTTCAGTATGAGTACAATCTCGTACAGGAAAAGCCGGCCAGCGACGATATAGTGCTGCAAAAGGGCGATGCGACCGTGCTGATCGATGCGATGAGTCTGGAATTCATGGGCGGCTCGGAAATCGACTTTGTCGACGATCTGATCGGCCAGGCCTTCCAGATCCGCAATCCCAATGCGGTGGCCTCCTGCGGCTGCGGCACCAGCTTCGCCGTCTGAACTACCATACTAGACTTTTGAGCTGATGCCGTGCCCTATGCTGCCCGTGAATCGGAGGCACAGCATGAGTTTAAGCAGCAGCATCGACCAGATCACCGCAACAGCCATGGCCGAAGGCCGAATCGTCGGCGGCGCCGTGCAGGTGTCGCTGGGCGGTGAGCCGGTCTATCGCAAGAGCTTTGGCCTCGCCGACCGCGAAGCCGGCACGCCCACGGCGCTCGACACCATCTATCGTCTTGCCTCGGTGACCAAGCCCATGGTGTCGCTGACGGCGCTGGCGCTGTGCGATGCTGGCAAGCTGTCGCTGGACGATGCCGTGGCCGACCACCTGCCCTATTTCACGCCGAAATATCAGGGCCAGACGCCGACCATCACCATCCGCCACCTGCTGACCCATACGGCTGGCCTGGGCTACAATTATGGTGGTACGGGCGTTGCCGCGGGCCTGCGCGACGAAACCATTGATTTCGAGACCAATTTCACCCGTCTGGCTGGGCTGGAGCTGCATTTTGCGCCCGGCACGGCCTGGGAATATTCGGTGGCCATCGACGTGCTGGGCGCGGTGATCGCCAATGTCTATGGGAACACGCTCGAAGCCGCCGTGCACCACTATGTCACCGGCCCCCTGGGCATGGCTGACACGGCCTTTCACGTCACCGACGCCGGGCGCCTTTCGGTCAACTATGGCAATACGCCCGCCGGGCCCGAGCGCATGGGCGACAGCTATACGCAGCGCGACGAGCAGGGCAATGAGCTGATCTATTCGCCCTCGCGCGCCTTTAACCTCATGACCTTCCAATCCGGCGGCGCCGGCATGGTGGGCACGCCCGATGACCTCTTCACCTTTTTTGAGGAAGTCCGCCGCGGCGCGCCCAAGCTGCTCAAGCCCGAAACCTTCCGCCTGGCGGCCAGCCCGCAGACCGGCGCAGTCGATCGCGTGCCGGGCTGCAAGTTCAGCCTGTTCTCCGACATCATCGTTGATCCCAAGCTGGCCAATACGCCCGAGAGCCCCGGCACGCTGGGCTGGGGCGGCGTCTATGGCCATTCCTGGTTCGTCGACCGCACGCGCGACCTGACTGTCTTGATGATGAGCAATACGGCGCCAGCCGGGGTCAATGGCCCCTATGTCGACGCCATCCGCGACGCTGTTTACGCCTCGCTTTAGGAGAGTGCGATGAGCCTTGAGACCCGTCTCGACGCCGTTGTGGGCCAAGCGATTGCTGATGGGCGCATCGTCGGGGCGGTGCTCAAGGTGCACAAGGACGGCGTGCCGCTCTATGACAAGGCGCATGGCCTGGCCGACCGCGAGGCGGGCCGGGCCATGACGGGTGACGCCATCTTTCGCTTCTCGTCGCTGACCAAGCCGGTCGTCGCCGCCACCATCCTGGCGCTTGCCGATGCGGGCAGACTGGCGCTCGATGATCTGGTGACACGCCACCTGCCGGGCTTTGCCCCGCGCCTACCCGATGGCACGGCGCCTGATATCACCATCCATCACCTTCTGACTCACACGTCGGGTCTTGCCGCCGGCCCCATGCTGACGCCGGCTGAAGCGGCGGACGGGGTCAATCGCTGGCACTTCAGTATCGAGGAGACCCTGGCCAGGCTGGCGGCGCTGCCGCTGTTGTTCGCGCCGGGCACGCAGTGGAACTATGGCCCGTCGATCGATGTGCTGGGCGTGATTGCCGGGCGGCTGAGCGGCGGCACGCCGGGCGATGCCATCGCACAATGGGTAACCGGCCCATTGCGGATGGTTGACACCGGATTCTTCGTCACCGACCCGGCGCGGCTGGCGGCGGCCTATGGCGACCATCCTGGCCGGCCGGAGCGCATGGGCACGGCGCATGAAGTAATGAGCCCCTGGGGCGCCAAGGTGCGCTATGACCCCGACCGCATCTTTGATGCCAAGGCTTTCCAGTCCGGTGGTGGTGGCGCGGCGGGCACGGCGGGCGATTTCATGACGCTGCTGGAAACGCTGCGCAGTGGCGGCGGGACAATCCTGCGGCCCGAGACGGTGGCGCTGGCCCTGCGCAACCAGACGCCGCAACTAAACCAGGCCGTCGGCCCGGGCGTGATGTTCAGCTATTTGGGCGCCCATATTGCCGATCCTGGCGTGGCGGGCCTGCCGGTCTCGCCCGGCACCAACCGCTGGGGCGGCATCTATGGCCACAACTGGTTCATCGATCCGGCGCAGGGGCTGACCGTGCTGTCGATGAGCAATACCGGGCTTGAGGGCAGCGATGGCGCCTATCGTTCAGAGGTGTGTAACGCGGTTTATGCCGCGCTCTAGTGTTGCCCCCTGCCCGCGGTATGGGTAGCGTTCGCCACCACGGAGGCTGACATGCGCATTGCGACCTGGAACATCAACGGCATCAAGGCCCGGCTGGAACTGCTGCTGACCTGGCTGGCGCAGGAGAAGCCTGACATCGTGGTGCTGCAGGAGATCAAGTCGGTCGACGAGGGCTTCCCCCGCGCCGAGATCGAGGCGCTGGGCTACAATCTCGAGACGCATGGCCAGAAGAGCTGGAATGGCGTGGCGATCCTGTCGCTGCTGCCGTTTGACGAGGTCACGCGTGGCCTGCCCGGCGATGACAGCGACGAACAGGCCCGGTTGATCGAGGGTGTGTTCTCGGTGGAAACCGGCGTGGTGCGCGTCTGCGGCATCTACCTGCCCAATGGCAATCCGGTCGACAGCGAGAAGTTTCCCTATAAACTCGCCTGGATGCGCCGGCTGGAGGCCTTTGTCGCTGACCGGCTGGCGCTTGAAGAACCCTTCGTGCTGCTGGGCGACTTCAACCTCATCCCGGCGCCCATTGACGCACATGACCCCGAGGCCTGGTGGGGCGATGCGCTCTATCGCCCGGAGAGCCTGGAACGCTTCCGCACGCTCAGCAACATGGGCATGACCGATGCTCTGCGGGCCACAACGGAAGAAGCGGCCTATACATTCTGGGATTTCCAGGCCGGGGCCTGGCGACGCAACGCGGGCATCCGCATCGACCATCTGATGCTCTCGCCACAGGCGGCGGATCTGCTCGATGGCGTGACGATCCACAAGGATGTGCGCGGCTGGGACAAGCCGAGCGACCACGTGCCGGTCGAAGGCCAGTTCCGCCTCTGATCCCTGCCGCCAACGCGGCAAGAGGGATCAGAAACCGGCGAACTGCGGCGCGATGGACTTGGCGAGCTTGCCCGCCTCGGTCTGTTCGTCAGGCGTCGACAGCGTCATGGCATTGTCGAACATCTTGTTGACCCAGGGCGCATCGGCTGTGCTGGCACAGCGCTGCTGCGCAATGGTCAGCCACATCAGCCCTTCCACCGGCTGGGCAGCAATACCGTCCATGCCGGCGAACAGCAGATCACCCAAATGGGCCTGTGCCGGGCAATGCCCCTTGCGGGCGGCCAGAGAGAACCAGCGGGCGCTCTGCAGCGGGTTCACACCCAGCTCATCCTCGCTGAGATAGAGCAGGCCGACGCGATATTGCGCATCAGCATCGCCGAAATAGGTTGCGGCATGCAGCAGCAGCGCATGGGCGCGCCCGGAATCGGCGGCGATTCCCGCATCCGGCAGGCCGTCCTTGTAGTACTCGCCGACCTTGACGAAGGAACGCGCCACAATGTCAGCCTCCACGCCACGCGGCGCGGTGTCGGCATGCTGGTTGGCGATCTGGGCAAAATAGCCAAAGGCCTTGGCGGGATCGCGATCCACGCCTTCGCCATTCTCATACATGGTTCCCAGCTGCCACATGGCCATGGGCTGACCGGCATCGGCGGCATTCTGCAAAGCAGCAATCAGCTCGCCGCTTGACACACCACCACCGGCGCCATCGAGCATGTTGGCCATGTCCAGCGCAGCATCTGCCGCGGTTTGGGCATGCACGGGCAGCACTGCCACACACATGGACAGGACGGCTGCCAGCGCAACGGACGTCAGGGGGTTATCCCTCGCGATGCGCATAATACTCCTTCCGCCCGCCATCACGCGGGCGCCATTCAGAACACTCATGTCACAGGGCAGATCCGGCACAATGGCGCCTGATGCCCCAGCGTCCGCACGGCCTCCGACGCCCATCATCGGGGCAGGATCGGTCGGGCGCAACGCCAGCATTAAGAATTTGGTAAACTTCGTTTGTGACCGCATTGAAGCCGAGCCGTTCACGAAATTGCGTTCAAAAGGCTGAGAGAACCCGGTGGGGTCATCGACATATCTGCACTTGTGCTGGCCACGTCGCCGTCTCGCCTTCCCGCCACTCTGCAGTCCGCGCCTTCAAAGAAGAGCGGGCGCCCAACGGCTATCCGCACCAGCAAAAGCATGCGCGTCGACCTGATGGCAATCACTGCAGTCACCCGCCCCCGGATGCCTTGTAATCTCGATAGCGCCAGATTGTGGCGACAAATATCGCCAAATGGTTGCGATCTCGGGCGGCCAAATCGTTTGGCTGCCGTTGTTGCTGATTCGTCACATATATGGGGGCATGGCGGGCGTGTCGCGGCTGCCACAGCCGCCGCCGATCCGCCGCGCGAGGTCACAAAACCAGTTGCCGACCGGCACTTGCCCCCGCATGGTTGGCGCATCTGCCATCCACGCTTGGGAGCGACCGATGAAAACCCTGTCCGCACTGAACACCAATCCCACTCATTCGGACATCATCGGTCATGCACTTTCAATTTCCGTGGACGGGGGCGCAAACAGACGCCAGCCGTAAGAGCCTTCTCGCGCGCCTTTTCCTGACATCGAGCCCATCGGGCGTGGCAGCACCGGTCTGGCGCCGGCGGTTTGCCCGCTTCGTCGGCTATTACCGACCCCATCGCGCCCTGTTGGCAGCGGTGCTGAGCTGCGCCGTGCTGGTGGCGGCGACGGCCGTCGCCCTGCCGCTCTGCGCCAACTACATCACCAGCCATCTCACCAGCCTCACGGGCGATGAGAATGGGCTTGTGCCCATCCTGGTCATGGGCGGCATCATGCTGGCCATCTTCGCCATCCAGACGCTGGCGACCTATTTCGTGGACTACAAGGGCCATGTGATGGGCGCGCGCATCGAGGCCGATGTGCGTCGCGAACTGTTCGAGCACTGCCAGAAGCTGTCGTTCAGCTTCTATGACCGGCAGCGCGTCGGGCAGTTGATGAGCCGGATCAGCAATGACTCGCTCTGGCTGGGCGAGCTGTTCCACCATGGGCCGGAAGACCTGGCCATCGGCCTGCTCAAATTCGTTGGGGCCATGGCAGTGCTGATCTATATCGATCCGGTGCTGGCGAGCCTGATCGTGCTGCTGACGCCGCTCGCCGTGGTCTATGCCCGCCATTTCAACAGCCGCATGCATGTGGCGCTCAAAGGCAGCAAGGAGCAGATCGCGGCCGTCAACGAGCGGGTCGAGGACGCGCTGGCCGGCGTGCGCGTGGTGCAGTCCTTCGCCAATGAGCGCGACGAGCTGCGCCGCTTCGACGTGGAGAATCAGCGCTTCTTCGAGAGCCGGCGCGACGGCTATCGCAGTGAGGCGCTGCTGTGGTCGGGCATGGACGGCTTCTCTCAGCTGGTAACGATTCTGGTCATCGTGGCCGGGGCCATCCGGATCCTGAATGCCCAGCTGACCGTGTCGGACATGCTGACGTTCCTGCTCTGCGTGGGGGTGCTGGTCGACCCTATCCGGCGGCTGGATAACTTCATCCGCCTCTGGCAGGAGGGCTATACCGGCTTCGTGCGCGCCATGGAGCTACTCGAAGAGGAGCCCGATATCACCGATGCGCCCGGCGCGGTCGACATCGGTTCGGTGGCGGGCGCCATCCGCTTCGACAACGTGCGGTTCCGCTATGAAGCGGATGCGCGGCTGGTGTTCGATGGGCTGTCGCTCGATATCCGTCCCGGGGAGTTCGTGGCCCTGGTCGGCCCCTCGGGCGTGGGCAAGAGCACGTTCTGTTCGCTGATCCCGCGCTTCTACGACGTGGATGGCGGCGCGGTCAGCATCGATGGCCGGGACGTGCGGCAGCTGACGCTGGCCTCGCTGCGCCGCAGCATCGGCGTGGTGCAGCAGGATGTGTATCTGTTCAGCGGCACCGTGGCGGACAATCTGCGCTATGGGCGGCCCGATGCCAGCGAGGCGGAGATCATCGCGGCGGCCCAGGCGGCCAATGCGCATGCGTTCATCATGGCTTTGCCCAAGGGATACGACACCGATATCGGCCAGCGCGGCGTCAAGCTCTCGGGCGGGCAGAAGCAGCGCCTGACCATTGCCCGCACCTTCCTCAAGGATCCGGCCATCCTGATCTTTGACGAGGCCACCAGTGCCCTCGACAACGAGAGCGAACGGGCGGTGCAGCAGTCGCTGCTGTCGCTGGCCAAGGGGCGCACCACGATCGTGATCGCGCATCGGCTCTCCACTGTGCGGCAGGCTGACCGCATCCTGGTGCTGACGCCCAATGGCATTGGCGAAGAAGGCACCCATGACGCGCTGATGGCGGCAGACGGGCTCTATGCCGGGCTGCATCGCGTGCAAGCCCGCATCTAGGGGCAACGGGGCTCCGGGCACGCCGCCCGGGGCCTCCTCCTGGCTAAAGCCAGCGGTGCCGGCGCATCCACCAGATGATGCCCAGCGACATGCCGAACAGCGCCAGACAGACCACCCAGAAGGCGTGTGGATTGTCCGAGAAGGGAATGCCGGACACATTCATGCCCAAAGCGCCGGTGAGCAGCGTCAGTGGCATGAACACCACGGTCACCGCGGCCAGCACCAGCATGGTCTGGTTCATCTGCTCGGCACGGGCGTCGATGATCTGCTCATGCACCAGCACGGCGCGTTCGGACAGCGCCTGCAACTCATCGCCGAGGCGAGCCGAGCGGGCCGAGGCCTCGCGCAGCCGCATGCGGTCGCGTGGCGAGAAATGCGAGAGATCTTCGATCTCGAGCGTATTGAGCACATCGCGCTGCGGCCAGACGATGCGGCGGAAGCTGATGAGTGTGCGGCGCAGATGGCTGAGCTTGCCCTGGGCGCGCGAGGCGTTCTGGATGATCAGGGATTCCTCGATCTCGTCGAGCCGGTCGCCCAGCCGCTCGACCAGGGGTTCGAGCCGATCCGCCGCGCGCAGGCCCAGCCGGGCCACCAGATCGGCCGGCGACACCGGCGCGTGGTGCGAGCTCTCCCATTTGGTCAGGCCGAGGAAATCGAGAATATTGAGCTCGGAGGCAATGATCACCCGGCCCTTTTCGATCCACAGGGTCAGCAATTGCCGGCCCATATCGTCGGGCTCGGCGCCGGGTCGGGCGACGCGCATCACCACCATGGCGCGGTCTTCGATCACCGTGCAGCGCGAGCGGGTGCTGGGCACAGTGAGCAGGTCGGCGTTGAACACGCCCAGCTCTTCCTTGAGCCAGACCTTGAATTCGGGCGCCCGGGAGTTGCCGCAGACCAGCTTGAAGCCGCGCAGCGGAATCTTGGGCGTCTCGACGCTGGGTTCGTGACGGACGACGCCGCCCTTGCCATCAAAGACCAGCACGGCGCCAACGCCGATCATGCCATTCTGCAGGGCTCTGGCGGGTGGTTCGCGGGGCGTGTCATCCATGCTCAGGTCTCGCTTCGGTTGACAGCAGTCGGGGCCGGTCCGGCCACCCCTCACTAGGGGCCGGACCATGCCAGGGATCAGCTAAGGCGCTTGAGCGCCTCGGCGATATGATGACGCCGCTCGACGGCGGCTTCGCGACGGGCCTTCTGCTCTTCGATCACTTCCTCGGGGGCCTTGGCGACAAACTGCTCATTGCCGAGCTTCTTGTCGATCTGGCTGACCTCGGCGTCGAGCTTGGCCACTTCCTTCTCCAGCCGCGCCTTTTCGGTGGGAATGTCGATGAACTCGGCCAGCGGCAGCGCCCAGGTGGCTTCGCCGACGACAAACTGCGCGGATTCGCCGGGCACTTCGGACTGGGGCGAAATGCTCTCCAGCCGCGCCAGGCGGGTGATGAGCGAGGTGCCGGCGACGAGGCGCTTGAGCGTGGTCTCGCCCGCGCCCACCACCACCAGCGGCAGCTTGGCGGCGGCCGGCACGTTCATCTCGCTGCGCACCGAGCGGACATTGGTGATCACATCGATCAGCCAGGTCAGCTCGGCATCGGCTTCGGCGTCCTCAAGGCCAGACAGATCGGGCCAGTCGGACAGGATCAGCATGTTTGCGCGCGCCGGCCCGAGCTTGCCGGTTTCGGCCCACAGCTCTTCGGTAACGAAGGGCATGAAGGGATGCAGGATCAGCAGGATCTGGTCGAGCGCCCAGGCGGCAGTGGCGCGGGTCTCGGCCTTGGCAGCCTCGTCCTCGCCCATGAACACCGGCTTGGCGAATTCGACATACCAGTCGCAGAACGTGCCCCAGACGAAGTCATAGGCGGCGTTGGAGGCTTCGTTGAACTTGTAGTCGACGATGCCCTTGCTGACGGCAGCGGCTGCGCGGGCGGTGGCGCCGACGATCCAGCGGTTGAGCGCCAGCGTGTTGCCCCTGGGGTCGAAACCGTCGACGCGGCGGCACTCGTTCATCTCGAGGAAGCGCGCGGCATTCCAGATCTTGGTGACGAAGTTGCGATAGCCCTCGACGCGGCTGATCGAGAGCTTGAGATCGCGCCCCTGGGCGGCCATGGCAGCCAAGGTGAAGCGCGTCGCATCGGCACCATACTGGTCGATGAGCTCGAGCGGGTCGATGACATTGCCCTTGGTCTTGCTCATTTTCTGGCCCTTTTCGTCGCGGACCAGGGCGTGCATGTAAACGGTATGGAAGGGCTCTTCCTTGAGGAATTCGAGCCCCATCATCATCATGCGGGCGACCCAGAAGAAGATGATGTCAAAGCCGGTGACCAGCACATCGGTGGGGTAATAGCGGCGCAGTTCGGCGGTGTCATCCGGCCAGCCCAGGGTCGAGAAGGGCCACAGGGCCGAGGAGAACCAGGTGTCGAGCACGTCTTCGTCGCGCTTGAGCGTCACCGGCTTGCCATAATGGGCATCGGCCAGCGCCTGCGCCTCTTCGGCGCTCTGGGCGACAAAGGCCTCGTTATCCGGGCCATACCAGGCCGGGATCTGATGGCCCCACCACAGCTGGCGCGAAATGCACCAGGGCTTGATGTTCTCCAGCCAGGCGAAATAGGTGTTCTCATACTGCTGCGGCACGAATTTGGTGCGGCCTTCGCGCACCGAAGCCATGGCCGGCTGCGCCAGCACATCGGCCTTGACCCACCACTGGTCGGTCAGGAAGGGCTCGATGACGACGAGTTTGCTCTTCTCGTCATGCGGCACCATGATCTTCTTGTCTTCGATGAACGCCAGGCCACGGGTGGGCTCAGCTTCGGCCAGCGCCGTCAGCTGGGCGACGATGGCCTTGCGCGCCACAAAGCGGTCGAGCCCGCGCAGATCGGCCGGCACGAAATCGGCCGAGATGATTGCGCCCTGGGTGGTGAAGACGTTGATCTGCTCAAGATTGTTGCGGACGCCGACCTCGAAGTCGTTGAAGTCATGCGCCGGGGTGATCTTGACCGCGCCGGTGCCCAGGGTGGGGTCGGCATATTCATCGGCAACGACGGGAATGCGGCGGCCAACCAACGGCAGGTCGACGAATTTGCCAACTAGGCTGGCATAGCGCTCGTCGGTTGGGTGCACGGCAATGCCGGAGTCGCCCAGCATGGTTTCGGGGCGCGTGGTGGCGACGATGATATAGTCGCGGGTTTCCCACTCGGTGGGCTTGCCCTCTTCATCATGCGCAATCGGGAACTGGTAGGTTACGCCATCAGCCAGCGGATAGCGCAGGTGCCACATGTGGCCCTTGATCTCGATGTTCTCGACCTCGAGGTCAGAGATGGCGGTTTCCAGGCCAGGATGCCAATTGACCAGGCGCTTGGCGCGATAGATCAGGCCGCGCTTGTGCAGCTCGACGAACACCTTGGTGACGGCGCGCACCATCTGGTCGTCGGCTGCGCCGTTCTCGCCCATGGTGAAGCGTTCACGAGAAAAATCAGCCGAAGCGCCCAGGCGCTTGAGCTGGTTCATGATCGTGCCGCCGCTCTCGGCCTTCCACTCCCAGACCCGCTCGACGAATTTTTCGCGGCCCATGGCGCGGCGACCGGGCTGCTGACGCTCCATCAGCTGGCGCTCGACGATCATCTGGGTGGCAATGCCGGCGTGGTCGGTGCCCGGCTGCCAGAGCACATCCTTGCGCAGCATGCGGTTGAACCGCACCAGGATGTCCTGGATGGTGTTGTTGAGCGCGTGGCCGATGTGCAGCGAACCCGTCACATTGGGCGGCGGAATGACGATGGTGAAGGTCTCGGCGCCGGGCGCGGCCCCTGCCCCGGCGGCAAAGGCATTGGCCTTGAGCCAGTCGGCATAGACGCGCGTCTCGACGGCACCAGGCTCATAGGACTTTTCAAGCATAGGTCACTCGCAACAGCAGCGACCCGCCAAACGGGTGTGGCGGGCCGAACAATAGGTTGGCAGACTTCAAGCAAATGCGGCTGGCGGGGTCAACACCAACCCGTGGTTTGGCGCGCAATAGGCTGCGTGCCGCGCCAACGGGTCGCTACAGACTGGGCCGCAAGGGCGTGGAGAGGCTATTCGCCGCGCGAAATGCGGGCGATTTCCTTTTCCACCATGCGCTCGACGACGGACGGCAGGTTCTCGTCCAGCCATTCCTTGAGCATGGGGCGCAGCATGTCGCGCATCAGCGACTCGATGGTGGCGCCGGCATTGCCGAGACCAAGACCATTGAGCTTGGTCATCGAGCTGCGTACGGCCGCCTGGGTGGCCGGCTCGAGCAGCTGATCGGCCATGTCGCTGGACAGGCGCGCATCGGGCATGGGCGCCGCCTGGGCGATGGTCGGCTGTGGGCGCGGCGGCGGCGCGGCCATCTCGGGCTCGGGATCGAAGCTGGGCTCGATCATGGCCGGTGCCGGGGTGAATTCCGGCTCGGGCTCGAAGGCCGGCTCCGGCTCAAACGCGGGCTCAGGCTCCGGCTCTGGCTCGGGCATGATCGGCGCGCGGACAGGCGCAGGTGCAGCGGCGGCCGGCTTGGGCGGCGCCATGGGCGCGCGCTGCGGCGGCGGATCAAAAGACGGCAGATCATCGTCCACCGGCTCGGGCGCAAAGGCGATATCTTCGGGGTCAACGAGGTTAGGCACCGCTGCCATGGCGGCAGCCATAGGATCATCGTCGTCAGCAGCGGCTGGTTCGGTATCGGCCAGGATGGAGTCAAAGCTGAAGCCGCCGATATCGTCATCGTCGGACACAATCTGGGACGGCGACAGCGCCAGCGGCTCGATATCGTCGAGCATGTCGCTGAGGTCGCGATCAAGCGAACCAGCAGCGGACCGGGCCGGCGCGGCTTCCATGGGCGCAGCGGCTGCCTGCATGGAGGGTCGGCGGGGGGCCCCTGCGGCGTCGTCGTCGGCGATAATCTGCCTGATGGACGACAGGATCTCGTCCATGGAAGGTTCTTTTGGTGCCGGCTTGTTCATCGATGCCTCATACTCGCGCGCTCGATCCGGGGGCTTTCAGCGCTCCGCCAGTGCAGCCAATCCCTGATTCGTAAACAATACCTTAGACTGCGCCACGCAAATTAGGAATCGTGCAGGGGGTTGCACACAGGGTCTTCCACTAAAACTTGTGGCCGGGACTGCGCCCGGCCACCAAGTCTGGTCAATGGTGATCGTGTGCCTATTCGGCGACGGTGCGCAGCTCGGCCCAGACGTCATCCACGGCATCGGTGTAGCGCGCCGCTGACTTGACTTCGACGTTGAGACCGAGGTCCGTCGCGGTCAGATGGCCCATGGCGGCCAGCAGCGAGAACGTTGCCAGCACCTTGTTGGAGGAGGCATTGATCAGGCCCTCGCGGGCGGTGGTCAGTTCGGCCTGAGAATTGAGCACGTCCAGCGTGGTGCGGGTGCCCAGATCGCGTTCCTGGATGACGCCGTCCAGCACGGTCTTGCCGGCCGACACGGCGGCACTGGCAGCCGAGATCTGCGCATCGGCGCTCTGGATACCGGCCCAGGCCGAAATCACCGATTCACGGATCTTGTCATAGGAGGACATGGCGTCCACCTCGGATTTAATCTGTTCGATATTGGCCTTGCGCACGCTGGCGCCGATGGCGCCGCCGGCATAGAGCGGCACGGTGATCTGGAAAGACACCGAACCGCTGAAGCCGTCGGTGGGCGAGCCATTCTGTCCAGTGATCTTGGAACCGACATTGCCGTTCAGCGAGGCCTTGGGGCCAAAGCCGGCCTCGGCGGCCTTGCTGCTGGCCTGGGCAGCGCGGATGGCGGCCTTGGCCATCAGAATGGCCGGATGGCCAGTCTCGGCCTCCGCGATGGCCGAGGCCAGGGCCTTGGGAACCAGATTGCCGAAATTATGCGAGGCGCTCAGATTGTGCGGCGCCTGCCCGACATAGCGCTCAAAGGTGGCCTTGCTGGTTTCCAGGCTGCTCAGCGCAGCGCGATAGGTCGCGTCGCCCTGGGCCAGACGGGCCTCGGCCTGGGCCACATCAATGCGGGTGCCCTCGCCCACGTCGAGCCGATCGCGGGCCGACTGCAGCTGCGCCTGGAAGAAGGAGAGATTTTCCTGCCGCAGCGCCACCAGCTGGCTGTTGCTGAGCACGGCGACATAGGCCTGCACCACGGCCAGCAGCACGTTCTGCTCGGTATTGCGGATCTGGTATTCGGCCGCTTCCGCGCCGGCGCGGGCCGCCTCGATTTCGGAATTGGTCTTGTTTCCGTCGTAAAGCGTCTGATTATAGGACAGGCCGGTGGTCAGCGAGGTGCCATCGGTGAACTTGCCACCGGTCAGGGCCCAGCTGTAGTTGCCGGTCACCGATGCGCCCAGCGTGGGGCGGGTGCCAGCCTTGGCCAGCGCAATATTTTCGGCAGAGGCCTTGGCATTGAGCAGCGCGGACTGCAGGTCCGGCGCATGATCATAGGCAATGGTCAAAGCCTGGGCGATGGACTGCGCCTGGGCGCCACTCACCGCAATTGCACTTGCGAACACAGCCAGAGCGCTAGCCGCCAAACTTCTGCGAAAACTCATCGCCGCCTCCAGAACACCAGAACTTTATAGCCGCGCGGCATGGGTTAACAACCTGCGGCGGCCGACAATACCAAAGTTTAATGTACGGATGACCACGCTGCGTTGCATCGCTGCAACGGGTTCATCCATGCAATCAGAATACGAACTCGACCGCCCTGGGCCGCGTGTCGAGCGCAGGCAGGGTGGCATTGAACTCGCCGCGTGCCGTCACCGTGCTACCGGTCTTGACGAAGACGCTGGCCACCGAGACGCCACCATCGCGCACCAAAGCGACCAGGCGACCACCGTCCTTGACGGCGCCCAGCAAGGCATTTGGGACGATATCGAGTGTGCCCTGGACGAATACAAGGTCGAACATGCGGGTGCCGATGGCGTCCAGATCGCCTGAAATCACGCTGGCATTGGCCAGGCCAAGCCCAGCCAGATTGTCCTTTGCGGCCTGGGCCAAGGCCGCATCGGCCTCAAGCCCGACGACAGTGGCCGCAAGGCCCGCAATCACGGCGGTGGCATAGCCGGTGCCGGCGCCGACATCGAGCACGCTGTCGGTCTCGGTGATCTCGGCCAGCTGCAGCAGCTTGGCCAGGGTTGCCGGCGCCATCATGAAGCGCTCGCGGCCGCCGCCAAGCCAGTGAATATCGTCGATATAGGCCAGGCCCTGACGCTCAACAGGGACAAAACGCTCGCGGGGAACCGCACCCATCTGCGCCAGAACGCCCCGCTCGGTCACACCGCTGGTCCGCAACTGATTGTCGACCATCACGGCCCGCAGCCGCCCGAAATCCGTCATTTGCGATTATCCGCCCCATACGCCCATATGCTGGACGTGAATATCCCTCCCCTCGCCCGCTTGGCAAGCCACGTTTGCGGGGCGCGGCAAAATGATTCACGCATGGGAGCCATGTGCGGGGCAGCGGTTGTCTACCGCAGGCCGTGTCAATGTCACACAATTGAAAGGAAAAATGGAGGCCTCGTCCGGAATTGAACCGGAGTACACGGATTTGCAATCCGCTGCGTAACCACTCCGCCACGAGGCCTCTGCGGCGCTATCTAATCGAGCGCCCTTCCATATGCAAGCGAGCAGGTTGCCAAAGTGTTAGCGCCGTGCCGTTGCGTTTGCGCTTCACCAAGGCGGCGGGGCTGCCTAGGGTGTCGCCATCATTTGTGGAGAGTCGCGTGAGCAAGATCGAGACGGTGTCCGGGGACGGGGCCCGCAGCTTTTTCCAGCCCATCATGGCCGGCGCCCTGGCAGCCATCGTTGGCTATGCCAGCACCTTTACCCTGGTGCTGGCAGCGCTGACGGCGGCTGGGGCGACGCCGCAGCAGGCCGGTTCTGGCCTGATGACGGTGTGTATTGCCATTGGCATCCTCAATATTGTGGTCAGCGCGCGGCTCAGGATTCCGGCGAGCTTTGCCTGGTCGACGCCGGGCGTGGCCTTCATCCTGACCGTTGGCGAGCCGGTGGGCGGCTTTCCGGCGGTGGCCGGAGCGTTCCTGGTGGCGGCAGGCCTGTTGGTGCTGACCGGGCTGATCCGGCCGCTGGCGCGGCTGGTGGCCTCCATTCCGGCGCCGATCGCCAATGCCATGCTGGCGGGCATGCTGCTGACGCTATGTCTGGCGCCGATCAAGGCGGTTGCCGAGCTGCCGGCGCTGGCGCTGCCCATTCTGCTGGCCTGGGTGCTGGGCCTGCGCTTTGCCCGCCGCTTCGCCGTGCCGCTGGCGGTGGTGGTCACCGGCGTGCTGCTGGCCGCCACCACCCATCTGCCGCCGGGCGCGCTGGATGGCAGCTGGCCGGTGTTTGTGCCGGTGATGCCGGTGTTCACGGCCGATGCCATCATCCGCATCGGCCTGCCGGTCTATATTGTCACCATGGCCTCGCAGAACCTGCCGGGGCTCGCGGTGATGCAGGCCAATGGCTATACCCTGCCGCCGGCGCCGATGTTCATCCTCACCGGCATTTCGAGCGCCGCCACGGCGTTCTTTGGCGGGCACACCAGCAATCTGGCGGCCATCACCGCGGCGATCTGCGCCGGGCCCGAGGCGCATCCGGATCACGAGAAGCGCTGGCCGGCGCCGATTTCGGCCGGCGTGGTCTATCTGCTGCTGGCGCCCGCGGCGAGCCTGGCTGCGGCCTTCATCGCCGCTTCGCCGCCCATCCTGATCCAGGCCGTTGCCGGGCTGGCATTGCTGTCGAGCCTGACGGCGGCTCTGGCGGGGGCCCTGGCGCATGAGGACGTGCGGCTGCCGGCAATTTTCACTTTCGTTACAACGGCTTCGGGAATCACTGTGCTGGGCGTCGGCGCGCCGTTCTGGGGCCTGGTGGGCGGCATCGCCATGCTGCTGCTGCTACGGCTGGGCATAAGGCCAAAGCCGGAGAATCTGGGGACATGACCGGCCTGCCCCATGCCGTGATCATCGCCGGCGGCGCCGGTGCGCGGCTGGGCGGGGTGCGCAAGGGCGATCTGCGGATCGGGAACCAACGCCTGCTGGAGCGGGTCCTTGCGGCCCTGGGCCCGGTGCAAAGCCCGGTGCTGGTCGGCATGGGACCGGCCCCGCAGAGACTTGTTTTGCCCCCTGATTGCTTCGCCGTGCCCGATCTGGCCGATACACCGGGCGGGCCGCTGGCGGGGCTGCTGGCGGCCGTCAAGTATTTGGCGGAAAAGGGAATCACCAGGGGCCCACTGGTCTCGGTAGCGGTGGACACGCCGTTCTTGCCGCAGGATTTCGTGGCGTTGCTCGAATCTGGCCTCGGTGCGGCCCCCGCGGCCTATGCCGCCTGGGGTGATGACTTCTATCCCCCCAATGCGCTGTGGCGGCTGGAGGCGCTGCAAAGCCTGGTTTCCGGGGCTCAAGCAGTGGCGCCCCCGGCCAGCCTCAAGGCCCTGCAGCAAGCGCTCGGCGCGGTGCGCGTCGATTGGTGTCCCAGGGCCAAGGCCAATCCCTTCGCCAATCTCAATACGGTTAAAGACCTGATAGCGCTGCAAAATCGGGCGAATGGCTAGCGCTTTGTCGCAAGTTATTCACACGAGCGGCAATTGGGGCTTGGCAAACCAAATCAAGTTCGGTACATGACCCTCGCCTTCGCAAGAAGGACAACGAAGGTGATCCGCGGTAGCTCAGTGGTAGAGCAATCGGCTGTTAACCGATTGGTCGTAGGTTCGAATCCTACCCGCGGAGCCATTCGTTCCCCCGCCCGATGCGGGCAGATTTTCCCACACAGTTGATCAGAGACGCTTTGACAGCAGGCAAAACCGGCTGATCATCATTTTGTGCTGCCATTGCGCCCTGTGCAGTGACATGCCCCGCCAAATGGGGTGACACTTGGGGCCGAATGGCTAGCAAACCGTGCACCGCGCTGTCACCGAACCGGCACAGGTGCGAAACCGTCAGAAAGGCGCAGATCATGAGTAATGGCATGGATCTGGACAATGAAAGCCAGATTACCCTCAGCCGCACCATCGATGCGCATATCGATGACGTGTTCAAGGCCTGGACCGACCCGGCCCTGATCGAGCAATGGCAGGCCGATGAGGCCGAGCTCGATGCCTTTGAGGGCGGCGAATACAAGTTTACCACCTTCGGCGATGACGAGGACCCAGAGGACCACACGGTCAGCGGGGAAATCCTGGCGTTCGTGGAAAACGAAAAGCTGGTGATGAGCTGGGTGCACAAGGATGCCGAGGATGCGGAAGACGATCTGATCTTCGTGCTCGACATTCGCTTCAAAGCCATTGGCACCGAGCAGACGCAGATCACGCTGACCGAGCGCGGCCTGGCGCATGCCGATGCGGAATCGCGCATCTTTTCCATCGAGGCCTGGAGCGCCGCGCTCGAACATCTGGCCGAAGTGCTCGAATAGGTTGAACTGCCGGGCCGTCCGGCGCGTAGTGGCCATGGGAGTACCCTTATGGCCGCTACACACCTTGCCTGGTTGCGCAACGATCTGCGCCTGGCCGACAATCCTGCCCTGAGTGCTGCCGTCTCGGGCGGCAGCGTGGCCATAGCGCTCTATATCCATGAAGAGACCGACGACGTGCGCCCGCCCGGCGGCGCGGCACGCTGGTGGCTGCATCAGAGCCTGGTGGCGCTGGAGACGGCGCTGGCGGCGCGGGGCATTGCCCTGATCGTCGACCGCGGCGATCCGGCCGAAGTGCTGCCCCGGCTGGTGGCAGAGCATCAGGTGGCGTCCGTTTATTGGAACCGGCGCTATGCCCCCGGCGAGCGCGCCGTGGATAGCGCCATCAAGACGCAATTGCGCGCCGACGGCGTCACCGTCGAGAGCTTTGCGGCCAATCTGCTGATCGAGCCCTGGGAAATTACCACGGGCACCGGCAAGCCCTATTCGGTGTTCACGCCGTTCTGGAAGAGCCTGCGGCCGATCCCCATGGCCAGCCCCCTGCCCGCGCCGGCGGCCGGGCCGGCCCGTGCCGTGCAACCGGTGGATGGCGACTATCGGCAGCCGCACTGGGCTGGCAAATTGGCCCCCCATTGGAGAATCGGCGAAGCGGCGGCGCAGGCCGCCCTGGCGTCCTTTCTTGAGGATCGCGTGGCCGATTATGCCGAGGAGCGGGATTTTCCGTCGCGGTCCGTCACCTCGCGGCTGTCGCCGCACCTGCGCTTTGGCGAGATCAGCCCACGCCAGATCTGGCAGGCGGCGAGCCTTGCAGCGCAGATGCACCCGGGCATCGCCCCGGCGGTCGACAAATTCCTGTCCGAACTGGCCTGGCGCGACTTCAGCTATCACCAGCTCTACCATCGCGCCGATATTGCCCAAGAGCCGATGCAGGCGAAGTACAGCGCGCTCGACTGGCGCGACGCGCCACAAGACCTCGCCGCCTGGCAGGCCGGGCGCACCGGCCTGCCGATCATCGACGCCGGCATGCGCGAGCTCTGGGAGACCGGCAGCATGCACAATCGCGTGCGCATGCTGGTCGCCTCGCTGCTGAGCAAGAACCTTTTGATCGACTGGCGCCTGGGCGAGCAGTGGTTCTGGGATTGCCTGGTGGACGCCGATGTGGCGAGCAATCCGGCCAGCTGGCAATGGGTGGCCGGTTGCGGGCTGGATGCCGCGCCCTATTTCCGCATCTTCAATCCGGTAACGCAGGGCAAACGCTTTGACCCCGACGGCCACTATGTCCGCCGCTGGGTGCCGGAGCTGGCGCGACTGCCCGATGCCGAAATTCACAGCCCCTGGGAAGCGCCACCGGCCATTGTCGCGGCGGCGGGCGTCCGGCTGGGCCGGGACTATCCGCGGCCCATCGTTGATCTCAAGACCTCGCGCGAGCGGGCGCTGGCGGCGGCGGCAGCGCTGTAGAGGAATGATATTGCGTCAGGTGCGTTGGCGCGCACTGGCATTGCGCGACCGGGCACAGGGACGGAAAGCCCTGCCCAGACAGGCGGTTATGGCTTGCAGGTCCGCAACGCGCGCCCTACCATCCGGGTTCACCAGACCAGCAGATCGCCCCATGTTTGCCCACAAAGACCTGATTGCCGCCATCGGCAAGACGCCGCTCATCCGCCTCAACCGCGTGTCCGAGATGACCGGATGCGAGATCTGGGGCAAGGCCGAGTTCCTCAATCCGGGCCAGTCGGTGAAGGATCGGGCGGCGCTCTACATCATCCGGGACGCCATTGCCTCGGGCCGGCTCAAGCCGGGCGGCACGATCGTGGAAGGCACGGCGGGCAATACCGGCATCGGGCTGACGCTGGTGGCCAATGCGCTGGGCTACAAGAGCGTGATCGTGATCCCGCAGACCCAGAGCCAGGAAAAGAAGGACGCGCTGCGCCTCTATGGCGCCGAGCTGATCGAGGTTCCGGCCAAGCCCTACAAGAACCCCAATAATTACATCAAGATTTCCGGTCGCCTGGCCGAAAAGCTCAATGCCGAGCTGCCCGGCGGCGCGATCTGGGCCAACCAGTTCGACAATGTGGCCAATCGACAGGCCCATATCGAAACCACGGGCCCCGAAATCTGGGAGCAGACCGGCGGCAAGATCGACGGCTTTATCTGTGCGGTCGGCTCGGGTGGTACGCTGGCCGGCGTGGCGACGGCGCTGCGGGCGCGCAATGCATCAATCAAGATCGGCCTGGCCGACCCCGAGGGCGCTGCGCTCTACAATTATTACGCGCATGGCGCGCTCAAGTCGTCTGGCGACTCGATTTCCGAAGGCATCGGCCAGGGCCGCATCACGGCCAATCTTGAGGGCCTGACCGTCGACAATCCCTACCAGATCCCTGACAGCGAAGCCCTGCCCTATATCTTCGACCTGCTCGAACATGAGGGCCTGTGCCTGGGCGGCTCGAGCGCCATCAATATCGCCGGCGCCGTGCGCATGGCGCGCGACCTGGGGCCGGGCAAGACCATTGTCACGATCCTGTGCGACTACGGCAATCGCTACGCCAGCAAGATTTTCAATCCCGAGTTCCTGCGCGGCAAGAACCTGCCGGTGCCCGCCTGGATGGAAGGGCGCACGCCGATGGACATCTCCAGCGTGATCGAGGCGGAGCCGGTGTGACACCGGCTCGCCAGAGTGCATTGCTGCTAGTGGAGGTCCACAAAGCTCAGATTTGTGGGCCGCGGCAAGGTGCCGCCATGGGGCGTACTGACCATCACGGTCTGCTCAACCGGCTCTAGTGCGACGTTGCGTGCCCAGCCGCGGCCATTGCCCTTGAGGTAGAACCCAAAATTGACCGAAGTGGCGTCTTGCGGCACGTCCAGGACGATCTGGCGGTCGACCCAATCGCTGGTTCCGGCAATCACCCCGCCGCTCTCATAGCCTTCCATGTTCTCGAAGCGCAGCGAACCGGTGGGACCGTCGACACGGAACCACAGGGTGACCCCGCCGTCGACGCCCGCCGCCCGCAGTTGGCAACTCAGGCGCAGCCGCATGCCGCGGTATGGCGCAGCGTCCACTGTCTGCATGAGCGTGCAGAAGTCATCATCGCGAATGGTGTCGACCAGTTCGGGTTTGCTTTCCACCCAAGCGGCCTTGAGCGCCTTGTCGACGCCGACACGGTAGAACTTGGTGCCTTTTCCCGACCGGCGCCAACCCTGCGGTGTCGCACCTTCCGGCGCGCTAGCGCCGGCTGCAATGCGCGCACTCAGAATATTCCAGTTGGCCACACCGAACTGGCGGGCCACCAATTCGAGGCTGTCTGCATGCGAAACGTCGATATTGCGCTCGGCCAGCGCCTGCCGCAGCAGTTTGGCCATAAGCTTGGAGTCCATGAAACTGTGCATGGTTTGATCCTACTCTGCCGGGCAAATATTAGTCAGTGCTCGCATTGCTGACGGTTTGCCCGTGTGAGGTCAAACCTGTCCAAGATGCGTGCATTCACCAACCCTTGAGGGTGCGAGCGGCGGGCTGCACGTGCCCGACACCGAAGATGGCCGCATGCCGGACAGCTGTCAACCTGCACCCTATTTCGTCTCAGGCATGCTAGAAGTCTGGGGTTCCACGAATCTGGGCGGTTGGCTTGATCGGCATTGAGTATTTCCTAGGGAGTCTGGTTGCCGAGCTACACATAGTGGCGGCCGTCATGGGCCTGCTCTATGTGCTGGCCTTTGTCTGCGCCGTGCGCGAGATCATGATCTCGCGCACCTCACAGGGCTCGATTGCCTGGATCCTGGCGCTGGCGCTGCTGCCGTTTCCGACGGCCTTTCTTTATCTGATCTTCGGCTGGAAAGCCTTTGACGACTACGCGACTGACCGCATTCGCAATGGCCGCGCGGCGCGACCGCTGCGCGCCAAGGATCTGATGTTGATCGACAGCGACACCAGCGCGCTGTGGCCAGTGCAGACCAAAGTATCCGAAGTGCCGTTCCTGAGCGGCAATGAGGTGGACATCCTGATCGATGGCAGAGCCACCTTTGACTCCATCTTTGCCGGCATTGACCAGGCCAAGCATTACCTGCTGGTGCAATTCTACATCGTGCGCGACGATGCGCTGGGCCAGGAGCTGGCGGAGCGGCTGATCGCCCGGGCCAAGGCCGGGGTGAAGGTCTATCTGCTCTATGACGATATCGGCAGCACGGGCATGCCCAAGCGCTATCGCACGCAGTTGCGGGAGGCCGGCATCAAGGTGGCTGGCTTCAACCAGCGCCACAAGATCATGCGTTTTTATGGCCCGACCCGCATCAATTACCGCAATCACCGCAAGATCGTGGTGGTCGATGGCGAACAGGCCTGGGTGGGCGGGCACAATGTGGGCGTGGAATATCTGGGCGAGGATCCCAAGTTCGGGCACTGGCGTGACACACATGTGCATGTGCGCGGCCCGGCGGCGCTGGGCTGCAGCCTGCTGTTCCGCGAGGACTGGGAATGGGCCACGGGCGAAGTGCTGCCGGCCGCGCCGCCCGAGCACGTGCCGACGCCCGGCGACAAGAGCGTGCTGGTCATGGGGACCGGCCCGGCCGACCGGCTGGAAGAATGCGCCATTGCCTTCACCGATGTGATCGGGCGGGCGCGGGAGCGGCTATGGATCGTCAGCCCCTATTTCGTGCCCGACACCGATATCCGCACGGCGCTGTACGCCGCCAAGCTGCGCGGTGTGGACGTGCGCATCATGCTGCCCAATGAGCCTGACCACAAACTGGTGTGGCTGGCCAGCATTGCCCATGCCGATGCGATGATCGAGCATGGCGTGGCCATCCATCGCTATCGCGACGGTTTTCTGCACCAGAAAGTGGTGCTGGTGGATGACCAGATCGCCACCATCGGCAGCGCCAATTTCGACAATCGCTCCTTTGCCATCAATTTCGAGATCACCCTGTGGTTTACCGACGCCATGACCATCAAGGCAGTGCAGGACATGCTGCTCGATGACTTCACATGCTGCCGCGAAGTGACCATCGACGAAGTCAGGGCCCGCAGCTGGCCGATGCGCTTTCTCACCCAGGCGGCCCGCCTGCTCTCCCCCGTACTCTAGGATGCACCATGACCGCTTTCCTGTTCCGCGATGACAGCTATCTGCGCAGCGTCGAGGCCAAGGTGGTGGCCGTGACGGCCGAGGGCGGCGTGGTGCTGGACCGAACCATTTTCTATGCGGCCTCCGGCGGGCAGCCGGGCGACAGCGGCCGGCTGATCAAGGCGGATGGCGGCACGAGCGAAATCGTCGACACCATCCATCCCGATGGCGACAAGACGGCCATTGTGCATGTGATGGCCCCCGGCAGCGCCCTGCCCCAGCCGGGCGAGACGGTGACCGCCGAGATCGACTGGGAGCGGCGCTACCGGCTGATGCGCATGCATACAGCGCTGCATCTGCTGTCGGTGGTGTTTGCCTTTCCCGTGACGGGCGGCTCGATCGGGGCGGACAAGGGGCGGCTCGATTTCGACATGCCCGAGCTGCCCGAGGACATTGACGGGCTTGAGGCCCAGCTCAACGCCCTCGTCGCCGGCAACCATGCCGTCACCTCCGAGTGGATCAGCGACGCCGAAATGGCGGCCAATCCCGAGCTGATCAAGACCATGAATGTGAAGCCACCCATGGGTCAGGGCCGGGTGCGGCTGATCCGCATCGGCGAGGTGGACCTGCAGCCCTGCGGCGGGACGCATGTGCGCAACACCAGCGAAATCGGCCCGCTCAAGCTGGGCAAGATCGAGAAAAAGGGCAAGCAGAACAGGCGCGTGAGCCTGGTGTTTGATGAGGTGAATCCGGCAGCCGGTTAGCGCACGGGCGGCACGTAGAGCAGGCCGCCATTGCTCCACAGCGAGTTCTGACCGCGCAGCAGCGCCGCGCCGGTCTGCGGACCGAAATGGCGGTCATAGAGCTCGGCATAATTGCCGACAGCCTTGATGGCGTCGCGCATGAACGTGGGCTTGAGGCCCAGCGGCGTGCCATAGTCGCCTTCCACGCCCAGGATGCGGCGGATAGCCGGGGTGTGCGAAGCGGCCAGGGATTCGGTGTTCAGCGAGGTGATGCCCACTTCCTCGGCATTGATCAGCGCGAACAGGGTCCATCGGACGATGTTGAACCATTCCTGATCGCCCGAGCGGACCACGGGGCCGAGCAGTTCCTTGGAAATACGCTCGGGCAGGATGCGGTGGGCGCTGGGGTCCGGCAGAGCGCGGCGGATGGCCTGCAGCTGGCGGCCGGCGGCCGAGACCACCTGGCAGAGGCCGCTGCGATAGGCCAGCGAGAGATCTTCCACGTCCTCATAGGGCACCTCGGTATAGGTGGCCTGATTGGCAAAGAAGAACTCCTGCACGCGCTCGAGCTCCTCGCCGCCGTCGAGCACGCAGATGCTGACATTGTCCAGCTCGAAGGCGGAGACCAGGCCGAGCGACTGCGGCACCAGAAACGCCTGGCCATCAAAGAAGGCGGTGCCGACATAGCTGGCGCCGTAAAAACTATCGCGCCGCGCCGTCCAGGGGCCATCGCGGGTGAGCACATCGACAGCCTTGGTCTGCAGCGGGGCAAAGCGGGCCTCGCCGCGCAGGGCGTGAAATTCAATGAGATTGGGGTCGCCCAGCACCGCCGCGGCAATGGCGCGGCAGAGATCGACGTCAAAACCGGCCCAGCGGCCATCGGCTTCCATCTGGGCAAAGCCGGGCAAGGAATTGGTGGCGCCGCAGATCAGAAAGCCGCGGCTGCGCACCTCCTGCAGCGTCTGGGCATGGGCGGGCATGGCGCCGAGGGCCAGCAGGCAGGCTGTGGCCAGCACAATGGCCTGCAATCGCTTGAATATTCCGGCCAATTGGGCTGTTCCCTTCACTCGCACGCCATATTGGCAGGCGCGCGGGTGGGGTCAAGCCGGACACGCGCAATTGCCCCGGCCAATTTGCCGGGGCAATCGGGATGACCCTGTCAGTGCAGGATCTGGCTGAGGAACAGCTTGGTGCGCTCGTGCTGCGGATTGGAGAAGAAGGCCTCCGGCTCGTTCTGCTCGATGATCTGGCCCTGGTCCATGAAGATGACGCGATTGGCCACCTGACGGGCAAAGCCCATTTCGTGGGTCACGCAGATCATGGTCATGCCGTCCTCGGCCAGGCTGATCATCACCTCGAGCACTTCCTTGACCATTTCTGGGTCGAGGGCCGAGGTGGGTTCGTCGAACAGCATGATCTTGGGCTGCATGCAGAGCGAGCGGGCAATGGCCACGCGCTGCTGCTGGCCGCCCGAGAGCTGGCCGGGGAACTTGTTGGCCTGCTCGGGGATCTTGACCCGCTCCAGATAGTGCATGGCAGTCGCCTCGGCCTCGGCCTTGGGAATGCCGCGCACCCAGATGGGAGCCAGCGTCAGGTTCTGCAGAATGGTCAGATGCGGGAACAGGTTAAAGTGCTGGAACACCATGCCCACTTCGCGCCGGACTTCGTCGATCCGCTTGATATCGGCGGTCAATTCGGTGCCGTTGACGATGATCTGGCCTTCCTGATGCTCCTCAAGCCGGTTGATGCAGCGGATCAGGGTGGATTTGCCCGAGCCCGAGGGCCCGGCAATGACGATGCGCTCGCCTTCCATCACCTTGAGGTTGATGTCACGCAGCACGTGGAAGTCGGCATACCACTTGTGCATGCCGATCACTTCGATGGCCACATTGGTCTTGGAGACCGTCATGTGCGGCGTGGCGCGATCCTGGGTAGTTGCGGAAACTTCGGTCATTGGAACTACCTCTTGTAGCCAGTATTGAGACGGCGCTCCATGTACATGGAATAGCGCGACATGGAGAAGCAGAAGACCCAGAACACCATGGCGGCGAAGAGATAGCCGGTGGTGGCGGTGTTGGCCGACTGCCACTCCAGGGCGGAGTCGTTCTTGGTCTTGACCGCTTCGAGCAGGTCCTTCATGCCCACGATGTAGACCAGCGAGGTATCCTTGAACAACGAGATGAAGTTGTTCACGATCCCCGGGATCACATGCTTGAGCGCCTGCGGCAGGATGATGAAATACATCCGCTGCCAATAGCCGAGGCCCAATGAGGCCCCTGCTTCATACTGCCCGCGCGGAATGGCCTGCAGGCCACCACGCACCACTTCGGCCATATAGGCCGAGGTGAACAGCGTGACGCCGACCAGGGCCCGCAGGAATTTGTCCACGGTGGTTCCCTGCGGCATGAACAGCGGCAGCATGATGGACGCCATGAAGAGGATGGTGATCAGCGGCACGGCCCGGATCAGTTCGATGAAGGCGATGCAAAGCGTCTTGATCACCGGCAGGTTGGACTGCCGCCCCAGCGCCAGGATGATGCCTAGCGGGAAGGACAGCGTGATGCCAACCACGGAGATGATCAAGGTGACCAACAGGCCGCCCCACTTCTCGGTGGGGATCTCGGTGAGGCCGAAGACGCCGCCGGCCAGCAGGAAATAGCTGACGACGGGATAGACGACCAGAAAGAGAATGGCATTGACGCGCTTGAACGGCGCCTTGGGGATCAGCAGGGGCACAAACAGCATCGCCCCCAGGGCAAACACGATATTGGGCCGCCATTGCTGGGGGATATCGTAGAAGCCGTAGATGAAGAACTCCATCTCGCTGTAGATATAGGCCCAGCAGGCCCCCGCATCGATGGCGCGGCACTCTTCGACAGTCCCATTGGGACCCACGGCATGGCCGATGAAGAAGTTGAACAGCGGCGGCACGATCCAGGTCAGGAACAGCAGTCCCAACAGCGTCAGTATGGTGTCGACGGGCGTGGCGAAGAGATTCTTCTGCGCCCAGGCCATGGCACCGCTGGTGCGGTTGGGGGCCGGTTTGGCAGGAACAAGGTCAGCGCGGACGAAACCGATATCACTCATGGCCATGCTCCTAGCGCTCAACCAGGCTGACGCGGGCGTTGTACCAGTTCATGATCGCCGAGGTCAGCAGAGAGAAGGTGAGATAGACCAACATGGTCAGGGCGATGCACTCGATGGCGCGCCCGGTCTGGTTCAGTGCCGTGCCTGAGAAGACGTTGACCAGTTCGGGATAGCCGATGGCGGCGCCCAGGGACGAATTCTTGGTCAGGTTCAGATACTGGCTGGTCAGCGGCGGAACGATGACGCGCATGGCCTGTGGCACGATGACCAGGCGCAGGCGGTCTCCTTCCTTGAGGCCGAGCGACATGGCCGCTTCGGTCTGGCCGCGACTGACGGCCTGGATGCCGCCACGCACCGTCTCGGCGATGAAGGAGGCCGTATAGATGGTCAGGCCGAACAGCAGCGCCACGAATTCGGGCGGCAGTTGCAGGCCCCCCTTGAAGTTGAAGCGCTCCAGCACTGGCGGGTCGAACGCCACGCTGGCGCCGCTGATGAACCAGACGATGGCCGGAACGATCACCAGGACGGCGACCGAGCTGAGGAACACCGGAAAGCGCTTGCCGGTGGCCTCCAGGCGCTTCTTGGCCCAGGTGCGCAGGACAATGACCCCGATGATAGCCAGAGCCAGACCGATCCAGACAAAGCCAAACTGCGGATCGGGGATGGGCTTGGGCACAAAGATGCCGCGCTGGTTGATGAAGGAATCCAGCGGCAGCACGATGGAGTCGCGCACGGCCGGCATGGCCTTGAGCACGGCGAAGTACCAGAAGAACAGCTGCAGCAGCAGCGGAATGTTGCGGATGGTCTCGACATAGATCGTCGCCAGCGTGGAGACGATGAAATTGCTCGACAGGCGGGCTATGCCGATGGTGAAGCCCAGGATGGTGGCGGCGACGATGCCGATGAAGGCCACCAGCAGGGTATTGGTGATGCCCACCAGGAAGGCTTCCCAATAGATGGAAGCGCGCGTCCAGGGCAGCAGTGAGAAGCTGATGTCGAAGCCGGCCGTCTTCCAGAGGAAATCAAAACCGGTGGTCTTGTTCTGTGCCGCCAGATTGGTGGCCGTGTTGCCGACGATCCAGGCGATGAAGGCGATCAGCAGCGCTGCCACAACAAGCTGATAGACGATGCCCCGGATCACCGGATCGTTGAAAAAAGAGGGTCGAGGGGCCGCGGCGGGCCCCGTGTCAAGCGTTGTCATTAGTTCTGTCCCCAAGCCGTCCAAAACACGGCTGATCCACGCGCCACCCGAAGTGGCTGACGATGGAACAACAAACCCGACGCTCCAAGGGGAGCGCCGGGTTCATGTTCGACTTAGCGGATCGGCGGAGCGTACTGGATGCCGCCGTCTTTCCACAGGGCATTCAGGCCGCGGGCCAGGCCGATCGGGGTCGACGGGCCGACGTTGCGGTCATAGGTCTCGGCGTAGTTACCGACCAGCTTGATGATCTGGTAGGCCCAGTCCTTGGTCAGGCCGAGCGGGGTGCCGAAGTCGCCTTCAACGCCGAGCAGGCGCTTGATGGCCGGGTTGTCGGAGCCGAGCATTTCGTCGACATTGGTCGAGGTCACGCCCAGTTCTTCAGCTTCGAGCAGCGCGTAATAGGTCCAGCGGGCGATGTTGAACCAGCCGGTATCACCGGCGCGCACCACCGGGCCCAGGGGCTCCTTGGAGATGATCTCGGGCAGGATGATGTGATCATCCGGCACGGCGAACTTGGAGCGCTCAGCGGCCAGGGCCGAGGAGTCAGTGGTGTAGACGTCGCAACGGCCGTCTTCATAGGCCTTGACGACTTCGTCCTGGTCCACGAACACCACGGTGTTGAATTCCATGTTGTTGGCCGCAAAGTAGTCAGCAGCGTTCAACTCGGTGGTGGTGCCGGACTCGATGCAGATGGCGGCGCCGGACAGGTCCAGGGCCGACTTGATGCCATCGGCCTTGCGGACCATGAAGCCCTGACCATCATAGAACATGGTGCCAACAAAGCTGATACCGAGCTGGGTATCGCGGCTCATGGTCCAGGTGGTGGTGCGGGACAGAACGTCGATTTCGCCGGCAGACAGGGCGGTGAAGCGTTCCTGGCTGGTCAGCGAGGTGTAGCGGACGGCCTCGGCATCATTGAAGATGGCGGCAGCGAGAGCGCGGCAGTAGTCGACTTCCAGGCCGGTCCACACATTGTTGGAATCGGGGGCAGAGAAGCCGGGCACACCGCCGGTGACGCCGCATTGGACATAGCCCTTGGCCTTCACATCATCGAGAATGGCTGCATGAGCAGCCGTCGCGCCGAGGCTCAGCGAAGCCGCGACTGCGATTGTTACGAGCGTTTTCTGCATTGATTTTGCCTTCTGGTTCCTGACCTTGTGTCCCGAGGTTGGTGAGCACGCCCACATCCCCGGTGGCACCTCCACACTTTGAAGTGCAGTTGCGATGCTGCTATCCATGCAAGCGTCTATTGACCGTTGCGTCAAGGGTAGATGCTGGCTTGGGACAGCAAGCCTGTCGCTTATTTAGACACCATTGTGGATTTGACTGGATAATGAGCACTGAGCCTCCCATGAATGATATCAAAACAGGCAGTAATTCCTTGCGCTCGATCGAAACGATCCTGACCCATGGCGGGCGGGAGCCGGACGACCAGTTCGGTTTCGTCAACACCCCGGTCTATCGGGGCTCCACAGTGCTGTTCAAAACCCTGGACGATCTGGACGCGCAACAGCAGCGTTACCTCTATGGCCGGGCCGGCAACCCCACGACCGAAGGGGTGGAAGCCATCATCAGCCAGCTCGAGGGCGCCTATCGCACGCAATTGCTGCCATCAGGCCTGGCCGCGGTGACCGTGGCACTGATGAGTTGCCTCAAGGCCGGCGACGACGTGCTGATCAGCGACAGCGCCTATGAACCCGGCCGCACGTTCGGCGACGGCTATCTGGCCCGCATGGGCGTGAGCGTGCGCTATTATGATCCGCGCATCGGCGCCGGGCTGGCCGGGCTGATGCAGCCCAATACCCGGGCCGTGCTGGGCGAAAGCCCCGGTTCGCTGACCTTTGAAGTGCAGGATATTCCGGCGCTGGCCAAGGCCGCCCATGATGGCGGCGCCCGGCTGATCATCGACAACAGCTGGGCCAGCCCGCTTTATCACCAGCCGCTGGCACTGGGCGCCGATCTGGTGGTGCATGCCGCCACCAAGATGTTCGTGGGCCATTCGGACGCCTTTGCCGGCACGATCTCGACCACCCAGGACGCCTGGGCGGACGTGGAGCGCACGCGCCGACTCTTGGGCTTTTTCACCTCGGGCGATGATGCCTATCTGGTGGCGCGCGGGCTGCGCACGCTGGCGCTGCGCATGGCGGCGCACCGGGACCGGGCGCTGGAGATTGCGCGCTGGCTCGAGACCCAGCCCGAAGTGGTGCAGGTGCTGCATCCGGCGCTGGAGAGCCATCCGGATCATGCCCTGTTCAAGCGCGACTTCACCGGCTCGGGCAGCCTGTTCAGTGTGTTGCTGGCCCCTGCCCCGCGCGCATCAGTGGCGGCCTTTGTGGACAAGCTCGAGCTCTTCACCATGGGCTATTCCTGGGGCGGCTACGAAAGCCTGTGCCTGCCGGTCAAGCTGGGCAAGAATCGCACGGCCAAGCCCTGGACAAATGAGGGCAATCTCTTCCGCCTGCACATCGGCTTTGAAGGCATTGACGATCTCAAGGCAGACCTGTCGGCTGCCATCACGCGCTACACCTTGGCGCGGTAGGACCAGCGGCGCAGCAGCCGGGTGAGATTGGGCACGCCACGGAACCGCACGGAGCCATCCGCGCGGTTCGCAAACAGCCAGCGGCGGCGGGCGAAGACATTGCGCACGGCATAGGCGCCGATCAGCCCCAGGGCGAAGCCGCTGACCACGTCGGTGGGATAATGCATGCCGATGACGACGCGGGACAGCCCGGTCATCACCGCGATCACCAGGATGGGGCGAAACAGGCGCGGCACCATGAAGCCGATCACCAGAGCCGTGGCCATGGCCGTGGTGGAATGGCCCGAGGGAAAGCTCTGGAAATCCCAGGCATTGACAATGTGCTGGAACTGGAAGGTGCCAGTATCGAGGAAATGCTCGGGACGGGCGCGGCCGATCACCCGCTTGAGCAGGTTTGACACCAGGCCTGGCAGGCCGACGCCGATGAAGATGAAAGCCGCGACGAGGCCCAGCTCATAGATGGCACGGCGATAGCGCCCCAGCGGCAGCCGCAGGGCAATGGCGGCCAGGGCAAAGACCAGCACCGAGGGAATCAGTATCCAGTCGGAGAGGCCGAAATCGGTGATGAAGGCGAAGGGCGCGCGCCACACATCGGGCCAGGCCTGCAGCGTCTGGGACGCCCAAGCATCGATGAACACCAAGGCAAACAGCACCATGACCAGCGTCAGGACGCGGTCCGGCCAGGTCTTGCGATTAAGGCCCAGCGGCCAGCGCGCGGTCAGGTCAGTCATGGGGGAAGTATTTGGACGTGTGCACAGTTTCCGTCAATGCTCACACGCAGGTGTGGTTACGCTTGCCCTAGGTCGCCGAACAGGCTAACGGATGGCGGTGATATCGGAGTGTAGCTCAGCCTGGTAGAGCACCGGTTTTGGGAACCGGGGGTCCAAAGTTCGAATCTTTGTACTCCGACCATCACAATCCGCCTTCTGGCGAAACGCATCGTGTTGAGGACTTTGCATGACCGCCCGTATCTACCGCCCGGCCCGCAACGCCATGCAGTCCGGCAAAGGCAAGACCCACAAATGGGTTCTGGTGCATGAGCCGGCCGCGCCGCGCTCCATCGACCCGCTGATGGGCTATACCAGCACCACCGACACGCGCCAGCAGATCCGGCTGAGCTTTGATACGCTTGAAGCCGCCGAGGCCTATGCGCAGAAGAATGGCATCGCCTATAGCGTGCAGCCGGTGCATGAAGCCACGCCGCAGCGCGTGAGCTATCCGGACAATTTCCGCGCCGACCGCAAGACGCCCTGGACACACTAGTCCGCGCTCTGCCATCCTGAATCCACAATGCGCTGCAAACCATTGCGGCGCATTTGTTTTTATGGCCGGCGCCAGCACCACCGGCCGCATCGGGAGGTGACCCATGCTCAAGCGGCTGTTGACGACACTCTCACTGATGGCGCTTGGCGTTCCGGCGCAGGCGGCCCCTGCCCTGTGGGAGATTCGCGACGGTGACAGCGCGGTGCAGATCTTCGGCTCGCTGCATGTCATGCCCGCCGATACCGACTGGCGCACGCCACTGTTCGACGAGACCCTGGCCGAGGCCGACCAGGTGGTGTTCGAAACCGATGTTCGCCCGATGGCGATGGCCGAAGTGAGCGCCAAGGCCTTTGTGCGCGGCATCTATGTGGATGGCACGCAGCTGACCGATGTGGTGGATGCCCCATTGGCGGACGCCCTGCGCGCCCAGGCGGAACAGGTGGGCGTGCCGTTCGGGCCGATGCTGGCGATGCGCCCCTGGATGGCGGCCAATACGCTGTCGGCCGCCGCCATGGTCCGTCTGGGCCTGGTGGAACAGGGGGTGGAGTTTGTGCTCGAACCCGAGATTTCGGCCGAGCGCCTGGCCTTCCTCGAAACCGGCGACGAGCAGATCGAGGTGCTGGCCGGGGCGCCCGATGACGAGCAAATCGCGCTGCTGCAGGCCACCGTGGACGAATTTGACCAATTGCCCAAGGTGCTGAGCAAGCTGTTGAGCCATTGGCTGGGTGGCACGCCGGACAAGCTCGGCCCGCTGTTCCTGATGGAAATGGGTGGGTTCGAAGGGCGCTATCTCGAACGGCTGCTGCTGGCGCGCAACCGCAACTGGATCCCTCCCATCGAGCAGATGCTGGCCGACAACCGCAACAATCTGATCATCGTCGGTGCCGGCCATCTTGTTGGCGAGGGCAGTGTCATCGAGCTGCTCGAGGCCGCCGGCTACAGCGTCGAACGCATACAATAGGCCAAAACGCAGACACCCCGGCGCAGGCCGGGGTGTCGCTTAATCAACTCGCAGCGGGGCTCAGACGTCGCTGAGCTTGGTCCACTTGCCGTCGTTCTTGCTCGATTGCACCGAGGCCACGATGAACTGCATGCCCTCAACGCCATCGGCCAGGGTCGGCAGCAGGCCTTCATAGGCCTGGCCCTCGCCGCGGATGATGGCAGCGAACTGGCTGTAGAGCGTGGCGAAGGCTTCGAGATAGCCTTCGGGGTGGCCCGAGGGGATGCGCACATTCATGGTCGAAGCGGCATTGCCGGAGATGGCGCCGCCACGGGTCAGCAACTGCTTGGGTTTGCCGAATTCGGTGAACCACATGTAGTTGGGATTGTCCTGGCGCCATTCGATGCCGCCCTTATCGCCATAGACGCGCAGCTGCAGGCCGTTCTCGCAGCCCACGGCCACCTGGCTGGCCCAGAGCATGCCCTTGGCCCCGCCTTCGAAGCGCAGCATGATGTTGACGTTGTCGTCGAGCTGGCGGCCGTCGACGAAGGCCGTCAGATCGGCGGAGACCGAATCGGTCTTGAGGCCGGTGACGAAGCGGGCCAGGTTATAGGCATGGGTGCCGATATCGCCGATGCAGCCGCCGGCGCCGGAACGGGCCGGGTCGGTGCGCCAGGACGCCTGCTTGTTGTCGTCGCTGGTCGGCTCGGTCAGCCAATCCTGCGGATATTCGGCCTGGACGACGCGGATCTTGCCCAAGGCCCCCGAGGCCACCAGCTCGCGCGCCTGACGGATCAGCGGATAGCCGGTGTAATTGTGGGTCAGCAGGAACTTGGCGCCGTTCTTGGGCTGGATGGCGGCCAGCTTGCGGGCGTCTTCGAGCGTCGAGGTGATCGGCTTGTCGCAGATCACATGGATGCCGGCCTCGAGGAAGGCCTTGGCCGGGCCATAGTGCATGTGGTTGGGCGTGACGATGGACACCGCCTGGATGCCATCGGGACGCGCGGCCTCGGCATTGGCCATCTCCTCGTAGGAGGTGTAGATGCGGTCTTCGGCCAGGCCGATATTGCGGCCGGATTCCTTGGCGACATCGGGGCGGGACGACAGGGCGCCCGCCACCAGATCATAGTCACCATCGATGCGGGACGCGACGCGGTGCACATAGCCGATAAAGGCTCCCGTGCCGCCGCCAACCATGCCCAGACGAATGCGCTTTGCGCCGTTTTCAGCCATTTCAGCGCTCCTTAGCTCAGACCGAGAATCTTGCGATTGGCGGCCAAATCGGTGCCGGCCGAGGCGAAATCATCGAACGCCTTCTCGGTGACGCGGATGATGTGGTTCTTGATGAACTCGGCCCCTTCGCGCGCGCCATCCTCGGGATGCTTGATGGCGCATTCCCATTCGAGAACAGCCCAGCCGGCAAAGTCATACTGCGCCATCTTGGAGAAGATGGAGGCAAAGTCGACCTGGCCGTCGCCGAGCGAGCGGAAGCGCCCTGCCCGGTTGATCCAGCTCTGGTAGCCGCCATAGACGCCCTGGCGGCCGGTGGGATTGAACTCGGCATCCTTGACGTGGAACATCTTGATGCGCTCGTGATAGATGTCGATGTAGTCCAGGTAATCGAGCTGCTGCAGCACGAAGTGGCTGGGATCATAGAGCAGATTGGCGCGCGGATGGTTCTTCACGCGGTCCAGGAACATCTCGAAGGTGATGCCATCGTGCAGATCCTCGCCGGGATGGATCTCGTAGCAGACGTCGACGCCGTTTTCGTCAAAGGCATTCAGGATCGGCGTCCAGCGGCGGGCCAGCTCGTCGAAGGCTTCTTCGACCAGGCCCGCAGGGCGCTGCGGGAAGGGATAGAGGAACGGCCAGGCCAGCGCGCCCGAGAAGGTCGCGTGCTCGGTCAGCCCGAGGTTCTTGGAGGCCTTGGCCGCCCAATGCAGCTGCTGCACGGCCCATTCCTGGCGGGCCTTGGGATTGCCATGCACCGAAGCCGGGGCGAAGCCATCCAGCATGGTGTCATAGACCGGATGGGCCGCCACGAGCTGGCCCTGCAGATGGGTCGAGAGCTCGGTGATGGCCAGGCCGTGCTTGGCGGCGGTGCCGGCCAGTTCATCGGCATAGGTCTTTGAGGTGGCGGCCTTTTCCAGGTCGATCAGGCTGCCGACCCAAGTGGGGATCTGCACGCCCTTGTAGCCGTAATTGGCGGCCCAGCCACAAATGGCATCGAAGGAATTGAACGGCGCCGCGTCGCCGGCGAACTGCGCCAGAAAGATTGCCGGCCCCTTGATGGTGCGCATTGGGTTTCTCCTCATTGCGGGCGCTGTGCGCCTCAGTCTTGTATCAACTCGTAAAAACAGGCGGCGAATAGCCGCCGCCTGCCCTAGTGATTTATCATACTGTTGACCGGCCGATGACGGCTGTCAATGAGGTACGCACCTCATTATTTCAACAGGGCCTGGGCATCCGCCGGGCTGAGCGCGTCGGGGCGTGCGCAGGTGGTGCTGAGCGTCAGCACCTGGCCGCTTTCGCCGGCCTTGAGCAGGCTGGTCATGACGTCCACGGCATGGAGCGCCACGTCGAGCCCGCAGCGGGCGGTCTTGCCGCTTTCGATCGAGGCCATCATGTCGGCGAGGCCCGCAGCGCGGTAGTTGGCGCGCGGAATGGGCTTGTCGAGGTCCTGGTTGGGCTTGCCAAAGGGGTGATCCCAGGGCGTCACATTGCTGCGCTCGCCAGCGATATTGGCCGTGACCAGGTCGCCGCCGAAGAAGTTCGGATCGGGCACAAAGATCGAGCCGTCGGTGCCATAGAGCTCGATATTGTGGTGGCCATGCGCCGCCACGTCCCAGCTGGCGCCGATGGTGATGATGGCGCCGGTGTCGAATTCAAGCACGCCATGGATGGTGGTGGGCGTGCCGACCTTGACGAAGCTGCCCTTGAAGGGGCCTTCGGCGGTGACTTCACGCTCGGTGCGGGCCATGTTGGTGAAGGCCGACAGGCGCTTGACCGGTCCGAGCAGGTGGATCAGCTCGGTAACATAATAGGGGCCGAGATCGAGGATCGGGCCGGCGCCGGGCTGGAAGAAGAAGTCCGGATTGGGATGCCAATGCTCCATGCCACGGCTCATGACGTGGGTGGTGCCGCTCATGATCTTGCCGAGCTGGCCGCTGTCGATGATCTGGCGGGCCTGCTGGTGCGCGCCACCCAGGAAGGTGTCGGGCGCCGAGCCGACCTTGAGATTGCGGTCATCCGCGGCCTTCTTGAGGGCCATGCCTTCTTCGAGCGACAGCACGAAGGGCTTTTCCGAATAGGCATGCTTGCCAGCCGAGACGATATCCATGGACACGCCATAATGGGTGGCCGGGATGGTGAGATTGACGATGACGTCGATCTCGCTGTTCTTGAGCAGCTCGTCGGGGGTCTGGGCATGCACGCCGAATTCCTCGGCGCGCTTCTGGGCCGCGGCCGGCACGATATCGGCAACAGCGCGAACCTCGAGCCCCTTGAACAGGGGCGCCAGGCGCAGATAGGCGCCCGAGATATTGCCGGCACCCATGATGCCGACGCCATAAGTCTTGGCCATTTGGATTACTTCCACTTCTTGGCGGTGGCGATGGAGCGCGTGGCAAAGCGCACTTCATCGTTGGGCTTGTCGTGTTCGGCGACGAAATACTGCGCCTTGGTCTTGGCCTGCACCTTGCCGATCAGATTGTCCCAATCGAGCGTACCATGGCCGACGTCAGCCCAGCCGTCCTCGTCCAGGCATTCGCCGGCGGGGGCGATGTCCTTGACGTGCACGGCGGTGATGCGCGAGCCGTATTTGTCGAACCAGGCGACCGGATCGGCCTTGCCACGAACAACCCAGGCCACGTCGCATTCCCACTCAATGGCGGGCGCGGTTTCGAGGATAATTTCCATGGGCGTGCGGCCCGAGGTGGTGGGCACGAATTCGAAATCATGGTTGTGCCAGCCGAAGCCATAGCCATGCTTGGCATAGGTCTCGCCGGCCTTGGCCAGCATTTCGGCCAGTTCGAGCCACTTGGACTCATCGGCGCTGCGGCCTTCCGGGCCGATATGGGGGCAGAAGATCTTCTTCATGCCCAGCGTCTCGGCGGTCTTGAGCGTGGTCTCGACATCGGCCACCTGGGCCGGGCCGAAATGGCCGGTCGGCATGGACAGGCCATTCTTCTTCAGCGTGGCGGCAAGGCCGGCTGCGTCGGCATAAAGCCCGCCATAGCCTTCGACCTGGGTGTAGCCAAGGCCGGCCAGCTTGGCCAGGTAGTCTTCAAGGGAGGGAACATTGCGGGCGCTGTAGAGCTGAAATGACAGAACGGTCATTATGGCCTCATTGTAACGTTAGAATGGACGATTGCGACGAAAGCTGGCCGCAGGACATAGCGATGTTTCGGGGCGTTGTCGCGCAGCAGCGGCAGGTGGATCACCGCAAAAGTAACATCTGGCTGCCGCGGGCTGAACCAGTGCGCCGGCACCCCAGGCGGGGGCGCCAGCGCTGGAATTGGCTATTGGCTAGAGACGGTTGGTCGTCTCGACGCTGAAGATCGAGCCACGGCCGGCATCAAAGCCGATCACAGCCTTCTGGCCGGACTTGATGTCGACGTCGCTGTTGCAGCGGAAGGTCACCGGATGGCCGCCGATCTTGGTCCAGGCGAGCGTGTCCGAGCCCATGGGCTCGACAATCTCGATCTCGACGTCGAGCGAGAACGGCATGGCGCGGGCTTCCTCGCCCAGCACGATATGCTCGGGGCGCACACCCAGGATGGCCTTGGTCGGGCCGCTCACGGGCGCCATGAACTGATAGTTCACGGCCGAGATCACGGTGCCATCGTCGGTGGTGAAGGTGGTGCCGTTGAGCGTGCCGTTGAGCATGTTCATCTGCGGCGAGCCGATGAAGCCGGCGACATAGAGATTGACCGGCTTGTTGTAGATGGTGTGCGGATCGCTGAGCTGCTGGATGACACCATTCTTCATCACGGCGATGCGGTCAGCCAGGGTCAGGGCCTCGATCTGGTCGTGCGTCACGTAGATCATGGTGTTCTTGAGCCGCTGGTGCAGCCGCTTGATCTCGACGCGCAGGTCGCTGCGGAGCTTGGCGTCCAGGTTGGACAGCGGCTCGTCGAACAGGAACACGTCCACGTCGCGCACCAGGGCCCGGCCGATGGCCACGCGCTGGCGCTGGCCGCCGGACAATTCGACCGGCTTGCGCTGCAGCAGCGGCCCGATCTGCAGGATTTCGGCAGCACGGGCGACGCGCTTGTCGATCTCGTCCTTCTTCATGCCGGCAACGCGCAGGCCGAAGCTGAGGTTCCGCTCCACGGTCATCTGCGGATAGAGCGCATAGGACTGGAACACCATGCCGATGCCGCGGTCCTTGGGCTCTTCCCAGGTGACGTTGCGGCCACCGATGAAGATCTGCCCATCGGAGACATCGAGCAGGCCGGCAATGCAGTTCAGCAGCGTGGACTTGCCGCAGCCCGAGGGCCCGAGCAGGACGATGAACTCGCCCTGGGCGATGTCCAGGTCAAGGTGCTCGAGCACCTTGACGTTGCCGAAGTTGAGGGACAGATCCCGAATGGAAACACTGTGTTGCGTCATCTGTTTAACCCTTAACCGCACCAGCGGCGATGCCGCGGACGAACCATTTACCCGAGATGAAGTAGACTGCCAGAGGCACGGCAGCGGTGAGAATGGTCGCGGCCATGTTGACGTTGTATTCGCGCACACCGGTGGTGGTGGTGACGATATTGTTGAGCTGCACGGTCATGGGCATGTTCTCACGACCGGCAAAGACCGTACCGAACAGGAAGTCGTTCCAGATACCGGTGGTCTGCAGGATCACCGCCACGATGGCGATCGGAACCGACATGGGCAGCATGATCTGGAAGAAGATCTGCCAGAAGCCGGCCCCGTCCACGCGGGCCGCCTTGAACAGTTCGGGCGGCAGCGAGGCGAAGAAATTGCGGAACAGCAGCGTCAGGATCGGCATGCCGAAGATGGTATGGACAATCACGATGCCGGGGAGCGTGGCGAACAGGCCCACTTTGCTCAGACCGATGATGAGCGGATAGATCACCACCTGATAGGGCACGAAAGCGCCGAAGATCAGGATGCCGAACAGCAGGTCGGACCCCTTGTACTTCCAGAAGCTGAGAGCATAGCCATTGATCATGGCCACCACGATCGAGACCGGCACCGAGAGCAGCGTGATCTTGAGCGAGTTCATGAAACCGGGCTTGAGACCATTACAGTCACGACCGGTACAGGCGGTGTCCCAGGCCTTGAGCCAGGGCTCGAAGGTGACTTCAGCCGGCAGGTTGAACAGATGGCCGAGCCGGATCTCCGGCAGGCCCTTGAGCGAGGTCACGACCATGACCCAGAGCGGCATCAGGAAGAACAGCGCCGCAATGACCAGGAAGGCATAGACGCCGACGCGGGCGATGGTGAGCTTTTTCGGTTTGGCGCCACGTGGCTCGACAGCGCCCGATGCGCCGAGCTTGGACGGCGAGAGTGCTTCGGACGTCATAGGGCCTTTTCCTTCTTGCGCCGGGCATTCCACTGCAGGATGCCCTGCAGGGCGAGCACGGCAATAACGGGCAGCAACATGGTGCTGGCGGCAGCCATGCCCTGCCCCACGTTCACACGGTCAGTAATGTGCTGGATCACGTAGATGGCCGGCATCTGGGTGGAGACACCCGGGCCGCCCTGGGTCATGGCGATGACGATATCGAAGACACGTACGACGCCGGTGCACTGCAGGATGAAGGCAGTGAGAATGGCGCCCTTCATCATGGGCAGCACGATAAACAGATAGGTGCGCCAGGCGGGGATGCCGTCGATCTTGGCGGCTTTCCAAATCTCGCCATCAACGCCGCGCAGCCCGGCCAGCAAAATGGCCATGGTCACGCCCACGCCGTTCCAGACACCGCCGAGCACCACGCCATAGATGGCGGTCGACTGGTTGGTGAGCGGAGCAAACTGGAAATCGGTCCAGCCCAGCTGTCGCACCGCGGACTGGATGCCCAGATTGGGATCGAACATCCACTGCCAGACGAGGCCGGTCACGACCAGGGACATGGCGAAGGGATAAAGGAAGATCGAGCGGAACAGGTCTTCCTGCTGGATGCGCTGATCCATGAACACGGCCAGCAGATAGCCAAACACCATGTTGGCGACCATCGACCAGATGCCGAACACGAAGACGTTGCCGACCGAGATGTTCCAGCGGTCAGAGGCCCACAAGCGATAGTACTGATCCAGCCCCACGAAATTGAAATTCGGAAACAGCTTGGAATTGGTGAAGGACCAGATGAAGGAGAAGATGATGCAGACCACAAAGACGCCGACCGCCGTGAGGATCATCGGGGTGGTGCCTAGGATGGACATCACATTGAATTTTCGGCGCGCTCGACGCGGTGGTCTGGTCGATGCAAGCGCCGCAGCATCGCTGCTCTGGGCGAACTGGGACATAAGTGAGCTCCCGTTTGCACGGCAAGGCCGCGCAAGAATAGAAAAAGCCGGAGGGCGTATGCCCCCCGGCCAAGCAGGGATGGATTACTCTGCGGTCGCGAGAATGTTGACGTACTGCTCAACAGCAGCGTCAACAGTCATGGAGTCGTCAGCCCAGAACTGCGCCACAAGGTCGTTCATCTGACCGGTGGTGTCGTTGGACAGCCAGCGACCGGCATCGACGGCGATGTTGGCCGGGTCCTTGATGATCTCAAGGCCCTTCTTCATGCAGTCGTCAGCCAGAGACATGTCAACGTCGTCGCGGATGGGCATGGAGCCCTTGGCGTTGTTGAACAGGGCCTGGACCTGGGGATTGACCATCATGGAGGCCATCTTCAGCTGAGCCGCTTCAACAGCCGCGTCGGTCTGCTTGGGGAACAGGAAGATGTCGCCGCCGGTCGATACGGTCGGGTGATCGATCGGCAGAGCCAGACAGGCGTAGTCGGTGCCGGCAACCTTGCCAGCGACGCCGAATTCACCGCGCGCCCAGTCACCCATGACCTGGATACCGGCCTGGTCGGTCACGACCAGATTGGTGGTGTCGTTCCAGTTCCGGTTGGCCGAACCTTCGTCCGCGAACTGCTTGAATTCACGGAACTTGGTGAAGACGTTGGGCATCAGCGACTTGGCGAGCTCGACATCCTTGTCCTTGAGGATCTTCTCGCGGTCGGCCAGGCCGAGCATCGAGGTCTGGATCACGCCGAACGCGCCGTTGATCTGCCAGCTTTCGCCGCCGATCGCGAACGGGATGATACCAGCTTCCTTGAGCTTGGGAGCCTTGGCGAGGAAGTCGTCGAAGCTGGTGGGGAGCTCGACGCCGGCCTTGGCGAAGGCCGGAATGGAGGCCCATGCCCAGTTCCACGAGTGGATGTTCACAGGAACGCACCACCAATGGCCATCGACCAGGCAGGCTTCGGAGATGGAAGCGGGGCGAATGAAATTGGCCCAGCCTTCACTTTCAGCCAGCGGGGTCAGATCGAGCAGCATGCCGCCGCTGATCAGTTCTTCGTACTGGCGGCCCGGGTTGAACTGGGCTGCACCGGGGGCGTCGCCGCCCAGGATGCGCTGCAGCGTGGCAGCACGGGCGTTCTCACCACCGGCGATGGCGGTATCAACCCACTTGTCTTCACCCAGAGCGTCGAACTCACGAGCAAAAACGGACACGGCGGCCTGTTCGCCACCCGACGTCCACCAGTGGATCACTTCAACATCGGCTGCATGAACTGCGGTGGAGCCGAGGAGAGCGGTTGCCATAGCAGCAACCACTGCAAATTTCTTCATAGATTGTCCTCCCAACGATCACTTGGAGCCTAACGCTCCCGCGAAGCGACCAGCCACTGGGTTATCTTCTTGGGAGATATCCCCTGCTGGCTGCATGTAATCGATTGCATTTTCCTTCGTGCGAAAGTTCTGCAATCGATTGCATGAGTGTCATACACGTCTTGCGGACCTGTCAAGATCGATTTAGACAATATGCGTTACCGACAGCGAAGGGGGCGCTGCCAGGTATGACAAACCCAAGAAAAACGCCGACGATTCAAGATGTTGCGCGGTCCGCTAAAGTGTCGACCGCCACAGTCAGCCGCGCCCTGTCGAGCCCCGACAGGGTGAGCGAGGACGCCCGTGCGCGCGTTTTTCAGGCCGTGGAGCAAACCGGCTATACGCTCAACCAGGCGGCGCGCTCGCTGCGCCAGCGCAATAGCCGCACCATCCTTGTTGCCCTGCCCGACATCGGCAACACGTTTTTTTCCACCATCCTGGATGCCATCGAGCGCGAGGCGGTGCTGCGCGGCTATGGCGTGCTGGTGGCCAATCGATTCGCGGCCCATGACAGCGGGCGACGGCTGCACGAATATTTCCTCTCCAACCGCGCCGACGGTCTGCTGCTGCTGGATGGATCGGTCGCGCTGGAGCCGCTGCTGGCCCTGGCGGCGCCACCGATTGGCGTGCCGCTGCTGATGGCCTGCGAGGACATTGACCATGCGCCGTTCCACAGCGTTCGCACCGACAATGAATTCGCCGCCGAGGTGGCGACGCGGCACCTGATCGGGCTGGGTCATCGGGCCATCGGCCATATCCGTGGGCCGGTGGGCAATGTGCTGACCGCCGAGCGCGAGGCCGGGTATCGCCGCGCGCTGGCCCTGGCCGGGCTGGAGGCGCGGCCGGAGTGGATCATTCCGGCCGGCTTTGAGATGCGCCAGGGGCTGGCCGCTGCCGAGCGCTTCATGACCCTGCGGGAGCGCCCGAGCGCCATGTTTGCCACCAATGACGAAACGGCCATCGGCTTTCTGTCCGGCCTGCGCCAGCATGGGCTCGACTGCCCGCGCGACATCTCCGTCGTCGGCTTCGACGATCTGGCCTTTGCGGCGCATTTCTGGCCGCCGCTGACCACGATGCGGCAGCCGCGCGAGGCCTTGGGGCGCATCGCCGCCGAAGCGCTGATCGACCTCATCGAGGGCGAGCCGCGTCGGCGCGTGCCGCGCCACACCGTGCTGAGTTCGGAGCTGATCGTGCGCGGCAGCACCAGGGTTCACATCGCGGCGCCTGAATTGGCGGAGGCCGTGCTGTAGGGCCCCGCACCCAGTGGAACCCTGCAACACTGGCGGCAATCATCGCCGCTGCGGCCTTCCCTTTGCCTCAGAATCCGCTACATGAAAGCAGTCTGGTCCAGGTCCCGTAGCTCAGCTGGATAGAGCAGCAGCCTTCTAAGCTGTTGGTCGCAGGTTCGAGTCCTGCCGGGATCGCCAGACCAATCCCCTGCCCCCTGATCCCCGCCGACTTTCCGCTCGTCGCGATGCGCTCGTGCGCAGGCGTCGCAGGCAATTCCGCCTGATCGCACATCTGCCTCTTGCCAATACATAGGACTCCTATATACATGGTGTCATGAACACAATGACCGCTGACACACCTCTGAGCCTGCGCATCCAGTCGGGACTGGAGCGCGTTGCGACGGCCATGCGGGCTGACGACTGGGCCAGCGCCCGTGCCGCTGACGTCAATCCCGCGCAATTGGCGGTGCTTTCGGCGCTCGACGGGCGTGCGACGGGATTGGCCGTGCGCGAGATCGCCGGTCAGCTGGGCGTGTCGCAACCCTCGGCCACCGAGTCGATCAGTGCGCTCGAACGCAAGGGCCTGGTGCACCGCCAGCGCGACGCCGCGGACGCGCGCTCCGTGCGTGTGCTGTCCACGCCGGCCGGCGCGGCAGCACTGGCGGCGGCGCAAGCGGCCCGCAGCGTTGGCGGCCAGGCCGTCGGCGCACTGGCGCCGGCACAGCAGCAAGACCTGCTGGTGGCGCTTGTGGCCATGATCCGCCAGTTGCAGGACAGCGGCGCCCTCCCCATTCAACGCATGTGCGTCAGTTGCCGACACTTTCGGCCCAATGCCCATGCCGATGCGCACAGACCGCATCATTGCACTTTCGTAGACGCGGCATTCGGCACGCAGGACCTGCGTATGGATTGCCACGAACATGAAACCGCCAATCCGGCGACCCGGGCTGCCACCTGGGCCGCGTTCACAGCGGATCGCGGACCCCTCCAGGCTCAAACAGAGAGATAAAACGAGAATGACCAGACATTTCTTGCTTGCGGCGGCCCTGCTGTGCAGCGCCTGCCTGCCCGCCTTTGCGCATGAGGCCGGCATTCATGCCGAGCCCAGCGACGCCGTGCCCGCCGCCATGGACATCATCGAGACCAGCGTTGGCATCGCTGGCGACATGGCGGTGTTTTCCACCCGCGTTCGCGGCTCGGCCGGGGCCGAGACGCCCGCAGCCACCGGCAATTTCGCCGGTGCCGGCGTCTATGCCTATGTGTGGCCCACCGGGCTGAACAGCAGCGATGTCGGCTTTGAAGCCGACCAGGGCATTGTCGCGCTGGCGGTGACCTTCCACCCCGACTTCGACGACGCGGCCAATGGCGGCGCCAATCGTGATGTGTGGCACCCGCATTGGGTGGTGCTGGCCGAGGACGCGGCCTGCAATGGCGGGCTGAAGGTCGTCGACATTGCCGAAGGCACCGCGCCCAAGGTGCCGGCAACCTGGCCGAAGGTGCCATTGCTGATCGACAGCCCGGACTATGCCACTGATCTGAGCGGCGACACGGTCAAAGTGACCCTGCCGATCGCGCTGGTGGGCGGGCTGGTCAATGCGGCCTATGACGGCGTCACCGCTGGCCTGCGGATCAACGCCGACCTGCATGCGCCGCTGCTGTGCGTGGATGATGTGTTCAAGATTGCCTCGGGTGACCATAGCCTGCCGGGCAAGGTATCGACCGCACAGTAGGTCAAATAGCACGCGTGCCGGTTCGTCGACTGCCATCGACGAACCGGCGGTTTCAGTCCTCCAGGCATGAAGAGACGAAACGCAACAGACTTAGCGTCAATGGCGCGCCCGAGGCAATCAGGGCCTGCCGATGGGAGACACAGTCATGAAAACGGTAACCGCACTGCGACATGTTCATTTCGAGGATCTGGGAACGCTGGCGCCAGTGCTGGAGCAGCGTGGCTATGCCGTGCAATACCGGACCGTGGGCGACGCAGACTTCCTGGATTTTGATCCGCTGGCGCCTGACCTTCTGGTGGTGCTGGGTGGACCAATCGGCGTCTATGAGGAGGCGTCCTATCCCTTTCTCACAGCCGAGAAGGCCTTGATCTCAGCGCGCGTCGCGGCCGGCAAACCGGTTCTGGGCATCTGTCTGGGCGCGCAATTGCTGGCGACGGCGCTGGGCGCCCGCGTGTTTCCGTCCGGCCTGAAGGAAATCGGCTTTGCGCCCCTGACGTTGAGCGCGGACGGTCACGCCGGGCCGCTGCGTCATCTCGCTGGGCTGCCGGTGCTGCACTGGCATGGCGACACCTATACCCTGCCGGAGGGCGCCGTGCATTTGGCCGCCAGTACTCTGGTTGAACAGCAGGCCTTTGCACTGGGCCGCAACCTTCTGGCGCTGCAGTTTCATGTCGAGGCCGATGCACAGGCCGGCTTCGAGCGCTGGCTGGTGGGCCATGCCAGCGAGCTGGCATCGGCCGGGATCGACGTCACCGCCCTGCGCCAAGACGCTGGCCGGTTCGGCGCGCCGTTGGCGGCAGCGGCGGGCAAAATGCTTGAGGACTGGCTGGACGGGCTCGATCGGCCATGAACGGTGTGCGCCTGGGGGGACTGCTGACCGGCTCGGTCCGCCCTCTCGGCGCGAAGGGCGCGCCCAGCGGCATCGACAAGCAACCCGTTTCGGGGCCGGTTGTGCTCACACATCATGGTCTCACCGGCGATGCGCAGGGCGACCTGCGGGTGCATGGCGGGCCGGACAAGGCACTGCACCATTATCCGTTCGACCACTATGCGCAGTGGGCCGAGGCGCTGGGCGCCCTGCCCCTGCTTTCCCGAAGCGGCGCCTTTGGCGAGAACCTCTCGACGCTGGGCCTGACGGAGGCCGATGTGGCGGTGGGCGATGTGTTTGCGCTGGGCTCGGCGATCATCGAAGTCAGCCAGGGGCGCCAGCCCTGCTGGAAGCTCAATGCCCGCTTTGAGGTCGCCGACATGGCGCGGCGCGTGCAGATTTCGGGGCGGACGGGCTGGTATTACCGGGTGCTGCAGACCGGTCAGATCGCCCCCGATGATGCGCTGTACCGGATCGACCGGCGGGCGCCGGAGTGGAGCATCGGCCGGATCTGGCAGATCTTCTATCTCGACCCGCTCAATCGCGACGTCCTGGCGGAATTGGCCGAACTGGCGCCGCTGGCTGAAGGCTGGCGCCGCCATGCCCGGCGACGGCTGGACACCGGGACGGTGGAAGACTGGAGCCGGCGCCTCAGCGGAGACGCTGCCGGCTAGCCGGTGCGGCTACCAGACCCTGGCCGGAATGGTGACGACAGCAGGTATGACTGTCGGATTGGGGAAGGTCCACGCCGCGCCATCGACGCTGAGGCCATGGTCCCAGTCGAGCGTCAGCACGGGGGCCTCCGGGCGGACGACGGTGAGCCTGCGGCCATCGCGCGTCAGCGTCGTCTCGGCGATACGCGCGCGGAAACGGGCGAAGGCAGCGGCGTCGGGGCAATCGGCGACGATGGTGACCCAGCCGGTGCGCAGGCCCGCAACGCGATATTCGCGGCCGGCGCCAGCGCCAGTGGTCATGGCTGCAAGCGGCGCCGTGGCGCCGATGGCGACGACGCCCTGGCCGGCGCGGGCGATGAGCCAATTGCCCTCGAGGACGCGCTCGTCGATGCCCGAGGTCGACAGATAGGCATGGGTGAAGGCGACGCGCGGCGACGCGCCCAGGTCATAGAGCTGGAGCGCGACATTGTCGTGCGCGCCGACGCGCGGCATCACGCCATTGCCGGCCCAAAAAGACGGGCGATTGTGGCCCCAGGGATCGTCCTCGCCAGGATGGTTGACCCAGGCGCGGGCGAAGGGATGGGTGGCGAGGCGCACATCGACCAGATGCTGTTGGTGGCCGGTCTGGCCTGGGCGGCCATCGACGCAGGCCGAGAGCTGCACATGGGCGGTCTTGTAGAGCGCCAGGCGCCCCGCGCCGGCATGGCCCTGCACGTAGTGGGCTGTGACCGCGCGGTCCTGCGGCGGATTGACGAGCGCGGCCAGCGCCGCTGGCGGCTCATAGGCGCCGACGAGGAATTGCGGGAAGGCCGCCACGCCGCGATTGAGCCAGCCCCGGCCGAAGGCCACGGCGGCAAGGGGCGCCAGCTCGGTGATGGCGCCGGCGCTGAGTTCCAGACCATAGGCGCGGCCCATGCTGCCCGCCGGCACGCCGGCAAGGGTATGGAGCGCAATCATCTCGAAGAGGCGATCGAGCATGGCTTTGGCGCGGCTGGCGATGGCTGGCGGCGCCAGTTCGGCCAGGGCCAGCAGGCCAATAAAATCAATGGGGTAATAGGCGGCCGAGTTCCATTCGGCCAGGCCATCGCGCTCGATGGCGTCGAGCCAGAGGCCCATGCGCATCTCGCCCAGCTCGGCCTGTTGCCGGCCCGTGCGGCCGGAGGCGGTAAACAGAGCATCGGGCAGCAGGAGCCCGGCCAGCAATTGCGCGGTGTGGAAGCAGAGCACGTGATTCTCGCTCCAGAACCACATCACGTCATTGCCGGGCTCATCGACCCAATAGCGATAGTCCAGCAGCGCGCGCTGGGCGCGGGCCAGGAGATCGGCCGGCAGGCCGTCGGCAAAGCGGTGCAGCGCCCAGAGCAGCGGCACAGCGACGAAATCGGAACAGTCGTGCCGCTGCTCGATGACATGCAGCGTCTTTTCGATAATGCGGCGCAGGCGCGGATCGTCGGCATGGCCGGCAGCCAACAAGCCCAGCGCGGTGCCCATGCGCTCCTCGCCATGCTCGACAATATGATCGAGCGCCTGGCGCTTGCGCGTGGCGATGTCGGCGGCCAGTTGGCGCGGTTCGACCTGAGGCAGCACGACGCAGTGGATTTCCCGCGTGGTGCGAGCGCCCTGCGCGGCGAAGACCAGATCAACGATATAGAAGCCGCTGGCGAGGCTCTCGGCCGGGCAGACAAACAGCTGGTCCTGCTGCGGTGGCAGCGTCAGATCATAGTGCAGGGAATCGCCCCCGGCCTGGGAGCCCGGGCGCAGGGTGACGGCGAGCTCCACCGGCACGGCAACGCCAGCGTCGAACTGCAGCACCAGGCCCTCGGGCCCCACCCTTTCGCCGAGCGGGCGCACGCTGGCGGCCAATTGGCGGATGGCGGCGCTGTCGCCCTGCGCCTGGGCACCGGGCAGCGTGGCGGTAATCGGCGCCGGGCTGATCAGGCCGAGTTCAAAGAACCAGGTCGTGTCACGCTCGGCCATTTCCTCGGTCAGCACGACGACATCGCTGCCGCCCTCGCGCAGCGGCAGGGCAATCTCGCGGCGCTGCGGGCTATTGCGCACATAGGGCTCAAACGCCACCTGCAGCACACCATCGACCCAGATGTGGACGCCGCCACAGGTGATCAGGTCAAAGCGGTGGTCGCCGGGCGTGGTGGGCACCAAGGTGGTACGGCACCAGCGCGAAAGCCGCGTGGGGCGATATTGGAAGCGGGTGAATTCGACGCGGCGGCTGGGCCCAGGCAGGTGCAGACCCTCGACGGACCAGTCGGTTTCAAGCGCAGGAACGCGGGTGGCCAGCTCGCGCATCAGCGCAATGCGGCAGGGCAGCGTGCCGACATCCACGAAGCCATTGATGAAGTGGTAGTTGACGCGATCCTCGGCCGGCGCGGCTATCCCAGGGTAGTCGATGGCCGAGACCGGCGAAAGCGCCCAGGCGGTGACGCTGCCGCCCGGCGCAATGGCAAAGCCCTGGTGCAAATTGGCGACGGGGCTGGGCATAGCGAACTCCGAAAAAGGTCAGGCAGTAGGCGGGGTCAGGCCGTGATGGGCGGGGCAGCGGCGCTGTCGCGCAGCACCAGGTCACAGCCCAGTTCGAGCTTTTGCGTGGCGCGGGGGGCGCCAACGCTGATCAGGCGCTGTTCGAGCAGGTTGAGCGCGGCAGCGCCGAGCTGTTCGAGCGGCACATTGACGGTGCTGAGGCTGGGCGCGGCAAACTGGCCGGGGGCAATGCCATCAAAGCCCATCAGCGAGACATCTCCCGGCACGTTCAGCCCGCGCGCCGCCAGCGCGCGCATGACGCCCAGCGCCAGATTGTCGGCGGCGCAGAAGATGGCGGTGACGCCGTCGAGACCCTTGTGCGCGTCGAGCCAGGCCGTCACGGCCGCCTCGCCGGCCTCGGGCTCCCAGCTTTTGGCATAGCAGAAGCGCGCGTTTTCGGGCGGCAGGCCGTGGTCGGCAAAGGCGTCGCAAAAGCCCTCGGCGCGGCGGCGGATGGTGGTGCGGCCTTGCCAGGTGACGTGGAGAATCTGGCGATGCCCCTGCCCGATCAGCCAATTGGTGGCGAGGCACGCGCCGAAGCGATTGCCGGGGGTCACGCTGTCGAGGCGCATGCGGCTGTCTTCGCTGTTGAGCAGCACGGCAGCGATGTCGGCGGCGGCAATGGCGTCGATCAGCTCTGGGCGGTCGATATTGAGCAGCAGCAGGCCATCGGCCTGGCTGGTGGCCACGGCGTCCAGCAAGCCATTGGCATCGCCGGCGGCGTCGATGGCATGGGGCACCAGCCTTATGCCGCGCGCCTCGCAGGCGCCGCCCAGCGCCTTGAGGATGGTCCAGGAGACGAGGTTCAAGCTGGTCTGCGCCAGTGTATCGGGCGGCATGGCGACGACAACGGCCTGCAGCGCGCCGATGGCGCCCATGGCCTGGCGCCGCGCCAGATAGCCCAGGCGCCGGGCGACATCGAGCACACGGGCCCGGACGGCCGGCGAGATGGGCGCCGTGCCGTTGAGCACATGCGAGACGGTGGAAATGGCCACGCCCGCCTCGCGCGAGACATCCTTGATGCCCACCTTGGGCGGCTTGACGCGCTCGATCACCGACCCGGCCATGGCGCGCCTACCGCAGGCCGAAGCTGTGGCACAGCGCGGCCATCATGCCCGCGCCAGCCGAATGGTCTTGACCTCGAAGGGGCCGAAGGCCAGCGCAACGCGGCCCGCGTCGATGGCGAGGGCCACGCCGTCGCGCTCCAGCAGATCGACAGCCTCTGCCACCGTATAGCCGGCGGGCAGCGTGATGCTGGCCGGCGTGCGCTGGCCGCGGGCCTCCCAGAGGCGGAGGATGAGGGCGTCATCGTCCTCGGCCAGCTTGAGCGCTTCGAGCACGATGCCATCGCCCTCGACCGCCAGCAGTGGCGAATCGACGGCGCCGGCGCCGGGCAGCGCCAGCAGCGGCAGGTTGAAGTCCTCGGCCGCAGCGGTGACGGCAGCCGTGTCGCCATCATGCAGCATGATGGCATAGCGGATGCGGTGCGCGCCCTGGTCGGACTCCGGCCAGGGATAGGTCGGCGAGCGCAGCAGCGTCAGCCGCACCGTCGATCCCTTGGCGTCATAGCCATATTTGCAGTCATTGAGCAAAGCGACGCCGAAATCGGGTTCGGAGACGTCGATCCAGCGCTGCATGGAGCACTCGTAGCGCGCCTCGTCCCAGCTCGTGTTGACATGGGTGGCGCGCTGCACATGGCCGAACTGGATTTCGGCGCGTACGGCGCTGGCGTTGACCGCGATGGGGAAGCCGGCCTTGAGCAGCGTATTGTGCTCGTGCCAATCGATGAAGCTCTCGATCTCAAGCTGGCGCGCATCGGCTTCCAGCGAGACGATCTGCACGATGGTCGAGCTTTCATAGCGGTATTCAAAGCGGATGGCGGCGCGCAGCGGGCCGGTCTCGACGACGCGGGCGGAGACGAGCTCGTCGATGTCCCAGGACTGGTCTTCGAAGGAGCGATCGATGTCCCAGGCATCGAACTGGGCCGGACGGTCGCGATGGGCGCGCAGATGGTTGCCGAGCTGGCCGGGGCGCAGCACTTCGCGATTGTGCTTGCGGTCGCGCAGCGAGACGATGCGGCCGAGATCATCGAAGCGGGCGATCAGGTGATCGTTCTCGATGGCATTGGCCGAGACCTTGAGGGTGCTCACCGGCGCCTGCGGCGCGATGGCCGCTGAGCCTAGACCCGCAACCGGCGCCTGACGGATCACCGAACGCGTGCTGCCGTCGGCATGCTCGATGGTCTGGCTGCCCGCCATGGCGCTGGCGACGAGGCCTGAGCGGGTTCGATTGGTGACGTTGAAGGCCGCCCCGGCGCCGCCGCCCAGGCCAGCGGCCAGCTCGGCGCGCAGGGCGTCGGCCGTGGCAAAGAAGCGGGCATAGTCGCGGTCGCTATCGTCAAACACCGCGCCGATGGACGAGCCGGGCAGGATATCGTGGAACTGGTTGAGCATGACGATCTGCCACAGCTCCCACAGCGCCGCGCGGGGATAAGCCATGCCGCTGCGCAGGTGGGCGGCAACGGCCAGGGCCTCGATCTCGCGCAGCGTGCGCTCGGCCTTGCGGTTGTTGGCCTTGTTTTTGGCCACCGAGGTCAGCGTGCCGCGGTGAAATTCGAGATAGAGCTCGCCCACCCAGGTGGGGAAGCGCTCGGGATAGGCATTCATCTTGGCCAGGAGGCGCTCGAAGAAGGGGCGCATCGGCTCGTGGCTGACCTTGGGACAGCCGGGAATACCGCGTTCCATGCGGCGGATATTCTCCAGCATTTCGCGGGTCGGGCCGCCGCCGCCATCACCATGGCCATAGACCAGGAACAGCTCGTCATTGACCGGCTGCTGCCCATAGCGGTTCCAGGTGCCCATGACGTGGGTGGGCTTGAGATCGGGGCAATAGGTGGTGCCGATGCTGGGCGACTTATAGGGCTGGGTGGTGAGGAAATAGGCCGCGGTCGTCGTGCCGTCGATGCCCTGCCAGCGGAAGGTCTCGTAGGGCATGCGGTTGGTGTCGTTCCAGCTCAGCTTGTGCGTCACGAAGGTGTCGAGCCCGGAGCGCTCCATCAACTGCGGCAGGGCAGCCGAATAGCCGAAGGTATCGGGCAGCCAGAGCATGCGCGGGCGCACGCCGTAGGTTTTCTCGTGGTAGCGCACGCCATGCAGGATATGGCGGACCAGGGATTCGCCATTGGACACATTGACATCAGGCTCGAGCCAGAGCGCGCCTTCGATCTCGAACTGGCCGGATTTGACGCGCTCCCCCACCCGCTCGAACAGCTCGGGATAGTCCTGATCGAGATAATCGAGCAGCACGCACTGGTTATACATGAAGCGGTAGTCGGGATATTCGTCCATCAGCGCCAGGGCCGTGGCCATGGACCGCGCCATCTTCTGGCGGGTTTCGCGCACGCGCCACAGCCAGGCGACGTCGATATGGGTGTGGCCGGTGGCCACGATGGTCGGCATGGCGTCGGCATCGGCCATGGCATAGATGGCGTCGGCATGCTGCTCGGCAGCCTTCAGACTGGCGTGAAAGCGCTGGAGATTGCCGGGGCGCAGATCGAGCACGGCCAGGGCCGCATCGATGTGGCGGATGATGGCATGGGCGCGGGCATCGTCCTCGGGCAGCAGACGCGCCACTTCGCGCGGCACGCTGAGGTCGTAATAGACCTTTTCGGCCAAGCCATCATGGGTCCACAGGTGAATGCCGAAGCCGAGCTGGCGACGATCCTCGATGGTGCCGGCCTCGACCATGATGTCGAAGCGCTCGCCGGCGCGGGCCTTGTCGGTCAGGCGAATGGTGCGGTGATTGGCGTCCGAGCCCTGGGTGATGCGGCCATTGACGCGCACCAGGCATTGCGGATCGGAGCGGCCCATGACCTTGCCAAACGCTGCCTCGATATAGAGATGCACCGCTGCGCCATCGAGTTCGGGCGGAATGACCACGGACCCAGCGAACCAGTAATAGCCATCCGGCTCACCCCAGATCAGGTCACGATCAACGATGGTCCAGGCGCTGGTGTCTTCCTGGAGCACGGCGGCGCGCTCGTCATGCCCAGCGGCGCGGTAGCGCAGTGGCACGGCCATGCCGGTGGGCACGAAGATGCGCTCGGACAGGGCCTTGAGCATGGTGTCGATCGATGAAGACTTGGCGGTCCGCGTCACGGCTATGTCCTATGGCAATGAAAATGTTTTCTTTGCGGGGAGATTCGTCGCGTATTTCTCGCGTTTCTCGGGCGAAAAGCAATGAAAATAGTGGCGGAGGATTTTCACATCGCGACGCACACAAGCGCCCCGCCGCAGCCCGGGGGCGGCGGCAGAGGAGCGCTGATCAGCTCGGGCCTGCGGCCCCTGGATTTGGTGCGATGGCTGGCTAGAAGTCGAAGCCCATTTGCGAGACGGCAGCCGGCTCGCTTGGCCGGGGTGACGCAGCCGGTTTGGCCACGGGCGCTTCGGGCTTGGCCTTGGCCGCGGGCTTGACGCGGGCCAGCTTGACCGGCGCTGCGGCAATGGGCTCGGGCGCCGGCACCACTACGGGCTCGGGCGCCGCGACAACGACGGCAGATTCGGCCACGGCAGCCGTCTTGGCCGCCGGCAAGACCTCGGCCAGCCAGCGTTGCACGGGCGCCAGGCGATGGGCATGCAGCGCATAGCGGTTTTCGCGGCCGAGCTTTTTCTCGCTGATCAGCCCAGCCTGCTTGAGCACGCGCAAATGCCGGGAGATCGCCGGGCGGCTGATCTTGAACGCTGCCGCCAGCACATGCACCGGCTGGGGGCCCTCATGCAGGATTTCGATCAGCCGGCAACGGGTGGGATCGGCCAGGGCGACGAGGATCTTGATGGGCGGCATGACGGTTCCAGAGCTGTTGCTGCTGAGTAGGTAACGACAGGGTTACTCGTCAAGTCCGCCCAATGGGATAGAACGGATTGTTCACCAGAACTGTTGGTCAAGGCTTCAGGATAATCGCAAATCCCGGTGATTCCAGCAAAAGCCGCAACAATTCGGCCACGAGAGCATGCGAGGGTGTGGCCATTGGGGATGCACGATATGCAAGACACACCGACCGCGACATATTCATGGTGGAGCCGCGAACAGCGGCCTTACACGCGCGCCGAATTGCTGGTGGATGGCATTGTCCATGTGCTCGGCCTGGTGGTGGCGATCGCCGCTGGATCGATCCTTCTGGCCTTTGCCATCATCAAGACAGCGCCGGAAGCGGCCCCTGCCCTGACCGTCTATGTGGCGAGCCTGGTGGTCGTGCTCGGCGTATCGCTGGCCTATAATCTGTGGCCGGTGTCACCGGTCAAGAAATTGCTGGCCCGCTTCGATCAGGCCGCGATCTTCCTCTTCATCGCTGGCTCCTATACGCCGTTTCTCGCCGTCATCGGCGGCACGACGACGGGCGTGTTGATGACCACTTTTGTCTGGGGCGCCTCACTGATCGGCGTCGCCCTCAAGCTGATCGTGCCCGAGCACTTCGGGCGCCTGGCCATCGCGCTCTATCTCGCCATTGGCTGGAGCGGCATTCTGGTGTTCCAGTCCCTGGCGCAGACCCTGCCGCAATCGACCATGATGCTGCTGCTGGCCGGCGGCGTGACCTATTCGCTCGGCATCATCTTCCATCTGTGGGAGAAGCTGAAGTTCCAGAACGCGCTCTGGCACGTGTTCGTGGTGGCCGGCGCGAGTCTGCACCTCTGGGCGGTGCTGGACTGCATGGTGATTCACCGGCTCTAGCGCCCGATCCGCCCGCCTCAGTTGGCGGGCTTGGCCACCCGGTCATGTTCCATGGTGTCGCCGGCCTTCAGGCCCAGCGCTTCGGAGCGTCCGCCGGGGATTTCCAGCACGAACTGCACCGGCGCGCCCGACGGGATCGAGGTCGTGTCATGCGGATGCGCGTTGACATGGATGGATTTGATCACGCCATCGGCGCCGACAAAGATCATGTCGAGCGGAATGAAGGTGTTCTGCATCCAGAACGACACGTCCCGCTCCTGCTTGAAATCGAACAGCATGCCGGCGTCGTCAGCCAGCTCCTGGCGGAACATCAGGCCCTGGGCCCGCGATTCCGGTGTGTCGACCACTTCGACGTGGAACTCATGGGCGCCGGTCGCCGAGTTGAGCACGAGGCGCCCTTCATCGCTGCAGGCGGCCAAAGGCGCCGCGACCAGCAAAATGGCAAGCGCCGCAGCAGAGCGGCGCACGAAGGGCATAACGCCGGATGCGGAAAGGGTCATGGCATCAGGTCCTAGTGCGACGACGGCGCACCGCCCCAGTCATCGGGCCGGATTTCGGCAACCATAAGGCCCTTGGGGCCATTGCCATAGCGCACCAGCACAAACTGGCCCGGACGCAGCTCGGCAATGCCGAAACGACGCAGCGTTTCCATATGCACGAAGATATCGGGCGTGCCCTCGCCGGCCGAGAGGAAGCCGAAACCGCGGATGCGGTTGAACCACTTCACCTCAAGACGCACCATGCCAGAGGTTGGCTCGACCACGACATGGGTGCGCGGGGCAACCTGTGCCGGGTGACGGGCGGTCGATTCGTCCATGGAGACAATGCGGAAGGCCTGCAGGCCACCGGGGCGGTTGAGCGCCTCGACAACGATGCGCGCGCCTTCATGGGCCGTCTGGTAGCCGTCGCGGCGCAGGCAGGTCACATGCAGCAGTACATCGGGCATGCCATTGTCGGGAACGATAAAGCCAAAACCCTTGCCGGCGTCGAACCATTTGATCGCGCCGGAGACTTCGATGGTATCCAGGCCGCTCTCGACACCGTGAGACGGCGAGTCATTGCGTGTCACAGACCCCGTCTGCTCCGACAGGTTCGCTGGCTCATCGCCATCGCCGCCAAACTTGGCCCCCATAGTCCCCAAAGCCCTTCTCCCTCATCCCGCAGTGACGAGGTACTCCACAATACAATAGCCATCACTGTGGCCGATTCAATCGCGCTTGTTAAGCATGTCTTAGTAATTTGTTCGGCGGGGCAAAGGTTGCCGCAGGCGGGCCCCCTTGCTAGGCCATGGTCACGACAAGCCAACATGAGGAGAACGCCATGCGCTATCTGCACACCATGGTCCGCGTCACCAATATCGACGAGAGCCTGGAGTTTTACTGCAAGGGGCTGGGCCTGGAGGAGGTGCGCCGCACCGACAATGAAAAGGGCCGCTTCACGCTGATCTTCCTGCGCGCGCCCGGCGACGGCGGCGGCGAGGTCGAGCTGACTTATAATTGGGATCCGGAAACCTATACCGGCGGGCGCAATTTCGGCCACCTGGCCTATCGCGTGCAGGACATCTATGCCCTGTGCCAGCATCTGATGGACATGGGCGTGGTCATCAACCGCCCGCCGCGCGACGGTCACATGGCCTTTGTCCGCTCGCCGGACGGCATCTCGATCGAACTGATTCAGGAGGGCTCCCTGCCCCCGCAGGAGCCCTGGCTGTCCATGCCCAATACGGGCAAGTGGTAGGCACCTGACCACCCGGCTATCGGCCGGCAAGACTTTGCTAACCGTAGCCATTAGGCCGCGGTTAGCGAAACCCAGCGTATTTTAGCGACTTATCAAACGAGCCCTTAACTGTTGTAAAACCGCAACAATCGGGCCGGCGGAAGTCGTGATGCGCCACCTGTTTCGTCCCATTGCCGCAGCTGTTGTCTGCGCCCTCATCCTGGGCGCCTGCATGCCCATGGCCATGTTCGCCAGCTCGAGTGGGGCCAGCTACGCCGGCAAGCGCAATGACTGGGGTACCTTTGTGTCCAGCGGCGAGGTCAATGCCTTCTGCCTGACCCCCAAGCTGCGATTCCTGATCTGGGAGTTCGAAGGCCAGTTCGGGCGCAAGGTGATCATGAATTCGGGCTATCGCGACGGCCAGCACAATGCGGCGGCCGGCGGCCAGGACAATTCCTACCACAAGAAATGCATGGCCGCGGACTTCTACATCCCCGGCGTCGACAAGCAGCAGCTGATTGCCTTTGCCATGCGCACCGACAGCGTGGGCGGCCTGGGCTGCTACCCCGGTCGGCAGTTCATCCATGTGGACGTGCGCGACCGTCCACGCGGCTATAATCGCCCCGTCACTTTCTCAGGCTGTTAAAAAAAACTCGAATGAATGCGCAAATGGGTTGCGCAACACAAAACACCCAACTATACGACCGGCAGCGCTTAAGCGCCCTTCGTCTATCGGTTAGGACGGCACCCTTTCACGGTGCAGAGAGGGGTTCGACTCCCCTAGGGCGTACCATTCCTTTTCACATGGGGATGGCATAAATTGAGCGGCAGTTTCCTAGGTCCGCGCCCATCGTCTATCGGTCAGGACGGCACCCTCTCACGGTGCAGAGCGGGGTTCGATTCCCCGTGGGCGTACCAGGAACTCCTCCCCTTCCCCTTGTCAGAATCGTCCGGCCCCGCACCAGCGGCGTCTCGGCTTGGCCCATCTAGCATTCCGATTGCGCGTGGCGATGGCGGCCGTGATCACATTTTCAGCGCTACCGCTGATCCAGGGCTGAATAGACCGCGTACGAGGCTTACAGGCGCGGAGAAGCCGATGTATGCCTTGAATATGACAGACCACATCATCGGACGGACGCCCGTGCTCGTTGAGAGCGACGACTTCTCCAGCCTGCTGCTGCGTGTCGCCGAACAGCGCGACAAGGCCGCCCTGGCGGCCTTGTTCAACCATTTCGGTCCGCGCATCAAATCCATGATGCTCAAGCTTGGGTCGAGCGAGGCCCTGGCCGAGGATCTGGTGCAGGAAACCTTCGTGTCGATCTGGCGCAAGGCGGCGATGTATAGCCAGCAGCGCGGCGCGGCGAGCACATGGATCTTCACCATCGCCCGCAATCTGCGCATCGATCAGCTGCGCCGGCAATCGAACAAGCCGTACGAAGATCTCGACAATCTGGAGATGGCCAGCGACGCCCCCCTGGGCAGCAGCCTTGTCGAACAGAATCAGATCATCGCGCGGGTGACTCTCGCCCTCAAGGCACTGCCCGTGGAGCAGCAGGAGGTCGTCCGCCTCAGCTTCATCCACGATATGCCCCACGCCCAGATTGCCGAGTCCATCGGCATTCCCCTGGGTACCGTAAAATCGAGACTTCGCCTGGCCTACGAACGTCTCCGGCCCATGCTGGAAGATCTGCAATGACCATCAATCACCACCCCGATATCGCCACCCTGATGGCCTTTGGTGCCGGCACGCTCGACGAGCCCTATGCGGCCGTCGTCGCCACCCATCTGGCCATGTCCGAGGGCGGACGCGAATCGCTGCGCCACATCCAGACCATTGGTGGCGCCCTGCTCAATGACGAGCCGGCGGCCCCGCTGGGCTCTGGCGCGCTTGATCGCCTGCTCGACAGCCTCGACGACGAGGGCGACACCATGACCCTGACCAAGCGCCCGGCACCGGTTGCCGCGCCGACCGAGGATGGCCTGCCGCTGCCTTTGCAACGCTATGTTCCGGGCGGGCTGGACAGCGTGCGCTGGAAATGGACCGGGCCTGGCGTCGCCACGGCGGACCTGGCCTGGGGCAAGGATGGCAAGTCGCGCCTGATGCTGCTGCGTGTGGCCGGTGGCCGCCGCGTGCCCGAGCATGGGCATGGCGGGCAGGAACTCACGCTGATCCTGCAGGGCGCCTACAAGGATCGCTTCGGCATCTTCGCCAAGGGCGACATTGCCGATCATGACGAGGACGTGGAGCACCAGCCCATTGCCGAGCCCGGCGAGGACTGCATTTGCCTGGTGGCCGTGGATGCCAAGCTAACCTTCCAGGGGCGGCTGATGCGCGCCTTGCAGCCGCTGTTCGGCATATGAGCATGACCCCGGGCGTGGCCTGGATCATCGGCGGCGGCTCGGGCATCGGCGCAGCCGTGGCCCGCCTGCTGGCCGAGCGCGGCTGGACGGTGGCGATCTCCGGTCGCCGCGTCGACAAGCTGCAGGCGGTGGCCAGCGGTCACGCCGGCATCGTGCCCTACCCGCTCGATGTCACCGACAGCGCCGCCATCGGCGCGGCCGTCTCGGCCGTGACAGCAGCGCATGGCCGCATTGATCTGTTCATCTTCGGCGCCGCCGCCTGGCAGCCCATGGAAGCGGGCAATTACGCGCTCGACGAGTTCGAGACTGTGCTCAATACCAACTACCTCGGCGTCATCCGCATGGCCAATCCGGTCATCGCGCAGATGGAGCGCCTGGGCGGCGGGCATTTTGCCGTCATCGCCTCGGTGGCCGGCTATTTCGGCCTGCCGCGTTCGGCGGCCTATTCCTCGACCAAGGCCGGGCTGATCAATCTGCTCGAGACCATGCGGGCCGAGCTGGCGCATCGCAAGGTGGTGGTGCGGATGATCGCGCCGGGCTTTGTGAAGTCCGAACTGACCGACAAGAACGACTTCCCCATGCCGTTCCTGATGGAAACCGACGATGCCGCACGCCGCATCGTGGACGGGCTGACGCAGTCCGATCGATTCGAGATCGCCTTCCCCAAGCGCATGGTCTGGCTGATGAAGACCATGCGCTGGCTGCCCTATCCGGTGTTCTTCTGGCTCACCGAAAAAATGGTGCCCAAGGACAGCTAGTCCCCGGGCATCTCGTCAGGCCTCACTTCGTTTCGACACTATGCCCCCGCCCCGCCCTCAGGCCGGGCGGCGGTACTGATAGATGCCCACGTCGATGACGCCCTCGGCAAAGCCGGCTTCGCAATAGCTCAGGTAATAGACCCACTTGCGGCGGAATTCCTCGTCATAGCCGAGCGGGGCAATCATGGCCCAGCGTTCGAGGAAGCGCTCGCGCCACAGGCGCAGCGTGCGGGCATAGGACAGGCCGAACGTCTCGACATTCTCCAGCACCAGATTATAGCGCTCGCCGAACTCGGCCATTACCGTCTTGGTCAGCAGCATGCCGCCCGGGAAAATGTAGCGCTGGATGAAATCGGGCCCGGAGCGATAGGCGTCGAAATCCGGCTCGGCAATGGTGATGGCCTGGATGGCCGCGGTGCCGCCGGGCTTGAGCCGATCATGCACGGTCTGGAAATAGCTCGGCCAATTGTCCTCGCCCACCGCCTCGATCATCTCGATGGAGCCGATGTGGTCGAACTGGCCCTCGGTGTGGCGATAGTCCTCGAACACCAGCGTGGCGCGATCGTCCAGCCCCTGGCGGGCCAGGCGCTGCTGGCCAAACTTGAGCTGTTCGGCCGACAGGGTGATGCCGCGCAGATTGGCGTGGTAGTCGCGCGCCACGGTCTCAGCGAAACCGCCCCAGCCGCAGCCGATCTCGAGCACCGAAGAGCCCTCGGTGATCCCAGCCATGTCGGCGACGCGGCGGTATTTGGTCAGTTGCGCCTCTTCCAGGCTCTGGTCACCGGAGGTGAACACGGCCGAGGAATAGGTCATGGAGGGGTCGAGCCACTGGCCATAGAAATCATTGCCGAGGTCATAGTGCTCGGCGATGTTCTTCTTGGAGCCTTCCAGCGTGTTGCGGCGCGACAGATGGTAGTGCAGGTCGCCGGCGGCGCGGCGGAAAAAGCCTGGATTGGCCTTTTCGAACATGTCGCGATTCTGCAGGAAGAAGCGGAACAGGGCGGTGAGGTCATCGACCTCGATGTCGCCGCGCATATAGGCGGCGGCAAAACCGACGGTGCCGCGCTGCATGGCTTCGCTGAGCACCTTGAAATTGTTCAGGCGCAGCACGGCATGCTCGCCCGTGGTGGTGTTACCCACGGTGCGGGTGCGGCCATTGGGGAAAATCACGGTGATCCCGCCGTGGCTGGGCTTGCCGATCAGGGACACGCCAACGCGGTCCACCAGCCAGGACATCAGGCTGGTCCAGGGGGTTGCGCCGGTATTGGTGCTATCAATTGCTGTTTTTGTCATTGGGCAGAACGATCCAACATATCGTTACACTTGGCGCCCATTTTTCAGCTGGCGCCGCAATCCAAGCGTCGGCGGCACACCCTTGAGCCACAAAAGCAGAGCTTCCCAGTGTATGCCCGCCACCACTTTAATAGTCATAAGTGGATATGCAAGCAGGAGCTTCAAGAGCAGGCCGTCGGTGATCGACTGGCGTTCGGCATCAAAATAGGTGGTGACCAGCCCCCCCTCCGCATCGGACAGGGTAATGCCGAGGAAGAGCCTGTCGGCCGGCGGGCGCACCGTGAAGCGGTAGGTGCCGGTCATGGTATTGAAGGGCGAGACATAAAAGGCCTTGGGCTGCTCATGGGTAATCTCAGACGCCGCCGGGTCGATGGGCGCCTCGTAGAAATGGTGCTCGCCAAAGGTGTTGCGCACCTCGTAGAGCATGAAGGTCACCGCGCCCTCGGCGTTCTCGGCATAATAGACGGTGATGGGATTGAAGGCGAAGCCGAGGAGGCGCGGATAGGCCAGCATGCGGATGCGGGCGATCCCCTCGACACCCGCCGCCTTGGCCCTGCCCCGGATGAATTCTGCCAGCCTGCTGCCATCGCGCGGACCGAAATCGCGCGTGATCAACGACACAAGATTGAATCGATTCAAGGAGAAGAAGCGCAGCTTCTGATCCAAATCATCAAGCTGATCGAGATCGACCAGCAGCGAGAACACGCGGTAGCGCAGCTTGTGCTGGCGCGGCCGCATGCGCTTGTGCACGACATCACCGACATAGATGGCGCCGGGAGCAGCATCGTCCTGGTCTATTCGGCTGCCCACTGGTGGCGGTCTCCTTCGACCCAATTATGCGCAATGCGCCCGCGTGGCTCGACCACGCTCCAGGGGCGCAGCTGCGGCCCGATGCGCTCGGCAATCTCGAGGCCGGACTGCAGCCCGTCCTCGTGGAAACCATAGCCCATCCAGGCGCCGGCGAACCAGGCGCGCTGCTGGCCCTGGATCTGCCAGAGGTCGCGCTGGGCGGCGATGGCCTTGGCGTCGAACAGGGGATGCTCGTAGTCGACCTCATATTGCACCGTTCCGGGCGCAAAGTCGCGGTAGGCATTGAGCGTGACAAAGACATTGGAGCGGGTCGGCAGCGGCTGCAGCTCATTCATCCAATAGGTCAGGCTCAGATCGCGCTCGCCCTCGGCGCCGCGCAGATAGTTCCAGGATGACCACAGATGGCGGCGGCGCGGCATGAAGCTGGCGTCGGTGTGCAGCGTGGCGTGGTTGCGGGTGAAGCGGAACGCGCCCAGCACATTGCGCTCGGCCTCGGTCGGCTCGGCCAGCAGGGCCAGCGCCTGGTCGGCATGGCAGGCAAACACCACCTGGTCGAAAGCTCGGCGGCTGCCGTCGGCAAACACCAGCGTGGTGCCGGTGTCGCTGCGCTCGACGGCGCGGATATTGGCATTGAGCACGGTCTTGAACGCGGACTGCTCTGCAACACGCCGCACATATTCGCGGGCGCCGCCCTTGACCGTGCGCCAGAGCGGACGGTTGTTGACCTGCAGCAGCGAGTGATTGGCGAAAAATTCGATGAAGGTCTTGGCCGGAAAGCTCAGCATGTCGCGCGACGGCGTCGACCAGATGGCGGCCGAAATGGGCAGGATATGGTCCTGGATGAAGACGCGCGAATAGTTGAAGCGATCGAGGAACTCAGCGATCGACAGATCGTCCGGGCACTGGGCGATCTGCTTTTCGGCGGCACGGAAGAAGCGCAGGATATCGCCCACCAGCTTCCAGTGCTCAGGGCGAATGATGTTACGACGCTGGCCGAACAGGCCATTGAGATATTCGCCGGAATACTCGCGCTTGCCCTCGCAGATCGACACGGCAAAGCTCATCCAGGAATCGGCGGTCGGAACGTCGAAATGTTTGAAGAAGGCGGTCAGGTTGGGGTAGTTGCGCTCGTTATAGACGATGAAGCCGGTATCGACCGAAACTTCGCCCTCGGGCACCTTTGCCATGATGGAATTGGAGTGGCCACCCAGCCGGTCAGCCTGCTCAAAAACCGTAACATCCTGAGTCTGAGAAAGCAGCCAAGCCGCTGAAAGTCCTGAGATTCCCGATCCAATGACGGCAATAGTCGTGGCGTTCATGATCGGCTTAGTCCCCCGCTTGTGTTGTCTGTTCCTACGCAGAAGGAAACAGGCTGGATCAGACAAAAGTTTCGTCAAGCCTTGGGCTTAGCCAGATCGAGCAGGCGAAACTGCACCTGTTCGCGGCCCTGATAGTGGTCGATCCCCAGGCTGCCGGCGAAGTGGAAGCTGGTATCATTGCCGCGCAGCAGCGCATCGCCAATCTCGGTGCTGGCGGCACGGAAAGCGATGGCCTTGAGCTTGGCGCCGTCCTCGGAGACCAGCGAGAAGCTGACATGGCCGCCCTTGCCGACCACCTGGGCGAACTTGGCCCGATGGGCGGGAAAGGCAAACACCGGGCCGGGATTGCCCGAGCCATAGGGCCCTGCCCGTTCGAGATCGCGCACCAGGTCAAGCGAGGCGCCACGCGCGGTGAGCGCCGCATCGACCTTGAGCGCGCTGGCGGCGCGGGCTGCCGCAACATCGGTGGCCAGCGTATCGGCCAGGAACGAGCGGAACGGGCCGAGCTGCCCCGGTTTGATGGTGATACCCGCCGCCATGGCATGGCCGCCGCCCTTGGCGATCAGCCCGGTCTCGACGGCCTTGAGCACGGCGCTGCCCAGATCAACGCCCGGCATGGAGCGGCCCGAGCCGGTGCCGGTGCCATCGGCATGCAGCGCAATGGCAAAGGCGGGGCGCTCGAAGCGTTCGCGCAGGCGCGCCGCGACGAGGCCTACCACGCCCTGGTGCCAATTGGCCGAGGCGAGTACCAGCACGCTGGGCCCCTCGCCCGTGCCGATCTCCAGTTCCGCTACGGCGGTGGCTTCTTCGACGGCCTCGACCTCGATGCGCTGCCGCTCGGTGTTGAGTTCATCGAGCCGCGCGGCAATCGAGAGCGCATGGTGCTCGTCATCGACGGCCAGCAGTTCGGTGCCCAGCGCGGCATTGCCGATGCGGCCACCGGCATTGATGCGCGGGCCGATGAGAAAGCCCAGATGATAGGGATTGATCGGGCCGCTGATGCGCGAGGCCAAAGCAAGCGCGGCCATGCCCTTGTTGTCGCCGCGACGCGCCACTTCCAGCCCCCGCACCACAAAGGCGCGGTTGAGCCCGACCAGCGGCACCACATCGCAGACCGTGCCCAGCGCGACGATGTCGAGGAGCTTGAGCAGATCGGGAAGCCCGGTGTCGCCGCGCTGGCGCATCGCCCGGTTGATGGCGACCAGGGCCATGAAGGTGACGCCGGCGGCGCAGAGATAGCCCAGGCCCGAAATATCGTCCGGCCGGTTGGGATTGACCAGGGCATTGGCCTCGGGCAGCGCGTGGTCGGCCAGGTGGTGGTCGATCACCAGCACATCGGCGCCGCGGCTGCGGGCATGGGCAATGGGCTTGTCACTGGTGGTGCCGCAGTCAAGTGTCACGATCAGCGTGGCGCCGGCGTCGATCAACTTGTCCATGGCCGCGATATTGGGGCCATAGCCTTCAAAGATGCGGTCGGGAATATGCACCTGCGGCACGATGCCGAAATGCCGGAGATAGCGGGCCATCAGCGCACAGGAACAGGCGCCGTCCACGTCATAATCGCCGAACAGGGCAATGGATTCGCTATCGGCAATGGCCCTGGCCATGCGCTCAGCCAGGGCATCCATGGCCGTCAGCGTCGAGGGATCGGGCATCAGCGCCCTTATGGTGGGCTCGAGATAGCTCTCGGCCCCGTCCACGCCCACACCGCGCGCCGCCATGACGCGCGCCAGGATTTCCGAAACGCCGATGCGCTGGGCAATGGCCCCGGCGGTGCGGGTGGTGGTGCTGTCCAGTCGGTCGATCCACGCCCGGCCGGTGACCGAGCGGGAAACATCAAGAAATGGGCGCGGCGCATCCAGCATGGGCGAGAGGTAGGCGATTTCGACGGCCCGGTCGAGGCCTAGCGCGCGTGCTGCGCCTTGATCCAGCGGACGGTCTGGCTCCAGGAGCGCATGACGATGGTGCTGGTCACCAGCGAATTGCGGCCGATGCGCACGCCTTCGAGCAGCGAGCCGTCGGTGACGCCGGTGGCGGCAACCAGCACATCGCCCGCCGCCAGTTCGGTGACGTCATAGACCCGGTTGGGGTCCTCGATGCCCATTTCCTTGGCGCGGAGGCGCTTGTCGGGCGTGTCGAGGATCAGCTTGCCCTGCATCTGGCCGCCGATGCAGCGCAGCGCAGCGGCAGCCAGCACGCCTTCGGGCGCGCCGCCAGAGCCGAGGTAGATGTCGATGCCGGTGTCACCGGTGTTGACGGCATGAATCACGCCAGCAATGTCGCCATCGCTGATCAGTTTGACGGCAACGCCGGTGGTGCGCAGCTCCTCGATTAGGCCGGCATGGCGCGGACGATCGAGCACGATGGCGGTGATCTCGCTCAGCGGCACGCCCTTGGCCTTGGCCAATTCGGTGACATTGTCGGTTGCCGAGGCATCGATGTGCACGACGCCTGGGGCATAGTCGGCGCCGATGGCGATCTTGTGCATATAGACATTGCGGGCGACGTTGAGCAGGCCGCCGCGCTCGGCCATGGCCAGCACCACCAGGGAATCGGGCTGGTTCTTGGCGCAGAGCGTCACGCCTTCGAGCGGATCGACGGCGATGTCGACCTCAGGTCCGGTGCCGGCGCCGACGGCCTGGCCGATATAGAGATTGTCGCATTCGTTCTGCTCGCCCTCGCCGATGACGATGCGGCCGGAGATGCCAACCTGGTCGAGCTCTTCCTTCATGGCCAGCACAGCCGCGTCATCGGCGGCCTTTTCGTCACCCTTGCCGCGCCAGGCGGCAGCGGCCACAGCCGCGCGCTCGGTGACGCGCACCAGTTCCAGCGTCAGGCTGCGATGCAGATTGGCGGGCTTTGACTGGCGCTCGGTCTTGCTGAGTTTCATCTGTCCTCCCGGGGCGCGACGGGCCCCGAGCGGTCAGAGCTTCTCGATCCGGATCAATTGCGGTTCACCGACGATAAACCCGTCGGCGGCGATCTGCGCAAGTGATTCACGTACAGCCGATTCCAAAGTCTGTTGAGTGATCATCACAACTGTGCGCGTCGGCGAGCCATCGGCCGCGACCGCCTTAGCACTCAAGTCCGACCGCTGGATGACAGAATCGATGGAGATGCCGCGCTCGCCCATGCGGGTGGCAATGGCTGCCAGGGCGCCGGGCACGTCCTTGGCGCTGAGGCGAATGTAATAGCCGCCGTCATGGGCGCGCATCGGCGCCTCGCGATAGGGCAGAAGTTCCTCGCTGGGCACGCCCAGCGGCGGCACGCGGGTGCCACGGGCGATGTCGAGAATGTCGGAGAGCACCGAGGAGGCCGTCGGCGGGCCACCGGCGCCGGGACCAGCCAGCAGCAGCTCATGGACATGGTCGGTTTCAAGCGCCACGGCGTTCATCACGCCATCGACGCCAGCAATGGCGCTGCCCTTGGGCACGAAGGTGGGGTGCACGCGCTGCTCGATGCCGTCTTCGGTGCGCTGGGCAATGCCGAGCAGCTTGATCTTGTAGCCCAGGTCCGCGGCGACGCGGATATCGTGCTGGGTGATGCGCGAAATGCCTTCGACGCGGATCTTGTCGGGGGCGATTTCATAGCCAAAGCAGAGCGTGGCCAGGATCGAGAGCTTGTGCGCGGTGTCATAGCCCTCGACGTCAAAGGTCGGGTCGGCTTCGGCATAGCCGAGCGACTGCGCGTCTTTCAGGCAATCGGCAAAGGAGATGTCCTCATTGCCCATGCGGGTGAGGATATAGTTGCAGGTGCCGTTCATGATGCCAAAGACCTTGGCGATGCGGGCCGAACCCAGGCCCTCGCGCAGCGTCTTGATCACCGGAATGCCGCCGGCAACGGCAGCTTCAAAGCCGAGCTGCGCGCCGGAGTCTTCGGCCAGGCGCGCCAGGGCGACGCCATGCTTGGCCAGCAGCGCCTTGTTGGCGGTGACGACCGGGCGGCCGATTTCGAGGGCGGCCTTGACGGCGGCATAGGCCGGGCCGTCTTCGCCGCCGATCAGCTCGACGAACAGATCAATGCCGTCCGACTTGGCCAGCGCCACCGGATCGTCGAACCAGTCGAGACCCGTATTGTCGATGCCACGGTCGCGCGAGCGGGAGCGCGCAGCGACAGCGGTGACCACCAGCTGGCGGCCGAGTTTTTTGGTGAGCTCGGCGCTGTCCTTTTGCAGGATGCGCACCAGGGTCGCGCCGACATTGCCCAGCCCGGCCACGCCAATGCGCAGCGGCGGCAGGCTTTCGCCGTCGCCGAAATCCTGCATGGCCTTGAGAATACGGGTGCGGGTTTCCGAGCGCGGTTCGCGCCCTTCCCGCAGGTCGAACACGAACAGCGGATCGCCCGCAACGGTGCGGCCAAAGCGGGTCGGCGTCCAGCCGCGTGCGGCAATGAAGGTTTCGACGGCTTGGCGGAAAGACTGGATATCACTCATGGTGACGCCATCTGCATAGGAAAGTGCCTAGCCGTCAATAGGAGTTTGGTGTCGGGCTGGCGATGCCGCACCTGGAGCGCGCAAAGCAGCCCCCTCCCCGCAAACGGGGAGAGGGAGATCGGGTCAATCAGCCGGCGAGCGGCACGACATTGCCGGTGCCGGTCTTGCTGCCGAGCAGCTTCTTGATATTGCGCGCTGCCTGGCGGATGCGCTGCTCGTTCTCGACGAAGGCGAGGCGGATATACTGGTCGCCATATTCGCCAAAGCCCACGCCGGGGGCCACGCCGACGCCGGTCTCCTTGATGAGCAGCTTGGCGAATTCCAGCGAGCCGAGATGGGCAAACTGCGGCGGAATGGGCGCCCAGGCAAACATGGTGGCCTGCGGCACCGGAATATCCCAGCCGGAGCGGGCAAAGCTCTCAACCATCACGTCGCGGCGGGCCTTGTAGACCTTGCGCACTTCATCGACCACATCGTCCGAGCCGTTGAGCGCGGCGGTTGCGGCCACCTGGATGGGGGTGAAGGCACCATAGTCGAGATAGGACTTCACCCGCGCCAGGGCGGCGATCAGGCGCTCATTGCCGACGGCAAAGCCGACGCGCCAGCCGGGCATGGAATAGGTCTTGGACATGGAGGTGAATTCCACCGCAATGTCGATGGCGCCCGGCACCTGCAGCACGGACGGCGGCGGGTCGATGTCGAAATAGATCTCGGAATAGGCCAGGTCCGAGAGGATGAAAATCTCGTGCTCGCGGCAGTACTTGACCACTTCGGTGTAGAAGTCGAGGTCAGCGGTATAGGCCGTCGGATTGGCCGGGTAGTTCAGCACCAGGGCGATCGGCTTGGGGATCGAGTGGCGCACCGCCCGGTCGAGCGAGCGCATGAAATCTTCATTGGGATCGGCCGGCATGGAGCGCACGACGCCGCCGCTCATGATGAAGCCGAAGGAATGGATGGGATAGGTCGGGTTGGGCACCAGCACGACGTCGCCGGGGGCGGTGATGGCCGAAGCCATGTTGGCAAAGCCTTCCTTGGAGCCCAGCGTCGCCACGATCTGGGTGTCGGGGTTCAGCTTCACGCCAAAGCGGCGGCCATAGTAGCTGGCCTGGGCCTTGCGCAGGCCGGGAATGCCGCGCGAGGTCGAATAGCGGTGGGTGCGGCCGTCCTTGACGGTCTCCTGCAGCTTTTCAACGATGTGCTGCGGCGTCGGCATGTCCGGATTGCCCATGCCCAGGTCGATGACGTCGACGCCTTCGGCGCGGGCCTTGGCCTTGAGCGGATCGATATGGGCGAACACATAGGGGGGGAGACGGCGGATCTTGTGGAAGTCTGCGCTCATGATGTCCTCGGCGGTCCCTTGGGGACCTGAAAGCGGCCGCGACGCGCTCGGGCGCCACACCCCATGATGGGGCTGTGATTATCGCGGAATTATGATTGTTATCGGGTTAAAGTGCCCGGCTTCGGGCGCGCTCGCGGTGTTCGGCTCTTCCCGGCCCTGTGGGGCCATGCGGGAAGAGCTAGCGGGCGTTCGCGCCGGCCGCCATCATGACGGCCGCGACCACTGCACCTGCGGCGAGCGAGGCTCCAACCTTAGCAACAGTGTACAGAGACTGCATGTCCCTTGCCCTTCAGAAGCGTATTTTGTAATGAAATCGGCTATAGATAACGCCGTTCATAATTCCTCGTCGAGGACTTGTAAATGGCGCGCCCCACGCCAACCTTGGGCGCGTTGACGGCCACATGGTGAGGTTCCACACTTGAAGCGCATTGCCCTTGTCACGATCGGCACGCAAGGCGACGTTCAACCCTATCTGGCCCTTGCTGTAGCGCTCAAGGAGCGCGGCTATTCCGTGATTCTGGGCGCGTCCGAAGAGTTCCAGGACATGGTCGAGGGCTATGGAATCGAATTCCATACCCTGGGTCCGTCCATCCAGGCCTTCCTGCGCCAGCAGCGTTTTGAAAACGCCATGAGCCAGTCCCTGCTGATCAATGGCCCGTTCCTTTTGCGCCAGGGTCAGCAGATCGTCGACACAGCGGCCCGCCATGCCTGGCAGATGTGCCAGGGCGCCGACATGCTGCTGCTCAATATGAACACCAGCTTTGGCATCGACATTGCCGAGGCGCTGCGGGTGCCGGCGATCATGGTGGCCTTGCAGCCACTCAATTCGACCAGCGAATTTCCGCTGTGCAGCTATTACAGCGCCGATCTGGGTCCGGCCTTCAACCGGCTGACCTATACCGCCATGACGGTGCAGCAGATCTATTACAACCTGCCGCGCAACAAGCTGCGCCGCGAGCTGATGGGTCTGGACGCCCGCAAGAACGGCGGCTTTTTCCGCAATACCGACGGCACATCGCTGACCACGCTCTATCCCTATTCGCCGGTGGTCTCGCCGCGGCCGCGCGACTGGCCCAAGAGCGCGATTGTCACCGGCTATTGGCCGCTCAAGGACCGCACCGACTGGCAGCCGTCCGAGGCGTTCCAGAAATTCCTCTCCGAGGGCGAGGCCCCGGTCTATATCGGCTTTGGCTCGATGCCCTTTGGCGCCGAGCGCAACACCAAGATCCTCAAGGAAGCCGTCGAAATGTGGGGCGGCCGGGCCGTGGTGGCGCGCGGCTGGGGCGGCATCAATCCAGAAGACCTGCCCGACACCATCTTCGCCATCGAAAAGGCGCCGCACGACAAGCTGTTCAAATATGTCTCGGCTGTGGTGCACCATGGCGGCGCCGGCACGACGTCGGCGGGCCTGCATCTGGGGCGGCCGACCTTTGTGGTGCCGCAGTTTGTCGACCAGCCCTATTGGGGCCGTCGCGTCTATGAGATGGGCTGTGGCCCCAAGCCGGTGCGCCTGCGCAAGCTGACCTCGGAAATCCTGGCCGGCGCGCTGGCCGATCTCACCACCAATGCCGAATACCGTCGCAATGCGGCGATGGTGGCCGAGAAGCTGCAGGCCGAGAATGGGTTTGACAAGGCCATCAAGGTGATCGAGCGGGTGATGGAGAGCTACGTTCCTCGCGCCGCCAAGGTGCCCAAGGCCAAAAAGGTCAAGTCGGTGCTCAAGAAGGTCAGCTGAGCCGGCGCATCGCGCATCAACCCACTCGGCGGCTTAAGCCCGGGGTACTCTGCAAAAAGGGGAGGCTTGCGCCTCCCCTTTGTTCTTCTGCGATGGGCCCTGCCCTTACTGGGCCGGAACGGCGTCGGCGACGTCCAGCGCTTCAATGCTCTCGCCGCGCGCATAGGTCGCCTCGTCGAGAATGCCCTGGCGCTTGGCGACGATGGTCGGCACGAGCGCCTGGCCGGCGACGTTCACCGCGGTCCGGCCCATATCGAGGATCGGGTCGACCGCCAGCAGCAGGCCGACGCCTTCGAGCGGCAGGCCGAGCGTGGACAGGGTCAGTGTCAGCATGACAGTGGCGCCGGTCAGGCCGGCGGTTGCCGCAGAGCCGATAACCGAGACGAACACGATCAGCAGATATTCCTGGATGCCAAGCTGGATGCCGAAGAACTGGGCCACGAAGATAGCCGAGATCGCCGGATAGATCGCGGCGCAGCCATCCATCTTGGTGGTGGCGCCGAGCGGCACGGCAAAGGCGGCATATTCACGCGGCACGCCCAGATTCTGCTCGGTGATGCGCTCGGTCACCGGGAGCGTTCCAATCGAAGAGCGCGACACGAAGGCGAGCTGGATTGCCGGCCAGGCGCTCTGGAAGAAGCGGAGCGGATTGAGGCCATGCGCCTGCAGCAGCACCGGATAGACCACCAGCAGCACCAGGGCGAGACCAGTATAGATGGCCGCCGAGTACCACCCCAGTTGCGCCAGCGCGTCCCAGCCATAGACGGCCACTGCATTGCCCAACAGGCCAATGGTGCCGATCGGGGTCAGGCGGATCACCCACCACAGGATCTTGTGGACGATCTTGAGGAAGGAGCGGTTGAACGCCAGGAAGGGATCGGCCGCAGCGCCCACCTTGAGGGCAGCAATGCCGACCACGATGGACACCACCAGGATCTGCAGCACGTTGAAGTTCAGGCTCGTGGTCGCGCCGCTATCGCTAACGCGTGTGGAGGCCTGCAGGCCCAGGATGTTGGAGGGGATCAGGCCCTTGAGGAAATCGAGCCAGGAACCGCTCGAGGCCGGCGCCTTGGCGGCTTCGGCGGCGACGGCAGTGTTGAGGCCCGGCTGGATGATCAGGCCAAGCGCAATGCCGATGAAAACGGCGATCAGCGCGGTGATGGCGAACCACAGCAGGGTCTGCCAGACCAGCTTGGCGGCGTTATTGAGCTCGCGCAGATTGGCGATCGAGGCGACGATGGCGGTGAAGACCAGGACCGGCACCAGCGCGCGCAACAGGGACACAAAGGTTGAGCCAATGGTGGCCAGGGTCTGGACCAGCCAATTGGCATTGCCGGCTGCGTCGGGGCCCATCTGGCGGGCGACATAGCCCAGCGCCAGGCCAATGACCATGGCGACGAGGACCTGTGCGCCGAACTGGCGATAGAGCGGCTTGGGGGCACGCGGCGCCCGAGCGGAAACGGATGTTGGAGACATAATGACCTGCATGAATAGAGCGCGCACAACAATTAGGCGATGTGCATCGCAATTAGGCAGACCTTACGCCCATTCCGCACAATCTGCTGCGAACCGTTTTCCGTATCCACAGCCCCAAGCGGAAATTCGTATCGACGCCAAGGGTTTCCGGGCAATGGCGATCCTGTTGAGTCAGGTGCGGCGCAGCGCCAGCGTGGCGAGTCCGCCAATGATCACCGGCAGGGACAATGATGCCGCGAAAGCCAGGACCAATGGGCCCGGGCCAGAATCGATCCAGGCCAGCGCCAGGACGCCCACGCCGCCAAGCCCGAAGGCTATGCCGGTGAGACGATGCACCCAGCGCCAGGCCCGATCGGAGGCGATTGGCCAGGGCGCGCGCAGGCCGGCATAGGTGTGGCGTTCGGCTTCGAAGATCACCAGGGCCAGCGGCAGCAGCGCCGCGCCAAAGCCAAAGCCGATGATGCGGATGAGATCGACGTCCGAACCGACGCCAGTGAGCAGCAGGCCCATCTGGCAGGCGGCGACCAGGGCCAGCACGGCGCTCAGCGCCGGATCAAGGATATGCTGGCTTTTGGCATAGTGGTTGCGGGTCAGCGCCCGGCCGATGCCGAAGAACAGCGCCATCAGCAGCAGCTCCAGCACCGGCCCCACAGCCAGCGCTGCATTGCGCGACCAGGACCAGTCGATGGCGCTGCCGGTCCAATGGGCGGGATAGACGAAATCGGCGGGCACGCGCAGCAGCGCCACAGCGGTGATGGCGATGGTCACCGAGAACAGGAGCATGTGGAAGCGGGTGACCAGGTTCTGCATGCTGGCTAGATAGGGTGCCTGGACAACAATGCGAGGGGGCATTGCGCCCGCTGCGAAAAGAAACTGCCAAAGAAAAGGGCCGGTTTCCCGGCCCTTTGCATAATTTGGTCTGCCAGCTTAGCGCTTGGAGAACTGGAACGAACGACGGGCCTTCGCCTTGCCGTACTTCTTGCGTTCGACGACGCGGCTGTCGCGGGTGAGGAAACCACCCTTCTTGAGAACCGGGCGCAGGGCCGGCTCGAAATAGTTCAGCGCCTTGGAGATGCCGTGACGAACAGCACCGGCCTGGCCGCTGAGACCGCCGCCAGCGACCGTGACGACGACGTCGTACTGGTCAGTGCGGTCGGTTGCCACGATCGGCTGCTTGACGATCAGCTGCAGAACGGGACGGGCGAAATAGGTGGCGAACTCGCGACCATTGATGGTCAGCTTGCCCTTGCCAGGCTTGATCCAGACGCGGGCAACCGCGTTCTTGCGCTTGCCGGTGGCATAGGCGCGGCCCTGGGCGTCAAGCTTCTGCACGTGAACGGGCGCGGTGTTGACCACGGCCGAAGCGGCAGTGGAGGTGCCCAGATCTTCGAGGGAGTTGATGGTTTCGGCCATATTACTTCACCCGCGCATTCTTGGTGTTCATCGCAGCCACGTCCAGCTTGGCGGGGTTCTGCGCTTCATGGGGATGCTCAGCGCCGGGGTAGACGCGGAGGTTCTTGAGCTGGGCGCGGGTCAGCGGGCCGCCCGGCATCATGCGACGCACGGCGTTCTCGAGCACGCGCTCGGGGAAACGGCCTTCCAGGATTTCGCGGGCCGAACGGTCCTTGATGCCGCCGGGGAAACCGGTGTGCCAGTAGAACTTGTGCTGGTCCAGCTTGCGGCCGGTCAGCTTCACCTTGTCGGCATTGATGACAACGATGTTGTCGCCCATGTCCATGTGGGGGGTGAAGGTCGGCTTATGCTTGCCGCGCAGACGCGAAGCGATGATCGAAGCCACGCGACCCACGACGAGGCCTTCGGCGTCGATCAGGATCCACTTCTTTTCGATCTCGCTCGGTTTTGCCGAGTAAGTGCTCATGCTTGAATTCCCTAGATTCTTGGGGTTGCCAGCCTTCGCACAGGCGAAAACGGCGTGTTCGGCGGCTCGTGTAGGGGGGAATCCCCGCCCCGTCAAGAGGATAGATTTTCACCAACAAAATCAAGGTGTTACAGATACGGTATTATACTACCGCAACTTGAGCCCCTCCTCAGCCACCGATGCGAGCGGCGCGGCGCAGGTCGGCCAGATAGGCCACAGTGACGCCTGCCAGCATGAAGGCCAGCGCCTGGTGGCCGACCGCCAGGGAGATCGGCACGTGCATCAGCAGCGTGCCAATGCCCAGCACCGCCTGCAGCAGCACCAGAATGGCCAGCCGCGGCAGCCAGCCGTGCACGCCCGAATAGCCGCCGGCGCTGCGCTGCTGCCACAGCATCACGGCAACATAGGCGACAATGACATAGGCAATGGTGCGATGAATGAACTGCACCGTCAGGGCATTTTCGAACAGGTTCTTCCACCAGGGCTGCATCACGCCCAGACCCTCGGGCACCAGCGCGCCATCCATCAGCGGCCAGGTGTTGTAGCCCATGCCGGCGTCGAGGCCGGCGACAAAGGCCCCCGCCGCAATCTGCAGCACGATCAGCGCCAGCAGCAGCCCGGCCCAGCCGATATTGTTGCCCGCCGCCGGATCACTCACCCGGCCCGGCTCAAGCGAGCGCGGCACATAGACCAGCGCGATGAACAGCAGCGAGGCCGCCGTCAAATGCGCAGCCAGGCGATATTGCGACACCGAGGTCAGTTCGCTCAGACCCGAGGAGACCATCCACCAGCCCAGAAGGCCCTGGAAGCCGCCCAGCAGGAACAGGCCGAACAGCGGCATGGCCAGGCGCGGCGTGAAGCGCTTCTGCGCCAGGAACACCAGGAACGGCACGATGAACACCACGCCCAAGAGGCGCCCGAGCAGGCGATGGATATATTCCCAGAAGAAGATGACCTTGAAGTCATCCACGCTCATCCAGCTGTTGTTCACCTGGTATTGCGGGATCTGCTTATAGGCGTCGAATTCGGCGGCCCAATCGGCGTCGTTCAGCGGCGGGATAATGCCGGAGATCGGCTTCCAGCTGGTGATCGAGAGGCCAGACTCCGTCAGCCGTGTAATGCCGCCCACCACCACCATCACCAGCACGAAAGCGGCCATGGCATAGAGCCAGATGCGCACCGGGCGCAGCCGGTCGCTGGCATATTGGGTCTGGCTCAGTGCGGCATTGTGAACGGTGGTCACGGCATTTTCCCGGTGTCGGAGGGCGAGCCGGAGTGGTATGCCGCAACTCCCTGTCCCGCAATAGCCGCGATGCCGCACATGACTCAGCGTAACCGCAAGTTGATCGGCGTGTTCCTCATCCTGGGGTCCATCGTCGCCTGGCTCTCGATCTTCACCTCGGTCTATCTGGCGTTTCCGCCGGGCCTGCCGATCTGGGTGCTGATGCCCTATTTCATCGTCGCCGGCATGGGCTGGCTCTATCCGGCCATGCGCATCATCCGCTGGATGGCGCGGCCCGACGAGCCCCGTCGTGACTAGGTTGTTTGCCGAGCGCCTGTGGGGCGTGCCCTGGTCCGTGCTGGCGGTGCTGGCCCTGGTGATCGCGGCCATTTATGTGGTGGTCGATACCAGCGGCGGCGCTGTCGGCCTGCGCTGGTGGGTGCTGCGCTGGCTCCACAGCCTGTGCTGGCTGCTGCTTGCCCTGGCGGCTCTGGCCATGGCGCGCATCACGCCGCTGCCGCCACACTGGGCCAATGGCCTGGCCCTGGCCGGAGGCGTCGCCTATGCCATCTTCATCGCCACCAGCGTTCTCGGCCGCAGCTAGCCGGTGAAACGGCCCATGAGCGTAAAGATCGCTCCGCTTGAGAAAACATCGACATAGCGGCGCGACTGAAAGTAGCCGTTGAGCGAGACGCGCGGCAGGGCATGCAGGGATTCGCTGTGGTGCGGATAGAGCCCGCCCGGGCGTGTGGTCACCGCTGAGGCAAAGCCGAGCTCCTGCGCCAGGCCGAATTCGCGTTCCCCGGCCGACAGCGGCCCACCCAGTGGATAGGACAGATGCTGCGGCCGCTTGCCGAACTGGGCAAGCAGGATGTCGGCCGACTGCTCGATCTCGCTGCGGGCCTGATCGAGCGGGAGCTTGGCCAGTTCATAGTGATGCACCGTATGCGCGCCGATGGTGCAGAGCGGCTCACGGGCGAAGGTGGCGAGCTCACTCCAGTCCATGATCAGGCTGCGGCACTGCTGGCCGATATCATAGCCATAGGCGGCGGCAAAGCTGTGCAGCAGCACAATACGGTCCGGCTCGGGCATGCTGCGCATCTGCCAATAGAGCTGGTTGAAGGCCTCGTGCTTCTCGCGCAGCGTGCGGGTGTCGACATAGTCGGTGTCGCCACCGCTTTCGATGCCGATGGCCTGCTGGCGGGCAATGATGTCCTCGATGGCCTGCCACCACAGCTCCCCCACCCCATCAATATAGGCGGTGGGCACATAGAGGGTGAACGGCGCCTGATGCTCGCGCAGGATGGGCAGCGCATAGACCAGATTGTCCTTATAGGCATCGTCAAAGGTCAGCACCACGAAGGGCCGCCCGCGCTTGGGCGCCGCCAGGCGCTCGATGGCCTCGTCGAGGCTGACGATGTCGATATCGAGTTCCCCCATGCGCTCGATGACATAGGCCAGAAAATCCGGCCGCACCTGGAGGATCGCATTGGGCGAGAACTCGGCCGGTGCCTCCGGCAGCACGCGGTGCAGCGTAAAGATCACGCCACGCGACGACGACAGCGCCCGCAGCAGCCCCGGCAGGCGGGACAGCCAGAGGGCCTCGAACATGGCCCGGATGACGGCATATTTTACCGACATGGCCGGATCAGGCCGCGACGCGCGAGTCGAGCGCGGCGATTTCGACGGCCGCAAAGCCGGCGTCATAGAGCTGCTCGCGTGTGTCGCTGACGTCCTGCAGGTCGTCCTTGGGCCCGGCGATCAGCACGACGCGGCCATCGAGCCCCTGGAACAGCGGGAGCGTCGAGGCGAGCCCCACCTTGCCAGTCTTGAGCACGACCACTTCATAGATGTCGCCCAGCGCTTCAATCAGCGTGAAGGGCTTGGAGGAGTGGCGGGCAATGGCGCGCCCCCTGCCCCAGGGAATCTCGGCAAAGCTGTTGTCGGCCGACTTATGCACCACATCGCCAAAGCTGGCGGCATCGGTGCTGAGGTCCGTCAAGCCCAGTTCGGCGCTCGGCCGGGCGCTGCCGGCATCGACCAGTGCCACGCTAAGGCCACGGCCCAGGGCGTCGCCCACCAGCTGCTCGGCCAGCGCCTCACAATCGGCATTGGCATTGTGCGCGGCCAGCACCACCAGATGGGTACGGCCCAGCATGAGGTCAGACGCCAGGTCGTCCTTGGAGATCAGCCCGGCAAGGCGCGGCTTCGACACGGGCGCGGCCGGTTCCACCGGACGGCGCGGAGGGGCGGCGACAGAAGGCTCGGGGCGCTGCATGGCGGCCACCGGCGTCGCGTCCTGCACGTTGACCGGGCGAGCAAGTTCACTGACCAGCGCCTTGATGGTGGCCTTGGCCTCGGAGGCGCTTTCTAGCTGATCGTCAGCAACGGCCATGATCGGGTCTTGCTCCAGCGCGACAGCGGCGTCCGACTCAGGCGGCAAGGTCACCTCGGGCGCCACCACAGGCGCGAGATAGGCTGTCTCCGCCACCGGCTCGGACAGCGCCTCGGACGCAGCCTCTGCGACCGCCGGTTCTTCCCAGCGCTGTTCGGGCTCCAGCTCGGCTTCCGAGAAGGGCTGAGCATCCAGCTCGTCGAGATTGCGCTGCGGCTCGGCGGCCGGGACGATGGCGCGGCCGGAGATCAGTTCGCTGAAGACGATCAGGCCGATCTGGCCCGCCAGGGCAACAATGCCAACGGCCAGCAGGATCATCTGCGTCTTGGGCGAGGCCGGCACGACCGAGGGCGCAGCTTCGCTGACCACACGCACGTCGGGCAGTGCTGAATTGGTTTCGGTCTTGGAGAAGGCTTCGTTGTAGCGCAGCAGATAGGCTTCGAGCAGGTCGCGCTGGGCCTTGGCCTCGCGCTGCAGCCCGTCGAGCGTCACGCCGTCCTGGGTGGCCGTCGAGGCCGAGGTCTTGGTGCGGGTCAGATCTGCCTCGAGCGAGGCCTGCAGATCGCCCTCGATCTGGGCTTCGGCTTCCAGCGCATCGGCGACGCGCCGCCCTTCGGCTGATATCTGGGCGTCGAGTTCTTCGATCTGCGCGGTGATGGCGCGCATGGTGGGGTGGCTGGGCAGCAGTGTTGCGGCCTTCTGCGCCTTTTCCGAGCGCAGACGGGCCTTTTCTTCGCTCAGGTTCTGGATGACGGCAGAATCGCGGACATCGGAGACGCCCTCGATGGACTGGCCGCGATCGAGCATGCCGCGGATCAGTGCGGCGCGCGAGGCGGCCTGGTTGCGGCGCTCCTGGGCGGCATTGATCTGTCCGGCGATGGTGGACAGCTGCTGGTCGACCAGGCTGGTGTTGTTGGGACCGGTGAACAGGTCATTGCTGACCTTGTAATTGGCAACGGCGGTCTCGGCTTCCTTGACCGAAACGCGCAGGCGACCGATTTCGTCGAGCAGCCAGCCCGAGGCTTCGGCGGTGTCGGAGATCGACAGCTGGGCGCGGCGGGTCACATGGGCATAGGCCACGGCATTGGCGATGTCGGCGGCCAGCTGCGGATCCTGCGAACGCACCAGCACCGAGATGATGCGCGAGTCGCGCTCCTGGATCACCGTCATGCGGCCCAGCAGATTGTCGAGCACGGTCTCGTCGATGCTCACCGGCGTCGCCTTGCGACCCAACAAACTCGAAATCATGGCGATGGGCGAAAAGCCGCCGCCGCCCGAACCATTGAACTCGGGCACCGAACGCAGATCGAGCTGGTCAATAACCTTGAGCAGGGTGTCGCGCGACTTGATCAGCTCGATCTGGCTGGAGACGACGCCTGTCTCATTGCCATTGCTGGTGGGCGCCTGCTCGTTGGCGGCACGAGTATAGACGTTGCTGCGCGACTCCACGAGGATCGAGGCTGAGGATTCATAGAGCCTTGGCAGGAACATCATGGCCACAAAGGCCAGGGCAAGCAGCACCAGCGTCACGATGATGATCCGCGGCAGGCGCGCAATCACGGCGCCCAACACGGCCGACACATCTATGCGCGCATCGCGCACCGCCGGCGACTCATAGGTCATAGCGAACCCCCTGAAACTTGGGCTCCTTTATGGTCTTGGCGTGGTAAGCAAACCGTTAAGCGCCTTGCATCCGGCAATATTTCGGGGGTGCAGGAAGGGGTTTGTTAACCACAAACGGGCAACAGTGCGGGCAGCAAAAACACCACGGTCGTCCCATGCGCTGGCTCACCCTCATTACGCTTGCCCTTGTGCTGCCGCTGACGGCCTGCGCGACGCCGCGTCCAGTTTCCCGCGCCATCGATGTGGCCCCGCCCTATCAGCTCGACACCGGCGACACGGTGAAGGTGACCGTCTATGGCGATGCGGAACTGACCGACACCTATCGCATTGACGATAGCGGCGCCGTCGCCTTCCCGCTGGTCGGCCCAGTGCAGGTGCGCGGCGCGACCACCAAGCAGGCTGCCGGCAATATCGCTGCGGCCCTGGCCAATGGCTATATGCGCAACCCCGACGTTGCCGTTGAGGTGGCCGAATATCGTCCCTTCTTCATCCAGGGCGAGATCAAGAACGCCGGCCAGTTCCAATATGGCTATGGCATGACGATACGGGCGGCGATCAGTGCTGCCGGCGGCTATACCGAGACGGCCGACAAGGGCGGCGCGCAGGTCTATCGCCGCCAGGCCGGCCGCATGGTGCGCCAGTCGGTGAACCTGGACTTCCCCATTGCCCCCGGCGACACCATCGTGGTGGGCGAACGCTGGTTCTGACGGAGACGACGATGGCCCCGCGCAAGCTGCGTATCCTGCAGGTCATGCGGGCGCCCGTGGGCGGGTTGTTCCGCCATGTGGCCGACCTCACCCGCTGGCTCGATGCCCAGGGGCATGAGATTGGCCTCGTCGTCGATAGTCTCGCCAATGATTCCCAGACCGAGACGCTGCTCAAGGGCCTGACGCCTTATGCCAAGCTGGGCGTGCATAGCTTTGCCATGCCGCGTGTGCTGGGCGCCGGCGATCTGACCACGCCCTTTGGCGTGCGCCGACTGGCCCAGAAACTCAATATCGACGTGTTGCACGGCCATGGCGCCAAGGGCGGCTTCTATGCGCGGCTGGCCCGACTGGGCGGCGGCAAGGCAGTGGCTGTCTATACCCCGCATGGTGGCGTGCTGCATTTCGCCAAATCCTCGACCTCGGGCCGCATCTTTCATGTGCTCGAGCGTTGGCTGATGGCACAGACCGGCGCCATCGTCTTTGAAAGCGCCTATGCCAAGGCCACCTATGCGGCGCTGATTGGCGAACCCAACTGCCCCACGGCCGTGATCCACAACGGGCTGGGTGCCAGTGAGTTCATCCCCGTGCCGCCCGCGCCGGATGCGGCCGATTTCGTCTTCGTCGGCGAATTGCGCGAACTCAAGGGCGTGCATGTGCTGATCGATGCCCTGGTCGGGGTCACCCGCCCCGATGGCACGCCGGCGCGGCTGGTGATGGTCGGCGATGGCGACCGGCACGACGCTCTGGTGGCCCAGATCGCTGCGCTCGGCCTCGCCAACCAGGTCGAAATGCTGCATGCCCAGCCGGCGCGGCAGGGCTTTGCCCGGGGGCGCGTTGCCGTGGTGCCTTCACTGGCCGAATCCCTGCCCTATATCGTGCTGGAGTCCGCCGCTGCGCAATTGCCGGTGATCTCCACCCGCGTGGGCGGCATTCCCGAGATTTTCGGCAGCACGGCCGCCAGTCTGGTGCCGGCCGGCGATGCCGCGGCGCTGCGGGCCGCCATGCAGGCGACTTTGGACGATCCGGCACGTGCCCAGGCCGAGATGGTGGAGCGGCTGGCGCATGTGCAGGCGCATTTCTCGCTCGAGCGCATGGCCGGCGATATCGAGGCGCTTTATCTGTCGCTGATGCAGACATCACGCTAACGCCCCTTCACTGAGTTTAAACGCCTTGGACGGACAATACGGGCCAACGTATTGTACCGGTTGTGTTGCATGTTTCGCGTCGATCCCAAGCAAGCCGTTCTCGACCATGTTTCCAAGCAGACGGCCGCCGGCGACTCCGGCCGCGCGCTGTCGCCGGAAGCCGAGGCCATCATTGCCACCCCTGTGGAAACCACTGTCTCGGGCGCCGTGGTGGTGGGCATTGCCCAGGTCGTGGAAGCCTTGCTGCTGGCGGCCCTCGGCTATGGCATCTATGAGTTCTATGTCGAGCTGGGCCATCCGACCTTTTATGTGCCGGTGATCCTGGCCTCGTGCCTGTTGGCCAATGTGCTGTTCAACGCCGGCCGCACCCATCGCATCACGGCCTATCGCACGGTGTTCAGCCAGGTCGGCCGCGTGCTCGTGGCCTGGCTACTGGTGATGACGCTGCTGGCCGTCAGCATCTTCTTCTTCAAGGCCGGCGATCTGTTCTCGCGTGTCTGGCTGGCCAGCTGGGCCGTCGGTGGCGCCGTGCTGCTGGTGGCCTATCGCTTGGCGCTGCGCGGCCTGGTCAACCGCTGGACCCAGCTCGGCCGCCTGCGCCGCCGCACCGTGATCGTGGGCGGCGGCAAGGATGCCGAGACCCTGATCGAGCAGGTGCGCACTAGCGCCAGCAATGACATCACCCTGCTCGGCCTGTTTGATGACCGCTATGATGCGCGCTCGCCGGAAAGCGTGGCGGGCTATCCCAAGCTGGGCAAGGTGGCCGATCTGATCGAGTTCGCCCGCCGCACGCCGGTGGACCTGGTCATTGTCTCCATGCCGCTGTCGGCCGAAAAGCGCGTGCTCGACATGCTGACCCAGCTCTGGGTGCTGCCGGTCGACATCCGTCTTTCCGCCCATATGAGCAAGCTCAAGTTCACCAACCGCGCCTATTCCTATGTCGGGGACCTGGCCGTGTTCGACATGGCCGACCGGCCGATTTCGGACTGGAACCGCGTCTTCAAATGGGTGTTCGACAAGATCGTCGCCATTGTGGCGCTGGTGCTGCTGAGCCCGGTCATGCTGGTCACCGCCATTGCCATCAAGCTCGAGAGCAAGGGCCCGGTGTTCTTCCGCCAGAACCGGCACGGCTTTAACAATGAGCTGATCAAGATCTACAAGTTCCGCTCCATGCGCACCGACATGGCCGACGCCACGGCGGCCAAGCTGGTGACCAAGGATGATCCGCGCGTCACCCGCGTGGGCAAGTTCATCCGCAAGACCTCGATCGACGAGCTGCCGCAGCTGTTCAACGTGCTCAAGGGCGAGCTGTCCATCGTGGGCCCCCGCCCGCATGCGCTGCAGGCCAAGGCCGACAACAAGCTCTATTACGACGCTGTCGAAGGCTATTTCGCCCGCCACCGCGTGCGCCCGGGCATGACCGGCTGGGCCCAGATCAATGGCTGGCGCGGCGAGACCGACACCATCGACAAGATCATGCAGCGCGTGAACCACGATCTCTATTACATCGAGCACTGGTCAATCCTGTTCGACCTCTACATCGTGCTGATGACGCCGGTGTCGCTGCTGTCCAAGAACGAGAATGCCTATTGACCGATGCAGGGCGCATCGATGACCGGGTGATGGCCGGGCCCCCAGGGCTCGGCCTTGCCGTCGTGCGCGACCGCGCGATGCGCCTGCTCGATTTCATGGTGGGCCTCTGGATCTTCAGCGGCGGCATGGTGTTCGTCGAACCGGCCCCCTATGAGCTGGTGTTCATGGCCGTGCTGCCGCTGGCCTTTGTCGCCGGCATGGGCATCTACCGCTCGACCTATGGCCTGTTGGCCATCATGATCGCCTTCATCCCCTTTGCGCTGATCGCCTGTTTCCAGGTCAAATTCACCGCAATCAGCGATGCGCTGATCTTTTCCGTCGTCACCGTCTTTTTGATGCTGACGAGCTATTTCATCGCCAATTATGTCGCCGAGGCCACCGAGCGGCGCATGCGGCTGGTGATGAATGCCTATACCGCCGTGGCCGTGCTCAGCGCCGTGGTTGGCACCCTGGCCTATCTGCGTCTGATGCCGGGGGGCGACGTGTTCGTCATCTATGGCCGCGCCCGCGCCGCCTTCAACGATCCCAATGTGTTCGGGCCGTTCCTGATCCTGCCGGCCATGTTCGCGCTGCAGCGCATCCTGCTCGGCCGCGGCAGGGTGCAGATCATCGCCGGGCTGATCTATATGGCGCTGTTCGTCGGCGTTTTCGTCAGCTTCTCGCGCGCCGCCTGGGGGCATTTCGCCCTGTCGTCAGGCATAGTTCTGGCGCTGTGCTTCTGGCTGGAATCGCAGGCGCGCGACAAGGTGCGCATCATGATCATGTCGCTCTTGGGCGCCGGCATGCTGATGGCGGCCATTGCGGGGCTGCTCAGCATTCCCGCGGTGGCGAACCTGTTCGAAGTGCGGGCCGCCAGCCAGAACTATGACACGGGCGACACTGGCCGCTTTGGGCGCCAGGGCTATGCCTTCGAGCTGGCACTAGACAATCCGCTGGGCATCGGGCCGCATGAGTTCCGCAATTTGCGCGTCATCGAGGAGCCGCACAATGTCTATGTCTCGGTGCTGCACGTCTATGGCTGGGGCGGCGGGGCGATGTATTATCTGCTGGTGATCCTGACGCTGTGGCGCGGCACAAAGGCGCTGTTCAAGCCGACGCGATACCGGCTAATCATGATCCCGCTGATGGCGACGTTCACCATGCTGGTGGGGGAATCGGCCATTATCGACACCGATCACTGGCGGCATTATTTCCTGATCGTCGGGTTGATCTGGGGCATCGCCAGCGCCATCAACATGGCGCCGCGCGTCCCCAATTCTGCGCCAAAACTGCTGATCTAGTCCGGCCAGATGCGGCCGCGCAAAAAGCGCTGCGCCAGATCCAGCGTGCCCGCGGCAAAGCCGGGGCGATGGGTCTGGGCCAGCGCCGTCTCGCCATGCGAAGCGATCCAGGCCAGGAGTGCCATGCGCCGCAGCATGACCATGGCGTCCAGCACCTCGGCGGGAGGCGGCACCGCGCCGGGCACGCTGGCATAGCCCGCGCACCAGGCCGCCCGCAGCGCCGGCATGTCCGCGCGCGTCTCATGGAAGGAGATGGCGGCGGCAAAGTCATAGGCGAACCAGCAGAAGCCGCAGTCGTCAAAATCGATCAGCGTGACGTGATCGCCATCGACCAGCAGATTACCCAGCCGCATGTCGGCATGGATCAGCCCGAAGCGGTCAGCTCCCGTGCCATAGGCCGCGAGCCGTCCGGTCAGGACTGTCGAGAGCGATTCGAGCACGACACGGCTCTGGGCATCCACATCGGGCGAAAGCCGCCAGTCGCCCCAGAGCCCGTCGGGCGCCAGAATCGACTGCGCCTGCCAGGTTGGGCGTTCGAAGCCGGCCGGGCGCGTCCAGGCCCGCGCGTGACCATGCAGCAGTGCCGCATAGCGCCCCAGCGTCAAAAAGAGATCATCGAGCCGCCCTGCCCCATCAGGCTCGCTGCCCGGCAAGAAGGGGAACAGCACGGCGAGGCGTTCGCCGCCATCGGGCGTCGCAAAGGTCTGCAGCAGCGCGCCATCGTACCCGGGGATCGGCTGGGCCACCGGCAGATCGGTGTCGCGGGCCAGCGCCGTCAGCCAGTTGAGTTCGCTGACGATGGCCGGCACGGACTGATAACCGCGCCGATGCACGCGCAGGCTATAGCGCCGGCCGCCGGGGGTATCGATGCGGAAGGTGTGGTTTTCCGAGTGATTGACCAGTTCGGCGGTGCCGCCGGTCAGTTCGGGCCAGAGCGCAAGCGCAGCGGCGATATCTTGGGCGCTCAGCAGCATCACGGCATAGTCCAGCCAGCCCGAAGGCAATCGCCCCCGGCCAGCAGTTCAGCAGGTTTTGGATGAATGGTCGGAGCGGCGGGATTCGAACCCACGACCCTTTGTCCCCCAGACAAATGCGCTACCAGGCTGCGCTACGCCCCGACTGCGCGGAGACATAGAGAAGCCCGGGATTTCGCGCAACCCTGAATTTTGGTCAAACCAGAACAAACTGCGATTTCGGCTGAGGCCGCTGGGAATGGGGTGTCAGGTCCCACCGGCTGTCCCACCCTGCATAACGCCAATACTGCCGTACGCGCGCCGATCACTGGCGCTATAGCGCGCTGAGCCTTTCCAAGTATTCCCGCAGGAGGCTGGCGCCCCGCGGGCGAAAACTGGCGCCTGTGCTGGAGAGGCCCTCGATCCGATCGACCCTGAACATCCGAAAGTCATCGCGCGAGCACAGACCCGGCGGCCCGCGCCAGGTCCGTGTCGCCCATCTGGCGCACGTCCCCGCGCCCCACGGCGATCGCCCCAATCGCCAGACGGTCGAATGTCAGGTGACGCGCGCCGTGCTGTTTCTGCTGCAATAGGCCCGGCCGTGCCACATGCGCCCCGGGCGCGGGATCGGCCCTGCGCACGACGGAAATGGTGGCGATTGACCTGCGTCAACCCGCCATTGTCCGGCGGTGCTAGGCTCCTGCATCCGCACCGCCAGGAGCTTGGACAACCAGATGCGCATCTACCTGCTGTTGGGACACCCGGACACCGCCAGCTTCAACGGCGCCCTGGCCGATGCCTATGAGGCGCAGGCCAAACAGGCCGGGCATGAGGTGCGCCGGCAGAACCTTGGCGACATGGCGTTCGACCCGATCCTCTGGCATGGCTACAAGACCGTCCAGGACCTTGAGCCCGATCTGGTGACGGCCCAGCAGAACATCACCTGGTGTGATCACTGGGTGATCATCTATCCCATCTGGTGGGGCTCGGTTCCGTCCCTGCTCAAGGGCTTTTTTGATCGCGCGCTCTACTCCGGCTTTGCCTATCGCTACCACCAGGACGATCCAATGTGGGATGGGCTGCTGACCGGCCGCTCGGCCCAGGTCATCACCACATCGGACGCGCCGCGACTGTGGACCTTCATCGCCTATCGCAACAGCGATCTGGGCACGGTCAAATATGCCACGCTGCAGTTCTGCGGCGTCAAGCCGGTCAAGGTCATGCGGCTGGACCGGATCAAGGACACGACACCAGAGGAGCGGCAACACTACCTCGACCGCGTTCGCGGCAGCGTGCCCAAGGCGGCGCCGCCGCAAGCGTCATAAAGCTTTGCGGCCGCTGATCCGGGGATTTGCACAAATGGCCAAATCAGCGCTCGACCACAGGTCCGGCATGCTCGCATGGGCGGCGCGGGCACCGGTCACGGCGTTTCTCGCCGGTACTTTCCTGTGGGCATGGCTGCTCTGGGGCTATTGGGTTGTCGCCATGCCGCCAGGCGGCCTCGCGCTGTCGCCGTTCTTCCTCGTCTCAGCCATCCTTGGCGGATTGGCCCCTTCCCTGGCGGCCATTGCGGTCGCCTGGGCGCTGGGGGGCCGGTCCGGCATCGCCCGGTTGCTGGCACCCCTGGTGCGCTGGCGCGTGCAGCCCGTCTGGTATGGTTTCGCCCTGCTGACTGTGCCGACCGTCACACTGGTGATCGCTGCGCTTCAGGCCATGACCATCGGCGGTAACCGGCTCAATGACATCGGCCCCCTCCTGGCCGTCCTGGCGATCTGGCCGCTGATGGCCGCCCTGGGCGAGGAGATCGGCTGGCGCGGCTTTCTGCTCCCGCGGCTGCAGTCCCGACTGGGCACTGTCCCCGCCGCGCTGGTGATCGGCGCGATCTGGGGGCTGTGGCATCTTCCGGCCGACTATATTGCGCTCAAGGCCTATGGCGACTGGTTCATCGCGGCCTTCTTGCTCAATGGTCCCATTGTCCTGACCGCGCATGCCATCATCATGGCCTGGCTGTGGAACCGGACCGGCGGCAACCTGCTCCTTGCGGTCCTTTATCACCTGACCATTACGGCGTCTGCCATGTTGCTGCCTTCGGGCTTTGCCGACGGCGCGACGGGCGTGGCCGCTGCCGCGATCGGGGCCGGCTGCTTTTGGGTCGTCGCCATCGGCCTTCTGGTCTGGCGCCGGAGCGACTTCGCCGCGTCCGCATCGCCAACGTGATGCCGTTGCCCTGCCCGTCTGCGGGCACTAGACTCGCGGTTCCAAGCAAGCGAGGCCGGGCATGGCAATGACACCGACGACCGAACGCTGGCCGGCCGCCAATGGCCTGGCCAGTATCGAAGAGGCGGTCGGCGCGTTCAGCCTACTGCGCGACTTCTTCGAAGGCGCCATCATCGTGGATGCGCAGACGCGCATCACCTGGATGGACAAGCGCTATCGCGAACTGCTCAAGCTGGCGCCCACATTCGATCCGATCGGCCTGCCGGTGGAGGATGTCATCCCTCATTCGCTGCTGCGCCGCGTGGTGGAGACCGGGCGACCGATCCTGCTCGACATCATGAATTTCGATGACCGCCAGTTCGTGGTCTGCCGCATTCCGCTCAAGGACAGTTCGGGCGCCGTCGAAGGCGCCATCGGCTTTGTGTTCTATGACAATGTCGACTATCTGGCGCCCATGCTCGACAAGTTCGAGGCGCTGCAGAAGCAGCTGACCCGTGCGCAGGCGGCGTTGACCCGGGAGCGGCAGACCAAATATTCGCTGTCGAGCTTTGTCGGCCAGAGCGAGGCGGTGCGGGAGCTCAAGGCCATGGTGCGGCGCTTTGCGCTGCGCGACGGGGCGGCGCTTATCCTGGGCGAGACCGGCACCGGCAAGGAATTGCTGGCCCATGCCATTCACCAGCAGTCGGACCGGGCCGACGGCCCCTTCGTGGCGGTGAACATGGCCGCCGTGCCCGAGGCGCTGCTGGAGGCCGAGTTCTTTGGCGTGACGCCCGGCGCCTATACCGGTGCTGACCGCAAGGCGCGGCAAGGCAAGTTCGAGCTGGCGCATGGCGGCACGCTGTTCCTCGATGAAATCGGCGACATGCCGCTGGGCATCCAGGCCAAGTTCCTGCGGGTGCTGCAGGAAGGCGAGATCGAGGCGCTGGGCTCCAATACGGTCAAGAAAATCGATGTCCGCATCATTGCGGCAACCTCGCAGGACCTCGAGGCCAAGATCGCCGACAAGAGCTTTCGCGCCGATCTCTACTATCGCGTGGCCGTACTGACCGTGCATGTGCCGCCGTTGCGCGAGCGGCGCGAGGACATGGCGCTGCTGTGCGAAACCCTGCTCGAGCAGACCATGCGCGCTGCCGATCAGCGCGGCTGGGTGCTGACGCCGCAAGCGGTGTCCCTGCTGCAGGCCCATTCCTGGCCGGGCAATGTGCGCGAGCTGCGCAATGTGCTGGAACGGGCAGCGGCTCTCGCGCCCAGCGAAGTCATGGATGCAGCCGTGATCGCCCGGGCGCTGCCACCCGGCGTGGCGCGGTCCGGCGGACCGCTCCAGGGCCTTGCTACAGCTGTGGCCGATACCGAGCGGCAGGCGATCCTGGATGCGCTTGAGGCCACAGGCGGGCAGAAATCGGCGGCGGCCCTGCGCCTGGGCGTGTCGCGCTCGCAGTTCTACGAGAAGCTCCGGCGCTACAATATCGCCCTGTAGTCTGTCCGGAAAACCGGACAGTGTCGTGTCCGCCGCACAGGCGCGCCGACGCGGCCGGTGCGAAAAGCCCCGGCAAACCCGGTGTTCTGGACTTGGCACGGAACTTGATAGGCTCATGGCAAAAGACCGGGCCCATCATGAGGTCCGCAACAGGGTGGAGCATGACGGAAAAGCGTGTGGCATTGGTCACCGGCTCAACGAGCGGTATTGGCCTGTCGATCGCCAGCAAGTTTGCGGCGATGGGCTATGACGTGGCGATCAACAGCTTCGAGGCGGAAGCCGACGTCGCCGACGCCTTGAGCGCCCTGACCGGCTATGGCGCCAGTGTCCGCTATTTCCAGGCCGATCTGTCGCTCAGCGGCGGCGGCTATGATCTGGTGGGCGATGTGGTCTCCGCCTTCGGTCAGCTCGATGTGCTGGTCAACAATGCCGGCATCCAGAAGGTGGCGCCGATCGAGGACCTGCCGCCGGCCGACTGGGACCGGATCGTGGCCGTGAGTCTGGATTCGGCCTTTCACACCATCAGGGCGGCGCTGCCCGGCATGACGGGTCGCGGCTGGGGCCGCATCATCAACGTTGCCTCGGCACACGGGCTGCGCGCCTCCCCGTTCAAATCGGCCTATGTTGCCACCAAGCATGGCGTGGTCGGCCTCACCAAGGCGGTGGCGCTGGAGGCTGCGGAAAAGGGTGTCACGGTCAATGCCATCTGCCCGGGCTATGTCTGGACGCCCCTGGTCGCGGCACAGATCGCCGACCAGGCCCGGGTCCACGGCATGAGCGAGGAGCAGGTGGTGCGTGAAGTGATGCTGGCGCCGCAACCGACACGGCAGTTCGTGCAGCCCGAAGAGATCGCTGCACTGGCCGCCTATCTGTGCGGCGACATGGCGCGCTCGATTACCGGTTCGGCCATTTCCATCGACGGCGGGTGGACCGCCAAATGAGTGCAGCAGCCACCAGCCAGGACGCGTCGATGCCCGATGTCATTCTCTCCGCCCGCGGCCTGACCAAGCGCTTTGCCGGCTTTGTGGCGGTCAACGGGGTTGATCTCGATGTCCACCGCGGCACCATTCACGCGCTGATCGGCCCCAATGGCGCCGGCAAGACCACCTGCTTTAACCTGCTGACCAAGTTCCTGCAGCCCAGCGCCGGCACGATCGAGCTCAATGGGCGCGACATTACCCGCATGCCCGCGGCGGCCATCGCCCGGCTGGGCCTGGTGCGCTCGTTTCAGATTTCGGCGGTGTTTCCAAAGCTCACAGTGCTGGAAAATGTGCGCATCGCCCTGCAGCGGCGGCGCGGCGACAGCTTCGACTTCTGGCGCAGCCAGACGGTGCTGCACCAGCTCGACGCCGAAGCCCTGGCGCGCATCGACGAGGTCGGGCTTTCCGACTTCACCCGGGAGACGGCTGGCGAGCTGAGCTATGGCCGCAAGCGGGCGCTGGAGATCGCCACCACTTTGGCGCTGGAGCCCGAAATGCTGCTGCTGGACGAACCCATGGCCGGCATGGCGCAGGAAGACGTCGCGCGCATCTCGGCGCTGATCCGCAAGATCTCGGCCAACCGCACCATACTGATGGTGGAACACAATCTGTCCGTCGTCGCCGACCTGTCTGACCGCATCACCGTGCTGGCGCGGGGCCAAGTGCTGGCCGAGGGGGCCTATGAGGCGGTGTCCAAGGACCCGCGCGTCATCGAAGCCTATATTGGAGCGGGCCATGAGTGAGGCTATGGCCATGAGCACGGCAGGCGCTGACAGCCTGCTGGCGGTGCGCGATCTGAACGGCTGGTACGACGAAAGCCATGTGCTGCATGGCATCAATTTTGACGTGCGCCCCGGCGAGGTGGTCACGCTGCTCGGCCGCAACGGCGCCGGCAAGACCACCACGCTGCGGGCCATCATGGGCATTCTGGGCAAGCGCCAGGGCTCGGTGCGCTTTGCCGGTCGTGAACTGATCGAGCTTGAGCCGCGCCACATTGCCCGGGCCGGCATCGCCTTCTGCCCCGAAGAGCGCGGGATCTTCTCCAGCCTCTCGGTTGAGGAAAACCTGATGTTGCCGCCCCAGGTCCAGCCCGGCGGGCTGACGCGCGAGGCGGTGCTCGAGATGTTTCCCAATCTGCGCGAGCGCTTGTCCAGCCAGGGCACCAAGCTGTCCGGCGGCGAGCAGCAGATGCTGGCCATCGGCCGCATCCTGCGGACCGGCGCCAAATTCCTGCTGCTCGATGAACCCACAGAGGGCCTGGCCCCGGTCATCGTGCAGCAGATCGGCAGGACCCTGAGCCTGCTCAAGAGCCAGGGCTTCACCATTGTTCTGGTCGAACAGAACTTCCGTTTCGCGGCCTCGGTCGCGGACCGGCACTATGTGGTCGAGCAGGGACGCGTGATCGACACCATCCCCAACGCCGACCTCGCCGCCAATCTCAATAAGCTGCACGCCTATCTGGGCGTCTAGCACCAAGCCGAAAATCGGCACCATCGGGAGGAACGCAGTCATGAAACTCAAGACACTTATCCTGGCCTCGGCCACCAGCCTGTTGCTGGCAGGCACGGCCATGGCGCAAACTGCCATCAAGATCGGCGTGCTCAACGATCGGTCCGGCGTCTATGCCGACCTGTCCGGCGAAGGCTCGGTCATTGCCGCCCGCATGGCGGTCGAGGACTTTGACGCCGCCGGCAAGGGCATCACGGTCGAGATCGTCTCGGCCGATCACCAGAACAAGCCCGACGTCGCCTCCAATATTGCCCGCCAGTGGTATGACCAGGATGGCGTCGATCTGATCGTGGACGTGCCGACCTCGTCGGCGGCCTTTGCAGTCAACGAAATCACCCGCGAGAAGAACAAGATCTTCATGAACTCGGGCGCCGGTTCGGCTGACCTGACGGGCGCGCAGTGCTCGCCCAACACGGTCCACTGGACCTATGACACCTGGGCGCTGGCCCATGGCACCGGCTCGGCCATGGTGGCCGAGGGCTTTACCAAGTGGTTCTTCATCACAGCGGACTATGCCTTTGGGCAGGCCCTGGAAAAGGACACCACGGCGGTGGTCACGGCGGCTGGCGGCGAGGTTCTGGGCGCAGTGCGCCACCCCTTCCCCGGCACGGATTTCTCGTCCTATCTGCTGCAGGCCCAGGCATCGGGTGCGCAGGTGATCGGGCTTGCCAATGCCGGTGGCGACACCGTCAACACCATCAAGCAGGCTGCCGAATTCGGCATCACCCAGGCCGGCCAGGCGCTAGCGGGGCTGCTGATCTTCATCACCGACATCCATGCGCTTGGCCTGGAGACCGCTCAGGGCCTGGTGCTGACCGAGAGCTTCTATTGGGACCTCAATGACCAGACTCGCGCCTGGTCCGAGCGTTTCGCCGCGCAGAATGACGGCAATAAGCCAACCATGGTCCAGGCCGGCGTCTATGCCAGCGTGCTGCACTATCTCAAGGCGGTGGAAGCCACCGGCGGCAAGGAAACCGAAGCCCTGATGGCGGCCATGAAGTCGACCCCCACCAGCGACCCGCTGTTCGGCGAGGGCATGATCCGCGAGGACGGCCGCAAGGTGCACGACATGTACCTGTTCAAGGTCAAGTCGCCGGCCGAATCCACTGGCCCCTGGGACTATTACACCCTGCTCGCGACCATCCCGGCCGCCGAAGCCTTCCGCCCGCTCGCAGACGGCGGCTGCGCCTTCATCGCCAAATAGGACAGTGGCGCTCCGGCTCTGCCGGGGCGCCTTCCTTCTCTTGCACCGGGACCGTTTGTCATGTTCGAGCTTTTGGGCATACCGCCACAGGCCCTGTTCGGCCAATTGCTGCTGGGGCTGATCAACGGCTCATTCTATGCCCTGCTCAGCCTGGGGCTGGCTGTCATCTTCGGCCTGCTCAACATCATCAATTTCAGCCATGGCGCGCAATATATGATGGGCGCCTTCGTCGCCTGGATGCTGCTGACCTATACGGGCATCAACTATTGGTGGGCGCTGCTGATCGTGCCCATCGTGGTGGGCGCAACGGGGGTGGTGATCGAACGTCTGATGATCAGCCGGCTCTATCATCTCGACCACCTCTATGGCCTGCTGCTGACCTTCGGGCTGGCGCTGATCATCCAGGGCCTGTTCCGCAACCAATATGGCGTGTCGGGCCTGCCCTATTCCATTCCCGCGGAACTCTCCGGTGGCACCAATCTCGGCTTCATGTTCCTGCCCAATTATCGCGCCTGGGTGGTCGTGGCCTCGGTCGTGGTATGCTTTGCCACCTGGTTCGCCATCGAGAAGACCCGGCTGGGCGCCTATTTGCGCGCCGCTACGGAAAATCCCACCCTGGTGGGCGCTTTCGGCATCAATGTGCCGCGCATGATCACGCTGACCTATGGTTTCGGCGTGGCCCTGGCGGCGCTGGCCGGCGTGCTCGCCGCCCCGATCTATTCGGTCAATCCCAACATGGGCGCCGACCTCATCATCGTGGTGTTTGCGGTGGTCGTGATTGGCGGCATGGGGTCGATCCTGGGCGCGATCCTCACCGGTTTCGGCCTCGGCATCGTCGAGGGGCTGACGCGCGTGTTCTATCCCGAAGGCTCTGCGGTCGTGATCTTTGTCATCATGGCCATCGTGCTGCTTGTTAAGCCTGCCGGCCTGTTTGGAAGGACCCCGTGATGACCATGCCAACGGAAACCGGCTATCGCTCCCAGGCCGCTGCGCTGCCCGTCGGCACGCCGCGCCACCACATGGTGATTTTTGCCGTGCTGCTGGTGGTGCTGCTGCTGGCGCCGGCCGTGCTCTATCCGGTCTTTCTGATGAAAGTGCTGTGCTTTGCCCTGTTTGCCAGTGCACTGAACCTGCTGCTCGGCTTTGGCGGCCTGCTGTCGTTTGGCCATGCGGCCTTCTTCGGCCTGTCGAGCTATGTGGCCGCCTATGCAGCCAAATCCTGGGGGCTCAATCCCGAGATCGCCATTCTGCTCGGCGTGGCTGCGGCGTCTGTGCTGGGGCTGGCCATCGGCGTGCTGGCGATCCGCCGGCAAGGCATATACTTCGCCATGGTGACCCTGGCTTTCGCGCAGATGGTGTTCTTTTTCGCCCTGCAGGCGCCGTTCACCGGCGGCGAAGATGGCATCCAGGCCGTGCCGCGCGGCCGGTTGTTCGGACTGATCGACCTCAGCGCCGACCTCACGCTGTATTTCGTGGTTCTGGCCATTGTGTTCGGGGCGCTGCTGCTGATCTATCGCATCATTCATTCGCCCTTCGGCCAGGTGCTCAAGGCCATCCGCGACAACGAGCCCCGCTCGATTTCGCTCGGCTACAAGGTCCACCGCTACAAGCTGGCCGTGTTTGTCATGTCGGCCGCCCTGGCGGGCCTGGCCGGCGCCACCAAGGCGATCGTGTTCCAGCTGGCCTCGCTGACGGACGTCTATTGGACCATGTCGGGCGAAGTGGTGCTGATGACGCTGCTGGGCGGCATGGGCACGGTGTTCGGGCCGCTGGTGGGCGCCGCAGCGATCGTGACCATGCAGAACTATTTCGCCGGTTTCGGCGCCTGGGTCACCGTGCTGCAGGGGGTCATCTTCGTGGCCAGCGTCCTGCTGTTCCGCGAGGGCATTGTCGGCGTGCTGGCCAAGTGGCTCAAAAAGCCGCTCTAGCCTCACCTTGGCCATGGCGGCCGGGCGGGCGACGGAACACCCCTGCCCCGCCGCCACGCGTCTGCGCCATGGCCCGCCGTCCGGTCAATCCGCCAGGCGACGCGTGGGGAAGATCTGCCAGCCGGTGCGCGCGGCGATCAGCCCCCAGATGCCGCCCGGCATGACCAGGGGCACCAGCACGGCCGTCAGGCCCTGGAAAATCAGGAACAGGTCGCCGGCGTCGCGGAACACTTCGCGCAGCCCGAAATAGATGGCGATGCCGATAATGGGTCCCTCGATACTGCCCAGGCCGCCCACGATAACGATGAACAGCACGCGGATCTGCCAGTCGATGTCAAAGGCGCCGCTCGGGTCCACATAGAGCACCGACAGATAATAGATGGCGCCCGCGGCCGCGCAGATGGCCGCCGAGATCAGAAACGCCCCAAGCTGGTTGCGGGCTACGGCGATGCCAATGCTGGCCGCGCCCGCCTCATTGTCGCGGATGGCCATCAGGGCCAGTCCGCTCCGGCTGCGCAGCAGGGCGAAAATGCCCAGCTGGGTCACAAAGGCCAGCCCCAGGGCCAGGTAGAACACCATATCGGCGAAGGTGGCGGCGTCGATGCTGGCCGGGTTGAGCACGATGCCGCGCGAGGAGCCAACCCATTCCCATTGCGCAAACAGCAGGCGCAGGCTGTCGGCCAGCACCCAGATGCCGATGGAGAAATAGGGCCCGCGCAGCTTGCGCAGCAGCATCCACATGGCCAGGGCCACCACCAGCGCCACCAGCGCGGCCACCAGGATGCTCCAGACCGGGGCGAGCCCGGTGGTGTTTACCGTCATGAACAGCACATAGGCGCCCAGCCCGACAAAGGCGTGGTGACCAAATGACAGCAGGCCGGTATAGCCGCACAACAGGTTCCAGCCCTGCGCCATGGCCAGAACCAGCAGCACTTCCATGGCCAGGCGCCGGTCGATCGGCAGAAGCACAAGGGCCGTCGCCACGGCGATCAGGCCAAGGACGGGAACGGTCAGGCTGGACCGTGGAATGGTGATCATTTGCGCCCCCAGGCGAGGAAGGAACCGAGGTTGCTCTGGCGCAGCAACAGCACCACGAAAAAGGCCAGGTGTCCGAACAGCGGCCCGGAATTGGGATAGAGCTTGAGGCCCACCACCTGGACCACGCCCAGGAACAGGCCTCCCAGGAAGCAACCACGCAGCGACCCCAGGCCACCAATGATCACCACCTCGAAGGCGATGAGCAGGCGCTCGACGCCCGAGAACGGAGAGAACGAGCTGCGCATGGCCAGCAGCAGTCCGGCCACGGCCGACAGGGCAACGGCCAGGCCCAGCGCCGCGTTGTAGATGCGCCGCCGGTTGAACCCCAGGGTTTCAAGGATCTCATAGTCGTCCGCCGCTGCGCGGAAGGCCCGGCCGATCGTGGTGCGGGTCAGCAGCAGGTTGACCCCGACAAACAGCACCACGGCAATGGCGAAGATCAGCATCGGCAGCAGGCCAATCGACAGTCCGCCAAAGGCAAGGCCCATGGTCTGCAGCGGGCCGATGTCGATGGACTGGATATTGGCGCCATAGAGCTTGACCAGCACATTGCGCAGCACGATGGACAGGCCCATGGTGATCACCATGGCGGGGACAGGATTGGGCCCCAGCACGCGATTGAGCATGGTGGCCTGCAAGGTCCAGCCCAGCGCAAAGGCGGCGATGGCGACCACGACAATCACCACCGGCAGTGGCAGGGGCGTGACGGCGAGCAGGGTGACGCCGAGATAGGCCGCGAGCACGACGAACTCGCCATGCGCGATATTGACGATGCGCATGATGCCAAAGGCCAGCGCCAGGCCCAGGCCGAACAGGCCATACAGGCCGCCCACCATCAGGCCGTTGAGGACCGCTTCAACATAGCTCATTGGCGCCGCTCCCCAAAATAGGCCTGGCTGATAGCGTCAAGGGAGACCGCGTCTGAGGCCCCTTCGAGGGTGACGCGCCCCTTGAGCAGGCAATAGAGCCGGTTCGATGCCGAGCGGGCCCGTACGATGTCCTGTTCCACCAGGATGATGGAGACGCCCGTGGCCCGGATGCCGGCGAAACAGGCATAGATTTCGCCCACCACCTTGGGCGCCAGGCCCAGGGACAGCTCATCGCAGAGCAGCAGGCGCGGATTGGTCAGCAGGGCCCGCCCGACGGCCACCATCTGCTGCTGGCCGCCCGAGAGCTCGGCGGCATTGTGATGGCGGAACTCCCGCATGGCCGGGAACAGCGCGAACACCGCGTCCAGCGTCCAGGGGCCGGGCCGGGCCCGGGCGGCGCCCATCAGCAGGTTCTCTTCCACCGTCAGCGAGGCAAACAGCCGTCGCCCCTCCGGCACGATGGCGACACCGCGCCGCGCCACCAGGTCGCAGCGCTCGCGGGTGATGTCGTGGCCATCCAGCCGCACCGTTCCATGACGCGCGGCCGTCAGGCCGATCATGGCGCGCAGCAGCGTCGATTTGCCGGCGCCATTGGCGCCGATCAGCGCCACCGCCTCACCCTGATCGATATGCAAATTAACGCCAAAAATGGCCTGCAGGTCGCCATAAAAAACGTCAACATTCTCAAGCGCCAGCAGCGTCATCGACCGATATCCCGAGATAGACTTCCTTGACGACCGCCGCTGCCATGACTTGCTGGGGCGCCCCTTCGATCAGCTTGGCGCCGAAGTGCAGCACCAGGATGCGGTCGGCGGCGGCCATCAGGGCATGGGCGATATGCTCGATCCACAGCACCGCATGGTCACGCTTGAGCTGCTTGACCATTTCGACCAGGTCCAGCACCTCCCCTTCGGTGAGGCCACCGGCCACCTCGTCGAGCAGCAGCACCTTGCTGCCCACGCTTACCGCCTTGGCCAGTTCCAGCCGCTTGCGGTCGAGCAGCGGCAATTGCGCCGCGATGACATTGCGCTTGTCGGCCAGGCCGACGCGCTCGAGCACCTCCAGCGCGCGCTGACCGGGACGCGCGCCGGCGGCGGGGCTATGCACAATCCCTGCCAGCACGTTTTCATAGACGGTGAGCCCGGTGAATGGACGCGGCACCTGATAGGCGCGCCCGACCCCCATGCGGGCCCGCCGGTATTGCGGCCAGCGCGAAATATCCTGTCCGGCCACCGTGACCGTGCCGGAATCGGATTGGGCCGAACCGTCGAGCAGATTGAACAGCGTGGTCTTGCCGGCCCCATTGGGACCAATGATGCCCAGGCATTCGCCGGTCGAAACGGCAAGGCTTACCTTGTCGACCACCAGCTTTGCGCCATAGCGCTTGGAGACGTCAGCGACGTCCAGAACTGCGACCATCCGGCCCCTCCTCACCCTATGGGATGACCGGGAGCACACTGGGCTCCCAGTCGGTCACGGCGATCAAGCCAGGTCGGACAGCAGCTTGAACTCGTCGTCCAACGCATAGGGCGCAGAGGTGCCGTTGTGGGTCACCAGCAGGTCGTATTTGTAGGGGCCGGACTTGGCCTTGCGCCATTGCCCGGCGACCAGCGGCGTCTTGGTGATGCCGGGCACCGGCGTATTGGTGAAGTCCACCGGGCCGACCACGGTCTCCAGATTGGTGGCGGCCAGCGCCGCCCGCACCGCTTCGCGATCCTTGGGATCGCCTGATGCGACCAGCGCGTGGACGGCCACTTCCCAGATGGCATGGGTGTAGCCGAGCACGGGGGTCCACTGCGTGCCGGTGGTGGATTCCCACTCGGCGGCAAGGGCGCCCGCGGTCTGTCCGGTCAGGCTGGAGGTGAAGGGGGTCTTGGGCGACCACCAGATCTCGGTGGAGACGCCGTCGCCGCGGTCGCCCAGGGCATCGATGCCACCGGGGAACAGGAAGGCACCGGCGACGGTGACGATCTCGGGCTGGTAATTGCCCTGACCAGCTGCCCGCCAGAAGGAGGCGAAGTGGTTGGCGAACATGAAGCCGGTCAGGATCTGGGCATTGCCATCCCGGAAGGTGGCAACCTGGTTGGAGAAATCGTCGGTCTCCACCTTGAACATGCCGCCGTCGACGGTCTTGTACTTGGCCTGCGCCAGAAAGGCCGGCAGGCCGAACTGGGGATGGGCAAAGCCCTGCGCCGCCGGCTGATCCACATAGAATGTGCCCACCGTGTCGTTGAGCCGGGCGCGAACCGGCTCCCACATGCCGATATAGGCGGCACCGACATCGGCGGTGTCGAACAGGAAGTGGAAGGTCCAGGGCGTGCCGCCATTGCTATAGGCTTCCGGGCCGCCGCGAACGCCGATCATGGCGTCGGAGGGGAACAGGGTCGAGATGATCGGCGTGCGATTGATCACCGCCATCTGGCCACCTGCCACCGCGCCCAGCGCTTCAGAGGCAACAATGAGGTCCACCTTGTCGCGCGTCATCAGTTCGGTGGTGATCTGGGCGGCCACGTTGACCGAGCTCTGGCTGTCGCGCACCAGGATTTCGACCGAATAGGTCTTGCCGGCGATTTCGAGGCCGCCACCGAAGCGGGCTTCGAGCTGCGCTTTGACGAAGTCAGTCGCCTCGCCAAACAGCGCACCGGGGCCGGACAGCGCCGCCACCCAACCGATCTTGAGCGTGCTGGTCTCCTGGCCATGCACGGCCGGGAAACGCAGCGTGAAGGCCGTGGCCACGCCGGCTGCGGCGAAGCCCTTGAGCACCGAGCGGCGCGACGGCGCAGGCGCAAATGTGGTGTGGTTGATCTCAGTCATGATGTCCCCTCCCAAGGATCGTGGCCACCGTTTAGGTGATCCAATCAATTGACCAAATCATATGATTGAGATATTGCCGAGTCAATAACCTTGGTTCGGTGCCACCAAGCGTCCGCACAGACAGGCGCAGTGCAGTCCCGGACACAATTGGGCGGGAGGCCTGTTCGTCATGGGTGGAGAAATCTGGACCTGGGATTCTGTTGCGACGGCCACGGCCATAAAGGCCGGCGTCATTTCGAGCCGGGAGGCCACGCGTTCGGTGATCGACCGCATGCAGGCGGTCAATCCGGCGGTCAATGCCGTGGTCGAGGAGCTCGAGGCCGAGGCACTGGCTGCCGCCGATGCCGCCGACGCGGCCCGTGCGCGCGGCGATGCGCTGGGCCCGCTGCATGGCGTGCCGATCACCACCAAGGTCAATGTTGACATGGTCGGCCATGCCACCACCCATGGTGTGGTCGCCTTCAAGGACGCGATGGCCATGGCTGACAGCGCCTCGGTGGCCAATCTGCGGCAAGGCGGCGCGGTCATCGTGGGCCGCACCAATATCCCGACCTTCTCCTATCGCTGGTTCAGCAGCAATGCGCTCTATGGCGAGACCCGCAACCCCTGGGGGGCGACGCTGTCGCCGGGCGGATCGAGTGGCGGGGCTGCGGTGGCCTCGGCCATCGGCATCGGCAGCATTGCCCATGGCAATGACGTGGCCGGGTCCCTGCGCCTGCCCGCCGGGGCCTGCGGCATCTATGGCATGCGCCCCACGGTGGGGCGTCTGCCCAGCTACAATCCCGCCCAGGGGGCCGAAAAATCCCTGTGCCTGCAGATCGCGGCCACCGAGGGCGTGCTGGCGCGTTCGGTGCGCGACATCGCGGTCGGCCTGACTGTGCTTGAACACTATGACCACCGCGACCCCTGCGCTGTGCCGCCGTTGGCGCCCCAGCCGGGGCTGGACCAGCCCTGCCGGGTTGCGCTCTTTACCGGCGAAGCCGAATTCGGCACCCATCCCGAAGTGGCTGCGGTTCTGCGGCGCGCGGCTGGCTGGCTGGAAGACGCCGGCTATATCGTCGAAGAGGTCGCTCCGCCGCGCCTGGCCGAGATGGCCGAGCTGTGGATGGCACTGCTCTATGCCGAATGCAGCGGCAAGGTGCGCGAGTTCATGCTCTCGGTGGGCGATGACGCGTTCCGCCGCGCCTTCCATGACACCGCCGGCAACCTGCCCGTCTACGATGCCGCCGGCGAGCATGACGCCTGGGAGCGCCGGATGACCATCCTGCGCGAATGGCAGGCCTTTTTTGCCAGCTACCCCATCCTGCTGGTGCCCACAGCCTTCCAGCCGACCTTTCCGCTGCAGCATGACCAGAACGGGCTGGCGACCATGGCGACCATCATGCAGGCCTTCACGCCCCTGTCGGCCACGGCGGGGCTGGCCCTGCCCGCCATTTCTGTACCGGCCGGCATGGCACAGGATGCCCCCGCCGGGGTGCAAATCATTGCCGCACGGTTTATGGATGAGCGATGCCTGGCTGCGGCCAGGGTCTTGGAGGCCAGGATCGGGCCGACAGCCCCGATCGACCCTGTCAGGGACTGACCGCTTTGGGAGAATATCAGTTGGCGGAACAGACTACACCGCGCAAAAGCCGCCCGCGTCCGAACAGCGACGGGCGCCGCGAGCAGATTGTCAGTGCCGCTTTGCGCGTGATGATCTCGGAGGGCGTCTATCACGCCACCACCCGCAAGATCGCTGAGGCCGCCGGAGTGAATGTGGCGACGCTGCATTACCACTTCCATGACAAGGAGGAGATCATCCTCAGTGTCATGGCCGTGCTAGCGTCGAACTATCGCGGGCGGCTGGACGAGCGTTTCAGCGCGCCGCAGACCCTGCATGATCGCATCGCCGACCTGCTGGGATTTATCTGGCAAGAGATCGAGAGCGCGCCGGGCGAACAGCTGGTGCTGCAGGAAATGACGCTATACGTCCTGCGCGTCCCCCAGGCGGCCCATCTTGCCGCCGACAAGGAGCGCGAGATCAAGCAGCTCTATGCCGAGTGTCTCGGGCGGTCGAGCGACGTCTCGGCGGCCGATGCGCCCCGGATCGCTGAGCTGTCGAACTTCATCTACGCCTGCTTTGTCGGCATTCTGAACCAATGGCTGGCCACGCGCGACACGGCGCTGCTGCTCAAGACCACCAGCCAGCTGGTAACCGCCGCCCGCAGCCTATGGCCGGCGACGTAACGGGCGCTCAGGGGCATGTGTCATGCCCCACCGCCCTGCCCGGTTAGCCGGGCGGTGCATCGGTCTGTGGCGCGCGGATGCTGAAGACGGCGCCTGTCGTCGTCGGGATCAGCGCGATCTCGGCGCCGTGGGCAGCCAGCATGGCCCTGACGATGTCCAGCCCCATGCCGGTGCCACCCGTTTCGCGTCGCGTGGTGAAAAAGGGCTGGAACAGGCGGTCGCGATTGCCCTCGGAGATGCCCGATCCGTTGTCACTGACCGTGAGGGTCACCGACCTCCCATCCCCAGTGGCTGCAAGCGACAGCCGGGTGGCGCCGTGCTGGCTGGCATTGTCCGCCAGATGGCCCAGCACAATGCCCAGCGTCTCCGCTGGCAGGGCGAGAGCGATATCAGTCCCGGTCGCGTGCAGCTCGAGCCGGCCAAAGCGCGCGCCCAGATCGCGCAGCACGGCGTCCAGCGTGGTGGTGCCCGATTGCAGTGGCATCTCGGCCTGGGCCAGTTCGCGCAGCCGATCCACCAGCCGCGCCAGCCGGTCCGCGTCGGTCAGGATATTGTTGAGGAATTTGTCGCGCTCGGCCGGCGTCATGCTGTCGCCCTCGTCGCGCATCAGCTCGGCCGAGCCCCGGATCGCGGTCAGCGGGGATTTGAGCTCATGGGAAACATGGGCCGCAAAGGAGCGCATATATTCGGTCCGGTCCATCAGCTTGGACGCCAGGTCGAGGAAGGCCTGCGACAGTGTCGCCAGCTCGGCGGTGCCATAGGCGGTGGGCGGCAGAATAGCGTCGCGCCCGCCCTGGGTGATGGCACGAGCCCGCATCGCCAGCGATTCGATGGGCCGCTGCACCGCCCGGGTCAGCACATAGGCGATGACCAGCGTTGCCACCAGCGAAGCGATCAGCACACCGATCTCGAGCGTCGACAGGCCGCGTCCGCCCACCAGGCGCACCAGGACGATCAGGCCCGACGGCAGGCCGAGCACGGCCAGCAGCACGCCATAGACCACCAGCGCCAGCGACGGTCGCCACTTGCCCGGGACCTGGGGCGAACCGGTCATGACCCGGCCCCGGGCGTGGCCAGCCGGAAGCCGACGCCATGCACCGTGGTAATGATCCGCGGGCAGCCGGCAGCAACAAATTTGGCCCTTATGTTGCGGACATGGCTGTCGACGGTGCGGTCGGCGACATGGATGGAGCCGCCATAGGCGGTGGCGATCAGTTGCGCGCGCGAAAACACCATGTCCGGCCGCCCGACCAGGGCCGACAGCACGGCAAATTCCAGCGCGGTCAGTGGAATCGCCGCTTCAGCCCAGGTCACGGCATGGGCGGTGCGGTCGAGCCGCAGGGCGCCGCTGACCAGCGTGTCCGATGCGGTCGGGGCGCCATGGGCGCTGCGCTTGAGGATGGCCTTGACCCGCGCCACCAGCTCGCGCGGGCTGAAGGGCTTGCTGACATAGTCGTCGCCGCCGATTTCGAGGCCGATGATGCGGTCGACATCCTCATCGCGGGCTGACAGGAACAGGATCGGGACCTCGGAGGTCTTGCGGATGGTGCGGCAGACGTCCAAGCCATCGCGCTCGGGCAGGCCGATATCGAGCACGATCAGGTCCGGCGCATGGCGGCGCCAGGCGATCAGCGCCTCGGCTCCGTCGCGCGCCGGGATCACCTGCATGCCAGCGCGCTGCAGGGCGAAGCTGATGACGTCGCGAATATGGGGCTCATCGTCAACGACGAGTATTCTGCAGCTCATGCGGGTCCCCTGGTGACCATGCGACCGTTTTGCCGGTTCGGTGGCGCCGACGCAACCGCGTGCATGGCCAGATAGTGGTCCAGGCGCGCGGCCCGCCAATTCCAGCTGCGCCAGTCGAGCCCGCCGCGCTCGGCCATGCCGGCCAGGTCGGCGCGGTACTCGACGGCCGCGCTCCAGCGGTCGCTGCCCACCGCCAGGCGTGGAATCAGCCGGTCAAAGGCCGGGATCGCGCTGGTCCCCAGGCTGGCGAGATAGTCGATATCGATCGGCAGACCCTGCTTGCTGACATCCAGGCTGTGCTCGACATTGAAGCGGGCGATCTGGCCGTTCAGGTCCAGCATGGCCGTGCCATAGAACACGCTCACCAGCGCGAGCAGATTGGTCGCGATCAGCCAGCCATTGGATTTGCGCCACCAGATGCGCAGCAGCACCAGCACGAGCCCCACCGCCACCAGGCCCATCCAGATGCCCGCCGCCAGCCGCAGTTCGGTCAGCGAATAGGCCTCGACATAAAGCTCGAGCCGCAGCATGGCCGACAGGCACAGCAGCACATTCTGGGCAATGAACAGATAGATCAGGATGCGGATCGCCCTGTTGTCGCGGGCCGCCCCCTGCTCGCGCATGGCGGCCAGCACGAAGGCCCCGGCCAGCAGCGCCGTCACGATCAGCGGATAGGCGCCGCGATGGGCATAGTCGGCATGGCTCATGCCGCCCGGCAGTTCCACCCCACCCCAGAGATAGGTGAGATCCAGTGCGGTCTCGATGGCAAAGAGCGCGTTGAAAACCAGCAGGGACCGCAGCACCGCCGTCGTGCCGAGCCAGAGCGATTCCGGGAGCGGCGCAGCCATGGCAGGCGCGATGCGCCGCAGGCGCCGCAGCAATCTGGGGCGCAGCAGCGCCCAGAGGCCCATGGCCATGATCAGCCAGAACAACAGGCGCAGCGGATTGAGCAGCGAGAGGGCGCTGTCCAGCCGCACGCCGGACAGCATGGTCTCGATCAGGGGATTGGCCGCCGCGAACAGATAGGCAAAGACAGCGCCCAGGCCGAGCGGCACGATCCAGGCGATCAGCCAGGGCGCGGTTCGCCGCCCCAGCCGCTGCCGCAGGACCGGACCCAGCCGCACCGCGTCGCGGGCCAGTGTGGCCGGCGCCGGCAGCATGAAGCGCAGCAGGGTCGCGGGAACGCGCTCGAGCCGGTCGGGCAACAGGCGAACAGCCATCAGCGCTGCCACGCCCAGCCCGAGCATGGAGAGTCCGACGCCCGTCAGTGACGGCGCCTCAGCCAGGGGCAGCGCCAGGACCACGACGACCACAAGGCCCAGCGCGCCCTGCCTCTGCCGCCCCCGGCGCCAGGCGACACCAAGGATGGCAAGGCCGATGGCCAGGACGACCACAAACAGGTTGATGCCGGCCGCGACGTCGAACAGCAGACGGTCAGTCAGCACCACCAGAGCGATGGTGAGGCCGGTGGCCAGCAGCATCGCCTGCGGGCGTGGTGTCGGAATTGTCGGGTTCTGCATGGGTCAGGCCTCCATCAATGACGCGAAAGATGCGGCCTGTTCGCCGCTGTCCCCGGCCCGGCAAAGGCGGGACCGCGGCCAGCAGCCACCAGCTGTCGTTGACGATGCTGGCTGGCAGGTGGATGGACGATCTGGATGGGGGGCGAACAGGGGTGTGCATGCCCGCCAGAGTGCCCAGGCGGCTTGCAGATTTTGTGCAGATCCTGGTGAGAACATCAGGTTTGTGCAGCCGGCCTGTTGCGAGCGCCCCGATAGCCGAAGGGCCCCTTGCGGGGCCCTTGGTGTGGGTCAGTAGTCGAACTGCTTGCTGAGGCCGATCTTGAAGGTGCGGCCCCGTGAGCGGTCCACCGACAGGTTTTGGCGGTAGTCGGCATTGAACAGATTGTCGATACCGGCCTGGATCTGTGTGCCGGCCAGCGGGCCGGCGTCCGGCTTCCAGTTGGCAAAGAGGTCAACCGTGCCATAGCCGGTGGCTGCGCCATCGGCGCCCGAAGACGTGGGCACGATATAGGCGCCTTCGGACGCCAGGGTCGCGCGCACGCCATAGTCGAGGTTCCATTCGGCATGGCGGGCGCCGAGCGTGGCCACCAGCTTGTTCTGCGGCACGGTGGTCAGCGGCTTATTGGTCACCAGATCGTCACCGATGGTGAAGGTATAGGCCAGATTGGTGTACCAGAGGTCCGAGTTATAGGCGCCTTCGATCTCGACGCCATAGATGCGGGCCGAGGCGATATTGGCATAATAGGGCGGCGCGGCGCGACCGGCCGCCGGTGCCGTGCCGGTCGAGGCGATCAGATCGGTCAGGTCGCTATAGAACAGCGTCGTCTTGGCGCTGGCGCTGTCGCCGTCCTGGAACAGGTCATAGGTGCTGAGCGAGAAGCCGCCTTCCACCGTATTGGCCTGTTCCTTGCGCAGGTCGAGGCTGGCCAGCTTGCCTGAGCTGCCGGCACTGCCGCCGCCGGCAGCAACGGGCGCGGCCACCGAATAGAGCTCATCGATGGTGGGCATGCGTTCGGTATGGGCCACCGAGGCAAACACCGCCAGATTGTCGGTCAGCTTGTAATGCGCTGCCAGCTTGGGCGAAAAGGCGCTGCCGTCGATGTCGCGCACGCCAGCGCTGGTTGGCTTGACCCAGTGGAAATCGGCGCGCATGCCGGCAATCAGGGTCAGGCGCTCATCGTAGATGAACTCGTCCTGGGCAAACAGGCCAAGCTTGTTCTCGGTGCCCTGGGGATGGGCCGGCAGGGCCTGAGCGGTCGCCGGTCGCGTCACACTGCGGTCCAGCGTGCTGGTCTGCAGCCCAAACGTGAAATAGTTCTCGAAGTCCTCGCCGATCCACTCCACCGTGTTGTCGGCCTGCAGTTGCAGGGTGCGATAGCCATAGACGGTGTCGGCCAGCACATTGGTGCCGGTCTGGGCCGTGGGCACGCCGGTTGAGCTGCGGTGGTTGTACTGGTTGTTCTGGATGTCGGACCAGCTCAGATTGACGTTGATATCCACCCAGGGATTGTCGCTGGCCGGGTTCTCATAGGACAGCACGGCGGTCTGGTCGGTGACCTTGCGGTCGATGATGCCGAACATATCGCCCAGCGTGGAGCCGGGCGTGCCGGGACGGCTGACAATCAGGCCGCCGGCGCCGCCGGTGCCCGTCTGGGCATAGGCCTGGTTGAAGGCCTGGCTGTACCAGCGCTGATAGGAGGCGCGCAGCACCTGTTCATTGTTGTCGCCAAAGCGGACGGTGCCCTTGAGCAGTCCGCTCCAGGTGTCGAATTCGGACCCGGTCATCACCGCGCCCGAGGCCTGGGTCACATTGTTGGAGCGGCGCCAGGTGCCGGTGGCGAGCAGATCGAGATTCTCGCTGGCCCGATGCGCCAGCACCACGGAGGTCGCCGTGCCCAGGCCATTGCTGTCAAAGCTCTCCTTGACCCGCACCGCGCCGGTGGCGCCATCGGCGATGAAATCGGAGGCATCCTTGGTGGTGAAATTGATCACGCCGCCCAGCGCGCCCGCACCATAGAGCGTGGAGGAACCAGGCCCGCGCAGCACCTCGACCTGCCGATAGAGCTCGGGTTCGGAAAAGAACGAGCCCATGCGGTATTGCTCGTTGAACTTGGGCGCGCCGTCCACATTCACCACCACGCGGGCCCCGTCGGACGAGTTCTCGGTGGTGCCGATGCCGCGGATGTTGAAGGCCTCGCCCAATTGGCGCGAGCTGCCGACCATGGACACGCCCGGCACGTCCTGGAACAGTGCGCCGGTGGTCGCTGCCTGCGTGCGATCGATGTCCTGCTGGGCGATCACCGTCACGGCCTGCGGCGTGTCGATGGCCACTTTGGGGGTGCCCAGGCCGATCACCAAGCGCTCCAGCAGCGTAATATTGGTGGCATTTGCATTCTGCTGCGCCGCAGCCCCCTGCAGCCCAACCATTCCAAGCGCTATTCCGCACATCAATGCGGTTCTGCGCGACCGTACCAGCCCCATGTTCGTCTCCAATTGTTTGTGGGTGGCTGGCTGGCGGCGGCTGGCTGGCTAAAGGTGATTATTTAACTCACCTATTGCGCCTCGTAATTAATATGGCTATCAGAGTCAAGTTTTCAGCAGCACGGTAATATCCGAAATCGCGCGCTGCAACCATCTGTCACAGTTCAAAAAAATCGGCCCCAGAAGTCCATGCCCGACCCTCTGCACGAGAAATCCGCACCGCGATCCGTAACCGCCGAAGAGCTGTTTCAGGGCGCCAGCGAGATCATCGTCTGGCATGCCGGCGTCCCCTATCGCCTGCGGGTCACACGCAACGACAAGCTCATTCTCACCAAATAGGCATCTCCGGTTCCCATCATGCGAAAGACCGCCCAAGACATCCGTGCCCTGCGGGCCAAGCACCCCGACATGCGTGAACGCGACTTCGCACGCATCCATGCCATCTCCGAGGCCGAGCTGGTTGCCGCCGCCGTCGGCGAGACCGCGATCCGCCTGCGGGCCGATATCGGCACCCTGCTCAACGGCCTCACCGCCGTGGGCGAAGTCATGGCACTGACGCGCAATGAGAGCGCCGTGCACGAAAAGATCGGCCCCTATGAAAAGGTTGTCCTGGGCCCCATGGCTTCCATGGTGCTGGGCGAACAGATCGACCTGCGCATCTTCCCCAAGCCCTGGAGCCATGGCTATGCCGTGGAGAAGCGCAATGTGGACGGCAGCGTCCGCCATTCGCTGCAGTTCTTTGACGCCCAGGGCATGGCGATCCACAAGATCCACGCCCGCCCGGGCACGGATCTGGAAGCCTGGGGCGTGCTGGTCGACAATCTCCGCCACCCCGAGCAGAGCGACACGCTCGATCTGGTCGAAGCCGCACCGGCCGCAGCCAGCGGCACGCCGGCGAGCCTGGCCACCCTGCGCGAGCACTGGGCAGCGATGACCGATACGCACCAGTTCTTCCCCATGCTGCGCAAGCTCAACCTGCCGCGCCTCGACGCGCTGGAAATGGTGGGCACCGACTATGCCTGGCCGCTCGACCATGCCGCCATCACCGCGCTCTTCGAGCAGGCCGCCGCCAGCGCGCTGCCCATCATGGTGTTTGTCGGCAACCATGGCTGCATCCAGATCCATGCCGGCCCGATCCACACGGTCAGCCCGATGGGCCCCTGGCTCAATGTCATGGACGAAACCTTCCACCTGCATCTGCGGCTCGACCAGATCGTCTCGGCCTGGGCGGTGCGCAAGCCAACCGCCGATGGGCATGTCACCTCGGTCGAGCTCTATGACGCCGGGCGCGAGCTGGTCATCCAGTTCTTCGGCCAGCGTCAGGAAGGCACCGACGAGCGCGCCGGCTGGCGCGACCTGGTCGAGGCCCTGCCCGCCCTTTCCACCTCCAACGCAGCGTGATCACAGCCATGCGCTTTCCCCTTGCTTCCCTGGCGCTTGCCGCCCTGCTGTCCCTCCCCGCCGCTGCGTCGGCCGCGGAGCTGACACCCTTTGCCGATCCCTCGCGCCTGGTTTCCATCGGCGGCTCGCTGACCGAGATCATCTATGCGCTGGGCGAGGAGCGGCTCTTGGTCGCCCGTGACCAGACCGCGACCTATCCGGCTGCCGCCCAGGCGCTGCCCGATGTGGGCTATATGCGCCAGCTGGCGCCCGAGGGCGTGCTCTCGGTCAGCCCGACGGCCCTGCTGGTGATCGAGGGCAGCGGCCCGCCCGATGCGCTCGATGTGCTGGCCCATGCCGGCGTTGCCTACCAGACCGTGCCTGAGGGCTTTTCGGCCGCCGGCGTCATCGCCAAGGTGCGGGCCGTCGGCCAGGCGCTGGGCGTGCCCGACAAGGCCGAAGCGCTGGCCAGCCGGCTGGACGCCGATTTCGCGGCCCTGGCCAAGCAGACGTCCGCCATCGCCGCCCCGCGCCGCGTGCTGTTCATCCTCTCCAACCAGGGCGGGCAGATCCAGGCCTCGGGCACCGGCACGGCTGCCGATGGCATCATCGCCCTGGCCGGCGCGGTCAATGCCGTCACCGATTATCCCGGCTACAAGGCCCTCTCGGAAGAGGCCATCACCGCGGCGGCGCCCGATGTCATTCTGATGATGGACCGGGGCGGCGATCACAGCGCCTCCGATGCCGACCTGCTGGCCCATCCGGCCGTGGCCCTCACCCCGGCTGGGCGCAATAAGGCGATCTATCGCCTCGATGGCGCCTATCTGCTGGGCTTTGGCCCCCGCACGGCTGCGGCGGCTGCCGAGCTGTCGGCCCTGATCTACGGCGCGCACTGACATGGCCGGGACGATGCTGGCTCAGACCCTGGATGCCCCGCGCATCGGCCCGGCCGAGCGGCGCGCCGAGGGCGACCGCAGCCGGCTGGGACGGCTGGCCATCGTCGTCCTGGTCGGTTTGCTGCTGGTCGCCATGGCCCTGTCGATGACCACCGGCGCCTCGGGCGCCTCGGCCTGGTCCCTGCTCACCCATGGACTGGGCTGGGCCCAGGGCGATGCGGCGGCGCTGGCGCGTGATCATGCCGTGGTGCTCAATATCCGCCTGCCGCGCATGCTGCTGGGCGTGCTGATCGGGGCGGGCCTGGCCGTCTCGGGCCTGCTGATGCAGGGCCTGTTCCGCAATCCGCTGGCCGATCCCGGCCTGGTCGGGGTGTCCAGCGGCTCGGCCCTGGGCGCCGTGGGCGTCATCGTGCTGGGCACCACGGTGCTGGCGCCCGTCACCCAGGCGCTGGGCATCTTCGCCCTGCCCGTCGCGGCCTTTGGCGGCGGGCTGCTCACCACAGCCATTCTCTATCGCGTCGCCACCCGCAGCGGACAGACCGCCATTGCCACCATGCTGCTGGCCGGCATTGCCCTGGGCGCGCTGGCCGGGGCCATTTCGGGCATCCTGGTCTATGTCGCCAGCGATGCGCAGCTGCGCGACCTCACCTTCTGGGGCATGGGCTCGCTGGCCGGCGCCACCTGGGTCAAGATCGCGGCTGCCGGGCCCATCATCGCCCTGGCCCTGTGTGCCTCGGCCTTTCTGGCGCAGGGGCTCAATGCCCTCACCTTGGGCGAAGCCACTGCCGCCCATCTCGGCGTTCCAGTGCAACGCTTCAAGCGCATCACCATCCTGGCCGTGGCCGCAGCCACCGGCGCCTCGGTGGCCGTCAGCGGCGGCATCGGCTTTGTCGGCATTGTTGTGCCGCATCTGCTGCGCCTGGTCATCGGTCCCGACCATCGCTATCTGCTGCCGGCCACCGCCCTGCTCGGCGCAAGCTTCCTGCTGCTGGCCGATGCGCTCAGCCGCACCATTGTCGCCCCGGCCGAACTGCCGATCGGCATTGTCACGGCGGCCTTTGGCGGCCCGTTCTTCCTGTGGATCCTGCTGCGGCGCCGCGCCGCCTTCTCCTGGTGATGCCATGATTGCAATCGACGGGCTGGGCGTGGTGCTGGGCGGCCGCCGCATTCTCAACGACATCAGCTTTGCCGCAGCCCCGGGGCGCCTCACCGCCATCATCGGCCCCAATGGCTCGGGCAAGTCCACTTTGCTCAAGGCGCTGTGCCGCGACCATGCCTATAGCGGGCGCATCAGCATTGATGGCCGCGATATCGCCGGCATGAGCCCGCTCGAGGCCGCCTGCCGCCGCGCCGTGCTGCCGCAATCGGCCAGCCTGCCTTTCCCCTTCACCGTGCGCGAAGTGGTCGCCATGGGCGTTCGCGCCGGCCGTCCTGGCCCCCTGGGTGCGGCGCTCTATGGCCTACCGGAACGCGCGCTCGAGGCCGTCGATCTGCCCGGCTTCGGCGCCCGCTATTATGGCGATCTGTCGGGCGGCGAGCAGCAGCGGGTGCAATTGGCCCGCGTGCTCTGCCAGGTCTGGCAGCCGGTGCTCGACGGACAGCCGCGCTATCTGTTCCTGGACGAGCCTGTCTCCAGCCTCGACGTCAAGCATCAGCTCATCGTCATGGATGTGGCGCGGCGCTTTGCCGATGCCGGTGGCGGCGTGCTGGCGGTGCTGCATGATCTGAACCTGGCGTCCATGTATGCCGATGATCTGCTGGCGCTCGCCGCTGGCCGGCTGGTCGCCCATGGCCCACCGGCCCAGGTGCTGACCGACTCCACCATTGGCGCTGTGTTCGACGCGCCGCTGCGGGTCGGCGCCACGCCCGCCCCCGGCCAGCCCTTTGTGCTGCCGCAGTCGGCCCAGCTCGCCCCCTTTTCCCATCATGCCCAGGTTGCCTGAATGCGCCCGCTGTTTGCCCTTGCCGTCGTCCTTGCCACCAGCCTTGGCCCCGCCCATGCCGAGGATCGGCCGGTTGCCCCTGGCCTTGCCATCGAGCTCAATGCCGTCCAGCCCGGGGACGGCGGCTGCAAGGTGACCTTCCTGGCCGTCAACGGCTTTGCCACCGAGCTGCGCCGCGCCGCGGTGGAAACAGCGCTGTTCGACGCCACCGGCGCCATCGAGCGCATCGTCACGCTCGACTTCAAGGCGCTCAGCCCGGGCAAGAGCAAGGTGCTGCAGTTCCAGCTGGCGGGGCTCGACTGCGCCAATCTGGGGCGCGTGCTGATCAATGATATCACCGCCTGCGACGGCGATGGCCTGGCACCCGGCGCGTGCCTTGCCGGCCTGGTCACCAGTTCGCGCGCCGCCATCACCTTTGGAGTGTGACCCATGGTCCCCGCACCCCATGATTATTCCATGCTCGGCCTTTTCCTGCAGGCCGACTGGGTGGTCAAAACCATCATGATCGGCCTGTTGCTCGCCTCCGTCTGGTGCTGGGCCATCATTGCCAATCGCAGCGCCGCCTTTGCCCGGGCGCGCCGTCAGATGGGCGAGTTCGACCGTGCCTTTGCCCAGGGCCAGTCGCTTGCCGAGCTGCACCAGCGCTTTGGCAGCAGCCATGCCGGTGGTCTCGCGGCCGTGCTCGGCGCGGGCCTTGAGGAATGGGACCGCAGCCATGCCCTGCACGCCGCCACGGCCGATGGCCTGCGCGGGCGGATCGAGATCGCGCTTGATCTGGCGGTGTCCGAGCAGGCGTCGGCGCTGGAGAGGCGCCTGGGAATTCTGGCCACCGTTGGCAGCGCCGGCCCCTTCATCGGCCTCTTCGGCACTGTCTGGGGCATCATGAATGCCTTTACCGCCATCGCCAGCGCAGAGAACACCAGCCTGGCCGTGGTGGCCCCGGGCATTGCCGAGGCCCTGCTGGCCACTGCGTTGGGCCTGCTGGCCGCCATCCCCGCCGTCATCGCCTATAACAAGCTCAGCGCCGACGCCGGCCGCCTCACCTATCGCCTGGGCGCCTTTGCCGACCGCCTGGCGGCCCTGCTGTCGCGCCAGCTCGACAGCGGCAAGGCCAGCTGATGGGCATGGTCAACCATACTCTGGGCGGACGGGGCGGTCGCGGGCGCAGCCGCAGCGGCGCGCCACCGATCAGCGAGATCAACGTCACCCCCATGGTCGACGTCATGCTGGTGCTGCTGATCGTCTTCATGGTCGCCGCACCGCTGATGACCATGGGTGTGCCGGTCAACCTGCCCAAGACCGAAGCACAGGCCATGCCGATCGCGCGCAAGCCGATCACCGTCACCGTGGCAACCGATGGCGCCCTGTCCATCGATGGCAGTCCCGTGGTGATGGCCGACCTGGTCGCCACCGTCGAGACGCTGGTTGGCGAAAACACCGATGAACGACTCTATGTGCGCGGTGATGCCAGCACGGCCTATGGCGCGATCATGGAGGTGATGGGCGCGCTGTCGGCTGCCGGTCATGGCCAGATCGGGCTGATCACCGACCGCAAAGAGAGCCCCTGATGCGCTTAGCCCTGCCGGGTTCGGCCCTGGTGCATGCCGGGGCAGTGTCGCTGCTGGTCTTCGGCCTGTCCTGGCCGCAACCCGAGGATGCCGCTGCGCCGGCGCCTGTTACCGTCACCGTCGTGCCCCTTTCGACGGTGGCCAGCAATGCCAGCGCTGTGGTCGAGGCCAGCGATGCCGTCTCAAGCCGGTCGGCCGGCGGTCCGGAGACGGTCGAAGCCCGGCCTGAACCGCTCGACACCCTGACGCCCGAGCCCGTCGCGCCCCTGGCCCAGGCGGCGCTTGAACCGGTCGCCCCGGCGCCCCTGGCGCCGCAGACCATTGAGCCGCTCGCGCCTGAGCCGGTGCCCTCGCTGGTCGCCGCCCTCAGCAGCACCGACGCCCGCGTCGTGGAAACCGCCCCGGCCCCCAGTCTCGCGCCACTCGATACGCCGACCGAAACCACGCCGCCGGTCATGCCAAGGCCGCTGTCCCAGCGTCCGCCCAACCGCACGCCACCGCGCGAGGCGCCCCGGCAGACGCCAGCGCAGACGCCGCCCAAAGCCGCCGCCGCGACTGCCGGCAATGACGGCGACAGCCAGGCCGATGCCACCGCTTCGGCCGGCGGCGCGCCGCCCCGCGCTGCCAACAGTGGCAGCGGCGGCAGTGCCGAGGTGGCGCGCTATCCCAGCCAGGTCATCAACCGGCTGAAGCGGGCCATGCGCCATGGCGGCGCGCGCGGCGAACTGGTGGTGCGCTTCACCGTCACGGCCAGCGGCGCCCTCAAAAGCGTCAGCATTGCGCGCAGCTCGGGCAAGCCGGACCTGGATGCTGCGGGCCAGGCCCTGGTTGAGCGCGCCGCGCCCTTCCCGCCGATCCCGGCCGGTGCCGACCGCAGCAGCTGGACCTTCGACGTCCCCCTGGCCTTCGGCGGCTGACGCGTAACGGCCTGCACACCGCTTCAGCAGACTTGACGCCAGCGATATATCGACTATTCTGGATATATGGAATCTACAGACGCCCTTGCCGTGTTCACCGCCCTGTCGCAGCCCACCAGGCTGGCGGCCTTTGAGTTGTTGATGGCCCATGAGCCGGCCGGCGTGGCCGCGGGCGACATCGCGCGACAACTCGATATTCCGCAGAACACGCTCTCCACCCATCTGGCCATTCTGGCCCGGGCCGGGCTGGTCGAGGCCGAGCGGCAGAGCCGCTCGATCGTCTATCGCGCCGTCATCGAGCGCGCACGGCAGATCACCAGTTTTCTGGTGCAGGACTGCTGCGGCGGCCGGCCGGAACTGTGTCAGCCGCTGATCGCCGAATTCACCCCCTGCTGTGCTCCCAAGGAACCGAGCCATGTCTGACCGCGTCTATAATGTCCTGTTTCTCTGCACTGGAAATTCGGCCCGCTCCATTCTGGGCGAGGCCTTGCTCAACCATGTCGGCCAGGGCCGGTTCCACGGCTTCTCGGCCGGCTCCACGCCCAAGGGCGCGGTGCATCCGATGAGCCTTGAGGTGCTGGCAAAGGCCGGTATCTCCACCGAAGGCCTGCGCTCCAAGGCCTGGGACGAGTTCGCCCTGCCCGGCGCGCCACAGATGGATTTCATCTTCACCGTCTGCGACAATGCCGCGGGCGAAGCCTGCCCCGTCTGGCCGGGCCATCCAATGACCGCCCATTGGGGCCTTGAGGATCCAGCCGCTGTTGCCGGGCCCGAATTCAAGCAGCGTGCGGCCTTTGAGGATACGCTGCGTTTTCTGCGCAATCGCATCGCCGCTTTCGCCAATCTGCCGCTGGCCAGCCTGGACCGTCTGGCGCTGAGTTCCCGGCTCCAGGGCATCGGCGCCATGGATGGCGCGACCACCAAATCCTCCAGCCCCGCCTGACCGGCGCCAACCTGCAAGGTTCCCATGTCCATCTTTGAACGCTACCTGACGCTTTGGGTGGCCCTGTGCATCGTGGCCGGCATCGCCGCCGGCCATTTCCTGCCCGGCCTGTTCCAGGCCATCGGCGCGCTGGAATATGCCAAGGTCAACCTGCCCATGGCGGGCCTGATCTGGCTGATGATCATTCCCATGCTGCTGCGCATCGATTTCGCCAGCCTGCGCCATGTCGGCAGCCATTGGCGCGGCATCGGGGTGACACTGTTCATCAACTGGGCGGTCAAGCCCTTCTCGATGGCGCTGCTGGGCTGGCTGTTCATCGGCTGGCTGTTCCGTCCCTATCTGCCGGCCGGGCAGATCGACAGCTATATCGCCGGGCTGATTATCCTCGCCGCCGCGCCCTGCACCGCCATGGTGTTTGTCTGGTCCAACCTCACCAAGGGCGAGCCGCATTTCACGCTCAGCCAGGTCGCCCTCAACGACGCCATCATGATCGTGGCCTTCGCCCCGCTGGTGGGCCTCTTGCTCGGCCTTTCGGCCATCACCGTCCCCTGGGATACGCTGATGCTGTCAGTCGGGCTCTATATCGTGGTGCCGGTGATCGCCGCGCAGCTGCTGCGCCGCTGGCTGCTGGCCTCGGGCGGTCCGGAGGCCATGACCCGTGTGCTGGCTGTGCTGCAGCCGGTTTCGATCGCCGCGCTGCTGCTGACCCTGGTCATGCTGTTCGGCTTCCAGGGTGAACAGATCATCGCCCAGCCGCTGGTCATCCTGCTATTGGCGGTGCCCATCCTGATCCAGGTCTATTTCAACTCCGGCCTGGCCTATCTGCTCAACCGCATCAGCGGCGAGCAGCATTGCGTGGCCGGTCCGTCGGCGCTGATCGGGGCCTCCAACTTCTTCGAACTGGCCGTCGCCGCGGCGATCAGCCTGTTCGGCTTCAACTCCGGCGCTGCGCTGGCCACCGTGGTAGGCGTGCTGGTCGAGGTGCCGGTCATGCTGTCGGTGGTCTATATCGTCAACCGCTCGCGCGGCTGGTACGAGGCCGGCGCCGCCGTCAAACGCAATCCTGCAACGAGGTCCGCGCCATGAGCGTCACCATCTATCACAATCCCGAGTGCGGCACCTCGCGCAACACGCTGGCCATGATCCGCCAGTCCGGCGTTGAGCCCATCGTGATCGAATATCTCAAGACCCCGCCCAGCAGCGCCCGCATCATGGAACTGGTCCAGTCCGCCGACATGACCCTGCGCGCCGCTCTGCGCACCAAGGACACGCCCTATCAGGACCTCGGCCTGGATGACATGAGCCTGAGCGACGAGGCCCTGCTGGCCGCCATCGCCGAGCATCCGATTCTGCTCAATCGGCCGTTCGTCGAAACCCCCATCGGTACGCGGCTGTGCCGCCCGTCCGAAGTGGTGCTCGACATTCTCGAAAACCCCGAGATCGGCCCCTTCACCAAGGAAGATGGCGAAGTGATCATCGACGCAAGCGGTCAGCGCCTGCGCTGATCGCAGCCGTCGCATCGCATCTGCCCCTGCCCGACCCACGGCGCGCCCCTCCGGCGCGCCGTTTTTCTTGTGGGCTCACAGCAGCCTGGCTCCTTTTGGCATGGCAGGCATGCAGCCGCGTCATTGACTTAGCAAGTACACTTACTATATGCGCTCCTATTATAAGTGCGCTTATGGAAATGACCGATGGACGGGTTGACTGAATCGCAACGGGCGATGGGCACGCTGATGTCGGATGTGTCCCGGCTGCTGCGCCGGCGTTTTGAAGACGCGGCCAAGAGTTTTGGCGTGACGCTGCCGCAGTGGAAGGCGCTCAGCACCATACACAAACAGGGCGACATCACCCAGGTGGCGCTGTCGGCGCATCTGGACATCGACGCCATGACGCTGAGCGGCATTCTTGACCGGCTGGACAAACGCGGCCTGATCGAGCGCTTCGTGCATCCCGACGATAGCCGCGCCAAGCTGGCCCGGCTCACCCCTGCCGGCCTGGCGCTGGTCGAGCAGACCAGCCATATCGGCGCCGAAGTGTTCCAGCGGGCCATCCAGGGCCTGTCAGCAGACGATATTGCCGCGCTCAGCCAGCATCTTGGCCGGGTCCGCACCAATCTTATTGACCATAACCAAGACCTTGCCCAAACAGGGAAAGCCTCCTGACATGAATGCACGCGTGACCCCACCGACCCAGGCCCAGGCCGCTCCGGAAACCAAGCTGCGCCCGGTGCCGGCCACGCCCGCCGTCGAGGCGCCCGCGGCGGCTGCCCCAGCCCCCGAAGCCGCGGCCAAGCGCCGTGGCGGCGGCCGCTTTGTGCTGATGGCCGGCGTGCCCCTGCTGCTGCTGGCCGGCGGCGGCTGGTTCTGGCTCACCGGTGGCCGCTATGAAGAGACCGACAATGCCTATGTGCAGCAGGCCAAGCTGTCGCTGAGCGCCGATGTCTCGGGTCGCGTCTCCGAGGTGCGGGTCACCGACAATCAGGTGGTCGAGGCGGGCGATGTGCTCTTCATCATCGATCCCAGCCCGTTCAAGATCGCCCTCAGCCAGGCCGAGGCGGCTCTGGCCTCGGCCCGCGTCAATGTCGAGCAGCTCAAGGTCAGCGTCGGCACTGCCAAGGCTCAGATGCAGGCCGCCCAGGCGACGCTGGCCATTCGCCAGTCGACCTTCGATCGCACCAAAAGCCTGGTGAACCAAGGCGTTAACGCCAATTCTTCGCTCGATGATTCCAGGCTCGCCCTGCAGCAGGCCCAGACCGCGGTCGATCTGGCCAACCAGCAGCTCGCCGCTGCCACGGCGGCCCTGGCCGGCGACGCCAGCATTGCCACCGACGATCATCCCATGGTGCTGGCGGCGCTCGCCGCCGTCGAACAGGCGCAGCGCAATCTGAGCAAGACCACCGTTCTGGCCCCGGCCGACGGCATTGTCTCCAATGTGTCGAGCCTGAATGTCGGGCAGTTCATCGCGGCCGGCGCCATGATCGCGGCGCTGGTGGAAACCAGCGACACCTGGGTGCAGGCCAATTTCAAGGAAACCCAGCTGGCCGCGCTTGAAGTGGGCCAGATCGTCGATGTCCGGCTCGATGCCTATGCCGAGCCGCTGCATGGCCATGTCGAGAGCTTCAGCGCTGCCACGGGCTCCGAATTCGCCCTGATCCCGGCGCAGAATGCCACCGGCAACTGGGTCAAGGTGGTGCAGCGCGTGCCTGTGCGCATTGCCCTCGACGACACTGGCGGCGAGGTGCTGCGCACCGGCATGAGCGCCACCGTCACGGTCGATACCGGCCGCTCGACGCTGGACAAGCTGCGCGGGCTGTAAGCGGCGCGCCCGGGTTTGGTCCGGGCACACTCCCCCTCTGGAGGCCCTCATGGCCAGCACTATTCCGCCGACACTTTCGGCCCCGGCCGTCGTGGTCAAGAACAAGACGCTGCTCACCGCCGCGCTGATGCTGGCCACCATCATGCAGGTGCTCGACACCACAATCGCCAATGTGGCGCTGCCGCATATGGCCGCCTCGCTCGGCGCGGCGCAGAACGAGATCACCTGGGTCCTGACCTCCTATATCGTGGCCGCCGCCATCGCCACGCCGCTCACCGGCTGGCTGGCTGACCGGCTGGGCCAGAAGCGGCTGTTCCTGATTGCCGTCATCGGCTTCACCGTGGCCTCGGCCCTGTGCGGCATTGCCACGAGCCTGCCCGAAATGGTGCTGTTCCGCGTGCTGCAGGGCCTGTTCGGCGCCGTCATCGCGCCGCTGGCGCAGACCGTGCTGCTCAACATCAATCCCAAGGAGAAGATCGGCCAGGCCATGGCCATCTATGGCATGGGCATCATGGTGGCCCCCATCATCGGGCCGACCCTGGGCGGCTGGCTCACCGAGAGCTTTGACTGGCGCTGGGTGTTCCTGATCAACCTGCCAGTGGGCGTGGCGGCCGTGGTGATGCTGTTCACCTTCATGCCCAAGACCGAGATCAAGCTGCGCCGCTTCGACTTCTTCGGCTTTGGCATGCTGGCGCTCAGCGTCGGTGCGCTGCAATTGATGCTCGATCGCGGCGCCGACAATTTCTGGTTCGCCTCGACCGAAACCTGGATCGAGCTGGGCCTCGTCATCGCCGGTCTCTGGGTCTTCATCATCCATTGCCTGACCGATGAAAATCCCTTCATCGACATCCGCATTTTCAAAGACCTGAACTTCATGCTGGCGTCGGTGATGATGTTCGTGGTGGGCATCACGCTGTTCTCCGGCCTTGCCCTGCTGCCGCCGTTGCTGCAGTCGCTGATGGGCTATCCGGTGATCTTTTCGAGCGTCATCATGGCGCCGCGCGGCGTCGCGACCCTGGTGTCGATGATGATCGTGGGGCGCCTGAGCGGCAAGGTCGACGCCCGCATCATGATGATGTTCGGCGTGGTCTGCATGGCCTGGTCACTCTATGAAATGACCAAGTTCAGCCTGCAGATGGATTTCTGGCCCGTGGTTACCACTGGCATGCTGCAGGGCTTTGGCATGGGGTTCCTGTTCGTGCCGCTCTCGACCATGGCCTTTGCCACCATCGCCCCCCGCTTCCGCGGCGACGCCACCTCGATGTTCGCCCTGGTGCGCAACATGGGCCAGGGCGTCGGCATCTCGGTGGTCACTGCCGTGCTGTCGAGCATGATGCAGGTCAACCATGCCGAGCTGGCCGCCCGCATCACCGCCACCTCGCAGAATGTGATGAACCAGATGCCGGGCCTGTTGGTGGGCAACCCGCAGATCACCGCCATCGTCAATGGCATGGTCACCCAGCAGGCGGCCATGCTGAGCTATCTCGACGATTTCTGGCTGATGCTATTACTCAGCCTCGCCGTCGTGCCGCTGATCCTGCTGATGCGCGGCCCCAAGAAGGCTGCCCGGCCGCAGACCGAAGAAGAAAAAGCCCTCGAACGCGCCCACGCCATGGCGGACTAGTCCTGGCACTGGCCTAAGCTGGATTGAGCGCCGCGCGCACCGCGGCCAAATCGGCGACGGCGCCGAACAGGCCATTGCCAAAAATGGTGATGCGCAATTGCGCTGCGTGGCGGGCAGGCGTGGTGCCGGCGCAGGCATCGGAAATGGCCAGGCACTCAAAGCCCATGTCATTGGCCGTGCGCTGGGTGGCATGCACCAGCCCATCGGTCGGCAGGCCGGCAATCAGCAGGTTGCGGATGCCGGCAGACCGCAGACTGGCTTCGAGCCCGGTCCGGTAGAAGGCATTGTCGCCGGCATGGGTGATGATCTCGGCATCTTCGGGCAGCGCGATATCGCGGGCCCATTGCCAGGCCGCCGGCGCCGCATCGCTGTCCGGCCCCGCCTCCCGTCGCGCTGCATAGATGGCGATGTCCTGCTCATGGGCCAGCAACAGCAGGTCGCGCGCTGCCAACACGGCCTCGCGGGCCTGCAGTGCATCGACGGCGCATTGTTGCAGCCCAAGCAGCAAAAGCGCCGTGTCCCCGCTGGACCATTGCCCGTCAAACGGCCAGCTATAGGGGTCTGCCGCGACGCTTTTGTGGGCCAAAGCCGGGCCGGAACGCGGCATCACCCGCCCCTCCCAGCGCCAGCGATCACCTGCCGGAAGGCGAACCTGTCAGATATCTTTCCCCAACGTCCCCCAAAGGCGCTGAGGATGTCGAGCGTCGCCAGATGGTTCTGCGTCTCCACCGCCGCCGTGCAATCGGCCAGCAGGACGCATTCGAATCCGCGCTCGAAGCCATCGCGGATGGTGGATTGCACGCAGCAGTCCGAGGTCACCCCAGTCACCACTAGGCACGTGATACCCAGCGCCCGCAACTGGTCCTCGAGGTCAGTACGATAGAAGGAGGATTTGCCGGGCTTGTCGATGATGATCTCCCCCGGCCGTGGCGCCAGTTCGGGGATGATCTGCCAGCCCGGCTCGCCCTGCACCAGGATGCGGCCGCTGGCACCGCGGTCGCCAATGCCCAGCCCATGCGCCCGTGTGCGCCATTGCTTGTTGGCCGGCAGGTCGGAGAGATCGGGCTTGTGGCCCTCGCGGGTATGCACCACCACCATGCCCGCCGCCCTTGCATCGGCCAGTGCCTCGGCGATCGGGCCGATCACCGCCCGGGTATTGGATACATCCTCACCCAATTGGTCGACCCAGCCGCCGGGCGCGCAGAAATCGACTTGCATATCGATGATGACCAGCGCCGAGCGGCGCACATCAAACGGCTGGATCGAGGGCCAGAACGGCGCTGAAAGCCCCATCGCTACAAGGCCATGCCGGTATCGGCGTCGAAGAGGTGAATGGCGGCGGGATCAACGGCAAAGCTCAGGACATCACCCGGCGCGATGGCCAGCACGCCGTCGATCATCGCCCGCATGCGGGGGCGGATGGCCTTGAGATCATCCTCCTCCTCGGCGACGCTGGCCTGCACCAGATTGGCCGCATCGACATCGAGCTGTACCAATAGCGTCGCGCCCAGATCCTCGACAAAGGCCGTGCGCGCCGCGATGATGCCCATGCCCTCCGTGGCTTCGGTCAGCTTCAGCGCCTCGGGGCGAATGCCGACGATCACCTTGCGGTCGTGATAGGTCGCCGCCCGCGCGGCAAAGGCGCCCAGCGGCAGGGTGAAACTGCCCAGCTTGACCACTGGCGCGCCATCCACCTGCCCCACCATCCCTTCAAAGAAATTGATCGGCGGCGAGCCGATGAAGCTGGCGACGAAGAGGTTGACCGGGTGGTCATAGAGATTGCGCGGCGTATCGAGCTGCTGCAACGCGCCCTTGTTCATCACCGCCACGCGGTGGCCCATGGTCATGGCCTCGACCTGGTCATGCGTCACATAGACGGTGGTCACGGCGCTCATGCGCTGCAGCTTGGCGATTTCGGCGCGCATCTGTCCGCGCAGCCGCGCGTCGAGATTGGACAGCGGCTCATCCATCAAAAAGGCATTGGGCGAGCGCACCAGGGCCCGGCCCATGGCGACGCGCTGGCGCTGGCCGCCCGACAGCTTGGCCGGCTTGCGCTCGAGATAGTCGGTGAGCTCGAGCAGTTCGGCGGTCTTTTTCACCTTGGCGGTAATCTCGTCGCGCGACATGCCGCGGACCTTGAGGCCAAAGCCGATATTGTCGGCGACGCTGAGGTGCGGATAGAGCGCATAGCTCTGGAACACCATGGCGATGTTACGGTCGCGCGGCGCCAGATCATTGGCGCGCTCGCCATTGATCAGCAGTTCGCCGCCCGAAATATCCTCCAGCCCCGCGATCATGCGCAGCGCCGTGGTCTTGCCGCAGCCGGAGGGACCGACCAGCACCATGAACTCGCCATCAGCGATATCGAGGTTCAGGTCGCGCACGGCGGTGTGGCCGCCCTCGTAGCTCTTGAACACATTGCGGAACGAGATTTGCGCCATTGCGATGGGCTCCTACTGCACGCCGTTGGTGGCGCCCTGAACGAAATAACGGTTCAGGAACAACGCCATCAGGACGATGGGAATGGTGGAGAAATGCGCCAGGGCGCCGAGCGAGCCCCAGGTGATGTCCTTGGTGCCATAGGCGGTCAGCAGGGCCACCGACAGCGGCTTGGAATCCAGCGTGGTCAGGAACATGGGGTATAAAAAGTCGTTCCAGGAGAACATCACGCAGAACAGCACGCAGGCGATGATGCCCGAGCGCGCCGCCGGCACGGCCACCTTGAAGAAGGCGCCCAATTGCGTGCAGCCATCGGTCAGCGCCGCCTCTTCCATGTCGCGCGGCAAGGCGCGGAAATAGGAGAACATCATCCAGGTGACAAAGGCGCAGTTGAGCATGGTGTTGATGATGACCACCGCCCACCAGCTGCCCAAGAGACCAATGTCGCGCATCATCAGGTAGAACGGGATCAGCGAGGCGATCGCCGGCACCATGCGGATGGCGAGGAAGAAATAGGCAAAGCCGGTGGCATAGCGCGACCGCGACCGGGCCAGCGCATAGCCACAGGGCACGCCCAGCAGCAGCGACAGCACGGTCGTGCCCGCGCTGATCGCCACCGACGAGCGCAGCAGCGACACAACGTCGAAATAGCCAAAGATATTGCGGAACTGGTCGAGCGTCGGCTGGAAGTCGAGCCGCGGCGGGATCGAGAAGATCTGGTTGGACGGCTTATAGGCCGTGGTGATCAACCAGACCACCGGCAGCAGCATCACGATAGTGATGAGCAGCACTGCCGTGCGCTCGGCAAAGACCTGACGTCCGGAAACCTGAGCCATGGCGCTACTTTCCGTTGATGCGCACATCGGCGCGGCGCACCACCAGCAGCAGCACGGCGGCCATGCAGGCGATGAAGAGAATGGTGATGTTGCCGATGGCCGAGGCATAGCCGATGTTGAAGAACTGCAGCCCCTCCTTCACCGCCAGCACCATCAGGGTGTTGGTGGCGTCATTGGGCCCGCCGCCGGTGGTCACGAACACCGAGTCGAACACGCGGAAGGCGTCCATGGTGCGCAGCACCAGCGCCAGAAAGATCGATGGCAGCATCAGCGGCAGCACAATCAGGGTGAAGCGCTGCCAGGCGGTGGCGCCATCAGCGCGGCCGGCTTCGAGCACATCGGCCGGCAGGGATTTGAGCCCGGCGAGCAGGATCAGCGCCATCAGTGGCGTCCATTCCCAGCAGTCGATCAGGATCAGCACCCAGAGCGCGGTGCCAGAATCGGTGAGCAGGCCGGTGCGCGGGCCAATGCCGGCATTGGCCAAATAGTAGCCGATCAGCCCATAGTCTGCGCCCAGCAGGGCCTTGTAGATCAGGCCCACCACCAGCGGGGTAATCGTGGCCGGGATCAGCAGGAACGCCAGCGCGATGCGGTTGAAGCGGCTGTCGCGCCACAGCAGCATCGCCAGGCAAAAGCCGAAAAACAGCTGCAGGCTCACGCTGGTGAGGGTGAACTGGAAAGTATTGAGGATCGCCTGCCGCGCGCCGCGGTCTTCGAAAATGGCGATGTAATTATCCAACCCAATGAATTTGGTGCGGGCTGGGCGGATCAGGTTGTAGCGAAAAAAACTGTACCAGAAGCCCTGCGCCAGCGGCCAGACGCCGACAATAAGCACATAGAGCACGGCGGGCGCGGCCATGAAAAACAGGAAGAAACGGCGGCTGTCGGTAAAGCTGCGGGGCCGCGAGAGCCAGCCAAGGCGCGGTGTCTGCGTGCGCGGCTGCACACCGGTTGATGAGGTCTGGCTCATTGTGGTCAAATTCCTGGCCCATCGGGCCGCTCGTCCAGTCGGGAAGCCCCTCGCCTTTCTGGCGAGGGGCCGCGATCGTGGTTTGGCCTAGAACAGCTCTTCGGCCTTGGCCTGCGCTTCGTCGAGTGCGGCCTGCGGTTCGACAGCGCCGGACAGCACGGCATTGACTGCCGAGCCCAGGATGTCCTGGATTTCCGGATATTCCGGGATACGCGGACGGTAGTCGCCATTGCCGTTTTCATAGGTGGTGGCGATCACGGGCAGGAAGTCGAACTTGGCCAGCAGGTCCGGATCGGTCATCTGGCTGATGCGCATGAACGAGCCAGCGCCATCCAGGTTGAACTCCTTGTGGATGGGCTTGGACACCAGCCACTTGATGAAGGTCCAGGCGGCTTCCTGCTGCTTGGCGTCAACGTCGGCATTGATGGCCATGCCCCAGCCGCCCACGCCATATTCCGGCGCCACGCCTTCGCCGACCGGCGCAGTGGCAATGCCCACCTTGCCCACGACATTGGAAATGGCCGGATCGGAATAGCCCGGCGCGCCGACCGACCAGGTCTGCATCATCGCGGCAATGCCCTGGCGGAAGCTCTCTTCACGCCCGCCCCAGTCATATTCGATGGCACCCGGAGGGGCGGTGTCGGCGAACAGTTCCTTATAGACGGCCAGGCTCTTGACGTTTTCCGGCGAGTTGAGCGCCGGCATGCCATCGGCACCCAGGATCGAGCCGCCCATCTGGCTGTTGTACTGCATCCAGTCCTGCGCCACGGCGGCGCCCATCTGGCCATTGGCGACAAAGCCATACTGGTTCTTGGCCGGGTCGGTCAGCGTCTTGGCGTCGGCGACCATTTCTTCCATGGTCTTGGGGACATCAAGGCCTGCGGCTTCGAACAGATCCTTGCGATAGGCCAGCACGTTGGCATAGGCGGCAAAGGGGAAGGCGACATATTTGCCGTCATACTGGCCCAGCGATTCCAGGATCACCGGATAGATGTCGTCCAGTTCGAGTTCGGCCGCGTCACGCTTGACCCAGTCGGTCAGGTCCACCGAATACTGGTTTTCGGCATAGGCGCCGGCCCAGACGATATCCATGGTCACCAGATCATAGCCCTTGGTGTCGCCCACGAAATCGGCGGTGGTCTTGGTCAGCAGGGTGCCGTAGTCCATGATCTCGACCTTGAGATCGGCACCCGTGGCTTCCTTGAACTCGGGAGCCAGCTTGGCCAGCACGGCGCCGAACTGGTCGTTCTGCGAGGCCAGCGTCAGCGTTACGCCCGCCAGGGGCTTGTCCTGCCCATAGGCCGTGGTGGCCAACAGCGCCAGCAGGCTGGCGCCCAGAACACTTGTCGTCTTTGACAGTCGGAAATTGGCAATCTTCGTCATCTGCACCCTGCCCTTCGGGATTGTTGCACAACCGAGGGCAAAGCTATCTGAGCGATTGGCGCTGTCAAACATAATTTCACATTTCTTGCAGTAAATCTAACTCATATGAACATAACAGATCAAAATCTTCGCAGGCTGCATAAATAAGCAGCAAATCTGGTTCTGAACCGCTAGGCGGAACGCCTGACTCCTTTGATCGCCGGAAGCTATTGCAATGCGGTGATTTTGCCCGAGCCGACTCCTCCAAAAGCGACCAAATATCAGGCAGATAGCATGAAAGTCGCTCGAAGGCCCATCAGCCTCCCGAGCGCGTAATCCGGCCGAATCCGCAAAAATAACAAAATCACACACTTTACAACGAACAGGCGCCCGTTATGGTTCCTCTACACAGAGTTGGAACCCCGTTCATGGCCGAAACCGCCGCTGGACTATGGATCAAAGCGCCGCTGGCCATGCTCGCCGACGGCGCCGGCAATGGGCTGGTGGTGCGCGATGGCCGCATCGTTGAACTGGTCCCCACCGGGGCCGTTCCCACCCTGCCCTATGCGCAGAGTTTTGACGCCAGCCGCCATGTGGTCATCCCGGGCCTGGTCAATACCCATCACCATATGTTCCAGACGCTGACGCGCGCCCATCCGGCGGCGATCAACAAGTCGCTCTGGCCCTGGATCAAGGCGCTCTACCCCATCTGGGCGCGCGGCATGCGGCCAGATGCCTTCCGCACCGCCTCGCAACTGGCCATGACCGAATTGATGCTGTCCGGCTGCACCTGCGCCTCGGACCATCAATATCTGTTCACGCCGGGCCTCGAAGACGCCATGGACATCCAGGCCGAGGAAGCCGGGCGGCTGGGCCTGCGCATGACGCTGACCCGCGGCGCGATCGACCTGATGGCCGGCGATGGCGAACAGGCCGTGGCCCCGCGCGCGGTGATCCAGAAGACCGACGCTATTCTGGCCGACTGCGAACGCATCCTCGGCCGCTATCACGACCGTTCCGACGGCGCCATGCTGCAGGTGGCGCTGGCCCCCAATGCGCCCTTCGATGTCAGCTTCGAGCTGATGGTGGAGACGGCGCGACTCTCGGCCCAGACCGGCTGTGGCCTCCATACCCATCTGGTGGAAACCCGCGCCGAGGCCGATTTCGTGCGCAGCGAGCATGGCTGCGACGCGGTGGACTTCCTCGATCAATGCGGCTGGCTCAATGAGCGGGTCTGGCTGGCCCATGGCATTCATTTCGATGATTCCGAGGTCGCGCGCCTCGGGAAGCATGGCGTGGGCATCTGCCATTGCCCGACCTCGAACATGGTCTTGGCCTCCGGCACCTGCCGCACCAAGGATCTGGAGGCCGCCGGCTGCAAGATCGGGCTGGGCGTCGATGGCTCGGCCTCCAATGACAATTCCAACCTCATGGAAAGCCTGCGCCACGCACTGATGCTGGGCCGGCTGACCTATGGCGCTGAAGCCATCACCCATCTGGACGTACTCAACTGGGCCACCGAAGGCTCGGCGGCGTGCCTGGGGCGCAGCGATATTGGCCGCATTGCCGTGGGCAAGCAGGCGGACCTGGCCTTTTTCACCCTCGATGAGCTGCGCTTTTCCGGCGCCGGCGATGCGCTGGCGGCCCTCGTGCTGTGCGGCGCCCACCATGCCGATCGCGTCATGGTGCAGGGCCGCTGGACCGTCGAGGACGGCCAGCCCGTCGGAATCGATCTCGCCCGGCTGCGCCATGAGCATGGCGCCGCCGCCAAAGCCTTTGCCGAAAGCCTTTAGACCATGCCCCATCCTGCGACCGCCCTGTCTCAAACTCCGCCGGCCCTAGCCGCTCTCGAAGCGCAGGTGCGCCGCGATCTCGCCAGCATCGAGGTGCCGCTGCGCCCCTGGGTGCCCGAGCGCCGCATGGCCAGTGGCGAGATCCTGACCGATGTGGTCATCGTCGGGGCCGGGCTGTCGGGCCTCGCCATTGCCTTTGGCCTGATGCGCCAGGGCGTCACCCGCCTGCGCGTGCTCGATGCAGCGCCGGTGGGGCGCGAGGGGCCCTGGGTCACCTCGGCCCGCATGCGCACGCTGCGCTCACCCAAAACGCTGAGCGGGCCCGACCTGGGCGTGCCATCGCTGACCTATCGCGCCTGGCACGAGGCCATGTTCGGCGCCGCCGATTGGGACAATCTGGACAAGATCGATCGCTGCACCTGGATGGATTACCTGGTCTGGTTCCGAGATGTGGTCGGCATCACCGTCAGCAATGACACCCGCCTCTGTTCCATCACCCCAGCCGATGACCATATCGCCCTGACGCTGGAAACGCCCGACGGCCTTGCAGTCCTGGGCTGTCGCAAGGTGGTGCTGGCCACCGGCATCGAAGGGGCCGGCGGGTTGCATGTGCCGCCGCTGATTGCCAAGAGCCTGCCGCGCGAGCGTTGGACGCATAGTGGCGAGCTGCTCGACCTCGATCGCCTCACGGGCAAATCCGTCGGCGTCATCGGCGCCGCCGCCTCGAGCTTTGACTGGGCCGTGGCCGCGCTCGACGCCGGCGCCGCCCAAGTCACCATGCTGGCGCGCAGTGCCGCCCTGCCGCAGACCGAGATCCTGGACTGGTCCAACTTCCCCGGTTTCCTCAACCACTTCGCCGATCTTGATGATGCGTTGCGTTACCAGTTCGCGCGCCGCATGTTCGCCTTCAAGACGCCGCCGACCATGGAAATGTACACTCGCGCCACCGCCAGCCCGGCCTTCCGCTTCGTGGGCGGCGCGGCGCTCGAATCGGCGGCGATGGATGGCGACAGCATTGCCCTCACGGCCGGCGGCCAAAGCTACCGCTTCGATCATCTGCTGCTGGGCACAGGCTATGCCGTGGACATCAGCCAGCGCCGCGAACTGACCGGCCTGATCGACTCGATCGCCCTATGGTCAGACCGCTTCACCCCGCCGGCCGACAGCATTGACCGCGACCTCTTGGCCTATCCCTATCTGGGCCCGGCCTTTGAGTTCACCGAGAAAGCGCCGGGAACTGCGCCATTTCTCCGTGACATCCACATCTTCAACAATGGCGCCGTGCCCAGTCTCGGGCCGGTGTGCAATGGCATCACCGGGCTGAAATCGGGCGTGCCCAAGCTGGTCAGCGGCGTCACGCGCGGCCTGTTCCTCGCCGATGCGGCGCTGCACTATCGGTCACTCGATGGTTACGCCAAGGTCCATTTCGATCCCGCCGCCGCAGGCCTTGCCTGAGCGGCCCAACCGGACGGTTTCATGCCCCAACCAGACATCGTGATCGGCCTTGATATCGGCACGACCTCGACCATCGCCACCGCCGTGCGAATGCCCGACCAGATCCTGGCCGTGGCCAGCCGGCCGGTGACCCTGTCCTCGCCGCAGGCGAGCTGGGCCGAGGAGGATCCCCACCAATGGTGGGACAATGCGGTGGCCGTGCTGCGCGAGATCCTGAGTGCCATCGATCCGGCCTCCGTCGCCGGCCTCTGCACCACCGGCATGCTGCCCGCCGTGGTGCTGCTTGATGACGCTGGCACTCTGCTGCGCCCCTCGATCCAGCAGAGCGATGGCCGCTGCGGCGCCGAGGTCGACGCCATGCGCGCCGAGCTCGACGAGGCCGCCTTCCTCAAGCGCACCGGCAATGGCATCAACCAGCAGCTCGTCGCCGCTAAGATGCGCTGGATCGCGGGCCACGAGCCCGAGGTCTTTGCCCGCATCGGCACGGTGTTCGGCTCCTATGACTATATCAACTGGCGCCTCACCGGCGTGCGCGCCGTCGAGCAGAACTGGGCGCTGGAGGCGGGTTTCACCGATCTGGCCAGCGGCGCCATCGCCGATGATCTGGTGGCCCTCGCCGGCATTGCGCGCAGCGCCGTGCCGCCGCGCAGCGTCTCGCATGTGCAGATGGGCACCATCACTGCTGAAGCCGCCGCGCTGACTGGCCTGCCCGAGGGCCTGCCGATCTTTGGCGGCGCGGCCGATCATATCGTCTCGGCTCTCGGCGCCGGCATCACCGCGCCGGGCGATATCCTGCTCAAGTTCGGCGGTGCCGGCGACATTGTCGTGGCCACCGACAAGCCAGTCCCCGATGCCCGGCTCTATCTCGATTATCATATGGTGCCAGGGCTTTACGCGCCCAATGGCTGCATGGCCTCGTCGGGTTCCGCGCTCAACTGGCTGGGCGAACTCATCGCGCCCACGGCCGACGGCAACAAGCCGCATCAGGCGCTCGATGCGCTGGCGGCAAGCATTCCGCCCGGCTCGGATGGCCTCATCTGCCTGCCCTATTTCCTGGGCGAAAAGACGCCCATCCACGATCCCCTGGCGCGCGGCAGCTTTGTCGGGCTCAGTCTGGGCCATGGGCGCGGCCATCTCTGGCGCGCGCTGCTCGAGGCCGTGGCCTATGGCTTCCGCCACCACATGGATGTGCTGGTCGAAATCGGCCACAGCCCGCGCCGCTATGTCGCTTCCGATGGCGGCAGCAAGAGCCGGGTGTGGATGCAGATCACCGCCGATGTGCTGGGCGCGCCGGTCACCCTGCTGGACAATGCGCATGGCTCCTCGGTCGGCGCGGCCTTCGTCGCCGCCATCGGCACCGGCCTTGCCACAGACTGGAGCGCCGTAACGGCCCTGTCGCAGCTCGGCGAGACGCTGCAGCCCGATATGGCGGCCCACGCCATCTACAATCGCGGCTACCAGCGCTATCGCGACCTTTACGAGCATCTGGCGCCCTATTTCCACGCCGTCTGAGGCCAGCCCGGAGCGCAAGCCCCGGGCCGCTATGTCAGGCGATGAGCCCCACTCGGCGCGCCGCGACGACCTTGTAGAGCCGGTCCCCGGTCAGCTTGAATTCCTCGAAGGCCGAGAAGGTCAGCGAATGGTCATGCTCGTCATCGGAGGCCACCGCCGCAGCGGCGATTTCGGCATCCGATGGCAAGGGCAGATTGCGCCAGGCCTCGAGCGTCGCCGCATCAGGCAGGTCCGGCATGCCGATGCGCACATAGAGCGCCATCACCACTTCCCACCAATGCGCCACCAGCGCCTGTGGCTGGTCGAGGTGCGGCGCCACCAGCCGCAGCCAATGGCTGCCGGTCACCGCATGCAGCGCCTCAAAGGTCATGGTGGCGGCATAGACCGCCAGCGACGCCGCGCGCACCTGATCGAGCAGATCATCCGCCGGCTGCAGCCGCCCGACGAGGCCCCGGAACGCCGGGACACTGCCCATGTGCTCGATCCATTTCCACAGCAGCGTTGATTCCACCGTGATGCCGCGGAAACTGGGCTCGGCCGGCATGGCCAGCACCAGCTCGGCGGCGCTATTGGTCGGTGCGCCGACGCGGTCGGGGCGCGGAAAGGCCAGATAGGTGGCCGCCCAATAGCCCAATGAAATGCCGATTTCGGTGTCGTCACGCCGCAACACTGCATAGGCCAATCGCATCAGCCCATGGGTCGCCGAAGCGGCCACACCAGGGAAGAGTTCGGGCAGATAGCGCCGGATCGCCTCAACGCCGCCGATGCGCCAGACCACGTCGGCGAAGAAATCGCGCAGATCGGTTTCCCGCTCGCGATGGCCGATGGCCGTGCGCCAATTGGCTTCGGTCAGCGGCGCCACCGGCGGCGGCGGGAACGGCACGGCATGGGCGGTGTTGTAATGCACGGCATATTCATCCAGCCGCTCGGGGCTGGCGCCCAGCCGCCCCATGGCTTCGAGCACCATGGGCAGGTGGTTGGCCAGCAGCACGGGGAATTCCCCGCTGCGCTGGCCGATCTCGGCAATCAGCGGCCGCAGCCGCGCGGCAGCGCGCGGGTGGCGGCCGATTTCGGTACCAGTATAGTCCATGTCCAATCCCTCCGGTCAGCTCTGGGCGGCTCAGTCCATGCGCACGCCGCCGGTGACATTGATGCCCTGCCCGGTCATGAAGCGGGCGGCGTCGGAAGCGAGGAATTTCACCACCACGGCGACGTCCTCGGGCTCCTCGATGCGGCCCATGGGGGTCAGCGTCACATATTCCTGGCGCACGGCCTCGGGCGTCATGCCGCGCAGCTCGCCTTCCCAGATGATTTCGCGCTCCTGCATGCCAGTGCGCACAAAGCCGGGGCAGACGGCATTGACGCGGATGCCGCTGGGCGCCAGTTCGCGCGCCAGGCCTTGCGTCCAGCCGAGCACGGCGAACTTGCTGGCCGAGTAATGCGCCAGCAGCGGCGCGCCGACCTTGCCGGCCAGCGAGGCGGTGTTGACGATGATGCCCTTGCGGCCCGTGGCCTGGAAATGCCGCACCACGATCTGGTTGCACAGGAACACGCCCCTGGCGTTGACGTCCATGTTGAAGTCCCAGTCCTGGTCGGTCAGATCGACCGAGCGCTGCATGGTCGAGACCCCGGCATTGGCGCACAGAATGTCGATGCCGCCCTGAGCCGCAATCACGCCGTCCATGGCCGACTGCACCGCCGAACGCTCGCGCACATCGATGGCGCCGGAGAAGGCATTGGCGCCCAATTCGCTCGCCAGCGCCGCCGCGCGGGCGGGGTCGAGATCGAGAATTGTCACCCGCGCGCCGGCGGCGTGAAACTCCCGCACAATGGCCGCGCCAATGCCGGACGCGCCGCCCGTCACCACCACTGATTTGCCCGAAAACTCCGACATTCCGCCTCCAAAAGCCTCTTAACAGCGGCCGCACAGCAGTGTCGGCCCATTCACTTTGCACTTTTGAACATTATATAACATAATACAACCTTTATTCGTGTGAACTCCTGTGTTAGGCAGGGTGTCAACGATCCATCAAAGCGGCAGGCAACAGGCCGGGTGTGCAAAAATGACCAATAACGAAGACGACGCGAAATCAGCACAGGCGGAGGGCAGCAACGGCAACACGAAACTGCCGGCGGCGCTGCGCCATGCGCGCATCATGTCGGCGTTTGAAAAGGATGGCTTTGTCTCGATCACCAGCCTGGCGGAGGAGCTGGGCGTTTCGGGGATGACGGTGCGGCGCGATCTGGACCTGTTGGGCAAGCGCGGCCTGCTCGAGCGCACGCATGGCGGTGCCGTGGCCGCCGGCCAGATGGTCTATGACGAGGACGAGCCGGCGTTCGAGCAGCGCATGCGGCGCAATGCGGCCGAGAAGTCCACCATCGCCCAGGCGGCCGCAAAGCTGGTGGCGCCCGGCGAGTCGGTTGGCCTTGATGTCGGCACATCCATTCTGGCGCTGGCCACGGAGTTGGCGCCGCGCAAGGATCTGCGGGTCTTCACCAATAATCTGCGCGTCGGCATGCAAATGGCCGAGGGCAATAGCTCGGTCTATATCCTGGGCGGCCAGGTGCGCGTGCCCGAGTTCTCCGTCATCGGCCCCCAGGCCATCGAAGGGCTCAAGAGCCATTTCCTTGACCGGGTGTTCCTGGGCGTCTCGGGCATTGATGCCAATGGGCTCTATGACTATTCGCCCGAGGACACCGAGGTGAAGCGCGCCTTTGTCGAGAGCGGCGGCTGCGTCGTGGTGCTCTGCGACTCCTCCAAATTCGGGCGCCGCGCCCTTTCCCGCATCGTGTCGCTGGACCGGATCAATATCCTGATCACCGACGCAGAGCCCCCCCAGGATCTCGCCCAGGCGCTGGCCGAGGCGGGCGTTCAAACCATCATTGCCGGCTGACAGTTCGTCACGCCCACCGACCGGAGTTCACAGGACCAATGGATCTGTTCAATCGCAGCCAAAAGACCGTCATCGCCATGGCTCACATCGGCGCCCTGCCCGGCGCGCCGCTTTATGATGCCGATGGCGGCATGGATCGGCTGATCGAGAATGTCATCAAGGATGTCGAAAAGCTCCAGGATGGCGGTGTGGATGCGATCATGTTCGGCAATGAGAATGATCGGCCCTATGAGCTGACGGCGTCCGTCGAAAGCGCCATCGCCATGACGGCGGTGGTCAGCGCGGTCAAGCCGCTGCTCAAGGTGCCATTTGGCGTCAATTTTCTCTGGGACCCCTATGCCACGGTGGCCATTGCCGCCACCACCGGCGCCAGCTTTGCCCGCGAGATCTTTACGGGCCTGTTCGCCTCCGACATGGGCCTGTGGGAGCCCAATGCCGCCAAGGCGCTGCGCCTGCGCCGCCAGCTCGGCCGGCCTGATCTCAAGCTGATGTTCAACATCAATGCCGAGTTCGCCGATTCCCTCGATACCCGCTCCATCGCCCTGCGCGCCAAGAGTGCGGTGTTCTCCTCGCTCGCCGATGTGCTGCTGGTCTCCGGGCCGATCACCGGCCAGCCGGCGGAAATGTCAAATCTCAAGAGCGTGCGCGACGCCATGCCCGATACCCCGCTGTTCGCCAACACCGGCGTCAATATCGACAATGTCTCCGACATCATGGCCATCGCCGATGGCTGTGTCATCGGCACGCATTTCAAGGTCGATGGCGACACCTGGAAGGCTGTCGATGGCGAACGCGTGCTGCGGTTCATGGACCGGCTGCGGGGCCTGCCCACCGCGGCCTAGCTGTCATGCCTCTGATCAGACCATGCGCGGAGCGGGACGGCGCCATGTGCCTGAAGCAGCCGCGCAGGTCTCGCCTTTGCGTGAGCCTGCGATAGGCTGACCGCACAGACTCCAAACTCAATGGGGAAACCAGCGTGACGGATCTCGATGCCATTTTCCGCAATGCCACGCTGGTCAGCGGCGAACGCGCCCATGTCGGCATTGCCGCCGGGCTGATCGCCGCCGTCATTCCGGCCACTGAGCCGGCGCCGTCGGCGGGCGAGGATATTGACCTTGATGGCGCCATGCTGGTGCCCGGCTTTGTCGAGGGGCATATCCATCTCGACACCAGCTTTTATGGCGACGCCTGGAAGCCCCACCTGCCCTGCACCAATGGTTTTGACGTACGCGAGCGCGTCGCCTTCCAGATGCAGAACATCGCCAGTGCCGCGCCCATGGACCAGCGCGCCCGCAACCAGCTCGATCTCTGCATTGCCCAGGGCAGCACCAGCATGCGCAGCCATGTGATGATCGATGCCGATGTCGGCCTTGGCCATCTCGAAACCATCCTGGCTGTCCGCGAAGAGTATGCCGAGCTCATCGATATCGAGCTGGTGGCCTTTCCGCAGAGCGGGATCCTCGCCAGTCCCGGCACGGCGCAGCTGATGGACGCGGCCATTGCACTGGGTTGCGACCTCGTTGGCGGGCTAGACCCCGCCAGTTTCGACCGCGACATCGAGGGGCATCTCGATGCGGTGTTCTCAATTGCCGAGCGGCGCGGCGTCGGCGTTGACATTCACCTGCATGACGGCGGCTCGCTGGGCCTGTTCACCATCGAACAGATCGCGGCTCGCACGCGCCGTCTCGGTCTCGGCGGGCGCGTCGCCATCAGCCATGCCTATGGACTGGGCGATATTGCGCCCGAGCAGCAGCGCCGCATCGCGACTAATCTGGCGGAAGCGGGCGTCGCCATCATGACCAATGCGCCGGGCGCAGTGAACTTCCCGCCGGTGACCATCTTGCGCCAGGCTGGCGTCACCGTGTTCAGCGGCTCGGACAATATCCGCGACAGCTGGTGGCCCTATGGCGATGGCGACATGCTGCGCCGCGCCAATATCATCGGCTATCGCTCGGGCTTCTATGAAGATTGGGAACTGGCCTCGGCCTTTGACGTGGTGACCTCGGCCGGCGCCAAGGCGCTGGGCCTTTCCGGCTATGGCATTGCCCCCGGCTGCAGGGCCGATTTCGTGACTTTCCGGGCCCAGCATGTGCCCGAGGCCGTGGTGGCCGTGCCGGGCGGCCGCTCGGTTTACAAGTCCGGGCGCCTCGTGGCGCGCGACGGCAAGCGCGTGGGAGTGAACTGATGCTCGAAACTGCCCTGGGCTTTGCTGGCGCCTTCACCGCGCCCCACCGCGCCGCGGCCCTCACCGGCCGCGATATTCTTAGGGCTGGCGGAAGCGCCGTCGAGGCCATGGTGGCCGCTGCCGCCACGATTGCGGTCGCCTATCCGCATATGAACGGGCTGGGCGGCGATGCCTTCTGGATCATCCATCGCCCCGGCCAAGACCCGGTCGCCATTTCCGGCGCCGGCCGCGCGGCCGCGCTGGCCACGCCCGAACGTTATGCCGAACGCGGCATCAGCACCATTCCTGCCCGCGGCCCGGATGCGGCGCTGGTTGTCCCCGGCGCCGTCGCCACCTGGCAAGCCGCGCTGGCTTTGGCACCCGGTCGCTTCAGCCTTGCCGACCTGCTGGCCGACGCCATTGCCCTGGCCAAGGCCGGCGTGGCGGTGACCCCGCTGCTCGCCCGCACCAGCCAGGCCAAGGCCGCTGAACTGGCTGGCGTCACCGGCTTCTCCGCCGTGCATCAGCCGGGCGGCAAGCCGCATCACGCCGGCGACCGCTTCGTGCAATCCGGCCTTGCCGCCACGCTGGAACAGCTCGTGCAAGCCGGGCTCGACGATTTCTACCGTGGCGACCTCGCCGCCACCCATGGCGCCTTTCTGGCGCAGGCCGACAGCCCGCTGCGCGCCAGCGACTTCGCCAGCTACCGCGCGGAAACCGGGGCGCCGCTTGGCGTCACCACGTCGGCCGGCACCATCTATAATATTCCCCCGCCCACCCAGGGCATTGCCACGCTGATTGCTTTGGCGACCTTTGACCGGCTGGGCATCACCGAGGCCGATGGCTTTGCCCATATTCATGGCATGGTGGAGGCCACCAAGCGCGCCTATAGCCTGCGCAACCGCCATGTGGCCGACCCCGATTTCATGAGCGTTGACCCGCAATCCTGGCTCAGCGGCGCCGCGCTCGATGCGCTGGCCGCCGGCATCCACCCCAGCCGCGCCACGCCCTGGCCGGAGCCCTCTTCGCCGGGCGACACCATCTGGATGGGTGCCGCCGACAAGGACGGCAATGTGGTCAGCTTCATCCAGAGCCTTTACTGGGAATATGGTTCGGGCCTCACCTGCCCGGCCACCGGCATCACCTTTGAAAATCGCGGCGCCGGCTTCTCGCTGCGCCCCGGCCCCAATCAGCTCGCCCCCGGCAAGCGGCCGTTCCACACGCTCAATCCCGGCATGGCCCGCCTCAAGGATGGGCGCGTGCTCGCCTTCGGCACCCAGGGTGGCGAGGGCCAGCCGCAGACCATGACGGCGCTCTATTCGCGCTATGTGCAGTTCGGCCAAGGCCTGCAGGCCGCCATCACCGCGCCGCGCTGGCTGCTGGGCACCACCTGGGCCGATACCACCACTACGCTCAAGCTCGAAAGCCGTTTCGATCCGGCCCTTGTCCAATCCCTCGCCGATGCCGGTCATGTCACCGAAACTGTGGGCGCCTTTGACCCCATGATGGGCAATGCCGGGGCCGTGGTGCATCATGGCACTGGCCTGATGGAAGCGGCCACCGATCCCCGCTCGGATGGCGATGCCATCGCCTTCTAACCCGTCCAATCCAGAAAGCCCGCCATGGACCTGAGTTTTTCGCCGCTCGAACTGATGTTGCTGCTCGGCGGGCTGGGCGTCGCCTCGATCATCGCCGGGCTCGTGGCGGGCCTCTTGGGCGTGGGCGGCGGCATTGTCATCGTGCCGGTGCTGTTCTGGATCTTCGGCTTCACCCATTTCCCCGATGATCTGGCCATGCACATGGCCGTGGCCACCTCGCTGGCGACGATCATCTTCACCTCCATTGTCTCCATGCGGGCCCATCACAAGCGTGGCGCGGTGGATTTTGACCTGCTCAAGCGCTGGGCGCCGGCCATGGCCGTGGGCGCGCTGGCTGGCGGGCTGGCGGCGCGCTTCTTTGAGCCGGCAGTGCTGACCGGCATCTTTGGCGTCGTCGGCCTTGCCGTCGCGGCCAACCTCGCCACCAAGCGCACGCTGGTCATCGGCCCCGCCCTACCCGCCACGCCCATCCAGGTCACGCTGGCCACGGTGATCGGCTTTGTCTCGGCGCTCATGGGCATTGGCGGCGGCACGCTGGGTGTGCCGACGCTGGCGGCCTTTTCCTATCCCATCCATCGCGCCGTGGGCACCGCGGCGGCCTTTGGCGTGGTTATCGCCATTCCCGCCGCCATCGGCTTTGTCATCTCGGGCTGGGATGTGCCGGGACGCCCGCCGCTGTCGCTGGGCTATGTGAGCCTGGTCGCAGCGGCGATCATCCTGCCCTTCACCACTTTTTTTGCCCCCATCGGCGCGCGGCTGGCGCATGCGCTGGAACCGATCTGGGTCAAGCGCGCCTTTGCGCTGTTCCTCGTGATAACCGCCGGCAAGATGCTCTATTCGAGCCTGACATGATGCCCGATCTGGTCATCGCCAATGCCCGCCTACCCGGCCAAGCGGCGGCCATGGATGTGGCGCTTGCCGATGGCCGCATCGCCGGCATCGCCCGCCATATTCCGTCCGACGCGCCGCGCCACGATGCCAATGGCGCCCTGCTTGTGGCCGGCTTTGTCGAGTGCCATATCCATCTCGACAAGGCCGGCATTCTGCATCGCGCCAGCATTGTGGAAGGCACGCTCAAGGAGGCCGTGGCCGAAACCGCCCGTCTCAAGGCCGCCTTCACCACCGAGGATGTCTATGCCCGCGCCGCCGCTGTTGTCGAACAGGCGATCAGCCATGGCACCATGGCCATGCGCACCTTTGTCGAGGTCGATCCCCGCGCGGGCCTACGCTCCTTTGAGGCCATCAAGGCGGTGCGCGCCGCCTATGCGCAATCGATCGACATCGAGATCTGCGCCTTTGCGCAGGAGGGGCTGACCAACGAGCCGGAGACGCAAGCCTTGCTCGAAGCCGCCCTGTCGGACGGGGCCGATCTCGTCGGCGGCTGCAGCTATACCGATCCCGACCCGGCCGAGCATATCCGCCGCATCTTCGCCCTGGCCGAGCGCTTCGGCGTCGCGGCAGATTTTCATGTCGATTTCGATCTAGCGCCGACCGGCTCGGACCTGCCGGCCATTATCGCCGAAACCGAGCGCCTGGGCTGGCAGGGGCGCGTTGCCTGCGGTCATGCCACCAAATTCTCCACCTGGGCTCCGACCGAGCGCGACGCCATGGCCGATCGCCTCGCAGAAGCCGGTATCGGCGTCGTCGCCCTGCCCGCCACCGATCTCTTTCTTCTCGGCCGCAGCGCCGAAACCCTGGTGCCGCGCGGCGTGGCGCCGCTGATGGCGCTGGCGGCGCGCGGCGTGGTCACGGCGGTCGCCACCAATAATGTGCTCAACCCCTTCACGCCCTATGGCGACGCCAATCTGCTGCGCATGGCCAATCTCTTCGCCAATGTGTCGCAGTTGGCGCGCGATGATGATCTGGAAGCGGCCTTTGCCATGATTGGCGCCCGCCCGGCGCAGCTGCTGGGACGTCCACATGTGCTCACTGTGGGCGCTGCGGCCGATCTGGTGCTGCTCGATGCGCCTTCGGGCGCCGATGCAGTGCGCCGCTGTGCGCCCGTTCTCGTCGGTTGGAAGCGGGGCCGGCTCAGCTTTGAGCGACCGCCAGCCATCCTGCGCTGATCGCAGACTGTCTCAGCTGGCGCGCAGGCGGAGCGTGGTGCTGGGGCGCACGCGGCCATCCCTACGGAAATCGGTCGGCGACATGCCGGCAATCTTGCGGAACGACTTGTTGAAGGCGCTGAGCGAGCCAAAGCCGCTATCCATGGCCACCTGCAAGACATTGGCGTCTTCCTGCATCAGCAGGGCCTGGGCATAGCTCAGGCGCATCAGGTTGACATAGTCGTTCAAGGTCATGCCGGTAGACTTCTTGAACACGTTCATCGCGTATTTGGGGTGGATATCGGCCGCTGATGCAATGTCGGCGGAATCGATGTCCTCGCGGAAATTCTCGGCGATGAAATCGCAGATGCGCACCACAATCGGCGAGGACTGGTGGTCCAGCCCTTCCACCGTCAGCCCGGTATTGGCGGCGTCGGGCAGCAGCCGGTAGGGGTCAAAGCGGATGCGCTCGATGCGCAGCAGCAGCTCGTCCACCGCCATGACCGCCTTCATGGGGTCGCCCGAGCGCGCATATTCGTTCCATCGCGAAAAATTGAGAGAGTCGGCGATGTCGGTGGCGTGGGTCACCAGGGTGGCGCCCTGCATCAGCCGGGCCTGCACGTCGCGCGGCAGCCGCAGGCGGAAGAAGTGCACCAACGGCAGATGGCCGCCCGTATAGACCAGATCGTCGGAGCAATCGTCGAGCTGATGCGGCAGCCCGCCCCAGAACAGGGCCATATCCCCTTGCTGGAACAGCATCTCATGGCTGCTCATCTTATAATGGGCCCAGCCGCGGACGATGTAATTGACCTCGACCTGGGCGTGCCAGTGCGGCGCGCGCATAATCAGCGGCGTTGCATGGAACATGCTGAGCGCAGTGGGCTTGCGCTCCACGCCATTGGCGACGGGCTCGTAATAGCCCCGGTCTGCCATCTTACTTTCCGCCAACTCTGCATACCCTTTTGGTGGGACGCCACCAACTATTCAGATAGCTTAGAAAGCGCTCATCGCAAGAGCAACCTAAAAGGGAGGATGAATATGAACCGTATTGCTTCGCGTCGTGGACGCGTGCTCGCCCTGGCTTTGGCCGGTGTCAGCTTTCTCAGCGTCGCCGCAGCCTCGGCCGGAGAAATCTCGGTCTGGGTGTGGGACAAGGCGTTCAATGGCGACACCATGCGTGAAGCCGGTGCGCTCTACACCGCCGATCACCCGGATGTGACGTTCAACGTCGACGATACCGCCAGCCAGGACGATATCCGCGCCAAGCTGCAGACGCAGCTGCTGGCCGGCAGCACCGAAGGTCTGCCCGACATCGTGCTGATCCAGGACGATATCGCCCAGAAGTATCTGCAGTCGTTCCCAGGCGCTTTCGAGCCCCTGTCGGATTCGATCGATATGTCCCTGTTCGCCCAGTACAAGGTTGCTGCCGCGACCCTGGACGGCAAGTCCTACTCGGTGCCGTTCGACTCCGGCGTGACCGGCCTGTTCTACCGTTCGGACTTCCTGCAGGAAGCCGGCTTCACCGCCGCTGACCTCAAGGACATCACCTGGGATCGCCTGATCGAAATCGGCAAGGTGGTCAAAGAAAAGACCGGCAAGCCCCTGCTCGACCTCGACCTCAATGACACCGGCGTCATCCGCATGATGATGCAGTCGGCCGGCGAGTGGTATTTCAACGCTGATGGCAGCCTGCACATCACCGACAATGCCGCGCTCAAGAAGGCGATCGAAACCTACGCCAAGCTGTACCAGAACGATCTGGTGAAGCCGGTTTCCGGCTGGGCCGAATACACCGGTGCCTTCACCTCGGGTGAAGTGGCCGTGGTTCCGGTTGGCGTGTGGATCACCGCGACCATCAAGGCCAATGCCGATCAGTCCGGCAAGTGGGGCGTTGCGTCGATCCCGCGTCTGGATATGGAAGGCGCTGTCAATGCCTCCAACCAGGGTGGCTCGAGCTGGTTCGTGCTTTCGTCTTCGGACAACAAGGAAGAGACCATCGACTTCCTCAAGACCGTCTGGGCCGGCAATGACGACTTCTACCAGGACATCCTGATCAAGCGCGGCGCTGTTGGCTCGCTCCTGTCGGCGCGCAATGGCGAAGCCTTCAAGGCATCCGACGAGTTCTTCGGCGGCGCACCGGTCTGGCAGGAGTTCTCGACCTGGCTGTCGCAGGTCCCGAGCGTTGACTACGGCACCTTCACTGCTGAAGTCGACGCTGCTGTCCAGGCTCAGATGCCGGGCATCATCGCCGGTGGCGATATCGATGCAGCCCTGCAGGCCATCAACGACCAGGCCCAGCAGCAGATGCAGTAACCTCCCCGACGAAAGAGGGTTCCGGCCCGCTTTCGCATGGGTCGGGCGCCAGCCAATGGCGCCCGACCTTCGGCAATTGTATCGGTTGTGCATCAGGGAGGGTGACAATTGGCGCAGGCAAGACTGCATCGCAGGGAACAGATGACCGGCTGGGCTTTTATCGCCCCTGCCCTGATCCTGCTCGGACTGTTCATGATCTATCCCATCGTCTGGTCGCTCTGGATGAGCTTCCAGGTCGGCAAGGGGATGAACCTCAGCTTTGGCGGCTTCGCCAATATCCTCAGGTTGACCAAGGACGCGGTGTTCATTCGGGCCCTGGGCAACACCTTCACCTTCTTCATCTTTCAGGTCCCGATCATGATCGTGCTGGCGCTGCTGTTCGCAGTGGCGCTCAATGACGCGACGCTGAAATTCCGCGGCTTTTTCCGCACGGCGATCTTTCTGCCCTGCGCCACCTCGCTGATCGCCTATTCCACCGTGTTCAAGTCGATGTTCGCCATCGACGGCGTGGTCAACCAGACGCTGATGGAGCTGCACCTGATCACGGCGCCCATCTCCTGGCTCGGCGACCCCTTCTGGGCCAAGGTGCTGATCATCATGGCCATCACCTGGCGCTGGACCGGCTACAACATGATCTTCTACCTGGCGGCGATGCAGAATATCGACCGCTCGATTTATGAAGCCGCCCGCATCGACGGCGTGCCGGCCTGGGCGCGCTTCCGCTACCTCACCATTCCCATGCTCAAGCCGGTGATCCTGTTCACCACCGTGATCTCCACCATCGGCACGCTGCAGCTGTTCGACGAGGTCTATAACTTCAGCGCCGGCTCGGGCGGACCCTCCGATTCCACGCTGACGCTCTCGCTCTATATCTACAACCTGACCTTCAAGTTCATGCCCAGCTTTGGCTATTCGGCCACGGTGTCCTGGGTCATCGTGGTGCTGGTGGGTATCCTGAGCTTCCTGCAGTTCCTGGTGGCACGCGATCGGAGGACGTCATGACCTTTGCCATGCTCCGTCGCGGCATCGTCTATGTGCTGCTGTCGCTGGCAGCCTTTGTCTCGGTGTTCCCGTTCTACTGGATGGTGGTCGGCGCCACCAACACCTCGGCCGAGATCATCAAGGGCAAGACCTCGCTGGGGTCGGCCCTGATCACCAATGCCACCGCCTTTTTCACCCAGGTCGATGCTCTGCGCATCTTCTGGAACTCCGGTGTCATTGCCGTCGTCGCCACGGCGCTGACGCTGCTGGTGTCGTCCCTGGCCGGCTACGGCTTTGAGATGTTCCGCTCGCGGCTGCGCGAGAAGCTGTTCGGCTTCCTGCTGCTGCTGCTATCGATCCCGTTCGCAGCCATGATGGTGCCGCTGTTCGTGATGTTCAGCCAGGCCAAGCTGGTCAACACCTTCACGGCCGTGATCCTGCCCACCATCGCCTCGATCTTCATCATCTTCTATTTCCGCCAGGCCACGAAGGCCTTCCCGCGGGAGTTGCGCGATGCCGCCAAGATCGACGGCCTCAAGGAATGGCAGATCTTCCTTTATGTCTATCTGCCGGTGATGCGCTCGACCTATGCGGCGGCCACCATCATCGTCTTCATGGCCAATTGGAACAATTACCTGTGGCCGCTGGTGGTGCTGCAGACGGCCGAGAACAAGACCATCACGCTGATCCTGTCGGGTCTGACGGCGGCCTATACGCCCGATTATGGCCTGATCCTGTTCGGCACGGTGCTCGCCACGCTCCCCACCCTCATCATCTTCTTCCTGCTCCAGCGCCGCTTCGTTGAAGGCATGCTGGGCGCGGTCAAATAAGGTTCACCACCATGAGCAGTCTCAAGCTTACGGACGTTCACAAGAGCTACGGGAAACTCGAAGTCATCAAGGGGGTCGACCTCGAAATCCAGTCCAAGGAATTCGTGGTCTTTGTCGGTCCCTCCGGCTGCGGCAAGTCCACCCTGCTGCGCATGATCGCCGGGCTCGAACACATTACCTCCGGCGATCTCGAGATCGGCGGCGTGCGCATGAATGATGTCGACCCATCCAAGCGCGGCATCGCCATGGTGTTCCAGTCCTATGCGCTCTATCCCCATATGACGGTGCGCGAGAACATGGGCTTTGCCCTGCGCTTCGCCGGCGTCGCCAAGGACCAGATCGCCAAGCAGGTCAACGAGGCCGCCCGCATCCTGGCGCTAGAGCCCCTGCTCGACCGCCTGCCCAAGGAGCTCTCGGGCGGGCAGCGCCAGCGCGTCGCCATCGGTCGCGCCATCGTGCGCAATCCGCAGGTGTTTCTGTTCGACGAGCCGCTCAGCAACCTCGACGCCGAGCTGCGCGTGCACATGCGCATCGAGATCGCGCGCCTGCACAAGGAGCTGCAGACCACCATCATCTATGTGACGCACGATCAGGTGGAGGCCATGACGCTGGCTGATACCATCGTGGTGCTGCGCGATGGCATCATCGAGCAGGTCGGCAAGCCGCTCGACCTCTATGACAATCCGGCCAATTTGTTCGTCGCCGGCTTCATCGGCTCGCCCAAGATGAACTTCATGGCCGGCGTGGTCACCGCCTCGGGCCATGGCGGGGTGACGGTGGAGCTGACCAACCAGGGCAAGGCCCATGTCGTCCTGCCGCTCAGCGGCCCTGCCCCGGCCGTCGGCGCCGCGGTGACCGTGGGCGTGCGCCCTGAGCATTTCGGGCTGGCCGGCAGCGGCGGCCCCGAGATCACCGTGGCCATCGACGTCGCCGAGCATCTGGGCTCCACCAGCTATATCTACGCCAATACCAAGAGCGGCGAGCAGATCATCATCGAGCGCGAAGAGTCGCGTCACGAGCTGGGCCATGAGTCCATCACGGTGGCCATCGACCCGGCCAAGACCTTCCTGTTCTCCGCCGCCGGCGAACGCCTGCGCTAGGCCAACGCGTTTTTGACGGCACGGCGGGCCCTTAGGGGTCGTCGTGCCGCCCGTTCATCCGCAAATGCCGCGTCCCACCGTTTTTCCGGGCGCGACCCATCCATAGGACACTCAAATGACTAGCAAAATCCGCTGGGGCATCATCGGGCCCGGTAGCATCGCCAAGGCCTTTTTCGGCGGCGTCAACGGCAGCCAGCATGGCGTTATTGCCGCCATCGCCACCCGCGATCCGAGCAAGCCGAACCTGGCCACCGATTTCCCCGGCATCCGCGTCGTGCATGGCTATGACGCCCTGCTGGCCGATCCCGAGATCGACGCCGTCTATATCGCCGTGCCGCATACCGGCCACGCCGAATGGGCCATCAAGGCCGCCCAGGCCGGCAAGCATGCGCTGGTCGAAAAGCCCTTCGCCCTCTCGGCCCACGAAATCAGCGCCGTGCTGCATGCGCACAAGAAGGCCGGCACCTTTGCTGGCGAAGCCTTCATGTATCGCCTGCATCCGCAGACCGCCAAGCTGCTTGAGCTGATCAAGTCCGGCGTCATCGGCGAAGTCCGCATGATCCAGTCGAGCTTCGGCTTCTCGATGGGCAAGTTCCAGCCCGGCCACCGCCTGTTCGCCTCTGACCTCGCCGGCGGCGGCATTCTGGACGTCGGCGGCTATCCGGTCTCCATGTCCCGTCTGATTGCCGGCGCGGCCCTGGGCAAGCCCTTTGCCGACCCGATCAAGGTCGCCGGCACTGCCAAGCTCAATGCCGAAGGCACTGACGACTGGGCTGCTGCCGTCCTCACCTTCGAGAATGGCATTGTCGCCCAGGTGTCCTGCGCCGTGATGGCCAATCTCGACAACGTCCTGCGCATCCATGGCTCGGACGGCCGCATCGAAGTGCCGGACTTCTGGTTCGCCGGTGGCGACCGCACCCTGGGTCTAGGCAAGATCGACATCATCAAGAACGGGGTGACCGAGACGATCAGCGTGGGCGAACAGCGCCACGTCTATTCCTTCGAGGCCGATGCCGCCGCCGAAGCCATCCTGGCTGGTCGCCAAGAACTCTCCGCCCCCGGCATGAGCTGGGACGATAGCCTGGGCAATGCCCGCGTGCTCGACAAATGGCGCAAGGATGCGGGCATCGAATATTCGGTCGAGACCGCTGCCAAGCGCGTCACCACGCTGGACAACCGCAAGCTGGGCGCCAACACCGGCGTCATCCCCAAGCGCTCCATTCCGGGCCTCTCCAAGCAGGCCTCGGCCGTGGCCCTGGGCTTTGAGGATTTCACCACCTTTGCCTCCGGCGCGATCCTCCTCGATGCGTTCTGGGAAAAGGGCGGCAATATCTTTGACACCGCCTTTGTCTATGGCGGCGGCTATACCGAAAAGCTGTTCGGCCAGTGGCACCGCAATCGCGGCACGCGTGAGCAGGCCGTGCTGATCGGCAAGGGCGCGCATAGCCCGCTGTGCTACCCCGACGTCATCGGCAAGCAGCTCACCCAGTCGCTGGATCGCCTGCAAACCGATTATGTCGACGTCTATTTCATGCACCGCGACAACACCGATGTGCCGGTGGGCGAGTTCGTCGACGCCATGGATGCCGAGGTCAAGAAGGGCCGCATCCGCGGGCCGTTCGGTGGCAGCAACTGGACCAAGGAGCGCTTTGACGAGGCCGTGGCCTATGCCGAACGCACCGGCAAGACCAAGCCGATGGCCCTCTCCAACAATTTCGCCCTCAGCGAAATGCTGGTGCCGATCTGGGATGGCTGCGTCACCGCCTCCACCGATGATTGGAAGGCCTGGCTCAAGGCCCGTCAGGTCACCAATTTCTCCTGGTCCAGCCAGGGCCGCGGCTTCTTTACCGACCGTGCCGGTCGCGACAAGCTCGATAACGAAGAGCTGGTCCGCTGCTGGTACAATGACACCAACTTCGCCCGTCGCGACCGCGCCATCGAGCTGGCCAAGCAGCTCGGCCAGAACCCGATCCACATCGCCCTGGCCTTCGTGCTGGAGCAGGATTTCCCATCCATCCCGCTCATCGGGCCGCGCACCCTGGGCGAACTCGACGACAGCCTCAAAACCTTCGACTTCAAGCTGACGCCCGAGCAAGTGGCTTGGCTCGACCGCGGCTAGAGGCTGGGGAGCGTTGAATAGGAAGAGGGCCCCGGTGGGGCCCTTTTTTTGTTCGGTGGGAAGTGGGTGTCGACTGAGAGACGTCCCTGGTTCTTCTCCCGCGCGTCGCCGCATTAGGCCGAACAGATTTTCTTCACTGTTCGCACAAGACGCACAGTTACACCAAGGTGCGTGCTTGTCTGCCCTGACGGCCTGGCTTATGTTCATCGTTGCGGGACGATAAAGCCCGCAATGTTCTCAGGGCGGGGTGCAATTCCCCACCGGCGGTAAAGGCGGCAACGCCAAGCCCGCGAGCGCTTCGCGCTATGAGGCTGCCCGATGTTCGCTGCCGCGAGTCAAGTGGCGGTGTTTTCGAGAACCGGAGCGGAGCGTACTCTAAGGTACGTGAGCACCGGAAGCGCAGGAAACGCCGCAAATTGGCCGGGGCAGTAGAAGAGCGGGCGGGCTCAGAGGCGAAGGTCAGCAGATCCGGTGCAATTCCGGGGCCGACGGTATAGTCCGGATGAAAGAGAACGGGACCAACGCTGGCGCGCCGGCGTCTGCACCGCTTTGCGGGCGCAGATGTGGGCCGTGGCGAGCCTTCCCGTAACCCTGAGGAAACTGGTTACGGAAAGGATTATTCATGAACCACGTTTCCTCCCCATCGACCAACGGCGCCGCAACAGGCGCCCTGTTCATGGTCATCGCGAGCCTGGCCTTCGCCGGCTCCAACCTGCTGCAATCGGCCCTGCCCACCCCCGTCGAATATGGCGGCTATGGCATGAGCTCGACCGGCATGGCCTTCTGGCAATATCTGATTGCCTCGATCCTGGCCCTGCCCCTGATCTTCCGCATCGGTATCGACAAGCTGCGCACCACGCGGCCGCTGCTGCATGAAATCCGCGCCTTCGTCTCGGCGCTGGGTGTGCATGTGTTCGTCTATGGCTTCGCCACCGGCGTACCGATCTGGCAAATGGTGACCCTTTTGGCCACCGGCCCGCTGTTCATTATCCTGGCCTCAACGCTGTTCCTGGGCGAGCGCGCCTCCAGCGCCCGCATCCTCGCCGCCCTCGTCGGCTTTGTCGGCGCCATCCTGATCTCCGGGGTGGGCGCTGAGGGCCTCACCTGGTCGACGCTGATCCCGATCCTGGCCGCCGCGCTCTGGGCCACCACGGACGTTTTGACCAAATATCTCTCCCGCACGGAAGCGCCGGAGACACTGACCATCTCGCTGCTCGTGCTGGTGACGCCCAATCACCTGCTGATCCTGCTGGCCGTCAATGCGCTGGCTTGGCTGGCCCCCGCCGCCCTGCCGGCGGGCCTTGCCACGGGCTTCCCATTCGCCCTGCCCTCGGGCGATGCGCTGTGGCTGCTGCTGCTCTTGGGCGCTCTCACCGGCGCCGCGCAATATCTGCTGAGCTATGCCTATAAGGTCGCCGACGCCACCTATCTGCAGCCGTTCGGTGACCTCAAGGTGCCGCTGAGTGGCCTCTTGGGCTGGATCATCCTCGGCCAGGTGCCCTCGGTCTGGTTCTGGCCCGGCGCGCTGATGATCCTGGCCGCGTCCAGCTTCATCCTCTGGGTCGAGGGTCACGAGACAAGCCAGCCGAGCCTGGCCTAAACCCACCGCCGGCCCTGCCCACACGCGGGGCCGGCGTTCCCATCGCTAGAGGCTGACCCAGGCCTGTTCGGCCTGGCTCCTGGCCATGGCATGCACCGCCCGCTCGATGCCCAGGCCAGCCTCAAAATCGATCACCCGGGCCGGCTCGCCCGCAATGGCGCGCAGCAGTTCGTGGCATTCGATCAGCTTGAGGTCATTGAACCCCAGCCCATGGCCGGGCGCGGGAATGAAGCGGTCATAGGGCGCGTGCTGCGGCCCGGCCAGAATGGTGCGAAAACCCTGCGTGGCCGCATCGCCATCGGCCAGAAAAAGCTGCAGCTCGTTCATGCGCTCCTGATCATAGACAATTGAGCCCTTGCTGCCGAAGATCTGCAGCGCGATGCGCCCCTTGCGGCCCCAGGCCGAGCGATTGAGCGCCATCACCCCACTGATCCCCTCGCCGATGTCAAAGAGTATGCTGGCGATGTCGAAGGTTTCGACAGCCCTGCGGTTTCCCTCCCGTGTGGGGCGGTCGGCATAGGGTTTTGAGAGATGGGCGAAGACGCGGGTGACCGGACCAAAGAGTTGCAGCAGCAGGCTCAGCGGATGCACGCCGAAATCGTCCAGCGCGCCATAGCCGGAGCTGGCCTCGCTCTTCCAATAGAACAGCGCTTCGGGGTCGGCCATGAAGTCCTCGTCCATTTCGAGCCGGACGTGGTTGACGATGCCGATGCTGCCGGCATCGAGGATCTCGCCGATCTGCCGCATCAGCGGGTTCTGGATGTAGTTGTAGCCCAGGATGGCGATGCGGCCGCTGGCGCGGGCGGCCTCTGCCATGGCTTCGGCATCGCGCAGGCTCACCGCCATGGGCTTTTCGCACCAGACGTGCTTGCCGGCCTTGAGCGCGGCAATCGCCATTTCGGCGTGGAAGGCATTGGGCGTGGTCACCGAGACCACATCGACCTCGGGGTCGGCGATCAGCGCGCGCCAGTCGCCGGTTGCGCGTTCAAAGCCGAAGGCATCGGCGCGCTGGCGGGCGAAATCGGCGTCGGTCTCGGCCAGATGCACCAGGCGCGGCCGTGGCCCGTCGCCAAACACGGCCTTGACGCCGTTCCAGGCCAGCGCATGGCACTTGCCCATATAGCCGGTGCCGATCAGGCCCACGCCGATAGTTGCTGTCATCGCATCCTCCCATGCTGGGGGACAAAATAGTCCATTTGTTCCAATCCCGGAATTGGCTTTGTGTTGGCACTTGATTGCTCGGCGCGATTGGAGATTATGGGGCCGACCACGCGCCAGCAGCGAGCCATGCGATGACCGATGCCGCCGAAAAAGCCGAACCGCCGCAGGACTTTGATTCCCTGCGCGTGGCCATCCTCGAACGGCGGAGCGAATTGCCCAAGCGGCTGACCCAGGTGGCCGCCTATGCGCTCGATCATCCGGACGAAATCGCCTTTGGCACCGCCGCCAGCATTGCCGCCTCCGCCAATGTGCAGCCCTCAACGCTGGTGCGCTTCGCCCAGCATTTCGGCTTCGACGGCTTCTCGGGCCTGCAGCTGCTGTTCCGGGCCCGACTGCGGGAGCGCACCTCGTCTTACGAAGACCGGCTGCGGACGCTGGAGCAGAACGGTCCGGCTTTGGCCGAGAGCACGACGATCTTCAATGGCTTTGTCGCAGCTGCGCATCGCTCCATCGATGCCGTGGCTGCGGCGGTGGACCCGGCGGCCTTTGAGCGGGCGGTGACCCTCCTGGCGCAGGCCGACACCATCTATCTCATCGCCAAGCGGCGCTCTTATCCCATCACCAGCTACATGGCCTATGCGTTCGGCAAGCTGAAGGTGCGCTCGCAACTGGTGGGAACCTCGGCCGGCATTGATGATGATCTTCTGGCCATGGCCACACCGCGAGATGCGGCCTTTGCCATCAGCTTTTCGCCCTATGCTTCCGAGAGCGCGGCCCAGGCCCGCTCCATGGCGGCGCGCGGCATCCCGGTGGTGTCGCTGACCGATTCGGCCTTCTCCCCGCTCAGCGAATGTTCGCGCGAGTGGTTCGAGGTGGTGGAAGCCGATCATGCCGGCTTCCGCTCGCTGTCGGCCAGCATGGCCTTTGCCATGGCGCTGACCGTGAGCATTGCCGAAAAGCGGCGCCGCGGCTGACGTTTCGCATTTGGAATGTACATTCCATATTGACGGATATTCGAAACCGATGTTTCATGCCGGCCAACCAGCCTGCTGGACAATTCAACATCGGCCGAAGGCCATTTGGGGAGGACGGCGTCCGCGCCTGCCCGCCCCGAAAAAGGAATAACTATGCTCGACGTGATCACGATCGGCCGCGCTTCGGTCGACCTTTATGGCCAGCAGATCGGCACTAAGCTCGAAGACATCGGCAGCTTCGCCAAATCGGTGGGCGGCTGCCCGGCCAATATCGCGGTGGGCACGGCGCGGCTGGGGCTGAAGTCGGCGCTGATCACCCGCGTGGGCAATGAGCAGATGGGTCGCTTCATTCGCGAGCAGCTGGCCCGCGAAGGCGTCGAGACCGCTGGCATCGCCACCGATCCGGAGCGCCTGACCGCCCTGGTGCTGCTCTCGGTCGAGGCCGAGGGCGTGTCGCCGATGATCTTTTATCGCAGCGACTGCGCCGATATGGCCCTGTCGGAAGACGATATCGACGAGGCCCTGATCGCCTCGGCGAAATCCATCGTCGTGACCGGCACGCATTTCTCCCGCGCCAATAGCGAAGCGGCGCAGAAGAAGGCGATCCGCATCGCCAAGGCCAATGGCGCCAAGGTGGCGTTCGACATCGACTATCGCCCCAATCTGTGGGGCCTGGCCGGCCATGAAGCCGGCTTCTCGCGCTATGTCGCCTCTGACGTGGTGTCACAGAAATACAGGTCCATCCTACCCGATTGCGATCTGATCGTGGGCACCGAGGAAGAGGTGCTGATCGCCTCGGGCGAGGCCGATCTGCTGGCTGCACTCAAGACCATCCGGTCGCTCTCCAAGGCCACCATCGTGCTCAAGCGCGGCCCGATGGGCTGCATCGTCTATGATGGCGCTATTCCCGATGACCTCGAAAAGGGCATTGTCGGCAAGGGCTTCCCCATCGAGGTATTCAACGTGCTGGGTGCCGGCGACGCCTTCATGAGCGGCTGGCTGCGTGGCTGGCTGCGTGGCGAATCCCACGCCACCAGCGCCACCTGGGCCAATGCCTGCGGCGCCTTTGCCGTGTCGCGCCTGCTCTGCTCGCCGGAATATCCGAGCTGGACCGAGCTCAGCCATTTCCTCAGCAAGGGCAGCAGCGAACGTGCCCTGCGCAAGGATGCCGAACTCAACCATCTGCACTGGGCCGCCAATCGCCGACGCCAGATCCCCAGCCTGATGGCCCTGGCGATCGATCATCGCAGCCAGCTCGAAGACATGGCCGGCGGCGATGCCACCGCGCTGGCCCGCATTCCGGCGTTCAAGGCGCTGGCCGTGCAGGCGGCCCTGCGCATTGCCGATGGCCGCCCCGGCTTCGGCATGCTGCTCGATGACAAATACGGCCGCGACGCGCTGTTCGCTGCTGGTTCGCTGCCCGATTTCTGGATCGGCAAACCGATCGAGCTGCCCGGCTCGCGCCCGCTCAAGTTCGAATTCAGCCAGGATCTGGGCTCGCGCCTGGTCGATTGGCCGGTGGATCACTGCATCAAGGTACTGTGCTTCTATCATCCTGACGACGATGCCGCGCTCAAGCAGCAGCAGATCGAGACTCTGCGCACCGCCTATGAGGCCGCCCGCAGAATCGGCCGCGACCTGCTGATCGAGATAATCGCCGGCAAGCATGGCGTGCTGGGCGAGGACACCATCGCCCGCGCCATGACCGAAATCTATGACGCCGGTCTCAAGCCGGACTGGTGGAAGCTCGAACCGCAGACCAGCGCGGCCGCCTGGGCCGCCATCGACACTGTGATCGAGACGCGCGACCCGTGGTGCCGAGGCGTGGTGCTGCTCGGGCTCGAAGCCAGTCACGAGGCACTCGAAGCCGGCTTCACCCTGGCCCGCGGCTCGCGCACCGTGCGCGGCTTTGCCGTCGGTCGCACCATTTTCGCCGATGCGGCCCGCCAGTGGCTGGCCGGCAGCATGAGCGACGACGCGGCGGTGGACGACATGGCGCAGCGCTTCGGCGCGCTGGTCGCAGTCTGGGAACGGCTGGGCCAAAGCGCCGCGTAATACGCCGCGCACAAGCATGCTAGAATAACAGCAAGGCGCCCGACGCGCCCACGACGAGGATCAAGGCGATGAGCCCCAAGACAGTTCGACTAACGATGGCCCAGGCCGTGGCCCGGTTCCTGACCATGCAGAAGACCGAGATCGATGGCGAGATCATGCCGATCTTTGGCGGCATCTTCGCCATTTTCGGCCACGGCAATGTCGCCGGCATCGGCGAGGCGCTGCATGGCATAAAGGACACGCTGCCCACCTATCGCGCCCAGAATGAGCAGGGCATGGCCAATGCGGCCGTGGCCTATGCCAAGGCCAGCTTCCGCCAGCGCTTTATGGCCTGCACCACCTCGATCGGCCCCGGCGCGCTCAACATGGTCACGGCCGCCGCGCTCGCCCATGTCAATCGCCTCCCCGTGCTGCTGCTGCCCGGCGATGTCTTTGCCAATCGCCTGCCCGACCCGGTGTTGCAGCAGGTGGAAGACTGGGGCGATGGCAGCGTCACCGCCAACGACTGCTTCAAGCCGGTCAGCCGTTATTTTGACCGCATCACCCGCCCCGAGCAGATCATCCCGGCCCTGCGCCGAGCCATGCAGGTGCTGACCGATCCGGCCGAATGCGGCACGGTGACCCTCAGCCTCTGCCAGGATGTGCAGGCCGAGGCCTATGACTATCCCGAGAGCTTTTTTGCCGAGACGGTCTGGCGCGTGCGCCGGCCGATGCCCGATGCCGACGAATTCGCTGCCGCCGCAACGGCGCTGCTGCACGCCAAAAAGCCGGTGATCATCGCCGGTGGCGGCGTGCTCTATTCGCAGGCCAGCACGGCGCTGCGCAATTTTGCCGAGCGCTATGGTGTGCCCGTGCTCGAGACCCAGGCCGGCAAGTCCAGCCTGCCGCATGACCATGCGCTCAACATGGGTTCGGTCGGCGTTACCGGTACCTCCGCCTCCAATAGCCTGGCCGAGGAGGCCGATGTGGTGCTGGCCGTCGGCACGCGCCTCCAGGATTTCACCACGGGTTCCTGGGCGCTGTTCAAGAACGATGATCTCAAGATCATCGGCCTCAACGTCCAGCCCTTCGATGCGCACAAGCACCGCGCCCTGCCCCTGGTGGCCGACGCCAAGGCCGGGCTCGATGCCCTCAATCAGGCGCTGACCGGCTGGCAGGTCGAGAGTGCCTGGACCAATAAGGCCAAGGCCGGCAAGGACGTCTGGCTGGAGGCCGCCGACAAGGCCACGGCCACCACCAATGCCGAGCTGCCCTCGGACGCCCAGGTGATCGGCGCCGTGCAGCGCGCGCGTGAGAATGCCGTGCTGGTCTGCGCGGCCGGCGGCCTGCCGGGCGAGCTGCACAAGCTGTGGAAGGCCAATGGCCCGGGCAGCTACCACATGGAATATGGCTTCTCGACCATGGGCTACGAGATCGCGGGCGGCCTCGGCGTCAAGCTGGCGCGGCCGCAGGACGATGTCGTGGTGATGGTCGGCGACGGCAGCTACATGATGATGAACTCGGAAATCGCCAGCTCGGTCATGCTCGGCGCCAAGCTCACCATCGTGCTGCTCGACAATGCTGGCTATGGCTGCATCAACCGGCTGCAAATGGCGACCGGTGGCGCCAACTTCAACAATCTGTTGAAGGACACCCACCATGTTACGCTGCCCGGAATCGATTTTGCCGCGCATGCCGCCGCCATGGGCGCCCTCACCCGCAAGGTCAGCTCCATCGCTGAGCTGGAAACGGCGCTGCAGGAGACCGAAGCCAATGACCGCACGACCGTCATCGTGATTGACACCGATCCGCTTGTTACCACCGATGCCGGCGGACACTGGTGGGATGTCGCCGTGCCGGAAGTGAGCGATCGCCCGCAGGTCAATGCCGCGCGCGAAGCCTATGTGAAGGCCCTCAAGGCACAGCGCGCCGGCTAATCACCGCCGCCTCCTATCCTCAATGTCATTCCGGCCCGCGCTGGAATGACATTGCCAATTTGACGACGCCCAATGGGCCAGAATTCGGAGCATAAAGTGAAAGCAAAACTCGGCATGTCGCCCATCGCATGGTGGAACGACGATCTGGTGGAACTGAGCGACGACGTCTCGCTGGAAGAATGCCTGCGCCAGTCGCGCTCGGCGGGCTTTACCGGCATGGAAAAGGGCCGCCGCTTCCCCGACGATCCCGATGTCATGCTGCCCATCCTCAAGGCCGCCGACGTGACGCTGTGCGGTGGCTGGTTCTCGGGCACACTGGTCGAGGAAGACTTGGCGGCGAACAAGGACCGCATCGCGCCGATGATCGAGCTGTTCAAGGCGGTCGACGCGCCCTGCATCGTCTATGGCGAAGTGGGCCGCTCCATCCAGGGCAAGCGCGAGATCCCGTTGGCGCAGAAGGCCAAGCTCTCGGACGACGAGATGAAGGCCTATGCGCGCAAGGTCACCGAGTTCGGTGAATGGTGCGCGGCCCAGGGCATGCCTCTCGCCTATCACCACCATATGGCGGCCGTGGTCGAGACCGAAGCTGAGCTCGATGCGTTCATGAAGCATTCGGGCGCCGGCATTCCGCTGCTGCTCGATGCCGGCCACCTGGCCTTTGCCGGCGGCAATGTGCTGCGCGCCATCGACAATCACCACGCCCGCATCACCCATGTGCACGTCAAGGACGTCCGCATGGATGTGATCAACAAGCTCGACCGCACCAAGCAGTCGTTCCTTGATGCCGTGGCGCTGGGTGCCTTCACCGTGCCGGGCGATGGCTCGCTCGATTTCGGCGCCATCGTGCAGAAGTTTGCCGACTATGGCTATGAGGGCTGGTTCGTCGTCGAGGCGGAGCAGGATCCCAAGGCCAATCCGCCGCTCAAAATGGCCCAGGTCGGCCACAAGGAGCTGATGCGGGTGATGACGGCGGCCGGCTACACCGTCGAAACGCAAGGCTTCCCCAAGGGGTGAGTTTTGTCCCTGCCCTGTGCTAAGAGCTAGCCAGACGCAATCGAAAATGAAGGCAGGTCGGCGTGAAGGCAAATGAAGTAAGCTGGTTCCGCCCGCTGTGGCGGCGCCTGGCAGTGGCGGTGTTTTTGACCATCTGGCTGGCATGGGAACTGCTCTGGACCAAGGACCAGTTCTGGGCCTTCCTGGTCGGGGCCGCCCTGCTCTACGCGCTCTACAACTTCTTCTATGCGTTCCCCAAGGAGGACCCCACCAATGGCGAACAACCCCAACCTCCGCGTCCGCCCGAAGGGAACGACGGGACTGGTGCATGATGTCACGCCGGCCAATGCCGGCTGGACTTACGTCGGCTTTGCCCTGCACAAGTTGAACGAAGGCCAGGTTGCCGGCGGCGACGCCGGCGCCAATGAATTGTGCCTGGTGCTGGTGAGCGGCAAGGCACGCATCTCGGTGGACGGCGTCGATCTCGGCGTTATCGGCGAGCGCATGAGCCCCTTCGAGGGCGCGCCCTGGGCGGTCTATGTGCCGCTGGGCAGCGAATGGGTGGCCGATGCCACCACAGCGGTCGAACTGGCGGTCTGTGCGGCGCCTGGCGGCGGCAATTACACCGCGCAGGTGATCCCGCCGGGTCGCCACCCCCGCATTACCCGCGGCAAGGGCGCCAATGTGCGCCATGTCTACAACATCATGCCCGAGGACGACGGCGCCGCCAATTCGCTCCTGGTGGTCGAGGTCATTACCCCGCAGGGCAATACCTCGTCCTATCCGCCGCACAAGCATGACCAGGATAACCTGCCGCATGAAAGCCAGCTGGAAGAGACCTATTTCCACCGGCTCAACCCGCCGCAGGGCTTTGCCATGCAGCGCGTCTATACCGATGACCGGAGCCTGGATGAAGCGCTGGTGATCGAAGATGGCGATGTGACGCTGGTACCCAAGGGCTACCACCCTGTCGCCACCACGGCCGGCTATGACCTCTATTATCTCAACGTCATGGCCGGGCCCAAGCGGGTGTGGAAATTCCACAATGCGCCGGAACACGAATGGCTGCTGAAATAGTCCAAATGAAAAGGCCGCCCAATGGGCGGCCTTCTTGTCTCAGGTGTCAGATGCCCGGGCCTCAGCGGCCCTGGAACACGCTCTTGTCGGCCATCACGCCGGTGATCTCGCTGACCTTGACGGCGCGACCTTCCTGGATGGACTTCAGCGCCGCATCGGCCAGGGCCAGGGCGATCAGGCCGTCGATGCCGCTGGGCGAGGCCGGGGACTTCGATTCCACCGCGTCGATGAAGGCGGTGATCTCAAGCGCATAGGCCTCGGTATAGCGCGTCATGAAGAAGTCATGCAGCGGCGGACGGGTATAGCCCTTGGCATTGGCCACTTCGATGGAGACCGGACGCTGGTTCTCGGCGGCAACGGCGCCCTTGGAGCCATGCACTTCGATGCGCTGGTCATAGCCATAGGTGGCGCGGCGCGAGTTGGAGATGGTGGCATGCTTGCCCGAGGCCGTTGCCAGCATCACCGAGACACTGTCGTGGTCGCCGGCTTCGCCAATGGCCTTGTCGACCAGTACGGAAGCCTGGGCCGAGACGGTCTCGATCTCTTCGCCGAGCAGGAAGCGGGCCATGTCAAAATCATGGATGGTCATGTCGCGCAGGATGCCGCCCGAGCGCTTGATATAGTCGACCGGCGGGGCGCCGGGGTCGCGGGAGATGATGGTGACCATCTCGACATCGCCAATTTCGCCCTTGGCGATCACGTCATGCACAGCCATGAAATGGGGATCGAAACGCCGGTTGAAGCCAACCATCAGCGTGCCGCCTTCGGCATCAACGACCTTGAGGCAGGCCTTGACGCGCTCGACGCTGAGGTCGATCGGCTTCTCGCAGAAGATGGCCTTGCCGGCCTTGGTGAACTGCTCGATCAGGTCGGCATGGGTATCGGTGGGGGTGCAGATCACCACCGCATCGATGTCCTTGGCCGCCAGGATGTCGGCGATGGAGCGCACTTCGCAGCCATACTGGCCGGCGAGATCGGTGGCGGCCTTCTCGAAGGCGTCGGCCACAGCCACGAGCTTGGCCTTGGGATTGGACGACACGGCCTTGGCATGCACCTTGCCAATGCGGCCAGCGCCAAGCAGGCCGAAACGAACGGTCATTTGGTAGTCTCCGGTATGCGCGCGAACAGCGCGGGTCAGTCTCACTCAGGCCAGGCCGCAGCGGGCGACAGCATTGCACTGGCCGCGCGGCGAGATAGCGTCGAAACCACGGCTTGCACCCGGTTTCGGCCCGGGGCAATTGACACGATGGTTCTGTTCCGAAGTCAATACGGAATGATCATTCCAAATGTCGCAGCACCCGTTCGTTGCAGGGCCGCGACAGGCCATCAGGCTTCGCGGGCACGCTCGAGGATGCGTTTGCACTCGAGCAGCTCGCGCAGCACATCGGACAGCTTGTCGCGCGACTCCCGATCGAGCGCCGGGCTGCTGAGCATCACGGCGTCTTCGATCTCGGCCTCGTCGCCGGCGGCCTCGGCCTGTTCGATCAGCGGCAGGATGTCTTCGAGCGGCTTGCCCTCGCCCACCGCGATCACATAGCGGCTGCCCTGATCCTTGAGGATGCGCTGCACGCCCTTGATGGTGAAGCCCTGATCATAGAGCAGATGGCGGATGCCGCGCAGCAGCAGCACATCGTCGGGACGATAGTAGCGCCGCCCACCACCGCGCTTGAGCGGCTTGATGGTGCTGAAACGGGTCTCCCAGAAGCGCAGGACATGCTGAGGCAGGTCCAGCTCTTCAGCCGCTTCAGAGATTGTCCGGAAGGCGTCTGGCGACTTGTCCACGAAGGCTGAGACTCGCTGGATGGCTTATTTCCCAGCACCAACCATAGATTTGTTGATCTTGGACTTCAACACGTTGGACGGTTTGAACACAAGAACCTGCCGGGGCAGGATGGGCACTTCCTCGCCCGTCTTGGGGTTGCGACCGATACGCTCATTCTTGGAGCGCACCTGGAAGGACCCAAATGAGGACAGCTTGACATTGGAGCCCGCGATCAGCGCATCGCCGATCAGTTCGAGCACTCGTTCGACCAGTTCCGCGGACTCCGTTCGAGACAGGCCCACCGAACCATAGACAGCTTCTGCGAGATCAGCGCGTGTTACCGTTTTTTGCGTCATTCAAAACCCCGTTTCGCCCGAATGGTTGTCTCCCGTTGTCCGATACCCCGGTTGGGCCATGGCAAGATGGTCACAACCAAGCCTGGGGCGGCAATGTATCAAACCGCAGGATTATGTCCGTTCAGTCGGCGTAGTTCGACCCGCATCTATAGTTTGTGAGGCCGATCCAACACCGCATCCTCCACCCAAGGAAGACACTAACGCCTTGAAACGCCTCAGGTCAATCGCGGCTGATCACGCTCACCAGCGAATGAGGGAGGCGCCCCAGGTGAAGCCGCCGCCCATGGCTTCGAGCATGACCAGGTCACCCTTTTTGATCCGCCCGTCGGCCACGGCGGCGCTGAGCGCCAGCGGCACAGAGGCAGCGGAGGTGTTGGCGTGAATATCCACCGTCATGATCACCTTCTCGGGCGGCAGGCCGAGCTTGGCACCTGCCCCTTCGATGATGCGCTTGTTGGCCTGATGCGGCACGAACCAGTCGAGGTCCGCGACGGTATAGCCGGCCTTCTCAAGCGTGGCGTAGACCACGTCGGTGATCTTGCCCACCGCATGGCGGAAGACTTCGGGACCCTGCATATGCACATGACCCGTGGTGCCGGTGGTGGAGGGGCCACCATCGACATAGAGCTTTTCCCAATGGTGACCGTCCGAGCGCAAGGCCGAGGCCAGCACGCCCTGTTCGGGGGCGTCGTCGTCGAGCTCGATCTTTTCGAGCACCACTGCGCCAGCACCATCACCGAACAGCACGCAGGTGGTGCGGTCGTTCCAGTCCAGCAGGCGCGAGAAGGTTTCGGCGCCAATGACCAGCGCACGGGTCGCCAGGCCATTCTTGATATAGCTGTCGGCCGTTGCGACGGCATAGACAAAGCCCGAGCACACCGCCTGCAGATCAAAGGCCATGCCATGGTGCATGCCCAGCTTCATCTGCACCAGCGTCGCTGCTGCCGGAAAGGTATAGTCCGGCGTGGTGGTGGCAACCACGATCAGGTCGATATCGTCGGGCGTGACGCCAGCGGCAGCCATGGCGCGCTTGGCAGCCTCGACTGCCAGATCGGAGGTGAACTGCCCCTCGGCCGCAATATGGCGCTCCTTGATGCCGACCCGTTGCTGGATCCACTCATCGGAAGTGTCGACCATGGTGGCCAGTTCAGCGTTGGTGAGCACCCGTTCAGGCAGGTAGCCGCCGACACCGCGGATAATGGTACGCGTCTTGGTCACGCCGGTTTTGCCTCGGGTTCTGAGTCAGGGGCGGCTTGTACCGCCTTGATGGGAAAGCGCTTCATGGTCTCGCCGATCTTGTCGATCAGCCGGCTGCGGGCCATTTCATAGGCCAGGCTCAGCGCACTCTTGTAGCCGATCTCGTCGGTGCCGCCATGGGATTTGATGACAATGCCGTTGAGCCCCATGAACACGCCGCCGTTAAGGGTACGCGGATCCATGCGGCGGCGTAGCGCATTGAGCGCCGACATGGCAAACAGCGCGCCGATGCGGCTCATCAAGCTCGATTTGAGCGCGCTGCGCAGATAGTTGGCCACCTGTCGAGCGGTGCCTTCGGCGGTCTTGAGCGCGATATTGCCGACAAAGCCTTCGGTCACCACCACGTCGACGGTGCCCTTGCCGATGTCATCGCCTTCAACAAAGCCGTGATAGGTGAAGCCGGCGCCGCTGGCCTCGGTGAGGATGCGCCCGGCTTCCTTGATCGATTCCAGGCCTTTGACCTCTTCTGTGCCGACATTGAGCAGACCCACGGTGGGGGACTGGTCGTCGAACAGACACCGCGCCAGGGCGGAGCCGAGGATGGCGTAGTCGACCAGCTGCTGGGCGTCGGCGCCGATGGTGGCACCCATGTCGAGCACAACGATATCGCTGCGCAGGGTCGGCCAGATCGCGGCAATGCCGGGCCGCGAAATGCCCTCCATGGGGCGCAGGCAGAAGGTGGCCATGGCCATCAGCGCGCCGGTATTGCCGCCCGAAATGGCCACGTCGGCCTCGCCGTCCTTGACGGCCTGGATGGCCATCCACATTGAGGAGGTGCCGCGGCCCTTGCGCAGAGCCTGGCTGGGCTTTTCATCCATGGCGATGACGACGTCGCAGTGTCGCACGCTGGAGGCAGCCTTGAGGGCCGGATAATCCTCGATCAGCGGGGCGATATCGTCCTGGCGGCCATGGAAGATGAACCGGGCATTCTTGCGCTCTTTGAGCAGCAGATAGGCGCCATGGATGACAGCGCGCGGTGCGTTGTCACCGCCCATGGCATCCACTGAAAGTGTTATTGTATCGGTCATTTCCGCCCGTTTTCGGCCTGCTCGGCAGGCATGCGAACATATCTCATCGGCGAGTCGGTGCAAGCCCTGCGCCCCAAACTAGGGCTTGGTGTCACTGTTCTTCTTCAGTTTGTTGAGTGCAGCGAAGGACCCGGACTCGGCCGGCCCGAGATCAACGCCCAAAGTGTCCAGACTCTCGCCCGGCAGGCGCGGATAGGGATCGATAGCCAGCGACAGCGTCTCGACCAAAAGGGCACTGAGATCAACTTCGGACCCGTCGATATGGTCTGGGAAATCATCGTCCTCGAGATCGATAAAAACCTCCGAGCCGGGCGTGGGCACATGGCCGGTCTGCTCGGGCAGGAAGATACGGTCGACCGGTTCGTCGATGTCCTGGGCCACCGGCTCGAAGGAGACCACCGACGGCTGCACGATGCGCGCGACCAGTCGCCCCTGGGCGCGGATGCCGCCACGGAACGGCACGACGATCAGCTCGGCCGCAAAGCGCTCGACGGCCGAGAGCTGGAGTTCGGTGGCCAGGGTCGCCAAGGTCTCGGCATCGAGATTGACCGACAGGCTACGACCTGCCGACGGCAGGCGGTCGATGCGCACTATGGCGTCGAACAGGGGCTGGTCTGCGCTCATGCGGCGTCCTCGAAGTGAATGGTTCCGGCGATGAGCGCCTCGGCCGGCTGGCCGGCGAGCGCGCGATCCTGCTTCATCATATAGTCCGCCAGGGCCGCGACATGCGGGCCGCGGGCATCGTCATAGACGTTGCGCGACAATACGCCCTCAAGGGCCAGCGGGTCCTGCGCATCCATAGCCGCATTGATGGCAGCAAGCAGGCCGAAGAAAAGATTGCCCATCTTCTGGATCTTTTTGGGCACACCCAGATCGCCCACGCCCATTTCGCGCAGCGACCGGTCCATGTCCTTGAAGAACAGATCGAACACCGCCTGGCTGAAGTCCTTGCCGGGACCGGCGTCGGCGCGCAGGCGCCGGAACAGCAGCGCCATATGCAGGCTGATCATGTCAAAACGTCCGGTGACGGTGTCGGGCACCAGCCAGTCGGCGTAGAAGCGAGGTTGCCGGGATTGCGCCACAATAGCGTTATAGATCGCGTAGACGGGCGCAGGGTCGGATTTCTTGCGGAACAGGCTCAGGATCATGGGATTGCGTTCCGCTTTGTGATTGGCCTACCGGGGCAAAACCGCTAACCGGATCAATGCCAGCTTGCCAGAGGGACACCTTGGCAGCTACACATTCCGGCGGTTGAAGCGTCGCCGCCATATAGCCGTGCCTATAGTCGAGAGCCATCGGGAAAGTCAAATTCATGCACCTGCGCACCGTTTCCGGTTCCATCGCGCCCCTCGCCGCCCTTGCCCTGATGACGCTGGCCCTGACGGCCTGCACCAGCAGCACGGCGCTGGTGACCTCGCGCACGCAGGGTTATGAGATTTCCGACAGCGCCCAGGCGCAGATCCGCTCCGGCCAGAGCCAGCAGTTGGTCCAGCTGGTGCTCGGTTCGCCGCAGTCGACCAATGCCTTTGGTGACCAGACGGCCTGGTACTATATCCAGACCAAGGTGCGCCAGACCGCGTTCGGCATGACGATGATCGATTCGCGCACCGTGCTTGCCGTCTATTTCGACAAGAACAAGAAGGTGATCGACAAGGCTGTCTATTCGCTCAAGGACGGCAAGTCGGTGACCATCGAGACGCGCCGCACCCAGTCGTTCGGCGAAGACCGCACATTCATCGACCAGATCCTGCAGTCCTTCTAGGACCAGCCCGCATTGCAAAGACAAAAGCCCCGGGTGACCGGGGCTTCTTTGCATTTGGCGCTTTGAGTGTCGGTGGCCAGTCGATCAGATCGACTTGGTCAGGTCCGAGCCGGCTTCGCGAGCAATGGCGTCGAGCGTGGCATTGACCAGGCCACTGGCGTCATCCTCGTAGAAGGCCTTGGCGACATCGACATATTCGGTGATGACGACGCGCGGCGGAATATCCTTGCGGCGCAGCAGCTCGAACGCGGCAGCGCGCAGGATGGCGCGCAGCGTGGCGTCAACGCGTTCCACCGGCCAGCCGTCAGAAAGGGCGCGATCGACTGCCGGATCGATCGCCAACTGGTGCTTGGTGACGCCGGTGACGATCTGGCGGAAGAAGTCGGCATCAGCCGGGAGATATTGCTCGCCCTCGATCTCGCGACCGAGATGGAAGCTGCCAAACTGGGCCAGCGTGTCCTCCAGCGTCGCGCGGCCAATATCCATCTGGTAGAGCGCCTGAACCGCGGCAAGCCGGGCGGCGCCGCGCTGGTTTGCAGGACGATCCACCTGTGGATCACGCTTGGGGGCATCAGCCATTCAATGTCACTCTGTTGGTTCCGGGCCGTGGCGCCGGGCGGCAAGGGCCAACCCCATAGTCGCCCCCGTCGTGAACTTCAATACAATAGGCGTGGCAGGCGCTATGCGGAGCGCCGATAGATGGTGATTTTTGCGCCGTCACCGCCCTGTTCGCGCTCCGGCATCAGGTCGGCCGCCAGCAGCAGGTCGGCGATGCGCCCGTCGGGCGTTGCCGGCGGACCACCCTGCCCGGCCTGGTCGAGGGTCACAAGGCTCACCGCATCGACAAGCTCGGCCTCCAGCATGGCGGCCAGCAGTTTCGGGCCGGGCTCGAGCTGAACAGAGCGGGCGCCGCGCTTGGCGAGGGCCGCCAGGGCTGCGGTCAGGTCCGGACGCCCAGTCTTGCCGGCGACGCGGATAACTTCGACCGAGACCGGCGCATCCACCGGCGTATTGGTCTCTGCAATCACCGCCGTGCGATGGCCAGTGAAGCCGCCAATCAGGCTCATGCGCCGGTCAACGCCGCTGGCGCCGGCCAGGACGACACGCAGGGGCGTCCGCGTCTCCAGTCCCGATCGGGCAATCGCCGGCACAGCGGGCCTTGTGCGGGCGCCAGCAGCGCCCATGACGATGGCGTCGGCGTGGGCGCGTTCGAGGTCGAGCCAGTCCCGTGCAGCGCCCGAGGCCGGATCGAGAAGCGTATCGTCGCGCGCGACGACCAGCACTGCCGTGACAAAGGGGCGCTGGGTCGCGTGGTGGCGGGTCTGGCCGGCATGCAGCTGTGCCGAGGGCGCATGATGGGCAAAGACCACCTCGACACCGGCCGACTCCAGCCTGGCCTCGGCGACACCGCGCTGCTCGGGATCGGGATTGGCCATGCCAATGACTACACGCATCACGCCGGAGCGCACGATGGCGTCAACGCAGGGCGGCGAGCGGCCCCAACTGGCGCAGGGTTCCAGCGTGACATAGAGCGTGGCTCCGGCCGCGTCGAAGCCGGCCTGATCGAGCGCCACGGCCTCGGCATGCGGGTGGCCGCCACGCGCGGTGACGGCCCGGGCAACCAGCGCATTGTCCATTGGGTTGACGACCAGCGCGGCAGCGGCGGGATTGTCCGCCGTGGTGCCGCGTACCTGAGTGGCCAGACGCACGGCGGCATCGAGCCAGCGCAGGTCCGCTGGGGTGGCGGCGGTCAATCCTCTTCCCGCAGGACGCCCTGCCCTTCGGCCAGTTCCGCCAGGAAATTGCGGAAGTCATCGGCGGCGGAGAAATTCTTGTAGACCGAGGCGAAGCGCACGAAGGCCACGTCATCTAGGCCCTTGAGGCCATCCATGACGAATTCGCCGATTTGGTCTGAGGTGACTTCGACATCGCCAAGGCTTTCGAGCTGGCGGACGATGCCGGAGATCATGCGTTCGATGCGGTCGGTTTCCACCGCGCGCTTGCGCAGCGCGGTATAGACCGAGCGGGCGAGTTTTTCGCGATCAAAGGGCACCTTGCGGCCGCTCTTTTTGACCACGGTGAGGTCGCGCAACTGCACCCGCTCGAAGGTTGTGAAGCGGCCGCCGCATCCATTACAGACGCGACGGCGGCGAATGGCGCCCGAATCCTCGGTCGGCCGGCTGTCCTTGACCTGCGTATCGTCGTTGCCGCAATAGGGACAGCGCATGATGGACCTTACTGACCGTAGATGGGGAAGCGGTCGGTGAGCGCCTTGACCTTGGCGCGGACCTGGGCCTCGACGGCGCCATTGTTGTCCTCGCCATTGGCCTTGAGGCCATCGAGCACTTCGATGATCAGTTCACCGATTAGCTTGAACTCGGCCTCGCCGAAACCGCGCGACGTGCCGGCCGGTGTGCCCAGGCGAACGCCCGAGGTGATGGCCGGCTTTTCCGGGTCGAACGGCACCGCATTCTTGTTGCAGGTGATGTGCGCCCGCTCCAGCGCCGCCTCGGTCGCCTTGCCGGTCAGGCCCTTGGGGCGCAGATCGACGAGCATGAGGTGGTTGTCGGTTCCGCCGGTGACGATATCGACGCCGCCCTTGACCAGGGTCTCGGCCAGCACTTTGGCATTGGCCACGACCTGGGCTGCATAGGCCTTGAACTCGGGCTGCAGCGCTTCCTTGAATGCGACGGCCTTGCCGGCGATGACATGCATCAGCGGGCCGCCCTGGATGCCTGGGAAGATGGCCGAGTTGATCTTTTTGGCGATGGCTTCGTCATTGGTCAGGATCAGACCGCCGCGCGGGCCGCGCAGGGTCTTGTGCGTGGTGGTGGTGGCCACATGGGCATGCGGGAACGGGCTGGGATACTGCCCGCCGGCCACAAGGCCAGCGACATGCGCCATATCCACGAAGAGGATGGCGCCGACTTCATCGGCGATGGCGCGGAATTCGGCCCAGTCAAGCACGCGGGAATAGGCAGAGAAACCGGCCACGATCATCTTGGGCTGGTGTTCGCGGGCCAGGGTGCGGACCTGTTCCATATCGACCAGACCGTCCTGCTTGCGCACGCCATACTGGATGGCATTGAACCACTTGCCGGACTGGTTCGGCTTGGCGCCATGGGTCAGGTGACCGCCGGCGTCCAGCGACATGCCCAGAATGGTGTCACCGGGCTGGATCAGCGCCTGATAGACGCCCTGGTTGGCCTGAGAGCCGGAATTGGGCTGCACATTGGCATATTCGACGCCGAACAGCTGCTTGGCGCGCTCGATGGCCAGCGTCTCGGCGACGTCAACATATTGGCAGCCGCCATAGTAGCGACGGCCCGGATAGCCCTCGGCATACTTATTGGTGAGCACGGAGCCCTGGGCCTCGAGCACCGCCTTGGAGACGATGTTCTCGGAGGCGATCAGTTCGATCTCGCCCTGCTGGCGATCCAGCTCATTGCCAATGGCCGTGGCCAGCTCCGGATCGGTGTCGGCAATCGAATTGGTGAAGAAATTGGGGAACAGCGAGGGGGCTGTGGTGGCGCTCATGGGACAAGAACCTCGCAAGGGGCGAAACAGATTGGCGTGCTGGTGGCTTTATCACGCCACGAAGCGCGATTCCAAGGCCGGGACGGGTGGGATAATAGCATGGGGGCTCCCCTGTTGAACAAATGGGTGCCCAGGCGAGCGGCTCTACAAGGTTCGCGTTCCCCGATGGTTACCCATCTCTTCTCGCCAGTCGCGCGAACGCGGCATTTATGGCGCAGAATGCCGCGCAGCGAAAGGGAAAAAACGCGGCGCTGTTCAGGCAAACTTGCCGGGGTTGGTGGGCGGCGTTGGGGGCGCCTCAGCCAGTTTGCGGCGCAGCTTGGCCAGCGCCAGCTGCTGCATCTGGATGCGCGTCGCGACCAGGGGAGCGATGACAATCACCTCGGTGCCGGAATCGGCATCGATGGCGGCCACGCGCATCTGCCGGCCGACCTGTGCAAATTCGAAATAGACCTCGCCCTGCCCCATGGTGGCAGTCTAGCAGGATTCTGTGGCGCGCCAAACAGCGACGCCCTCCACATGGGAGGGCGTCGGGAGACTTTTGGCAAACAGGAGATCAGGCCGTTTCGAAGCTGACCTTGCCCTGCTCATCGAACTTATAGACGTCGTCACGGAAGCTGACGGTGCCCTGGCGATTGGCCCAGGCGGTGATGTAGGTGGTGTGCAGCGGCACCCGGGCCTTGCACTCCACATCCAGGCGCTGGTTGGACTCGAAAGTCGCGTCGACCTTGGCCTGGTCCCAGTCGCCATTGTCGCGCAGCAGCCAGTTGACCAGCGTGTTGACGCCCTCGACGCGCACGCAACCGGAGGAATGGAAGCGCGCATTCTCGTCGAACAGCGCCTTGGCCGGCGTGTCGTGCAGATAGCAGTCATAGGGGTTGAAGAAGTTGATCTTGCAGTGCCCCATGGAATTGGCGGCGCCGGGCTCCTGGCGATACATGTAGTTGATCGCATTGCCCAGATTGTTCCAGTCGATGCTGGCCGGCGAGATCTCGTTGCCGCTGCCGTCATAGATATGGATGTTCTGCTTGGCCAGATATTCCGGATCCTCTTTCATGTACTTGGTCAGATCGCGCTCGATCAGCGACTTGGGCACATGCCAATAGGGGTTGAAGTTGATCTGGGTAACCTTGGAGGCCATGATCGGGGTGGCGCGATCAACGCGACCAACCACGGCGGTGTGGCGCTGCTCGACCATGCCGTCGTTGACGGCCTCGATGGTGGCGGCCGGAATATTGACCACGACATAGCGCGGGTTGAGATTGGCGGCCATGCTCTGAACGCGGGTATAGTTCAGATAGAGCTGCTGCAGGCGCTGCTGGGCGGGCACGGCCATGGCATACCAGGTGGCCTCGTCAACCTGGCCGGTGATAACCAGACCATGCCGGGCCTGGAACTTGCGCACGCCAGCGTCGGTCGCCGCATCGACGATGTCGCTGACGTTCTGCACCATTTCCATGTCGCCCGAGGAAATCAGGCGGCGCTTGAGCGGAATGACGCCGCGGCCGGTCTGGCCGAGCTGCAGGCGGAAGGCTTCCTGCGGGATCTCTTCCCAGCCGCCGGCGGCCACGAAGGGCTCGTACTGGGAAATGGCCATCTGCAAATTATAGACAGTGTCAAACGACAGAATGGGCTCGTTGGTGGCAATCAGCGCCTCGGCGGCTGTGGTGTTGCCGCCCTTGTCGGCGTCGCGCAAGACGCGATTGCGCTCGAACAAATCGAACGTGGAGTCGCTTTCCTGCGCCCGCAGGACCGCCGGCATCGCCAGGGAGGCCCCTGCGATCGCGGAATAGCGAAGAAGAGAACGTCGATTAAGCCGCATTGATTCACCCGAAATGTCTGGCCGCCAGAACAGTTGGATTAATTACCATCGCCACGCACCGGTCACAACGCAGTCAAGCGCATGTGAACCAGTCCACAGCAAAGTCGATGTCTAATCTGGTAATGGTTTCCAAGCCCGTAATGGCACCGTTTGCCGGCGATTTGGGGCGAAAATGCGAACGCCGACCCTGGCGGGCCGGCGTTTCGGAGACAGTGTGGCACTGCCGCAACAGTGGGGTCGCCGCGCGCCCTAGAGCTTGTAGAGGATCTGGTCGACCCAGAAGCGTTCGAGGCGGGCGAGAGCCTTGTTCAGGCCATCGAATTCATCATCGCCCAGGCCGCCGACCTTGTCGATCGACTTGAGGTGGCGATCATAGAGCTCGTCGATCACCTCGGCCACTTCCTCGCCCTTGGGGGTCAGCTTGATGCGGACCGAACGGCGATCGGAACGCGAGCGCTCCTGGAAGATATAGCCGGTCTGGACCAGCTTCTTGAGATTGTACGAGACGTTGGAACCCAGGTAGTAGCCACGCGAGCGCAGCTCCCCGGCGGTCAGTTCGGCATCGCCGATGTTGAACATCAGCAGGGCCTGTACCGGATTGATGTCGTCCCAGCCCATGCGGTCGAACTCATCCTTGATGAGATCGAGCAGGCGGCGATGCAGACGCTCAACCCGGGAAACAGCTTCCAGATAAAGCGGCTTCAAGCTCTGGGTGCCTTCCGGGGCCACGGCCTCGGCTGCGTTGGATTTGAATGCCATTTAAGCCTCACTGTCTTTAAGTCTGTGCGATTTTTCGCATCTCATGAGCCTAAAATACGGCGACCATTCTAAGATCGCCCTAAGCAGCGTGATTAAAAGCATCTTACTGGAATGCAATGAGAATTTGGCTTTATGCTTCGTTACACCAGTAGAGAAAATTGTAACCTTACGCGGGTGTGAACGCCACCAAAGCGTAACAAAAGCCTGACCGGCAAGGATGAGTCAGTCGCCGGCGTGGGCGCGGCGCTGGCGCTGCCGGAGCACGAAGATGATGATGATCGAGACCAGCAGAACCAGGCGCAGGGCAAAGCCCACGGCCGACATGGCAACGTCGGTGCTGCCGGCCAGATAGAGCGCCAATTCGATGCCGGTAGCGCCCAGCAAGAGCACAGCGCCCCAACTCGCCTTGATCCACAGGCCTACGGCCGCGAACAGCCGCGCCAGCGCGAAAATGGCCAGATAGACAAAACCGGTCATGCCCATGGCCGTCAGCGGACTGGTGGCGCCCAGATTGACGCCCAGCAGGCGCGCAGCGTCGCTCAGGCCCAGCATCAGGCTGAGGATGGCGATGATGCGGATATAGATGCCGATGGCGGGTGCTGTCAGTTCCATGGCGGTTTTGTACCTGCATGGCGGGGATGCGACAAGCCGGAGCTTGGAGTGCCGCACGGGCGCTGCTAAACCGCTGGCAACACGGAGACGATGATGAGCGAGCCCTGGACCAAGCACGATATGGACTTTCTGGGCGGGCGCCGCCTGCGCCGCACGCGCCGCGCCGGCTGGAGCCGCGCCATGGTGCGCGAGACGGTCCTGACGCCGGCCGACCTGATCTGGCCGCTGTTCGTCATCGAGGGCCATAATGAGAAGACGCAGATCCGCACCATGCCGGGCGTCGAGCGGCTGAGCATTGACCTGTGCGTCGAAGCAGCCCGCGCGGCACGCGATGCCGGCATTCCGGCGCTGGCGCTGTTTCCCAATACGCCGGACCATCTGCGCAGCGAGAACGGGGCCGAGGCATATAATCCGGACAATCTGATGTGCCGGGCGCTGAGTGCCATCAAGAGCGCCGTGCCTGAGATCGGGCTGATCGCCGATGTGGCGCTGGATGAATACTCCAGCGACGGCCAGGACGGACTGGTGCGCGACGGCGAAATTCTCAACGACGAGACGGTCGAGGTGATGATCAAATCGGCGCTGGCGCAGTCGCGCGCCGGGGCTGACATCATCGCCCCCTCCGACATGATGGACGGGCGCGTGGCCGCCATTCGCACGGCGCTGGATGACACTGGCTTCGAGCAGACACAGATCATGGCCTATGCGGCCAAATATGCGTCCTTCTATTACGGCCCCTTCCGCGAAGCGGTGGGGACCGGCAGCCGCCTCAAGGGCGACAAGCGCACCTATCAGATGGATTATGCCAATTCCGATGAGGCGCTGCGCGAAATCGAGCAGGATATTGCCGAGGGCGCCGACAGCATCATGGTCAAGCCGGGCATGCCCTATCTCGACATCGTCCGTCGCGCGAAAGACAATTTCAACATTCCCATCTACGCCTACCAGGTGAGCGGGGAATACGCGATGATCGAGTTCGCGGCGGCGGCCGGCGCCATCAACCGCCAAGGCGCGATCCTGGAAAGCCTTTATGCCTTCAAGCGGGCCGGCGCCAATGGCGTGCTGACCTATTTCGCGCTGGAAGTGGCGCGGGAGCTGGGGCGCTAGGCCACATTTTTGTAACCGACCTCTTGCACCCGGGCCTGGTCGTGACAATTTCTTGGGCATGGACCAGACCCAGACTGACATCCCTGCCCTGCCCGACCCGCAAACGGCGCCCGAGCTGTTCGAGGGCCTGCTGACGCGGCGCGTCTTTGCCTTCGTGATCGACGTCATCGTGATGAGCATGATGATCGTGGCGTTCTCGCTGGTGGGGCTGATTGCCGGCTTTCTGACCTTCGGGTTGGGCTGGCTGGCGCTGACCGTGGTCGTGCCGGCGAGTATCGTGCTCTATTATGCCGCCACGCTGGGTTCGCCGCGCCGGGCCACGCTGGGCATGCAGGCCATGGATATCGTGCTGACGCCGACGCGCGGGCAGCCGCTTGATGGCTGGATGGCCTTCATCCATGCGGGCGTGTTCTGGATCACCACCTGGATTTCCTGGCCGGTGTCGCTGCTGTTCGCGCTGTTCACGCCGCGCCGGCAGATGATCCATGACCTGATCACCGGCACGCTGATGCTGCGTCGCTCGCCCATGGTGCGGCATTGGAATGCACAGTCCGCGCAGCACCGCAGCGCTTTTTGAGCAATTGCGGCGGCTGGCCGGCAGGCGTACAATGGCCCGGCAGCAGCCAAGGGTCCTTGATGACCGACCAATCGCCTGAGACGACGCAACTCTTTCTGACGGCCTCGATGCCCTGTCCCTACCTGCCCGGGCGGCAGGAGCGGAAGCTTTTCACGCATCTCACCGGGCGCCGCGCGTCGACCCTGCACCATTTGCTGAGCGAGAACGGCTTTCGCCGCAGTCAGAACCTGATCTATCGCCCGGCCTGTGAGGGCTGCAATGCCTGCCAGTCGGTGCGGATCGTGGCCAATGATTTCGTGCCCTCCAAGCGCTTCCGCCGCGTGCTGCGCAACAATGACGATCTGAGCATCGAAGTGCGGCCCACTGCGGCGACTGAAGAGCAATATGCGCTGTTCAAACGCTACCTCGACTCGCGCCACGCCGGCGGCGGCATGACGCAGATGAGCATGATAGACTATGAATATATGGTCGAGGATACGCCGGTGCAGTCCGTGCTGGTGGAGTACCGGCTGCAGCACCATCCCGGCCAGCCGCTGGTGGCCGTGGCGCTGACCGATGTGATGCAGGATGGGCTGTCGATGGTCTATTCCTTCTACGACCCCGACCTGGCCCATCGGAGCCTGGGCACGTTTCTCATTCTCGACCATATCGAGCAGGTTCGTTCGGCGGACCTCGACTATGTCTATCTCGGCTATTGGGTGAAGGATTCGCCCAAGATGGCCTACAAGGCCGAATACCGGCCCCTGGAAGTGCAGCGCGGCCCGCTCGGCTGGTGCCCGCTCTAGGGCGCGCCGCACGGCTGCGACGGACGCCTCAGTTCATCTCGAGATCAAAGACAATCAGGCCATCGACGCCGCCTTCGAGCGCGGCGACAAGGCGCGCGCCGGCGGCCTGGTGGGCGGGATCGACCAGATAGCGGTCGCGCGCGGCGGCGTCGGCCAGGTCCATGATGAAGCCGTCGTTGAAGCCCTTGGACACGCCCTCGGGCGAGACATTGGCGCCGAAATCGGCGCGCAACAGGCCGTCGATCTGGCCCACCAGATCCCCGAGCTGGGCATAGATGCCGGCGCGTTCTTCAGCGGAGACGTCGGCACGGAACTTCACAAAGACGCAGTGGCGGATCATCCGACAAACCTGTTGTTGCGGGGGAAGCCATTGGGGGGCTGGCGGCCGGCGGTGGCGCGATCGGCCAGCCAGTCGGTCAATTCCTCAGTGGGCTTGGTATAGGTGCGGCCCGAACTATCGGTCCAGGTCAGGCCATCGGCGGCATAGAAGGTTTTGAGATCGGAAATCTCGCCATCCTTGTAGCGCTGCAGGCGCACGCCCTTACCGCGGCTCATTTCGGCCAGCTGGGTCAGCGGGAAGACCAGCAGCTTGCGGTTCTGGCCGATGACGGCGACCCGGTCGCCCTGTACTGGGACCAAGAGGCGCGCTTCGTCGGGGGCAGTGACATTGAGGATCTGCTTGCCCTTGCGGGTATTGGCGATCATCTCGTCTTCGCTGACGATGAAGCCATAGCCATTGGACGAGGCAATGATGCGCTTCTGGCCGGGGCGGTAGATGAAGAGATCGACAATGTCCTGTCCCTCTTCCATGTCGACCATGATGCGCACCGGTTCGCCCTGCCCGCGGCCGCCGGGCAGCTTGTCCCCGCCCAGGGTATAGACCTTGCCGCCGGTGGTGAGCATCAGCAGCTTGTCAGTGGTCTCGCATTTGAGCGTCAGCTTGAGCCGGTCGCCGGCCTTGAAGCCCTTGTCATCATTGACGTCGATGGCATGGCCTTTGGGGGCGCGGATCCAGCCCTTTTCGGAGAGGATGATGGTGATGGGCTCGCGCTCGATAAAGGCCTCGGTGACCTCGGAGAGATCGGCATCGGGGGCGGCCTTGAGCTCGGTCCGGCGGCTGCCCAGGGCATGGCGGGTGACGCCATCGGCCTCAAACAGCGGATAGGCCTTTTTGAGCGCCTCGATCTGGGTGCTGATGACGCCCCACTGGCGCTTTTCGGAGGCGAGGAGCGCATCGAGATGGCCCTTCTCGTCGGTGAGGGTCTCGTGCTCCTTGCGCAGTTCCATTTCCTCGAGCTTGCGCAAAGAACGCAGGCGCATGTTGAGAATGGCTTCAGCCTGCACGTCATTGAGCTCGAAGGTGGCCATGAGGCTCGCCTTGGCATCATCCTCCTCGCGGATGATGCGGATCACCTCGTCGAGGTTGAGATAGGCAATGATATAGCCGGCCAGCACGTCTAGGCGATGGGCGATCTGTTCGAGGCGGTGGCGCGAGCGGCGGACCAGCACTTCCTTGCGGTGTTCGAGCCAAGCCTTGAGCACTTGCGGCAGGCCCATGACCTTGGGCACCGCGCCCTTGTCCAGCACGTTCATGTTGAGCGGGAAGCGGGTTTCAAGGTCGCTGACCTTGAACATCTGTTCCATCAGGATGACGGGATCGACGGTGCGGGCGCGCGGCTCGAGCACGAGGCGGATATCGTCCGAGCTTTCGTCGCGCACGTCCTTGAGCAGCGGCAGCTTTTTGGCCAGCAGCAGTTCGGCGATCTTTTCGACCAGGCGCGACTTCTGGATGCCATAGGGAATTTCGGTGACGACGATGAGATAGACGCCGCGGCCGGTTTCCTCGATCTCCCATTTGGCGCGCAGGCGGAAGGAGCCGCGGCCGGTCTCATAGGACTGGGCGATGGAGGATGGCGATTCCACCAGAATGCCGCCGGTGGGGAAGTCGGGGCCCTTGACGTATTGCGTCAGGTCATGGGCGGTCGCCTGCGGATTGACGTTGATCAGGTGCAGGGCCGCGTCGCACAGCTCGGAGACATTGTGCGGCGGGATGGAAGTGGCCATGCCCACGGCAATGCCGGTGGAGCCATTGGCCAGCAGATTGGGGAAGTTGGACGGGAGCACGACGGGCTCTTCGTCTTCCCCGTCATAGGTGGGCTTGAAGTCGATGGCATCCTCGGCGATGCCATCGAGCAGGCGCATGGCCACATCGGTCATGCGGCTTTCGGTGTAACGCATGGCGGCAGCGTTATCGCCGTCGATATTGCCGAAATTGCCCTGGCCATCGACCAGGGGGTAGCGCAGGGCAAAATCCTGCGCCAGGCGGACCAGGGCGTCATAGATCGACTGGTCGCCATGGGGATGGAACTTACCGATGACGTCGCCGACGATGCGGGCGGATTTCTTGTAGCCTTGGCCCGGATCGAGCTTGAGCAGGCGCATGGCGTGGATGATGCGGCGGTGCACGGGCTTGAGCCCGTCGCGAGCATCGGGCAGCGCGCGCTGGGTGATGGTGGACAGGGCATAGGAGAGGTACCGTTCCTCAAGCGCCTGCTTGAGATCGACGACGCGCTGGTCGTCGGCAGGCGGCAAGGTATCGCTGTCGGCCATCGGCGGGCATTCCAAAGAGAACGAATCAGGAAATCAGTATAGCCGCTGGGGATCGCTTGCGGGCGGAGTCAGTTGGTTTTGCACGGGTTTGGGCGTGTCAAAGCGCCGCCTGCGGTGCGGTTTTCATGCGCTGGACGGACCCCGGGGCGGATTTCGCCTCTGGTGAATTCTTGAAGTGAGACGACAACCGCCCCGGAGCGCCGGTTTTTGGAGCCGAACGAGCGGCAGAGGTCGCTCGCCCCTACACTGGCAACTCGCCCGCAAACCTGTGGAGAAGGCGTTCCCCACCCGGCTCACCCCACCACTGTTCGCCTGCAGGCCGCCCGTGCGGGGTGATGGGGTCAGTGTGGCACAGGATTTTGGGGGTGGGGAGAAGGGGGATAAGCCGCGATATCGGGGCTCCCTGTCACCCCTCCCAACCTCCCCTGAAGGGGGAGGGGCCGCTCCGAGGGTGGAGAGGCAAAGGGCACAAGCCCAAACACTGGTCGGACCTCTCAGCGCCGAACGTCACCCTCGGGCTTGACCCGAGGGGCCTTCACTTGACCATCGCTCCGCCAGTGCAGAGCCCTCGGGTCAAGCCCGAGGGTGACGCGCGGTCGGTGAGGTGAAACCGTGCCCCGACACACACGGTGTCATCCCCGCGTAAGCGGGGACCCATCCTGAGATAGCGCCACAGCCGCAAGGTGGACTGTCCGGACCACCTCGCGGCAGGCCCACAATCTCAGGATGGGCCCCGGCTCAAGGCCGGGGTGACACCGTGGGTGGGGAGGGCTTTGCGGTCGTTCTGAGGGGCGGCGTGCTTCGGTCGGTGCCCGCCCGCCTCACTCCTCGCGGCTTAAAACCTCGCTCAGGATTTCGCGGGTCGGCGATGGCTGGAGTTGCCGTGGGCCCCAGACCTGGGTGTCGAGGAAATGACTGGTCAGGCGCAGGGCGTCGGCGATGTCGTGGGGGCTGGCGTTGCCGCGGGCGGTGAGGAAGCTGGGGAGCGGCAGCAGGCGGTCGAGATAGGGCGCGGCGGCAGCGCGGGAGACGGCGCGGCCCGATTTGGGCGAGACATGGGTGAGATCGTCGGTGACGCCGGTGACGGCGCATTGGGTGAGGTCGAGGCCGTAGCCGAGATCGTCCAGCAGCGCCAGCTCGAAGCGGGCCAGGGCGACGCCGTCGGGCGGGCTGTCGATCAGGCGCAGGGCCATGCCGAGCAGGCGATCATGCGGATCGCGCTCGGGCAAGAGGCGCAGGTGTTCGCAGACCAATTGGCTGAGATAGAGCCGCGTGCGATCCTCGATCAGGGCGGCGGCGCGGGCCTCTAGGAGTTCGACGGTGAACATGCCCAACTGGTCTTCAAGGCGGGCGCGCCAGGTGAGCTGGATGGTATTGCCCGGCTGCAGCACGGGCGAGAGCCGCCGTGTCCGTCCGCCACGCACCAGGCCCAAGTGACGCCCCCTGCCCGCCACCATGGCCTCGGCAATCACGCTGGATTCGCCGTGACGCCGGACGCCGATCAGCAGGGCTTCACCGGTCCATTCCATGGCATCAGACCTGTTGCGGCGGGACCGGGTGGCGGCTGGACATCAGTCCTTGCCATGCGGGTATTCCAGCCCCATTTCGCGGTAGCGCTCAGGGTCGTCGCCCCATTTCTCGCGCACCTTGACGAACAGGAACAGGTGGATGGGGACTTCATACATCTCCATCAGCTCCTTGCGGGCTTCCTGGCCGATGGTCTTGATGGTCTGGCCGCCGGCGCCGAGCACGATCTTCTTGTGGCTGTCGCGGGTGACATACACCACCTGGTCGATCTTGTAGGAGCCATCCTTCTGGATCTTGAAGCTCTCGGTTTCGACGGTGCAATTGTAGGGGATCTCGTCATGCACGCGCAGGAAGAGCTTTTCGCGCGTGATCTCGGCGGCGGTGATGGCCATGGTGAGATCGGTGAGGTGATCCTCTGGGAAATGCCAGGGCCCGGGCGGGATGTGCTTGACGCACCAATCCATCAGATCGCCGACGCCATGGCCCTTGAGGGCGGAAATCATGAAAGTGGCTTCAAAGCGCAGGCGCTCATTGAGCGTCTGGCTGAGGGCCAGCAGCGCCTCGTTCTTGATTGTGTCGATCTTGTTCAGGATCAGGATGCGCGGATGATTGATATTGGCCAGGCCCTCGAGGAGCTTGTCGATATCGGGCGTGATGCCGCGCTCGGCGTCGATGATGAAGCCGACGATATCGGCATCGCCTGCCCCGCCCCAGGCGCTATCGACCATGGCGCGATCGAGCCGGCGCTTGGGGGCAAAAATGCCGGGGGTGTCGATGAAGACCACCTGAGCCTTGTCGGTGGTGACCACGCCGCGCACCTGGCTGCGGGTGGTCTGCGCCTTGTGGGTGACGATGGACACCTTGGTGCCGACCAGGGAATTGAGCAGCGTCGACTTGCCGGCATTGGGCGCGCCGACCAGGGCAATGAAGCCACAGGATGTATCGGTCGGCTGGGTGAGATCGATCGGTGTCGTTTCGGTCATGGGGTTCCTGTCAAAGGGCGGGCCACACCTTCTGGGAGATCAGGAACAGTTCGGCGGCCTTGTGTTCGGCGATCTTTTTGGACGGGCCGGTGGCGCTCAACGGTTCGAAATCACCCAGGGTGACGGCGATGGTAAAATTGGGGGCGTGGTCAGGCCCGGTGCGTTCGATCTGGGTATAGGTGGGGGGCTCGAGGCCGCGGGCCTGGGCCCATTCCTGCAGCGTGGTCTTGGCGTCGGCCTTGTTGGCCTGGCCGTCGGCGAGGAATTCCTCGAACATGCGCTCGACGAAGTCATAGGCCTTGCCCATGCCGCCGTCGCAATAGATGGCGCCGATGACCGCTTCGGTGACGTCGCCGAGAATGGCTTCCTTTTCGGCGCCGCCGGTGCGGGCTTCGCTTTCGCCCAGGATCATTTCGGACCCCAGATTGAGCGTGCGGGCGATGATGGCGCAGGTTTCCTTGCGCACCAGGGTATTGAGCGTGCGGCTCAGCTCGCCTTCATTGGCCTTGGGATAGCGGCGATAGAGCATGTCCGCGACGACCAGGCCGAGCACCCGGTCACCCAGGAACTCCAGCCGCTGATAGGAGCGCTCGATGCGCTTGGCCGGGGAGACGGCGCTGGAATGGGTGAGCGCACGATTGAGCAGGTCCGGGTCGGCGAAGCGATAGCCCAGTCGGAACTGCAGTTTTTCGTGATCGCGCGCGCCTCGACTCATCTGTCGATCGTCTGGAACATGCGGTCCCACCGCACATTGGCCGGCCACTGCCAGATCTGCCAGGGCGGAATATTGTCCTTGATGGAGAAGAAGCGGGCCTCGGCCTTGGCGATCAGGTTGATGGCCGGGACATAGCCGACCTGGCTGAGCACGCGGCTATCGGCCGAGCGGTCGCGGTTGTCGCCCATCATGAAATAATGGCCGGCGGGCACCACATATTCGGAGGTGTCGTCGAGCGGGCCGGCGTCGGAGATTTCCTGGATGGTGTGGACAGTGCCCTCGGGGAAGGTCTCGCGATAGACGGTGACGTCGACGGTGCGGCCTTCGCTATCGGTATCCTGGGCCTTACCGATCTCTTCGCGCTCGACCATGGTGCCGTTGATATAGAGGCGCCCGGCCTTCATCTGGATGGTGTCGCCCGGCAGGCCGACGACGCGCTTGATGTACTCGATATTCTGCGGCACGGGGCGGAACACGGCGATGTCGCCGCGATTGGGCTCACGGCCGAAGATGCGGTTGGCGATGGGCAGCTCGAAATCGAGCGCGGTGAAATCGCCATAGCGGCCCAGCGAGAAGGAATGCTTGCCGTAACCCCAGACAAACTTGTTGGCGACGAAATAGTCGCCGATCATCAGGGTCTGCTGCATGGAGGCGGTGGGGATGGAAAACGGCTGGTAGAGAAAGGAGCGCAGCACAATGGCGATGAGCAGGGCTTCGACCACCACGACGATGGTATCGAGCCACTCGCTGGTCGCAGACTTGGGTGCAGGCTTGTCAGCAGGCTGGCTCATGAAATTCCCCGAAATGCTAGCGACGCAGGGTTAGTCCGTTGCGGTCGCCGGGTCAATTGCGTTGCCCGGCGGGCAAAATGGAAAAGGCTAGATGGTTTGTGGCGCCGCGTCGGGCAGCGCCTCGATGATGACGAAGGCCTGGGCCAGGCCCGCATCGTCGGTGATGGTGAGGTGGATGTGGGGCGTGTGGCCGGGCGGCACAAGACGCGCCAGGGCCTTGGCGGCGCCATTGGTCAGCACCATGGTGGGCTTGCCCGAGGGCAGATTGACCACGCCCATGTCGCGCCAATAGACGCCCAAGGAAATGCCGGTGCCCAGGGCCTTCGAACAGGCCTCCTTGGCGGCGAAGCGCTTGGCATAGGAGGCGGCGCGCTGGGCGCGGCGGTCGGACTTGCGGCGCTCGATCTCGGTGAAGCAGCGCTGGGTGAAGCGCTCGCCGTATTTTTCCAGCGTCTGCTCGACGCGATGGATCTGGATGAGGTCCGAGCCCAGGCCGAGGATCACTTGACCCCCTGAATGCCACGGCTGCCGGGCTTGATGGCGGGAATGGCGGCCAGTTCGGGCGGCAGCTGGTCGGCGGGATAGGCGGGAACCTTGAATTCGATGAGGCTCACCAGCGGCACGCCGACATCGGCCTCGCCGCCCGAGCGATCGATCAGGCAGGCGGCGGCCACGACATTGGCGCCGATACGGCGCAGGGCCTCGACGCATTCGCGGATGGAGAGGCCTGTCGAGACAATGTCCTCGACGACAATGACCTGATCGTCCGGGCTGATCTCAAAGCCGCGGCGCAGCTCGAACTGGCCCTCGACGCGTTCGGTATAGAGCGCCGGCAGGCCAAGGTGGCGCGCGGTCTCATAGCCGGGGATGATGCCGCCGATGGCGGGCGAGACGACCTTGGTCACGCCGCCGAAGCCGTCAGCACGGATCTTGTCGGCCAGGGCGCGGCAGAGCTTTTCGGTCTGGGCGGGATACTGGAAGACCTTGGCCTTCTGCAGGAACACCGGCGAGCGCAGGCCCGACGACAGGATGAAATGGCCTTCCAGCATGGCCCCGCAGGCGCGGAAAATGTCGAGGACCTCATCTTTGTTCATCGCTAAACCTCTTGTCGATCTTGCCGTCCCATTCGAGCGTCGAAATCATCGAGGCTTCGCGGATGCCGGCGCGCTGCACGGCGCTCAGGCCCGGACTACGCTTGAGCGTTGCCAGAACATCGGTGAGTTGCGCAAGGTCACGCACCTCGATTTCAAAGATCATCTGGTGAAAGTCGGGCGAAATCATCCGCATCACCAGATTGTTGATGTTGGCGTCGCAGGCAGCGATGGCCGAGGAGATCTGGGCCAGCGAACCGGGCTTGTTGACCGATTCCATGGAAATGACGGTGGGATAGAGCCGGTCTTCCCGCCCGTTGAGGTTCCAGCGCACATCGACCCAAGCGACATCGCTGTCGTGCAAGTCGATCAGCGCATCGGAATGGATGGGATAGACCAGCATGGGGCTGTCGGGCTGCAGAATGCCGACCAGACGATCGCCGGGGACGACGCCCTCCCCTGAGACGGCCACGGGCATGTGGAAATCGAGCTGGGCGAGCGCTGTCTTGGCCCGTGGACCCGAGCGCTGGCCGCCGGGCACGCGGAAGCGGTAGAGGTCGGTCGAGCGCAGGGCGAACCAGCCGTCGGCGGTGTCGGCCACGGGCAGGTCGAGCTTGCGGCGGCGCTTGTTGAGCCCCTTGATGCGTGCCAGTTCGGTGGTCAGCGCCTCGGCGCTGATCTTGCCCTCGCCCACGGCGACCAAGAGGTCACGCCGATTGGCCGAGCCCAGGGCTTCGGCCAGGGCCAGGGCCTCGCTGTCGTCCAGCATGACGCCTTCGCGCTCGAGCAGCATGTTGATGACATGCTCGCCCAGGGCCAGGGTGCGCTGGGCGGCGGCATTGCGCACGGCACGGCGAATGGCGGCGCGGGCCTTGCCGGTGGCGGCAATGCCCAGCCAGTTCATGGGCGGCAGATGGTTCTGGTCGCGGATGATCTCGACTTCGTCGCCGCTGCGCAGCTGGGTGACCAGCGGCAGGATGGCGCCGTTGATCTTGGCGCCCACCGTGGTGTCGCCAATGTCGGTGTGCAGCGCATAGGCGAAATCGATGGGCGTGGCGCCGCGCGGCAGGGCAATCAGGCGCCCGCGCGGGGTGAAGCAGAACACCTGATCCTGAAACAGCTCGAGCTTGGTGTATTCCAGGAAATCCTCGGTGGAGGAATTGCCGGTGGTCAGGTGCGCAATGGTGGAGCGCAGCGAGCCATAGGCCTGGGATTCGTTCTCGATGCGGCTGAGATCAGCCGAAGCGCCGTCCTTATAGAGCGCATGGGCGGCAATGCCGAATTCGGCCACCCGATCCATCTCTTCGGTGCGGATCTGCAGCTCGGCGCGCTGGCGACCGGGGCCGACGATGGTGGTGTGGATGGACTGATAGTCATTGTGCTTGGGGACCGAGATATAGTCCTTGAAGCGTCCGGGCACGACCTTCCACTTGGTGTGGACCACGCCCAGCGTGCGATAGCACTCGGCCAGTGAGCCGACGATGACGCGGAAGCCGATCATGTCGGAGAGCTGTTCGAGGGCAATCGACTTGCGCTCGATCTTGTTGAAGATCGAGAAGGGCGACTTCACCCGCGCCTTGACGCGGGCGGCTATGCCCTCGGTCGCCAGGCGCTCGGTGAGTTCGCTGGATATGGTGGCAATGGTCTCGTGATAGGTGACCTGCATCTCGTCGAGCCGGGCGACGATGGCATTGTAGTGCTCGGGCTGCAGGATGCGGAAGGAAATGTCCTCCAGCTCATTGCGCATATCCTGCATGCCCATGCGGCCGGCGAGCGGTGCATAGATGTCCATGGTTTCCTGGGCAATACGGGTGCGCTTTTCGGGCGGCATATATTGCAGGGTGCGCATGTTGTGGAGGCGATCGGCCAGCTTGACCAAGAGCACGCGCACGTCCTGGCTGATGGCCAAGAGCAGCTTGCGCAGGTTTTCGGCCTGGGCCTCCTCGCGGGACACCAGGTTGAGGCGCTCGATCTTGGTCAGGCCATCGACAATGGCGCCGATCTCGGCGCCGAACAGCTGATCGATCTCGGCGCGGGTGGCGTCGGTGTCCTCGATGGTGTCGTGCAGCAGGCCCACGGCAATGGAGGCGTCATCGAGCTTGAGCTCGGTGAGAATGGCCGCCACTTCGAGGGGGTGGTTGAAATAGGGGTCGCCGGAGGCGCGCTTCTGCGAGCCATGCTTCTGCATGGCGTAGACATAGGCCTTGTTCAACAACTGCTCGTCGACGTTCGGGTTGTAAGCCTGAACGCGTTCGACCAGCTCATACTGACGCATCATGGAAGTGTCGCCGCTCGCTCTAAGTTTTTAGCTTAGCGCATTGAAAGAAAATGGGAAGGGTCGGGGATGGAGGAAGTGACGCCCGGGCTTGCATGCCCCTGCTCCACCCCCGACCAGCGTAATGGCGCTGCTAGCGCGCATGTGTGGCGGGATTGTGCGCAGCCCTGCCTGTGGCTGAGAACAAAACACCCCCGGCGCGGGCCGAGGGTGCAGAATGGATGGTGCCTGCGGAGGACCTGGGCCATTCGAGCTTAGCTCTCATGGCCTAGCCGCCTAAAATCGCTCCACTGGAGCGATTTTGCGCCAGAGCGCCGGCGTCTAGTCGTCGCGACGTTCCGGCGGCGCCAGGCTCTCGATGCCGCGCAGCAGTTCTTCTTCGCTCATGGTGTCGAAGCTGTCGGCATCGTCGCTGCCCGAACCCTCGATCATGGGGGCGGCATGGCTCTCGGGCTCGTCGACTTCGACATATTTCTGCAGCGAATGGATGAGGTCTTCACGCAGATCGTCGGGGGAGATGGCGCCATCGCCAATTTCACGCAGCGCCACGACGGGATTCTTGTCGTTGTCACGCGAGACGGTGATCTGGGCGCCGGACGAGATCATGCGCGCACGATGCGCAGCCATGAGCACGAGATCGAAACGGTTCTCGATCTTTTCAATGCAGTCTTCAACGGTGACGCGGGCCACGGACGTCTCCAAAATTTATGGAATGAGCGCTCCCCATACACGAGCATGACGCTGGGCACAAGGATAGCGTGGGCCACAGCCGGACAAACTGCGGCACAACTTGCCAGAGCCGCGAAAACATGTCATCAAAACGAAATTAAATGATCCTCTGTGGAATTTAAGAACCCCGGACAGTCATTCGTCGCCGACGAGAGACGGGCCCGTTTTGAAGGCTAGAGCATGACAATTGATCCTCGCGAGAAGATCGCGCTGTTTATCGATGGTGCCAATCTCTATGCGGCCTCGAAGGCCATCGGAGTCGACATCGACTATCGGCGCCTGCTGGCGGAGTTCAAATCCCAGGCCTATCTGCTGCGCGCCAATTATTACACGGCGCTAGTGGAAGATCAGGAATATTCCTCGATCCGTCCGCTGATCGACTGGCTCGACTACAATGGCTTTAATGTCGTGACCAAGCCGGCCAAGGAGTTCACCGACGCCGGTGGCCGCCGCAAGATCAAGGGCAATATGGACATTGAGCTGTGCGTCGACGCGCTCGAGCTCGCCCCCTATTACGATCACATGGTGCTGTTTTCGGGCGACGGCGATTTCACTGCGCTGGTGGCGGCGCTGCAGCGGCTGGGCAAGCGGGTGACGGTGGTGTCCACCCTGACCACCTCGACGCCGATGATCTCCGATGACCTGCGGCGCCAGGCTGACTTCTTCCTCGACGTGGCCGACCTGGCCAAGACCGTGGGCCGTCCGCCCAGCACGCGGCCACCCGTGGTGGCCCCTGCCCCCGTTACGGTCGCGGCGGACGAGGACTAGCCCCGCCCACCCTCCTTCATGATGCGGGACTTGTCGCGATTCCAGTCGCGATTGCGCTCGGTTTCGCGCTTGTCATAGTTCTTCTTGCCCTTGCCGACGCCGATGAGCAGCTTGGCAAAGCCCTTGTCGTTGAAGAAGAGCTTGAGCGGCACGATGGTATTGCCGGCGCGGGCGACTTCCTGATCGAGATGGGCCAGCTGCTTGCGCGAGACCAGGAGCTTGCGCGGCCGCTTTTCCTCGTGATTGAAGCGATTGGCCTGCAGATATTCGGGGATATGGGCGTTGATCAGCCACAGCTCGCCCTTTTCGGGCGAGGCATAGGATTCGGTGATCTGCGCCTTGCCCAGACGCAGCGACTTGACCTCGGTGCCGGTCAGCACGATGCCGGCCTCGAGGGTTTCACCGATTTCGTAATCGTAGCGCGAACGGCGGTTTTCAGCCACGAGACCGTGGCTGATCACACCGTTTTTCGCTTTGTCGTTCTTGGGGGCCATGAGGCTTAGATAAGACCTGCGCGCGCCATTGCAATGTTCATGGCGTCTTGGGTGGCGCTGGAGACCGGCACAAGCGGCAGGCGCAGCTCATTGGCGCAGAGGTTGAGCCGGTTGGCGACATATTTTGCCGGCGCCGGATTGGGCTCCATGAACAGGTCCTTGTGCAGATAGACCAGCTTGTCGTTGATCTCGAGCGCCTTGCGGAAGTCGCCGGCGAGCGAAGCCTCCTGCATGTCGGCGCAAAGACGCGGCGCGACATTGGCGGTGACCGAAATGCAGCCATGGCCGCCATGAGCATTAAAGCCCAGGGCCGTGCTGTCATCGCCCGAGAGCAGGATGAAATCGCTGCCCAGGCGGGCCCGCTCCATGCTGGCGCGCTCCATATTGCCGGTGGCATCCTTGACGCCGATGATATTGGCATGGGCATCGCGCAGGCGGGCAATGGTGTCGACGGTGAGATCGACAATGGTGCGGCCGGGCACGCTGTAGAGAATGACCGGAATGCCGATGGCGCTGGCCACGGCGGAGAAATGCTGGAACAGGCCTTCCTGATTGGGCTTGTTGTAATAGGGCACAACCGAAAGCACGGCGTCGGCGCCGGTGTCTTCGGCAAAGCGGGCCAGAGAGACGGCTTCGGCCGTGGAATTGGACCCTGCCCCGGCGATCACCGGAATGCGCTTGTTGGCAACTTCGATGGCGATCTCGACCACGCGGCGATGCTCGTCATGGCTGACAGTGGGGCTTTCGCCCGTGGTGCCAACCGGCACGATGCCATGGGTGCCCTGGCTGATCTGCCAATCGACAAAGCTGGCGAAGGCTTTCTCATCGACCAACCCATTGCGCATGGGAGTGATGAGTGCCGTAATCGATCCTCGCAGCATTTGTCGTCATTTCCTCAAACTGGTCGCCGGGCAGAGGCCCTGGCGAATAACAAGACACGGTCATAGCGCCGTTTTTACGCCCGGCACCATAGTTTTTATCCGATCGCTTCACAACGGCTTGTTCGCGCCGGTCCGCCAAGGCAAAGCCCCAAAGGAGCAGAAATGGCCTTGAGGCGGGCGTGACGCTGACGCTAGATGGAGGCAACACAGGATCACGCGCCTTGGCCCGAGCCCGAACCCTTCCGCCTGACCATGCCGCCTTTGCCGAGCTGCCCATTCAGCGGGTGACGCTGCCGCATGGACTGGCTGCGGCGGTGCATGTGAGCGGGCGGCTGTCGCGGCATCGCCTGCCGGTGGTGTGCCTGCCCGGCTATCAGCGCAACATGAGCGACTTCAGCGGATTTTCCGGCCACTTCAACCATTTGGGCGTGAGCGACTGGCCGGTGGTGCTGATCGACCTGCCGGGGCGTGGCCGGGCCGATGACCGACTGCGCGCCGAGGACTACAGCACGCTGACCGATGCGCAGGATGTGGCGGCAGTGTTGGCGGCGCTGGGCATTGGCCAGGCGGTGATCCTGGGCCAGGGCCAGGGCGGACAGGTGGCCATGGCGCTGGCGGCGGACCATCCGCTGCTGCTGGCGGGAACCGTGCTGGTGGATGCCGGGCCTGTCGCCGATTCCCGCGGAATTGTGCGTTTGCGCAACAATCTGGCGCATGTGGAGAGCCTGCGCGGCGAAAAGACGGTGCGCGCCGGCTTCCGCCGCATGCTGGCCGGGGACTATCCGGGGCTGGCCGAGGACAGACTCGACCTGTTGATGGGTCGCACCCACTACCTGGACAAGCGCGGACGGGCGCGGCCGCTTTATGACCCACGGCTGGTGGCGGCGCTGGCCGAAATCAATTTTGACGATGTGCTGATGGCGCAATGGCCGCTTTATGACGCGCTACGCTGTGCGCCGCTGATGATCCTGCGGACGCAATTGAGCGATCAGGTGCGGCGGGAGACGTTTGACGAAATGGTGCGGCGGCGGCCCGACGCCACGGCGCTGACGATTGCCGGACAGGGCTCGCCGGCCCTGTTCGAGGATACGGACGAGGCCGGGGCGATCGTGCGATTCGTCATGGAGCTCAGCAGCCGCAAGCTGGGGCGCGCGGCTTAGTCCCTAGCCAGAACGCGGTCTGGCGCGGAGAGCAGGCGCTCGGCCTGGGCCACCCATTGCTCGCGGCGAATGCGGCCCTTGAAGGCCAGGCGCGCATCGACCCAATCGATATTGGCCCGGTCCCAGGCGGCAATCTGATCGAGATGATAGATGCCCAAGGCATGCAGCGACGCCTCGATCTTGGGGCCGATGCCCTTGATCTGCTGCAGCTTGTCGGGCGTGCCGCCACGCGGCGCTGACAAAGCCGGCGGGCGCGGATCGGCGGGCGGCGGCGGTGGGGCCGCGATGGGCTGGGGCGGCTCGGGCGGATCATCGGATGCGGCAGCGGCGAGGCGCGCGGCCGGGGTGGGCACACGGCGCGGAGCCGGTTCGGGCACGGGTTCGGGCGGCTGGGGCAGCACGATGCGGGTGCCCTGTGCGGCATGCAGCAGGCGATGGAGGCCATAGCCAAGCGCGCAGCCCAGCACATAGGCGATGAGCACAAGCAGGGCAGTTTCGGCGATGTGGGCGAGATTGGTCATGGCATGATTCAGCGCCCGGGCGGGCTGAAGCTCCGCCAGCCGACCACGGCCCCGATGAGGAGCGCGACCGCCAGATAGGGCCAGTAGTAGCCCAGGAGGAACACGACGCCGGCCCAGCTCATGGTCGGCGTCCTAGCGGCAAATGGGGGTCACGGGGCGGCATTGCTCACCGTGACCACAATGCGGCGGTTGAGGCGTTTGCCGGCGGCCGTGTCATTGTCGGCGATGGGGCGCGATGCGCCATAGCCGACGGCGTAGAGCAGGCCAGGATCAACACCGCGCTCGATCAGGGCGGCGACCACGGCCTCGGCGCGGGCGACCGATAGCGCCAGGTTTTGCTGCGGATCGCCATCGGCATCGGTATGGCCTTCGACATGGATCTGGGCGCGCGGGCAGCCCTTGAGATCGAGCGCCAGTTCATCAAGCGCCAGGCCGGATTCGGCAGAGATCAGCGCCGCACCGGACTGGAACAGGATGGCATTGCGGCCCGAGAAATCGGCCAGAATGCCGACGCAGGCCGCCAGATCTGGCGATGCCGGCGTTTCGGGCACGGGTTCGGTGGCCGCAACGGCGGGCTCTTCCGCGGGCGGCGGAACGGCGATATCGAGCGTCCAGCTGGCTGTGGCATCGGCGGCGATGGCGCTCGCAATGGCCTCATTGGTCACCGGATCGGGCGCCGTGCCGCTGAGGCGCCAGGCGCCGTTGGCAAAGTCGAGCTGGCCGGCGCTGAGGCGCTGCAGCGCCTTGAGGCCGATTTCTGCGCTGGCGAGGAAGCCCTCGGGCGCGCCTTCAGCGAGGCTGACTGCGGCGGCATCGCCCTGGGACAGCGCAGACAATTGCTTAAGGGCGGCGTCATCGGGCAGCTGACCGCTGAGGATGACGGCGCCATCGGCGGAACGGCTGGCCGAGAAGGCATAGGCGGGGTCGACCGCAGGCGGCGTCGGCTCCGTCGGCGGGGTTGCGGGTGTTTCCGCCACGGCGGCTGGTGTTTCGGCGGCCGGTTCGATTGCAGCGGGCTCGGGCGCCACGGCTTCGGCGGCGGCATGGGCCAAAGTCACTTGCCAATCGGCGGCCGGCGTGCGGGCGGTGGCGAGCAGCGCGGTGACGGCGGCGTCTTCGATGCCGGCGGGCAGCGTGCCTTCGATGGACCAACGGGTGCCATCAAAGGCGGCCTTGCCTTCGCTGAGCGGCGCGAGCGCATCGAGCCCTGCGACGACATCGTCAGCAAAGCCGGCGGGCGCCTTGGGATCGACCACGGTCTGGTCGATGGCCCCTGCCCCGGCGCGCACGCTGATGAAGCGCTTGAGCGTATCGGCGGGCACGAGACCAGCCAGGGTCACGACGCCATCGGACGATTTGGTGGCCGACCAGACATAGGGCGCGACCGGCAGGGCCGCCGGCGCTTCAATGGCAATGGTCCAGGCGGCGGTGTCGGTGGTCCTGGAGAGCGCCGCGAGCATGGCATCGCGCGCCTCGGTGGAGGCGGCATTGCCGCTGAGCGACCATGTGGTGCCGTCGAATTCGGCCTTGCCGGTGTCGAGCGCGAGAAGCGCGGTCAGAGCAGCGCGGGCGGTGGCGTCGAAATTTTCGGGTTCGCCGGTGGCGACGGCGAGGCCATCGCTGGCGCCGGCACCGGCCTGACGCAGCAGCGCCTGGCGCATGGCGGGGCTGGGCACTGTGCCGGTGAGGCTGATGCCGGCCGCCGTGCGCGCCGCCGACCAAAGATAGGGCGAGGCGACGGCCAGCACCGGCTCGGGCTCGGCCAGCGCCATAGACCAGCCAGACGCGGCCAGCTTGCGGGCGGCGAAATCGGCTTCGGCGGCGGCCTTGTCAATGGCCGATTTGGGCGTGCCCGTGAAGAGCCAGCCCGAGCCATCAAAGCTGATCTGGCCCTGACTGAGCCATTGCAGCAGGCCCAACCCGGTCTGCACCGTGGCCATGAAATTGGCCGGCTCGCCCGAGGCATAGGTGGTCGTGGCACTGGCGCCGGCCCCGGCAGCCTGGGTCAAAGTGGCCTGAGCCTGCGGATTGGGCACAAGACCGGTCAGGGCGATGGCGCCCGAGGGCTGCTTGATGGCGGCGAACTGATACTTCGCGGCGCGCGGCGGCAGGATGTCGCCCGCCGTCAGGGTCAACCCCTGCGGCGCCTGTTCGGCCACGGTGGCGAGAAGCGCCTGATAGTCCGCGCCGGTATTGGCCGTGCCGGACAGGGTGATGACGTCGCCATTGAGCGCAAAGCGGCCCTCGCTCATGCGATCGAGCACGGAGAGGCCGAAATCAACAGCGGACTGATAGCGCTCGGGGGCGCCGCGACCAAGCTTGAGGAAGCTGACATCAGCGCCAGCATGCGTGGACAGCGCGGTGCGGGTCGCCTCATCGGGGGCGTAGCCGTCAAAAACAATGGTGCCGCCGGGCTGGCGCGTGGCGGAGACCCAATAGTCGGCGATGCGCGGCGGCTCGAGGGTGACGATGGAGCCGGCGGGCGTGACTGCTTCGACCACGGCCTGGGCCACAGCCTCGCTGGGCGGGGCGCCGGTCAGGGTGCTGGTGCCATCCACAATGCTGGCAGAACCATATTCAAGACGTGAAAGCTGCTCGATAAGCGTCTGAGATAGCGATTCAAATCCCTCCGGCGCGCCGGAGCCGAGGGCGAGGCCGGTGGAGACGCTGAGACCCGATGCAGCGGCGGTGCGCAGGCGTTCGGCCTGCTGATCGTCGGGCACATAGCCGGAGATTTCAATGGTCTTGCCGTCCGAAACGGCCTTCCATTCATAGGGCGAAACTAGGGCGGGTTCGATATCGACCTGGCCAAGCGCCGTGCCGGCGGGGGCGCCGGCGCGCATGACGATCAACAGGTCACGATAGTCGCGCACGGATTTGGCGCGGCCGGCGATATTGACGGTGAGGTCTGAGACCTCGATGCGGCCCTGATCGAAATACTGCAGGCGATCGATGGCAAATTCGGCGCCGGCCATCCAGGCCTGGCGGTCGGGCTGGCCGGAACTAAGGACGAGATCGCCCTGCCCCACACCGGCATGGGCCAACAATTGGTCCCGCGTGGTCACATCCGGCACGCCGCCGGACACGGCGATGGTGCCATCAACGATCTTGGCTTCGAAATGATAGGGCGACAGGACCGGCGCCAGCGTCACCGCAGTAGCGACGCTGCGCACACCGGCCAGGCTGGAGAGCTGCGCGACAGCGGAATCGACGCGGGCCTGATCGGTGGTGGTGCCGGCTAGGGACAGGTCGCGCATGTCGACGGACAATTCGGCCCAATCGACACCGGCGCGATCCAGCACCGCGCGGGACTGGGACGCGATATCGTCGGCGATCCGGGACGAGGTCATGGCCAGACAAATGGTGGTGCCACCAAGGACTGTGGCCAGCCCAGGCACGACCCACTTCAGAAGGTCCCTGATCATTGAATATCCAGTGAGAAGTCCGCAACTGCGGCAAAGCTAGAGCATTTCATGCGGCGATGGAACGGAATTTGCCGCGCTAACGGCCTGTTCTCAAACGCATTTTGGAGAGCGATCCGCGCGCAGGGCCATAGGTGGGGTGTTGCCGCAAGAATCAGTGTCGCGCCGAGCGCCCGATTGGCTGCGGCTTTGGGCGTGATCAGGCGCTATGGAGCGCAGCGCTGGAGACAGCGGGCCGGAAGACCAGCCGTAAAAGCAGAAAGGCCCGGCGAGAGCCGGGCCTTTCCGTAGTGGGTCGTAATCCGAGGATTACTGGAAGGCCTTGGCAGCCTTGAAGGTGACCTTGTAGGCACCGTTCTGCTGGACAGTGGCGCCAACCGACGAGGTGAAACCACCGCCAGGAGCCCAAGCCAGGGTTGCGCTGCCGTAGACGTCGGACAGAGCGGGAGCCACGACTGCGATGGTGCGTTCGGTCTTGCCGTACACGCCAACTTCGCCGGTGACCGTGATGGTCTCGGAGAGAGCAGCAACGAGCTGAGCTGCGACCTGGTAGCCAGCGCCCGAACCCGAAACGTCCTGACCGAAGTAACGGCCGCCGAGGTTGACAGACACGCCTTCCGACACCTTGGCGCCGATGGAGCCGCCGAAACCGTAACCGGTCGAGCGGACGCCAGCAGCAGTGGTGCTGCTCAGGACTTCAGCCGAAGCTGCGATCGTGAACATGTCGAAGGTGCCCTGAGCCGACACGAGGCCGTTCAGGTAGCTGGTCTGGTCGCCAGCGAGGGTCGAACCACCGGCAGCCAGAGCGCCGCGGATCTTGAAGGCGTCGAACGTGCCGGTGAAGCCGGCATGGATCGCATAGGTGTCAGCGGCGGTAGCGATACCGTCGAGGATGCCACCAGCAGCGGCGCTGATGTGCGCGGTGACGGTGTCACCCGAGTACTGCAGAACGCCAACCAGGGTGCCGGCTGCGTCGATCTTTTCCAGACCGATCTTGCCACCGATGCCGTTGCCGAAATCGGACTCGAGCTGGATCACATGGCCGCCGGTTGCGGTGAAGGCCTTGTAGTATTCATCCGAACCGATGACGCCCTTGTCTTCCTTGGAAGCGGCGAACAGGCCAGTGAAGTTGAAGGGCTCGTCGTCGCCCTTGTTGAAGATCGAGCCCTTCTTACCAGCGGAAAGAACGGTCGCATCGCCAACCTGCACGTAGGCTTCGTCCATGAAGAACAGGTTGTTCTTCTGGTCGCCAGCAGCGCCCAGGATGCCATTCACGAAGACCGACTTGTTTTCGTTCTTCAGCTTGATCACAGCGCGAGCAGGACCGAAGTCGCTCGAAGCGGTGCCAACGAACTTCAGCCAGGACTCAACCTTCGAGTTCCACTCGTTGGTGCCGCCGGCGACTGTGTCGGGAGCGTCGATGTCCTTGATGACAACAACGCCAGCATTGCCCAGGGGCAGGCTGGAGATGACGGTCTTGCCGTTGAAGTTGCCGAAGTTCATTTCATAGGAAACGGAACCCGAGATCTGCAGGCAGTTGTCGGCAGACGAGATGGTCAGGCCGGACAGGCCCAGGTCGTTGCAGAGGTCCATCGAGGTGAGGACGCCGAGATCGGCAGCGAAGCCCGAAGTCGAGAGACCGGCAGCAGCAACAGAACCGAGGATAAGGCTCTTGAGTTTCATTAGTTGACCTCCAAAGTCAGTCATTCTTGGTGCCGGCAGAGCGGCGGTTTGTCGTAACGCGACCACACTATTCGTGGTGCAGTGTGTTGCCGTCGCGTTGCGACCGACAAACGATCCCATGCATGGATTCGCAAGACCCACTCTACGCATGGGAGAAAAGGACGCAATCGCGCAAAAGCCGTTTTGTCGGGGCCGCAATATGGTTGCCATGCGTATGTTGCAGATTCAGCACACAGATTGAAACCTCTTGTTAACCCGACTGAACAAGCCGTTAAATTTCCCCGATTTCCGGGCTTTTTGGGACCAGTTCAGCGACAGAGTCCATCGCGTCGCCCGCCCCGGCTGCGCGGACGCCTCGCTTCCGAGGCACGGGGGATTGTGCAGATTTTGGGATGGAACTGTGGCGGCCGGCGTGATGCAACTGAACCCGATAGAGGAGTGAAAAGTGATGCATACCAAGGTTGCAGTGGTGACAGGCGGCGGTTCGGGCATTGGTAAGGCGGCCGCCCTGGGCCTGGCGGCAGCGGGCTATCAGGTGGCCATTTGCGGACGGCGGCAGGATGCGCTCGATGCGGTGACCGCTAAGACCGGCGGCTACGGCGCCGCCTGCGACGTGACGCAGCCTGAATCGGTCGCGGCGTTCTTTGAAAGCGTGATGGCGCGCTTTGGCCGGGTGGATGTGGTGTTCAACAATGCCGGCCGCTTTGCGCCGGCGGCGTCGGTGGGGGATCTGGCGGTCGATGTGTGGCGCGAAATGATCGACACCAATCTCAACGGCGCCTTCTATGTGGCGCGCGAGGCCTTCCGCATCATGCGTGACCAGAGCCCCCAGGGTGGACGCATCATCAACAATGGCTCGATCTCGGCGCATGTGCCGCGGCCGCAGGCGGCGTCCTACACCACCTCCAAGCATGCCATCACCGGGCTGACCAAGGCGATCTCGCTCGATGGCCGCCCCTATGGCATTGCCTGCGGACAGATCGATATCGGCAATGCCGCAACCGACATGACCAGCCAGATGAACAGCGGCTCGCTGCAGGCCAATGGCAGCGTGGTGCCAGAGCCGACCTTTGACGTGCGCCATGTGGTGGACGCTCTCGTCTATATGGCCGAGCTGCCGCTGAGCGCGAATGTCCAATTCATGACCGTGATGGCGACGAATATGCCCTACATCGGGCGTGGCTAGGCGCTGAAGACCTGACGGCCGCTGATCCAGGTGGCGCTGACGCGGCGCCTGGAATCGAGGTGGACGAAGCTGGCCAGTGCGCCGGGCTGCAGATGGCCGTGCAGATCGGCAACGCCCATCGCCTGGGCCGGATAGAGCGCTGCCATGCGCAGGGCCTCATCGAGCGCGAGCCCAATGGTGCTGTGCATGAACTCGACGGCGTTGATCATGTCGAGATCTGCGCCGGCCAGCGTGCCGTCGGCCAGGCGCAGGGCGCCATCGGCACGGGTGATGGTGCGGCCATTGAGGGTGAAGCTGGTGAGGTCGGTTCCGGTCTGGGACATGGCATCGGTGACCAGGAAAATGCGCCCCGCGCCCGCCTTGGCGCGCAGAGCCATGCGGATCACGGCGGGATGGACATGAATGCCATCGGCAATCAGGCCGGCATAGACATCGGGGGCGGCCAGCACAGCGCCGACGACGCCAGGCTCGCGATTGCCCAATTGGCTCATGGCATTGAACAGATGCGTCGCCATGGTGGCGCCGGCCTCAAAGGCGGTTGTGGTGACATCAAAGCTGGCGTCGGAATGGCCGATGCTGACCACGATGCCAGCGGCGCGCAGGGCGGCGATCATGGCGGGATCAACGGTTTCGGCGGCGACGGTAACCAGCAGATTGGGCAAATCGGCGCGCGCCGCGATTAGCCGGGCACAATCGTCGGCCTCCATAGGGCGGATGAGCGCGGGGTGATGAGTGCCCTTGCGCGCCTGGGACAGGTGCGGCCCTTCGAGATGGAGGCCAATAAAGCCGGGTACGGCGGCCTCGGCGGCGGCCTTGCCGGCCGCGATGGCAGCAATATTGACCGGCACGGTGTCGGTGATCAGCGTGGGCAGCAGCGCGGTGGTGCCGAACTGGGCATGGGCCGCGCAGATGCTGCGCAGCCCCGAAAGGGTCGGATCATTGTTGAACAGCACACCGCCGCCGCCATTGACCTGGAGGTCAACAAAGCCGGGGACCAGCAGGCCACCATCGAGCGCGATGCGCGTGGCATGGGCCGGCACGCCTGCGGCATGGACAATGCCCGAGACATGGCCGAACTCGGTGAGGAGGGCCGCATCGTCGTGCCAGGCCTGGCCGTCGAAAATGCGCGCCCCGCTGATGGCCTGCAGATCGCTCATACCGTTTCGGTGACCTTCTTGAGGGCCGGCGGCAGATCGGGATTGAAGCCGCGATGGCGCGAGAGCGCTTCGACGAGGCCATAGAAGGAGACGATCAGAGCCAGCGGATCGGTGATCGAATGGCCGGTGGCGGCGAAGGGCAGCGCGCGGGCGGCGCCCGGCAGGCTGCTGGTGAGGAAGCTCAGCGCCCCCTGCCCGGCCAGCTTGTGCGTCATATCGGCCACCGAAGCCTCGGCAGCGTCGCGGGCAGCAAGGCCCAGCACGGGATAGCCGCGGGTCACGATGGCCACCGGGCCGTGCATCACTTCGGCGGCGCTGTAGGACTCGGCCTGGATATTGCAGGTTTCCTTGAACTTGAGCGCGGCTTCGTTGGCGATGGCAAAGCCGGGGCCACGACCGAGGACATAAAGCGCATTGTGGCCGTCGAGAGCGCCGATCATCTCGGACCAGTCGCAATGCACGGCGCGCTCGAGCGCCTCGGGCAGATCATTGACGGCGGCCAGAAGGGCCTTGTCGCCGCTCCAGCGGGCGATGAGCGCGAGGCCCGCCACGACGGAGGCGACAAAGGTCTTGGTGGCGGCAACGCTCTGCTCGGTGCCGGCATGCAGATCGATGGTGAAGTCCGAGGCCTCGGCCAGCGGCGAGCCGGCGGTGTTGGTGATGGCGATCGAGAGGGCACCCGAGCGGCGGGCCGACTGGGCCATGCCGACGATATCGGGCGACTTGCCGGACTGCGACACGGCGATGGCCGCGCCACGGGCCAGCTTGACGTCCTTGCCATAGATGGAGGCAATCGAGGGACCGATGGAGGCCACGGGCAGGCCCAGTGTCAGCTCGGTGGCATATTTAAGATAGGCGCAGGCGTGATCTGACGAGCCGCGGGCGACGGTGGCGACCACCAGCGGATCGCGCTCCCGCAGGGCAGCACCGGCGGCGTCGAGCACCGGGCCGCTCTTATCCAGAAAAGTGGCGATGACGCCGGGGATCTGGTTGATTTCGCGGCGCATATGGGTCTGGTCGGTCACGTCTTGCTACTTCCGGTCGTTGGGGAGTCGCCCAGCCGAAGCTCGGCGACGAAGTCATAGGTGTCGCCCCGATAGATGGAGCGGGTGAATTCGATCACGCGCCCAGACGCGAGATAGGAGGTGCGCTCGATATTGAGCCCGGCCGAGCCGACCGCCACCTGCAGCAGTTGCGCGTCGGCCGCATCGAGATTGGCCGCCCTAATGCGCTGGATGGCGCGGGTCGGGCGATTGCCGGATTTGTCGAGGTGGCGATAGAGCGAATCCTCGATAGCAAGGGGATCGGGCAGAACCTGGGCCGACAGCGACGCACGCTCGATGGCCAGCGGCATGTCGCCGGTGAGGCGCAGGCGCGAGATACGCGCCACATGGTCGCCAGCCGACAGGCCCAGGATCACGGTTTCCTCCGGCGAGGGCAGATAGATGCCGCGATCGAGCCATTCGGCGCGCACAGCCATGCCGCGGCGGGCCATGTCTTCTGTAAAAGAGGTCAGCTGGGACAGGGACTGTTCGACGCGCTGAGTCTGGGGGGCAACGAAAGTGCCCGAGCCATGGCGCTGCACCAGAATGCCATCCTGCACCAGCTGCAGCACGGCCTTGCGCACGGTGACGCGAGAGACATCGACCTTGGCGGCCAGATCGCGTTCGGAGGGGAGCGCATCACCGGCGCCAATATCGCCGCGGTGGATGGCGTCCTCGATCCAGCGTTTTAGTTGCAAGTAGAGCGGGCCGCCCTGGGGCAAGACGACTGGACCGGCGGAAAAGAAACTGTTGGACAGCTCAGTCACTCATTTCCCTCTTGTAACAAACGATCATGGTGACCTGCATATCATCGATCCCCGGGGATCGGGCAAGCGCTGTCCCGCGCAACATAATACCAATAAAATACCATTCACCAAGCGCAAAACCAAGCCCCTGTGGAATTCGTCGCAGCCCATTGAACCGGCTGCATTAAGTGGCGCAGAACGGGGATGGAATGGTCGTCATGCAGGGGGCATTCTGGACAAGTGGTATTTTTTTGGCATTATCGCCATGAGCGGAGACAGGCATGACTGCAGCGCAGACCGAGATGAGACATCCCAGCGCCGCCGGCCTGGACATGCAGACACCGCAAGCGATTCTAGAGGCGCTGGCCACGGCTCAGGCCGATGCAGCGCGGGCCGTGCAATCGGCGGTACCGGAGATTGCCGCTGCTGCCGAACTGGCGGCCAAGGCACTGCAATCGGGTGGCCGGCTGATCTATGCGGCAGCGGGCAGCTCGGGGCTGATGGCGCTGGCCGATGGCGCGGAACTGCCGGGCACCTATGGCATCGGGCGGGACCGCATCGTGGTGCTGCTGGCCGGCGGCCTCGGCCAATTGCCGGGCCTGCCGGGCGGGCCGGAAGATGACGCAGAGGCAGCGCGACGGGAACTGGCCGAGGTGGCTGTGGGCCCCAAGGACTGCGTGATCGCGCTGACGGCCAGCGGCTCGACGCCCTACCCGCTGGCGGCGGTGGAAGCGGGCCGGGCCGCCGGCGCAAAGACCATTGGCATTGCCAACAACCCCAATGTGCCGCTGTTTGCCCTGGTGGATGTGGGCATCTGCCTGCCGACGCCACCAGAGGTGATCGCCGGATCGACCCGCATGGGTGCCGGCACGGCACAGAAGATCACGCTCAACATGCTGTCCACCCTGGTGGCGATCCATCTGGGACATGTGCATGACGGCTATATGGTCAATCTGGTGGCCGATAATCTCAAGCTGCGCGGGCGGGCCCGGCGTATCGTGATGGCTGTGGCCGGGGTGAGCGACGTCGACGCGGAGCGCTGGCTGGGCCTGGCGGATGGCTCGGTCAAGATCGCGGTTCTGCTGGCGCGAGGCGCAAGTGACGCCGCGACGGCCGCGCAGCTGCTGGAGCATGCCGGCGGACGCCTGCGCGTCGCCCTACAGGCGCTGGGCGGTTAGCCCAAGATAGAATTTTCATTTCATTGTGACGATGCGCGGCTGCCGACGTCCGCAGGGCGCCGTGACGCTGGCTCGACGTCGGGCGGCAAGGCTGCCATGCACGCGGCCTGGGCCGCAATGGCGGCCAGCCCGGCAGGCTCCGCGCTAACCAAGTCGCAACAGCTCCGTTACCCATTGGCAGCACTAAGTATTTCATAATTCGCATGTTTTCGGAACACGCCTGCGGATTTCGGCGCGGCCTGACGACCGTCATCCCCGCGACTCAGCGCTGTTACACAACTGTCGCAGAGCTGTGATTTGTACCGCGCAGTCGCCGCAATCCGCGCCGCAGGCTCGCTCATTGAGTGTCGAGAGGGCTGGCGTTTTGCTGATGTTCGGATGCGGTTGACGGAGAATCGATGAAACCCAGGAGCAGGAAATCCTGCTCTTTAGAACATCTGTTCCGTGAACAGATTCAGGGAGATACTGAATGAAACGTCGCGCTTTTCTGATTTCCGCTGGTGGTGTGGCCGCCGGCATGGTCCTGCTGCCGCGCATGTCTTTTGCCGCTGAAGGCAAGATTGACTGGTACACCTCCTCGGACACCAACATTCTGGACTTCTGGACCAATGTGGTCGCTCCCAAGTTCGAGGCCGCCAACCCGGGCCTGAGCATCAACCTGATCGACGCCGGCGACGGCGCTGGCCAGGACGCCATTGCCGATCGCGCGCTGGCTGCCCTGCAGACCAAGACCGATCCGCAGGCCGACTACTTCGAGACCGCCGACCCGATGAGCCCCAAGGGCGCCATGGAAGCCGGCCTCTATGTGAACCTCAAGGACAGCCTGTCGAACTGGTCCAAGGTCAATCCGCTGGCCGTCGAGACCGACTTCGCCGTTCCCTATCGCGGCAGCCAGGTGCTGCTGGCCTATGACACCACCAAGCTGCCCGCAGCCGACGTTCCCAAGACCTGGGCTGACCTGGTCACCTGGATCAAGGCCAACCCCGGCCAGTTCATCTACAACCGTCCCGACAAGGGCGGTTCGGGCGGCAATTTCGTGCGTCGCGCCATCCATGAAGCCAATGGCCGTGACCCGAGCCTGTTCACGCTCGACAACTTCACCCCTGAGTATGCCGAGAAGACCCTGGCTCCGGCCTGGGAAATCCTCAACGACATCGCTCCCTCGCTGTTCGACAACGGCGCCTATACCTCGGGCAACACCCAGTCGGTGCAGCTGCTCGGCCAGTCGGCCGTGACGATGATCCCGGCCTGGTCCGATCAGGCCCTGCAGGGCATCTCCACCGGCGTGCTGCCGGAGACCACTGGCCTTGTCCAGCTGACCGATCTCGCCTTCTCGGGCGGTTTCTCGCGCGGCGTGGTGCTGGCCAATGGCGCCAACAAGGACGCAGCCATCAAGCTGGCCGACTTCGTGCTGACCGAAGAAATCCAGAGCGCGATCATTGTCGAACTGGGCGGCTTCCCCGGCGTGTCGTGGGACAATGTCGCTGAAGACCTGCGCAACAAGTACAAGGACATCGTTCCCTCCACCATCCCGACCTTCCCGGGCGGTGACTGGGGCGCGGCCATCAGCGACGGCTGGTACCGCAGCGTTGCTCCCAACGTCGATCGCAACAGCTGATTATGACCGCTAGACCCGTATCCGGGGTCCAGTCGAGCAGGGGGCTAACCGGCCTCCTGCTTGTTGCTGTGCCTGTACTGCTGTTTGCGTGGATGACCATCTGGCCAATTCTGTCGGGCCTGGCCCGGGCGCTGACGCCCGAACAGGCTGATGGCTCACGGCCCGTCTCCTTCGCCAATTTTGTCACCTTTTTTTCCGATCCCTACAGCCTTGCCAATCTGGGCATTACGCTGTGGACCTGTCTGGTCACGCTGGGCCTGTTGCTGGCGATCTGCATTCCGCTGGCGCTCTATCTGCGCTTCGCGCAGGGGCGGCTGGCCACCTATGTGCAGACCATGGCGATGTTTCCCATGTTCGTGCCCTCGATCATCCTGGCCTTCGCGTTCATCCGCGTGCTGGGACCCAATGGCACTGTCGACCTGCTGCTCAATGCCGTGGGCCTGCCCAAGATCCGCTCGCCCTATCTGACACCCTGGGGGCCGGTAATTGGCCTGGTCTGGGACAATATTCCGCTGACCGTGCTGATCCTGGTGTCCGGGCTCGGTGCGGTATCGAACCAGGCTGTTGAAGCTGCGCGCGACGTCGGTGCCAAGCCGCTGGCGCTGTTCTGGCACATCATCCTGCCGCGCATGTGGACCTCGGTGGCCGTGGTGGTGAGCTTCACCATGCTGGGCCTGTTTGCCTCGTTCACCCTGCCCTATGTGCTGGGTCCGGCTTCGCCCGAAATGATGGGACCGTTCATGCAGCGCACCTTCCGCGACCTGCGCAACCCTGAAATGGCGCTGACGCAGGCGACCGTGACCATGCTGTTCTGCATTGCCTTTGGCCTGTTCTATGTCCGGGCCGTTGCCCGCAACCGGGAGAGCTGACCATGGCTGATCTTGTACTTGCCAAGCCCCGCACGGACTGGGTCGGCATTGGCTTTGCCTTTATCCTGACCGTGGTGATCGTGGTCCCCATGCTGGTCGTGGTGATCTGGTCGGTGTCCAATGTCTGGCGCTTTCCCTCGGTGCTGCCGCAGGAATTCGGCTTCAAGTTCTGGCAGATGACGCTGGCGCGCTCGGATGTGTGGAGTGCGCTGACCATGTCGCTGTCGCTGTCGGCGGTGGTGACGGGCCTGTCGGCGCTGATCTGCCTGCCGGCGGCCTATGCCTTTGCGCGCATGGAGTTCCCGGCGCGCACGCTGCTGTTCTTCTCGTTCCTGGCCGGCCAGGCCTTTCCCAAGTTTGGCCTGTTGGTGGCAATTGCCGCCATTTTCCTCCAGCTCAACCTGATCGCGACCTTCTGGGGCGTGGTGCTGATCCAGCTGGTGGGCACGCTGCTGTTCATGATCTGGATCCCCGTGGCCGCCTTCCAGGCCGTCGACCGGCGCATGGAAGAGGCGGCGCGCGATGCCGGCGCCAAGCCGCTGCGGGTGTTCTGGTCGATCACCCTGCCCCAGGCGGCGCCGACCATTGGTGCGGCGGTGCTGCTGTCGTTCGTGGGCACGTTCTATGAAACCGAGGGCGCCTGGCTGATCGGCGCCCCGCAGATCCGCACCATGCCCGTGTTGATGATCAGCTTCATCAACAACCAGCCGGTGATCCAATATGCAGCCGTGCTGTCGGTGCTGCTGTGGGTCCCCTCCCTGATCGCGCTCGTCTTCACGCGCCGCGTCGTCAATTCGGGCAGCTTTGCCCGCGGCTTTGGAGCCTGATGTCTTATGTCCAATCTGTCGATCTCAAACGTCTCCAAGCTGTTCTCGACGACCCTGGCGGTCGATGATTTCTCGCTCGATGTCGCCGATGGCGAACTGGTCTGCCTGCTCGGCCCCTCGGGCTCGGGCAAATCCACGCTGCTGCGCATGGTGGGCGGCTTTGAAATACCCAGCCAGGGCTCGATCCGCATCGATGGCGAAGAGGTGGTGCATCTGCCGCCCGAAGAGCGCCCGACCGGCATGGTGTTCCAGAGCCATGCACTGTGGACGCATATGAATGTGTTCAACAATCTGGCGTTCGGGCTCAAGCTGCGCCGCATGCCCAAGGCCCAGATCCGCGAAAAGGTCGAGGCCGTGCTCGAGTTGGTCGGCCTGGGCGGCTATGGCACGCGGGCGGTCACCCAGCTGTCGGGCGGGCAGCAGCAGCGCGTGGCGCTGGCGCGTTCGCTGGTGCTGGAACCGAAAATCCTGCTGCTCGACGAGCCTTTTGCGAGTCTGGACCAGCACTTGCGCGAAAGACTTCGCGAAGAAGTGCGTGACATCCAGCAGCGGCTCAAGATCACCACCCTGTTCGTGACGCATGGCCAGGACGAAGCCCTGTCGATGGCCGACCGCATCGTGGTGATGCGCGACGGCAAGACCGAGCAGATCGATCGGCCCGACATTGTCTATCGCGAGCCGCAGACGCCGTTCGTCGCCGGCTTTATCGGCACGATGAACCTGATCGAAGGCGTGGTGCAGAACGGCGTGTTCTCCAAGGCTGGCTACTCGACCCCGGTGCCGGTGGCCGATGGCCCGGCGACCCTGGCCATCCGCCCTGAGGCGCTGGAGCTGACCGTGGCGGGCGAAAATGCCCAGGGCCAGGTGCATCGCGTCACCGACTATGGCACGCATGGCCTGGTCGATCTGGTGCTGCTCGATGGCACGCGCATCAAGGCCATGGTGTCCCATCCGGACCTGTTTGCCGCCGGCCAGGGTGTGTCGCTGGCGCCCAAGGCCATTGCCGCCTATCGCGACAATGTGCTGATCCATCGCGTGGCGCTGGGCAAGGACACGGCCGCGCTTCGGCAGCTGGTCGACGCCTGAGCTTTGGCCGGCCCGCCGGGCCGGCCCCTCCCCCTCTTGCAGGACTATTGCCATGACCGACCCGCTTTTCATCGCCCGTGACGGACACCGCAGCTGGCTCAAATGGCATCGCGGGCGGCGCAAGGCGAGCGACCCGGTGTTCACCGGCGCGCGCATCGTGGAGGCCATGCGGCTGGGCGCCAGCGTCGAGGTCGACCTGGTGCTGACCGCTGACGGCGGCATGGCCGTGCTGCATGACATGACGCTGGACCGCGAGACCACCGGCAGCGGCCCGGTGGCGGCGGCCAGCGACGCCGATATCCGCGCGCTGCATCTGCGCGGCAATGACGGCGCGCCGATTGCCGACCGGGTGATGCTGCTGGAAGATCTGTGCGCGATCATGACCCAGGGCAGCGTGCATCCCGATGCGCTGCTGCAGCTCGACTACAAGCAAGACGAGACGGTGCTGACGCCGGCCGTGCTGGAAAAGTTCGCGCGGGCCACGGCGCCGGTGGCCGGAACAATGATTGCCTCGTCGGGCTCGGCCCAGGCGGTGCGCCTGCTGACAGGCGCGGTTCCGGGCATGCGCAGCGGCTTTGACCCGAGCGACGAAGTCCGGTTCAAGGCGGCCATGGCCAATGGGACGCTGCAGGGCTTTGTCGACGACGCCGTCGCCGCCCTGCCCGGCACGGACATGATTTACCTGTATTGGGAGATCGTGACGCTGGCCGCCGATGCAGGTTTTGACATGGTCGGGGCCTTCCATGCCCATGGCAAGCGCATCGACGCCTGGACCATCCGCGAGGCCAGCGCCGCCACCAAGCCGGCGGTGGAGAAGCTGCTGGCGCTCAAGGTCGATCAGATCACCACCGACGACCCAGAGGGCCTCGTGGCCCTCATGGGGTGACGCAGGCGGCGGGCTTTAGTGCCCGCCGGTCTCTGGATCTTTCTTCGGCACATCCTTGAGCTGCTCGAGCAGATAGGCGTGCGTGGCCTTGTTGGCCACGATCAGCGTGCCGGTGCGCTCATAGACCTCGGGGCCGCGCCCCCACCAATCGGTCACCACGCCACCGGCTTCCTGCACGAACAGGATGCCCGCTGCGGTGTCGACAAAACCGGTTTCCTCGAAATAACCCGTCAGGCGCCCCATGGCGACATAGGCGCAGCTATTGGCAGCGCTGCCGACCACGCGGACCGAGCTGATCGGCGCGCGAATGGCGTCGAGGCGCTGGTAGAAGCCAGGATAGGTGTGCATGCCGGGCGTGGCCATGCCGGTGCCGATGTTGAACATGCCGGGATCGGCCTGCTCGCTGACCTTGAGCTTTTCGCCATTGAGGAAGGCGCCCTGCCCGGCCACGGCGGTGAACATCTCGTCGGCCGGGGGATTGTACAGCACGCCACAGACCGTCTCATTGCCGCGGCGCAGGGCCAGCGAAATGGTGTAGTGCATGCCATTGATGAAATTGGTGGTGCCATCGATCGGGTCGACCAGCCAACGATGCTCGTTGTCATTGTCGACCGGGGCGAATTCCTCGCCGGTGAAGCTGAAATCGGGGTAGCGCTCGAAGAGGAACTTGCGGATGAGCAGCTCGCTCTCCTTGTCCGCCTCGGAGACGAAATCGGCCGGGCCCTTGATGCCGATTTCCAGATCACGAAAGCGGGCGAAATAGCTCTGGGTCAGAGCGCCGGCCTGGCGGGCAACGGCGATCATGTCATCGAGGACGGATTGGTAGTTCATGCTGGCTCCGGGAGGGCGACCCGGCTGATGCGGCAGGTCGTATTGATGGGCCGCTTACACCATGCACCCTGTTACAGGCATGTGACAGGCGGCGGATTTGCGGGGGAGAACCGCGCGTCCGCCGCCTGTGGGATCATTCCTTGGCGGCGCCGGCCATCAGGCCGTTCATCAAGGTCTTCTGCAGGGCGATGAACATCACCAGCATGGGCAGGACGGACAGGACCGAGATGGACAACAGGCGCGGCCAATCGATGCCGAAACGGCCAACGCTATTGGCCAGGGCCAGCTGAACGGTCCATTTCTCCTGCTCGGTGATGATCAGGAAGGGCCAGAGATAGTCGTTCCAGCGATAGACCAGGTTGAAGGCCAGCAGCGTGCCGATGGCCGGCAGGGCCAGCGGGACGATGATGCGCAGCAGGATGCGCCACTCGGGCGTCTTGTCGATGCGGGCGGCCTCGAGCAGGCTGTCCGGAATGGTCAGGATATACTGGCGCATAAGGAACACGCCGCTGGGCGTGGCGGCCGGCGCAATGATCAGGCCCGCCAGCGTGTTGAGCAGGCCGAGGTCGCGCAGCACCAGGAACACCGGGATGAGCACGATCTGCAGCGGCACCATCAGGGCGGACATGATGAGCAGGAAGAAGACCGTATCGCCCTTGAAGCGGAACTTGGCCAGGGCATAGCCGGCCATCACGCTGATGGTGACGGCCAGCACGGCCGAGAGCACGGCCACGATGGCCGAGTTCTGGAAGTAGAGCAGGAAATTGGCGCGGCTGAAGGTGTCGTAATAGCTCTGCAGCGTCGGCGCCTGCGGCCACAGCGAGGGCGGCCACTGGAAGATTTCGGACTGCGACTTCAGCGACGACAGGAACAGCCAGATGGGCGGCAGCGCGAACAGCAGCAGGACGACAGCGATGCCGACATAGCGCCAGGGGGACTGGGTTTGGGTCATGACCGCTTCCTTGCGAACCGCAGCTGCAGAATGGTGAGAACCATCAGGATGACGAAGAGCACGACCGACTGGGCGGCAGCGGCGCCGGCCTGGTTAACGGTGCGGAAGGCCGTCTCGTAGATGTTCTGGATGAGGTAAACCGTGGCGCGGCCAGGGCCGCCGGTGGTGAGCGAGACCACCAGTTCATAGACCTTGAACGCCTCGATGATGCCGAGAACCACGACCACCACGATGGAGGGCTGCAGCAGCGGCACGGTGATGCGCGTGAACTGTCGCCACTTGCTGGTGTTGTCGATGGCGGCGGCCTCATAGAGGTCGTTGGGAATGGCGGTGAGGCCGGCGATGAGCACCATCATGTTGAAGCCCGCGCCGCCCCAGACCCAGACGATGACCACGGCGATCTGCGCCAGCAGCTCATCTTCCAGCCACGGCACGGCGTCGATGCCGAACAGGCTCAGCACATAATTGATCAGGCCGCTGTTGCGCCCGAACAGCCAGGCCCAGATGACGCCCACGATCAGCATGGAGATCATGGACGGGAAAAAGACGATGGTGCGCACAAAGGCGTTGACGCGCGATTGCGGTGCCAGCAGCACGGCCAGCGCCAGCGACACGGCCAGTTGCAGCGGCACGGCGACGACCACAAAGCCGATGGTCTTGAGCAGGGCGACCTGGAAATTCTTGTCGCCCAGCAGATGGGTGTAGTTGTCCAGCCCGATGAAGACGGGATGGGTGCTCTCCACCTGTGGCACCACGACGATGCCACGGGTGAAGAAACTCATCAGGATCCCCTGGAGGAGGGGATAGATGGTGAAGATGAACAGAAGGGCGACCGTCGGGAACAGCAGCAGGTATGGCCAGGCCACACGGCCCAGTCGACCCAGGGACCAACGCTTGGGCGTCGGCTGCGTTTGCGCGGGAGTTGCCATCGGGTCGCCCTCGTTCATTTAGCGGCCAGCCGCGATTGCGGCTTCAGCTGCGGCACGGATACCGGCAACGGCGTCCTTGGTCGTGATCTGACCAACGTAAGCCTGGGTGATGCCAGCCTTGATCGAATCCCAGGTCGCCTGCATTTCCGGCCAGGCCTGGTCGGTGGCAGCATAGCGCGGGCTCAGTTCGAGTTCCTTCTGGAAGGCCACAACGGCCGCCTGAGCGTCGGCGCTGGCGTAGTCGACAGCGGGGGCGTTCTTGTTGGCGGGCAGCAGGCCGAAGGTCTTGGCGTAGACGGCCTGGATTTCCGGCGAGGTCATCCAGTTCACAAAGGCGGTGGACTCTTCCAGGTGCGCGCTGGTGTTGAAGGCGAGCAAATAGTTGCCGCCCACGTTGGACGAGGCCACGGTACCCTTGGGGGTCGGACCGGCAACCCACTTGAACTTGGCGTTGTCGCCGAAGTTGCCGATCTGCCAGCTGCCCGACATATAGGCAACCGCCTGCTGGTTGACGAACATGTCGACCGGGCTGTCCGAGCTCGCGCCAGACCACAGGCCCGGGGGCATGTACTCATTGGCCATGGCAATGAACTGGTCCATGGTCTTTTCCCAGGACGCATCGTCCATGGCCACGGTCAGCGGCTCGTCTTCGGAGAAGACGTGGTTGCCGTACTGGAACTCATAGGTCAGGAAGCGGTGCGCCGAGACGTCCCAGACCAGCGGGAAGCGGACGCCGGCCTTTTCGGCGACTTCCTTGAACTTGGGCAGGGCTTCGTCCCAGGTCCAGCCATCGGCCGGGATCTCGACGCCGGCCTTGGCGAAGGCGTCGGCGTTATAATAGATGCCCACGGCGGTGACATCGAGTGGCGCCGCGATGACCTTGCTGTCGAGCTTGGCGCCATCGGCCCAGCCGGCGACGAACTGGTCGATCCATTCCGGACCATTGACTTCAGCCCAATCGACCAGGAAGGGACGAATGATGGGCGGCATGGACGAGCTCAGCGAGACGTCGGGGAAGCTGCCGGAGGCGGCGAACTGCTGGAACTTGGTGCCCGTGGTCTCGTAGGGCACGATCTGCAGGTCAAACGTGGTGTCGGGATTGGCAGCGGTGTACTGGTCGAGCAGGCCGCGCAGCTTGGCTTCCTGCTCGTCGCCGTCGACATACCACATCAGCTTGAGTTCGGACGCGAAGACCGGCGACAGCATCGCCGTGCTCAGCGCCAGGGCAATGGTGCCCAGCTTCATCAGTTTCATTTGCAGTTCCTCCTAGTGTCCGCAAGCGGACGTTACGTTATCCCTCGTCTGACAGGCCGATGGCATCGCGGTAGCGCACCGCGACATCAGCCGGCAGGCCACTCCATCCCTGGAGCAGCGATCCACGCCCAAAGGGCGGTGAATAGTATTCAATGGCGCCGGCCCAGCCGCTGCTGAGGCAGGCCTGCCACCAGCGCGTCAGGGCATAGCGCGCACCGGGCAGACCCCGGCGCAGGCGCTCTTCGGCATAGACACCGTCCCAATAGGGCCAGTCCGAACCATTGTGATAGCGGAAGGCAAAGGCCGACTTGGCACGGGTGTGCGCCGGCTTCTTGTAGGGCGGGAAGGCGCAGAGCACGCCCCAGTCGCCATAGGGCTGAATGGGGTTATTGCGGCTTTCGAGCTTGGTGGTCGCGGTTTCCAGCGAGGTCAGCGCATGGGCCGTGCTGATGGCGTCGTAGCGCAGCAGCGTCAGGCTATCGAGGGCGAAGTGGTCTTCCACAAAGCCGTCGGTGTTGCGGTATTCGGCGACATGGCCCAGCGCGGGCTGCCAGAGGGCCGCATCGATGGACGCGCGGGCCGTCTTGGCCAGTTCACCAGCCTGCTTGGCCAGATCGGGATCGATGCTGCCGCCCATGGCGACAATGGCGTCGAGCGCGCCGACCCAGAGGCCGAGATTGTAGGAGACCAGGCCCTCGCGGAAGACGTTGTCGGCCCAGTCGCGATCATGATCGGGCTTGCGCGGCAGGCCATCGGGGCCAGACGCCGCGACATAGCGGGCGACGATGGACTTGACGTGGGCCCAGTGGAGGCGGGCCTCGGCGCTGTCGCCGGTGGTGCGCACATAGTCGCCCAGCGTCAGGATGAAGAACAGCGGGCTGTCGAAATGGTCGCTCCACCAATCCTGCGGCCGGGCATGCTCAAGCACGTAAGGATGGGTGGTGCGGCGGAAAATGTCCCAGGCGGCAGACTGGGCGGGCCCGGAGAGAATGATGGCGCTGGGCGCTTCGCCATCGGGCTGGATGCCCTTGGCGAGCAGGCGGATCTGGTCGCGCACGGCCTCGGGCGCCAGGGTCAGCAGCGGCTGCAGCGTCCAGTAGCCATCGCGGTAATAGGTGCGGGCGGGCGAACTATAGCCCTGCCCGGCTGCAAGACCGGCGAAGCTGCCATCGCGCGCCTGGCGCATGGCGGAGAGCGCGGCATGGGTGCCCTGGATGACCATGGAGCGCATCAGGGGATCAGCCTCCGGCAGGCGATCGCAACGGCTCAGATAGGCCTTGGCCTCGGCAACGATGGCATCGACGGACAGGGACAGCGCGGCCTGGGCCTCATCGAGATCAGCGCCGCCGGCGATGACCAGATCATTGCCGCGCTGTTCGATGGCGACGGCCCCCCACTCCAGCACCAGGGTGCGACGGATGCCGCGGCGACTGGACTTGGGCTTGGGCGTGGCGGCATCGGGCGTGTGCCACCAGGCGGCCTTGGTCTTGGCGGCGAGGCGCTGCAACTGGGTGCCGCGAATGACCATGACCGGCAGGGACTGGGCGACATAGACGCCGCCATTGGCGGCCTCGATCAGATTGGGGCCATAGGCAAAAGGCGCGGCCAGCGGCGTGAAGGAGAGCGTGGCAATGGCGCCCACGCCCCAGACGGAGACAGTGATGCGGCCATCAGGCTCGCAATCGGCCTGCAGGCGCGGCGCCATGATGGGCAGCAGCACCGGGGTATCGGTGCCGGCCAGGCCACTGGCGAGGGGCCACATGACATTGCCATGCTCATTATAGGTCATGGACCGGGTCATGCGGCGGCTCCCTTGTCGGCTGTGTCGGCGAAAAAGCTATCGGCCACCAGCGCCGCCCGGGCGAGACGCCGGGCCTGCGCCAGAGCGCCAAGAAGGCCGGCCTTGTCGCCGAGGCGACTGCGCTCGACCGTGCAGGGTGTCGGCACCAGGCGCTTGAGCCAGGCGGCGACCTGTTCAGAGACCCCGGGACGCGCGCCAATACCGCCACCCAGCACGATGACGCCAGGATCAAGCAGGGCCACGACAGCCGCAAGACCGATGGCCAGATCGCGCAGGCTGGCGTCGATGACGGATTTGGCCAGGGCGTCGCCCTTGTCGGCGCTATCGAACAGCGCCCGCACGGTGATGGCGCTGGCGCCGGCAGCCCGGGCACGATGCAGAATGCCGCCGGTGGAGACGACTGCCTCAAAGGACCCGCCGGGATTGGCGGCAATGGCGGCCAGGGGATCGGCGCCAAAAGGCAGAATGCTGATCTCGCCAGCCGCGCCGCTGGCGCCGCGCAGAATGGCCGAATCCACGATCAGGCCCATGCCAATGCCGGTGCCCAGTGCGACAAAGGCCAGCATGCCGGACTGCATCTGGCGGGCGGCATATTCCCCGACGGCGGCGATATTGACGTCGTTTTCGACAAAGACCGGCAGGCCCGTGGCATCACCCAGCGCCTTGGCGAGCGAGACACCGGCCGGGAACGGCACATGAGGGGAGAGGCTGACCGAGCCGTCGGGCGCGACGACGCCGGGCACGCCGACGACGATCTGGGCCACCTGGGCGGGCTTGGCGCCGGCGCGGGCCATCAGGTCATTGACCATATCGACCATCTGGCCAAGCACGCTATCGACGCTGGCGGTTTCGGTGGCGCCGGTGCCTTCGGCAAGCACGGCGCCCTGCGCATCGCCAATGGCGCCATGGAGCTTGGTGCCACCGAGATCGAGGCCGATCACCAGCCCTGCCCGATTGGTCTGGGAGAGCCAGCCGGCCTGCTGCAAGCGGTCGCCGGCCACTTCGGCAAGGCCATGGCGCGCTGCCGCTGGATCGGCAAGCACAGCATCGATGGCGGTGAGCAGGCTGGCAGCGGACAAGATCAGACCTATTTGTTCGTAAGCATGACGAATGAAATGAAATTGTGACAGGCTTGTCAAGCGGCTTCCCGTGTCCCCTCCCCAGGGGCTTTGATTGGGGCTTTGATGGGCGCGCTTGACAGGCCCTCTAAAGGCGTCGAGTTAGGCAGTGTCCAGAACAAATGCACGTGGCTGAAGTGAATCATCGTCTCGTTGCCTCGCCGGTCCTGCGCCAGCTCTCCGTTCGGTCCGTGATGGAGCGGCTGCTGCTCGATGGCGCCACCTCGCGCGCCAGCCTGTCGCGGGCAACGGGCCTGTCCAAGCAGACGATTTCGGAAGTGATGCTGGTGTTGACCGAGCGCGGCTGGGTCAAGGAAAGCGGCATGATCTCGGGCGGCGTCGGCCGAACCGCCGTGCGCTATGAGATCGACGCGACGGCCGGCTTTGCCCTGGGGCTGGATCTGGGCGCCAGCACGCTGCGCGGCGTGCTCGCCGATATTTCGGGCACGGTGGTGGCCCAGCATGAGCTGGCGGCCGATGGCCAGGGCGGGCAATTGCCGGCCCAGGCCAAGCGATTGAAGCAAATCCTGCTCGACGCGGCCAAGGCGCCGGCCGAGCGGCTGCAGGTGGCCACGGTGGCCACCCCCGGCGTGATGAGCCCGCAGGGCCGACTGGACCTGGCGCCCAACCTGCCGGGAATCGGCGAGCTGGATCTGGCCGGGCAATTGCGCAGCGCGCTCGATTGCCAGGTGATGTTCGAGAACGACGTCAATGCGGCGGCGCTGGGCGAATATTGGGAAGCCGGCGAGAATGCCGACAACCATTTCGCCTTTGTCTCGATCGGCACCGGCGTGGGCCTGGGCATTCTGGTCGACGGGCAATTGCTGCGCGGCAGCAGTCTGGCCGCTGGTGAAATCGGCTATCTGCCGCTGGGCGGGGACCCGTTTGCACCCGAGAGCCTGGAACAGGGCGCGCTCGAGACCAGCATTGGCGCCACCGGCATTGTGCAGCGGCATCAGCGTCTGGGCGGCACGGCGCAGACGGTGCGCGCAATATTTGACGCCCTTGAGGCCGGCGACCGCATTGCCGAAGAGACCATCAACGAGACGGCGCGCATTGCGGCGCTGCTGGTGCTGACAGTCACCTCGGTGATCGACCCCGACCGCGTGGTGTTCGGCGGCAATATCGGCGGACGGCCCGAACTGGTGCGGCGCATTGGCGAGTGGATGCCGCGCGTGCAGAAGCGCCCCATTCGCGTCGAGGCCAGCCGGCTGGGGCCGCGCGCCACGGTGCTGGGCGCCGCCGCCATGTCGCTGGGCCAGATGCACAACTCGCTGTTTTCCACACTCGAAGTGCCCGGACGTCTGGGCCTGCCGACGCTGCGGCAGTAGGGATTGCAGCGAAGTCATTCGTTCGTCATATTGACGAATGAAGTGCGGTCGGGCAGATTTCGCCGCCAAAGGACGGGATTTTGGGTCCCGCCACGTTTGCAGGAAGATAGATCATGGCCTCTTTGCAGCTCGATGCGGTGTTCAAGTCATTTGGCGATGCCGAGATCATCAAGGGCGTGGACCTTGAAGTGAAGGACGGCGAATTCGTCGTCTTCGTGGGCCCCTCGGGCTGTGGCAAATCCACCCTGCTCCGCCTGATTGCGGGCCTCGACAAGGTCAGCGGCGGCCATATCCGCATCGGCGGCAATGATGTGCAGGCCCTCTCGCCCGGCGAGCGCGGCATCGCCATGGTGTTCCAGAGCTATGCGCTTTATCCGCACATGACGGTGCGGGAAAACCTGTCGTTCGGCCTGCAGAACTTCAAGCTCTCCAAGGAGGTCATCGAGGCCAAGGTGCTCGAGGCCGTGCGCATGCTGGCCATGGAACCCTATCTGGAGCGCCGCCCGCGTGACCTCTCGGGTGGCCAGCGCCAGCGCGTCGCCATCGGCCGCGCCATTGTGCGGGATCCGCAGGTGTTCCTGTTCGACGAGCCGCTGAGCAACCTCGATGCTGCACTGCGCGTGCAGACGCGCGCCGAAATCACCCGGCTGCACCAGCGGCTGAAGGCCACCATGATCTATGTGACGCATGACCAGGTGGAGGCCATGACCATGGCCGACCGCATTGCCGTGCTCAATGCCGGCAAGCTCGAACAGTTCGGCACGCCCGAAGAGCTGTTCATGCATCCGGCCAACCGGTTTGTGGCGCGCTTCATCGGCTCGCCCAGCATGAATGTGTTCCCGGCAAAGCTCAAATCTGGCGGCGCGACGGCCGAGATCGAAGCCGCCGATTTCGGCACACTGACTCTGCCCGTCGATGCTGGCGACCTGCCCTCTGGCACGGCGCTCGAAATCGGCATCCGGCCGCAGCATCTGCGCCCCACCGAGGGCGCTGGCGCGGCCTATACCGTGTCCTATGCCGAAAGCATCGGCACGGAAACCTATGTCTATGGCAATATGGCCGGCACCAGCGACGAGATCATCCTGCACATTCCGGACCACCGCAAATTCGTGCCCGGCCAGGTAATCAGTGTCGCTGTTGACCCCAGCCTCGTGCATGTGTTCCGCGCCGACACCGGCGTGACCCTGCCGGCACGCCCATGAGCCTGATTGCTGGCAGTTCGGCCCTGCAAACGGCCGAAATCCAGGCCGCCATCGATACGGCTGCAGCCGCCGGTGGCGGTCGCGTGGTGCTGGGCGATGGCGAACATGCCACCGGCGGCCTGCTGCTGCGCAGCGGGGTAGAACTGCATCTGGCCGAGGGCGCCATCCTGCGGCCGGTTGCCGATTATGATGCCTATGCCGACAATGTGGTGACGGTGATCGCCGAAAGCTCCAACCGCGCCATTATCCGCGCCAAGGACGCCCATAACGTCGCCATCACCGGCAAGGGCCGCATCGTGGCGCCGGGCGCCGCCTATATCATCGGCGAGGACGCCAGCGTGGGCACCTATACGCCGGCGCAGTATCGCCCGCGCGTGCTGGTGTTCGAGGGCTGCACCGGCGTGCGGCTCGACGGCATCACGGTGGAAGATTCCCCGATGTGGACGCTGCATCTGGTAGCCTGCACCAATGTGTCGGTGACCCATGTCCGCGTCACCAACAATGAGCGCCTGCCCAATACCGATGGCCTCGTGATCGACAGTTGCAGCAATGTGCTGATCGAACACGTCAGCATTGCCACCGCCGATGACGGCGTGTGCCTCAAGACCTCGCTGCAGGGCCAGACCATCGGCGCCTGCCGCAATGTCACCGTGCGCCATTGCGACGTGGCCAGCCAGAGCTGTGCGCTCAAGCTGGGCACCGAGAGCTTTGGCGATTTCGAGGACATCGTGTTCGAGGATTGCCAGGTGCTGCGCTCCAATCGTGGCCTGGGCGTTTTCTCGCGCGACGGCGGCAAGGTGCGCAATGTGCGCTTCTCGCGCATCACGCTGGACTGCCACGAAACCGCCGACGGCTTCTGGGGCTCGGGCGAGGCGCTGACCATTACGCTCGACGACCGCCGCGCCAGCCGCCCGGCCGGCGCCGTCAGCGGGATCGTCTTTGAGGATATTTCCGGCTCCATGGAAGGCGCCATCAACCTGGTCTCGACCGGCACGGCTGATATCAGCGACGTGCGCATGGCGCGCGTCCACCTCACGCAGGTGCCCGGCAAGCTGGGCACCGGCCGCACCTATGACATGCGCCCCACCTCGGCAGACCTGGCCCCGGCCGCCCATATGGCCGGCCGCGCCAACGCCTGGGTCCGCGGCGCCGACGGCGCCATTGTGGGCCTGGTCCCCTACCCCGGCGGCATGCCCGGCCTCTACGCGCCAGCCATTGCCGGCCTCGTGCTCGACGACGTGGTCATCACCCGCCCGGCCAGCCTGCCCGAAGGCTGGAACGTGGCCGTGGCCGTGACCAGCTAAGGGCTCGTCGGCGACGGCCCAGAGCGATGAAACATACAAATGGCGGCCTTGGTGGCCGCCATTGGTGTTTTGGGGTTACGATTGACGTGCAGACAGCGCTGAATGGCCTGCGGCGTCAGATCGATGCCCAACCCGCTCCAGAAAGCCGGCAACGGCCTGCCCGACGCGATCCGTCAGCATCTCTGTCGGCAAGACACCTTCGGCAGCGGCATTGATCAGCGATCGCGCGATAATCACGCCGGTCACCAGGTCGCTTGGCGCCAGGGCGCCGAACCGGGCCACCAGGCGCTGCGCCGACAGATCGGCAATCTGCTGCGCCATTTCGGCGGCCTCGCTGTCGAGCGCCAGCATGGGCTCAAGCCGCTCGATGGCCAGCGCAAGCCTGGGGCGGGCAAACTGGTGGCCGATCGCCTCGGCAATCATGGCATCGAACGCATCGGCTCCATCGGCCGGAATAGCCTGTAGCCGGCCCAGAAACATTTCGCGTTCGCGCCGGACCAAAGCGACCAGAATGGCCGTCTTGTCCGGATAATATTGGTAGAGCGTGCCGATGCTGACGCCGGCAACCTCGGCCACGCGATTGGTGTTGAGCGCGGCCTCTCCCTGAGCCTCAAGAATGCGAGCCGCCGCCTCGACAATGGCCGCACAGGTGGCCAGCGCGCGCTGCTGCCGCGGGATTTTTCGCTGTTCTGCCGGGGACTTGGCGACCTCTTGCGGCATGGCACGCCTATGCGAGTTGGAAAACCGAGTGATTGCTCGATTATAGGCGTTGTCGCCGCAACAGCAAGCACTGAAAGGCTCCATCCATGGCACAGACTGACAAGAACCAGGCTCTCACCGTGTTCATCCTCGTACGGGCCCTGCCCGCCTGGCTCGCCCTGCCGCACGCCGAACGGCGCAGCATCGGCGCCACTGCGGCTCCGATCGAACCCGATGTCACCTTTCGCCAGTTTGACTGCGAAGCCTTTTCGGCCATGTGTTCCGATATCTGGATGCTCAGCGTGCCCTCCCCCCGCGCGCTCAACCACACCATCGAGCGCCTGCGCGACACGGCGCTGTTCGCCCAGCCCTTTTTCGAGCTGATCGCCATCCTGCCCGCCATCGAGGATGGGTGGCAGACCTACGAGGCGGAGACGCACCATGATTGACGCACGCCCGATCATCGTCACCGGCGCCAGCCGCGGCGTCGGCTACGCCTTGGTGCGCCAATTGCTGGCCCAGGGCACCAGCGTTGTCGGGGTTGCCCGGGAGCGCCCCGACCTTGCCGAGGGGCCGAACTTCCAGTTCGTCTCATGCGACCTGTCCGTCCCCGACGATGTGGCAGCGCTGGTCGCGCGGCTGATCCCCCTGCACCCTAGCGGGCTCATCAACAATGCGGCGCTTCAAACCGAAGCGGATCTCACCCGGTTGGCGCCTGCCGACCTGGCCCGGCTGGTACGGTCAGAGGTCGCTGTCGATCTAGTTGCCCCGCTGATGCTGGCCTATGGGTTGTTCGACACGATTGCCCGCCGTCCGGGCGGTTTCATCTGCAACATCAACAGTGCGCTGGCATTTGCGCCGAAGCTGTCGGCAGGTGCCTATTGCCCGGCAAAGGCGGGGCTCGCCAATGCCACCATCGCCCTGCGCGCACTTGCCCGGAGACAGACAGATTGCCTCGTCAGCCAAGTGGTCTTGCCACTGGTCGACACCGACATGACCGTTGGGCGTGGCAGCGGCAAAATATCGGCCCAGAAGGCTGCATCCGCCATCCTTGACGGCTTGCGCAGGCGCCGCGCGGAAATCTGGGTGGGGCAGGTCCGCATGCTGCGGCTTCTGCAGCGCCTGGCGCCCGGAGCCACCTCCCGCATGCTGCTGGGCGTGCCAGCGCAGACTTCCTCAGTCTAGGAGATGCGGGCGCAACCTGAGACTGCCATGGCCCAAACCAGTGGCGACCGCGACTGCATGTCTCTGCAATGGGGGAAAGTGGCGGAGAGGATGGGATTCGAACCCACGAGACCCTTTTGAGATCTGCGCCCTTAGCAGGGGCGTGCCTTCGGCCACTCGGCCACCTCTCCGTCAGGGCGTGGATAACGGGCATGGGGGGCGATGGCAAGCGGTTTTTGGCCGGAAAGCCTGACTGCCCCCAGCCGGTGTGCGCGGGGGCTGCGCAGCGGGGTTTCGGGCCCTGCCGATGGCTAGGCAGCGCCGGGATTTGACGGCAAGACTGGCGGGAAATGGGCGGGCCCCGAATCGTCGGGGCCGGCGCGGCGGTGCGTGAGGGATTGGCAGCAATGGGTGTGGCGGCAAGGGCTTGGGGGACTTGGTCGACTTGGGGCGCTGTGGCGCTGGTGAGCCTGGGGAGCACAGCGCCGGCGCTGGCGCAGACCGGTATAGAAGGGTTGTGGCGCACGGAGAAGGCCGCGGAGGTGCGCATCGCCCCCTGCCCCGAAGGGCTGTGTGGCACGCTGGCCAAGATCGTGCTGCCGCCCGGCGAGACGCGGGCTGATGGCACGCCGGCGTCGCCGGAGACCTTGACCGATGTGCACAATAGCGACCCGGCGCTGCGCGACCGACCGATGCTGGGGCTGCAGATCGTGACACTCACCGGCGAGAGCAAGCCGGGGGTGTTTGCCGGCACAGTCTATAACCCGCAGGACGGCAAGACCTATGAGGGGTTTGTGGAACTCAAAGGCCCCGACACGCTGCGGCTGAACGGGTGTCTGCTGTTCAACGTGGTGTGCCGGGGCGAAGATTGGGTGCGCGTCGGCCCGTGAGGGCTTAGCGCTGGTTGAACAGCACCTTCTGGGCGTCCTTGTCGGTGGCGAGGTTGGAGCTGGGCGCGTCCTTGCCGACATTGAGGCCCTTGGCGACGCCCGGGCGGGCATTCATGCGGTCGAGCCAGGCGCCGAAGGCGGAGAATTCGTTGCGGTCAATGCCGTAGCGTTCCCAGGACTGGGCCCAGCCGATGCTGGCGATATCGGCGATGGAGAAATCGCCGGCGATATAGTCCTTGCCCTTGAGCTGGTCGTTGAGCACGCGGAACAGGCGATGGGTCTCGTCGCTGTAGCGCTTGATGGCATAGGGGACTTTTTCCGGCGCATAGACGCTGAAGTGATTGTTCTGGCCCAGCATGGGGCCGAAGCCGCCAACCTGCCAGAACAGCCATTCATCGACCTGCACCTGCTTGCGCGGATCGGTGGGATAGAATTGGCCGAACTTGAGGCCGAGATATTTCAGGATCGCGCCGGATTCAAAGATCGAGATCGGCTGACCATCGGGGCCCTCGGGATCGACAATGGCCGGGATCTTGTTGTTGGGCGAAATGGCCAGGAACTCGGGCTTGAACTGGTCGCCCTTGCCGATGTCGATGCGGTGATAGACGTAGGGGACACCGAGCTCTTCGAGCATGATGTGCACCTTCTGCCCATTGGGCGTGGGCAGGGAATAGACGTCTATGGGCTTGGTCTGGGTCGTCATCGCGATTCCAATCACGGTTGCGGTTACGGCCATTATATCGGTGCTTTACGATGATAGGCAAGGCAACCGCGCGGGATTGCCTTGCCTCGTGTGACGCATCTGCGGCACAAATGTTGCGCGCATGCGGCGCAGTTCAGGCGCGCTTGAGCACCATCTGCGGCCGCCCATTGCCGCGCATGGCGGGCGAGACGCCATGCAGGTCCACAGTGGCCACCACGCGCTGGCGCAAGGCAGCGAACATGAAATCGGGCGTCACATTCACCGGTTCGTCGAACATGATGGTGACCGTGCTGTGCTGCATATCGCCCAGCAGCTGCACGCCGATCAGCTTGCCGGTGAAGGGCTGGTCCAGATAGGTGCCGGTGACGCGCTGGCCGACCTGGAAGGCGATGGGCGCCCGGTCGGGCAGCATGGCGCGGGCGGTGTTCCAGTCCCGGAAGCCGTGGGTGCGGGCCACGCGCTCGAGCGCAGCGCCATGGGTGATGGATTCCCCAGCAGCGGCAGTGCTTTCGCGCAGCGCCTTGGCTTCGGACTTCAATGTCTGGACGGATTGGATATCGAGTGAAAACGACATGACAGGACCTCTCATTTGCATGAGGCGACTGTTGCATGGGTGCTCGCATTGCCATGAAGCGCCTCGCAAAGATGAACCTGATCAGTTCGTCTGCTCGGGACTGGACTTCACCGTCGGAATGACTTCCGGCGAGCGGCAGGTGCCAGCAACCGAGGGCGGATATGCGCCTGAAGACCGGCTTTGTCAACGGCACAGCGCGCCGGCCGATCAGCAATGGTGATGGGCGCGATCACACAAATCGGTTGGGCTTGGGCGCCGCAAGCGCGTAAGCAGCAGGCATGCGCGACAGAGCAAGAGCCCGTTGGGGGCCGGCGCGCGGGGAGAGACTATGATCGAAACGCTGTTCCTGCTGCTGGCCGGGCTGGTCGGTGGCGCGCTCAATTCGCTGGCCGGCGGCGGCTCGTTCATCGTGTTCCCGGCGCTGCTGCTGGTCGGCGTGCCGCCGGTGATCGCCAATGCCTCCAACACCTATGCCGCCCTGCCCGGCTATATGAGCGGCGCGTTCGGCTATTGGCATGCCATGGCGGCGCATAAGCATCGCCTGGTGGTCTATGGGCTGGTGGCGGCGGTGTTCGGCTATGTCGGCGCGGAACTGCTGCTGGTGGTGTCCAACGAGCTGTTTAGCCTCGTGGTCCCATGGCTCATGGGTTTTGCGGTGCTGCTGTTTGCCTTTGGCAACAAGATCAATGGCTTTGTGGCGGCACAGGGTGGCGGGCGGCGCGGCATGAAGCTGGCCGGTTCTGCGCTGCTGCTGGCGTTCCTTGCCGCGGTCTGCGTCTATGGCGGGTTCTTCAATGCGGGGCTCGGCATATTGCTGCTGGCGTTCCTCGCCACAGCGGGGCTGACCGATATTCACGCCATGAACGGGCTCAAGCTCTATGTGTCGAGCATTGTGGCGCTGGTGGCGGTGGCGCGCTTTGCAGTCAGCGGCTCCATCGACTGGTATCACGGCTCGATCGCCCTGGTGGGGGTGGTGGTGGGCGGCTTCCTCGCCGCGCGCAATGCCCACCGCATTCCCGCCAAGTGGATCCGCCTCGCCGTGATCGTCTATGGCGTGTTCATGACCGGCTATTTCTTCTGGGGCGCCTATCGCTAGGCCGTATCGGCCCGGCGAATCCACACCGCTGCATCGTGAAACGCTGCGCCGCCAAAGGGCGGCGCGGGCGTGGCATTGGTCAGCGTATTGATGCCCCAGCCGCCGCGATGCGCCTTGTTCTGGTGCAGGCCCTCGGCGATCAGCACGCCGGTGGGCAGGCCCGTGCGGATGCGTGCGGTAAGATCGACCTGGCCGCGACGATTGCCCAGCGTGACGAAATCGCCCTCGGCAATGCCCAGCGTCGCTGCATCATCGGGATGGATGAAGACCGAGGGCGCGCCTTCGCGCTTCTGGCTGCCGGGGGTCTCGTTGAAGCTCGAATTGAGGAAAGCCCGCGCCGGGCTGGTGGCCAAGCGGAAGGGGTGCGTTGCGTCCGTTGCTTCGGTGATGGCCCAATGGTCAGCAAAGCGCGGCATCTCGGCGGGGTCGCAGACCCATTGATATTGCTTGCGATCGGCAGCGCCCTGCCAATCGGGCGCAAAGCGGAAGCGCTTGTCCGGCCAGGCAAAGCCATCGGCAAAGCGGGCCTCGGCATCGGGGCGCTCGCGATCGACAAAGCCGGTGTTTTCGACTTCGTCGAGCGCGGGATAGCCAGAGCGGCGGAAGGTCTCGGCGACAATGTCGCGGTCGCTGGCGTGGAAGCTGGGATCCTCGAGCCCGAGGCGCAGCGCCAGGGCATTGATGACCTCGTGGTTGGAGCGCGTCTCGCCCGGCCGCTCGATGACGGCCGGGCCATAGAGCACGCGGGTGTGGCCGCCACGGGTGTAATAATCATTGTGTTCGAGGAACATGGTGGCCGGCAGCACGATATCGGCCAGCGCGGCCGTTTCGGTCATGAACTGCTCATGCACCACCAGGAACAGGTCTTCGCGGGAGAGACCGGCGCGGGTCAGCGTCTGGTCAGGAGCGACGGAAGCCGGATTGGTGTTCTGCACGATCATTGCCATGACCGGGCCGCCGCCCTTAAGCGCCTTGGCGTCGCCGGTCAGCACCGGGCCGATCTCAGACATGTCGAGCCAGCGCGGATCGCCCTTCTGGCTGGCCGCGCCGGTGATGGCGGATTTGTCGAGCCGCCAGGTGCCCGAATTGGAATGGAAGGCGCCGCCGCCACGGTGCTGCCAGGCGCCAGTCATGGCCGGAATGCAGAGCGCGGCGTGCATGGCCGTGGCGCCATTGCGCTGGCGGGTGAAGCCATAGCCCAGGCGGAAATAGCTGCGCGGCGTGGTGCCGACCAGATGGGCGAATTGGGTGATCTCGGCGACGCTGAGGCCAGTGATCTCGGCGGCCCATTCGGGCGTGCGGCTGGCCAGATGGGCCTCGAAGTCCGGGCTGAAATCGGTGTAGCGGGCCATATAGGCGCGGTCGGCGAGATTGTCGCGCAGCAGGATGTGCATCACGGCCACGGCCAGGGCGCCATCGGTGCCGGGGCGCAGGATAAGGCCGAGATCGGCCTGGGCCATGGTGGCCGTTTCATAGATATCGATGACCACGACCTTGGCGCCACGTTCCTTGCGGGCCCGCATGGCGTGGGTCATGACATTGACCTGGGTATGCACGGCATTGGTGCCCCAGATGACGACACAGTCGCTCTCGGCCATTTGCTCGGGATTAACGCCGCCCAACAGGCCGGTGCCGGCGATGAAGCCGGGCCAGGCCAGGCCGGTGCAGATGGTGTCATACTGGCGGGAATAGCCCTTGGCGGCGCGCAGGCGGTCAATGCCGTCGCGGTGCACATGGCCCATGGTGCCAGCATAGTAATAGGGCCAGATGGCCTCGGCGCCGTGTTCGGCCTCGATGGCGGCAAAGCGTCGCGCGATTTCGTCGAGGGCTTCGTCCCAGCTGATGGGCGCATATTGGCCACTGCCCTTGGGGCCGGTGCGCCGCAGCGGCTGGGTCAGCCGGTCGGGATGATGCACGCGCTCGGCATAGCGGGCGACCTTCTCGCAGATGACGCCCGCCGTATAGGGATCGTCCTTGGCGCCGCGCACACGACCGATGGTGCGGCTATCGATGACATCGACATCGAGCGCGCAGGCGGAGGGACAATCATGCGGGCAGACCGAGCGAACGGTGCGGGAAACAAGCGTGGTGTTCATAGCCGAACGGTAGCTGAGCCGGGCATTGGCCTCAATGCAATTGCAGTGATGTGAGCCATCGCGTTTGGGAATGGGCGGCGTTCATGCTTTGGTTCAGCGGGTGCGAATTTTGAGTCCGCCGCGCCGGCCAAGACTTTGTAATTGAACGGATTTTTTGGCCAGAGCCGACGCCAGGTCCAAGATTGCCAGGGGGTGATCGGCGCTGGACCCGCGGTGGACGGGTTTTTTTGCGTTCGGTTCACCCGAGTGCGAAACCAATCGCACCCGTGTTCCGTAACTGCTTGATGAGCACAAATAATCCACAGAAGCCGCGGTTCTACCGCGTTCCCAAAACCAGTGCCGATAGCAATGCTATCGCGGTGCGCATCTTTGCCGACCGGGCGGGCGTGGTCTGCGTGGTCAGCGCGCCGGTGCCCCAATGGGGACTGCGGGTGTTCACACCCACGCCCATCTCTCCGGACACGGCACTGGAGGCCCTGCCCTATGCGCTGTTTCTGATGGGGTTTCTCAATGCCGAGCGGGTGGAAGTACAATTGGACGCCGATGTCGACTGGCAGGCCGACTGGGGCGAACTGGTCGCGGCGGACGAAACTGCCCCAGCGGCCAGACCATAGAAAAGGGGGCCGAGGCCCCCTTTATGTCGATCAGATCTGCGGCTTGCGCTTGGGCTTGTGATCCTTGACGCGCGGGGCGCCATCGGCAGCCTTGCCGGCCCATTTGGGCTTGCCCTTGTCCTTGCTGACCGGGGCCTTGGTGACCTTGGGCGGACGCGGCTTGTCAAAATCAGCCTTGGGCGGACGCGGGGCGCTGTCCGCAGCCGGGTTCCAGGCACCGGTGGCGGGAGCCTCGAAATCATCAGGGCTCAGTGCAGCCGAGCCATAGCGGGCCTTGCGGTCAGCGCGCTCGGGGCGCGGGGCATTGGGATCGTAGCGTTCCACCGGGCCGGGCGGACGGCGCTGCGAAGGTGGCGGGCCAACGCGGCGCTCGCCGGGACCATCGACCGCCGAGATGGTGACGCCACGCTCGCCGGAGCCGTTCTTTTCAACGCTGCGGGCAAAGGCATCGGCCTTGGGGGCCGCGACTTCAAAGATGGATTCGGTATCGAAGATACGGATCGAGCCAATGGCCGTCTTGGTGACATTGCCGGCCTTGCACAGCATGGGCAGCAGCCAACGCGGCTCGGCCTTGTGCTTGCGACCAACCGAGACCTTGAACCAGGTGCCGCCCTCGAACTTTTCGCGGACGCGCGGATCGCTATCGCCAGCGGCGCCCTGGACCGGGGATTCGGTGACATCCTCTGGCGCTGGACGGGCCGCCAGCTGCTGGCGCAGATAGGCGGCGGCGATGGCCTCGGGGGTGTAGCGGGCCAGCAACTGGCCGACGAACTCGGCCTCTTCCTCGGCCACGGGCAGGGTCAGCGCTTCGGCCGACAGGATGCCTTCGCGGAAGCGGGCATCGATTTCGGCGGCCGAGGGCGGCGACATGGTGGTGACGTCGAGCTTGGCGGTGGCCAGCACGCGCTTGGCGACATTGCGGCGATGCAACGGAGCGATGATGACGCAGGTGCCCTTGCGGCCGGCGCGACCTGTGCGGCCCGAGCGGTGCAGCAGCGTATCGGCATTGGTGGGGAGATCGGCGTGGATGACCAGGTCGAGATTGGGCAGATCGATGCCGCGGGCGGCCACGTCGGTGGCCACGCAGATGCGGGCGCGACCATCGCGCATGGACTGCAGGGCATTGGTGCGCTCGGCCTGGCTCAGTTCGCCCGAGAGCGTGACCACGTCAAAGCCACGGTTGTGCAGCCGGGCGGAGAGGTGTTTGACGCCTTCGCGGGTCGAGGCGAAGACGATGGTGTTGACCGATTCAAAGTAGAGCAGCGTGTTGATGATGGCGTTTTCGCGCTCGGCGGTCGGCACCAGCATGAGCTTGTAGTCGATGTCGGCATGCTGCTCGGTGGCCGAAGTGGCCGCGACGCGCAGGGCATTGCGCTGGAAGGTCTTGGCCAGCTGGGCGATGGGCTTGGGCACGGTGGCCGAGAACATCAGCGTGCGGCGGTCTTCCGGGGCGGCGTCGAGGATGAATTCGAGATCCTCGCGGAAGCCGAGGTCGAGCATTTCATCGGCTTCGTCGAGCACGACGGCGCGCAGGGCCGACATGTCGAGCGCCCCGCGCGTGATGTGATCGCGCAGGCGGCCGGGCGTACCCACGATAATATGGGCGCCGCGTTCCAGGGCGCGGCGTTCGGTGCGGGCATCCATGCCGCCCACGCAGGAGGCGGTCTTGGCGCCGGCATCGGCATAGAGCCAATCGAGCTCGCGCTGCACCTGGAGGGCCAGTTCGCGGGTGGGGGCAATGACCAGGGCCAGCGGGGCGCCGACCTCGGTGAAGCGTTCCGCCTCGCCCAGCAGGGTGGTGGCGATGGCCATGCCGAAGGCAACGGTCTTGCCCGAACCGGTCTGGGCCGAGACCAGCAGGTCACGCCCTGCGGTTTCATCTTCGATAATGGCGGACTGCACAGGCGTCAGCGTCTCATAGCCTTTGGCGGCCAAGGCGCGAGCGAGCGGAGCAGGAATAGTGTCAGGCAGGGACAATGGGATTCTTTCGGGTGGGTGAGAACCCCCACCCTGCCCTCCCCTTGATGGACGGGAGCGCGCGAAGGAGTTCCGGATTTTGGTGCATCATAGCACATACAAGCAAAAAAGGCCGCCCGGCGGGCGGCCTTCGCATTTCAGGGGTGCAGCGGTGTCAGTCCTTGGACTGCTGACGCAGTTCGGCGACCGATTTGCCCTTGTGGCCCCAGTTTTCCAGCGGCACATCCTCGATGACGATATGCGTGGTTTCCGGGTTCTTGCCGAGCACCTTGACCATCACATCCGTAATGCCGGCGATGACGGCGGATTTCTGTTCCGCCGTGGCACCCTCGACAATGCGAACGCTGATGAAAGGCATTAGCCGACCAGTTCAGCGTCGGTGAAGAAGAACTTGATTTCTTCGGCAGCGGTTTCCGGAGCGTCCGAACCGTGCACGGAGTTTTCGCCGATCGAGAGGGCGAATTCCTTGCGGATGGTGCCTTCAGCGGCGTTGGCCGGGTTGGTGGCGCCCATGACTTCGCGGTTCTTCAGGATGGCGTTCTCGCCTTCCAGGACCTGCACGACGACGGGCGAGGCAATCATCTGCTCGACCAGTTCGCCAAAGAAGGGGCGTTCCTTGTGGACCGCGTAGAAGCCTTCGGCCTGGGCGCGGGTCATGTGGATTTTCTTGAGGGCGATCGGGCGCAGACCGGCTTCCTCGAACTTGGCGACGATCTTGCCGATGAGGTTGCGACGGACGGCATCCGGCTTGATGATGGAGAAGGTGCGTTCGAGCGCCATGGGTAGATCCTTGAATGGGTCTGTTGGAAAGGTCGCGCCTTGTAACGGGAGACTGCGACACAGGCAAGACGGCTGAGTGCCGCAATCGCTGGCATGGTTGACCGGGGACAGAGCCAGGGCGAACCCGGGCGTTTTTGACCACGGTTTGGCCGCGACTTTGTGCGGGCATGGCGTGCAGCGGGCGGCAAGCATGCGGGAATGCTGGTTGCCATTGCGCCCGCATGACTTTATCGGAGCACAGAGACTTCTTTTGCAGGGCCCGAACCGGGCTGCCCGGTGTTTCGGGCGCCTGCCCTCTTCCATAGATTGCCGCTCGCCATGCTGACCATCAACAACCTCGTCTATCGCATCCAGGGCCGCGAACTGTTCGAGGACGCCTCGGTGGTGCTGCCGACCGGCTCCAAGACCGGCTTTGTAGGCAAGAACGGCACGGGCAAGACCACGCTGTTCCATCTGATCCAGGGCCATATCAACGCGGATGCGGGCAGTATCGATCTGGTCAAGAAGGCGCGTATCGGCGCGGTGGCGCAGGAAGCGCCGGCCGGCAATGAAAGCGTGCTCGATGTGGTGATGGCCGCCGACAAGGAGCGCACGGCGCTGCTGGCGGAATCGGAAACTGCGACCGACCCCGATCGCATCAGCGAGATCTACACCCGCCTGGCCGATATCGACGCCTATACCGCCGAAGGCCGCGCCTCGGCGATCCTGAAAGGCCTCGGCTTCGAACAGGACCGGCAGAATTCGCCGACCCATGAATTGTCCGGCGGCTGGCGCATGCGCGTGGCGCTGGCCGGCGTGCTGTTCAGCCAGCCCGATCTGCTGCTGCTGGACGAGCCGACCAACTATCTCGATCTCGAAGGCACGCTGTGGCTGGAGAAATATCTGGCAACCTATCCCTATACCGTCTTCATGATCAGCCACGACCGTGACCTGCTCAACAAGTCGGTCAATTCGATCATCCATCTCGAACACAAGAAACTGACCTTCTACAAAGGCAATTACGACACGTTCGAAAATACCCGTCGCATGCAGATGGAGCTCAACAACAAGGGCCGCGACAAGGCACTCGACCAGGTGGCGCATCTGCAGAAGTTCGTCGATCGCTTCAAGGCCAAGGCCTCCAAGGCCCGCCAGGCGCAGTCGCGCATGAAGATGATCGAAAAGCTCAAGCCGCCGGCGGCGATGTTCGACGAATATGCGGCGCCCTTCACCTTCCAGCAGCCCAAGGCCGAGCAGGCGACGCCGATGATCTCGCTGGACGGCGTGTCGGCGGGCTATGGCACCAAGACCATTCTGCGGCAGATCAACATGCGCATCGATCCCGGTGATCGCATCGCGCTGATCGGCGTGAATGGTAACGGCAAGTCGACCTTTGCCAAGCTGTTGGCTGGCGACATCAAGCCGATGGGCGGCAGCTTCAGCAAGGGCAAGAAGCTCGAGATTGCCCATTTCGCCCAGCACCAGATGGACAAGCTCAAGCCGGACTGGACGCCGTTCGAGCATGTGGTGGAGCTGATGCCCACCGACAGCGAGGCGCGTCGCCGCTCGCGGCTGAGCCAGATGGGCCTGACCAAATCGCGCATGGATACGCTGGCCAAGAATTTGAGCGGCGGCGAGCGCGCACGCCTGTTGATGGGCCTGATCACCTTTAGCGGCCCGGGCATGATGATCCTGGACGAGCCGACCAACCATCTGGATATCGACAGCCGCGATGCGCTGGTACATGCGCTCAATGATTATGAAGGCGCCGTGCTGATCATCAGCCACGATCGCCATCTGATCGAGGCGACCTGCGACACGCTGTGGATCGCCGAGAACGGCACCATCCGCGAGCTGGACGAGGATCTGGACAGCTACCAGGCCAGCATCACCTCGAGCAAAGAGGGCAAGGGCGGCACCAAGGCCGAGCGCAAGGCCAACAAGGCCGAAGCTGCAGCCCGTCGGGCCGAGATTGCGCCGATCAAGAGCGCCATCAAGGATGCCGAAGCCAAGATGGCCCGGCTCAAGACCGAGCTGGCCAAGGTCGATGCGCAGCTCGAAGACCCCAAGGTCTATAATGGCAATCCGGAGCGCGTGATCGCCCTGGGCAAGGACAAGGCGCGCTACAGCGCCGAGATCGAGAGCCAAGAAGAAAAATGGCTGGAGCTGAGCGCCCAGCTGGAAGAGGCTGAGAGCGCATGAGCAAACTGACCGCCGAGCAGGTGATCGCGAGCCTGGGGATGCAGCGGCATCCCGAGGGTGGCTGGTATGTGGAGAGCTTTGTCGATCCGCAGACGGTCGATGGCCGCGCCCGCTCGACGGCGATCTACTATCTGCTAGCGCGCGGCGAAGCCTCGCACTGGCACCGCATCGACGCTGTGGAAGTCTGGCACTATTACGCGGGCGACGCCCTTTTGCTGTCGATCTCGGACAGCGTGACCACGGTGGAGCACCGGCTGGGCAGCGACCTTGCCGCCGGCGAGCGGCCGCAGGTGGTGGTGCCGACCATGGGCTGGCAGGCGGCGCGCAGTGCGGGCGAGTGGACGCTGGTGGGCTGCACCGTCGCGCCGGGGTTCCATTTCGCCGGCTTTGAGCTGGCCGCACCGGGCTGGGCGCCGAAAGACGTTTAGCCTGTTTGCGTGCCGACGTTGACAGGGACTGGGCGTTACTCTTGTCTGGTCAGCGATCGGCACGAGAGTAGTTCATGCGTCTGGTTTCCCCATTTCTGCTCGGCTGTGTGCTGGCGATTGCGCTGAGCCTGACGGGGCTGGCGCAGGCGACCGATCTCAGCAAGGCGGACTATCGGGACCAGCGGCGCTTTGCGGCCAACAATAGCCTGTTCGTGCTCTACCATGAGATGGCCCATCTGCTGTTTGACCAGCTCGAGCTGCCGGTGCTGGGCCGCGAAGAAGATGCCGCCGACAATGTGGCCACCTGGACGCTGCTCAACAAGGGTACGGACCGGGCCAACCAGGCGGTGCGCGACGCCGCGCGCGGCTGGTTCCTCTCCGGCATAGCCTATGACAGTGGCGGTGTGGAGAGCGACTATGCCGCCGCCCATGCGCTGGACAAGCAGCGGGCCTATCAGATCGTCTGCCTGATGGTGGGCAAGGATGAACCGACCTTTCGCCCCGTGGCCAATCTCTATGAGCTGCCGGTCGACCGGGTAGAGAGCTGTGCCTGGGACTATGGCATCGTCGACCGCAGCCTGCGCCGGCTGCTCGACCGGGGGCCGGACGCCACGGACCAGCAGACACGGGTGCGAGTGACCTACAAGCCGGCTGGCGGTGCGCTGCGCGAGGCGGCCGATGTGTTCAAGTCCAGCGGCATATTCGACCAGCTTGCCGATGAGCTGCGCCAGCGCTTCCGCCTGCCCCGGCTGGTGCAGCTGAACGCAGAACGCTGCGGCGAGCCCAATGCATTCTATGATCCCGAGACGGTGGAAATCATCTTCTGCTATGAGCTGATGCAGGATTATATGGAGCTATATGCCGCCGAACTGCCCAAGACCGGGGCGACGGAGGGGCAATCGGGGACCGGCAAGCACAAGCCGCCCCGCAACTGAGGGCGTGGCCGCGTGGGGTGGCCGGGTGGAGAGACACAGGATGAAAAGACTGATCGTAGCGGCGACCCTGTTGGGGGCGGCGGCGCTGGGATGTGGGCAGGTCGGTGCGCAGGAGCTGGACGAGCAGCAGATGCAGGATGCGATGACCTTCGCCATGCACGATGCCGTGTTCACGACCTATCACGAGATCGGTCATCTGCTGGTGGGCGAACTGGAGCTGCCCGTGCTGGGCAAGGAAGAGGATGCGGCCGACGCGCTGGCCACCATCCTGCTGCTCAATGATGACGCCGACGAGGACAGCTACAATGTGTTGGTCGACGCAGCCGACGGCTGGTATTTCAACGCGGTGAGATCGACCGGCGCGGGGGTCGACGATTTCTCCTATTACGACGAGCATAGCCTGGACATCCAGCGCGCCTATGCCATGGTCTGCATGATGGTGGGCAAGGACCCCGAAGCCTTTGCCCAGACCGCCGATGCCTATGATCTGGACCAGGACCGGCGCGACGGCTGCGTTTATACCTATGAACAGGCGCTGACATCGTGGGTAAAGCTGCTCGAGCCCCATGAGGTCAAGGACAAGCCCGGCGCCAAGATCACCGTGGTCTATGATGATGCCGGCGATTACGAGGTCTATGCCCAGGAGCTCAAGGACCGGCAAATCCTGGAGCGGGCGGCCGAAATGATCGAAAGCAGCTATGTGCTGCCCCGCCCTATCACCTTCCGCGGCACGCTGTGTGGCGAGGCCAATGCCTATTACAGCACGTCCAATAGCGAATTGACCTATTGCTATGAGTTGGCCGACGACCTGTACGGTCTTTATGTCAACGATATCATGGGCTTGGTGGCCGAGAACGCAAGCGATGATTCCGGAGAACAGGCCAGTGCCGATACCGGCGAACCGCAGCAGCGGCAGGTGTTGGGCAATGGCAAGAAGACCGACCTCAGCGGATCGCTGAAAGACGCCAAGCCGGCTAACTGAAGCCGACGTAGCGGCCGGGCTTGTGATTGGTGGCGATGATCAGATTGAGCACCAGCGCGCCGAGCAGTGAATAGGCGACCCGGTCGAGCGGCAGCACGAAAAGCGCCGCGACCATGATGACGGCATCCACGCCGAGCTGGAAATAGCCGGCGCGGATGCCAAAATTATCCTGCAGGTAGAGCGCCAGGATATTGATGCCGCCCACGCTGGCCTTGTGGCGGAACAGCGAGAGAATGCCCAGACCCATCAGTCCGCCGCCCGCCAGGGCAGCAAAGAGCGGCGCGATGGACGAGATATCGAGCCAGTGCGGGATCTGCGCGGTGAACAGCGACACCAGCGCCACGCACACAATGGTCTTGAGGGCAAAGACCCAGCCCATACGCAGCACGGCCAGCACATAGAACGGCAGGTTGATGGCAAAGAACAGCCACCCGAACGGCAGGCCGGTGGCATATTGCAGCAAGAGGGCCAGGCCCGCACTGCTGCCGGTGGTGAGCGTGGCATGAGCGTAAAAGACAATACCGAGCGAGACCAGCATGGTGCCAATCAGCATGGCGAAGATGTCTTCATCCAGCCGGTGGCGGCTGGGCGTGGCGAGATCGGGCGTCATCCCTTCTTGACCCAGCGCCCCTCGGGCTCCTGCTGCCAATAAGTCAGCTGGCTGGTGCCCCTGAGGGCCTTCCAGGCGAGGCGCGCCTCGGCGACCGCGTCGGGATCATGGCCGGAGAACATATAGACGATGCGCTCATAGCCCTCGGCGGATTGCGGCACGGCGCGATCGACATAGAAGCGGCAGGCGGCGGCATTGGCATTGTCGGTGGTGGTGGTGATCAGCACGGGCTGATGCGCATCGGCCGGGCCGCCATCGAGCCCGTGGGGCAGGAAACTGTCGTCGCGATAGGTCCACAGATGGGCATCGAGCGCCTGGGCGCGCTCGGGCGAGCCAACCTCGACAATCGCCCGCCAGCCGCGCTCCAGCGTCTTTTCGAGCAACTGCGGCAGGACGGCTTCGAGCGGGCGCGGCTCGAGATGATAGAACAGGACATCGGACATAGTGCGACCTTAGCCCTGGTAATAGTCCCTGACCAGCCGATCGAGCAGGGCCACGCCGAAACCGGGGGCCCAGGAGGTGTTGACCTCGGTGTTGGCGGCGCCAAAGGCCGTGCCGGCAATATCGAGATGGGCCCAGGGCGTGTCATTGACGAACCGCTGCAAGAACTGCGCGGCGGTAATCGAGCCTGCCGGGCGGCCGACCGAATTGCGGATATCGGCGAACTTGGACTCGATGAGCTTGTCATAGGCCGGCGACAGCGGCAGGCGCCACAGCTTCTCATTGGCACTGAGGCCGGCGGCCAGCAGGCGCGTCGCCAGTTCGTCATTGTTGGAGAAGAGCCCGGCATGTTCATGGCCCAGGGCGACAACGATGGCGCCGGTGAGCGTGGCCAGGTTGATCATGAACTTGGGCTTGAAGCGATCCTGCGTGTACCAGAGGGCATCGGCGAGCACGAGCCGGCCCTCGGCATCGGTGTTGATGACCTCGATGGTGGTTCCGCTCATGGCCTTGACGATGTCGCCGGGGCGCACTGCGCTGCCCGAGGGCATGTTTTCAACCAGGCCAATGACGCCAACCACATTGACGGGCGCCTTGCGGGTGGCCAGGGCCAGCATGAGACCGGTGACCGCCGCGGCGCCGCCCATGTCGCCCTTCATGTCTTCCATGCTGGCGGCGGGCTTGATGGAGATGCCGCCGGTGTCAAACACCACGCCCTTGCCAACAAAGGCCAGCGGGGCCGCATCGGGATTGCCACCGCGCCATTGCATGACCACCAGCCGCGCCGGGCGATCAGAGCCCTGGGCGACGCAAAGCAGCGAGCCCATGCCGAGCTTTTCGAGCGCCTCGGGCTCGAGAACCTCGACCGTGACACCAAGATTGGACAGCTCAGCCGCGCGGGCAGCGAATTCGACGGGCCCAAGCACATTGGCCGGCTCATTGACGAGATCGCGGGCCAGCAGCGTGCCGTCTACCGTGGCGCCACGGTCGGCGATGGCCAGATCAGCCGCAGCGGGATCGGCAATGCGCAGGGTGATGGTGAGGCTGGGCGGAGCATCGTCGGGACGCGGCGCCTTGTAGCGGTCGAACTTGTAGTGGCGCAGGCGGATGCCGGCAGCCAGCTCGCCGATCGCCTGGGGCGTGGCGCTGGCTTCGTCGATGACGACAGAGACCAGCGTGGCGCGCGTGGCGGCGATCTTGGCGAGCAGCGAACCACCGCGGTCGGTCCAGGCATTGAGCGGGGTATCGGCATTGGGCCGGCCACTGCCGAGCACCAGGACACGAGCGCCGCCGGCGCCGATGATGTCGAGCGACTGGCCCGGGCGGCCGCGGAAGGCACCAGCGGCAGCGGCAACAGTCCAATCGAGCCCGGTCGACGCCCAGACGGGGGCGGCAGCCCCGGTCGGCGCCTGGTCCTCCCCGGCATAGATGACGGTCAGGGCGGCCGACGCGCCGGCAAAAGCGGCGGTGCGGAGATGAAGAGTCTGGGACATCAAAGGGGCCTTGGTGGCGAAGGAAGGTACGGCGCGGGCAATGCCCTTACATTGAGATGTTTAGCCGTCGCGTCAATCCCGCAACAGGCGGGGAAGAAATCCGCAACCAGGGCGCGGCTGGCTTGCCTGGACCGGCGAACTGCACCAATGTCGCGCAACCCCAAGGCCTTATTTGCGGCATCCGGAGACGTTAGTCAGGCAGAATGAAGCGTTTGACGACCTACCTGGCCCGCATGTTCGTCGCCGACGCGATGATTCTGTTCGCGGTGGTGTGTTTCCTGCTGTGGCTGGTGAACTGCCTGCGCTCGTTCGACGTGATTTCGGTCAAGGGTCAGGGCCTGCTGACGCTGGCCTACCAGGGGCTGCTGACGCTGCCGCCGCTGTCGATCTCGTTCTTTTACGTGTGCATCGGCATCGGACTGTCGCGGGCGCTGCAGGCACTGCAGGCCAATCGCGAGCTGCATATCATCCATATCAGCGGCGGGCTGCGCTCGCTGTGGAGCGCCACGGCAGTGGTGGCCGGGGCCGGGGTGATCGGCGTGCTGCTGCTGACCAATTTCATCGAGCCGCTGGCCAATCGCCAGCTCAACCAGCTCAATGCCAGTATTGCTGCCGATCTCGTCAGCTCGACACTCAAACCCAAGCGCTTCACCCAGGTGACGCCGGGCGTGGTGATGCTGATCGGCGGCCGCGAGGGCGATGGCGAGATCACCGAATTCTTCGCCGACGACCGGCGCGACCCCAAGACGCGCCGCACCTATCTGGCCAAGACGGCGCGGGTCTCCACCGATGGCGAGAACTATGTGCTCGAGCTGCGCGACGGCACGCTACAAAATGCCGATCCGAACGGGCGGTTCTCCAAGGTCACTTTCGCGCGCTATGACGTGGGCGTGGACCAGTTCTCCCAGACGGTGGCAGAGTCCGATCCGCTCTACAGCACCGATAGCGTCACGCTGGTGACCGAGGCGCTGGCCAGCGGGGACTGGTCGGCGCGGCGGCTGGAAACGCTGGGCAATCGCGGCGCCGAGGGGCTGCGGGTGATCGGCATATGCCTCCTGGTGCTGGCCATGACCGGCTTCCCCAGCGGGCGGCGGGCCCGGATCAATATCCCGTTCGAGGCGGTGGTGCTGCTGCTGGCGTTCGCCGAGCGGGGGCTGAGCGCCTATAGTCCGTTGGGCCCGGCGACCGGGGCGTTGGTGATGATCGCCGTCGGGGGCGGATCGCTCGCCTATAAGCTGTGGCCGCGACCGGCGCCACTGATGGTGACGGCATGACCCGGATCGACTGGCTGGTGCTCAAGCGCCTGGGGAGCCGCATCGGCGTTACGGTCTTTATCTTTTACGGCATCATCGCGCTGGCGGAATCGCTGGATACCTGGCGTTTCAACTTCGTGGCCGACAATTTCGGCCTGCCCATGGCGGCGCTTATGGTGGCAATGAGCGCGGTGCGCTGGACCATCAAGACCCTGCCGGTGACGGTGCTGATGGGCGCCATCCTGGGGTTCATGGACCTCAAGGCTCGCCATGAGCTGACCGTGATCCAATCGAGCGGCATTTCGATCTGGCGCGTGGTGCGGGCGCCGACCATTGCATTGGCGTTGGTGAGCCTGGTGGTGGCGCTGGGCGGGGAAACCGCCAGCACGCTGATCAACCGTGGGCTCTACCCGACGCCACCGGGCCAGAGCACAATGCAGACGCCCTCAGGCGAAATCTGGCTCGAGCAGCGGAGCGGCGAGACCCATTATGTGATGATGGCGACCGGCATGCAGCCCGGCGGCACCGTGCTGGGCAATGTGACGGTGTTCCGCATCGACGCCAGCACGGAGGACCGCATCGAGGCGCCCGAAGCCCAGCTCAACGACAATGAATGGGTATTTCCCACAGCAACGGTTCGCACGGCCGACGCCCCTGCCCGCACGATCCTGAACTATCGCCTCCCCACCACCTCGAGCGCGGGCGAAATCAGCCTCAAGATGGCCTCGACCGAGGATATGACCTTTTTTGAACTGGCCAAGCTGGTGGGCACCGGGGTGTCCGACCCGCAGATCCGCAGCGCGGCGACCATGCGCATGATCAAGCTTTTGGCCCTGCCGCTCGTGCTGACCGGTTCGCTGTTCATTGCCTTTGCATTTACTGCGGGTTATCGAAGGTCGTCTAATTATGGTCCGGCGGTCCTGTATGGGATTGTGCTGGGCTTTGTTGTGTTCGTGATTACCGAGATGGCCGACCGTGCTGGGTCGACCGGCGTTCTCGATCCCGCGTTTGCAGCAGTTGGACCGGCACTGGTGGCCATCGTGATCGGCCTGACAGTGCTGTTACACAAGGAAGACGGGCGCGCGTGAGAATCAAGCTGTCCAGGGAGTGGATCGGGGGAGTGACCCGCCTGGCAGTTGCCAGTGCGGTGGCGCTGCTCATGGCCGGCGCGAGCCTGCCTGCCGCCCATGGGCAGGGCCTGATCCCCGCGGACTTCTTCAACGCCCCGATCGATCCGGCCTCCCCGGCCGAGATCGAGGCAAACACGCTCAGTTTCGATAATGCCACCAATACGATCACTGCCTCGGGCGATGTGGTGCTCAAGCGCGGCGGCTATACGCTGACCGGGCAGAACCTGGTCTATAACCGTACGAGCAGCGATGCGCGCTTTACCGGCGAAGTGACCATCAAGGACCCCTCGGGCAATCTGACCGAGACCAAAGACCTGACGCTGACCGGCGGGATGAAACAGGCGTTTCTCGATGCCATGACCATCACCACCTATGATGGCGCGCGCATCACCGCCGACAGCACCGATTATGATGCGGCGCTGCAGACACTGCTGATCAATGCCAGCTATGCGCCCTGTGGCGAGTGCATTGACTCCAAAGGCCGCCGCATCGGCTGGTCGATGAAGTCCAAGCGCATTGTCTCCAATTCGGTCGACCACTCGCTGAGCATGGAACAGCCGACGCTGGAGCTGCTCGGAATTCCTGTGGCCTGGCTGCCCTATCTGTGGTTGCCGGACACCAGCAATGAGACGCTGAACCGCATTCCCAAGCCCACCTACGCCTACACGGAAAAGACCGGCCATAGCCTGGCTTTTTCCTCGCTGGTCTATTCGAGCCGCTGGACCGATATCATCCTGACCCCGACGCTGATGAGCCGGCAGGGCCTGCTGGTGGGCGCCGAATGGGTGCAGCGCTTCGAAAAGGGCTCGTTCAGCATCAAGGCCTCCGGGCTCTATCAGCGCGACCAGAGCGCCTTTACGTTCGCCGACGCCAAGCGCGACTGGCGCGGCGCCATCCAGACCAGCGGCACCTTCACGCCGATCGAGGACTGGACCGTCGGCTGGAGCTACACAGCCTTCACCGATGCGGCCTATCTGCCCGACTATACGCGGAACGATGCCAAGGCATCGACCAACCAGGTGTTTGCCACTCATCTGTCGGAAGACACCTATTTCGACGCGCGCATCCAGCACTTCAACCAGCTTGGCAATGTCACGGCCGCCTCGCAGGGCGAGCAGGGACGCACCCTGCCTGCGTTGAGTTTCGAACGCATCAACGAGATCGGCCCTGGCTTGGGCCGGATCGAGATCAGCGGCCGCCTGCTGGGCGTGCAGCGAGACCTGGATTCGGTTGGCCGTTCGCTAACTGATGCGGCTGGCGGCAAGGTGCCCTATACCTTCGGCTATGCCGGCATGAAGCAGCACGCGACCTTCCAGGTCGGCTGGCAGAACCAGTATATTGGTGCTGGTGGCTTTGTCGCCACGCCCTATCTCGGCGGCCGCGCCGACGTGGCCTATTACGATGGCAGCAGCCCCACCCTGCCGGGCGCGACGACGCTATGGAGCGCCACGCCCATCGCCGCCATGGATGTGCGCTTCCCCATGGCCGCCAGCGATGGCAGCACGGTGCATCTGATCGAGCCGATTGCGCAGCTGGTCTATCGCGGCTCGAACACCTCAAAGGTCGGCATCACTAATGACAATGCCCAGAGCTTTGTCTTCGATGACACCAATCTGTTCAGCTACAATCGCTTCTCTGGCACCGACCGGCAGGAGACCGGGCTGCGCGCCAATATCGGCGGCCGCTATCAGGTCAGCTTTGCCGATGACAGCTATTTCGAAATCGTCGCCGGGCAGTCGTTCCAATTGGCGGGCGCCAACGCCTTCTCGCTTACCGATCCGACACAGATGAGTGTCGGCTCGGGGCTCGACCGCGGCGCCTCCTATGCCGTGCTGGGCGCCTATGGCACGGTCAAACCGGGCCTGACCTTCGGCGGCAAGGTACAGGTCGATACCGGCACAGGCAAAGTGATGCGCGGCGGCGCCGGAGCCAATTTTGCGCAGGACGGCTACAGCGCGGGTTTGACCTACAATTTCATCGCTGCAAAACAGGCTGCGGGCATACTGAGCGATCAGCATGAGATCTATGCCGAGGCCGGAGTACCGGTGGCGGAATACTGGACCATATCGGCCTTCAGCTATTGGGACCTGCTCAACAACAGCTGGACCAAGGGCGGGCTGGGCCTGAAGTATGACGACGGCTATCTGATGCTGGGGGCCAATGCCACCAAGTCCAATGCGACTGTGGACGACACCACCATCACGGCGACCTTTGCGATCAAGGCACCAGCCGGGCTCAACCTGGGCTATAGCCGCGCCTTCACGGCCGGACAGTAGCCCGAACCGGATTTTGGCCGCATTGTGTGGGCAATTGACACAATGCGAATACAGCCGCATGAGAGCGGTCAGCAGATTTCAAGGCGGAAAATGACAATGGCGAACGGTGTGTTTGGTCGTGCGGCTGGGGCCCTGATCGTTGGAATGCTGTTGAGCATGGCCGTGGCCATGCCGGCCTTTGCCCAGACCGTGCGCGTGACGGTGAATGGCACCCCCATCACCGACGTACAGATTTCCCAGCGCGTGAAGCTGTTTGCTCTCGAAGGCAATCGCGGCGGCACCAAGGGCGCCACAGAGCAGCTGATCGACGAAGCTGTGCAGATGTCGGAAGCCAAGCGGCTGGGCATCACCGTGTCGAACGCTCAGGTGGATGACGCCTTCCTGCAGATCGCCCGCAATATCAAGCTGAGCGAAGACAAGCTGCGCCAGATGCTTCAGCAGGGCGGCATCAATATGGATACGCTCAAGGATCGGCTGCGCGCCGCCATCGCCTGGAATGCGGTGACCGAAATGGCCGTGATGCCGCAGGTGCAGATTTCGGACCTCGAGCTCGACCAGAAGGCCGCCGGCCAGCTCAAGGACTACCAGAGCTTTGACTATATCCTCAAAGAGATCATCTTTGTGGGCCAGGGCTCGAGTAAACGTACGGGCGACGCCAATCGCTACCGCTCGCGGTTTGCCGGCTGCGACAGCGCAGTGGACGTATCGATGAATTTCACCGATGCGGCTGTGATCGACGTCGGCCGCCGCAATGCCACCCAGCTGCCCGAAGCCATTGCCAAGGAACTGGCGGGCCTGAATGTCGGCGGCATCTCCAAGCCGCGCGTGGTGGAAAATGGCGTGTCGATGCTGGCGATCTGTGAAAAGACCCAGGCGGAAGACCTGACCTTCATCAAGGGCGACCTGCGCGCCGAGCAGGGCAATACGGCCCTGACCGACCAGGTGGCCAAGTATCTTGCCGACCTTCGCAAGTCCGCCAAGATCATCTACAACTAAGACAAGAGGGCCCGCCCGGCGCGGGCCTTAAATCCTGCGATCGTGGAGCTCTGGATGGACAGGCCGCTTGCCATCAGCATGGGCGAACCGGCAGGCGTCGGCCCCGATATCATCATGGCGCTCTATGCGCGGCGGGCCGAACTGGACCTGCCCCCCTTCTGCGTGTTCGGGCATGTCGACTTCCTGCGTGCCCGCGCGCAGCGCTTGGGCCTCGACATCGTCTTTGAGGCGGGCGGGCCGGACAGCACCGCAGACCTGTTCGCACGCGCCCTGCCTGTGCTGCAAGTCGATGGCACCGTAGCCGACCATCCCGGACAGGCCTCGCCGCTATCAGCCCATGCGGTGATCGATTCCATTGCTGCCGGCGTTTCGGCGACGCTGAGTGGCAACTGCCGCGGACTGGTGACCGGGCCGATCCACAAGGGCGCGCTCTACCACGCCGGGTTCAAGCACCCCGGGCACACTGAATTCCTGGCCGAGCTCTGCGCCGCCGGTGGCAAGCCGCCGCTGCCGGTGATGATGCTGGCGCATGGCGGGCTGCGCGCGGTGCCGGTGACCATCCATGTGCCGATCAAGGACGTGCCGGGGCTTTTGACCCGGGCGCTGATCGTGGACACGGTGCGCGTGGTGGCCCATGACCTGCGCCAGCGCTTCGGCATTGCCAATCCGCAGATCGCGGTGGCCGGGCTCAACCCGCATGCGGGCGAAGGCGGCGCCATCGGGCGGGAGGATCTCGAGATCGTCGGGCCCGCCGTGGCGCAGTTGCAGTTCGAGGGGCTGGGCGTAACCGGCCCCCTGCCCGCCGATACGCTGTTCTACCCTACGCACTGGGCCCAGTATGACGCCGTGGTGGCGATGTATCACGACCAGGCGCTGATCCCGATCAAGACCGTGGCCTTTGAGGATGCGGTCAATGTGACGCTGGGCCTGCCTATCGTGCGCACCTCGCCCGACCACGGCACCGCCTTTGACCTGGCCGGCACGGGCCGGGCCTCCCCCAAGAGTTTTCTCGCGGCCATACGCCTGGCCGACGCCATGACAGCGAGCACATGAGCCAAATCGACAATCTGCCGCCGCTGCGCGAAGTCATCGCCGAGCATGGCCTGCGGGCCAAGAAAGAGCTGGGCCAGAACTTCCTGCTCGACCTGAACCTGACGGCGCGTATTGCGCGCGTGGGCGGGTCGCTGGAGGGCGTTCGCGTGATCGAGGTGGGTCCGGGGCCCGGCGGGCTGACACGGGCCCTGCTGGCCGAGGGCGCGCGCGAAGTGATTGCCATCGAGCGCGATGCCCGTGCGCTGCCGGCGCTGGCCCAGATCGCCGACGCCTATCCGGGCCGGCTGACGGTGATCAGCGGCGACGCCATGGAAATGAACTATGCCGCGCTGGCCGAGGGCCCCACGCGCATCATCGCCAACCTGCCCTATAATATCGCCACGCCCCTGCTCACCGGCTGGCTGACGACGCAGCCCTGGCCGCCGTTTTTCGACAGCCTGACGCTGATGTTCCAACGTGAGGTGGCCGAGCGCATCTGTGCCCGGCCCAGCGAGGATCCCTATGGGCGGCTGGGCGTTCTGGCCGGCTGGCGCACCGAGGCGCGCATTGCGTTCAATGTCAGCCGCGAGGCCTTTGTGCCGGCGCCAAATGTCACCTCCTCGGTGGTGCATCTGGTGCCCAAGGCGGTGGACAGCACGGTGGCGGTGCGCGACCTCGAAACCATCACCAAGGTGGCGTTCGGGCAGCGGCGCAAGATGGTGCGGCAGAGCCTGAAGGCCAGCGGCGTGGCCGTGGACGGCCTGTTGGCGGCTGCCGGGATCAAGGGCGATGAACGGGCCGAGGACCTGCCGATCTCGGTGTTCCTGGACATGGCGCGGGCCCTGCCCGGCTTGCGCAAGGCGGCGCAGGGCGGCGCGGACTAGGCTCTCAAAGAGAGTCGATCTGGCTCTGCAAGTCCTTGACGAAGCTGCTCAAATTGAGCTGGCGATCGCGTTCGAGACGGGCCGAGACCAGGATGGAGCGTACCCGCGTCGTGGAGGCCTCAAGGTCTTCATTGACGATGACATAGTCATATTCGTTGAAGTGATCCATCTCGCGGCGGGCGTTCTGCAGGCGCTTCTCGATGGTGCCGACGCTGTCCTGGGCGCGACGCTCCAGACGGGCGCGCAGTTCCTTGATGGACGGCGGCAGGATGAACACGGTGACCATGTCCTTGCGGCTGTTCTTGTACAGCTGCAGCGTGCCCTGGTAGTCGATGTCGAACAGGATGTCGTTGCCGGCAGCGAGCTGTTCTTCGACGCGGGCGCGGGGCGTGCCGTAGAAATTGCCATGCACCTCAGCCGATTCGAGCAGTTCGCCATCCTGCTGCATGCGCCGGAAGGTCGGCACGTCGATGAAGTAATAGTGCTTGCCGTCGACCTCATCGGTGCGGCGGGCGCGCGTGGTGACCGAGACGGACAGCTTGATATTGGGATCGGCGCCGAACAGGGCACGGGAAATCGAGGACTTGCCCGCGCCCGAGGGCGAGGCAATCACCAGCATGACGCCACGACGCTGAAATTCCATCAGCCGATCCTATTCGATGTTCTGAACCTGTTCGCGTAATTGATCGATCGCCGCCTTGAGGTCAAGGCCGATCGCGGTCAGGTTCACCGCATTGGACTTGCTGCACAGGGTGTTGGCTTCGCGGTTGAATTCCTGGGCCAGGAAATCGAGCCGCCGCCCGACAGCGCCACCGCTGGCGATGAGCTGGCGGGCATTGGCGACATGGGCGGTGAGCCGGTCGAGCTCTTCGCGGATATCGGCCTTGGTGGCCAGCAGCAGAGCCTCCTGCGCCAGGCGCTCGGGGGCGATGGTGATGTCGTCGGCCAGTTCGGCAACCTGCTGGCGCAGGCGGGCCTGCACGGCCTCGCGGCTGCGCGAGGGATGGCGGGCGGCGCGCTCGATCAGCCCCTCGATCTCGGCGATGATCTGCAACAGCGTCGCAGCAAGCGTGCTGCCTTCCTGGCGGCGGGCCAGGACGAGATCGACCATGGCCTGGGCGGCGCCATCCATGATGGCGGTGGTCAGCGCCTGTTCGGCCTGGGGCGTCATGGGCGTCTCGCGCTGGTCGAGCACGCCCTTGAGGCCCAGAATGCCCTCGAGCGTCGGCGGTGGCGCGGCGATCCGGCCAGCCAGGCTGGTGATGGCGAGGAGGACCGTGTCGAGCGCCTGCTGATTGATGACCACATTGCCGCCGGCGCCGTCGCGCTCGACGGTGATGGTGCAGTTGATGGCGCCGCGCGAGACCATCTTGCCGATGAGCTGGCGGATCTCGCCCTCGATGGCGTCAAAGCCGGGGCTGAGCCGCGTACGGATGTCGAGGCCCCGGCTATTGACCGACTTGATCTCGCAGACAAAGGCGGCGCCGGGCACTGCACCGGCGATGCGGGCATAGCCGGTCATGCTGGCCAGGGTCTGGCTCACTGCGCAGCCGGGGCGTCACCGGCCTGGGTGGCCTGTTCGTCTTCGAGGGTCTTGCGCGCGGCTTCAGCTTCGCTGGCGACCTTGCGGTATTCGGCGACGTTCTTCTGATGCTCGGCATAGGTCTCGGCGAAGACATGGCCTTCGCTGGGCAGCGCGCCCTTGGCGACGAAGTAGAGATATTTGTGATCGTCCGGATTGGCGACCGCCTTGAGGGCCTCGATGCCGGGATTGGCAATGGGCGTCGGCGGCAGGCCGTCGATCTGGTAGGTGTTATAGGCCGTCTTGCCCTCGATTTCGGAGCGCTTGAGGCCGCGGCCCAGCGTGGTCTGGCCCTTGGTGATACCATAGATGATGGTCGGATCGGACTGCAGGCGCATGCCGGCGCGCAGACGATTGACGAAGACCGCGGCGACCTGCGGCCGCTCGGTGGCGACGCCGGTTTCCTTCTCGACGATGGAGGCGAGCACCAGCAGTTCCTCGGGCGAAGTGATGGGCAGGTCCGTCGCGCGAGCGTCCCAGATGGCGGCCAATTGGGTGGCCATGGCCAGCTGCATCTTGTCGAGCACCGACTGGCGGGTGTCGCCGGGGGTGAAATCATAGCTGCCGGGCAGGATCGAGCCTTCCGGCGGCAAGGCCGCGACGGGGCCGATCAGGTCGGGCGTATCGTCGAGGCGCTGCACCACATCCCAGGAGGTCCAGCCCTCGGGAATGGTCACCGCATAGCGGATGGGATTGCCCTGGCTGAGTTCGGTGAGGATATCGGCCATGCTGGCGCGGGCGGGAATGCGGAAATCGCCCTGCTTGATGCCGGTGGCCTGTTCGAGGGCGCGGCCGCCGAACTGGAACACGAAGCGGTTGCTGATCAGCCCCTGCTCTTCGAGGCGGGCCGAGACCGAGCTGATGCCGGCGCCTGATTCGACGCGGAAGGTGGTTTCCTGCTGCAGCGGGCCGGGGCCATAGAACTGGGAGGCGCCATAGAAGAACAGACCGCCGGCGGCGAGCAGGCCCAGCACCAACAGGCCCAGCAGGCCATTGAGAATGTCAACAAAACCGTTGCGCGAACGGCGGCGTTGGCGCCGTGGCTTGCGATCGTTCATCGTGCTGTTCAACCTCGAGGTCCAGCTGCCTGAGTAGCGCCGGATCGTGTCTGCAAATGGGCGCCTGTGTTGGACAGGTCGCCCGGCATTGTTGGCATGGCCCGGCGCAAAGACAAGAGGCACAGTGCGCGCGGGCGCACTGTGCCTCCTGACAAGCGTGGATAAGTCAGTTGACCTTGCGCATCACCAGGGTGGCATTGGTGCCGCCAAAGCCGAAGCTGTTGGAGAGCGCCACGTTGATCTCTTTCTTGAGCGCCGTCTTGGGCACCAGATTGATCACCGTTTCGACCGACGGATTGTTCAGATTGAGCGTGGGCGGCGCGATGTTGTCGCGCATCGCCAGCAGCGAGAAGATGGCTTCCACCGAACCGGCAGCGCCCAGCAGGTGGCCGACGGCGGACTTGGTGGAGCTCATGGCCACGCCCGATGCGGCATCGCCGAGCATGCGGGTGACCGCGCCCAGTTCGATCTCGTCGCCCAGCGGGGTGGAGGTGCCATGGGCGTTGATATAATCGATGTCGGACGGCGTGATGCCGGCGCGCTTGATGGCGGCCTGCATGCAGCGGAAGCCGCCGTCGCCGTCCTCGGAGGGGGCGGTGATATGATAGGCATCGCCCGACAGGCCATAGCCGATGATTTCGCCATAGATCTTGGCGCCGCGGGCCTTGGCCCGCTCATAGTCTTCGAGCACGACAATGCCGGCGCCTTCGCCCATGACGAAGCCGTCACGGTCGCGATCATAGGGACGGGAGGCGGCTTCGGGGTCATCGTTGAAAGCGGTCGACAGCGCACGGCAGGCGGCAAAGCCGGCGAGAGCCAGGCGATTGACACAGCTTTCGGCGCCACCGGCGACCATCACATCGGCATCGCCCAGGGCAATCAGCCGGGCCGCATCGCCAATGGCATGCGCACCGGTGGAGCAGGCGGTGACGACAGAATGATTGGGGCCCTTGAGGCCAAACCGAATGGAAACATGGCCAGAGGCCAGATTGATCAGGCGGCCCGGGATGAAGAAGGGGCTGATACGGCGCGGCCCTTTTTCATGCAGGGTGATGGACGCATCATAGATGCCCCCGACCCCGCCAATGCCCGAACCGATCAGGACGCCAGTGCGTTCCTGATCTTCCTGAGTCTTGGGCTCTACGCCCGCATCCTGGATAGCCTGGGTTGCCGCCGCCATCGCATAGACGATGAAGGGATCAACCTTGCGCTGTTCCTTGGTGTCCATCCACTCATCGGGATTGTACTTGCCGTCGGCATAGGCGCCGAGCGGCAAGCGATGAGCGATCTGGCAGGCGATATCGTCGACCTGGAAATCATCGATGCGTTTTGCACCACTTTTGCCGGCCAGAATATTGGCCCAAGTGGCTTCAACCCCGCAACCGAGGGGCGTGACGAGGCCCATCCCGGTGACGACTACGCGACGCAATTCCATGGTCAACTATCTCAGCCGGCTATTAGCCGACAGCCTTGGTGAGGAAGGAGACAGCATCGCCGAAAGTCTGGATCGACTCAGCAGCGTCATCGGGAATCTCGACCGAGAATTCTTCTTCGAAGGCCATCACCAGCTCGACCTGGTCGAGAGAGTCAGCGCCCAGATCGTCGATGAAGCTGGCCTTCTCAACAACCTTCTCGGCATCCACATTCAGGTGTTCCACAACGATCTTGCGGACCCGATCAGCGACATCGCTCATAGTTTGACTTCCCTTTTCGAAATCGAGGTTTCGTTTCGCTTCTTATTGGCGCGCTGCCAAATCTTCAAGCACCGTATTGGCCGGGTGATCGCCAATGTATGCGCGCTTTCGGGCGTCTGCAAGGCGATCCGCCATCGGTGCGAACGGCGCCGAGTAGCATACTTGGAACCGGGGCGCCATAAGCCACTGCCCCGGTTTTCAACGGCTTTTGATGGATTTAGATCATTGCCATGCCGCCGTTGACGTTCAGCGTATGCCCCGTGACATAGGCTGCAGCGTCGCTGGCAAGAAAAACCACGCAGGCGGCAACTTCCTGCGCCGTGCCCAGACGGCCGGCCGGAATGGTGGACAGGATCGACTCGCGCTGCTTGTCGTTGAGCTCGTCAGTCATGGCAGAGGCGATAAAGCCGGGCGCAATGGAATTGACCGTGATGTTGCGGCTGGCCACTTCATGGGCCAGGGCCTTGTTCATGCCGATCAGGCCGGCCTTGGAGGCGGCGTAATTGCCCTGCCCCGGATTGCCCATCACGCCCACCACCGAGGAGATGCCGATGATGCGGCCGAAGCGTTGCTTCATCATCGAGCGCAGCACGGCGCGGTTGAGGTGGAAGGCGGCGGTGAGGTTGACGGCGATGACGTCATCCCATTCCTCATCCTTCATGCGCATGAACAGATTATCCCGCGTCATGCCAGCATTGTTGACCAGGATATCGAGACCGCCCATGGCACTCTCGGCGGCGGGGACGAGCTTGTCGACCTCATCAAGCTTGGAGAGGTTGCAGGGGAGAATCGGGCAGTCCTTGCCGATTTCCTTGGCAGTATCTTCAAGCGCACCCACGCGGGTGCCGCTGAGCGCGACGGTGGCGCCGGCGGCGGCCAGGGCCTTGGCGATCTCGCGGCCGATGCCACCGCTTGCGCCGGTGACCAGTGCGCGTTTGCCTGTCAGATCAAACATTTAGTCGTCTCCCATGGAGAAAGTGATTCAAGCTCTTGAGGGCCTGATTCAAGCGGTTAAGCCAGGACCTCAGCAACAAAGGCCTCGATGTCGGCCGGGGTGCCGATGGCCGAGGCGGTGGCGTCGGCATTGATGCGCTTGGCGAGGCCGGTGAGCACCTTGCCGGCGCCCAGCTCGTGCAAATGGGTCACGCCGCCCGGGCCGGTGAGCCAGGCCACGCTCTCGGTCCAGCGCACGACGCCGGTGACCTGCTCGATCAGGCGCAGGCGAATCTCGGCGGGGTCGGAAATCGGGCTGGCCAGCACATTGGCCACCAACGGGGCGGCGGGCGCCTGCATGGCGACATCGGCGAGCGCGGCGGCCATGGCCTCGGCGGCCGGCTGCATCAGCGAGCAATGGAAGGGAGCGCTGACCGGCAGGGGCAGCGCGCGCTTGGCGCCACGCGCCTTGGCGATATCGAGTGCGCGCTCAACGGCGGCGGTGGCCCCGGAGATGACGACCTGGCCGGGTGCATTGTCATTGGCGACTTCGCAGACATCGCCCTCGGCGGCCTCGGCGGCAACGGCGCGGGCAGTGTCGAGATCAAGGCCGAGCAGCGCCGCCATGGCGCCATGGCCAACCGGCACGGCCTTCTGCATGGCCTGGCCGCGCGTCTTGAGCAGGCGGGCGGCATCGGCGACCGAGAAGGTGCCGGCGGCGCAGAGGGCGGAGTATTCGCCCAGCGAATGGCCAGCAACAAAGGCAGCATGATCGGCAATGCGGACGCCGCGGGCTTCGAGCACGCGGATGACCGCCAGGCTCACCGCCATCAGCGCGGGCTGGGCGTTTTCGGTGAGGCGCAGCAGATCGTCGGGGCCCTCGAACATGATGGTCGACAGCTTCTGGCCCAGGGCCTCGTCAACTTCGGCGAAGACGGCGCGGGCTTCGGGAAAGGCCTCTGCGAGATCCTTGCCCATGCCGACGGCCTGGCTCCCCTGCCCGGGAAACGTGAATGCGCGTTTGATCATGATGGCCCTCCAGAGCGTCAGTTAGACAGGCCATGCGGCCACTGTCCAGTTGCGGGGCATTTGTCGAATGGGTGTGGCAGAGTCAAGGCGTGCGGGGCTTTTGCGGCATCAGAGGGCTGCAAAACCGGCCTTTGGGGCGCATTGGGCTTGCCTCGGGCGGGGCTTTGGCCTATAGCGCCGCCAGCAATTCGTTTGGCCGGGGGCTGAACGGAGGGTTTGTCATTGGCAACTCTGACAGATAGGGCTCAGGCCCGGCCTCCCGTGTTCCCGCTCTTTGCAAGACTGCTTTGATGCCCTTTCCGGCTTCAAGGAGGCTCCGCGCCAAGAGATTGCAGTGTTTGAACCACGAAGGAAGGCGCATCAATGGCCCTTTACGAGCATATCTACCTGGCCCGCCAGGACGTTTCCCAGCAGCAGGTGGAAGAGCTGACCGCTGCCCTGACCGAAATTCTCGCTGCCGGCGGCGGCAAGGTCACCAAGAATGAATACTGGGGCCTCAAGGGCCTGTCGTATCGCATTCGCAAGAACCGCAAGGCCCACTACACGCTGATGAACATCGACGCTTCCCCCGCGGCTGTCGCCGAGATGGAACGCCAGATGCGCATCAACGAAGACATCCTGCGCTTCATGACTGTCAGCGTTGACGAACATGAAGAAGGCCCCTCGGCCATGATGCAGAAGCGCGACCGTGACGATGCCCGTCCGGAGCGTGGCAATGATCGTGGTGATCGTGGTGGCTTCGGCGGCGAACGCCGTCCGCGCCGTTTCTAAGACAAGGACCGAAAAGCTATGGCAATCAAAGACCTCACCACCGCCCAGGCCCGCCGTCCGTTCCAGCGTCGCCGCAAGACCTGCCCGTTCTCGGGCGAGGGCGCGCCCAAGATCGACTACAAGGACGTGCGCCTGCTGTCGCGTTACGTTTCCGAGCGCGGCAAGATCGTGCCCAGCCGCATCACCGCCGTGTCGGCGCTGAAGCAGCGTGAACTGGCCCGCGCCATCAAGCGTGCCCGCTTCATCGGCATCATGCCTTACGCTGTCCAGTAAGCTGGATGGTTCGCCTGGCGGGCTTTGTCCGCACAGGCATCAATCGACAGGCCTATTGCCCCCACGGGCAGTAGGCCGCGCCTTAAGGGGCGCACCGCTGGGGTTCTGGATGGTCCGGAACTCCTAACCGTCCAAGAGACGGGACAGCCAAAAGGAATTCTCCCATGAAAGTCATTCTGCTTGAGCGCATCGGCCGCACCGGTTCGATCGGCGACGAAGTTTCGGTCAAGGACGGGTTCGCCCGTAACTTCCTGCTGCCGCAGGGCAAGGCGCTGCGCGCCACCGAAGCCAACCGCAAGAAGTTCGAAGCCGAACGCGCCCATATCGAAAAGCGCAATGAAGACCGCCGCAACGCCGCTGCCGGCATTGCCGAAGGCCTGAACGGCCGCGAAGTGGTGATCATCCGCCAGGCCGGCGAAACCGGCCAGCTCTACGGCTCGGTCGCCTCGCGCGACATCGTCGAGGCCCTGGCTTCGGACGGCTTCACCGTGCAGCGCGCCCAGGTTGACCTGGCCGATCCGATCAAGTCGGTTGGCGTGCACACCGTGTCGCTGAACCTGCATGCCGAAGTGGCCGTGTCGATCACCGTCAACGTTGCCCGCTCGACCGACGAAGCTGCCCGCCAGTCGGCTGGCGAAGATGTCACCGTCACCGTCTATGAAGACGATGTGGAAGGCGATTTCGCTGCCGGCCAGAAGGACGCGCAGCAGGACGACCGTTTCGACGACGAAATCTAAGCCTTCGCCTCAGGCGAATGCGAGAAAGCCGGGCCCAGCGCCCGGCTTTTTTTATTGGCATGGAACGTCTGTCCGATGGCATATTGGGGGTCCGGCGACCAGAGTGTCCTCCCCTGGAGACGTTACCGATGAAGCCCCTGCTGCATATCGCCTGCCTTGCGACCCTGGTGCTGGCAATGCCGACAGCGGAGGCGGCCAAGATCAAGGTTGAGGGGCGCACCATGGTGGAGCGGCTGGACCGCTCGACCCCAGAGGCCGTGGCCAAAACGTTCCTGGATGCCTATGCCAGTTCGGACTATTTCGCGGCCTATTACGCGCTGTCGCTCGATGCGCGCTTGGGGTTCAGCAATGCGCTGAACAGCTTCAACCTGGGCGCGGTCATCCCGGGGGCCACCGCCACCGACATGCCGGGCTCGCGGGTATGGGGCAAGGACCTGCAACCCAACGTGCTGTCGCAGGAGATCCTGGGCGATCCGGCGCTGGGCTTTGACGATCTGATGCTGGCGGCCGAGCGCAATGGCATGCTGCCCTTTGTCATTGGTACGGCCGAGATCGGCGCGCCAACGGCGCTGGCGGATGGGGCGCTGGTCGTGCCGGTGCACAATAGCGGCGGGCAACCCGAAACGCTGGAGCTGCACCTGATCATCATGCCCGACGCCAGCTGGCGGATCGACCGCATCAGCTGGGACGGCTCGGATGCCCCGGCCCGGCCCTGGGGCCTGGCCAACTAGCCGCACCGCCTTCATTGCCAGACCAGACTCATGCCATTGTGCTGCCCCGTTGGCATGCAATGGCCTTGTGTCACATTCCCCGTTGTCCCCATTGTTCACACCGCGCGAAGAGGTCTCCTTAACCCTGACGTTGGTAGTCCAAGACTCACGCCTGAGTCGCGTGGTTAAGGAAGGTTAACGGTTCTAACCGAGGTACCCATGGCAGAGATCGCACGGCTCCACCCCGCAGAAGACAAGTCGTTTCGCCTGGCTCCGCACAATGTGGAAGCCGAGCAGGCGCTGCTGGGCGCCATTCTGCTGAACAATGACGCCTTCTATCGCGTCGCCGATTTCCTCGAGCCGGTGCATTTTTACGAGCCGATCCACCGCGACATCTATGAGCTGGCCGGCAAGATCATCCGGGCCGGCAAATCGGCCGATCCGACCACCATCAAGACCCATTTGCCCGAGCAATTGCTGCCCGACGTCACCATGGCACAGTATCTGGCGCGGCTGGCGGCGGAAGCGACCACGGTGCTGAACGCGGCCGATTATGGCCAGGCGATCTATGACCTCGCCATCCGCCGCAGCCTGATCCTGGTGGGCGAGGAAATGGTGCAGGTCGCCTATGAGTCCGACGTCGAAATGACGCCGAACAAGCAGATCGAGAAGGTGGAAGGCGAGCTGTTCCAGCTGGCCGAAAAGGGCCGCTATGACGGTGGCTTCCTCAACTTTTCCACAGCCCTGAGCGCCTCCATCCAGATGGCGGGCGAGGCCTATCAGCGCGACGGGGGCCTGTCGGGTGTGGCCACGCTGCTCGATGACCTCGACCGGCAGATGGGCGGGTTGCAGCGTTCGGACTTGATCGTGCTGGCCGGGCGCCCCGCCATGGGCAAGACCTCGCTGGCCACCAATATCGCCTTCAACGTCGCCAAATCCTACAAATACGAGGTGACGCCGGACGGGCATCACAAGACCACCAATGGCGGCATCGTCGGCTTTTTCAGCCTCGAAATGAGCTCCGAACAGCTCGCCACGCGTATTCTGGCCGAGCAGGCGGAGATCTCCTCGTCCGACATCCGCCGTGGCCGCATTCACGACAGCCAGTTCTCCAAGCTGGTGGACGTCAGCAATATGATGAGCAAGCTGCCGCTCTATATCGACGACACCGGCGGCATCAGTGTGGCGCAGCTCGCCGCGCGCGCCCGGCGCCTCAAGCGGCAGAAGGGCCTCGATTTCCTCGTCATCGACTATCTGCAACTGCTCAGCGGCTCAAGCAAGGCATCGAGCCAGAACCGCGTGCAGGAGCTGACCGAAATCACCACCACGCTCAAGGCGCTGGCCAAGGAGCTCGAAGTGCCCATCATCGCACTGTCACAGCTCTCCCGTCAGGTGGAAGCGCGCGACGACAAGCACCCGCAACTGGCGGATTTGCGCGAATCGGGCTCTATCGAGCAGGACGCAGACGTGGTGCTGTTCGTGTACCGCGAAGAATACTATCTTAAGAACAAAGAGCCAAAAGAAGGCACGCCGGAACACCTGACCTGGCAAGGCGAAATGGAAAAAGTGCACGGCAAGGCCGAAGTGATCATCGCCAAGCAGCGCCACGGGCCCACGGGCACCGTGCAGCTCAGCTTTGAGGCGCAGTTCACGCGCTTTGGCAATCTGGCGCGAGCCGACTATCTCCCCGAGCGTATGGAATAGGCATGGCCTTGACGTCTGGCCTTGGCGGGCAACTCAGCATTGATCTCGGGGCTCTGGCCCGCAACTGGCGCGCACTCGACAAGGTGAGCGCCGGCGCGCTGACCGGCGCGGTGGTGAAGGCGGATGCCTATGGCACCGGCATCACCATGGCCAGCAAGGCGCTGCATGCGGCCGGGGCGCGCTTCTTCTTCGTGGCGACGCCCGACGAGGGCATGGCGGTGCGCGCCGCCCTGCCCGACGCGCATATCTTCGTGCTCAACGGGCTCTATCCGGGCGCGGCCAATCTCTACATCCGGCAGAACCTGATGCCGGTGATCGCCTCGGTGGCGATGCTGGAGGAATGGCTGGCGAAGTGCCTGGAACGCAACGAGGCCTATCCCTCGGCTTTCCATTTCGACACCGGCATCAATCGCCTGGGCTTCCGCCTCAATGAGGCTGGCTATGTGCGCGAGCGCATCCAGGCGCTGGGCTATGCGCCGCAGATGCTGATGAGCCATCTGGCCTGTGCCGACCAGCCCAATCACGAGAAGAACCGCACCCAGCTGGCGCTGTTCGGCTCGGTGATGGCGCAGTTCCCCGGCATTCCGGCCTCGCTGGCCAATTCGGCGGGCCTGATGACGGGGCGCGACTATCATTTCCAGATGGTGCGCCCGGGCATTGCGCTTTACGGCGGCCGCGCGGTGACGGGGCGCAAGAACCCCATGGCGCCGGTGGTGACGCTGCATGTGCCGATCATCCAGGTCAAGGAAGCGCGCACCGGCGAGACCGTGGGCTACAACGCCAGCTATTCGCTGTCGCGCGACAGTCGCCTGGCCATCGTGGCGCATGGCTATGCCGACGGCTTTTTCCGCTCGCTCTCGGGCAGCAATGCCCGCCCCGGCGGCAAGGTGGCCATCCGCGGCAAGCTCTGCCCTGTGGTGGGCAAGGTGTCGATGGACCAGATCGTGGTCGATATCACCGAACTGGGCCCCAATATCCCCGAGCCCGGCGAAGGCGCCGAAGTGCTGGGCGCCCTGATCGGCGCCGACGACCAGGCCGACGCCGGCGGCACGATTGGCTACGAAGTGCTGACGTCACTCAAGGGGCGCTATAGCCGGAACTATGTCGGGGATGGCAACCTGCCGCAGGGGTGATGGCGGGGGCTGGGTAGATGGTGGCAGCGGACTGAGTTGCTTCTGAATGCAGTCGACGAAATAGACGTTTGCGCCCTAACACGAACATCCCTGACCAGAGAAACGCCGCCTCTATGCGAGGTTAGGATATTTCGGTGGAACGTCTTACCCGTCTGTTGTTGGTGCCGCTGTAAGTTGCGACACTTTTTGGGCGAGGGACCACGATGAGATCAATTACACCGCAACTAACGGTCGATTTGAAAACACACGTTGGGTCAGAAACCGTTGCAAAAGCGCCGCCCTTTCAGATTAGTTCATTCCGAAATTTGGTCGAGCACATTGCCCATCTTTCCTACCTGAACCCCGATCACTTGCTGTTCTACCGCGGACAGAACACCGACTTTCTGAACAAAGCCGCTTCAACAACTATCTATCCCGGCATCTATAGAAGCGAGAACAGCTCGAAAGATGAACTGCGACACCGTTTCGCTCTTCTGGAACAGGCTGGGAAAGAACTCGTCAAACGTTGGGCCGCCAGCAAGCTCGAGGGCCTGCGCGACATTCGGCAAAAAACCTATGTGCAGTGGAGCATATTGCAGCACTATGGTGTACTCGAAACACCACTACTCGACATTACACACTCCTTGCGCGTTGCATGCTCTTTCGCCCAGCATGACTCGGCTTCAGATCACTCCATCGTCTATGTACTGGGAATGCCGCAGGTTACCAACCGAATATCAGTCAACTCTGAAGATGATCTGGTGAATGTACGCCTACTCAGCATCTGCCCACCCTCGGCGTTGCGTCCGCATTTCCAGGAAGGATTTCTGGCAGGTACTACAGATGTCACATGGGACTTCGACAGCAAGACGGACTTAGACTTCCGGAACCGACTGATAGCTAAGTTCTCCATCCCTGCTGGAACTGGCTTCTGGGGTCGAGGGTTCAATAGTATCCCCAAGCAGTCGCTCTACCCGGCCAAGGACAAAGTTCGCGAACTGTGCATTGGTTTGCGAGAGAGCCTAAAGTCCGAGCTGCAACCTGGCGATCTAGGTGAATTCATGAAAGCGTGGACGGATTTGGAGGCCTACATATTCGAACAGGCGAGGGATATTTCGATCCGAAGCATCTCTGGGCGCAGTCTGCAGCTTCGAGAAGCCATAGAGATCCTGGTGGGCAAAGGGCACGTTAGCCCCGATATAGCCTCACAGTTGCAGGCCTTGCGGCACTACCGAAACCTAATAGTTCACTCCCCGTCTAGGGTTGATCCTCAATCAACGACTATGGCGATAAGTACGGCCCGTCAAATACTTGGGCAATTGCGTTCCGGCCGGGCGACCATGTGACCGATTGGGTTTCCGGCCCGACGCACTGAATATGCCGTTGTTACATGATGCGCGTAGGTCGAGAACCGTGACGTACACCCGCGGCGTAGTTGCCTTGCTTTTGCGCAAGAACCAAACTTTGCCGTCGGTCCGTATCGACATGCTCCGTCCCCCAAAACTTCTTGGTTCCCTTTTTGTTCTTGATCCTCATCTGATGCTCCAGTACACAGGGCTCTGACCCCAAATGCGAGTATCCGGATTGGCCAAATCCCGTTCGAGTTTTGTCTGCCAGGCCTGTGGTGCGGTCACGACGCGTTGGCAGGGGCGGTGTGATGCCTGTGGGGACTGGAACACCATTGTCGAGGAAATGACCGATTCTGGCGTCGGGGCCGGGCCGAAATCGGCCAAGGCCAATGGGCGGCCGGCCAATCTGGTGCCGCTGTCGGGCGAGACCGAGAGCGCAGCGCGCGTGGTGACCGGGATTGCCGAGCTGGACAGGGTGACCGGCGGCGGGTTCGTCAAGGGTTCGGCGCTGCTGGTGGGCGGCGACCCCGGCATCGGCAAATCGACGCTGCTGTTGCAATCGGCGGCGGCGCTGGCGAACCTGGGCAAGCGGGTGGTCTATGTCTCGGGCGAGGAGGCGGTGGCGCAGGTGCGGCTGCGGGCGCAGCGGCTGGGCCTGGGCGAAGCCGCGGTGCTGCTGGCGGCCGAGACCAATGTCGAGATCATTCTGGCGACGCTGGAGAACGGCCCTGCCCCCGATCTCGTCATCATCGATTCCATCCAGACGCTGTGGACCGACCGGGTGGACAGCGCGCCGGGCACAGTGACCCAGGTGCGCACCTCGGCGCAGGCGCTGACGCGCTTTGCCAAAAAGAGCGGCGCGGCCGTGGTGCTCGTCGGCCATGTGACCAAGGACGGGCAGATTGCCGGGCCACGCGTGGTCGAGCACATGGTGGACGCCGTGCTCTATTTCGAGGGCGACACCAGCCACACGTTCCGCATTTTGCGCGGCGTGAAGAATCGCTATGGCGCTACCGACGAGATCGGCGTGTTCGCCATGACCGAGCTGGGGCTCGAACAGGTGGGCAATCCGTCCGCGCTGTTCCTTGACCAGCGCGACGAGGGCGCGGCGGGCTCGGCGGTGTTTGCCGGCATCGAAGGGACGCGGCCGATTCTGATCGAAATCCAGGCGCTAGTCTCCCCCTCCCCGCTGGGCACGCCGCGCCGGGCCGTGGTGGGCTGGGACAGTTCGCGGCTCTCCATGGTGGTGGCGGTGCTCGAAACGCGCTGCGGGGTGCGCATCGGCGCCAATGACATCTATCTCAATGTGGCGGGCGGGCTCAAAATCAACGAGCCGGCGGCCGACCTCGCCGTGGCGGCGGCGCTGATCTCCTCGCTCACCAATTCGCCGCTGCCCTCGGATTCGGTCTATTTCGGGGAAATCTCGCTGGCCGGTGGCGTGCGCCCGGTGGTGCATGGCGCATTGCGATTGCGCGAGGCGCAAAAGCTGGGGTTCAAGTCGGTGTCGACCGGCCGGCTGGGCTCGGCGGACCGCAACAGCGGGCTGGATGTGTCGGAATATTCAACGCTGTCAGAGCTTGTGGCGCGGATTGCCGCGGCGGGGACACCGCCCGAGCCGGAGCGCGAGAGCTGGTAACCCCGACAGTGGCGCAGCGCACAGGCCAATGGTTTGTGGGCACATCACGCCCGGGTGTCCCGGCAGGTCTTGGCAGCGGCGCGCAAAGCCGATAAACGAACCGCAACAGGGCTCGGGCAGCGCCTGTGCGGCTAATGGAGCTTGGCGAACAATATGCTGACAGCGTTTGACGTTGGTGTTGGTGTGCTGGTGCTGATTTCGGCAATTCTGGCAACGGCACGTGGACTGACCCGCGAAGTGCTGTCTCTGGCCACCTGGGCCGGTTCTGCGGCCATCGCGATCTATATGTGGCAGTATCACCCCGAAATCGCGCGCGGCTATATTGCCGAGCAGCTGGTGGCCGATATCTCGACCGTGGTGGTGAGCTTCATCGTCGCGCTGATCGTGCTGCACCTGCTCACCATGCGCATTGCCGATTTCGTGGTCGACAGCCGCGTCGGCCCGATCGACCGCACGCTGGGCTTTGTGTTCGGCGTGCTGCGCGGCGTGCTGATCGCCATTGTCATCACCATTTTCGGCACCTGGCTGCTGCCGACCAATCTGCCCGCCTGGGCTGCGCAGTCGCAGACGCTGCCGCATCTGAAGGCCATGGGCAATACGCTGATCACCATGCTGCCGCCCGAACTCGAGACCCAGGTCAACGAGATCCTCAAGGGTGGCAAGGACATCACCGATGACACCTCGGGCGGCCCGGCCGCCGCGGTGGAAGAAGGCACTGACGCCACCGAAGACGGCAGCATCGACCCGGCGGCGGCGACCACGCCGGCTGCCGTTGCCCCCACGACCGTGACGACCCCGGCTGCCGTGCCGGCGACGACCGCCAACTAGGCGAGCGCAGACGCGGCGTTCGCGACAACCCTGCCCTCCGGGACAGGCGGTGGTCGCGGTCCCGAAATTGGGCTAGATGCAGGACCACCGGCCCTGCATCGGACGTTCCGCCCGGCAGGCGCAAGCGCTGCCGCAGGGGACGAGCATTGGTATGGAGAGCGTCTTGAACCATCCGAGCGACGACAGTTTTGATCTCGACGGCGACACACTGCATGAAGAGTGCGGTGTGTTTGGCATTCTGGGGCATAGTGATGCGGCCACGCTGACCGCCCTGGGGCTGCATGCGCTGCAGCATCGCGGGCAGGAAGCCGCCGGCATCGTCAGCTTCGATGGCCGCCAGTTCCATACCGAAAAGCGCATGGGCCTGGTGGGCGACCACTATACGGACCCGGCCCTATTGGCCAAGCTCCCCGGTTCGATCTCGATCGGCCACACCCGCTATTCGACGACAGGCGAAGTGGCGCTGCGCAATGTGCAGCCGCTGTTTGCCGAGCTGGAAGATGGTGGCATCGCCATTGCCCACAATGGCAATTTCACCAATGGGCTGACGCTGCGTCGCCAGATCATCGCCACCGGCGCCATCTGCCAGTCGACCTCGGACACCGAGGTAGTGCTGCACCTGGTGGCCCGCTCGCGCCACAGCTCGACCACCGACCGCTTCATCGACGCCATCCGCCAGATGGAAGGCGGCTATGCAATGTTGGCTATGACGCGCACCAAGCTGATCGCGGCGCGCGACCCCATCGGCATCCGCCCGCTGGTAATGGGTGAGCTGGATGGCAAGCCGATCTTCTGCTCGGAAACCTGTGCGCTCGACATCATCGGCGCCAAATATATCCGCGACGTGGAAAACGGCGAAGTCATCATCTGCGAGATCCAGCCCGATGGCTCGATCACCATCGAGGCGCGCAAGCCGGCCCGCAATCAGCCCGAGCGCCCGTGCCTGTTTGAATATGTCTATTTCGCGCGGCCGGATTCGGTGGTTTCGGGCCGCAGCGTCTATGTGGCGCGCAAGCGCATGGGCATCAACCTGGCCAAGGAAGCCCCGGTTGAGGCTGATGTGGTGGTGCCGGTGCCCGATGGCGGCACGCCGGCAGCCATCGGCTTTGCGCAGGCCAGCGGCATTCCGTTCGAGCTGGGCATTATCCGCAACCATTATGTCGGCCGCACTTTCATCGAGCCGACGCAGTCGATCCGCGCCTTTGGCGTCAAGCTCAAGCATTCGGCCAACCGCGCCGAGATCGCCGGCAAGCGCGTGGTGCTGATCGATGATTCCATCGTGCGCGGCACGACCTCGATCAAGATCGTGCAGATGATGCGCGAGGCCGGCGCCACCGAAGTGCATATCCGCGTGGCCAGCCCGATGATCTATTACTCGGACTACTACGGCATCGACACGCCGGACCCGGAAAAGCTGCTGGCCAACCAGCATGCCGACCTCGCCTCGATGTGCAAATATATCGGTGCCGATTCCCTGGCGTTCCTGTCGATCGATGGGCTCTATGACGCCGTGGGCGGCGAGAAGCGCAATGCGCAGGCGCCGCAGTTCACCGACCACTATTTCACCGGTGACTATCCGACGCAGTTGACGGACCTCAATGGCCGCAGCAAGAACGACCACAAGCAAATTTCCATGCTGAAAGAGGCCGGTTAATGGCTCAGAATAAGGACCTTGCCGGCAAGGTCATCCTCGTTACGGGCGCATCGCGCGGTCTTGGCTATGCGAGTGCCCGCGAGGCAGCGCGCCGTGGCGCCCATGTGGTGGCCGTGGCCCGCACCGTGGGCGGGCTGGAAGAGCTGGACGACGAAATCCAGGACCTGGGCTCGTCAGCGACGCTTGTGCCGCTGGACCTGCGCGATGGCGACGCCATCGACCGGCTGGGTGCGGCCATTTTCGAGCGCTGGGGCGCCTTGGATGGGCTGATCGCCAATGCCGGGCAGCTGGGCGTGCTCAGCCCGCTGGCGCATGTGAAGCCGGAAGATTTCGACAAGGTGATGGCGGTCAATGTGACGGCCAATTATCGCCTGCTGCGCTCGACCGACCTGCTGCTGCGCCAGGCGCAGGCGGGTCGCGCGGTGTTTGTGTCCTCGTCCTCGGCGCGCTCGGCGCGGCCGTTCTGGGGGCTCTATGCCGCCAGCAAGGCGGCGCTGGACGCCATGGTCAAGTCCTATGCGGGCGAGCTGGAGCAATCCAAGGTCAAGGCCAATGTGTTCTATCCCGGCGCGGTGCGCACGGCGATGCGGGCCAAGGCCATGCCCGGGGAGGACCCGGCAACGCTGCCGTCGCCCGCCGATGTGGCGCCAAAGCTGGTGGACATGCTGAGCCCGTCGCTCAAGGAGAGCGGTAAGCTGTTCGACTTCACCACCGGCGCGTTCGGCGAGATCTAGGCGCATAGCATGGTAATCTTGCGGGCATACCGGCCGGACGATCTGGATGCGCTTTATGACATCTGCCTGACCACGGCCGACGCCGGCAAGGATGCCAGCGCCGACTATTCGGACCCGCAGCTGGTGGGCCACATCTATGCCGCGCCCTATGGCGTGGTAGAGCCCGAACGGGTGATCCTGGCCGAGGATGAGATGGGCGTGGCCGGCTATATCGTGGGCACGTTCGATACGCCCGCCTTTGCGGCCAAGCTGGAACAGCAGTGGTGGCCGGCGCTGCGCGCGCGCTATGCCGCCCCCTCCCCCGACTGGACGGCAGCGGACCGGCAGCGGGTGGCCGGCATCAAGGCACCCGAAGTGCATCCAGCCGATCTGGTGGCGACCTATCCGGCGCATATTCACATGAACCTGCGGGCGCGGCTGCGCGGCCAGGGCGTTGGCACGCAATTGCTGCAGCGCTGGGTCGCCGAGGCGCGGGCGGCGGGCGTGCCAGGCATCCACCTGGGCGCCAGCACGGCCAATACCGGCGGCGTGGCCTTCTGGACGCGCAGCGGCTTTGGGCCGCTGATCGACACGGGCCGGTCAGTGTGGATGGGCATGACGCTCTAGCCCGCCAGCGGCGAGCACACGGCCCGCAAGCCGTGTGCCAGGGTTGCTGTCAGCCGGCGGTGTCGCCCAGCCGGGTCATCATGATCTTGTCGATGCGGCGGCCGTCGAGGTCGACCACTTCAAATTTCCAGCCATTGTGTTCAAAGGTCTCGCCCTCCGCCGGGAGGCGGTTGATGATGGAGAGCACATAGCCGGCGACCGTCTCGTATTTGGCGTCGCGCGGAATGGTGACCTTGAGCTTGTCGCCGAACTCATCGACCGGCATCCAGCCGGCGACCAGCCACGAGCCGTCTTCGCGGCGTACCAGGGCCGGATCGTCGCCAGTCTCTTCCTGGAAGACGCCGGTGATGACCTCAAGAATATCGGCCGAGGTAACGATGCCTTCGAAATGGCCGTATTCGTCGACCACCAGGGCCATGTGCACGGTGGAATTGCGGATAGCACGCACCACATCGAGCGCCTCGGCATGATCCATGACCACGGGCACCGGCTGGACAAATTTACGCAGCTCGAGCGGCAGGCCATTGGCGAAGACGCCGATGATGTCCTTGATGGCAACGACGCCAATGATGGAATCAGCATCGCCGTCCTGCACCAACAGGCGCGAGCGGCTGGTGCTGAGAATAGTGCGGCGGATTTCGTCGCTGTCGTCGGAGAGATCGAGCACGTCGACGTCCAGCCGCGGCGTCATCAGGCCACGGGCCGAGCGGTCGGCCAGGCGCATGACGCCCGAGATCATGGAATGCTCATCGGATTCGATCACGCCGGCCGAGGTGGCCTCGGCGATGATGGTCTTGACCTCTTCCTCGGTGACTGTCTCTTCGGACTGGCCGGCCTGCCCCAAGAGGGCCAGCACGGCCTTGCCGGAGACATCGAGGATCCAGACGATGGGCGAGCCGATGGTGGCGACCAGCTTCATGGCCGGCGCGACGCGGGCGGCGACGCCTTCGGCATCGCGCAGGGCAATCTGCTTGGGCACCAGTTCGCCCAGGATCAGCGAGATATAGGTGATGCCCACCACGACAACGCCGACGCCCAGCACATCGGCGACATTGCTGGCGACGCCGACGTCGCGCAGCCAGTCGGAGAGGCGCAGGCCCAGGGTGGCGCCGGAGAAGGCGCCCGAGAGAATGCCGACCAGGGTGATGCCGATCTGCACGGAGGAGAGGAACTTGCCGGGGTCTTCAGCCAGGGTGATGGCCATGGCGGCGCCACGGTTGCCCTGATCGGCCATGGTGCGCAGACGGGCCGGACGGGCGGAGACGACTGCCAGCTCCGACATTGCCAACAGGCCGTTGACGATGGTCAGAACGACGACGATCAAAAGTTCAATAAACAAAGCGGTTTCAATACATGCGGCCCCGCACTCAGCATCGGGTCGCTTCAGCGCGTGCAATATAGGGGCAAACCCATGGCGCGCGCCATGGGTCCACCAAATTAGTCGCAGCCAGGGCGATCAGCCCAGGCGGCGCTTGCTCGGATCGTCATAGGGATTGCTGCTGCCGCCGCGCACCCAGAGCCGGATGGGCGTGCCCTTGATGTTGAAGGCTTCGCGCAGGCCATTGACCAGATAGCGCTGGTAGGATGTGGGCAACACATCGGGGCGCGAGGCAAACAGGATGAAGCTGGGCGGCCGCGTCTTGGCCTGCGTCATATAGCGCAGCTTGAGACGGCGACCCGAGACGGCCGGTGGCGGATGTCCATCGACCATGCCGGAGAGCCAGCGATTGAGCCGGGCGGTGGAGACATGGGAGTTCCACGAGCGCTCGATGGCAAAGATGGCATCCATGAGCTTGTCGATATTCTTGCCGGTCAGGCCAGACAGGGTCACCAGCGGCACGCCGCGCAGCTGCGGCAGCAGGCGCTCGCAGGCCTCGCGCAGATGGGCCAAAGCGGCATTCTTGTCCTCAATGAGGTCCCATTTGTTGACGGCGATCACCAGGGCGCGGCCCTCGCGCTCGACCAGATCGGCCAGTGCCAGATCCTGCTTTTCAAAGGGCACGGTGGCGTCGAGCATCAGCACGACGACTTCGGCATATTGGATGGAGCGCAGGCTATCGCCCACGGCCAGCTTCTCGAGCTTTTCGGTGACGCGCGAGCGGCGGCGGATGCCGGCGGTGTCGACCAGGTTGATGACGCGGCCTTCCCATTCCCAGGGGACCAGGATGGAATCGCGGGTGATGCCGGCCTCAGGGCCGACCAGCACGCGCTCTTCGCCCACCATGCGGTTGATCAGCGTGGACTTGCCAGCATTGGGCCGGCCGACGATGGCGACGTTGAGGTAGCGATTGGGGTTCCAGCGCAGGGTGGCTTCGTCGCCCTCGCCTTCGAGCATGTCCTCGGTGATGTCGACATCGACCGCGGGCAGTTCATCGATATCGGGCACGTCCTCCTGCTCGGCTTCCTTGGCGGCAGCAGCGCGGTCGATGGCTTCCGAGACGATGGAATAGAGATCGGCCAGGCCCAGGCCATGCTCAGCCGACAGGGCAATAGCTTCGCCGAAGCCGAGCTTGAAGGCTTCCACGAGGCCCGCTTCGGCGGCGCCGCTCTCGGCCTTGTTGCCGACCAGATGCACGGTCTTGCCGGCCTTGCGCAGCACCTGGGCAAAGCGCTGATCGAGCGGGACCACGCCGGCACGGGCGTCGATCATGAACAGGATGACATCGGCTTCGCGGATGGCCAGCTCGGTCTGCTGGCGCATGCGGTCTTCGAGGCTGCCATCGGTGACATCCTCATAGCCGGCGGTATCGAGCAGGCGGAAGGTCAGATCGGCGATACGGCCCTCGGCCTCGCGCCGGTCGCGCGTGACACCGGGGGTGTCATCGACCAGCGCGATCTTGCGGCCGACCAGCCGGTTGAACAGCGTGGACTTGCCGACATTGGGGCGACCGACAATAGCGACGGTGACGGTCATGCGTGTGTGTTCCGATCAGGCGAAAGGGAGCGGCCGCTACTGCGCGGCAGGCTCGGAAGACGGCGTTGCGGCGGGGGCCGCGGATGGGGTGGTGGCAGGTGCAGGCTCGGCAGCCGGGGCAGCTTCGGCAGCGGGCGCGGGTTCGGTGGCGCCAGGGGCGGCCAGAACCGGACCGGTGCCGGACGGCGTTGCATCCTGAACGATCTCGTCGATGACGCTGGCTGCAGCATCCGCATTGACGGTCTTGGCGCCAGCGCCTTCCGACACGAGCTGGGCGAGATAGTAGCCCATGCGGGTGCGGGTGCTGCTCTGGGTCATGGCATCGTCAATGACGGACTGGAAGCTGGCCTGGGCAGCCGGCAGATCGCCGGCCTTGTACTGGGCCAGGCCCATGATCTCGCGCGCGGCATTGCGCAGCGGGCTGCCTTCGGCGGCAACACTGCCGACGCGGCTTTCGACATCGGCCAATGTGCCGGTATCGATCAAAAGATTGCCGGCCAGCACCAGGGCCAGCTCGCGCATATGGGCATTGGACTGGCTGTTGGCCAGAACATCGTAAGCGGCGACGGCCTCGGCGGCCTTGCCATCCTTGGCGAGCAGACCGGCCTTGCGGAATTCGGCCAGGGTCGGGTAATTGCCGGTGCCATTGGCGATCAGCGTATCGAGCTGGGCGGTGGCCGCCGGCAGATCGCCACCATCGGCCAGATCGAAGGCGGCATAGAGCTCATCGGAGGACTGGGCCGCATTGGTGGAATTGTACCAGGTCCAGCCTTCGTTGACGGCAACGATGGCCACAACGCCCACGGCAGCGCCGATGACATAGGGCGCGAAGCGACGCCACAAGTTGCGCATGCGGTCGCTGCGCAGCTCTTCATCCACTTCGCGGAAAATATTGTCCTGCGCCATAGCCTGCCTAAAGATCGCGTTCGAATTGGGCGCACGTTTAGCACGCTGCCGGGGGATTGCAAATTGATGTGCGCGGTTGTCACATAGGCCCAGCGTGGCGCAGGCTGAAATCGATATTAATGTAAACGGCAAATAGAAATTCCACCAACCAAGACCCTACCCTACCATTGACTGTATCGCGCACAGAAGATGAGGACATTGATTTGGCCAGGATCGTATTTTTTCTGTTGAGCCTGATGGTCTTGGTCGCGCCGGCGGCGGCTGCAGAGATCGATATCGTGGTCGATGTGTCACAACAGACCATGACCGTGACTGTCGATGGGGTGCGCGAATACCAATGGGACGTGTCCACCGGCAAGAAGGGCTATCGCACGCCGAAAGGCAGCTACCAGCCAACGCGCATGCATCGGGAGTATTACTCGCGCAAATATGACAATGCGCCGATGCCCTATTCGATCTTCTTCCGGGGCGGCTATGCCATCCATGGCACCAGCCATGTCTCGGCATTGGGCTCGCCCGCATCCCATGGATGCGTGCGGCTCCAGACCAGCAATGCCAAGGTGCTCTATAACCTGGTGCGCGAGCACGGCAGAGACAACACCAGCATCCGCATCAAGGCCTGACGGCGATAGCGAGTGGGATCATTCCCACTCGATGGTGCCGGGGGGCTTGCTGGTCACGTCGTAGACGACGCGGTTGATGCCGCGGACTTCGTTGATGATACGGGTCGCCGTCTTGCCCAGGAAGTTCATGTCGAACTGGTAGAAATCGGCGGTCATGCCATCGACCGAGGTCACGGCGCGCAGGGCGCAGACGAACTCATAGGTGCGGCCATCGCCCATGACACCGACGGTCTGCACCGGCAGCAGCACGGCGAAGGCCTGCCAGATCTTGTCATATTGGCCGGACTTGCGGATCTCATCGAGATAGATGGCGTCGGCCTGGCGCAGGATGTCGAGCTTTTCGGGCGTGATGCCGCCCGGGCAGCGGATGGCGAGGCCCGGCCCCGGGAAGGGGTGGCGGCCAATGAAGCTCTCGGGCAGGCCCAGTTCGCGGCCGAGCACGCGGACTTCGTCCTTGAACAGCTCGCGCAGTGGCTCGACCAGCGCCATGTTCATACGCTCGGGCAGGCCACCAACATTGTGGTGGCTCTTGATGGTGACCGAGGGGCCGCCGGTGAAGGACACCGATTCAATGACGTCGGGATAGAGCGTGCCCTGGGCGAGGAAGCGCGCGCCGCCGAGCTTTTTGGCCTCGGCCTCGAAAGTTTCGATGAACAGGCGCCCGATGATCTTGCGCTTGGTTTCGGGATCGGACTGGCCGTCCAGCTCGCGCAGGAAGACCTCGGAGGCATCCACATGCACCAGCGGGATATTGTACTGATCGCGGAACATGGAGACGACCTGTTCGCTCTCATTGAGGCGCATCAGGCCGTGGTCGACATAGATGCAGGTGAGCTGATCGCCAATGGCCTCGTGGATGAGCACGGCAGCCACCGAGGAATCGACGCCACCGGAGAGGCCGCAGATGACGCGCTCCTTGCCGACCTGGGCGCGGATCTTGTCGATCATCTTGCTGCGATAGGCGGCCATGTTCCAGTCGGACTTGAGCCCGACGATGTTGTGCACGAAATTGGCCAAGAGCTTCCCGCCATCGGGCGTGTGCACCACTTCGGGGTGGAACATGGTGGTGTAGCGCTTCTTGGACTCATCGCCGGCAATGGCGAAGGGCGCATTGGGCGAGGTTGCCATGACCGTAAAGCCCTCGGGCAATTCGGTGACGCGATCGCCATGGCTCATCCAGACAGGATATTTGCCGCCGACCGACCAGATGCCCTCGTAGAGCGCGCTGGGCTGCAGCACTTCAACGTCGGCGCGACCGAATTCGCGATGATGACCACCCTCGACCTTGCCACCGAGCTGCAGGCAGAACGTCTGCTGGCCATAGCAGATGGCCAGAATCGGCAGGCCGGAGTCGATGATCTCCTGCGGCGCCCGGGGGCTGCCAGGCTCGGTGACCGATGCAGGGCCACCCGAAAAAATCACGCCCTTGGGCCGCATGCTGGCAAAAGCCGCCGCTGCGCTCTGGAAGGGATGGATTTCACAATAGACGCCGGTCTCGCGAATTCGGCGCGCAATCAGCTGCGTGACTTGCGATCCGAAGTCGACGATGAGAATGGTGTCGGTGCGGGAAGTATTGTCTGGGTGCTGCATGGCGAGGCTTTAGCCAGAGTACGCGGATTCCGCAAGCGGGGCGTTGGAGGAACGCCCATGCAGAAATGGGAGGAATGATGCAGAACCCGCCGGGTCGACTGCTGGGTGCGGACTTCGTGCGCGCCAGTGCCTGCTTTATCGTGCTGTTTCACCATCTGACGCAGAAGATCGACTTCCGCACGCCGCTGGGGGACCCCGACATTGCCCAGGCGCTGGCCAATGGCGGCACTTTTGGCGTGGGGATTTTCTTTGTGCTCAGCGGGTTCCTCCTGGCACGGCCGTTCTGGCAGGCGCTGGACCGCGGCGCGCCCCTGCCCTCGCTCAGGATCTATGCGCTACGGCGAGCGGCGCGCATCCTGCCCGGCTATTGGCTGGCGCTGTCGGTGACCTTTGTCCTGTCGATCTTTGTCTGGCGTGCCCAGCCCGACGGCTGGCTGTGGCTGCGCTATCTGTCGGGGCTGCTGCTGGTCAGCGACTGGCACTGGCTGACGCTGTTTCCGGTCGAGGTGAACGGGCCGCTGTGGTCGATCAGCTTTGAGGTGACCTCCTATGTGCTGCTGCCGATCGGCTTTGTGGCGCTATTCGCCTTTGGCCGCCGCCTGCCCGCCTGGGCGAGCCGGTTGACGTTCCTTGCTGTCATCGGTCTCGCCCTGCTGGCGCATATGGCATTCAGTAACTGGGTCGTGGTCGATCCCCATCGCAAAGGCTGGGAATATGGCATGCAGGGCGGTGCCAAGGTCTGGATGCCCTGGTTCAACCCCTTTGGCTTTTTCGCCATGTTCGCGGTCGGCGCGCTGGCTGGCGGCGTACAGGTAATGCTAGCGCGGTTTCGGCACTGGGTGATGGATGTGATCTGCCTGGGGGCGCTGGTCGTGGTGGGCCACTACATGTTCACCCAGGCCTATGCCGAGGCCGGGGAACTCTATGGCTGGCTGCGCGTGCCCTATCGTTTTCCGATGATGCACGCGCTGATCGGGCTGGTGCTGGCGACGGGGCCATCCACCGTGCTGGCGGGGCGTCTGCTGGACAATGGCGTGGTCCGCTTTCTGGCGCAGATCTCGTTCGGCATCTACATCTACCACACCATCGTCATCGAGCTGATCCAGACCTATTGGGTGCCCGATCTGGTCTATGGGGGGATGAGCGACACAGGGCTGTGGCTGGGCGCAGCAGCGGCGACGGTGGTCATTACCAGTGTGCTGGCGAGCCTGTCCTATCGCTTGATGGAAGCGCCGGTGATCGCCTGGGCGCGGCGGCTGGAGGATCAGCCCCCTGCCCGCGCGGTGCCGCAGCCGGCTAGTTGAGAATGGCGATGGCCAGGTTCAGGTAACCGGCAAAGCTGACCCAGGCGAGATAGGGCACAAAGAGCCAAGGCGCGAGAGGATCGTGTTTGCGGCTGGTGACGATGAAGCCGACGATGGCCAGCCACATCAGGATGAGAATGGCAAAGGCGGCCCAGGGCATCTGGGCCAGGAACCAGACCGGCGACCAGGCCCAGTTGAGCAGCATCTGGGCGCCCCAGAACGTGATGGCGCGGCTCGAGCGATCGCGCAGCCAGACGCGCCAGCCCGCGATGGCGATAAGCACGTAAAGCGTGCTCCACACAGGACCAAACACCCAGTTGGGCGGATTGAGCGGCGGCTTGGTCAGACCCTCGTACCAGGCGCCGGGCAACGACTGGGTGCCGATGAGGCCGCCGACGGCGATCACCAGGACCAGAAAGGCCACCAGGGTCAGCCAGGTGCCAGGAGCGCGGTAGTTGATGGCGGCGGGACTGGACATAGTGGGCAACCGGGCTGGTGCAGGTGCCACTTATACGCAGCAAGCGCCCCGACAGTTCACCGCGCTATTCGGTGAGGATGCAGTCGGCCAGGGCGATCGTCATCTGGCCAGGTGCGCCTTCCTTGGGCGTGAAATCCAGCGTGACGCTGGTTTCGTCGGCTGACCAGCCGGCGGTCAGTTCATGGAACAGGGGAACGGTTTCGGCGCGCTGCGGGGGGCAACCGCTACGGATGTGGCTGCCGTCGGGCTGGGTGACATCGAGCACGGTGACGCGGTTGCAACCGGCGGGACTGCAGAGTTCGGCCATGTCGAGCGACTTGGTGCCCGAGGGCGAGACCAGCAGATGGCGGGTATCGGGGCCGGGAATGGAGAACCACACCGCCGCCATGGCGCCGACGATGAGCAGCACGGCCGCAACGATGAAGATACGGATGGTGATGACGGTGGACTGATTGTCCGGCGGCGGCGGGGTGATGGTCATCAGGCGCGGCGCAGCAAAGTGACGTAGAAACCATCGGTGCCGGTGAGGCGCGGCGTGAGACTGATGCCGCCACCGGCGGTGACGACGCCTTCGGGCGCAGGGCTGCCGAAGGTTGTCTGCCAGAGCGCGGCAGCGTCCACCGGGGCAAAGCCGGGATGGGCGGCGCGGAAGGCGGCGACCTGATCGTCATTCTCCTCGGGGAGGATGGAGCAGGTGATATAGACCAGCGTGCCGCCGGACTTGAGGTAGCGCTGGCCCTCCGCGAGGATGGCGGCCTGTTCGGCCACGCGCTGGGCGATCAGCTCGGGCGTCAGCTTCCACTTGGTGTCGGGGCGGCGGCGCCAGGTGCCGGTGCCGGTGCAAGGCGCGTCGATGACGACGCGGTCCATCTTGCCGACCAGATCATCGAGGGCGTCGGGCTGGGGTGCGCGGACCTGCACATTGCGGGCGCCATTGCGCTTGAGCCGATCATAGATCGGCGCGAGGCGTGAGCGGTCGCTGTCATAGGCAAAGATCTGGCCCTTGTTGTCCATGGCCGCGGCCAGGGCCAGCGTCTTGCCGCCGGCGCCGGCGCAAAGATCGAGGAGTTGTTCGCCGGGCCGGGCGCCAGCAAGCGCGGCGACGATCTGGCTGCCCTGGTCCTGCACCTCGAACCAGCCTTTCAGATAGCCCTCGTCGGTGGTGACATTGGGGGTGCGGGAATCGCCGGAACCGGCGGGCATGGTGACGCCGAGCGGGGCGATGGCGGTGGGCTGCGGATCAAAGCGGGCGAGCGACTTGAGCACGCGGTCGCGCTGGGACTTCAGGCTATTGGTGCGCAGATCGAGCGAGGGCCGACCGGACATCGCCTCGCCCTCGGCGATCCAGCTGTCGCCGAAGGCGCGCTGCAGCGAGGGGGCGACAAAGGCGGGGACATCGGCGCGGGTGGCGCCATCGACATCCTCGCCCAGCGTTCTCGCCATGCGGGCGATTTCCTCTGATGTCGGCGGGGTGGGCGCGTGGCTGTCGGCAGCAAAGCTGTCGGCCAGGGCCTGGGGGTCATTGCCCCAGTCGCGGGCGGCAACCGCCAGGATCAGGGCGCGCGGGCTATCCTCGCCCATGATGGCGGCATGGGAAGCGCGGCGGCGCAGCGCGTCATAGACCAGATTGCCGATGGCGGCGCGGTCCCCTGCCCCGGCGAAGCGATTGTTGAGCCCCCAGGCCTTGAGCGCCTCCGACACCGGGCGCTTGCGGGTTTCGACATCGGTGAGAACATCGATGGCGGCAGACAGTCGGCCGGGAAGGCGCATGGGGCAAGCTCAGCTGAGGAGGAGGCGAAGTACGACCAATAGCCAGAGGATGGCGAGCACCGCAAGGCCGGCGGTGTAAACAGCAAAGCGGTAGTGGACCTTGTTGAGCGCCACGTGGATATAGGCGTGGCCATAGCGGAGGGCGACAAAGACCAGCGCCAGCAGGGCCTCGAGCCAGGCGGCGCCACCCGACCACAGGGCCAATAGGCTCACCACATAGAACAGCACCGGCAGCTGGAACTGATTGTCAAAGCTGTTGGACAGCAGCTGGGCGCGCTCGGGATACTGCGCCCGACTGAGCGCAGCATCCTTGGGGGAAATGGCCCCCGACATGACCAGCGGCACGCGGATGCGGCCCATCATCACCAGGATCAGCATGGCGAGAAGTGCCTGGGCGGCCATGGCCAGGATGAGCAGTTCTTCGACCGGGGTCATGGCGCGCGCTCCTTTGGGGAATTTCAGGCTTTGGTTGAGAGTCTGATACGCGCGGCAAGAGCTTGTGGATGAATCACTTTTTTGGTGGGCCGGCCCGTCGCCACCTCTCGCTGGAAGGGCGACGACGGGTGGATGGGACTACCGCCCGCTGCGGTAGTTGGGGGCTTCGCGGGTGATAGTGACGTCGTGGACGTGGCTTTCGCTGAGGGCGGCGCCGGAGATTTTGACGAAGACCGAATTGTCGCGGAAGTCCTTGAGGTTATGCGCGCCGGTGTAGCCCATGGAGGCGCGGAGACCGCCGGCGAGTTGGTGCAGCACGGCGCCGGCAGCACCCTTATAGGGCACCTGGCCTTCGATGCCCTCGGGCACCAGCTTCATCTGGTCGCGCACGTCCTGCTGGAAATAGCGGTCGGCCGAGCCCGAGCCCATGGCGCCCACTGAGCCCATGCCGCGGTAGGATTTGTAGGAGCGACCCTGGTAGAGATAGACCTCGCCGGGGCTTTCGTCGGTGCCAGCCAGGAGCGAGCCGACCATGACGCAGGAGGCGCCACCGGCCAGAGCCTTGGCCATGTCACCGGAGAACTTGATGCCGCCGTCGGCAATCACCGGAATGCCATGGCGAGCGCCCTCTTCGGCACAGGCCATGACGGCAGCGAGCTGCGGCACACCGACGCCGGCGACGATGCGGGTGGTGCAGATCGAGCCCGGGCCAATACCCACCTTGATGGAATCAGCGCCGGCATCGATCAGCGCCTTGGTGGCCTCGGCCGTCGCCACATTGCCAGCCACGATGCGCACGCCATTGCTCTCGCGCTTGACGCGCTCGACGGCCTCGGCAACGCGCACCGAATGGCCATGGGCGGTATCGATGACCAGCAGGTCGACGCCGGCATCGATGAGCTGCAGCGAACGCTCAAAGCCCTGATCGCCGACGGTGGAGGCCGCGGCGACGCGCAGGCGCCCCTGATCGTCCTTGACGGCATGGGGATTGAGCTGGGCCTTTTCGATGTCCTTGACGGTGATCAGGCCGGTGCAGCGATAGTCGGCATCGACCACCAGCAGCTTTTCGATGCGGTGCTTGTGCAGCAGAACCTTGGCTTCGTCCTTGGAGACCCCGTCGCGCACGGTGACGAGGTGTTCATGCGTCATCAGTTCGCGAATGGGCTGGGCCGGATGGGAGGCAAAGCGCACGTCGCGGTTGGTAAGGATGCCGACGAGCTTGCCGACTGCCCGGCCACCCTTGCCGCCGTTCTCCACCACCGGAATGCCGGAAATGCGGTTGGCCTGCATCAGGGACAGAGCATCGGCCAGTGTGGCATCGGGACCGATGGTAATGGGATTGATGACCATGCCGCTTTCGAACGACTTGACCATGCGGACCTGCTCGGCCTGCTGCTCGGCGGTGAGGTTCTTGTGGATGACGCCCATGCCACCGGCCTGGGCCATGGCGATGGCCATGGCGCTCTCGGTGACGGTGTCCATAGCCGAGGACAGGATGGGAAGATTGAGCGCTATGTCCTTGGTGACATAGGTGGAAATATCGGTTTCGGTGGGCAGGATGTCCGAACGCGCCGGCTGCAGCAGCACGTCGTCGAAGGTCAGCGCATAATCGCCGGTTGCAGAGGTAATAATCTTCGCCAAGGCCAGACCCTTCCGGACTTCTGAATGAGATCAGAGATGGTGGATAAAGAACCCGGCACGGAGAACGGTGCGGGTTCAGGTTGGCATGGGTCATTAGCACCGGCCTTGGCGCTTGCATAGGGGGCCAACGCAGGTTGGCCATGCGCATTGAGCGCGGCCAAATCAGGGCCTGTTCCGCGGGGGACAGCGTCATGGTGCAGACGGGGGCAATGTCGGTTCACAACCAGCGCCAAGCGCCAGACCGTGAAAGGCAAAGACCATGTTCGCCCATCTCTCAAGCTTCTTCCGCAGCCGCAAAATCCTGCCCCGGATGATCCTGGGCGCCATCGGGGCCGTGGCGGCACTGGCGATCATCAAGGTCGTTGAAACGCGGGCCGAAGAGCTGCCGCCCGGCGGTGTCGACGCCGCGCTGCACAGCCTGTCGCCCGACCTGTTTGGCGTGCTGTCGCAGAGCTTTGCGCCTGAGTACGAGGTGTTCAAGACCGCAGTCGCCCGCGACATCCAGATCGGCGGCGACCTGAGGACCACCACCACGCGGACGCTGATGGCACTGCGAACGCAGTATTCCCCCCATATTGCCCAGGCCGATGACGCGTCGCTGGCGGCGTTGGCGACCAATATGATGGACTATTATCAGGCCATAAACGACATCGAGGGCCCGGACGTTTGCGCGCGCTATGTCACCGAAGGCCCTGTGGCGTTTGCCGGGACCGATATCGAGACCCGCCACAGCCAGGGGGCAATGACGCATTTGGCCACCATGCTGCAAACGGCGCGCAATGGACTCGATCATCCGGTGACACGCCGGGCGGCGACCGATGCGGAATGGCAGGCGGTGGCCAGCAAGAGCCTGACGCTGGGCGCGACAGCCGAAGGGTTCTCGGCCATGGCGCAGGGGATTGCCGACCCGGGCGTGTGCCCGAGCTTGGTGGCGTTCCTCGAGGCCACGCAGGGCGATGAAGCGGCCGCTCTGGTGCGCGCCGAGATCTTGACGCTCCTCGCCACGGGGGAATGAGCGGGGTCACAAAAGCGCGCCAGACAACAGGAATTGTCTTTTCACAGTCAAACGCGACCCCCATAGTGATGGCGGTCGCGTTCGCGGCTTGACGATTCCTCCCCGGTTTTGCCCTCGTGATCCGCGTCACACCCCTCATCCTGGCGGTCGCCCTGTTCATGGAACAGATGGATTCGACCGTGATCGCCACGTCGCTGCCGGCGATTGCTGCCGACATCGGGGCGGAGCCGATTGCGCTCAAACTGGCGCTGACGGCCTATTTTGTGGCGCTGGCCATTTTCATCCCGATCAGCGGCTGGATGGCCGACCGCTTTGGCGCCAAGACTGTGTTCCGGGCGGCCATTGCGGTGTTCATGCTGGGCTCGCTGGCCTGTTCCTTTTCGTTTTCGCTCGAAAGCTTCGTGCTGAGCCGGTTCCTGCAGGGCATTGGCTCGTCGATGATGACGCCGGTGGGTCGGCTGTTGCTGGTGCGCTCGACGCCGCGCAATGAGCTGGTGTCGGCCATGGCCTGGCTGACCGTGCCGGCGCTGCTGGGGCCGCTGACCGGGCCGCTGATCGGCGGGTTCCTGACCACCTATCTCAGCTGGCACTGGATCTTCTGGATCAACATCCCCATCGGCATTGCCGGCATTATCCTGGTCGGCATCTTTCTCAATGTGCCCGATGTGGCGACGCAGCGGCGCATCGATGTGCGCGGCTTTCTCATTGCCGCCGTGGCCTTCTCTGGCACGGTGTTTGGCCTGTCGGTGGTGAGCCTGCCCGCCCTGCCGATCCAGATCGGCTACAGCACGCTGGCGATCGGGGTGCTGGCCGGGGTGCTGTATTTCTGGCATGCGCGGCGCACCGAGCATCCGCTGCTCGATCCGGCGCTGTTCCGACACCGGTTGTTCCGCGCCACCATCATTGGCGGCTCGTTCTTTCGCATCGGAGTGGGTGCGGTGCCATTCCTGCTGCCGCTGATGCTGCAATTGGGGTTCGGGCTGACGCCGTTCCAATCGGGCGCCATCACCTTTGTCTCGGCCATCGGGGCGATCACCAGCAAGTTCCTGGCCGAATTCATCTATGCCCGCTTCGGCTTTCCACGCTCGCTGGGCTTTGCCTCCTTTTTCGGTGGTGCGCTGATCGCTGCGCAGGGGCTGTTCAATGTGGAGACCCCTGCCCCGATCATCATGGCGGTGCTGCTGATTGGGGGCGTGCTGCGCTCGGTGTTCTTCACTGGCAGCAATGCGCTGGGCTACGCCGATATCAGCGATGAAGAGGCCAGCCAGGCCACGGCCATCGTGGCGGTGGGCCAGCAGCTGAGCGTGGCCTTTGGCGTCGCGGTCGCAGGCGCCATCCTCGAAATGAGCACGCAGCTGCGCGGCTCGGCGCTGGCGCTGATCGATTTCCAGATCGCCTTTTTCGTGGTCGGCGGGGTCAGCGCGCTGGCCGGGCTGATCTATTGGCGGCTGCCAGCCGATGCGGGCAGCGATGTCTCCGGCCATCGGGCCGTGGCCGAGGCAAAGGAGTAGCCCATGCACGGCCGGTCGATCGCCAATTCCCGCATCACGCCGCTGATCCTGGCGACGGCGCTGTTCATGGAAAACATGGACTCCACCGTCATCGCCACCTCGCTGGCTGCGATTGCGCGCGACATCGGCACGGACCCCATTTCGCTGAAACTGGCGCTGACGGCCTATCTGGTGGCGCTGGCCATCTTCATCCCGATCTCGAGCTGGATGGCGGACCGCTTTGGCGCGCGCAATGTGTTCCGCGTGGCGATGGGCGTGTTCGTTTTGGGCTCGATCGCCTGCGCGTTCTCCAACTCGCTGCTGGCCTTTGTGGCGGCGCGGTTCCTCCAGGGCATGGGCGGTGCGCTGATGACGCCGGTGGCGCGGCTGGTGCTGGTGCGCTCGACGCCGCGGCACGATCTGGTCAATGCCATGGCCTGGCTGACCATTCCGGGGCTGGTGGGGCCCATCGTGGGCCCGCCATTCGGCGGGTTTCTGACCACCTATTTTTCCTGGCACTGGATCTTCCTGATCAATGTGCCCATCGGTGTGCTGGGCATTGCGCTGGTCAGCCGCTTCCTGCCCGAGTCGGTGCGGCACAAGACCGGGACCATGGATTTCAAGGGCTTTGCCCTGGCCGGGCCGGCCTTTGCGCTGTTCGCCTTCGGCACGGCGGTGATCAGCCTGCCGGCGCTGCCGCCCGTGGTGGGCGTCCTGGCGACAGCGCTGGGCATTGCCATGGCCTTTGCCTATGCGCGGCATGCCTTGGCCATCGAGCATCCGCTGTTCGACCTGCGGCTGCTGCGCTTTCCGTTCTTTCGCAGTGCGGTGGTGGCGGGCACCTTCTTCCGGCTCGGCCAGGGGGCGACGCCGTTCCTGTTTCCACTGATGCTGCAGCTCAGCTTTGGCTATACGCCGTTTGAATCGGGCATGATCACCTTTGCCGGGGCCATCGGCGCCATCATCGCGAAATTCGTGGCCAATATGCTGTTCTTGCGCATGGGCTTCCGCGCGGCGCTGACGCTGTCGACGGCGATATCGGCGGCGGGGCTCCTGGCCATGGGGCTCTACACACCGGACACGGCAGTGGCGCTGATCGTGGCGATCCTGGTGTTCGTGGGCTTCTGGCAGTCGATCTTCTGGACCGGCAGCAATGCCTTTGTGTTCGCCGATATCGAGGACAAGGACGCCGGCCAGGCCAATGTGATCGGCCAGGTGTCAACGCAGCTGTCGATTGCCCTGGGCGTGGCGCTGGGCGGCGGCATGCTGGAGGCCAGCCAGGCGCTGCGCGGCGGCGAGCTGGTGCTGGGCGACTTCCACTTCGCCTTCTTCGTTCTGGCCGCAGTATGCCTGATCTCGACGGTGATGTTCTATCGCCTGCCCAAGAACGCCGGGCACCAGCTCACCCATGCCCAAGGGGGCGACGGCGGGCACTGAGTGGCGCAGCGGCGCCCACACAGCACAAGCGTCGACTCAAAACGCGTCTAGCGGTCGTATTCGCCTTCGCCGGGGACGGTGTCGTTGCTGCCCTTGAAGCCTTTGGCAATCAGATAGGCTTCGGCCGAATCCTGGCGGCTGGAGGGCGGCTTGGCGTGGAAGGTGCTCTTGAAGTGGCGCTTGAGCATGTGCAGCAGCTCATGCTCGGTGCCGCCCTGGAACACCTTGGCGACAAAGGTGCCGCCGGGCGAGAGCACGTCGAGAGCAAACGCCGCCGCGACTTCGATGAGCTGGACGATGCGCAGATGGTCGGTGGGGCGATGGCCGGTGGTGGGCCAGGCCATGTCGCTCATCACCAGATCGGCCTTCTTGCCGCCCATGGCCTCGATGAGCATGGCGGGGGCGTCGTCCTCGGTGAAATCCTTGCGCAGCAGGATGACGCCGGGGATGGGGTCCATTTCGAGATAGTCGATGCCCACGATCAGCGGATTGGCCTCGGTGGAGCCGATGGCCCGTGCGGCCACCTGCGACCAGCCGCCGGGCGCGGCACCCAGATCGACAATGCGCATGCCCTGGCGGAACAGATGGTGCTTTTCGTCCATCTCCTTGATCTTGAAGGCCGCGCGCGAGCGATAGCCTTCCGAGCGGGCCCGGGCGACATAGGGATCGTTGAGCTGGCGTTCGAGCCATTTGGTCGAGCTGACCTTGCGGCCCTTGGCGGATTTGACGCGGATCTTGAGATCCTTGTCGGACTTGCGTCCGCCGGTACCGAGAGCTTTATCCACCATTGGCGTTTCTCCGAGGATAGCGCGAGGCGCGCGACCGGGTCCGGTCGGCATCCATCAGCGAAATGAGTATGCCTTCACGCAGGCCACGATCGGCAACCCGCACGCGGTCCGTCGGCCATTCGCGGCGGATGGCCTCGAAAATGGCGCAGCCGGGCAGCACGAGGTCGGCACGGTCGCGACCGATGCAGGCATGGGCCACGCGGCGATCATAGGGCATGCCGAGCAGGATTTTCATGGTGGCGTCGACTTCGGCGCGCTTCATCCACAGGCCATCGACCTTCTGGCGCTCATAGCGCTCAAGGCCCAGGTGCAATCCAGCCAGGGTGGTGACCGTGCCGGAGGTGCCGATGAGGTGGACCGCGTGGTTGGCAATCATCTGGCGCAGCTTTTCGCGGCCGCGGAACTGGCGCAGATGCTCGCTGACATAGGCCACCATGGCCTCAAAGACCTCTGGGGTGACATCGACGCCGCCGAATTTTTCGGCAATGGACACCACGCCCACCGGCAGCGACTGCCAGGAGCGGATGGAGGCGGGCATGCGGCCCTGCGACTTGGGGCGGCCGCCGCGGAAATCGAGCCAGGCCAGTTCGGACGAGCCGCCGCCGATGTCGAACATCAGCGCGCCAGCGGCATTGGTGTCGATGAGATCGGCGCAGCCGGTGACGGCCAGCTCGGCCTCGGTGCGGCGATCGACGATCTCCAGATCAAGCCCGATCTCGTCCTTGACGCGGTCCAGGAAGGCCGGGCCGTTCTCGGCGACGCGGCAGGCCTCGGTGGCGATCAGGCGCATGCGGGCGGGCTGATGCTCGCGCAGCTTGTTGCGGCACTGGCGCAGCGCCTCGAAAGTGCGCTCCATGGCCGCTTCGCCCAGGCGCCCGGTGACCGAGACGCCTTCGCCCAGGCGGACGATGCGGGTGAAGCCATCGAGCACGCGGAAGCCATGATCATGCGGACGGGCGATGAGCAGGCGGCAATTGTTGGTGCCCAGATCGAGCGCAGCATAAAGCGGCCCACGATGACGGCGAGTCGGATTAGGGGCGGCAGCTGTCCGCTTTTCCGCGACGGGCATGGCCTCCCGGGGCCCTGCCCTCCCAGCCTGGCCTGGGCCAGAACGGGAGCGAAGTGCCGAGTCATCGCCTGGCGACAAATCGGCGGCGGACCGATCGGAATCGGTCACATTGGTCTCCTGTGTGCGCGGTCGCTGCACCCGGATAAGGCCGGTAGCGCCCTGCGCAACTTTTTGCGTGTCGGAACCAACGGTAGTGCATGGGGCTCCTGAGCGCAATGACATGGTTGGCAGGACACCCATGATGCGGCGTCGCGACTGCGCAGTCCTGTGGCAGTTCACCAAACTGCCGCAGAGATAGGCAGCCCGCCGCATCAATGTGCGGACGTGGCGGCGTAACGCTTTGTGTGATCTGCAGAGAACGCCAGCAGTGCTCTGATTTAGCTGGGTTTTCTTCGCCGATGGCGGCTGGCACGCTTCGTGCATTGCAATTGGCATCGGGTCCCGGGTGGGATTCCCAGACATTTCGGCGTCCAGCGTTGGGCGCTCATCACGGCAAAGCTGCCAACTGCTTGCACTCTGGTGGAACCACCAGAGCGCTCCAGTTGGCAGCTTTTTTGTTTTGCGCCGCCCAAAAGGAGAAGGCACATGAGCGAAAAACTTGTCATCGTCGGCAACGGCATGGCACCGGGGCGGATGCTGGAGCATCTGTTCGAAGCCGCGCCAGGGCGGTTCGCGGTGACCATTTTCAATGCCGAGCCGCGGGTGAACTACAACCGGCTGATGCTCTCGCCGGTGCTGTCGGGCGAGAAGACCTATGAGGAGATCATCACCCATGACGACGCCTGGTATGCCGACCATGGCGTGACGCTGCACAAGGCCGCGCCGGTGACGCTGATCGACAGGGTGGCCAAGCGTGTCGTGTCCAGCAACGGCATTGTCGCCGATTATGACCGGCTGGTGATCGCCACCGGGTCGAGCCCCTTCATTCCGCCGGTGCCGGGGCATCAGCTGCCGGGCGTGGTCACCTATCGTGACCTCGACGACGTGGACAAGATGCTGGCACCGGGGCCGGGCAGCAAGGTGGTGGTGATCGGCGGCGGGCTGCTGGGCCTCGAAGCTGCCGCCGGGCTCAAGATGCGTGGCATGGAGGTGACGGTGCTGCATCTGGGGCCGACGCTGATGGAGCGCCAGCTCGATCCGGCGGCGGGATATCTGCTCGAGCGCGCCTTTGCGGAGCGCGGCGTGACGGTCATTACCCAGGCCAATACCCAGCGTGTGGTCGGCGAGGATCGCGTCACCGGCGTCGAGTTGAGCGACGGCACAGTGATCGATTGTTCCATGGTGGTGATGGCGGTGGGCATTCGGCCCGCAACGGGCCTGGCCAAGGCGGCGGGGCTGGCGGTGAACCGCGGCATTGTGGTGGACGACCAGATGCGCACCGAGGACCCCGATGTGTTCGCGCTGGGCGAATGCGCCGAGCATCGCGGCACCTGCTACGGCCTGGTTGCGCCGCTCTATGAGATGGCGCAGGTGCTGGCGCAGACGCTAGCCGATGCACCAGCGGTCTATGGCGGTTCGGTGACCTCGACCAAGCTGAAGGTGACCGGGATCGACCTGTTCTCGGCCGGCGACTTCGGCGAGGCCGAGGACCGCGAAGAGATCGTGCTGCGCGACGCCAGCGCTGGCATCTACAAGCGGCTGGTACTCAAGGACCACCGCATCATCGGCGCGGTGCTCTATGGCGAGACCAGCGACGGACCCTGGTATTTTGACATGTTGCGACGAGGGGTGGACACGCGCGAGATGCGCGACACGCTGATCTTTGGCCAGGCCTATCAGGGGGGCACCCCACTGGACCCTATGGCGGCCGTTGCAGCCTTGCCGGATGAGGCAGAGATCTGTGGCTGCAACGGCGTATGCAAGGGCAAGATCACCGGGGCGATCACCGGCAAGGGCCTGACCGGGCTCGATGGCGTACGCGCCCATACCAAGGCCTCAGCCTCGTGCGGCTCGTGCACGCATCTGGTGGAGCAGTTGCTGCATCTGACGCTGGGCGAGAGCTACAATCCGGCGGCGGTACAGCCGATGTGCGCCTGCACCGACTATGGCCATGATGACGTGCGCCGGTTGATCATCGCCAAGGGCCTAAAATCCATTCCGGCCGTGATGCAGGAGCTGGAGTGGAAGACCAGCTGCGGCTGCGCTAAGTGCCGGCCGGCGCTCAACTACTATCTCGTGGCCGACTGGCCGGGCGAATATGCGGACGACGGGCAAAGCCGCTTCATCAATGAGCGGGTGCACGCCAATATCCAGAAGGACGGCACCTATTCGGTGGTGCCACGCATGTGGGGCGGCATGACAAGCCCCAAGGAACTCCGTGCCATTGCCGATGTGGCTGACAAATTTGCCATTCCGGCGGTGAAGGTGACGGGCGGGCAGCGCATCGACCTGCTAGGGGTACGCAAGGAAGACCTGCTGGGCGTCTGGGCCGACCTCAATGCGGCAGGCATGGTGTCGGGCGCGGCCTATGCCAAGGGGCTGCGGACCGTCAAGACCTGCGTTGGTTCGGACTGGTGCCGCTTCGGCACCCAGGATTCCACCGGCTTCGGGATCAGGCTGGAAAAGTTCATGTGGGGCGCCTGGACGCCGGCCAAGGTCAAGCTGGCGGTGTCGGGCTGTCCGCGCAATTGCGCCGAGGCGACGTGCAAAGACATCGGGGTGATCTGCGTGGATAGCGGCTATGACATCCATTTTGCCGGGGCGGCGGGGCTGGACATCAAGGGCACCGAGCTCTTGTGCCATGCCGACAGCGAGGACGAGGCGCTCGAGATCATCGTGGCGCTGACCCAGCTCTATCGCGAACAGGGGCGCTATCTCGAACGCATCTACAAATGGGCCAAGCGCGTGGGCACGCCCTCCATCCTGGCCAATGTTGTTACGGACCGCAGCAAGCGCCGTCACTATTTCGAGCGCTTCGTCTACGCGCAGACCTTTGCCCAGGTGGACCCCTGGGAGGAGCGGGTGAACGGCAAGGACGCGCATGAATTTGCCGCCATGGCTGAACTCACCATGCTGGCGGCCGAATGATGGAGCAGGCAATGAGCAATGACTGGATCGACATCGGCGAGATCGACGCCATTCCGCGCCGCGGCGCGCGCTGCGTCACCACGCCTGAGGGCAGGATCGCGGTATTCCGCACGCAGCAGGACCAGATCTATGCGCTGGAAAACCGCTGCCCGCACAAGAACGGCCCGCTGAGCGAAGGCATTGTACATGGCGCCTCGGTGACTTGCCCGTTGCACAATTGGGTATTTGACCTCGCCACCGGCGAGGCCATGGGCGCCGATGTGGGCCAGGTACGCAGCTATCTGGTGCGCATCGAGGATGGGCGCATCCTGATGGCACTGACCCAGGCGATGGTTGCGGCGCAATAGCACCCGCGATCAGGGCAGATCGAGCGTGCCGGTAACGCTGCGCTGCTCGAAGGCGCTGAGACGGACGGTGAGGATCACCGTCCAGCTCCCACCGAACGGCAACGTCAAGCCATTGACCTGCCAAGTGCTATCGGCGCCGATGGCGGTCTGCGCCATGGGCTCGATGCCGCGCTCGGGCTGGGACAGCGCGAGCTGGACGCCCTGGACGGCAAGCGGGGCCATATCGGCATCCATGAGGTCGATGGTGATGCTGGCCGGACCGGCCTGACCGGGGGAAATGCTGAGCATGGCCATGAGCCTGTCGTCCATGACATGGGCGAAGATGGGCTCTGCGACCGTGGCGGCGACGGCGAGGGCACGCGGCGGCGGGGTGAAGCGCCAGCCGGCGACGAGGCCGAGTATGAGGGTGACCAGGACGATTTCGGCCAGGATGCTGCAGCGCAGGCGGCGGCGCATGGCGGCTTCACCGGCCAGGGCCGGAGCGGTAAGCCGGCGGCGGTTGTAGAGCGCCAGGCCAAAAACCAATAGAAGAAGCAACAGCTTGGCGGCTAAGATGACCCCGTAGGGCGAGAGCCAGGCCGACCCGGGCTGGCCGAGTTGCACTGTGGCGAGCGTGATGCCGGACAGAATGATGGCGGCGACGGCCATGGGAATGGCGCGGGAGAAGCGGCGCAGCGCGGCGTCGGCGGCGTCACTGTTGGTGGCGAGCAGCATGGCCAGCGGGATGAGCGCGCCGAGCCAGAACAGAATGCCGGCGACATGCAGAAAAACTGCTGGCCGTGTAAGCACTTGTGGCGCGGCAGCGCTGGCATGACCGCTGAGGGCCAGGGCGAGCGGGGCCAGGATGGCCGAGAGGATGATGAGTGCTGCCCCTGCCTGATTTCTGTGCCTAAGTCCAAGTAAAGACAGGAGAAAAGCCAGAGCGAGGACACAGGCGGTGATGCCGTAGCTGGTGCCCAATGAAGTGGCCCAGACGGGGGGTGACAGGGCGGCGGTGAGGGGTTGGCCGAGGGCATCGAGGCCCTGCAGGGACAGCGTGAGCACAGCGGCACAAAAGCCAATGAGAACAAAGACTTGAGCGATGGCGATGGCGCGCGGCGGCAGGGGGGCGACGCGGCCGAAGGCGGCGGTGCCGATGCCAAAGGCCAGGGCGAGGAAGAGCGCGGCCTTGCCGGCCCAGAACAGTGGAGCGACCAGGGGATCGCCGCTCGGCGCGGCCTGGGTCTGGGTGACGGCGCCGATGGAGAAAACCATTGATGCACCAATGGGATGACCATCGATTGAGGCGGCACGCCAACTGAGAAGATAGCTGCCATCAGCCAAGTCCTGCGGCAGCACAATGGTGAGTTTTTCGCCGCCAGAGGTGGCGGACAGCAGGTCGATCGCGGTGCCGTCGGGCGCGATGAGCGCCATAGCGAGAGGGGTGACAGGCTCGTTGAAATGGAGGCGCAGTTCGCCCGGATTGGTCAGCAAGATGCTATCTGCAACCGGCTCACTTTCCAGCAGCTGTGCATGCGCCCATGCCGGAGCGCACAGAACGAGCAAAAAAAGCCAGGCAAAGCCGAGCGCGCTCCCGACACGACGCCAAAGATGAGCCATCCCCCGCCCCCTTTTTGGTGGAGAAAGGGGGCGCAGCCTAGTTGCAACCGGAGTGTTGCAACCGGGGTTGCAACTCGAGTGCTGCAACCGGAGCCACGCCCCGCAGGTGTTAGTGGTGGGCTTCGCCTTCGACGAGCGTCAGGCTGGGCGCGGGCATTTCAGCGGTTTCCGAGCCAGTGACGTCGATCCAGGCTTCCTCGCCATTGGCGCATTGCTGGATGGAGGGGAAGTAGAACTTGCCGGGTTCCAGCGTGCCGGCGAAGGTGCCGCGGAAGACGAACTCGTCATAGAATTCGTTGGGCAGATTGCCTTCGGACCAGACGATCTCCTTGACGCCTTCAGTCACGGTGGTGCCGTGGTTGTCATAGCTGCCGGTGTAGGGGCCGGTGACGGTTTCGAGCTTCCAGCCAGCCTTGGGCATCGGCTTGACGTTGAAGAAGCCCTCGGGGATCTGGATGCGAACGGTGTTGGTGGCTTCGGTGCCGCAGCCGTGCGGAACGCGGAGCACGGCCTTGTAGGTGGAGCCGATCTTGGCTTCCTGCACCTCAAGGGTGGCATGGGCGAAGGTCGGCAGGGACAGGGCGGCAAGAGTTGCGACGGCGACGGCCGCGCGAACGAAAGTGCGGATCATGATGATCTCCAGTGATGAAATGGGTCTGAATGGGCACGGTTGTGCCCGGAGGAATCAGACCGTCACTGGCGGGGCGCGGGGCTGGGCCGAATGCTGCGCGACCGGACCGGGGTGCGGCGCGAACAGGCTGGCATAGGTGACCGGATCGCTGGCGCGGAGGATGGCGACGGGAGTGACAGCGGCCAGAACCGGAATGACCTGGTTATTGGCGATACCGGCGACAGCGCATTGCACGGTGCCGGGCAGACGGTTGCCGGATTCGTCGCTGGCCAGGGCCTGACAGACTGGCCAGGTGGCCTGGGACTGGTAGCCGAGCTGGGCGAGATCGCGCTGCAGGCCGGCGGCCTGATGCAGCGGGGCCAGCAGCGTCAAGACATAGATGGCCAACACCGCGATTGCGGCGCCGAACTCCCTGGCGATGCCCCGTGACCGAAATGGCATGAAATGTCTCCGAGTGCGGAGGTATCGCGGCGCAGCATGCCGCTCAAGCCCCCAAATGGCTGGAGCGGTTGCGGGGCGGCAAAATGTTGCGGGAAAACGCAACCGGCGCCATGGCCCCTGCCCCGCCGCCGCCAGCAAGCCGGGCGCTGGGATTCGGCGCTGATCGAAAACATGCCGAACCGGCATGATTGATTGGATCAAGCGGCTATGTGCCGCAGTGACGCGAAATGAGCGTGAATTCGTTTTTCTTTCAGGGACTTAAGTCAGAATTTCTATCGAGGTGCGTCACCGTGCGTTCTGGCCTTTCCTGCCGGGCAAAACCATGTTGCACTCAATCAAGCCGGCCCCGGCCGGAACAGCAGATAGGATCAGCCATGACCTTTGGCCTGACGGCGGAAATTCTGGCGCGCATTCAGTTCGCGTTTACGGTGTCGTTCCACTTCATTTTTCCGGCCTTTTCCATCGGCACGGCCAGTTTCCTGGCGGTGTTGAATGGGCTGTGGCTGTGGAAACGCGACCCGGCCTATCTCAAGCTCTTCGAATACTGGAAGACCATCTTTGCGGTGACTTTCGGCATGGGCGTCGTGTCTGGCATTGTCATGAGCTACCAGTTCGGCACCAATTGGTCGGTGTTCTCAGACAAGGCCGGCGCGGTGATCGGGCCGCTGATGGGCTATGAGGTGCTGACGGCCTTCTTCCTTGAAGCGGGGTTCCTGGGCATTGCGCTGTTCGGACGCAAGCGCGTCGGCGATGGGTTGCATATGGTGGCCGTGGCCATGGTGGCGATCGGCACGATCATTTCGGCGACCTGGATCACCTCGGCCAATAGCTGGATGCAGACCCCGGCGGGCTACGGCATTGACGCCAATGGCATCTTCTATCCGGAAGACTGGTGGGCGATCATCTTCAACCCCTCCTTCCCCTATCGCCTGACCCACACGGTGCTGGCGGCTTTCCTGACGACGGCCTTTGCGGTGGGCGCGGTGGGCGCCTGGCACCTGCTCAAGGACAATAGCAACCGGCAGGCGCGCATCATGTTCTCGATGGCCATGTGGATGGCCGCCATCGTAACGCCGATCCAGATCCTGGCCGGCGATGCGCATGGGCTCAACACGCTGGAGCACCAGCCGGCCAAGGTGGCGGCCATGGAGGGGCACTATGAGTCCCATCCGGATGGGGCGCCGCTGATCCTGTTCGGCATTCCGGACGACAAGAATCAGACCATGCATTATTCGGTCGAGATCCCCAAGCTGAGCTCGCTGATCCTCAAGCACGACCTCAATGCACCGCTGCAGGGGCTCGATGCCTTCCCGCCGGAAGACCGGCCGCCGGCCATGATCCCCTTCTTCACCTTCCGCATCATGGTGGGCATTGGCTTTGCCATGCTGGGCATCGGGCTGTGGTCGCTGTGGGCGCGCTATCGCAAGACGCTCTACACCAACAAGTGGCTGCTGCGTGCGGCGCTGCCGATGGGCGGCTCGGGTTTCGTGGCCGTGCTGGCCGGCTGGTACACCACCGAAGTGGGGCGGCAGCCGTTCACCGTCTATGGCCTGCTGCGCACGGCTGACAGCCTGTCGCCGGTGGATGCACCGGCCGTGGGCGCCTCGCTGCTGGCGTTCATCATCGTCTATTTCGTCGTGTTCGGAGCGGGCGTGTTCTACCTGTTCCGGCTGTTCCGGCGGCCACCGATCGATATCGAGGATCATGAGCTGGACAAGGGGCCGACCCGCGCTGCGGGCGTGGTGCCGGGCCTGGCCCAGGAAGAAACGCTGGGAGGCCCGAATGCCCATTGATCTGCCAACCATCTGGGCCGGAATCATCGCCTTTGCGGTGCTCGCCTATGTCATTCTCGACGGCTTCGACCTGGGCGTGGGCATTCTGTTCCCGTTCTTTCCGGACAAGCACGACCGCGATCTGATGACCAATTCCATCGCCCCCGTCTGGGACGGCAACGAGACCTGGCTGGTGCTGGGCGGCGGCGGGCTGATGGCCGTATTCCCGGTGGTCTATGCCACCGTGCTGCCTGCGCTCTATATGCCGATCATCCTGATGCTGCTGGGGCTGATCTTCCGCGGCGTGGCGTTTGAATTCCGCCACCGCACCATCCGCGGCTCGCGCTGGTGGGACGTGGGCTTCTGGATCGGCTCGACCATTGCCGCCTTCACCCAGGGCATTGCGGTGGGTGCGCTGGTGCAGGGCATTCAGATCGAGAACCGCGCCTATGCTGGGGACTGGTGGGACTGGCTGACGCCGTTCACCGTGCTGACCGGCGCGGCCGTGGTGGTGGGCTATGCCCTGCTGGGCGCGACGTGGCTGAACCTGAAAACCTCGGGCCCCTTGCAGGCCCAGGCGCGCAAGCTGGCGATCTATGCCGGCGGCGGCACGCTGGCGCTGATCGGCGTGGTGAGCCTGTGGAGCCCGTTCATCCGGGAAATCTACTTCGAGCGCTGGTTTGGCTGGCCGACGGCCTTCTTCTCGGCCTTCGTGCCGGTGATGCTGGCCGGCTGCGCACTGGCGCTGTGGCATGGGCTGACGACGGACAAGCATCTGCAGCCGTTCCTGGCCGCGCTGGGCCTGTTCGTGCTGAGCTTTGTTGGCCTGGGGATCAGCTTTTACCCCTATATCGTTCCGGGGGCGCTGACGATCGCGGAAGCCGCGGCGCCGGAAAGCACGCTCAAATTCCTGCTGGTGGGCGCCGTGGTGCTGGTGCCGGTGATCCTGGCCTATACCGGCTATGCCTATTGGGTGTTCCGCGGCAAGATCGACCCCGAGGAGGGGTATCACTGATGCCACAGCAAGGGCGGATGGCGCGCTTTGGCTGGTTCATCGGCCTGTGGCTGGCCGGGGTGCTCGCGGTCGGCATGGTCGGGCTGGTGATCAAGCTGATGCTGGCAAACTAGCGCGCGATGCCGGATGCGACGTGACGGTCGCTGTGGCAGCCGGAAGGGAGGCTTCAGTGGACAGTTCGACGCCCCCCTCCCTCAATCCCTCACCTCAAGAGGGAGGGAGGACGACTGATGGATTTGTGGCCTAGGGTCTCGGCGGATTGTTGGTCGCGGCGAAATCCATCGCCCTGACGGACTCCGAATGTGCTGGGTGGCCTCCCCTCCCCCTTGAGGGGAGGGGTTGGGGGTGGGGGTCCATCAGTGGACAGCTCGACGACCCCCTCCCTCGGTCCCTCCCCTCAAGGGGGAGGGAAGGACGACTGATGGTTTGGTGGCCTAGGA
>NZ_STGC01000005.1:0-720445 GCF_005222805.1 Devosia sp. FKR38 | reverse complement strand
CTCCCCCTTGAGGGGAGGGGTTGGGGGTGGGGGTCCATCAGTGGACAGCTCGACGACCCCCTCCCTCGGTGCAGCCATTCGACCTTAGGTCTAATGGCCTTCTCGGCTCAAATCGCGCCGCTGGCGCGATTTGCCCTGCGGTCGCCTCGAAGCCCCATCAAGGGGGATGGGAAGGACGACTGATGGATGGTGGGGAACCGGGAGGTGAACGGCGTCAGCGCGTGCCGGGCAGCGGCATGGCGACCACTTCGGCCAGCATCTCAAGCATGCCTTTGACATTGGCCTCGACGATCAGGCGCCCCTTTTCGGCGGTGGCAATGGCGGCGTTGCCGACGGCGCCGGAGGGATTGATGTCGCTGGCAATCCAGGAATAGACGTGGCCGAAGGCGCCGGTGGGCCGCAGATAGCGGAACTGTTGCTCGTCGCGGGCGGCGATGGAAACAAAGTCCTCGGCGCGGCTCATGTCGACCAGGTCGGGCCGGAAATGCAGCACCAATGAGGTTTCCGCATCGCCACCGTGAATGCCGTGGCGGCGTTCGAGATCGGTGAGCACGCCCTCGGGCGTAAAGCGCCAGCCGCTCTTGACCGCCAGCATGCCGGCGCGAACGCGCAGCTCGCGGGCGACGATGCCCATGATTTCCTCATTGCCGCCGTGCGAATTGATGAAGACGAGCTTGCGGATGCCGGCGCGGGCGACTTCGAGGCCGATCTGCGTCCAGGCATCGATGAGATTGGTGGCGGTATGGGTCAAGGTACCCTTGGCCCAGATATGCTCATTGGACTTGCCGATGGCCTGGACGGGCAGGATGCGGATGTCGAGATCGGCCGGCGCGGCGGCGACCAGCGCCTCCATCATGGAGGTATTGATGATGGTATCGGTGCCCACCGGCAGATGCGGCCCATGCTGCTCGACGGCGGCAATGGGCAGGATGGCGATGGTCTTGTTGGGGTCGAGCCCCTCGAACTCGCGGGCGGCGAAATCGGTCCACCAAATCTTGCGCATACTCAGTTTCCTCAGGCGGGACCGGCCGCAATGGCCTCGATCTCAACAGTAAATTCGGGCCGGGCGAAGCCGGAGACAATCATCAGCGTGGAGGCTGGAAAGGGCGCAGCAAACAGGGCGTTGCGCACGCCCATATAGGCCGGCAGATGTTCGCGCCCGCTGACATAGGCATTGATGCGCACGATGTGCTCAAGCCCCAGGCCGGCCTCGCGCAGGATGGCGGCGATATTGTCAAAACAGATGCGGGCCTGGCCGGCGCAATCGGGCGGGACATGACCGTCGGCGCCTATGCCGAGCTGGCCCGAGCAGAACACCAGGCGCTGCCCCGCCGGCACCACCACCCCATGGCTATAGGGCGCAAAGGGCGGGTGAATGTCGGCGGGCTCAAGCGTGGTAATCATGGGTATCCCAAGTCTTGCGAGCGGGATGCTAGCGGCCGGTAAAGCGCTTGACCAGTCACAAACACCCCGCTCTGCACGCATAGCAGGCATTCATCACGACTGCCTATTTTTTGACTTCCCTCGCGCGGCGGAACGCGGAAGTGTTCAGCTCTGGCGACACAGGTCGCAGCAGACACGGGCGGCGGCACCATGACCGCTGCCGAGGGAGCGCAGACATGACCGTTTCTATTCGCACTATCATTCTGGCCGGGCTTGCCCTGGCCGTGCCCGGTGTTTCGGCCCAGGAGCTGGACAAGGTGACCTTTGGCACCAACTGGCTGGCCCAGGCCGAACATGGCGGCTATTACCAGGCCGTGGCCGACGGCACCTATGCCAAATATGGGCTGGATGTGACCATCCGCCAGGGCGGGCCGCAGGCGCCCAATGGCCAGCTGCTGATCGCCGGCCAGCTCGATTTCTACATGGGCGGCATGTCCACCATCGACTCGGTGAAGGAAGGCATTCCCGTGCTGGCGGTGGCCTCGATCTTCCAGAAGGACCCGCAGGTGCTGCTGGCCCATCCCGATGCCGGCTTTACGGACCTGGCGAGCCTGAGCGGCGCCAGCAAGCTGATCATGGGCAAGGACAGCTTTTTTGCCGGCTACTGGCCGTGGATGAAGTCGGCCTTCACCGGCTTCTCGGACGAAATGTATGAGCCCTATACCTTCAATCCGGCGCCGTTCATCGCCGACGACAAATCGGTGCAGCAGGGCTATCTGACGTCCGAGCCCTATGAGATCGAAAAGCAGACCGGCTGGGCGCCGCAGGTGTTCCTGCTGGCCGACTATGGCTATGCGCCCTATTCGACCACCATCGAGACCCGCCAGGAGATCGTCGATACCAATCCGGACATGGTGCAGCGCTTTGTCGATGCCACGGCCATCGGCTGGTACAATTACCTCTATGGTGACAATGCCGCGGCCAATGCGCTGATCAAGACCGACAATCCGGAAATGACGGATGGCCAGATCGCCTATTCCATCGAGAAGATGAAGGAATATGGCATCCTGATCTCGGGCGAAGCCGAGACCAAGGGCATCGGCTGCATGACCGACGCGCGCTGGACGGCCTTCTACGACGAGATGGTCAAGGTCGGCGTCTATGAGGCTGGCATCGACATCTCCAAGGCCTATACCACCCAGTTCACCTGCAAGGGCGTGGGCATGGAACTGGCCAAGTAAGGACTAAGCTCGGCGCGGGCGATCCTGCCCGCGCCGTTTTGACCCTAAACCGGGTTGGTACCGTGACCGATATTGCCGTTTCGACGATCCCTGGCGCTGCCAGCGAGGCCGTGCGCCGCTCCGTGGTGAGCATGCGCGACGTGTCCAAGGTGTTTTCCAATGGCACGCTGGCCCTCAAGGGCATGAGCCTGGATGTGCAGGCGGGCGAGTTCATCTCGCTGCTGGGGCCTTCGGGCTGCGGCAAATCCACCGCGCTGCGCATCATTGCGGGCCTAGGCGCCCCCTCCTCGGGCAGCATCGACTGGCCCAGTTCCAAGATCAATGCCAAGGGCCTGCCGGATGGCGACGTCGGCTTTGTGTTCCAGGACCCCACGCTGATGCCCTGGGCGACGGTGATGGACAATGTCTATCTGCCGCTCAAGCTGCGCGGCGTGTCCAAGGCCGCGGCGCGCGAGGCCATCATGGACAATCTGGCCGCCGTCGGGCTGGCCGATTTCACGGCATCGTATCCACGCGAGCTGTCGGGCGGCATGCGCATGCGCGTGTCCATCGCCCGGGCCATGGTGACGCGGCCCAAGCTGCTGCTGATGGACGAGCCCTTTGCGGCGCTCGACGAAATCACGCGCCAGAAGCTCAATGACGACGTGCTGCGCCTCTGGCAGCAGCATGGCGTGACGGTGATCTTCGTGACGCATTCGGTTTATGAATCGGCGTATCTCTCGAGCCGGATCGTGGTGATGCGGGCGCGGCCCGGCCAGGTGTTTGCCGACATGGCCATCGCCCAGCCGGCCGAGCGCGACCAGGCCTATCGCGTGTCGGAAGGCTATCGGCAGACCTGCCAGGACGTGTCGGACGCGCTGCAGCGCGCCATTGGCGCAGCGGAGGCCCATTGATGAGCCAGACCATGACGAACCCCAGCGAAGCGGGCACCGATAGTGCAGCCGGCGTGCTGCTGCCCAGAACGCCGAACCGCGAGAAGCTGATGCAGGTGGTGATCCCGATCGCGGCGCTGCTGCTGGCGATCCTGGGCTGGCACCTGCTGGTCACGATCAACAATATCCCGCGCTATATCCTGCCCGGGCCGGTGGATGTGGGCATTGCGTTGTTCACCGATTCCGGCACGCTGTGGCCGGCTTTGCTGGTCACGGTGCGGATCACCTTCACGGCGCTGGCTATCGCGCTGATTGGTGGCGTGGGCCTTGCGATCCTGCTGGTGCAGTCGCGCATTCTGGAATTGGCGCTGTTTCCGTTTGCCGTGGTGCTGCAGGTGACGCCGATGATCGCCATTGCGCCGCTGCTGCTGATCTATGCGCCGGACACGCAGACGGCCCTGCTGATCTGCGCCTTCATCGTGGCGTTCTTCCCGATCCTGTCCAACATGGCGCAGGGGCTCAAGAGCGTGGACCACAATCTGCTGAACCTGTTCGAGCTCTATGGCGCCTCGAGCTGGCAGACGCTGATCTACCTCAAGATCCCGGCGTCCATGCCCTATTTCATGGCCGGGCTGCGCATCGGCGGCGGGCTGTCGCTGATCGCGGCAGTGGTGGCCGAATTTGCCGCCGGATCGGCTGGTCAGGGTTCGGGGCTGGCGTTCCGCCTGCTCGAAAGCCAGTATCGCATGAACCTGCCGCGGCTGTTTGTCTGCCTGATCATGCTGTGTGGCACGGGTATCGCCATTTTCGGGCTGACGTCGCTGATCTCCTGGCTGACGCTGCACCGCTGGCACGAAAGCGCCATAAGGCGGGAGAACTAGAGCCATGCGCATCACGATTCCCGCCGACCGGCACTATGTGCTCGCCAATGCCCATGTGCCCGCCTCCGTGCTGGGCCAGGCGCAGTCGGGCGCGCTGGAGCGGGTGGATATCACTGTCGCCGACGGCGTGGTGACCGCTATCGCGCCGGCCGGCCGTGCGCCGGGTGCGCATGTGATCGACCTCGATGGCGGCATTGTGCTGCCGGCGTTTGTCGACCTGCACACCCATCTCGACAAGGGGCATATCTGGCCGCGCCGGCAGAATCCGGATGGCACCTGGATCGGCGCTCTTAAAGCGGTGCTCGAAGATCGCACGGCCAATTGGGCGGCGCAGGACGTCGAGCGGCGCATGGATTTCGCGCTGCGCTGTGCCTATGCGCATGGCACGGCGGCCATCCGAACCCATCTCGACATGGCGCCGCCGCAGCACACCATCAGCTGGGATGTGTTCGAGGCCATGCGCGCCCGCTGGGCGGGACGCATCGAATTGCAGGGCGTGGGCCTGATGGGGCCGGACACCATTCTCGACCCCGCAGCGCTGGCGGCGGTGGCCGAGCGCACCAAGGCCGCCGGTGGTATTCTCGGCGGCTCGACTGCTGTGCATCCGGAGAACGCCACCATCATGCGGCGGCTGGTGGAGACGGCGGGCCGGCTGGGGCTCAACATAGACCTGCACACCGACGAATCCCCCGATCCCGCGGCCAATGCGCTGGAGAGCCTGGCCGATGCGGTGATCGAAACCGGCTTTACCGGTTCGGTGACGGCGGGACATTGCTGCTCGCTGGCGGTGCAGGACCGGGATGTGGCGCAGCGGGTGATCGACAAGGTGGCGCGGGCCGGCATCGCGGTGGTGTCGCTGCCGATGTGCAACATGTATCTGCAGGACCGCAGCAATGAGGCCGGGGTGCGCACGCCGCGCTGGCGTGGGGTGACCCTGCTCAATGAGCTCAAGGCGGCGGGCGTGTCCGTGGCCATTGCCTCGGACAATACGCGCGACCCCTTCTATGCCTATGGCGATCTCGATGGCTTTGAGGTGCTGCGCGAAGGCGCGCGGATCCTCCATTTCGATCATCCGCAGGACAAGGCCTTTGCCTGGGCGCGCTCGGTGAGCGGCGACCCGGCTTCCATTGCCGGCTTTGGCTATAGCGGCGACATCGGCGCTGGCCAGGCTGCCGACCTGGTGGTGTTCGGCGCCCGCAGCTGGACCGAATTGATGGCGCGGCCACAGGCCGACCGGCTGGTGCTGCGCCAAGGCGCCGCTATCGACACGACCCTCCCCGACTATCGCGAACTCGACGACCTGATGGGACCAAACTGATGAGCATTGCAGCCTTCCGCGCCGATCTGGGCGACATTCCGGTGGAAGACCATCCCCGCATCGTGCAGCAGCGCAGCCGGGACCATTACTGGTATTCGCCGGTGCTCAAGGAAAAGCTCGACCATGTGACGGCCGAGATTGTGGTGTCGCCGCGCAGCAATGCCGAGGTCAAGACGGTGCTGGCGGCGGCGTTCCGCCATGGCGTGGCGATCACGCCGCGCGGGGCCGGCACGGGCAATTATGGCCAGGCCATGCCATTGGCCGGCGGCGCCATGCTCAATCTGATGCAGATGGACAAGGTGCTCGAGATCAAGCCGGACCGGGTGCGGGCCCAGGCCGGGGCTGTGATGGAACAGATGGACCATGAAACGCGGGCGGCGGTGGGGGCCGAACTGCGCTTTCACCCCTCGACCTATCGCATGGCCTCGATCGGCGGCTTTATTGCTGGCGGTTCGGGCGGCGTGGGTTCGGTGCGCTGGGGCGGGCTACGCAATCTGGGCAGCATATTGGGCCTTAAGGTCATCACCTGCGAGGCCGAGCCGCGCGAGCTGGACCTCGAAGGCGAGGACATTCTCAAGGTCGCCCACGCCTATGGCACCAATGGCATTATCGTCGAAGCCGAAATGCCGCTGACGCAGGCGCATGACTGGGTCGACATGGTCGTGGGCTTTGACGATTTTATCGCCGCAACCCGCTTCGGGCAGGCGGTGGCGCTGCAGGATGGCCTGTTGGTCAAGGAAGTGTCGAGCTATGCCGCGCCGATCCCCGAGGCCTATTTCAACCGCCACAAGCCCTATCTCAAGGATGGGCAATCGGTGGTGCTGCTGATGGTGGCGCCGGTGGCGGTGCCGGCGATGACGCTGTTCATCAGCCACCACAAGGGCGATCTGCGCTATCGTTCGGACAGCGCCAGCGCCGAAGAACTCAAGCGCCTGCCGCCGGTCTATGAGCTGGCGTGGAACCACACCACGCTGCGGGCGCTCAAGGTCGATCCGACGGTGACCTACCTGCAGACGCGCTACCCCAGCATGGCGCATCTGGAAAAGATCATTGGCATTCTGGGTGACGAGCTGCCGATGCATCTCGAAATCACCCGGCAGGATGGCATCGTCACGCTCTCGGGCCTGCCGCTGGTGCGCTACACCAATGAGGCGCGGCTGGAGGAAATCGTGCGCATCCATGAGGACAATGGCTGCGACGTGTTCAACCCGCACCGCTATACGCTGGAAGAAGGCGGCATGAAGCGCACCGACCAGAAGCAACTCGCCTTCAAGCGCGAGGCCGACCCCAAGGGCATGCTCAACCCGGGCAAGATGGTGGCCTGGGAAAACCCGGACTTCGATTTCACCGCTGGCAAGGCCTGGCTGTTCGACGGCCTCAACCCGGTGCATGCAGCCTGATGCGTGTCCATGTGATCCATGCCCATCCGGTGGAAACCAGTTTCAACCGGGCGCTGTTTGACGCGGTGGTGGCCAGCCTGACGGCGGCCGGGCATAGCGTGGATGCGCTGAACCTCTATGACGAGCAGTTTCCCGCCGTGATGACGCGGGAGGAGCGACTGAACTATCACGACGTGCCGGGGAACCTGACGCCCGCCATCAAGCCCTATGTCGAGCGGCTGCAGGCGGCGGACGCCATGGTGGTGGTGCATCCGGTGTGGAACTACGGCTATCCGGCCATTCTGAAGGGCTATTTCGACCGCATCTTCGTGCCCGGCGTATCCTTCCGCATGGAAGGCGGGGCTGACCGGGGGCGGCTGGTGCCGTGCCTGACCAATATCAAAAAGGTGGCGTTTGTGACCACCTATGGCGGCAGCCATTTGCGCACCTGGGTGATGGGCGATCCGCCGCGCCGCATCGCCAAGCGCTGGGGCTGGGCGACGTTCAGCACGCGGCCGAAATATCTGGCGCTCTATGACATGAACAATTGCACGCCGAGCCAGCTCAGCGGCTTCATCGACAAGGTGCGCGGGGAGATGGGGCGCTTCTAGCGCCTGACTTTCGGTCGGCCGGTCCGATGTAGCCGCAGGTCGCGGACTCGGTCTATTTCGTTTGTACCATGTTCTATGGCTGTGCCGGCGCGGCCGCTGTCTCGCCGGATTTGCTTTTCCTGTATGTATGCCGGCGCCTGCGCCGCGTTTTTCCCCGAGTCCACCATGATCGACGCCAAATCCGAAGTCGCGATCCGCAAGGCCCTGACCCTGGTGGCCATGGGCAAGGCGCCGGCCGATAGTTGCCTGCGGGTGGGCAGGCTGCTCGATGTGGCCACGCGCAGCTGGCTGGACGACCAGGAAATCGTCATCAAGGGCGACCGCATTGCCTATGTCGGGCCTGCCGGTAGCTATCCGGGCAGCTATGGCCGGCATGAGCACCGACCGGATTTGATGGCCATTCCGGGCCTGGGCGAGGTGCACAAGCATATCGAAAGCTCGCATCTGACGCCGGAATGGGAGGCGGCGCTGGTGCTGCCGCGCGGCAATACCTGGACCTGCGAAGCGAGCCACGAATTCTCCAATGTGCGCGGCTCGCGCACACTCGAATTCTGGATGACGGCGCGCCAGCATGGCTCGCCGCTCAAGATCTTCCCCCTGCCCGGCTCGGCTGTGCCGCCGACAGCCTATGAGCATGGTGGTGGCTGGCTCGGCTATGACGAACAGGCCGGCTTTCTCAAGGGCAGCCTGATGGTGGCCGGGCTCGACGAGGTGATGGATTGGCCCGCCGTGTGGGACGCCAGCAATGGCTCGCATGATCGGCTGTGGGGCATGATCGAGGCCACCATGGCGCAGCGTGGCGTGATCGAGGGGCATGCTGCGGGCATCAAGGACCTGCCCACGATCAATGCCTTTGCCGCAGCGGGTCTCGCCTCCGACCATGAGGCGTGGACCGCCGAGGAGTTCTGGGACAAGCTGCGCCATGGGCTCTTCATGGAGCTGCGCGTCCATTCCATGCCCGAGGTGATCAAGGGCCTGATCGAACGCGGACTGCAGGACTGGTCGCAGATTGCCTTTGCCACCGACGACCGCAGCGCCAGCGAGACGCTGCAGAAGGGCGCCACGGACCACAATGTGCGCACGGCGATTGCCGCCGGGCTGGCGCCGGAGATCGCCATCCAATGCGTGACCATCAATCCGGCGCGCCATATGCGGTTGACGCCCTGGGTGGGCTCGATCGCGGCGGGGCGTTTTGCCGATGTGGTGCTGCTGTCCGATCTTGAGAGCTTCAGCATTGCCGAAGTCTGGGCCGATGGTCGGCAGGTGTCGCGCGGCACGGACTATATCGAGCCGGTGCCGGCGATTGCCTGGCCGGATTGGGCCACCGATACCGTGCAGGTCGGCGGGGCGCTGACGGCGGCGGACTTTGCCATTCCCGCCGAGCCGGGGCGCGAGACCATGCAGGCGGCCGTGCTGCGGCCGTTCCATTGGGCCGATGATTTCCTGACCTATGAGCTGCCGGTGCGCGATGGCGCCGTGCAGCGCGACGAGAGCCGCAACATCACCAAATTCGCCATTGTCGACCGCTTCTCCAATGCCCGGTCGGTGTCGAAAATGTTCTGGCTGGGCACGGGGCCGCGCACGCCCGACACGGCCGTGGCCAGTTCGCTGGGCCATGACAAGCACAATATCTGGTGCGCGGGGTCGTCGGACGAAGCCATGGCGATGGCGGTCAATGCCCTGTCCGACATCAAGGGCGGCTGGGCGCTGGTGACCGGCAACAGGGTGGTCGCCACGGTGCGCTATGAGGTGGCCGGGCTGATGTCGTGCCGCTCGGCACAAGACCTCGATGCCGATATGCAGGCGCTCTATACCGAGGCGGCCAAGATCGACTGGATGTATGAGCCGACATTCAGCCCGCGCTGGTCGCCGGGGTTCCCCGAGCGCCTGTCGTTTGCCACGCTGACCTGCTCGCCCTGGCGCTGGGTGCTGGTCGCCCCCGGCCCGCTGGCGCCGCTGGGCCTGGTGAATGTGCAGACCGGCCAGGTGCACAAGACGGTGTGGTGAGCGGCCACGCCAAGCGCTCGACGGTCCGCCCGACGTCCGCTAGACTTCTCCCATGCGACGGGAGATCGCATGACTCATGCGAGGGGAGATCGCACGTTGAGGGGGAGCGGGACGTGAAGATCACTGCGATCAAGACGGCGGCGTCGGTTGGCCATTGCATGCATCTGTGGGTGCGCATCGAGACCGATGCGGGCATCACGGGGCTGGGGGAATGCGTGCATGGCGGGCACCAGGCCATTGCCATCATCCAGCACGAGCTGGGGCCAAAGCTCATCGGCCGGGATCCCTTTGCCATCGATGCGCTGTTCGAGGAGCTGCGGCGGAGCCTCGTATTCGAGGGTGGCTTTGCCGGGGCGCTGATCACGGCGCTGACCGGCATCGAGATCGCGCTGTGGGACCTCAAGGGCAAGGCGCTGCAAGTGCCGATCTATGAGCTGATGGGCGGCAAGTTCCGCGACGACATCCGCGTCTATTGCGACTGCGAAGTCTCGCCGGGCATGAATATGGATGAGGTGCAGGCCGAGGTGGACCAGGTGCTGGCCGCCGGGTTCACCGCGCTCAAGGTCGATCTCGACATCCGCGCCTATGGCCATACCGGCAGCGAAACCGGCTGGTACGAGAAGGACAGGTTCAACATGACTCCCAACAAATGGGAGCATGACCGCATGGTGCAATTGGCCGAGATGGTGGTCAAAGCCGCCGGCAAGGATGTCGAAGTGGCCTGCGACCTGCACACGCGGCTCGACAAACACAGCGCGATCCGGCTGGCGCGCGACCTCGAACATCTGCAGCTGATGTGGCTGGAAGAGCCGGTGCCGCCGGAAAATATCGATGTGATGGCCGAGATCACCCGCAGCACGTCAACGCCGATCTGCGCGGGAGAAAACCTTTATCTGCGCCATGGCTTCCGCAAGCTGCTTGAGAGCCAAGCGGTCGATATCATCATGCCCGATATTCCCAAGTGCGGGGGCCTCAGCGAATGCCGCAAGATCGCGGAGATGGCGGACCTCTATTCCATCCCCTTTGCGCCGCACAATGTGTCCTCGCCGATCGGCACCATGGCCTCGACGCAGGTGTGCGCCACGGTACCGAATTTCCTGGTGCTGGAGTTCCACTGGTTCCACCGCGACTATTGGTCAACGATCACCGATGGCGGCGAGATCATCAAGAATGGGCGCATTGCCCTGAGCGATCGGCCCGGCATCGGGCTGGAGCTCAATGAAGAGGTGGCCCGGGCGCATCAATACCCGGGCACGACCTGGTTCGCTTGACGGCCACTGACTATTGCGCGGCCAGGGCCGGGGTCAGTTCGGCCTCGGCCAGTATGGGCACGATAGGCCCTGCCCCGGACGGTTTCGGACTGACGCCGTCGACGATGACCTGGGCGAAGCCGCGCGAACAGGGCTCGATGCGGGCGTCGATGCGATAGACGTCGCGCAGGAGCGTGGTGGTGATGACATCGGCGGTGGGGCCGACGCCGCGCAGCCGTCCGTCTTCGATGACCATGGTGTGGTCGGCAAAGCGCATGGCCTGGTTGAGATCGTGGATGGCGATGAAGACGATCATGCCGCGCGCACGCGCCACGCTGCGCATGAAGGAGAGCACCTCCATCTGCCTGTGCAGGTCGAGCGCGCTGGTCGGCTCGTCCATCAGCAGGATATCGGGCTCGCGCACCAGCGCCTGGGCGATGCTGACCAGCTGGCGCTGGCCGCCGCTGAGTTCGCCCAGATTGCGGAAGGCGATGGCGGTGATGTCGATGGCCGACATGACGGCGTCGATCAATTTGAGGTCCGCGTCCTCGACTGACCAGCCGCCGCCCTGCTTGCGGGCGAGCAGGATCGATTCATAGACCGTCAGCACGGCATTGGCTGAAGTGTCCTGCGGCATGTAGCTGATGGCGCGCTTGCCCTTGTCGGTGCCGGTGACGGCGACGCTTCCGGGACCGCGCAACAGCCCGGCCATGCGCTTGAACAGGGTGGATTTGCCGGCCGCATTGGGGCCGATCACCGCCACCACATCGCCGCCGGCAAAGGCCGGCGTGGAAATATCGGAAACCGTCAGCCGCCGGCCGTAAAAGGCGCCCAGGCTGTCGAGCGCGATGCTTACCATGACCGCCTCACATTGGAGAGAATGAGGGAAAAGAAGAAGGGCACGCCGACCAGCGCGGTGATGATGCCGATGGGAAAGACCACGCCGGGCAGGATGGATTTGGACACCACGGAGGTGACCGAGAGCAGCAGCGCACCGCACAGGATCGCCGTGGGCAGGAAGAAGCGCTGATCCTCGCCGACCACCATGCGGGCAATGTGGGGCCCAACCAGGCCAACAAAGCCGATGGTGCCGACAAAGCTGACCGGCACGGCGGCCAGGAGGGCGACGATGAACATGGTTTCGAGCCGGATGCGGCGGACATTGACGCCGAAGCTGGCGGCCTTGTCCTCACCCAGGCGGATGGCGGTGAGCGCCCAGGCGTGGCGGGCGAACAACGGAATGGCCAGGAGCAGAACCACGAGGGTGATCCAGATCTTTTCCCAGGTGGCTTTGGTGAGGCTCCCCATGGTCCAGAACACCACGCTCTGCAGCGCCTGTTCGGTGGCCAGATATTGCAGGAACGCCAGCAGCGCATTGAAGGTGAAGACCAGGGCAATGCCGAGCAGCACCACCGTCTGCACGGTGACGCCGCGCATCTGGGAGATGAAGTGAATGATGAGCGTGGCCACCAGCGCCATGGCAAAGGCATTGAGCGGCACCATGAACATGCCGGCAAAGGGCACGAGCGAGACGCCCAGCACCAGGGCCAGCGCAGCACCAAAGCTGGCGGCCGCGGAAATGCCCAAAGTGAAGGGGCTGGCCAGCGGATTGGCCAGAATGGTCTGCATCTGGGCGCCGGCCAGCGACAGGGCGGCGCCGGTGATGACGGCCATCAGCGCCATGGGCATGCGGATGTCCCAGACCACGACACGGATCTTGTCGGACACGCTGCCCGGCGAGACGATGGCGGTGATGACATCGCCCAGGGCGTAGCGGGCCGGGCCCCAGGCGATATCGACGGTGAAGGAGATCGCTAGCGCCAGGGTCAGCGCGGCGATGATCAGAAGGCGGCGCCAGGCCAGGGCGCGGTAAATCCCGCGCCCCTCTGCGGCACCGTCGGCGATGGATGCCGTGGCCATCTGGATTACTCGGCGTTCAGGGCCAGCCAATAGCCGGGCTGGTAGGGAACGGGCAGGAACTTGTCGTGGAATTCCTTGAAGGTGGCTTCCGGATCGAGATCGGCGAAGAGATCGGGGTGGAGCCACTTGGCCATGACCTGGATCGGCACGAACTGGTAGGGGCTGGTGTAGAACTGGTGCCAGATGGCATAGACTTGGCCGTCCTGGACCGCCTTGGCATCGGTGAAACCGGGCTGTTCCATCAGCTTGCCGAGCGCGGTGCGGCTGGCCTCAGCAGAGGCAGCGGCGCCGGGGCCGACATTGACGAAGGACGGGTTGGGGCCGGCGCTTTCCAGCTTGGACCAGTCCGAACCGGTGACCACGATCACGTCGGGGTTGGAGGCGATGACCTGTTCGGGGTTGATGGTGCCGGTGTAGCCGGGCAGGAATTCCGAACCCAGATTGGTGCCGCCGGCCAGTTCGACCATCTTGCCGAAATTGTCATTGCCGAAGGTGCCGCAGCAATCGCCGAGGCCGGCGGCGCGATACATGAAGACGAGCGGCTTTGCGGGATTTTCGCTGGCGAGAACGTCGGTGACGCGGGCGGTCTGGGCGTCCCAGAAATCGATGATCTGCTGAGCGCGCTCGGACTTGTCGAACAGCTGGCCGAGCAGCTTGAGGCTGGGCTCGGTGTTTTCGATGATGTGCTCGCGGAAGTCGACATAGACCAGCTTGACGCCGACCGCGTCGAGCATCTGCTCGAGCTTGACCTCATCGGCGGCGGTCTTGTTGCCGATGGGCAGGATCATCACGTCGGGGTTCAGGTCGACCACGGTCTCGGTCTGCAGCGTGCCATCGGTGAGATTGCCGAGGAACGGGATATCGGCGGCTTGGGGGAAGGCCGCGACATAGGTGGAATAGCCGGTGAAGTCGGTGGTCATCAGATCATTGCGCCACCCCACCACATGGGCGAAGGGGTTTTCGGTTTCGAGCGCGGCGAGCGTGTAGAGCAGGCGCCCTTCCCCCAGGATGACGCGGTCCACCGGGCCATCAAAGCTCACCTGACGTCCGGCGACGTCGGTGACGGTAAAGGGATCGGCCCAGCTGACGCCAGGCATGAGGATAACGGTCCCGGCCAAGGCGGCCAGGGCGAGCTTGCGAATGGACATTGCCATGCACTCCGGGATTGAAAGACACCTCGACCTATGAAATATGACAAACACAATCAAGAATTATCTTTTAGAGCAATTCCAAACAATTAGGCGTCACCAGGGCAGGCAATGAGCGAGCTGAGCAATTATTCCATCCGCGACGAGATCCGCGAATTCTGGTCCGAACGGGCCGCCACATTCGACCAGAGCGTGGGTCATGAGGTGTTCAGCGAGGACGAGCGGCGCGGCTGGCACCGGCTGATCCGCAAGCACCTGGGCGAGGGCAATGGACGGCCGCTGCTGGACATGGCCTGCGGCACGGCGGTGATCTCGCACCTGATGCACGACATGGGCTTTAAGGTCACGGGGCTGGACTGGTCCGAAGCCATGCTGGCGCAGGCGCGGGCCAAGGCGCAGGCGCGCGGCACCGACATCGCCTTCATCATGCGCGACGCCGAGCGCACCGGCGAGCCGGATGGCAAATACGCCGCCATCACCAACCGCCATCTGGTGTGGACGCTGGTGGATGTGCCGGCGGCCTTTGCGGAATGGCACCGGCTGCTGCAGCCGGGCGGACGGCTGCTGATCGTGGATGGCAATATGGGCAAGCCCAATTGGGTGGCACAGCTGCATGGCCAGGTGGACAGCCTCCTGGGCCGCCCGCCCGCCAAGGGGCATATGGACCCGGCCATGCAGGCGCGGCACAAGCGCATCCGCGAACAGGTGTATTTCCGGGACGGCATGCCGGCCGAGGCCGTGGTAGCGCTGCTGGAAGCCGCCGGCTTTGTCGAGATCGAGGTCGACCGCCGCCTATGGGACATCCACTGGGCGCAGGCGCGCAAGAGCAGCTTCTGGCGCGGCGCCGAGCGCCTGGCGTCCGACCGCTTCGCCATCTGCGCCCGCAAGCCGGGGTGATGCGCCCTGCCCCGTCCTCAGCCCTGCGGGGCAAGACCGGTTTCGATGCGCTGGCGATAGGCGGCGATGGTGGCTGCGTCGCGGTCTGCGCGTGGCACCGGAAGCGTCAGATCGGCGATGATGCGGGCGGGACGCTGATCGAGCAGGATCACCCGGTCGGCGAGGCGCGCGGCGTCGTCGGCGAGATGGGAGACAAAGACCACTGTTGGCTGTGTCTCGGTGAGGATGCTGGCAAACAGGTGGTGCATCTCGGCGACCAGCGGGCGGTCGAGCGAGACAAAGGGCTCATCCAGGAGCAATAGGCGGGCATTGACCGAGAGCGCCCGCGCCAGGGCCACGCGGCGCTGCATGCCGCCCGAGAGCTGGTGCGGATAGGCGGCGCCGACATCGCCCAGTCCGACGCGAGCCAGCGCCGCTTGGGCCTCGGCAAGGGTGCAGCCGGGGCGAACGGCGCGGATATTGTCGAGCGCGCTCAGCCAGGGCAGCAGGCGCGGGTCCTGAAACACGAAGCCGGGTGGCGGCGCGGCATGGGCCGCCACGCCATCGATAGTGATGCTGCCGGCGAACTGATGATCGATGCCGGCGATGAGGCGCAGCAGGCTGGACTTGCCGACGCCCGAGGGGCCGACCAGCGCCACGGTGCTGGCCGGGACAATATCGAGGCGCAGGTCCGCGAACAGCGCGGGGGCAGCGGCCGCAAAGCGCTTGTCGGCGATGTGGATGTTCAGGGCCGGACCGGTCGCCATCGCAATATCCGCCGCTCAAGCGGCCGCAGAATGCCATATTCAAAGGCCAGGACGACGAGGATGAAGCTCGCCGTATAGGCCAGAATGCCGGCAATGTTGAAGAATTGGAACATGATGGCAATGCGATAGCCGATGCCGCCGTCGCTGCCGAGCACCTCAAAGACCAGTACGATCTTCCAGATCAACGACAGGCCGGTGCGGGCGGCGGCCAACACAAAGGGGGTGAGCTGGGGCAGAAGGATCAGCCGCAGCCGGCGCCGGCGCGTCAGGCGGAACACGGCGCCCAGCTCGTCGAGATCGGGGGCAAAGCTGCGCACGCCCTCGCGGATGGTGGCGGCGACCAGCGGGATCTTATTGAGCGTCACCGCCAGGATCAGCGCGGTCTCGGTGAGCCCGAGCCAGATATAGAGCACGATGGCGACGACAATGGCCGGCAGATTGAGCCCGACGAGCAGCCAGCCGGAGAACAGCCGATCGAGCCAGCGCACCCGGCCCAGCACAATGCCGATGGCAGTGCCGATCAGCATGGCCAGGACAAAGGCGATGGACGCGCGCAGCAGCGTCTTGCCCAGATCGGCAAACAGCCGGCCGGTGGTGGCAAAGTCCCAGATCTGCGCGGCGACCATGATGGGCGTCGGGAACAGGCGCTGGGCCAGCAGCATGGCCAGGCCCTGCCAGACCAGCAGCAGCAGCGGAATGGAGGCCAGCTCGAGCAGGCCCCCGCCCCTGGCCGCGCCTGTGTCGCGCTCGCCTATTTGCTGAAACCCTTCCAAAAGGTGCCGGGATCGAGCGTCTGGCTGTCGCCGACCAGATCCGAACCGCCAAACTTGGCCAGCAGGGCAAAGGCCTGTTCGGCCGGCGCGGTGGTCGTGGGATCATAGTGCGAGACAATGCCGGCGCGATAATCGTCGCGCAGCCGGGTGAAGAGCGCGTCGTCGCCTTCGGCGCCCATCAGCGCGCGCAGCGGTTCCCAAACCGCATCGTCATGCAGCAGACGGTCCTTGGCCTCAAAGGAGGCATCGAGGAAGCCGGTCAGCGCGTCATGCTTGGCTGCGGCCGTCTCTTCAGTGAAGGTCCAGCCGAGCAGCGGCGGCTGTTCGGAAACGCCCAGATCCCTCAGCATGGCGGCGACCGAGAGCAATTCGGTGGCGCCGGCGGCCTTGGAGCGGGCGTTCCACTGCCAGAAATTGAGCGCGGCATCGGCGCCGCCATTGCCGAGCAGTTCATTGACCAGCGGCGGGGCGCCATAATTGGCGGTGACGTCATCGAGCAGATTGGCGCCGGTGACGCTGTTGTAATAGGCCTGCAGCGTCACCCAGCTCTTGTCGACCGGGCCGCCGGCGACGGCGATGGTCTTGCCCTTGAGATCGGCCACGCTCTTGATGGCGCTGCCCGCCGGCAGCATCAATCCGCCGACGGCCAGCGAATGGGGCACCATGGTCACCGCGCCGCCCTGGTGGCGCTGGATGGAGACCCAGACAAAATCGGAGAGAATGACGTCCACGGCCCCGGCCAGGAGGGCAATCTGCCCGGCCCGGCTATCGGCCAGCGGGCGAATCTCGAGCTCGACGCCATGCTTTTTATCGAGGCCCAGCGCCTGAATGGTCGCCAGCTCCCATTGCACGGTGCCGGTTTCCTGCGCGCCCAGAATCAGGGGGGCGGCCGATGCGGGCGTGGCCAGACAAAGGGCCAGAGCGGCGATGACGAAGGAAGCGAAACTGCGCATGCGAACCTGCCGAAGTGATGTCGCCGCTACCGCTATCATCCCGCAGCACTGGCGAACATAGGCTAGCGCAAGGTGGTCGCCTCCCTGCCCCGCTAGAGTTCGGCCCAATCGGCGTGGATGGCTGCGTTGCCCTGGCCGCGAAAGGCTGGTGCAGCCGGTCTCTGCGCGGCCGGTGCCATGTCCCGGGCGCCCCGCTCGTCGTAGCGGTTGTCGCGGCCGATGTGGAACTGGCCCAGCAGGCCAAACAGCCGCTCGGCCTGTTGGGCAAGACTGTGCGCAGAGGCGGTTGCCTGTTCAACCATGGCGGCGTTCTGCTGGGTTCCCTGCTCGATGGCGACAATGGTGGCATTGACCTCGTGGATGGAGATCGCCTGCTCCCGCGCCGCATTGCCGATGGCCGTGCTGTTGGTGTCGAGCTGGCGGATCTGCTCGACGATGGTGCCCAGCGTACTGCTGGTCTCGACCACCGAATCCACCCCGGACACCACTTGCCTGGCCGAGGTGTCGATCAGCGCCTTGATCTCCTTGGCCGCCTCTGCCGAGCGGCGCGCCAATGTCCTGACCTCCTGGGCCACCACGGCAAAGCCCTTGCCCGCCTCTCCGGCGCGCGCCGCTTCCACCGACGCATTGAGCGCGAGCAGGTTGGTCTGGAAGGCGATTTCGTCCATGACGCTGATGATGCTCGATATCCGGGTCGACGAGGCCTCGATCTGGTGCATGGCATCGACGGCCGTATAGGCGACCGTGCCACCGTGCTCGGCGCTGTCCAGGGCCATGCGCGTGGCCTGCGCGGACTGCTCGACCTGGCGACTGGTGTCGGCAATGGTCGCGGTGATCTGCTCAATGGCTGCGGCGGTCTGCTGCACGGCGCCGGCCTGGTGCTCGGTGCGCGCGGCCAGATCGTCGGACGCCGTCTGGATCTCCTGCGCCCCGTTCGCGATCTGGGCGGCGCTTTCGGAAACCGCATGCAGCGCCCCGCGCAGTGATCGGAGCGAGGCGTTGAAATTATCCCGCAGCGCATGATAGGCGCCGGGCAGCACGGCATGGATCTCGGCAGTCAGGTCCTTGTCTGCCAGGCTGGCGATGGCTTTGCCGAAACTGGCCGTCACCAGCTGTTGTTCATCGGCAATCGCCTTGGCCTCCGCGGCCTGCTTGGCCCGTTCCGCCTGGTCGAGATAGACACAGATCGCCAGATCCATATCGAGCAACACAGCCTTGGCCAGGCTGCCCAGAGCCTCGCCAAAGGCTTCCGAGGTCATGCCATCCTGCGCGGCCGCCCGGCGGCGCCCAAACAGGCCCGTCCTGGGCTTGGGGAAATGCGCAGCGACCGCCGCCTTGATCAAATGTTCCAGCACCAGGGAATAGCCGCCAATATACCAGCGCGGTTCCAGACCGATGCGCGCATGCACCGTGCCGATGGCATGCACCTTGGCGGCATAATCGGCGTTGAAGTCACCATTGGCGATATTGGCCCAATGGCCGACCTGAGCGCCCTTGGCGCGCACCATGTGCTCATCGGAGGCAAAAAAGCGCGCGGTCTGGGGCGTTGCGCGCACCTGCTGATAGAAACTGTCCAGGGCGAGCGGCAGTTCCCGATCGACAACGGTCTTGAGCGCGCGGATCGCGGCGCAACTCTGCTCGGTTATCCGCATGAAGCGCAGGCGGTCGCCGAGGTCGCGGATCCCCGCCTCCGGGGTGGGCGCCGCTGGCTGCGCGCAGGCTGGAAGGGTCATGCTGTGCTCTCTTGTTGCTATCGCCGCAGGCCTTGCGCCTGGGCGGGCGACCCGCGTGACGGTTGACGAGATGGTCGGCGAAAGGCCGCTGTTTCACCGGTGCTGACGCTTCACCGGCCAGGGTTAACGAAATGCTGCGCTTGACCCCGCCCACCTCCCCGGCTTGCGCAGACTGGACAAGACTTGCGCAAGCTGGACAGGGCTGCGCCAGAATGCCGGCCAGACGCAAACCTGGGCGGACCTGAGCAAGCCATCGAGCCCGGCCGATCGACAAGCCACCATTGACCCAGCAAAGCCCGCATGGGGCGATAGCGCGTGTTGGCGGCAACATGACCTGCGCCCCAAATTCTCGCCGGCCTTGAGGGGGTTAGTTGGGTCTGCGTCCGGCCCCGCGCGGACGCGTTCTGCAGCGCCAATGGCGCGGCGAACGCGTCGGGCGTGGAATAGCCAATGCCGATTGCGGTCTTGGGCGGCTATGCCCGCCCGGCCATGCACGGCTGGGCTCCCACACTTCGGCCCCAGACGAGAACCGCATTTTTTGGGATGATCGTCGCGAGTCCTTCGGTTGACGCGCACGACGACGCCGCTCTGCATCGACATGCCGGGAGCGACCTGAAGCCGATCGACCTAGAGATCCCTGGATCATCACAGAATCGCCGTGCTGTTTGACTTGGTGCGGTTGTCGCTGTCCACCGTGAGCGGCTGACTGCGATTATCGATCAGGCCATATTCCACCCATACGCAATACCGCAAACGCACGATCACTTTGGGTCACCAAGCCAGGCACAGGCGCTGTACCGGGTGCTCGCCTTTGACACCGAGGCTGAACTCCGGGCGCATTGTCTACGGACCGAGCAGGGGACGACGTCAGCAGGATGTTGCACCATGCCGAAGCCAGAACGGCAGCCGGTTACCCATACAGACCTCTCTTGGGTCGGCGTGTGTGGGACCTTGTGTGGGAGTCTGTGTGAAGATTTCACACAACCCACGAATTAAACCAGCAATTTCAATGTTTTGAGGAGATTTTTGGCTGGGGAACCTGGATTCGAACCAAGATTGACGGAGTCAGAGTCCGCTGTTCTACCGTTGAACTATTCCCCAGCAGGGGCGAGGCCCGCTGGCGTCGGTGGTGTTTGCCGTGACGCGGGGTCTGCATAGACAATGCGCAAACAGATTGCAAGCGTGTGCGACAGGGTTTTGCACGGTGGAGGAAAATCGGTTGGGGAGAGGTGGCTCTGGGCAGGTCCGGGCGGGCGACGAGGGGCGTTGGCCATGCCGTGGCGGGGGGGGTGCGGCGGCGTAGTTGGTGATATCGATTGCATCAGCAATGCTGATAGATATGATTGTCACACAGCAGCGGACCTGAAAGTGCCGAAATGAGCCGAAATTTTCTGGTCGTGGACCCCGAAGAGGACATGGAGGTGCTCAAGGGGCTGGCCTCGCCGATCCGGGTCAAGATTCTCAAGCTGCTGCATGTCGAAGGCGCCATGAATGGCAATGACATTGCCGACAAGCTGGGCCTGCCCCAATCGACCGTCTCGACCAATATCCAGATTCTGGAGAGCGCCGGGCTGATCCGCACCGAGACGCAGAAGGCCCGCAAGGGCAATCAGAAGATCTGCCACTCGATGTTCGACGAAGTCATGGTGATGTTCAAGGAAGACATCAAGCCGCTGGCCAGCAACACCATTGAGGTGGCGATGCCGCTTGGGCTCTATACCAGTTGCGAGGTGTCGGCGCCCTGCGGGCTGTGCTCGACCGAGGGCATTATCGGCCTGCTCGATGTGCCCGATACCTTCCTCGACCCCGACCGGATGAAGGCCGGGCTGATCTGGTTCACGCGCGGCTATCTGGAATATCAGTTTCCCAACAATGCCAAGCTGAGCCAGACGGTGATCGAGGCCATGGAGTTTTCCATGGAGCTGAGCTCGGAAGTGCCCGGCACTTCGGCCGACTGGCCGAGCGATATTACCTTGTCGGTCAATGGCACTGAAATCGGCACCTGGATGAGCCCGGGCGATTTCGGCGACAAGCGCGGCGTCTATACGCCGGACTGGTGGAAGCTCAAGGGCAGCCAATATGGCAAGCTCAAGAGCTGGCGTGTCACCACCGACGGCACCTATGTCGATGGCGTCAAGATCTCCCCGGTGTCGCTGGTGGACCTCGATCTGGCCACCCATCACTCGATCCGCCTGCGCATTGCGGTCAAGCCCAATGCCAAGCATCCGGGCGGCATCAATATCTTCGGTCGCGGCTTCGGCAATTATGACCAGGAGATCATCATGCGGCTGCAGACCGAGCGCTAAACGCAAAAAACCTGCCCGCCCCCACTTGCGTGCCCTTCCCGGCCTCGTCTACAACGGGGTACGTGATACAAATCATAAAAACGGGATCAGTGGGAGGCGGCCGTGAAGGCAAGCGTAATCGCGCATAAGGATTTTACGATCAGCAAGATCGACGACCGGGTCTATGGGGCGTTTCTGGAACACCTCGGCCGCGCCGTCTATGAGGGCATTTACGAGCCTGACCATCCGACGGCCGACAAGGACGGGATGCGCGGCGACGTGGCCAAGCTGGTCAAGGACCTCAATGTCCCGGTGGTGCGCTACCCCGGCGGCAATTTCGTGTCGGCCTATAACTGGGAAGACGGCATCGGCCCGCGCGAGCAGCGCCCGGTGCGGCTGGACCTGGCCTGGCACACCTCCGAGAGCAATGCGGTGGGCGTGCATGAGTTCGCCGACTGGTGCGCCACGGTGGGCACCGAGATGATGCTGGCCGTCAACCTGGGCAGCCGCGGCGTCGACGAGGCGCGCAATTTCCTCGAATATGTCAACCACCCCGGCGGCAGCTACTGGAGCGATTTGCGCATCAAGAACGGCCGCAAGGAGCCGTGGAACGTCAAGATGTGGTGCCTGGGCAACGAGATGGACGGCCCCTGGCAGGTCGGCCACAAGGATGCCGATGAATATGGCAAGCTGGCCGCCAACACGGCCCGCGCCATGCGCATGTTCGACAGCTCGCTGGAGCTGATCGTCTGCGGTTCCTCGCATATGGACATGCCCAGCTTCCCCGATTGGGAACGCATCGTGCTCGAGCACACCTATAACCATGTGGACTTCATCAGCCTCCACATGTACTTCGCCAACCGCGACGACAATACGCCCGATTACCTGGGGCTCAGCCACAAGCTGGACCGCTATATCGAGACCGTCGCGTCGACCATCAAGCAGGTCAAGGCCAAGAAGAAGAGCAAGAAGGACATCTATATCTCCTTCGACGAATGGAACGTCTGGTACCATTCCAACAAGCAGGATCGCGCGATCCTGGAGGGCAATGGCGGCTGGCCGCATGCGCCGGGCCTGCTCGAAGACATCTACAATTTCGAAGATGTGCTGATGGTGGGCTTGATCCTGAACACCTTCATTCGCCGCTCCGATGTGGTCAAGATTGCCTGTATCGCCCAGCTGGTGAACGTGATCGCCCCGATCATGACCGAAAAGGGCGGCCCGGCCTGGGCGCAGACCATCTACTACCCCTATTACTTCGCTTCGGTGTTCGGTCGCGGCACGGCGCTCAATCTGATCGTCAATTCGCCCAGCTACAGCACCACCCATGCCGCAGAGACGCCGTTTGTCGATATTTCGGGCGTGCACAATGAAGACGAGGGCACGCTGACCTTCTTCCTGGTCAATCGCCACACCACCGACTCCATTGATGTCGACGTGAGCCTACAGGGCTTTGCCGCCGGCACGGTGGTGGATCACCAGGTGATGACGCATCCGAACCTGAAGGCCGTCAACACGGCCGGCAAGCAGGATGAGGTCAAGCCCCGCAAGGGTGACGGCGCCAAGGCTGCCAATGGCAATCTGACCGTCTCCTTGCCGCCCTATTCGTACCAGATGGTGCGGGTGAAGGTCTGATTGCGGGAGGGCGAGCCCCTCCCCTTTCGACGAAAAAGACCGTTTGGCGCGTTCGGCCGGCACCCTGTCGGCCGACCCATCGGGCCATTCCAACACGAGGCACATCGGCAACGATGTGCCTTTTTCACATCTATATCATCATATCAGATTTACATCAGAAAGTGCGTTGACAGCCCATTCGGCTCAGTTAAGTATGACTTAAGAAGGCGCTGGAGGGCGCCTCTACAACGGGGGTGCGCAAAGCGCCCCAAAGGGAGGAATTGATGGATAGACGCAGCTTTATGCTGGGCACCGCTGCTGGTGCGCTTCTGATTTCCGCAAAGGGCCTGGCCTTTGCCCAGGAGGCCGAAGGCACGGCCCCCGATCTGAATAATTTCCCGCGCAATGAGACCGTGATCGTCCACAATCCGGAAGGCGTTATCCGCAATCCGAGCTGGTTCAACATCTGGGTGAACGGTGGCGGCGGCTGGTCCAATGGCCTGCACCAGCTGACCATGGATACGCTCTGGTTCATCGACCCCGATGCCGGCATCCCCGAAAAGAGCGAAAACGCTATCTACTACTCGCTGGCCGAAGGCCCGTGGGAGTACAATGCCGACTTCACCGAAATGACCGTCAAGCTGCGCCAGGGCATCCTGTGGAGCGACGGCGTCGAGTTCACCGCCGATGACGTGGTCTACACCGTGCAAAAGCAGATGGAGACGCCCGGCCTGACCTGGAGCGGCGCCTTCTCGACCCAGGTTGCCGAAGTCACCGCCCCGGACAAATACACCGTCCACTTCAAGCTGCAGGCGCCCAATTCGCGCTTCCACGGCACGTTCTGCGTGCGCTGGAACGGCGCCTGGATCATGCCCAAGCATGTGTTCGAAAAGGTCGAGGACATCCTGTCGTTCGACTACAATCCCCCGCTCAGCTTGGGGCCCTACACGCTGCACTCGTCCGATCCGAACGGCACCTGGTATGTGTGGGAAAAGCGCGCCGACTGGGACAAGACCACCATGGGTCTGGTTGGCGAACCCAAGCCAAAGTATGTGATCTACCGGAACAATATCTCGACCGACAATCGCCTGATCGAGATGCGCAACGGCAATCTGGACATGATCCACGATCTGTCGCCGGAAGGCACGTTCTCGATCACCAAGGACGATCCGCAGGTCCAGGGCTGGTTCCCCGGCTTCCCCTATGCGCACCCCGATCCGACCCTGCCGATGATGATCTTCAATCATCAGAACCCCAAGTTCCAGGACAAGCGGGTCCGCTGGGCCCTGGCGCTGATGCTCGACGCCAAGGCCATGAGCATGGCCAGCTATCGCGGCGCGGCAACGCTGTCGGCGATCTCGATCCCGCCGACCGGCACGCATCCGCGCGACTACCATGCGCCGCTGCAGGACTATCTGATAAATTACGAGATCGACACCGGCACCCGCAAGGTCAAGCCATACGATCCCACGATCGGCCTGCAGATTGCCGAAATGGTGCGGCCGCAGTTCGGCGATCAGGTGCCGACCGACGAGACCGCAATCCGCAACTCCTTCGGCTACGGCTGGTGGAAGCAGGATCTGGAAGCGGCTGGCGAGCTGCTGACGGCGGCCGGCTTCACCAAGAACGGCAACCAGTGGATGATGCCCGACGGGCAGCCCTTCGCCTTCTCGGTGATGGTGCCCCAGGAAGGTGTGATCGGCCGGCTTGGCGTGATTGTTGCCCAGTTGTGGGCGCAGGCCGGTGTGCAGGCGACGGCAGAAATCGCCACCGACAGCTGGGATCGCCAGGGCGCTGGCAATTATGAGTGCAATATCGCCTGGGCCGTGGAGACCTGGGGCGGTCATCCCGACATCAGCTTCTTCCTGGACAGCTACCACTCCGAGTTTGTGGCCGACGTCGGGGCCATCCAGCCGGGTCGCAACTGGATGCGCTGGAAAGATGAACGCCTGGACGCGATCATCGAGAAGGTGCGTGCCGTGGACTTCAACGACCCCAAGAGCCTGGAATATGGCCATGAGTTCGTGAAGCTGCATCTGGACGAAATGCCCAACATCCCGATCATGTCGTACAATGTGTTCTCCATTCAGTCGAACCGGTACTGGACCGGCTGGCCGAATGCGGACAAGCCCTATGCGAACCCCGTTACCAACTGGGCGAATGCGAAGTATATCTTCACCCAGATTACGCCGGTTTCGTAACCGGTCCCTCCCGGGTGGTCCGGCCTACGGGCCGGGCCACTTCGTGACACACTGGCCAAGCAATTGTGATGGTGGGGACATGCCCCCACCGGCTCGCCCTCGATGTCCGGGGGTGATGCCATCTGATCGCCCCCGGGGTGACCAGGCGGCAGGCAGCACTGCAGGTCCACAACCATGCCGAATATCCGGGTTGGCGGGCCGCTGAGGAGACCGAATGAATAGCTATCTCTGGTTTGTGGGAAAACGCACGCTGCAACTGCTGGCAGTGATCTTTTTCGGCGTGTCGGCGACATTCCTGGTGACACATCTGTCGCCCATCAGCCCCGTGGAAGCGGTGCTGGGGCGCATGACGGCGCGCTCGAACTCGGCGCCTGAGGCCATTATCGCCATGCGGGCGGCTCTGACCGAGCTCTATGGCGTGGACGAACCCATCCTCAACCAATACTTCAACTTCTGGCTGCGCCTGTTCCGGGGCGACCTGGGGCCGTCGCTGCTGGCCTTTCCGACGCCGGCGATGGTCCTGGTTGGCCGTGCGATGCCCTGGACGGTCGGCCTTCTGACGCTGGCGACGCTGATCACTTTCGTGGTGGGCAATTTCCTGGGCGGCCTTGCCGGCTATTACCAGAACAACAGGCTTCTGAAGGCCTTCGGCATCGTGGCGATCGGCATCCAGCCGGTGCCATACTATATCGTCGCCTTCATTCTGCTGATCATCTTCGGCTTTCTCTGGCCCGTGCTCCCCATTTCGGGCGGGTTTGCCATGAATGTCATTCCGGGCTGGAACTGGCCGTTCATCAGCTCGATCCTGCAGCATGCGATCCTGCCGGCGGCGTCTCTGGTTCTGGTGGGCTTTGGCGGCTGGTTCCTCGGCATGCGGGCGCTGGTCTCCAATGTGGTGACCGAGGACTATGTCACCTATGCCGAACTGGCGGGCGTGGAACACTCCACGATCGTGAATGGCTATGTGATCCGCAACGCCCTGGTGCCACAGCTGACGGCATTGGCCATGGCACTGGGCGGCGTGTTCTCGGGCACCGTGATTACCGAACAGGTGTTCAACTATCCGGGCCTGGGCTCGCTGCTGATCGATGCGGTCAATGCCGGTGACTCAACCCTGGTGCTGGCGGTTTCGACCGTGTCGGTGACCGCGGTGGCCCTGGCTATCTTCATCGTGGACCTGCTCCATCCCCTGCTCGATCCCCGTGTGCGGGCGGAGTAACCAGCCATGTTTGCCGTTTTTCGTGACCTCATTCGCTACAACATCGAGTTTGCCATCGGGCTGGTACTGGTGAGCATTATCGTGGTGTTCGCCCTGCTGAGCTTTTTCTCGCCGGTCGATCCGTCGCTGATCTACATCACCATCCCCGACCAGCCGCCTTCGGCGCAATATTGGTTTGGCACCAATTCACGCGGCCAGGACATGTTCTGGCAGCTCAGCACCGCCCTGCGCAATTCGCTGAGCTTTGGCATTATCGTGGCCGTGATCTCGCGCGTGATCTCCCTGACGGTGGGCCTGCTCAGCGGCTACGTCGGCGGCTGGGTGGACCGCGCCCTGATGTTTGTGAACGATATCTTTGTGGCCGTGCCGATCTTTCCGGTGCTGGTGCTGTTCTACTTCGTGCTGCGCAATGACATGAACAGCTTCACGCTGGCGCTGATCATGGCTTGCTTTGGCTGGCCATTCGATGCCCGCCTCATCCGCTCGGTGGCGCTGGGGCTCAAGCATCGCGAGTTCACCCGCCATGCCGTGTTTGCCGGCATGGGCACCCGCAAGATCCTGCTCGAAGAGCACCTGCCCTATGTCATGCCGATCGTGTTCTCCACCTTCATGAACAACATGCTTTGGTCGATTGGCCTGGAGGTCACGCTGGCGGTACTGGGCTTCACCAATATCAACAATCCCACCATCGGCACGGTGCTGTACTGGGCCAATAGCCACTCGGCCATGGTGGTGGGCGTGTGGTGGTGGATCGTCATTCCAGTCATCCTGATCGTGATGACCTTCCTGGGCCTGTTCTTGCTGGCCGTCAGCATGAATGAATACATCGACCCGCGCAGCCGCCTGCGGAGGATGGGCGCATGAGGGACCAATCAGCCAAGCCGCCCCTCGCGTCATTCAGTACTGCCCTGCACGGGGAAAGCTGTCGAATGACTGATCTTCGCGTATCCGGAGCGTTCTGCGCATGACCCAGGATCTTCTCAAGGTCGACGGCCTGAAGGCCTACTACCAGATGAATTATTTCGGCGTGACCCGCGAAGTGCGGGCCGTCGATGACATCACAATGACCATCCGCAAGAACGAGGTCTATGGCATCGCCGGCGAAAGCTCGTCGGGCAAGACCAGCTTTATCAAGGTGCTCGCGGCCGCCATCCGACCGCCACTGCGCATTGTGGCGGGCTCGGTGAAGTATGACTTCAAGTCCGGTCCCATCGATGTGGCCACGGCCAGTCCGGCGGAAATCGAGGCCGTGCGCTGGCGCCGGCTGAGCTACATCATGCAAGGCTCAATGAGCGTGCTCAATCCGCTGCGCCGGATCGGCAAGACTTTTGAGGACTTCGCCATGCGGCCGCTGGGGCTGACCGGCGAGGCCTATCGGGCGCGCATCCTGAACCATCTCGAGCGGCTCAAGCTGCCGGCCGATGTGTTGCGCGCCTATCCGCATGAGCTCAGTGGCGGCATGCGGCAGCGTGTGACCATTGGACTGGCCACCGTATGCCACCCCGAATTCGTCATTGCCGACGAACCCACCACGGCGCTCGACGTGGTGGTGCAAAAGGAAGTGCTGGGGCTGATCCGCGAAATCCAGCAGGACATGGGCAGCTCGGTGATCTTCGTCACCCACGACATGAGCGTACACGCCAATATGGCTGACCGCGTCGGCATCATCTATGCCGGCCGGCTGGTGGAAGAAGGCCCGACGCGCGAGATGTTCTTTGCGCCCAAGCACCCCTACACAGCTCATCTGGTGGCCAGCCTGCCGCGCATTGGCGACACCACCCAGCGCCCGGCGCTGGAGGGGCGGCCGCCCAATCTGGCCGATCCGCCCAAGGGCTGCCGCTTCCATCCGCGCTGCCCGCTGGCCGTGGACAAGTGCCGCACCGAAGTGCCGCCGCTCGAGACCGTGGGCAAGGACCATCGCACCGCCTGCTGGCGCTGGCAGGATGTGCAGCCGCTGGTCAGTCCGCACGCCGCCCATGGGGTGATGGCATGAGCACTTTGCTGGACGTTCGCAATGTCAACAAGCGCTTTGCCACCGGTGGCCTGATGGGCCGGCGCGTGGTCGATGCGGTGCAGGATGCCAATCTGACGCTGTCGTCGGACAAGCCGGAGATTTTCACCATCATTGGGGAATCCGGCTCGGGCAAGACCACGCTGGCCCGCATGATCCTGGGGCTGGAATTGCCCACGAGCGGCGAGATCAGCTTTGCCGGCAAGACGGTGAGCCATCGTGTGGGGCGGCAGGAACGCCTTGAGTTCATGGCCAAGGTGCAGCCGGTGTTCCAGAACCCCTTTGAGGCGTTCAATCCGCTCAAGCGGGTGGATCGCTATCTGGAATCGACGGCCAAGCGTTTCCTCAAGTTGAAAAGCCGCGACGATCTCGACGGCGCCATGGATGGTGCCCTGCAGAAGGTGGGCCTGAGCCTGGCGGAAGTGCGCGGCCGCTATCCGCATGAGATGAGCGGCGGGCAGTTGCAGCGCGCCGCCATCGCGCGGGCACTGATCCCCAATCCGCCGCTGCTGGTGGCCGACGAGCCGGTGAGCATGGTGGACGCGAGCCTGCGCATGAGCATCGTCAACCTGCTCAAGAGCCTGCGCGATGACCTGGGCGTGTCGGTGATCTATATCACCCACGATCTGGCGACGGCCTATTACATCTCCAACCGGCTGATCATCATGCAGCGCGGACGGATCGTGGAGATGGGTGATGCCCGCACGGTGCTGGACAATCCCGAGCATCCCTATTCGCGCCTGCTCAAGGCCAGCGTGCTCTCCACCGAAGACGCGGGCGATGGCAAGCTGGCCACCGATCCGGCCATGGTCGAGCTGGCCAATGAGCTGGTTCGCCGGCCGGGCCGGCTTGTGGATCGTCCCGACGGGCGGATGGTCAGGACCTATGATCGCGTATAGATAGTTCGTCACTCGAACTATCTTACGTCCCAGGAGTCCGCATGAGCAGCCCCCGTCCTTCCAAGCCCCGGCCTGCGGCGGATACCGCCGTGGCCACAGGCCCCTTCGCGCCCGATTGGGCGTCGCTGAAGGCCAATTATGTGGTGCCGGACTGGTTCAGGGACGCCAAGTTCGGCATCTGGGCGCATTGGAGCGCGCAGAGCCAGCCGGGCGCGGGCGACTGGTATGCCCGCAACATGTATATCCAGGGCGACAAGCAGTCCGATTTCCACCGCGCCAACTATGGCCATCCGGCCGACGTGGGCTTTCTCGACATCGAGAACCAGTGGACGGCCGACAATTGGGACCCCGACGCCCTGCTCGATCTCTACCAGGCCGCCGGGGCGCGCTATTTCGTGGCGCTGGCCAATCACCACGACAATCTGGACTGCTATGACTCCGCCTGGCACGGCTGGAACAGCGTCAATATTGGCCCCAAGCGCGACATCGTCGGCATCTGGGCGCAAAAGGCCCGGGCGCGCGGGCTCAAGTTCGGCGTCTCCAACCATGGCGCCCATGCCTGGCACTGGTACCAGACCGCCTATGGCTATGATCCCGAAGGGCCGCGCGCCGGCGAGCGTTATGACGCCTGGCGCCGCACCAAGGCCGATGGCATTGGCACCTGGTGGGAGGGGCTGGACCCAAAAGATCTCTACACCGGCCCCAGCATGCCCATGCCCGACGGCATCACATCGATTGCCGAGGCCAATGCCTGGCACGAGGCCAATGATCTGGTGTGGACCGAGGCGCTGCCGCCCAACAACCCCGGCTATGTCACCGACTGGTACCGGCGCTGCAAGGACCTGATCGACAGCTACCAGCCGGACCTGATCTATTTCGACAATTACGACCTGCCGCTGGGCCAGGCCGGGCTCGACATCGCCGCGCATTTCTACAATGCCTCGATGGGCTGGAATGGCGGGCAGTTGCAGGCGGTGATCAACACCAAGGAGCTGCCGGTCGAGCGCCAGGGCGCCGTGGTGGAGGATGTCGAACGCGGCTTCCGCGCCGAGATCCAGGCCTATCCCTGGCAGACCGACACCTGCATCGGCAATTGGCACTACAAGCGCGAGCTGTTCGAGACCAAGAGCTATGTCAGCGCTGCAGCGGTGATCCATAGGCTGTGCGACGTGGTGGCCAAGAATGGCAATCTGCTGCTGAGCGTGCCGATCATGGGCGATGGCAGCATCGACAGCCAGGAGCGCGCCATCGTTGAGGGCGTGGGCGACTGGAACCGGCGCTTTGGCGCGGCGATCTTTGGCAGCCGGCCCTGGCGGGTGGCGGGCGAAGGCCCGACCCAGGTCAATTCGGGCATGTTCGGCGAGGACAAGGCCAAGGCCTTCACCGCGGCCGATATCCGCTTCACCACCAGCGGCGACGCACTCAATGCGCTGACGCTGGGCGCGGCCAGCGGCACACTGAGCCTCAGTAGCCTTGCCGAAGGCGGGCCGCACGGCGCTGGGCGTGTCGAGCGCGTCGAGGTCGTCGGCCAGGATGCGCCGCTGGACTTCACGCGCGACGCGCGTGGGCTGCATGTCCGCCTGCCGGACGGCGCCAGCCATGCCTATGGCGTGGCGATCACCATCAAGGGCCCAGGGCTGGTGGACTGACGGGCGCCCTGCCCGCCGTCCATCGGTCCCCCGGGACACATCAGGAGCGAGCAGGATGAGCACGGCGATATTTCGCGACCCGATCGAGGATGGCGCGGCGGACCCCACCGTAATCCGCCGCGAGGGCAGCAACGAATGGTGGATGTTCTACACCAATCGGCGACCGAGCACGCCGGGGCCGAAATTTACCTGGATCCATGGCTGTCCTATCGGGGTGGCGGTGTCGGTGGATGACGGCGCGAGCTGGAGCTATCGCGGCACGGTGGCGGGCCTCGACGCCCCCGGCGATGTGCCGGGCGGCAATACGCATTGGGCGCCCGAGGTGATCTATGCGCTGGGGCAGTATCACATGTTCCTCAGCTATATTTCCGGCATACCCTCTGACTGGCCGGGCGTGCCGCGCACCATTGTGCATTACACCAGCCCGGACCTCAGCACCTGGACCCGCGTCGGGCCGCTGACGCTGAGCAGCCCGCGGGTGATCGACGCTGCCGTGGCGCCCTGCCCCGATGGGCTGTGGCGCCTGTGGTACAAGGACGAGAACAACCATTCCGCCACCTGGGCGGCGACGAGCCCGAACCTGATGGACTGGACCGTCGAGGGCGAGGTGATCCCCGGCGACAAGGGCGGGCGCGGCCATGAGGGCCCCAATGTCTTCGTGCTGGGCGGCTGGCACTGGATGATCGTGGACGAGTGGCGCGGTAAGGGCGTCTATCGCTCCAGCGATGCACGCAACTGGCAATGGCAGGGGCTGATTGGCGATGTGCCGGGGCTGGCCGGCGACGACAAGCGGCTGGCGCGCCATGCCGATGTCGTCGTGGTGGGGGAGCACGCCGTACTATATTATTTCACCCATCCGGAATGGAACGAGCACAGCCAGGCCGAGGGCCCGCCCGATATCGCGGCACGGCGCACGGCGATCCACCATGGCAAGCTGCGCGTGGTCGATGGGGTGCTGGTGCTGGAGCGTAACGTGGCGGGCAATGCCCCGCTGCTGCGCGCCTAGGTGGCAGACGCCCCGCGCTCGAGCAGAATGGTGGCGTGGTCCTTGTAGCTGGTGCGGGCATATTCGGCGTAGCCGAGCCGCCCCGCCAGGGCCAGCGAGGGGGCATTGGTCGGATCGATCATGCACACGGTGCGGGCGAAATGGCGATCGGCCCAGGCCAGCAGCGCCTGGAGCGCTTCGCGGGCCAGGCCCTTGCCATGATACTGCGGCAGCAGCACCCAGCCAGCCTCGGGCGTCGTGCCAAAGGCCGGGGTGATGTCGCGCTGGAAATCTGCCAGCCCCACTTCGCCCACCAAGGCGCCCGTCGCGCGATCGGTCACCAGGAGATAGCCGTAACCGCGCAGTGACCAGAGCCCGGCATAGCGCAGCAGCCGCGCCCAGACTTCCTCGGGTGTGCTCGCGCGGCCGCCGATGAAACGAGTGACCTCAGGGTCGGCCCAGAGGGCGCAGCAGGCGGCAAAGTCATCGGCCGTGTGCGGGCGCAGGATCAGCCGGTCTGTGGTGAGGACGGGCGGCTGGGTGCCGGTCGCAGGCATCAGCCCACCGCCACGGCACTGCGGGGCATGTCGGAGAGGATTTCGGCGACGCCATTGCGGATGATGACGATCTCCTCAAGCCGCAGGCCGAAGCGCCCCTGCAGGTAGATGCCCGGCTCGATGGAGAACACCATGCCCTCTTCGAGCACTGTGTCGGAGGTGGCGGTGATATAGGGCGTCTCGTGGATGTCGATGCCCAGACCATGGCCGGTGCGGTGCAGGAAATTGGGGCCATAACCGGCGGCGGTGATGACATCGCGGGCGGCCTTGTCCACGGCGCTGGCCGGGGTGCCCGGCCTGGCAGCGGCGATGGCGGCCTCGACGGCGCGGTCAAGGATCGAGTGGATCTGGCCAAAGCCCTCGGGTGCGGTGCCATAGAAGCCGACACGCGTCATGTCGCTGGGGTAGCCATAGATGCGTGCGCCGGTGTCGATCAGCACGGCATCGCCCTCGGCCAGCCTGGTCTCGCCGGTGTGGTGATGCGGGAAAGCGCCATTGGGGCCAAAGCACACCGAGCAGAACTCGGTGGTGGCGCCATTGGCCTTGTAGAAATCGCGGATGACGGTAGCCACTTCGCGCTCGGTGATGCCCGGGCGCAGCGCGGCAAAGCCGGCGGCCATGGCGGCATCGTTGAGCACAGCGCTCTTTTTGAGCGCGTCATACTCAGCCGCGTCCTTGCGCGAGCGCAGATAGCCCACCGTGTCATTGGTGAAGCGGCGGCTGGCGCCGGGCAGCGTATCGAGCACCAGCAGCGCGAAATCGGCGCGCATGGTTTCGTCCAGAACGATGGAGGGCGCCGTGCGGTCAATGCCGGTGGCGGCAATCAGTTCGGCCAGCGCAGCGGCCGGGCCGTCGGCATCGGCCCAGGGGAAGAACGGCAGGTCGGTATGCTGGCGGGCGCTGTCGACATTGAGCGCGGGCATCAGGAAACCGGCAAAGCTCTGGCTGATCATCAGCAGCACCGGGCGCTCGTCGCCATGCGGGGACAGGTCGGCCATGTAGAGCATGTGGCTCGAGGGCCCGATGACCACCAGATCGGTCGCGGTGGCCGCCATGCGGGCACGCAGATTGGCGAGGCGGGTTTGCAGAGTGGCGTTCATGGTGGGCTCGATGCTGGAAAGGGAGTCGGCAGTGGGCGGGCGCGGTGGGCCGCTGTGACCGTTTACGGGGCGGTGATGGCCCGGGGCAAGTCAAATGGGGCCGGGCCACGAAAGGGAGGAGGTCCGGCCCCGATACGACAATGGCTTGGGGACACTGTCGTGTGGTGGGCGCGGCGCCCGGAGGCGCCGGCCGATTGCTTGGTGCGGACTACTTGGTCACGAGGCGATAATAGACAAAGTCCGAGGTCGCGCCGTTGACATAGCCTTCGACATTGTTGGCCATGGCGATGGTCAGCGCGGCCTGGAACATGATGACGATGGGCGAGGACGCCTGCGTCTGCTTCTGGATGTCGATGTAGAGCTCGTTGCGCTTGGCCTGATCGGGCTCGGCCAGAGCGGCGGTGACTTCCTTGTTCAGCGCATCCGGAACAGCCCAGGCATTCCGCCAGGTGGTGGTGGCGGTGTAGGTAGCGTCCGAGTTGTCGGAGTTATAGGCGAAGGCCTTGGCGTTGGAGTGCGGGTCCATGAAGTCGGGGCCCCAATACAGCAGCATGGCCTGGTGGGTGCGCTCGCGGTACTTGGTGATCACCTGGGCGCCGGTGCCCGGGAGAATCTCGAAGTTGATGCCGGCTTCGGCAAAGGTGGCCTGCAGCGACTGTGCCATATCGGTGAAGGGCGCGGCGTTGATCACGTCGAGCGTGACATTGATCGGCGTCTTGATGCCGGCGTCGGCCAGGATCTTCTTGGCCTTTTCGACGTCGAGGCTGAACGGGGTCTCGTCATAGGAACCGGGGAAGCCCTTGGGCCAGAAGGCCTGGTGCTTTTCCATCTGGCCCTTGAGGAAGGACTGGGTCATGCCATCATAGTCGACCAGGTAGCGCGCGGCTTCCCAGACGGCCGGCGGGGTCAGGTCTTCGTCCTTCTGGTTGAAGGAGAGGAAGTGCACGGCAGCCTGGGGATAGGTTTCCACCTTGATGGTGTCAGCCGAGAGGCCCGCAATCTGGTCCGGGGTCAGGTTCTTGGCGATGTCGACGTCGCCCGAGCTCAGCAGCAGCTGCTGGGTGGCGGCTTCGGCAACATGGCGGATCAGGATCTGCTTCATGGCGGGGGCGCCACGGAAGTAGTTTTCATTGGCGGTGAGGCGGACGATTTCAGCGGGGCGGAAATCGGTCATCACGAAGGGGCCCGAACCGGCCGAATGGGTGTTCAGCCAGGCATTGCCCATGTCGCCAGCGGTTTCATTGGCCATCACCAGCGCTTCATCGACGATGGAGGCCGGGCGCGAGGCCAGCACGTTGAGCACGAAGGCGGAGGAGAAATCGCCCTCATACTTCACGATGACCTTGTTGCCATCGATGGTGACCATGTCGGCGATGTTCTCAGGGGTCCAGCCGAGCTGGGTGAGAATGAAGGCCGGGGTCAGGTTGAGCTTGATCACGCGGGTGAAGGAGAACACCACGTCTTCGGGGCGGACGGGATTGCCGGAGGCAAACTTGGCGTCGCGCAGGGTGAAGGTGATGGTCTTGGCGGCGTCATCGGCCACCCATTCGGTGGCCAGGCCCGGCGCCAGCACCGTGGTGTCCTCGGCTTCATAGCCCACCAGGCGATCATACACATTGGTGTTGATCTCGCCGGACGTGAACTCGTAGGCCTGGGCCGGATCGAGGGCGACGATGTCATCGATGTTCTGCGCGACGACAAGGGCGTCGGCAGGCGTGGCGGCGATAGCGGCGACACTGCCCAGAGGCAGTGCCAGCGCCGTCGCCAGCAAGGCTGCGCGGAAGAGTTTCATCAGCGTTTCTCCTGGAGTTTGACGATCTTCTTGTTCTTCACCGGCCGCAGGCCGGGTTTGGCAACCGCAGCGGCCTGGCGCGAGGGCTTGGCCGATGAGCGGAAAAGGGCAAGCGTGCCGGTCCAGAGGAGGCGCGCGGGCTTGTCGGTGTGGTTGGACCACGAATGGGGGCGATTGCCGCGGAAATGCAGGCTGTCGCCGGCGCTCATGATCATCTCGTCGCCATCGAGCCGCTGGGTGATGGCACCTTCGAGCACATAGAGGATTTCCTCGCCCTCATGCGCCACGGTCTCGGAGCGATAGCCGGGCGGCACTTCCATGACGAAGCTGGAGAGCATGTTGCCGGGAAAGTCGGTACCCAGGCGCTCATAGATGATGGACGAGCCGTCGAGAGAAAAGCGGTTGCGCTCCCCTGCCCGGGTCAGCGCCGTCTTGGCCGTGGGCGCCGACACGAAATAGTCGATGCCCACGCCCAGCGCGGCGGCGATCTGGGCCAGCGTGCCCAGCGATGGCGTGGCATGATCGCGCTCGACCTGGCTGAGATAGCCCACCGAAACCTCGGCGGCTTTGCCCAGCGCCTCCAGCGTCATATGCTGCTGGCGACGACGGGCGCGAATGAGGGCGCCTACCCTGGGGTGGCCCTGCGGATCAGTTTTGGTCAGCGCTGCACTTGTCATCAAACCACCAAAATTTTTTTGATATAAGCAAAGTTTTCTGTATGGTGGAAGCGAAATGTGAGGGGCTTCACAATCTGCAGAAGAGTCAATCTGCGGGTGTAGAACCTTGTTTCTCAACAGGAAACACGCTTGAGCCAGAACCCGACGACTGCCGCCACCCTTGAGGTCGCCGGCGCTGCCAGCCGCAGAACCAGACGCCGCCTTCTGGCCATCCTTGGCTTTGTGGCCACGGTTCTGCTGACCTTTCTGGGCCTGTTGGCCATCACCTTCTTCATCGGCCGGGTGATCCCGATCGATCCCGTGCTGGCCGTGGTGGGCGATCGCGCCAGCACCGAGGTCTATGAGGCGGCGCGCGTCGCCATGGGCCTCGACCAGCCGCTGCCGATCCAGTTCGTGCACTATGTGCTGAACGTCTTTTCCGGCGATCTCGGCCAGTCGGTCAGCACCGGGCGCAGCGTGGTCGAGGATCTCAGCCGCTTCTTCCCGGCAACGCTGGAAATGGCCACCATCGGCATCATCATCGGCGTGGTGCTCGGCGTGCCGCTGGGCGTGATCGCGGCCAGCCGCCAGGGCTCGATCATCGACCAGATCATCCGGGTGGTGGGCCTGTTGGGTTATTCGATGCCGGCCTTCTGGCTGGGTCTGGTCGGGCTGGCGCTGTTCTATGCGCGCCTGCGCTGGGTGGGCGGCCCGGGGCGTCTGGATATTTTCTACGATGGCCTCGTGCATCCGGTCACCGGCCTGTTGCTGGTCGACAGTCTCCTCGCCGGTGAGATCGAGATCTTCTGGAATGCCGTGACGCATCTGGTGCTGCCGGCCTCGGTGCTGGGCTTTTTCAGCCTGGCCTATATTGCCCGCATGACGCGCAGCTTCATGCTGGACCAGCTCAGCCAGGAGTTCGTCACCACCGCCCGGGTCAAGGGCGTGCCGGAGCGTCTGGTGATCTGGCGCCATGCCTTCAACCCCATCCGCGTGCCGCTGATCACGGTCATCGGCCTCAGCTATGCCGGGCTGCTCGAAGGCTCGGTGATGATCGAGACCGTGTTTTCCTGGCCCGGCATCGGCAATTATCTGACCACGGCCCTGCTCAATGCCGACATGAATGCCGTGCTGGGCTCGACGCTGGTGATCGGCGCCGTGTTCATCTTCATCAACAAGATTTCGGACGTGCTCTACCGCGTCCTCGACCCGAGGGCCCGCTGATGAGCACGCGTGACTGGTTGCTGGAAGATTCGCCGCATTCGCGGCTGCAGGCCAATGCCGGCCGGGCCTATCGGGTGTTCACCGCGCTGCTGCGCAATCCCCTGTCCGTGCTGGGCGGGCTGATTATCCTCATTCTCGTGCTCACGGCCCTATTGGCGCCGTGGCTGGCGCCCTATTCGGCCACCGGGCAGGATCTGGCCAATCGCCTGGCGCCGCCCTCGGGCGCCCATTGGATGGGCACGGATGAGCTGGGCCGCGACATCTTCTCGCGCGTTATCTGGGGCAGCCAGATCACCCTGACCATCGTGGGCCTGGTGGCGCTGATCTCGGCGCCGCTTGGCCTGCTGCTCGGCGCGGTGGCCGGCTATTTCGGCGGCTGGACCGATCGCGTGCTGATGGGCATCACCGACATTTTTCTCTCCATGCCCAAGCTGATCCTGGCGCTGGCTTTCGTCGCGGCCCTGGGGCCGGGCATCAACAATGCCATTATCGCCATCGCCATCACCTCCTGGCCGGCCTATGCCCGCATCGCCCGCGCCGAAACGCTAACTATCCGCAGCTCGGAGTTCATCGCCGCTGTGCAGATGCAGGGCGCCTCCCCGCTGCGCGTCATCGTCGGCCACGTACTGCCGCTCTGCACCTCTTCGATGATCATCCGCGTGACGCTCGACATGGCCGGGGTGATCCTCACCGCGGCGGGCCTGGGCTTCATTGGCCTGGGCGCGCAGCCGCCGCTGCCCGAGTGGGGCGCCATGATCAGCCGCGGCCGCACCTTCATCCTCGACCAATGGTGGGTGGCGACCATGCCGGGCTTTGCCATCATCATCGTGAGCCTGGGCTTCTGCTTCCTCGGCGACGGGCTGCGCGACGTGCTCGACCCCAAGAGCGAGGGCAAGTGATGGCACCGATGCTTTCCGTCAAGAACCTGCGCGTCAGCTTTCCCACCCATCGCGGGCGGGTCGAGGTGGTCAAAGGCATATCCTTCGATCTGGGCCGCGAGCGACTGGGCATTGTGGGCGAAAGCGGCTCGGGCAAGTCGATGACCGGCCGCGCCATTCTCAAGCTGATCCGCAAGCCGGGCCTGGTGACGGCCGACCGCATGGACTTCGACGGCATCGACCTGACCCAGCAGACCGAAAAGCAGATGCGGGCCATTCGCGGCGCCCGCATCTCGATGGTGATGCAGGACCCCAAGTTCTCGCTCAACCCGGTGATGACCATTGGCGCGCAGATCGCCGAGGCCGTGGTGACGCATGAAAAGCTCGGGCGCGGCGAAGTGCGCGATCGCATGCTCTCCATGCTGGAGGCCGTGCGCATCAACGACCCCAAGCGCGTGGCCGGGCTCTATCCGCACGAAGTGTCGGGCGGCATGGGCCAGCGCATCATGATCGCCATGATGCTGATCCCCGGCCCCGAGCTGCTGATCGCAGACGAGCCGACTTCGGCGCTCGACGTGAGCGTGCAGGCGCAGGTGCTCGACATCATCGACAATCTGGTGACGGCCAAGGGCATGGGGCTGATCCTGATCAGCCATGACCTGAACCTTGTCAGCCGCTATTGCGACCGCATCCTCGTCATGAATGCCGGCACGGTGGTGGAAGAATGCGCCGCCGGCCAGCTTGAGCAGGCGCAGCACCCCTATACGCGGGGGCTCCTGGCAGCCATGCCGGTGATCAATGAAACCCGCGACGAGCTGCCCGTGCTCGACCGCAGCCAATGGGCAGGCACATGAGCGCGATCCGGCTGGACAATCTCAGCATTTCCTATGGCGACACCACCGTGGTGCATGGCGTCACGCTCGACATTGCCGAAGGCGAGAGCTTTGCGCTGGTGGGCGAAAGCGGCTCGGGCAAATCGACCATCCTGCGCGCCATCGCCGGGCTGGCGCCCGAGTGGACCGGCACCATTGAACTCTTGGGCCGTGCCCGCAGCCATGGCGTCGAGCGCGCCGTCGCGGCGCAATGCCAGATGGTGTTTCAGGACCCCTATGGCTCGCTGCATCCGCGCAAGACCATTGACGCGACCCTCAGCGAACCGCTGGCCATTCACGGCATCGGCAATCGCGACAAGCGGGTCGAAGAGGTGCTGACCGCCGTCGGGCTCGACCGGCGCTTCCGCTTCCGCTTTCCGCACCAGCTCTCGGGCGGGCAGCGCCAGCGCGTCGCCATCGCCCGGGCGCTGATGCTGGAGCCCAAGGTGCTGCTGCTCGATGAGCCGACCTCGGCGCTCGACGTCAGCGTGCAGGCGGAAATCCTCAACCTCCTCAAACGCCTCCGGCGCGAACAGGGCCTCACCTATCTGGTGGTGACGCACAATCTGCCGGTGGTGAGCTTCCTCTGCGACCGGCTGGCCGTGATGCGGCATGGTCGGATCGTGGAGGTCGCCGCTGTCGACCTGCTCAAGCGCGAGGCGCTGGTTGAGCCCTATTCCCGCGAACTGCTGGCGGCGACCGAGGGTCGGGCCGGCCTGCTGGACGGCGTGGCCTAGATTGCACCCGCCCCGGCCCAACCGAGCAGTTCCCTGAAAAGCCAGCGGCACGGACTGACAGAGACAGGACAATTCCTCCCCCCTCCCGGGGAGGTCAGGTGGGGCAACCCACAGACGGACGAGACCAAGGACCAAACTATGACTGACTATTCCCAGGCCATCGCGGCGTTTGATGCCGCCATTGCCAAGGCCAAGGGCGCCGACGAAGCTTTCGCGGCGCTGCAGGCGCTGACCGAGGCCACCGTGGGCACAAAGCTGTTCACCTATATGACGGTGGACATGCAGGCCGAGGTGGCGCGCCGGGCTTATACCAGCGACCCCAAGAACTACCCGACCTCGGGCACCAAGCCGATCCGCTATGACAGCTGGTTCGACATCGTGCACAAGGAGCGCCGCTATTTCGTCGCCAATACCATTGCCGATATCGCCAAGGTTTTCCCCGACTACGAGCTGATCGACTCCCTGGGCTGCCAGAGCGTGGTCAACATGCCAGTGGTGATCGGCGGCGAGCTGGTCGGCACGGTGAACATGCTCGACGTGGACGGGTACTATACGCCCGAGCGCGTCCAGACCATCCGCGACGTTATCGCCATTCCGGCCAAACTGGCCGCTTTGGTGGCCGCACAATAGGCTGGTTCACCCTGCCCCACACACCCCAGCCCGCAGCCCCCGCTGCGGGCTTTTTGCTGGGCTAGCGGGCGAATGGCGCCATCGCCGGTTGAAAGGGGCGTCGGAGCGGGCTGCGCCCGGCAGCCCGCGTCAGGTTGCAAAGTCCAGACCTCACACGGCGCAACGCTGGAAAGCCGGCAAGTGGTTGTTCTGCGAGGCATCGCGCAGGTATTCGAGAACCACAGTGATATCGTTGAAGCCGCTGACAGCCGGCAGCAGGTTATCATCGTAGAGCGCTGCATTGGCGATTTCGGCCTGAACACCTATTGCGCAGGCAGCGCCGAGTGTCGCGGGAACGGCGGCGGCGATCTCGGCGGAACCGAGCTGCGTGTTCGCCGGAACGTCCATGCCATAGGCCGTCATGAGCGCGGCAACCTTGCTGGCATGATACTGTTCGGAACCGATGATATTGGCAAAAGGACGAACCTGACCGAAGCGTTCCAGAACGGCGCTATAGAATGCTTCGGCGTGGTATTCGTCCATTAGCGCTGAGGTCAGCGCCGCCTGCACGGTCTGCGGGAGTGCTTCGCCAGCAGACACCGTGGTGGTGCTCGCTAGCGGCGCGGCAAAGGTGGCAGCCAGAGACAAGACGATCACTGCATTGATGTGGTGGGTCACTTTTTGATCTCCTTGAAATTCCGTGCCCCGAGTCTTCGCGGCACCTGTTTATTTATAAGCATATTCGAATGTGCTTACTCTTTAATTCTTGGTAATGTGACGGGGTCTGGCGCGGGCCGGTCGGTTTCAGCGCAGTCCGGGCAGGGTCATGCCTGCGAAGGTTGTGAGCAACAGCCGGTCAGGCGGCCAAAAAGGCCGCGGTGCGCCTAGGCGGCTGGCGCGCACCCGTGGGGTGGATAGAGGCGGATTAGTCCGGGTCGGCCATGCGACGCTGCAGCACGGCGGCGAAGAAGCCGTCTGTGTCGTGCTGGGCTGGCGTCAGTGACAGGAAGTCGGGGTGGGCCGAGCCGGCAAGGTCGGGCGCAGCCTGGGGGAGCGGGATGATGTGGAAATCGGGATGGGCGGCGAGGAAGGCGGCGACCTGGTCCTCGTTTTCCTCGATCAGCAGCGAACAGGTAGCATAGACCAGGCGCCCGCCGGGGCGGACGAGGCGGGCGGCGCTGGTGAGGATTTTCGCCTGCAATGGCAACAGATTGTCGAGGCGTGAGCCGGCCATGGCGCGCCAGCGGGCGTCGGGATTGCGCCGCCAGGTGCCGGTGCCGCTGCAGGGGGCGTCGACCAGCACGCGGTCAAAGCCGGCCTTGTGGCGCTTGACCCATTTGTCGGTTTCGCTGGAGAGCAGCCGGGTCTGCACATTATGGATGCCGGCCTGGCGGAAGCGCTCGGCAGCGCGCTTGAGGCGGCCTTCCATGACGTCACAGGCGACGACATGGCCTTTGTTGGCCATCTGGGCGGCCATGGCGAGGGTCTTGCCGCCGGCGCCGGCGCAGAAATCGACCACACGATCGCCCGGATGGGCATCGACCAGCAGGGCCACCAATTGCGAGCCCTCGTCCTGAATCTCGACTTCGCCAGACTTCAGCATGGGCAGGCGCGCCAGCGACAGGCTCTCGTCGAGGCGAATGCCCTGGGGCGCCAGGGGCGTCGGCTCAGCGCGCAGGCCCATGGCCCGCAGCGCCGACAGCATGGCCGGGCGGTTGGCCTTGATGGTATTGACGCGCAGATCGCGCGGCGCGCCGGTGAGCATGGCAGCCATTTCGGGGCCGAAGGCCGTGCCGAAGCGGCGCTGCAACGGGGCCTCCGCCCAATCGGGGCATTCAACGCGCACCGGGTCTGGCATGGCGGGATGGTCGATCGGCTTGCCCTGGAGCCTTGTCAGAAGGCTGCGTTCCGGCTCGGTGAGCGCGGCGGGCTCGGCATTTCTGCCGGTGAACAGGGCCGCGACCTGGGCCGGCGTGCGACCCGTGCCCAGCACCAGCCAGACGAGCAACCGGCTGCGCGGATGATCTTCAGCGCCCTGCCCGGCCAACCACCAGCCCAGCCGCGCATGGTGGCGCAGCAGCGCATAGAAGAGTTCGATGATCTGGCCGCGGTCATCGTCGCCAATGGGGCGGCGGGCACGAAACCAAGCCGAAACAACGGCGTCGGCGGGGCCGGCGACGGTATCGGTTTCATGCAGCAGATCGAGAGTGGCTTGGAGACGGGCGGAGGGCGACACGGGAGAAAGCGGAAACGGAACAACGCGCGGCACCATAGGGGAAAGCGCGGCGGCTGACCATCCGCTCCCCCGTCTGCGGCGGAAGCGCGTGCAACTAGCTAGCGAAAGGCCTGCACCAGGGAGCGGACCAGCTCGGTTTCGAAATCGGGGTCATCCAGCAGATGCGGCTTGGCCAGGGCTGCCGAGCGGGTGGCCGCGATAACGCCACGCAGCATGGCATGGCGACCGGCTGCGGGGGGGACGCGAACACAGTCGGCAGCGCGGCTGCGCACGGCCTCAACGAACAGCTCGGTCAGGCGATCCAGCGTGTCATCCAGAAGGGCCGCAAGATCGCGCCGGCTCGCTGCTGCCAGCATCAGCGCGCGCCGCACCTTGACCCGGCCCTTGAAGGGCGTAAGGGCTGCCGCCACCAGAACGCGGGCAAAGCCTTCGACGGTCGTGATGTCCGGATCGGCGAGCCGGGCGGCGACCTGCGCTTCCTGGCGCGCCAGTTCGGACCGGATCATGGCCTCGAAGATGGCATTCTTGTCGGCAAAATAGCGATAGATCGTGCCAACCGAATAGCCGGCCCGGGCCGCAACGTGATTGGTGGTGACATGACCGTCAAGGGACTGCTCCAGAAGCTGAGCAGTAGCCTCCAGGGTGATGTCCACCGCCGAGATTGCCCGTTGCTGGCGGGGTATTTTTCGTTTCATTCCAATACCCTATGCAAAGCTCTTTCGCAGCGGCAGCTGCCTGAAACCCGAGTAGCCTAGCCCCCGGCAGCCCCCTAGAGTCAAGGGTGAGGACCACAGCCCACGAGGACACAATGCCGCTCCTGAACCCAAACCTTGCCACCGTCGCGCTTCTGGCGGGACTGGTGTTTGCCCCAGCCTTTGCCCATGCCAATGACGTCTCGACAGGCGGCGCGAGCGGGATCTTTGATGATCGCTATTGCGAAATCCTGACCGTGGAACGGCAGATGCTGGCGCTCAAGGTGACCGTCTATAACACTATCGGGCTCAATGACTGCCCGGCGGAGGCATGGAGCGCGCTCGATGCCGACGCCCTCAAGAGCGCGCTGGGGGTCACGGCGGTGCTCAAGAACGGTCCCCGGCACTGGACGATCGACGGCATCGAGGGGCGCGGCGAATCCATCGCCAGCGCGCCGACCATGTTCGGCACCATCGCAATGACGCAGCGCGCCACTTTGGAGCGCAAGCTGTTTGGCGGCATGACCGAGGAGAGCTATGCCCCGCAGGAGGTCGACCGCGACACGGTGTTTGTCTTTGCCGCCGGCAAGCCGGTGTTCGAGCTCACCGACCCGCAGGGCCATGTCTATATGATGCAGTCCTATGCCCAGATGGTCGATCCCGCGCTCAGCCTGGCGGACCTGCCGGACCTGGGCAGCCGCCTGAACCTGCCCGAGGGCTGGCGCTACTCGACCCGGATTCTCGATGCCGACTATCGACTGGAAGCCAAGGGCGTTGCTGTCGTGGTGCGGGACGAGTTGCAGAACACCTACCAGCGGCGCTAGCGCCTGTGGTCGCCAGGCCGGGTTTACCCGGCCTGGGCCATCAGGCTGGCGTTGCCGCCGGCCGCCGTGGTGTCGATGCAGACATGGCGCTCGAGCAGCAGGCGATGCGCATCGTCCGGGCTGGTCAGCAGCGGGATCAGCGCGCCGCTGCGGGCACTCAGCGCGATGCGGATGCTGCGCAGCGTGCTCTCGTCACCAAACCAGGCCACGGCATCGAAGGTGTTGGCGTGGCTAAGGGCATCGAGATCGAGTTCGGCCACGATGGCAGTATTGCCCAATGTGGAGCACATGACCGATTGCGCCAGAATATCGGCCGGGGTGGGCCCCAGGCACAGCACGGCACCGCGCGGCGCGGTGTGCAGCACATTGGTTTCGCCGGTGGGGCCGGGCAGCGGCAGCGGATCGGTGGTCACCGGCGCATGGCCGCGGGTGAAGCGCGGCAGATAGGCCGGGCCGCCCGCCTTGGGGCCCGTGCCCGACAGGCCCTCGCCACCAAAAGGCTGCGAGCCGACGACAGCGCCGATCTGGTTGCGGTTGATATAGATATTGCCGGCATGAACGGCCTGGGACACCTGACGCACACGCGAGGAAATGCGGGTGTGCATGGCAAAGGTGAGGCCGAAGCCGCTGGCATTGATGGCGGCGATGACAGCGTCGAGCTCCTGCGCCTTGAAGGTGGCCACATGCAGCACGGGGCCAAAGATCTCCTCGCTGAGATCGGCGATGGAGGTGACGCGCAGCAGCGTGGGGGCCACGAACGTGCCGTCGACGGGCGCCTTCAAGCGATGAATCAGATTCCCCTTGCGCTCGTAAGCCTCGATATGGGCAAGGATTTTTGTTCTGGCGGCAGTGTCGATGACCGGGCCGATATCGGTGGCCAGATCCCAGGGATTGCCCAGGGTGAGCTCGTTCATGGCGCCGATGAGCATCTCGAGCGTGCGCTCGGCGGCATCCTCCTGCACATAGAGCACGCGCAGGGCCGAGCAGCGCTGGCCGGCCGACTGGAACGCCGAAGCGAGGATGTCGCGCACGGCCTGTTCGGGCAGCGCGGTGGAGTCAACGATCATGGCGTTGAGGCCGCCGGTCTCGGCGATCAGCGGCGCCGTGGCGGCGAGATTGCCCGCCATGGCCTGATCGATGCGGCGGGCGGTGGGCAGCGAGCCGGTAAAGGCGACGCCGGCAATGGCAGGATGGCTGGTGAGCGCCGTGCCAACCGCGCCGGCGCCGGGCAGCAGCTGAATGGCATCGGCGGGCAGGCCCGCAGCGTGCATCAATTGCACAGCGCGGTAGGCGATGAGCGGGGTCTGTGGCGCAGGCTTGGCCAGCACGGGATTGCCCGCCACCAAGGCGGCCGCGATCTGGCCAGTGAAGATGGCCAGCGGGAAGTTCCACGGCGAAATGGCGACAAACGGCCCGCGCGGCGCGGCCAGCGGCTGGCGCTCGGCCTCATCGGCATAATAGCGCAGAAAATCGACGGCCTCGCGCACTTCGGCCACCGCATCGGACCACGACTTGCCCGCTTCGCGGGCCAGCAGGGCGAAGAACTCGGGCTGATTGGCCTCATAGAGATCGGCGGTGGCGCGCAGCAGCGCGGCACGCGCGGCGACCGGCACCTGCGACCAGGACGAGGCACTGGCAGCGGCAATGGCCTTGGCGACATCGGCCGGGGCGGCATCGAGAATGGTGCCGATGGTGTCGGACGGGTTGGCAGGATTGGTCAGCGTGGCAACACCGCCGGGCGTCCAAGCCACCGCACCCTGGGCTGAAGCGTCCGGAGTGGCGCTCGACAGAGCAACGAGCGGGCTGGCGTGCCACTGCGTGGTGGCAAAGGCGCTACGGCCTGTGTCCATGGCGCCAAAGGCCAGCGGATCGGTGAGGTCGAGGCCGGCGGAATTGCGGCGCGGGGCAAAGATGGCGCCGGGCGCTGGAATGGCCGGATTGGGCAGGCCCTGAGCCGGGTTGTCGAGCGCCATGAGCTTGGCAATGGGATCCTCGGCCACCGTGGCGGCGGGGATGTGCTCATCGGCGATCTGATAGACGAAGGAGCCATTGGCGCCGTTTTCGAGCAGGCGGCGGACCAGATAGGCCAGCAGATCCTTGTGGGCCCCGACGGGCGCATAGATGCGGGTGCGGGCGGCGTGATTGGTGCGCAGCACCTCATGCAGGCGCTCGCCCATGCCATGCAGGCGCTGGAACTCGAAGCTGTCGTTGAAGCGCCCGGCGTCAGCGGCCAGATGCAGCACGGCCGCAGCGGTGTGGGCATTGTGCGTGGCGAACTGCGGATAGATATTGCTGGCCGCAAACAGGCGGCGCGCGGCGGCGATATAGCTGACGTCGGTCGATGCCTTGCGGGTATAGACCGGGTAGCCGGGCAGGCCCATCACCTGGGCGCGCTTGACCTCGGCATCCCAATAGGCGCCCTTGACCAGGCGCACCATGATGGTGCGATCGAGCGAACGGGCCGTGGCATCGAGCCAGTCGATCAGCGGCAGCACGCGCTTGCCATAGGCCTGGACGACGACGCCGAAACCGTCCCAGCCGGCCAGCTCGGGCGTGGCCAGCACGGCCGCGATGATGTCGAGCGACAGATCGAGCCGGTCGGCCTCTTCGGCGTCGATGTTGAAGCCCATATTGGCGGCGCGGGCAGCCAGCGCCAATTTGCGCGTGGATTCAACCAGTTCAGTCAGAACCCTGTGGCGCTGGGCGACTTCGTAGCGCGGGTGCAGCGCCGAGAGCTTGACCGAAATGCCGGGATTGTCACGCACCAGCGGCGCGGTGCAATGCGGCGCGAGGCTGGCGATGGCGGCGGCATAGGCATCGAAATAGCGGGCGGCGTCCTCGCTGGTGCGGGCGGCTTCGCCCAGCATGTCATAGGAATAGCGATAGCCCAGGGCCTCGGGCTTGCGGGCGTTGGTGATGGCTTCATCGATGGTGCGGCCAAAGACGAACTGGCTGCCCAGCAGGCGCATGGCCTGGCCCACCGCGGTGCGGATGACCGGTTCGCCCAGGCGAGCGATGGCGCGGTGGAGCGCATTGCGCGGGCCGACCTCGGGGTCGCCCAGCACATCGGCGGTGAGGCTGAGGGCCCAGGACGAGAAATTGACCAGCGGGCTGCCGGAGCCGCCGAAATGGCTGGACCAATCGGCGCCGCCGACCTTGTCATGGATGAGGGCATCGACGGTCTCGGCGTCGGGCACGCGCAGCAGCGCCTCGGCCAGCGACATCAGCGCCACGCCCTCGTCGGTATCCAGGCCATATTCGGCCAGAAAGGACTCCATCAGGCCCAGGCGATTGCCCTTGCGCACGGCGGTGACCAGCGCTTCGGCATGGCCGGAGATGGCGGTGCGGGCCGAAGCGTCGAGCCCGGTGGCAGCGATGAGATCGCGCACAAGCGGGGCTTCGTCGGCCAGATTGCGGTCGCGCAGGGCCTGACGGATTTCGGTGATAAGCATGGGGACCTCTGGTGAGCGCTCGCGGCAAATGCCCTGGTTCGACCGGCGCACCAGGAGACCGGGGGAAGATATAACAGCACGCATAGGCGTTTTGCCTGATTATGTGGCGATTGGCGCGATGCTGCGTTATCGTAGCGCCCAGATGCAGGATTTTGACCCATGAAAACTGTCACTTACGAGACATTGGACCAGATCGACCGCAAGATCCTGGCCGAACTGGCGCAGGATGGGCGGATCAGCGTCGCCGAGCTGAGCCGACGGGTGAACCTATCCAAGACGCCATGCCAGGCGCGGATCACACGGCTAGAGCAGGCCGGCTATATTCTGGGCTATCGCGCGGTGCTCGACCCGAGGCGGCTGGGCCTGCCGCATGTGGCCTTTGTCGAGGTCAAGCTCAGCGACACGCGCAAGGGGGCGCTGGCGGCGTTCAACAAGGCCGTGCGGGCGATTCCGGAGGTGGAACAGGCGCATATGATCGCCTCGAGCTTTGACTATCTGCTCAAGGTGCGGACCAAGGATATTGCCGATTATCGGGAAGTGCTGGGCGAACGCATCAGCGCCCTGCCCCATGTGGCGCACACCAGCACGCATGTGTCGATGGAGGCAGTCAAAGGCGACGAGGAGTAGGAAACCTCGATGGTCCGGGCGAATAGCCCCATACCGATCAGTCGACACCCTCCCCCTTGTGGGGAGGGATCAAGGGTGGGGGGCTCCCATGCGCTGATTTCGCGCAGAGATACCCCCACCCTGTTCGATCACGGACTTAGCACGCTAAGTCCTATCTCACGTCCCTCCCCACTAGGGGGAGGGTGAGCCCGGTGGTTGTGGCAGGTGCCGGGAGAGCCCGACACCCTGCTCAGTTTACTCGGCGATCTTGGCGTCGCGGAAGTAGGGCACGTTAAGCGTCGAGCGCCAGAAGCCGGTCACCTTGGGGCTCATCATCATGTAGTTGTTGCGATGATACTGCGGCAGGATGACGTGGTCATTCATCAGAATGGCCTCGGCCTTGCGCATTTCGGCCAGCGATTCAGCCTCGTCGCCGGTGGCCTTGGCGGCCGCGATGGCGGCGTCATAGTCGGCATTGGACCAGTTGTTGAGGTTGTTCGGGCTGCCGGTGACGAAGTTGTCGAGGAAGGTCATAGGGTGCGGATAGTCAGCGCCCCAGCCCATCTGGGCGATCTGGTATTCGACCTTCTGGACTTCCGGATAGTAGACCTGCCATTCGCTGGCCTGGATCTTGACGTCGATGTTGAGGTTCTGCTTCCACATCTGCTGCATGGCTTCGAGCAGCTTCTCGATAGCCGGCGACGAATAGGTCACGAACAGCGTTTCGGGGAAGCCCTCGCCATCGGGGTAGCCGGCGGCGGCCAGGGCTGCCTTGGCGCCCTCGACGTCAGCGGTTTCGGAGAGGCCGAAGGTGTCGCGGCCGTCGGTGAATTCCTCACCATTGACCATCATGCCCGGCGGCACGACGCCCAGGGCCGGAATGTCAGCAGACTGCAGCACGAATTCGACGATCTCGGAGCGGTCGATGGCCATCGAGAGGGCCTTGCGGACGTCGAGATTGTCGAGCGGGGCCTGGTGGGGATTGAAGAAGGCATAGGTGGTGCCCAGCGCCGGCACGACCATGAAGGCATCCGATTCCACCGAGAGGCGCGGAATTTCGGGGGCCGGAACGGCTTCGATGCCGTCGACATCGCCGGCTTCCATGGCGGCCAGGGCCGTTGCCGGATCGGGGATCAGGCGGAAGGTGAGCTTGTCGAGCGAGACGGCGTCGGCGTCGTAATATTCGGGGTTCTTTTCAAAGACCACGGATTCGCCGGCGTTGAATTCGGTGACGCGGAAGGGACCGGTGCCGATGAAGGTGGCGGGGTTGCGCGTCCAGCCTTCGGGATCGGCCTCGACCACATCCTTCCGCACGGGGAAGAAGGTGGTGTAGGTCAGAAGCTGCATCATATAGGGGACGCGGGCCTTGAGCGTGAAGGTCAGCGTCTTGTCGTCGGGGGCCGAGATGGCAATGCCGGCGACATCGGCGGTGGCGTTGAAGGCTTCTTCAGCGCCCACGATGGAGAACAGCATGGCCGAGTTCATCGCGCCGGTCTTGGGATCGAGCACGCGCTTCCAGGCATAATCGAAATCGCCGGCGGTCACCGGCTTGCCGTCGCTCCACTTGGCGTCGCGCAGGTGGAACGTATAGGTCAGGCCGTCTTCGGAGACTTCCCAGCTCTCGGCCAGGGCGGGCACGATTTCGCCCTCGGCATCAAAGCGCACCAGGCCTTCAAAGGTATTGCCGATGATCGGGGCGGCAAAGGTCTCGGCCGTGGTGCCGGGATCGTATTTGGCGCTTTCATTGTTGACCACATAGGTCAGTTCGCCGGCGGCAAAAGCGCCAGCTGTCGAGGCGAGGAAGGCCGCTGTCAGCAGCGGCAGAAAATGCTTGGTCATGCGCTTCTCTCCTTGTTTGGGGAACGTGCTCGCTCCCATTCGTGTCGTCACCTCCCGGCTGGGCCGGACGGCATGTCTTTGGCCGCATCGCGGCTTTGCCCGGACCGGCCGGGCGGCGCGACGGGCGGATCGGAGACCGATCCGGTAGGCTGGCAGCCTAGGCTGCCAATTCAGTGCCCGCATAGTGGCAGGCGGCCAGATGCCCGCCGCCAATGTCGCGCAGGGTGGGTTCGCTGCTGGCGCAGAGTTCGGTGGCCATGGGGCAGCGGGTGCGGAAGCGGCAGCCACTGGGCACGGCCATGGCGCTGGGGATCTCGCCGCGCACCGGATCGGCGGGGCGGGTCGCGGTCGGATCGGGCACCGGAATGGAGGCCAGCAGCGCGCGCGTGTAGGGGTGGCTGGGCCGGGCATAGAGATCGGTATTGGAGGCCAGCTCGACGATCTTGCCGAGATACATCACCCCGATGCGATCGGAGATATGGCGGACCATGCTGAGATCATGGGTGATGAACAGATAGGTCAGCCCCAACTGGTCCTGCAGATCCTCAAGCATGTTGACGACCTGGGCCTGGACAGAGACGTCGAGGGCCGAAATGGGCTCGTCGCAGATCACCAGATCGGGCTCAAGCGCGATGGCGCGGGCAATGCCGATGCGTTGGCGCTGGCCGCCGGAGAATTCGTGGGCAAAGCGGTTGGCGTGGTCGGCATGCAGGCCCACCCGCGCCAGCAGCTCATGTACCTTGGCGGTGCGGCTTTCCGGCGTGCCGATGCGGGCAATCTCAAGCGGCTCGGCGATGAGATCGCGCACCGTCATGCGGCCATTGAGGGACGCGTAGGGGTCCTGAAAGATCATCTGGACGCGGCGCCGGAAGGGCACCAGGTCGCGCTCGGAGAGATGGGCGACGTCCTGCCCGTCAAAGACCATGGAGCCCGTGGTGGGCTCATAGAGGCGGATGAGCGTGCGGGCGAGCGTGGACTTGCCACAGCCAGATTCGCCGACAAGGCCGAGCGTCTCGCCGCGGCGAATGTCGAGATCGACGCCATCGACGGCGCGCAGGACTGGTTTGGGACCAAACAGCTTGCGGCCGACGGTGAAGTGTTTCTTCAGGTCGCGGATGGAAACGAGGGGTTGTTCGGTCATGCGGCCACCTCGTTGATGCCGGCGATGCGGGGCGCGTCCGGGTGATGCAGCCAGCAGCGGGCGCCCTGGCTGTGCCCGAAGATCGGGGGCAGTTCGGCTGCGCATTGGCGCATGGCGTGGGGGCAGCGGGCCGTGAAGGGACAGCCGGCGGGCGGATGGGCCATGTCAGGCGGCGAGCCCGGAATGGGCGTCAGCCGGCGATGGGTATCGTCGCGCAGATCGGGCACCGAGGCCAGGAGGCCCCGCGTATAGGGGTGCATGGGGTGGGCGAAGAGCTCGCGCACCGGGCCGGTTTCCATCACCAGGCCACCATACATGACGACGATGCGGTCGGTGACTTCGGCGATGACGCCGAGGTCATGGGTGATCAGGATCACGGCCATGCCCAGGCGCGCCTGGAGATCGCGCAATAGGCCCAGGATCTGGCGCTGGATGGTGACGTCGAGCGCGGTGGTGGGCTCATCGGCAATCAGCAGCCTGGGGTCACAGGCCAGGGCAATGGCGATCATGACGCGCTGGCGCATGCCGCCGGAGAACTCGTGCGGATAGGATTTGAGGCGATCGGCGGCCGACGGGATGCGCACCAGCTCGAACAGCTCGATGGCGCGGGCACGGGCCTCGGCACGGGTCGCCTTGCGGTGGCGCAGAATGGTCTCGATGACCTGCTCGCCCACCGACAGGGTGGGATTAAGGCTGGTCATGGGATCCTGAAAGATCATGCCGATCTTGTTGCCGCGGATGTCGCTGAGATCGGCCTCGTCGAGAGCGAGCAGGTCCTGGCCATCGAAATTGGCCGAACCGGCCTTGATGCGGCCGGTGGCTTTGAGCAGGCGCAGCACGGACATGCAGGTGATGGATTTGCCTGAGCCCGATTCCCCGACGATGCCGAGGATTTCGCCGGGATGGACGTCAAAGCTGACGCCCCGCACAGCCTGCACTTCGCCGCGCTGGGAGAAGAAGCTGGTGGTGAGGTCGCGGACCGACAGGACGGGCGTACCCGAGGTGGACTGGGTCATTTGCGGAACCTCGGATCAAGCGCATCGCGCAGGCCGTCGCCCAGGAAGTTGAAGGCGAACATGGTCAGCGAAATGGCGGCGGCCGGGAAGAAGAGCTGGTGCGGATAGGCGCGCATGGTTTCCACGGCCTCCGAGGTCAGCGTGCCCCAGGAGGCCAGTGGCGGCGTGACGCCCAGGCCAATGAAGCTCATGAAGCTCTCGATGAAGATGGCTGAGGGGATCAACATGGTCAGGGTGACGATGATGGGGCCGATGGAATTGGGCAGCAGATGGCGGGTGAGGATGCGGCCGGTGCCGGCGCCCATGGTCTTGGCGGCGGCAACATAGTCCTGGCTCTTGAGGCTGAGGATCTGGCCGCGCACGATGCGGGCCATATCGACCCAGAACACCGAGCCAATGGCGATGATGATGGAATAGAGCCCACTGTCGAACACCACCATCAGCAGCACGACATAAAGCGTCAGCGGAACGGTGGAGATGATCTCGACGATGCGCATCATGATCGCATCGGTGCGGCCGCCGATATAGCCGGCGAGGCCACCATAGAAGATGCCGATGAAAAAGTTCACCAGCGTGGCGACAAAGGCGACGGTGAGCGAGATGCGCGCGCCAAAGAGCTGGCGCACCAGGACGTCGCGGCCGAGTTGGTCGGTGCCGAACAGATAGGTGCGGTTCCAGCTCCAGCCCGAGGGCGATATGGTCGCGCCATCGGCGGTGAGTAGCCGGGCGGGCAGCGTCTTGTAGTCGAGCGTGACGGTGGTGGCGCCAAAGGTGAAAGGCTGCACCTTCTTGAGCATGTCCTTGCGGCCACCGCGCAGCAGGCCGAGCACATGACCCTCCGCATCGACCTCATAGAGGTTGAAGTTGGAGGCATTGAGGAAGAAGCGGGTGGTGCCCCCCTGCCCGTCGTCGACGGCATAGGTCTCGAAGGCCGGCGGGATATTGGCCAGCTTGAGGTTCTGGTCGGCATAGCTATAGGGGCTGAACCAGGGGCCAAAGATGGCGCCAAGGATGAGCAGGATGATAAAGCCCAGCGCCACGATGGCCGGCTTATTGGCCCAGAGGCGCCGGCGCGCATCCTGCCAATAGGTCAGGCTTGGCCGGCTGGTGGCGGGGGCGGAATCGGCGGGGTGCAGCGGCGCCCACATCTCGGGCGCAATGGTGCGGGGATCGGTCATGCCTTCGCCCCGCTCAGCTTGATGCGTGGATCGAGCACGGCATAGAGCAGGTCAACGATCAGGATCATCACCATGAGTGCGGCGGCATAGAAAATGGTGATCCCCATGATGGCGGTATAGTCGCGATTGGTGATGGAGAGCACGAACTGACGACCTATGCCGGGCAGCGCGAAAATCTGCTCGATGACAAAGCTGCCGGTGATGAGATTGGCGACCACCGGACCCAGCACGGTGACGACCGGAACGAGCGAATTGCGCAGGCCATGCTTGAACAGGATCTGGCCGGGGCGCAGGCCCTTGGCGCGCGCGGTGGTCATATAGTCCTGCTCGAAGGTTTCCAGAAGCGAGGAGCGCGTGAGGCGCGCGACGAAGGAGACCCAAAAGCCCGAGAGGGCAAAGACCGGCAGGATATAGCCGCGCCAGTCATCGAGCCCGAACGTAGGCACCCAGCCCAGGCGCAGGGCAAAGACATAGAGCAGCACGGTGGCGATGACATAGCTGGGGATGGCGACGCCGATGGTGGCCAGCATCATCACGGCCGTGTCGGGCCAGCGGTTGCGGTTGAGCGCGGCGACGATGCCCATGGGAATGCCCAAAGCGACCACGCAGATCACCGCCAGGAGACCTGTCTGCAGCGTCACCGGCAGGCCGGTGGCGATCATGGTATTGATCGAGACGCCGGGATATTTGAACGAGGGGCCGAGATCGAAGGTCAGCACGCCCTTGAGATAGCTCAGATATTGCAGCCAGATGGGCTGATCGAGCCCGTATTTGGCATTGAGCGCGGCGGCGATTTCCGGCGCCAGCATGCGCTCGGACACAAAGGGTCCGCCGGGCACGGCGTGCATGAGGAAAAAGGTGAGCGTGACAATGGCCCACAGCGTCAGCAGCATCATGCCCAGGCGCTGGAGAATATAGCTGGGCACGTCAGCGCCTCACGATAGTGAGTGGGGCGGGACGGACGATGGGCGGACACAGAGCTGACATAATTTATATGACAGCACTAAAAAAATTTTACTGCAAGAGGCCGCGGTGGATTTGCCTGTTGAGACTTGCGGCAGGGGGCGGGCTCGCTGGGACAGCAGGCAGGGACCGGAGCCCCTGCCCGGTCGCTAGAGCGTAAAGTGGTTGCGCAGGATGAGGAAAACGGCGGTGGCCGGGATGATGAGATCGGCGGCGCGGGCCACGACCTCATCGGGATAGGCGCCCTCGACATCGAGCGCATTGATGGTGCCGAGCAGCTGGTTGCCGGCCATGATCGGTACGCTGATCGAGGCATTGCAGCCCAGGGTGCGGATCAGGTCGAGATCGGGGAAATTGCCTTCCATGCCAGCGGCCGTGTTGATGACCGTGGTGCGCCGGTCGGTACGCATGGCCTCGAACCAGTCATCGAGCACGATGGGCTTGGTGCCCAGCAGCGGATAGACCTCGGGATGGCTGGAATAGACGCGGCGGACATGGCCGGCGTCCATGTTGATGGCGGTGAGCGTGAACAGGCGCGCGCCGATGACAGCGTCGGCGAGGGCATGAAGTGCTGCGCCAGTGTCGGCGGGATCGGCATAGCGGGCCAGGGCTTCCTCGAAGGTGCGGAAGGCCTGGGCAGTTGGGGTCGTCGTCATCCGTGGGATAGCTTTCGCGGTTCTGCATTGTCCTGCACCAGGATTGGCATATCGCGGGAGATGATACGATCGCGTCCGGTGGTCTTGGCCATGTAGAGGCGGCGATCGGCCATTTGCAACAGCAGACCCGAGGGGACATCACCCTTGCCGATGGCCAGGCCGATGCTGACGGTCACCGAAAGGCCCTCGGCAATCTGGGACCAGTCGGCATTGGCAATGGCGACGCGGACGCCCTCGCAGAGCGCGGCTGCGGTGGCCTCGGCGACATCGGGGAAAATGAGTGCGAATTCCTCGCCGCCCAGGCGGGCCGCGTGACCAAGCGGGCCGATCTGATCGACCAGGATGCGAGCAACACGCTGCAGGACCGCGTCGCCGATAATGTGCGAGTGGCGGTCGTTGACGGATTTGAACCGGTCGATATCGAGCATGCCGATGGCGATGGGCGAGCCGGCCAGGCGGTTCAGGATCTGGTCGAAGCTGCGGCGATTGGCAATGCCGGTGAGCGGATCACACATGACCTGCTCGGCGAGCATGGAAGCCTCGTCACGCAGACGATCGGTCTCGGAGCGGATCTCCTCAACGCGGGCGCGACGGCGGGCGGTTTCACCAGCCTGTCGGACATAAAGGTTGTGGTAGCGCTTGTGCATGGCAAAGGCCGCGCGGACATCGCCCTGGGCCTCAAGGATTTCCACCAGCTTGGCAGCCGAGTTGATCTGATGGTCGAGCATGCCGCAGCCTTCGGCCAGTGCTAGCGCTTCGGCAGCGGCGAGACGGGCGTCATCCTTACGGCCGCAGCGCAGCAGGACATCGCTCAGGGTATATAGAAAATGGATGCGCAGCCCCATGCCGGGCAGTTCGGGCAGCTCGGAGAGGCGATCCATAAGCTCGACGGCCAGATCGTGCCGCCCCTGCAGGGACAGCAGTTCGGCGCTGTTGCTCAGGGCGGTGCGCAGAGTCCAATCGTCGCCGACGCGATCGGCGAGATCGACAGCCAGCGCGCTCAATTCGGTGGCGGTGCGGTTCTCCTGCACGGCGCGCTCCGGCTCGAGCAACGCGGTGGCTTCCTCTGCCAGTTTGGCGTGGCAGAAGCCGATATTGAGCAGGTAATAGGCCTGTGCGGCATGGTTCTGCTGGCGTGCGGCGATGACCATGGCCCGTTCGATGAGTTCAAGACCCAGCTGCGCCTCGTGGCAGACGGCCAGCACAATGCCCTTGGCATTGAGGGCGAAGGCATGGACGGATTCAAACTCGGTGCCGAGCGCCAGGGTCAGCCCCTGGTCTGCGGCGGCATAGGCTTCGTCGCTGAAGCCGATCTCGACAAACAGAATGGCTTCGATGGCCAGGGCCCGGGCCTTTTCGGCCATGTTTCCCACCTTGCCCCAATGCCACTTGGCACCCATGGCGTATTCAAGCCCCTGCTCGACTTCGCCTAGGCGGTAGCTGCTCCAGGCCATTTCATTGAGGCAGGCCGCCATCAGGCCGAGATCCTGATCGGCCAGCGCACGACTGTAGACGGTCCGGAAGGATTCGATGGCCTCGGTGCAGCGCCCCGTCTGCAGCAAACGGGTGCCGAGCATGAAGGTGTCATCGAAGGCAATGCCGGAAATGGACACTGTGCGCTCTCGGGTTGGTCGAGCTCACACTAGCCGGGAGCTGTAGCTAAACTCCTAAGCCATCGCGCGAATTTAAGTAAAATTGTTTAGATGCCGCGTTCAGCCGCTGGAAAGAGCTGCCAGCGGCGGGGCCGGAAGCTAATGGCGCCGCTCTGGTTGAAGGGTTGATCGAAGGGGACATCGATCTCCACCAGCTGGCCGACACCGAGGTCAAGCTCGACCCGGCGGGTGCCACCGACACGGCGGCTGGCGACGATGGCACCGTTGAGCCCGGTGCCGGGGTCGACCAGATCGACGTCATGGGGACGGAAAAACAGACGCGCCGGGCCGGCCGACAGGGGCCCCGCCGCCTGGCCGAGCGACAGGCTACCGAAGCGGATGTCGCCATCGTTCAAGTTGACGGGCAAATGGCTGGATTCGCCAATGAAGCCAAAGACAAAGGGCGAACTGGGCTGGTCGTAAATGGTGTCGGGCGTGCCGACCTGCTCCACCTTGCCCTGGCTCATGACACAGAGGCGGTCGGACAGCTCCAGCGCTTCTTCCTGGTCGTGGGTGACAAAGACGGTGGTGTGGCCGGTGCGGTCATGGATTTCGCGCAGCCATTTGCGCAGCTCGCGGCGCACCTGCGCATCCAGCGCGCCGAAGGGCTCATCGAGCAGCAGGACGGCCGGCTCGATCGCCAAGGCCCGCGCAAGGGCGACGCGCTGGCGCTGACCGCCCGAGAGCTGATTGGGGTAGCGCTTCTCAAGCCCCGACAGCTGCACCAGATCGAGAAGTTCCATGGCACGGCGGCGGATTTCATTGGCCGGCGGACGGGTCGAGCGCGGACGGACCTTGAGGCCGAACGAGACGTTTTCCAGGATCGTCATGTGGCGGAACAGGGCATAGTGTTGGAACACAAAGCCGATGTTGCGCTGCTGCACGGTCCATTCGGAGGCATCGGTATCGCCGAAATAGATGCGGCCGGTGGTGGGCATTTCCAGCCCGGCGATCAGGCGCAGCAGCGTGGTCTTGCCCGAGCCCGAAGGCCCGAGCAGGGCGATCAGCTCGCCGGAATGGATGTCGAGCGAGACATCATGCAGCGCCGGGAAACGGTCGAATTCCTTGCGCACATTGGTGACACGAACGTCCATTCGCTCAATCCTGTCAGTTGTCGCCCAGGGGCGCATCAGTGGTTGCCGGCGGCAATTTCAGCGCTGAAGCGCCATTCGAGAGCGCTCTTGAGCACCAGTGTCACAAGGGCCAGCAAGGCCAGCAGCGACGCCAGGGCGAAGGCGGCCGTGGCGTTGTACTCATTGTAGAGCATTTCCACCTGCAGCGGGATGGTGGTGGTCTGGCCGCGGATCTTGCCCGAGACCACGGCCACGGCGCCGAACTCGCCCATGGCGCGGGCGTTGCACAGCAGCACGCCATAGAGCAGGCCCCATTTGATATTGGGCAGGGTGACCAGGAAGAAGGTCTGCCAGCCATTGGCGCCCAGCGACAGGGCCGCCTCTTCATCGCCGGTGCCCTGGTCCTGCATCAGCGGGATGAGTTCGCGGGCGACGAAGGGAAAGGTGACAAAGATGGTAGCCAGCACGATGCCCGGCAGGGCGAACAGCACTTCGATGCCATAGCTCTTGAGGACCGGTCCCAACACGCTGCCCGCACCAAAGAGCAGTACATAGACCAGGCCGGAGATCACCGGCGAAACCGAAAAGGGTAGATCGATCAAGGTGATGAGGAAGGCCTTTCCCTTGAATTCGAACTTGGCGATGGCCCAGGAGGCAGCGACGCCAAACACCAGGTTGAGCGGCACGGCGATGGCCGCGACCAAGAGGGTCAGCCGAATGGCTGACTGGGCGTCGGGCTCGAGCAGCGCGGCGAAATAGGCGCCGGGCCCCTTGATCAGGGCTTCGTGGAACACGGCATAGAGCGGCAGCAGCAGGATGACGCCCATGAACAGCAGCGACAGCGCGATCAACAGGCCCTGAACCAGCGGGGTCTCGCTGGTGGGCGAGGTCTTGCGGCTGCGGCGGGCGGTGAGCTTAGTTGCCATAGCCATATCTCCGTCGGCTCCAGGCCTGAATGAGGTTGATGGCAAACAGCAGCGCAAACGAGATCAGCAGCATGACCGTGGCAATCACGGTGGCGCCGACATAGTTGAACTCCTGCAGGCGGATATAGATCAGCAGCGGCGCGATTTCCGAGACGAAGGGGATGTTGCCGGCGATGAAGATGATCGAGCCATATTCGCCAACGCCACGGGCAAAGGCCAGGGCGAAGCCGGTGAGGATGGCCGGCGTGAGGCTGGGCAGCAGCACGCGCGTGATGGTCTGAAAGCGCGTGGCGCCCAGGGTGGCGCTGGCCTCTTCAACCTCGTGGCTGACCTCTTCGAGAATGGGCTGAATGGTGCGCACGACAAAGGGCAGGCCGATGAAGATCATGGCGATGACGATGCCGGCCGGGGTATAGGCGATGCGCCAGCCAAGCGGCGCAAAGAGCGCGCCAATGGTGCCATTGGGGGCATAAATGGCGGTGAGCGCGATGCCGGCGACGGCGGTGGGAAGCGCGAAAGGCAGGTCGATCACCGCGTCGAAGATGCGGCGGCCCGGGAAGCGATAGCGCACCAGCACCCAAGCGATCAGCGTGCCGAAAACGACATTGACGGCTGCCGCGATCAGAGCGGTGACGAAGCTGACCCTGAGCGCGCCGAGCACGCGCGCATCACTGGCGGCGATCCAGAAGCTGGCCGGACCCAGCCCGGCTGAGCGAAAGGCCAGGGCCAGCAGCGGCACCAGGATGATCAGCGAGAAATAGGTGAGCGTGAAGCCCATGGTGAGGCCGAAGCCAGGAATGACACTGGGACGGGTCCAGCGCCAGGCGGAGCGTGTCGCGGAGGCGGCGGCGCTCAAGCGAAAGCCCACAGATGGCGTGACATTTGGACCCCTCAACCGGTTCGGCGATGGTTACCCTAGTAGAACAGTCGGGTTTCCTAAAGGCGACGCTTGGCGTTTGCGACGCGGCGGAGAGAAAACTATTCTGTGCCGTGCGCGCCTGGGAGATTGCGCCCCTGCGTGCCGCCCCAAAGGCTCAATCAGCCGGGTGGGGTCCAGATGGGATCCTCGCGCTGCAGCGGCGCCATGGATTTGATGTCGCCGCCCCGCCGCATGGCGATGTTCATGCGGAAGCTGTTGCCGATGCGCTCGGAGCGCTCGATGAACAGCGCGGCGATGTCGGGCGGGCACAGTTGCGTCACGGTGCGGCGGAACAGGGCCAGCCAGCGCATGAAGTGGGCGTCCGAGAGTTCTTCGATGGCCATGTGCTTGGGCATGGGGCGGCCGGCATAGCGTCCCGAGCCGAGCAGCATGGAGCTCCAGAAATCGGCGATGAGCGAGAGATGGTGCGGCCAGGCTTCGGCCGGGATGCGGCTGTTGAACACCGGACCGATAATGGGGTCGCGGCGGGCTTCCCCATAGAAAGCGTCGACCACGGCGCGGATCATGGCCTCGTCGAGCCCATCCGGCGTGTCCCAGCCCACCCGCTGATGCTGGGTGCCGATGGGGGGACGGGGATTGTCTGTGTTGCTCATTCAGGCCTCGCGGATGGCATAGCTGCAGCGGCGACCGCCGGAGACGATGTGCTCGGCGCGGGTGACGGTCACATCGGGACCCAGCACAGCGCGGAACACCTCGAGTTCGGAGCGGCAGAAGCCCTGGCAGGCGGTGGCGGCCGCGCAGATGGGGCAGTGATTTTCCAGCAGAAGCAGTGATCCGTCAGGCTCTTCCTGCCACTGGGCCATATAGCCTTCCTGCGAGCGCAGACCAGCCAGGGCCGCAACCTTGTCGCGCAGCGCCGGGCGATCGGCCATGGCAGCGGCATAGGCGGCGCTGGTGTCGGCCTCGCGGGTGGCGATGATGGTGTCGAGGGCACCCTCCCCCAGCGTGTTGCGCACAATATCGAGCAGTTGCACGGTGAGCGCGGCATGGGTGTCGGGAAAGCGCGCCTGGGCAGCGGCGGTCAGCGCCCAGTTCTGCGTCGGTCGCCCGACGCCGCTGGCCTGGCTGGTGGCCAGCACGAGCCCCTCTTCGGACAGCCGGGCCAGTTGCTGGCGTGCGGCTTCGCCGGTGGTGCCCAGATGCTGGCCCACCGAGGCCGCCGATTGCGGCCCGTGCATCTTGAGCACCATCAGCACGCGCTCCGCCGGGCTGCGGGGCGTCCAACTCACATTTTCCAAGCCATCACTTGACATATCTGCCGGGAAGGTTTTCAAAGTCATGACTTGGAAATTAAGCGCCACAGCGACAAAACGCAAGTGCGGCGCATCAGCACAAGGAGACGACGATGGCGTTCGAATTGCCAAACCTGCCCTATGCCCATTCCGCCCTTGCCGAGCGCGGCATGAGCCAGGAGACGCTGGAGCTGCACCACGACAAGCACCATCAGGCCTATGTGACGGCGCTCAATGGTTTCGTCGACAAGAACGCCGATCTTGCCGGCAAGTCGCTGGAAGAGATCATCGCCTTGGCCAAGGACAAGGCCGAGCTGGCGCCGGTGTTCAACAATGCCGGGCAGCACTGGAACCACATCCACTTCTGGAATGCCCTGTCGCCCAAGGGCGGCGTGCTCGGCGGCAGGCTGGAAGCCAAGATCATGAGCGATTTCGGCTCGGTCGAGGCCTTCAAGGACGCCTTCAAGACCGCAGCCACAACGCAGTTCGGTTCGGGCTGGGCCTGGCTGGTGCTGGGCAATGACGGCAAGCTCAAGACCACCAAGACGCCCAATGGCAGCAATCCGCTGGCGACCGGCGAAGGCAAGCCGCTGCTGGGCCTCGATGTGTGGGAGCACAGCTATTACGTCGACTTCCGCAATCGCCGGCCGGACTATGTGACCAACTTCCTCGACAAGCTGGCCAATTACGAGTTCGCCGAAGCCAATCTGGGCTGACGCCAGCGAGAGTGCACACGGCAGCGGTGCCCCGCCCAGACGGGCGGCTGGGCGCCGCTGCATCACGTATTGCCAGCCGCGACGGATGGTCAGCGGCATAGCGGACCCAGGACATGACTTTTGTCGTCACCGAAGACTGTATCGCCTGCAAGCACATGGACTGTGTCGAGGTCTGTCCGGTGGACTGCTTTTACGAAGGCGAAAACATGCTGGTGATCCATCCGGACGAATGCATAGATTGCGGTGTATGTGAACCGGAGTGTCCGATCGACGCTATTCAGCCCGACACCGCGCCCGATATGGCGCCCTGGATCGCGCTCAACCGGACCTATGCTCGGCTGTGGCCCAATATCAGCGAAAAGGGCCAGCCACCGGCCAATGCCAAGGCCATGGAAGGCCGACCTGACAAGCTGCGGGACCTGTTCTCGGCATTGCCAGGAGAAGGAAATTGACAGACACCATGGCCGATTTCGACATACCCGAGACAATGATGTTGCGCCCCACCCGCCAGCCGGTGGTGGGCAGCGCCGAATTCCGTGCCGCCATGGCCGGATTTGCCTCGAGCGTCGGCGTGGTCACTGCGCGCCGCGGCGATGAGCGGATCGGACGCACCGTCACCTCCATGCTGTCGCTGTCGATGACGCCGCCGACGCTGTTGGTATCGATCGACATCACCAGCCGGCTGGCCGATTTCATCGCCAAGACCAATGGCTTCTCGCTGGCGATCCTGGCGGACGACCAGCAGGGTGTGGGCGATGCCTTTGCCGGTCGGCTCGACCCCAAGGACCGCTTCGCCTCCGGGGAGTGGTCGCATTGGCCGTCTGGTCACCCGATGCTTCTGGGCGCCGTGACCGCGCTCGACTGCGAGGTCATCGGCTCGATCGCGACCGAGAGCCATGTGCTGTTTGCCGGGGCGATCATCGAGGCCGAGACCAATACGGGACGCCGTCCGCTGGTGTGGCAGCGCCATGGCTATCACGGGCTGGCCGGACTCGACGGCGGCACCGGCGAGTGACAAGCTGGGGCATCATATGATGGCGGGCCTCGTGGGAGGCCCTGCCCCCCTAGTCCTCCAAAGCGAGCCTGTCGTGCCCCGCTACTTCTTTCACTACCGCACCGATGACCAGTTGATCCGCGATACGGATGGCAGCGACCTGCCGGACCTGGACGCTGCCGAGCACAATGCCGCTGCGCTGGCCAAGGCCATTGTCGAACACGCCAAGAGCCAGGGGGAAGACCCCACCCTGCCCCGCTCCATCGAAATCACCGATTCGGATGGCGAGGAACTGCTCTATCTGGTGTTCTGGGCCGGGCCAAAAATGGGCGGCGGTGGCGACACCGATGATGAGCCGGCGCTGGACACCCCCACGCTGCACTGATGGCACAAACAAAAACGCCGGCCCTGGGGCCGGCGTCTGTGCGTCTGGGAGGACGTCGGGATTATTGCGCCGGGGCGCCGGTGTAGATCTGGTCGAACACGCCGCCGTCGCCGAAGAAGCGGGGCTGGGCTTCGCGCCAGCCGCCGAAGTCGGCGATGGTCACCAAATTGACCTTGCCGAAGCGGGCAATGTCTTCCGGCTTGGCCGCCTCGGGCTTGAAGGGGCGGTAGTAGTTGGCAGCCGCGATGGCCTGGCCTTCGTCGGAGTAGAGATAGTCGAGATAGGCCTTGGCGAGGTCGGTATTGCCCTTCTTTTCGGCATTGCCGACCACCAGCGCCACCGGCGGTTCGGCGAGGATGGAGACCGATGGGGTCACGATGTCAAAGGCATCTGGCCCCAGTTCTTCGAGCGCCAGATAGGCTTCGTTTTCCCAGGCCAGCAGCACGTCGCCAATGCCGCGCTGCACAAAGGTGGTGGTGGAGCCGCGCGCGCCGGTGTCAAGGACGGGGACGTGCTTGTAGAGATCGGTGACGAAGGCCTGCGCTGTTTCATCCGAGCCGCCCGGCTGCGCCTTGGCCCAGGCCCAGGCGGCCAGCAGGTTCCAGCGGGCGCCGCCCGAGGTCTTGGGATTGGGCGTGATCACCTCGACGCCGTCCTTGACCAGATCGCCCCAATCCTTGAGGCCCTTGGGATTGCCCTTGCGGACCAGGAACACGATGGTCGAGGTATAGGGGGCATTGTTGTTGGCGAACGAGCCGCGCCAGTCGGCGGGGATCAGCGTCGGGTTGGCATCGGAGATGGCATTGATGTCGCTCTCGAGCGCCAGCGTCACCACGTCGGCTTCCAGCCCGTCGATCACGGTGCGCGCCTGGGCGCCCGAGCCGCCATGGGTGACCTGTACGGCGATGGTCTCGCCTGTGGTCTCCTGCCAATGCTTGATGAAGGCGTCGTCGAACTCCCGGTAGAGTTCACGGGTCGGGTCATAGCTGACATTGACCAGAGTGCGATCCTGGGCGTGGGCCGTTACGACAAAGCCCAGCACCAGCGCCGCAATCAGGGCGGCGTAGGCGAACAGTTTGGGGGCGTTTTTCAATCTCTGTCTCCCGCTGAGATCGGCGATTAAAAGACTACCACATTAGTGGGGTATTACAAGCATGGCCGCTTGCGCCTGAAGCGGCGCGATGGAAACGATTTGCTCCGATTTGTCGCCGGACGGCAAAATGAAGGCGAGCGGCACGCCAGAGCGCCCAAGCACGCAACTTCATTTCAGAACCCTAAGAACCCACTAATAAATTGCGGCTGTCACGGGGCTATTGCCCAACGCCTGTATAGGTCAAACGGACGGCAGACAGCGGCCCGCGCTGTGCCTAGAGTGCCGATGCGAGCTGAGGAGTCGTTGCATGAAGTTGAATCACGCCAACCGACAGATCCTACTGGAGCGGGCCGCGGAGTTGACGGGGCAGGACGAGGGCTTTGCCCAGTTCCTGCGGTCGGCCGTGCTGGCGACAGATCCGGAAGATCTGGCGCGCCAGGATGCGGCGGCCTTCGAGACGGTGCTGGCGCAGTCGTTCCGGCATCTGCAGAACTATCATGGCAAAGGCAGCGAATTGACCGTGACGCAGCCGGCGGTGACGGGTGCGCCGCTGGTGATCGACATTGTCTCGCCCGACATGCCCTTCATCGTCGACAGCGCGCTGGCCGCCCTGCGCGCGGCAGGCGGGGTGGTGCGTCTGTTCTCCCATCCGGTGGTGCGGCAGGCCGACGGACGGGCGCTCAGCGTGCTGCATATCCACAGCGATCCGGTATCCGACCATGGCGTGGTGGTGCATGAGATCGAGAGCACCATGGCCGATGTCAGCCGCGCCGTGCACGACTGGCAACCCATGCTGGAACGTCTGCGCAAGGCGATTGCCGAACTGACGCAGATCCGGTCGAGCCATGCCGATGAGCCGCTGCGCTTCCTCGACTGGCTGATCGAGCATAATTTCACCTTCCTGGGCATGCGCGAATACGCCATTGATGGCGATGCGCTGGTGCCGGTGGCCGGCAGCGGGCTGGGCATTCTCACCGACCCGGAAGTCAAGGTGCTGCGCAGCGGCCCGACCTTTGTCGAATCGACGCCGCAGCATGCCGCCTTCATCGCCTCGAACGAGCCGCTGCTGGTGACCAAGGCCAATGCGCGCTCGCGCGTACACCGGCGCGCGCACATGGATTACGTCGGCATCAAGCTCTATGACGCCACGGGCAAAGCCTCGGGCGAATTGCGCATTGTGGGCCTGTTCACCTCGCAGGCCCTGGCCACGCCGCACACCGAAGTGCCGATCATCCGCCGCAAGATTGCCGATGTGATGCGCAAATCGGGCGTGGACCCCATCGGCCATGACGGGCGCACGCTGCTGAGCGCGCTCGACAGCTATCCGCGCGACGAGCTGTTCCAGATCGGCGTTGACCAGCTGTTCGAATTCGCCACAGCAATTGCCGGTCTCTATGACCGGCCGCGCGTGCGGGTTTTGCCGCGCATCGACCGCTTCGACAATTTCGTCTCGGTGCTCGTCTATGTGCCACGCGACCGCTATGACGGCGCGGCGCGGGAGCGGATCACCGACTATCTGGCCAAGGTCTATGACGGTCGCGTCTCGGCCTTTTATCCCAATTTCCCCGAAGGGGAGCTGGTGCGGGTGCATGTGATCATCGGGCGCGTGGCCGGGCCGACGCCCAAGCCCTCGCGCAGCGATCTGGAGGCCAAGGTCTTTGCGCTGACCAGCAATTTCGGCGACCTGCTGGTGGCAACAGCCACGGACCCGGCGGCGATCAGCGACTACCGCACGGCTTTCTCGCCAGCCTATCAGTCGCGCAATTCGGCGCAGGACGGGCTGTTCGACATCGACGTGCTGCGCAGCCTGGGCGACAGCGGCCAGGTGGCCATCAAGCTGCGGACGCGCACTGGTGCGGATGGCGCGCTGGGCCTGAAATATTACCATCGCGCCAGCGCCATTCCGCTGAGCGACCGCGTGCCGATGATCGAGGCCTTTGGCTTCCGCGTGGTGGATGAGCGCACCTACACCATCACCCCGCGCGACGGGGTGGACCGCTATGTGCACGACATGGTGCTGGCCACAGCCGATGGCAGTTTCCTCGAGGTCGCAACGCGCGGCCCGGCGGTTGAAGATGGCCTGTTGGCCGTGTGGGATGGGCTGGCCGAGAGCGACCAGCTCAATTCCCTGGTGGCCCGCACGGGCCTGGGCTGGACCGATGCCGCCCTGCTGCGGGCACTGTCGCGCTATCTGCGGCAGATCGGCATTTCCTATTCGCAGCGCTATATCGCCCAGGTGCTGGTGACGCAGAAGGACGCCGCCGAGGGGCTGGTGGCGCTGTTTGATGCGCTGCACAACCCCAGGATGGCGGACGCCGCGGCTGCCGCCGAGGCAGCGCGGACGCGGGTGATGACGGCGCTCGACGCCATGGCCTCGCTGGACGAGGACACCATCATCCGGCGCTTCCTCAACCTGGTGGACGCCAGCGTGCGCACCAATGCCTATCAGCGCGACGCCGACGGACAGCGCCTGCCGGCGCTGGCCATCAAGTTCGACAGCGCCAAGGTCGATGGCATGGTGGCGCCGCGCCCGTTCCGCGAGATTTCGGTCTATTCGCCGCGCGTTGAAGGCATTCACATGCGCTTCGGCGCCATTGCGCGCGGTGGGCTGCGCTGGTCGGACCGACCGGAAGACTTCCGCACCGAGGTGCTGGGCCTGGTCAAGGCGCAGCAGGTCAAGAACGCCGTGATCGTGCCGGTGGGCGCCAAGGGCGGCTTTGTGCCCAAGCGGCTCAGTGCCGGCATGGCGCGCGACGCGTTCCAGGCCGAGGGCGTGGCCAGCTACAAGATCTTCGTCGGTGCCCTACTCGATGTCACCGACAATCTGGTTGAGGGCGCCGTGGTGCCGCCGCGCGACCTGGTGCGGCGCGATGGGGACGACCCCTATCTGGTGGTCGCCGCCGACAAGGGCACGGCGAGCTTCTCGGACACCGCCAATGCCATTGCCGTCGGCCGTAACTATTGGCTGGGCGATGCCTTCGCCTCGGGTGGCTCTGCGGGGTACGACCACAAGAAAATGGGCATCACCGCGCGCGGCGGCTGGGAGGCGGTGAAACGCCATTTCCGCGAGATGGACCGCGATATCCAGACCCAGCCCTTCACCGTGGTGGGCGTGGGCGACATGAGCGGCGACGTGTTCGGCAATGGCATGCTGCTCAGCCCGCAGACGCGGCTGGTGGCGGCCTTTGACCATCGCGATATTTTCATTGACCCCAATCCCGACCCGGCGACGAGCCTTGCCGAGCGGCAGCGGCTGTTCGCCCTGCCCCGTTCGAGCTGGCAGGACTATGACAAGGGCCTGATCTCGAGCGGCGGCGGCGTGTTCCCGCGTAGCCTGAAATCCATCCCGCTGACGCAGGAGATGCAGTCAGCCCTGGGTTTGAGCGCGGCGCATGCCACGCCGGCCGAGGTGATGACCGCCATTCTCAAGGCGCCGGTGGACCTGTTGTGGTTTGGCGGCATCGGCACCTATGTGCGATCGAGCCTGGAAACCAATGCCGAAGTGGGCGATCGCGCCAATGACGGCATCCGCATCACCGGCAGCGAGATACGCGCCAAGGTGGTGGGCGAAGGCGCCAATCTTGGCGTGACCCAACGCGGGCGCGTCGACTATGCGCTCACGGGCGGCCGCATCAACACCGACGCCATCGACAATTCGGCCGGGGTGAATTCGAGTGACCTTGAGGTCAATATCAAGATCGCCGTGGCGCCGCTGCTGGCCAATGGCACGCTGAGCCTTGAGGCGCGCAATGCGTTCCTCGTCACCATGACCGACGAGGTCGCGGCGCTGTGCCTGCGCAACAACTATCTGCAGGGCCTGGCGATTTCGCTGGCCGAGCGGGCCGGCCTGGCCGAGCTGCCGGCGCATCGCGAGCTGATGGAGCAATTGGTTGATCGCGGCCTGCTGGATCGGGCGGTGGAATTCCTGCCCACCGATGCGGGCCTCGATAACCGCATGGGCACCGGCAAGGGGCTGATGCGCCCCGAACTGGCGGTGATCCTGGCCTATGCCAAGCTGACGCTTTATGCCGATCTGCTGGATGGCCACGCCATTGACGACGACTATCTGGCCAGCGAGCTCTATCGTTACTTCCCCGAGACGCTGCACACCAGCTATCCCGAGGCGGTGGCCCGGCATCGGCTGAAGCGCGAAGTGATTGCCACCGTGCTGGCCAATGCGATGATCAACCGGGGCGGCCCGGCCTTCGTCAGCCAGATGACGGCAGCGACCAGCGCCAGCCCGGGCGAAGTGGCGCTGGCCTATGCGGCCACGCGCGACGTCTATGGGCTGACCGAGATCAATGCCGCCATCGATGCGCTCGATGGGCAGGTGCCTGGGGCGGTGCAGCTGGAGCTCTATGCCGAGGGCATGGCGCTGCTGCGCCAGGAATGCCTGTGGTTCCTGCGCAATGCCGATGTGACCGAAGGCCTGTCGGGCCTGGTGGAGCGGCACCGCGGCGGCGTGGCGACACTGCGCAGCCTGATCACCAGCACCTTGCCGGCGTCTTTGGCCGAGGGCGTGTCCACCATGGCGGGCCGGCTGATCGTCAAGGGCGTGCCCGAGGCCACGGCGCAGCGCATCGCCGAGCTGGGCGTGCTGAGCTATGCCAGCGACATCGTGCTGGTCAGCGAGCGTGGCGGCGTGTCGGTGGCCGATGGCGCTGCGGCGTTCTTTGGCGTGTTCACCGCCTTCAAGCTCTGGCCGGTGATCGCCCAGGCGCGGGCGCTGGTGCTGAGCGACCGCTTCGACCGCATGGCGCTCGATCGCGCCCTGGCCAATCTGATGCGCGCGCAGCGCGATCTGACCGGCGACGTGCTGCGCGCCGAGGGCAATACGGTGACCGAGCGGCTGGTCGAGTGGCAGAGCCGGCGCCAGGCGGTCATTGCCCGTACAGCAGCGGCCGTGGCCGAGCTGACGCAGGGGACGCTGACCGTGTCCCGCCTCAGCGTGGCAGCAGGTCTGCTGGCCGATCTGGCGCAGGGGTAGCATCACCCCTGCCGCAGGCGCGACGCGTGAGGGCGTTGCGAACAAAACAGGAAACGTGCTCCCTTGGGCCTCAGTCCGGGGGACCCTGATTCGTGCTTGCTCCGTCCAGCTATCTTGATGCGCTCAACCCCGCCCAGCGCGCGGCCGTGGAGCATGGCGCGGGACAGGAGAGGCCCGGCCCCTTGCTGGTGATTGCCGGCGCCGGATCGGGCAAGACCAATACGCTGGCCCATCGCGTGGCGCATCTGATCGTGAGGGGTGCCGACCCCAGGCGCATCCTGCTGATGACCTTTTCGCGCCGGGCGGCCAGCGAAATGAGCCGGCGCGTGGAGCGGATCGCGGTGCAGGTGCTGGGCACCAGCGCCGGGGCGGTGACCGATGCGCTGAACTGGTCAGGCACCTTTCATGGCATTGGCGCGCGGCTGCTGCGCGAATATGCGCCGCAGATCGGGCTGGACCCCAGCTTTACCATCCATGACCGCGAGGATTCGGCGGATCTGATGAATCTGGTGCGGCATGAACTGGGATTTTCGGACGCCAAGAGCCGCTTTCCCACCAAGGGCACGTGCCTGGCCATCTATTCCCGCGTGGTCAATGCGCAGGACGAGCTCAGCGCTGTGCTCGAGAGCCATTTCCCCTGGTGCGCCATGTGGGAGAAGGAGCTCCGAAGCCTGTTCGGCGCCTATGTGGCGGCCAAGCAGGCGCAGAACGTGCTCGATTACGATGATCTGCTGGCCTATTGGGCCGGCATGATGGCCGAGCCGGCCATTGCCGCCGCAGTGTCGGCGCGCTTTGACCATGTGCTGGTCGATGAATACCAGGACACCAACCGGTTGCAGTCCTCGGTGCTGCTGGCGCTCAAGCCCGAGGGTCATGGGCTGACCGTGGTGGGCGATGACGCACAGTCGATCTATTCGTTCCGCGCCGCCACCGTGCGCAATATCCTCGACTTTCCCGCTGCGTTCACGCCGCCGGCCGCGATCGTGACGCTGGACCGCAATTATCGCTCCACCCAACCCATTCTTGCCGCCGCCAATGGCGTGATCGAGCTCGCCAGCGAGCGCTTCACCAAGAACCTGTGGACTGAGCGGCAGTCGGACGCCAAGCCGCTGCTGGTCACCGTGCGCGACGAGGCCGACCAGGCGCGCTATGTGGTCGAAAAGGTGCTGGACGCCCGCGAGGGCGGCATGACGCTGAAGAACCAGGCTGTGCTGTTTCGCACCTCAAGCCATTCGGGCCCGCTGGAAATCGAGCTGACGCGGCGCAACATCCCCTTCGTCAAGTTCGGCGGACTGAAATTCCTCGATGCCGCCCATATCAAGGATCTGCTGGCCATATTGCGCTGGGCGGAGAACCCGCGTGACCGCGTGGCGGGATTTCGCGTGCTGCAACTGCTGCCCGGCGTCGGGCCGGGCACGGCCGGCAAGGTGCTCGATGCCATGGCCACCGGGCCGGACCCGATCTGGGCGCTGGGTGAAATCCCGGCGCCGCCGCGGGCCGCCGAAGGCTGGAGCGGGCTTGTCGATCTGATGACCCGGCTGGGCCGGCGCGACGCGGGCTGGCCGGTGGAGCTGGGCTATGCGCGGCTGTGGTATGAGCCGCTGCTGGAGCAGACCTATGACGACGCCATGGTGCGGGTGCAGGACATTATCCAGCTCGAACAGATCGCCGGTGGCTATGCCAGCCGCGAGCGCTTCCTGACCGAGCTGACGCTCGACCCGCCTGATGCCACCAGCGACCAGGCCGGCGTGCCGCTGCTGGACGAGGACTATCTGATCCTGTCCACCATCCACTCCGCCAAGGGGCAGGAGTGGAAGGCGGTGCATGTGCTCAATGTTGTGGATGGCTGCATGCCGTCGGACCTGGGCACGGGCAGCACGGCCGAGCTCGAGGAAGAACGCCGGCTGCTCTATGTGGCCATGACGCGGGCGCGCGACCAGTTGCACCTGATCGTGCCGCAGCGCTTCTTCGTGACGCAACAAGCCAAGCATGGCGACCGGCATCTCTATGCCCAGCGCAGCCGCTTCATTCCCCGGGCCATGGTGGGGCTGTTCGAGGATGTGCTGTGGCCGCCGGTGACCCCGGCCCACATCGAAGGCCTGTCGCCTGCGCCGGTGCGCATGGACATTGGCGCGGCCATGCGCGGCATGTGGAAGTAGCGCACGGGACACGCCCCTGCCCCATGCCAAAGTCGGATTGTGCCGAGCCGCTGGATGGCGAGAGTGGGCCATCCATCTTGTCCAGCCCAGAGCCGCTCATGACCACGCTTACCGACTGGCTTGCCGCCCAGACTGTCGATGCCGGACTGGCGTCGGTGATGCAGACCATGGCCGCGGCCAGCGCCGAAATCGCCCGTGTGTTGCGCTCTGCCGCCATCACGGGCGAGACCGGGCTGGCTGGCCACACCAATGTGCAGGGCGAGGCGCAAAAGGCGCTCGATGTGATCTCAAACGATATTGTTTTGAGTCACATAGGCGAAAATCCCGAGATCTCGATTCTGATTTCCGAAGAGCTGGATGAAGCCGTTCAGATGCAGAATCAGGGTCGCTATCTGGTGGCCACGGACCCGTTGGACGGATCGTCAAATCTGGACGTAAACGTCACTGTCGGCACGATCTTTTCCATTCTGGATGCCAGCAAGGGCCTGCTTCAGCCGGGCACGGCGCAATTGGGCGCGGGTTACGCCGCCTATGGCCCGGCAACGAGCCTAGTGCTGACGTTCGGACCCAGAGCAGCAGCGTTTACGCTCGATGACACCGGCACCTTCCAACTGACCACCGCGGCGCTGAGCGTGCCCAGGGCGTCGGCGGAATACGCCATCAACACGGCGCGGGAACGGCTGTGGGACGCGGCGACACGCGGCTATGTCGCCGAGAATGTAGCGGGGGAAACCGGACCAGCCGGCAAGCGCTACAACATGCGCTGGGTCGGCTCCATGGTAGCCGATGTGCACCGCATCCTGATGCGTGGCGGCATCTTCCTGTATCCGCTCGACAGCGAGACCTCGGCCAAGGGCGGCCGGCTGCGGCTGCTCTACGAGGGCAATCCCATGGCGCTGCTGGTGCAGGCCGCCGGGGGGCGTTCGACCACCGGGCAGCAGAGCGTGCTCGATGTGGTGCCGACCAGCATTCACCAGCGGGTGCCGGTGGTGCTGGGCTCGGCCGACGAGGTGGCGCGGGTCGAGGCCTGGTACGGGCGGACCTGAGGTCTCTGGGCGCGCGGTCTGCCGCTCGAACAGCGCCAGTCGAGAAGCTGCGGGACGCGACATCTGAGCGAATTGCAACGTTCTTATTGTCTCGCTATAGCTCTTGGCATGTGTTGCCGGCGCCTTGAGATCGCCGGACAGGAGCCATCATGACCGACGCCCCCGCCACCCTGCCCAAGACCAATTCGAGCCCATGGTCCAACCGCCCGTTCCACCGGCAATATCTGATGGCGCAGGCCAACAAGCTCTATGATTTCTTCGAGGGCCCCTCGCTCAATGCCAAGGGCGGCTTCTTCGAGCTCGATGATGATGGCAAGCCGCTGGGCGGCGCCAATCCGATGCGCCAGATCCATGTGACCACGCGCATGGTGCATTGCGCGGCCATCGGCAGCCTGATCGGCCGCCCCGGCTCGGGCGAACTGCTCGACCATGGCATGCGCTACATCTGGGAAGGGCACCGCGACGCGGTCAATGGCGGCTATGCCTGGGGTGCCAATGACACCGGCATCGTCGATGGGTCCAAGCAGGCCTATGGCCATGCCTTTGTGCTGCTGGCTGCTTCGAGCGCCAAGCTGGTGGGCCATCCCCTTGCCGACCAGATCATCGCCGACGTCACCGGCGTGATCAATGCGCGCTTCTGGGACGAAGGCGACGGCGCCATGCGCGACGAATACAATCAGGACTGGTCGGTGCTGCTGCCCTATCGCGGGCAGAACGCCAATATGCACATGACCGAGGCGCTGATGGCCGCCTATGAGGCCACCGGCAACAAGGACTATCTGAGCAAGGCCGAGCGCATTGCCGACCGCATCATTGCCCGCAATGCCGTGCCGCTGGGGCACCGTGTCGCCGAGCATTTCGACTCCAAATGGGTGGTCGACAAGCACTATGAAGGCAATGAGATGTTCCGCCCCTCGGGCACGACCCCGGGCCATTCGCTGGAATGGTCGCGGCTGCTGATGCAGCTGTGGATCCTGGGTGACAAGCGCAACAGCTGGATGACCGATGCGGCGCGCAATTTGTTCCGCCAGTCGATCGAGCTGGGCTGGGACCATGTGCACGGCGGCTTCTTCTACACGCTGGACTGGGACAACAAGCCCATCATGCGCGAGAAGCTGTGGTGGCCGGTGAGCGAGGCCATTGGCGCGGCAGCGTTCCTCTCGGCCTATGACCGCGACGACTATTTCCAGAGCTGGTATCGCACGCTGTGGGATTTTGCCGAAAATCACGTGATCGACCATGCCCGTGGCGGCTGGCTGAGCGAGCTCAAGGAAGATTTGACGCCGACCTCGCGCCTGTTCGTGGGCAAGCCCGATATCTACCATGCGCTGCAGGCCTGCCTGATCCCGCTCTACCCGGCGACGGGAAGCCTGACGGCGGCGATCATCGAGGCTGATCACACGGTCAAGCAGCACCACTGAGCCGCCGTTCTGGTTGCATCGGGCGGTGGTGACGCGTACATCACCGCTCGACGCGAGAGACCCGAGCCATGCTGCCCACTGACCGCCTGCCTGCCCAATTGCCGCGCCTTTTGGTCGACCGCGCCGTTGCCGCGGCGCTGGAGGAAGACCTGGGCCTGGCCGGCGATCTGACCAGCCAGGCGACCCTGAGCCCGAGCGCCACCGCAACAGCAAGCCTGTCGGCGCGTGAGCCCGGCGTGATCGCGGGGCTCGATCTGGCGGCAGCGGCCTTTCGACTGGTCGGCGATGGTGTGGTGTTCACCCCCAAGGTTGCCGATGGCGACCGCATCGCGGCCGGCGGCGTCGTGGCCGTTGTCACAGGGCCGGCGCGGCTGGTGATGTCGGCCGAGCGCGTGGCGCTGAACTTCCTCAACCACATGAGCGGCATTGCGACCCTGACGCGGACCTATGCCGATGCCGTGGCCGGCACATCGGCGCAGATCTGCGACACCCGCAAGACCACGCCAGGGCTGCGGGCCTTTGAGAAATATGCCGTGCGCTGTGGCGGCGGCGCCAATCACCGCTATGCGCTCGATGATGCCATCCTGATCAAGGACAACCATATCGCCGTGGCCGGCAGCGTCACCGCCGCTTACCAGGCGGCCGCAGCCTATGCCGGCCATCTGGTGGCCATCGAGATCGAGGTGACCACGCTGGCCGAGCTCGAGGAAGCGCTGGCGGCCGGGGCCCGCGTGGTGCTGCTGGACAATATGGACAATGCCATGCTGCGCCAGGCCGTGGCGCTCAATGCCGGCCGGGCGCGGCTGGAGGCTTCGGGCGGCGTCAAGCTTGACCGTGTCCGCGCCATCGCCGAAACCGGCGTCGACTTTATTTCCACCAGCCAGATCACCATGGCGGCCAAGCCGCTCGATCTGGGTCTTGATGTCGAGATCGGTGCCTGAGATGAGCCTTGCGCAACAAGCGCCGACCAATAGCGCCCTCACCGATCTGGCCGTGACAGCCGCCATTGCTGCAGCGCGCGTGATCCTCGATGTCTATTCACGCCCGATCTCGTCTGTGTCCAAATCTGATGGCTCGCCGGTGACCGAGGCCGATGCCGCCGCTGAAGCGGTGATCCTGGACCATCTGCGCGCCACCGGCATTCCCGTCTTGGGTGAAGAGAGCGTCGCGGCCGGCATCATTCCGAACCTTGGCCGGCGCTATTTCGTGGTTGATCCGCTCGATGGCACCAAGGAATTCATCAAGCGCAACGGCGAATTCACGGTCAATATCGCGCTGGTGGAAGATGGCGCGCCGGTGATGGGCGTGGTGCTGGCGCCGGTGACCGGCGAGACCTTTGTTGGCGACGCGTCGGGCGCCTATTCCGGCAACAGTCTTGCTGGCGTGCTGCGGGACCGGCGCCCCATCGCGGTGGCAAGCACCCTGCCCCTGCGCATCGTCGCCAGCCGGTCGCATGGCCATGCGGCGCTGGCCAGATTGTGCGAGACGCTGGCCGTCGAGTCCGATGTGTCGGTGGGATCCTCGCTCAAGTTCTGCCTGTTGGCGCGCGGCGATGCCCAGCTTTACCCCCGCTTCACCCCAACTTGCGAATGGGATACCGCTGCCGGCCAGGCTGTGCTTGAAGCAGCCGGTGGGGCCGTGGTGACGCTGGATGGCCAGACCATGCGCTATGGCAAGGGCGAGCTGGGGTTCCTCAACCCCTATTTCGTGGCGGCTAGCACTCTGGATCTGGCGCAGCGCGCCGCTGCAGAGATGGCGCAACTGATCGCCTAGACGGGCCGCCATGCAAGAGGGTCTTAACTGATCTGCACGATCGCAGGCACCGTACAACTTGCACGATTCACGGGCTGCATATAGAGAACCGACATATATCGGTCCGACATAGCGCCCCCGGGAGTGTGCATGAACGTCAGAACCCTGTGCCTGTCCATTCTGCATGATGGCGATGCGACGGGCTATGAGATCCGGCGTCTGTCGGTGGAGGGCGAGTGCTCCTACTTCGTGGAAGCCAGCTTCGGATCAATCTATCCTGCGCTGGCCCGACTGGAGAGCGAAGGCCTGGTCTCGAGCCGGCTGGAGCAGCAGGACGGCAAGCCGACCAAGAAGATCTATTCAATCACCCCCGCGGGTCGGGATGCTTTTGTGCAGGAACTGTCCGCGCCGATGGGCGAGGAAGTCTTCCGCAGCCCCTTCCTGCTGTTTGCCCGCTTTGCCCACCTGCTGCCGCGCGAACTGGTGGCAGCGCGGGCCAATGACTATCTTGCGGTCCGCCAGGAAAAGCATCGCATCGTCGCCGAGGCGATGGAAACGCCTAGCCTGAATGCGTGCGACGCATGGGTGATAAACTACGGTCGTGCCATTATGGGCGTTGCGGAAGAGTATCTGCGCACCCATATGGACGATTTGATCAAACTAGGGCGAGCCGAGCCAAACAAAGACGCGGCCGAGTAATCTAAAGGGACGGAATTTAATGCGTGCACTCTTTTCCTACGGTGTGGCTTTGTTGATCCTGATTTTGGCAGGAGCATGGCTGGCCACCGGGACCCTGGTGATGGGCGGCAACGGCCCGGGCAAGGGTGAACGCCCGATTATATCGGTGATGGAAGGCGAAGAGCATGGTCCGATCGCCACGCAACTGGCCGAGGCCGGCGTGCTGGCCCAGCATGAGGGCGAGGAAAAGGTCGACCCCCATCTGACCATTGCCCAGCGCAATGAGCAGGCCAATGGCGCCAGCACAGCGCTGCAGTCCGTCCGCACATCGACCTATGTGGCCGAGCCGATGACCGTGGAAGTGTCCCTGCGCGGTCGCACCAAGGCCAAGGCCTCGGTTGGCGCGGTTGCCGAAACCGCCGGCATCGTGGACACCGTGCATGTCACCAAGGGCCAGAAGGTTGCCGTGGGTGAGCTGCTGTGCACGCTCGACCAGGGCACCCGCGCCGCCGCTGTGGCCCAGGCCAAGGCCGCCGTAGCCCAGGCCAGCGCAGGGCTGGTGAAAGCCCAGTCGGACTATGACACCAATGCTGAACTCCGCGCCAAGGGGCTGGCTGCGCCCAATACCGCCCAGCAGGTCGAAGTGGGCCTGAGCTCTGCCCAGGCCAATGTGAGCGCGGCCCAGGCGGGACTCGACAATGCCGAGGCCGAACTCAACCGTACCGAGATCAAGGCCAAGGTGGCCGGCGTCGTGCAGGACCCGCTGGTAAACGCCGGCGCCATGCTTGGCCAGGGCCAGCCCTGCGCCACCATCGTGCAGCTGGACCCGATCCTGTTTGTCGGCCAGGTGCCGGAAGCCCGTATCGGTCTGGCCCGGCTCGGCCTTGACGCAACCATCGACACCATTACCGGCCAGTCCGTGCCCGGCAAGGTGACCTATATCTCCGCGACCGCCGATGCCGCGACCCGCTCTTTCCCGGTGGAGATCGAGGTTCCCAACGCCAATGCCGCCATTCGCGACGGCGTTTCGGCCACGGCCAAAGTGGTGATGGGCAGCGCGCTCGCCCATCTGCTGCCGCAGTCGGTGCTGACGCTCAATGACAGCGGTGTGCTGGGGGTCAAGACCGTGACCGACAGTGTCGTCAAGTTCGTGCCCATTACCATTGCCAGCGACACGCGCGAAGGCGTGTGGGTGCTGGGCCTCCCCACCAGCGCTGACGTGATCACCGTCGGCCAGGAATATGTCGTGGACGGCCAGTCCGTCGACGCCACCAATGTTGCTGCCAAGACCCCCAACGCAACCGCGAGCTGATCCATGCTGGACTTTATCGAACGCATCCTGAGGATGCCGCGTGTCGTTCTCACCGTCATGGTTCTGCTGCTGCTGGCTGGCTACTCGGCCTATAGCACGTTGCCCAAAGAGAGCTTCCCGGCGATCGATATCCCGTATTTCTACATCTCGGTCAGCCAGACCGGCGTGTCGCCGCGGGACGCTGAGCAATTGCTGGCCAAGCCGATCGAAGACCGCATCAAGGAAATCGACGGGCTGGAGAACTACTCGTCCACATCAACCACCGGCCACGCCTCGGTGTTCCTTGAGTTCAACGTGAATGCCGACAAGGACAAGGCCCTCTCGGATATCCGCGCCAAGATGGACGGCGTCACAGCCGTACTGCCGGACGACGCCAAAGAGCCGACAGTGTCGGAAATCTCGTTCTCGGACATGCCGACCATCTCGGTGGCTGTCTATGGCACCGTGCCCGAGCAGGAACTGGTGCGCCGCGCCAAGGACCTGCGCAAGGAACTGGAGGGCATGGGCGACGTGCAGAGCGTGACCCTGTCGGGCTCGCGCGATGAAGTGCTCGAGGTCACCATCGACCTCAACCGCCTGGAAGCCTATGACCTGACGGCAGCCCAGCTGCTCGATGCACTGTCCAAGAACAACATGGTGGTGCCGGGCGGCACGCTGGACAGCGGCCAGGGCTCGTTCAACGTCGAAGTGCCCGGCCTGATCAAGAACGCTCAGGACGTCTATACGCTGCCGCTCAAGACCTCGGGCGACACCGTGGTGACCTTTGGCGATGTGGCCACCATCACACGGACGTTCAAGGACGCCACGCAGTATGCGCATGTGAATGGCCAGCCGGCGATCACGCTGGGCGTGGTCAAGAAGCTGGGCACCAATGTCATCACCATCTCCGATGAGGTCCGCAGGGTCACAGAGGCCTATACGGCCGATTGGCCCAAGGGCATCGAGACCAGCTTCCTGATTGACCAGGCAGACTCCACCAAGGGCCTGTTCCGCTCGCTGGAAGCGGCGGTGCTGACTGCCGTGGCGCTGGTGCTGATCACCTGTATCGCAACGCTGGGCGTCCGCCCGGCCATCATGATCGGCATGTCGATCCCGATCTCGTTCATGATCGCTTTCCTCGTCGTGCAGGTCATGGGCATGACCATCAATATGATGATCATGTTCGGGCTGGTGCTGGCGGTGGGCGTGCTGGTGGACGACCCCATCGTGGTGGTCGAATATGCCGAACGCAAGCTGATGGAAGGCGTCTCCAAGAAGGAGGCCTTCATCATGGCGGCGCGCAAGATGTTCGTGCCGGTGGTGTCGGCGACGTTCACCACGCTGGGCGCCTTTGTGCCGCTGTTGTTCTGGCCGGGCATTATCGGCAAGTTCATGAGCTATCTGCCCATCATCGTGATCGTGGTGATGTGTGCCTCGCTGGTGTCGGCGCTGATCTTCATGCCCATCATCGGTGCGCTGATCGCCTCTACCCATGTCGACCCCGTGGCCAAGGAAAAGGCCGACATGGTGATGTATGCCGACAAGTTCGACCCCAAGAAGGTGGGCGGCGTCACCGGCGTTTATGTGCGCACCATGCAGCACTTGCTGCACCAGCCGCTGCCGACGCTGGGCATTGGCTTTGCCCTGATCATCGGCATGTTCGTGCTCTACGCCAACAGCAACCCGACCTCTGAAGCCTTCCCGGCCTCCGAGCCGGAGTTCGGCACCGTCAACGTCATCACGCGCGGCAATTACTCGCCGATCGAGATCCGCGACATGCTGGTCGAGGTGGAGAACGAGATCCTGCAGGTCCAGGGCATCCAGGACGTGATCATGAGCTTTGGCGGCGGTGGCTCAGGCCTGAGTTCGGGCGGTCCGCCGGATACCATCGGCTCGTTCAACCTGCAGCTGCTGCCCTATAATGAGCGCGACAAGGCGGCTGTGATCTTCCAGAACATCCGCGAGCGGGTAGCCGACATCTCGGGCCTGCAGGTGCAGATTGCCGCCCAGGAAAACGGTCCGCCGGCCGGCAAGGCCATCAACCTGCGCGTGGAAGGCACGGTATATGACGACATCGCGCCAGCCGTGACCAAGCTGCGCAACTATATCGAGAACGAGCTGGGCGACACGATCGACATCGAAGACGGCCGCCCTGCACCCGGCATCGACTGGGAAGTGACCATCGACCGCGAAGCGGCTGCCAAATACGGCATCGGCGTGCGGGAACTGAGCCCCTATGTGCAGCTGGTGACCTCCGGCGTGAAGCTGGGCAGCTATCGGCCCGATGATGGCGGCGACGAACTCGACATCCGCGTTCGCCTGCCGGAGGAAGAGCGCACCTTCGACGCGCTGGACTCGCTGCGCATCGTGACGGCGCAGGGTCTGGTGCCGGTGAGCAATTTCATCGAGCGCACGGCCGTGCCCAAGGTGGCCAATATCTCGCGTCGCAATGGCGTCTATGCCATGGGCGTGGCCGCCAATCTCAACCCGACCAATGCGGCTGGGGAACCGGTGACCTCCGACGCCAAGATCGAGCAGATCAAGGCCTGGCAGGCCACGCAGGAATGGCCCGCCTCGGTCAAGATCGTCTATGGCGGCGCGGCCGAGCAGGTGGACGACACCAATGCGTTCATCGTGTCGGCGTTCGGTGCAGCGATGTTCCTGATCTTCCTGATCCTGCTGCTGGAGTACAACAGCTTCTGGCAGGTGATCGTGACGCTCTCGACGGTGATCATGTCGCTCGGCGGCGTGCTGCTGGGCATGGTGGTGACCGGGATGAGCTTCTCGGCCATCATGACGGGCCTGGGCATCGTGGCCCTGGCCGGTATCGTGGTGAAGAACGGCATCGTGCTGATCGACACCTATAACCACTACAATCGTGACGAACATGTCGAACCCATCAAAGCCATGCTGCTGACCATCAGCCAGCGCGTGCGCCCTGTGCTGCTGACGGCGACCGTGACCGCACTGGGCGTTATCCCGATGGCGGCCAATGTCGAGTTCGACTTTATCCGTCGCGAGATCGTGGTGGGCGGCATTGCCGGCTCGTGGTTCATCCACCTGTCAGCGGCGCTGGTGTCGGGACTGTTCGTGTCCACGGCGCTGACGCTGGTGATGGTGCCGGTGATGGTGGTGGCGCCCAATGTGCTGTGGAGGCAGATCCGCTGGATCAGCCACCAGTTTGCCCGCCTGGGACGCTTCGTCACCGGTCGCGGTGGCCAGCCGGCCATGGCAATGCCGGCGGGCTTTGACGGCATGGCCGTCGAAATCCCCGCCGATGCCGATGGCTCCAAGCGCTATATCGTCAGCCCCGATGCCGGGTTGGTGAAGAAGGAACAGAACGGGGTGACCGTCGTCAGCCGCCCCGATCGCCCGGAAGCCGCCGAATAGCTTCGGCGCACACACTCCAACAGAAGGCCCGCAGCGATGCGGGCCTTTTTGTTTCAAGCGACGAGGCTGTAGAGCCGCCAGTCATCGCCATCGAAGCTGATGTCGCGCGCAGGGGCTGCATGGCCTGCGACTGCCTTATGCCAGAATGCCGCCGCTGCCAGGTTCGCATGGGGCACGGCGATGTGCCAGTCGCCCGGATGACGGGCGAATGCTGCGGCCAATGCCGCCTGCCCTGCACCGCGGCGCCGGTAGGCCTTGAGCACGAAGAACTCGGCCATGAACCAGCAGGGCGTGCGGCCCGTCAAAGGGCAGCCGTCGATCACCAGGGCAAAGCCGGCGATCTCGTCTCCCGCCATGATGAGATAGGGATGCTGCCAGAACCGGTCGAGGAAGTCGTACTCGAAGCGTCCGTCTGCGCCGACCGGAAACGGCATGAACTCGGTCATGTCGTGCAGATAGAGCTGGATCAGATTGGCAACGGTACGCTTCTGATCCGGGCGGGCAGCGATGAGGGATATGGCGGACATGCCGGCATGGTGCGCCATGCGGCGCTGCTGGACAAGTGCACAACGCGGCCCGAGGTGAGCGCCGGGGTTCCGGCACGCGCGGACTACCCGCGTCGCGAAACCCCAGTCTCATCCTTGCCTCAGCCTGACCCTGCCCGCGCGGCGTTTTGCCCGCCCTTATTCGGCGGCGGGCAGGCCGCGCTTGACGAAGCCGTCGGGATCGTTGGCGGTCTGCAGCAGCTTTTCCTCGGCCTCGGTGGCCTCGCGCTGGCGGTTCCACATCTGGGCATAGAGCCCGCCCTGGGCCAGCAACTGCTGGTGATTGCCGCGCTCGGCGACGACGCCCTCGCGCAGCACCAGGATCTCGTCGGCATTGACCACGGTCGACAGCCGATGGGCAATGACCACGGTGGTGCGGTTCTGCGACACCACATCGAGGGCGGACTGGATGTCGCGCTCGGTCTTGGTGTCGAGCGCCGACGTCGCCTCGTCTAGGATGAGAATGGAGGGCGCCTTGAGAATGGTGCGGGCAATGGCCACGCGCTGCTTCTCGCCACCGGAGAGCTTGAGGCCGCGCTCGCCCACGGGCGTGTCATAGCCCTTGGGCAGGCTCTCGATGAAGGGCCCGACCTGGGCCATGGCGGCGGCCGCACGCACATCGTCCACCGAGGCGCCGGGGCGACCATATTCGATGTTGTAGCCAATGGTGTCGTTGAACAGCACGGTATCCTGCGGCACCATGCCGATGGCGCGGCGCAGGCTCTCCTGCGTGACATCGCGCAGATCCTGCCCATCGATGGTGATGCTGCCGCCCGTCACGTCATAGAAGCGATAGAGCAGCCGCGAGATGGTGGACTTGCCCGCGCCAGTGGGGCCGACGATGGCCACGGTCTTGCCAGCCGGCACCTCAAAGCTCACGCCCTTGAGGATGGGACGATCAGCATCGTAGTGGAAGGTGACATTGTCAAAGCGGATCACCGGGCCGCTGATGGTCAGCGGCGTGGCCTTGGGGCTGTCCTCGATCTCGGGCTTCTGGTCGAGGAGCTTGAACATCTCCTCGATGTCGGTCAAGCCCTGGCGCAGTTCGCGGTAAACAAAGCCGATGAAGTTGAGCGGGCGATAGACCTGCATCAGGAAGGTGTTGAGCAGGACGAAGTCACCCAGGGTGAGCGTCTTGTTCATCACGCCCAGCACCGACATGATGGCGATGACAAGGAAGCCACCATAGAAGATGACGGCCTGGCCGAAGTTGAGAAAGCCCAGCGAGGTCCAGATTCGAATGGCCGAGCGCTCATAGCCGGCCATGGAGACGTCGTAGCGATCAGCCTCCATCTGCTCATTGGCGAAGTATTTGACCGTCTCAAAATTGAGCAGGCTGTCGATGGCCTTGCCGTTGGCGTCAGTGTCGGAATTGTTCATGTCCCGACGGATCGAGATGCGCCAATTGGAGGCCTTGATGGTGAAGTAGAGATAGCCCCAGATCATCACCACCAGCACGCCCAGATAGCTGATGCCGAACATCCACACGAAGATGACGGCCGTGATGATGAACTCGACCAGGGTGGGGGCAATGTTGAGCATCGTGAAGCGCACGACGGTTTCAATGCCCTTGGTGCCGCGTTCGATGACACGGCTCAGCCCGCCGGTGCGACGCGCCAGATGGAAGCGCAGCGACATGCGGTGCAAGTGGTGAAAGGTGCGGAGCGCCAGCTTGCGCACGGCATTCTGGCCGACACTGGCAAACAGCACGTCGCGCAACTGCTGGAAGCCCGCGTCGGCGATATTGCCAATGACATAGGCGATGACCAGCACAATGGGTACGGCGAGGCCGAAGACGAGATTGCTGTCTGGCGCTGCCCCGTCGAGGCTATCGATAACCCCCTTGTAGGCGAAGGGCACCAGGGTAGTGGCCACCTTGCTGAGCATCAGGGCGCCGATGGCGAGCACAACGCGCAGCCGCAAATCGGCGCGGTCGGCGGGCCACATATAGGTCCACAGGTTCCTGACCGTAGAGAAAAGGGAACCTTCGTCCGCGTTGACGGACGGTTTCTTGGCAGCGCTGTCGGCAGGCATCAGGCGGGTTCCGATTCCATTTTGGGGGTGGCCGGGCCCAGTGCGGCAAGCATGCCGGAATAGGCCGAACCCAGGGCGGCAAGGCGTTCATGCTGGACGATGTAGCAGTTTCGCGTGCCGCGCGGCTTGCGCTCGATCAGCCCGGCGTCGAGCAGCACCTTGATATGCTGGCTGACGGTGGACTGGGCCAGGGTGAGGGACTCGGTCACATCGGCGCAACAACATTCGGGGCGCTGCTGATTGGACAGAATGCGCAGGATGTTCAGGCGCACGGGATGGCCGAGCGCGCGCATGATGGCTGCAATATCGTCGTCTTGCATGGGTTGAACTGCTTTTATCGTCATCTTGCGATATACATGGGACCAATGGCCCAAATAATCAATGGCCCGCCGAGCGGCGGGCCATTTTGTCTTCAGTTCCCTGCACCCTCGGGCAGTTCGAACACCTGGCCAGGATAGATGCGATCGGGATCGCGGATCTGGCCCGTATTGGCCTGGTAGATCGTGGTGTATTTGATGCCCTCGCCATAGACGCGGCGCGCGATGGTCCAGAGGTTGTCGCCGCGGCGAATGATGGCCTTGCCGGCGGAGAAGCGCTGGTCGTCCAGACTGCCGACCGAGACAGCCACCAGGGTGGGGACGGCTTCTGTCGGTGCCGCTTCAGCCGGTGCCGGCTCTGCCGGCTGGGGCTGGGCAGCCTGGGCGGTTTCCGTGGCTGCGGCTGCGGGCGCAGCAGGGGCGGCGGCAGGTGCCGCTGCGGCCTCTGTGGCGGCCGGCGCGACCGGAGCGGCGGGCTCTGCGGCAGCCACAGTCGTCTCAGCCGGGGGTGCCGGCAGATCGATGCGGAAGTCCACTTCGGCGCGCGAGGCGACATTGGCCGTGCCGGCTTCGAGCAGGTCCACGCGGACGCGCTGGGTCGGCTTGGTCAACACCTTGCCGGCCTCGACCAGCCAGCGCCCGTCGGCGACGATGGCGTCGGCAATAAAGACGTCGTCGACATAGAGACGAACCGTGGCGCCGTCCGGACCGGCGCCGGCGAAGAAGGAACGATCACCCTCGACCTCGACGGCATCAATGGTCGCCGGCACGGAAGCCGCAGCGGGCTTGGCCGGCGCCTCGGGCGTTGCGGCTGGTGTCGGAGCTGGAGCCGCTGCGGCTTCAGCCGGTGCCGTTGACGCGGCGGCAGGCGCAGCCGGGGCAGCTGCGGGTGCGGGTGCGGGCTCAGCCGGAGCGACAGCGGCCGAGGCGGCAGTGGCGACCGCTTGCTCAGGCTGCGGCGCGGCCGGCGGCGGAACGGCGGCGTCGGTTGCGGCTGACGCCGCCGGTGCTGCGGGTGCCGTAGCGTCGACGGCGGGTGCAGGTTGCGCGGCGGCAGCGGCCGGAACTGGCGCAGCGGGCGCTGCGGCCGGCGCGGCTGCAGCGGTGGGCTGGGCCGGAGCGGCAGGCGCCGCAGGATCGGCGGCAGCCAGCTTGGTCTCGCCGGTTGGCTTCAGGCCCTGCAGCACTTCGCTGATGGCGCCAGGCGTGCTGGCAACCACCAGCGGCTCGCTGGTCTTGTCCTCATTGATGGCCACGACGAAGGACTGTTCGGCAACGCCGGGCACGCCGGCTTCGCCAAGAGTGATCTCCGTGCCGCCCGGCGGGATGGGCGCATCGGGCACCAGCACCCAGTCGCCGCTCGCGCCGACCTTGGTCTTGCCCAGCGGACTGCCATTGGCAAAGACCTCGATCTCGCTGCCCGGCTTGCCACTGCCGGCTATGACCACGGAACCATCTGGCTCGGCGCGCAGCAGGCCGAAGGTGGCGGCGATCAGGCCCTCGGGGGCCTTGGCGTCGGCAGCGGGGGCCTCAGCCGCGGGCGCCGGCGTCGGCGATGGTGCAACGGCAGGTGCAGCGGGCGCTGCAGCATCGGCAGCCGGTGTCTCGGCCGGCGCCTGGGTCGTGGCGGTTTCGACGGCGGCGGGCAGGCTGCCGGGCAATAGACCGGCCTCGGTCATCTTGCCACGCAGGCAGACGCCCATGCCCTCATCGGAATTGAAGCAACTGACGACATTGGGACCGGCCAGAACACCCAGCACGATGGCGAGCGTGACAGCAGCGGCGCCAAGGGTGAGCATCAGAGGTTGTTTTGGAGCGGTATCGGCCAGTTTGTCCTCCCGGACCGTTATGACGGCAGAGCCGTCCGGTTCAACCAAGCACGCGAAGAGGCCTAAGCCGTCTCAGTTTTCAGCAACTTATAGGTGATTGATTCATACAGAGCTTCAAAGGACGCATCAATGATGTTGGGGGATACGCCGATGGTGTACCAGCGCTCGCCGGTGCCGTCGCGGCTTTCGACCAATACACGGGTGACCGCGCCCGTGCCGCCGTCCAGGATACGCACCTTGAAGTCGACCAGTTCGAGGTCCTCGATACGCGCGGAATATTTGCCAAGGTCCTTGCGCAGCGCCAGATCCAGCGCGTTGACCGGACCATTGCCCTCGGCCACCGACATCAGCAGCTCGCCCTCGACCCGGATCTTGACCACCGCCTCGGTGACCGTGACCTCATCGCCCTGGGCATTGTGGCGCCGCTCGACGCTGGCACGATAGTTCTCGACAGTGAAGAAGCTGGGCAGAACGCCGAGCACGCCACGGGCCAGCACGGCAAAGGATGCGTCGGCGCCGTCATAGGAATAGCCGCGTGATTCGCGCTCCTTGACGGTGGCCAGCAGGCGTTCGAGGCGCGGATCGTCCTTGGCCAGGGCAATGCCGTGGCGGGCCAGTGCGGTCAGCAGGTTGGACTTGCCGGCCTGCTGGCTGACCATGATGGAGCGCTCATTGCCGATGCTCTCGGGCGGCACATGCTCATAGCTGGTGAAGTCCTTGAGCAGGGCCGAAGCGTGGATGCCTGCCTTGGTGGCAAAGGCGGAGGCGCCAACATAGGGCGCCTGGCGCGACGGGGCGCGATTGAGGCGATCATCAAAGGCGCGGGAGATCTGGGTCAGCCGCTTGAGCCGGCTGGGCGCGATGCCGGTCTCGAAGCGGTCGGCATAGTAGCGCTTGAGCACGAGCGAGGGGATGATGGTGATCAGGTTGGCATTGCCGCAGCGCTCGCCGATGCCGTTGAGCGTGCCCTGGATCTGGCACACGCCGGCCTCGACGGCGGCAAGCGTATTGGCGACGGCCTGGCCGGTGTCGTCATGGGCGTGGATGCCGAGGCGATCGCCGGGGGCCACGGCCTGCACGGCCTTGACGATGGCGGACACTTCCGCCGGCATGGTGCCGCCATTGGTGTCACAGAGCACGACCCAGCGGGCGCCGGCCTCAAGCGCGGTGCGCACGCAGGACAGCGCATAGTCCGGATTGGCCTTGTAGCCATCAAAGAAGTGTTCGCAATCGATCAGCGCTTCCTTGCCGGCCGCGACAGCAGCCAGGACGGTCTCGCGCAGATTGTCGAGATTATCCTCCAGCGAGATTTCCAGCGCCGTCTCGACCTGGTGGTCCCAGGCCTTGGCGACAAAGCAGACCGCGTCGGCATTGGAGTTGACCAGAGCCTGCACGCCGGGGTCGTTGGCGGCAGAGCGCCCTGCCCGCTTGGTCATGCCAAAGGCGGTGAATGTGGCCGATCGCGTGCGCCTGGACTCAAAGAAGGCCGTATCGACCGGGTTGGCACCAGGATAGCCGCCCTCAATATAGTCGACACCCAGTTCCTCAAGCAGGCCGACAATGGAAATCTTGTCCTCAAGCGAGAACTCGATGCCGGCTGTCTGGGCCCCATCGCGCAGGGTGGTGTCGAAGATGTAGAGGCGGGTCTTGGTCATGACTTACTCGGGCCAGCGCTGGGTGTCGCGGTCGGGATGCTGATGGTTGGTGGATGCGATGAAGGCGGCGGTGGCGGGGTCTTCGACCTCGGTAGAGGGGCGATCGGGCAGATGACCCAGGCCATTGGCCCAACTCAGGCGGCTCTCGACGCCATGCTGGTCGATGGGCGGAAAGGCCTCGGGATTATCCAGCGAGCCTATCGAGACCGACATCCAGTCCCCATCGATATAGGCAAAGCTGAGGGGCGTGCCGCACTGCCGACAGAAGCCACGTTCCACCTGATCGGAGGAGCGAAACAGTGTGATCTCGCCCCGGGTCACCTCAAAGCTCGCACGCGGCGCGCCGACCAAGGGGGCATAGAAGCCGCCGAAGGCCTTCTGGCACATGCGACAATGGCAGATATGGGCGCCGCGCGGCTGCTGGGTGAAGCGGTAGCGTACGGCGCCGCACTGGCAACCTCCTGACCAGCTTTCAGCCATTGTTGCCTCCGTGCGGTGGCCAGTCGTCGGTGTCGTGGTCCGGATGCTGGTTGGAATGGATGCCCGCGAGGAAGTCACGCCATTCGTCGGGCGCGTCGGTGCGTTCGGGCAGCGCCGTCAGATCGTGAAAGAACGGCAGGCGATCGGTGAGATTGACCTGGATGACGGGGGCGGCGACGGTGGGGTCATCGAACGCGCCGATGGCCAGTTCGAGCCCGAAGCGGGTCTCATAGGCCAGGGGCGTGCCGCAATCGCCGCAGAAGGCGCGGCGAGCCGCATTGGAGGACTGGAACCACTTGGGCTCCCCGCGCGTCCAGCGGGCATTGTGCGCCGTGACCAGCGGCCCGAAGAAGCCGCCAAAGGCCTTCTGACACATGCGGCAATGGCAGATCGAGGGGCGCCCCAGCCGGGTGACGCTGAACCGCACGGCGCCGCATTGGCAGCCGCCCGTATAGGCATGAACAGGTGTCGTCACCGCTTGGCCTCCCATCTGGTTTGCCGATTGCCGGCCTCGTCCTTGTAGTCCATCAACGCGATGCCCTGCTCGGCCAGTTCATTGCGGATGCGGTCGGCCTCAGCGAACTGCTTTGCATTAAGGGCCGCCAGACGGTCGGCGATGGCGGCGGCAAGATGCGGCGGTTCGGCGCGGTCGGACTCTGTGGCCAGGAGTGTATCGAGACCAAAGCCGAGGAAGCGCAGCGAGGCGGCCAGGCAGCGCTTGGCCGACAGGCCATCGTCGCGATTGGCCTTTTTGGCGATGACGTCGAGCGCCACGCTGGCCCGATGGAAGCCCAGATCATCGGCCAGTTCGCGCACGACCGAGTCATCGGGCGCATCGGTGTCGGAGAGTTCGACGCCCTGGGCCGCGCGCTGCCAATCGCGCAGGCGCGTTTCCGCCTCTTCCAGCCGCTTGACGGTGAAATCAATGGGCTCGCGATAATGGGTCATCAGCATGCCCAGGCGCAGCACATCGCCTGGCCATTTGCGGCCGCCGAAGTCGCCGGTCTCGAGCAATTGGGCGATGGTGTAGAAATTGCCCAGCGACTTGCTCATCTTCTGGCCTTCGACCTGAAGGAAGCCGTTGTGCATCCACACATTGGCCATGGCATGGGTGCCGTGGGCGCAACGGGACTGGGCGATTTCATTCTCATGGTGCGGGAAGATCAGGTCGAGCCCGCCACCGTGGATATCGAACAGCTGGCCAAGATAGCGTTCGCTCATGGCCGAGCACTCGATATGCCAGCCGGGGCGACCACGCCCCCAGGGGCTGTCCCAGCCGGGTTCATTGTCGGCCGACTGCTTCCACAACACAAAGTCGGCCGGGTTCTGTTTGTGTGCATCCACCGCAATACGCGCACCCGCCAGATTGTCTTCGAGATTACGCCCGGAGAGCTTGCCATAGTCCGGCATGGAGCTCACCGAGAACAGCACTTCGCCGGCAGTAGCATAGGCATGACCACGCTGGACCAGCGCGCCGATCAGCGCCTGCATCTCGGCGATATTGTCGGTGGCACGCGGCTGCACGGTGGGCTCCAGGCAACCGAGCGCCTTGACGTCCTTCTGGTACTGGGCAGCGGTGCCCTCGGTGACCTTGCGGATAGCCTCGTTGAGCGGCAGGTCGGGGTGGTCGCGCAGCGCCCGGGCGTTGATCTTGTCGTCCACGTCGGTGATGTTGCGCACATAGGTGACGTGATCGGCGCCATAGACCTGGCGCAGCAGCCGAAACAGCAGGTCAAACACAATGGCCATGCGGCCGTTGCCGATATGGGCAAAGTCATAGACCGTGGGGCCGCAGGCATACATGCGCACATTATGCGCATCGATGGGAACGAAACGTTCCTTGGTGCGCGTCAGCGTATTGTAGAGCGACAATGGCAGCGTGGTCATGCGGTCCGTCCCTGGGCCCAAGCGAATGTGCGCTGGCAGGCGGCTCTTCAGGTATCAGAGTTTTGGAGTGAAGAAGACCGCGCCGCCAACGAGTGGTTAGCAGGTAATAATGCAGCGGTTAATCAGAATGCTCTGCGACTTCATGGCGTGATGATTGGCGCCCGCCGCGCGGAAAATCAAGCAGAAAGAAAAAAGGCGGCCCCTGCGGGCCGCCCAATCGCTTTGGAGGCGAAAGAAATCGATCAGCTGCGGAACTGCTGGTGGCACTGGCCGCAGGTCCCGCCGATGGCCTTGATGGCGTCGTTATAGGCGGCAGCGTCGCCGGCTTCGGCAGCCGTCAGGCCGGCCTGGGCAGCGGTCTTGCCGGTTTCGACGATGGCTACGAAGGCATCCCAGTTCTGCCAGATGGCGGGCAGCGCTTCGCTGTCGCCGACCACCGAGCCTTCGGGGAAGAGCGCGGGAATATGCGAGTAATTGGTCAGAAGAGTCTGCATGGCGGTCACCGCCTCGGCGCCGGTCAGCCCGCCGGCGGCCTTAAGCAGGGCGCCATCTTCCTTCATTAGCGCCTTGCGTGCTGCGACGATCTCGGCCGGATCGGTGGGCGCCACAAAGGCGTCTTCAGCAAAGCTGCCAACAACACCCATGGTCATCAGACCAGCCAAGGCCAGGATAGAAATCTTGCGAACCGACATGTCACCCTCAACGTGAACCCAATTTGCCTGGTCGCCAGACTTGCATGCCCCCATGACGGCCCCAAGTCGCACACGGGAATGTTATCGGATCGGGGGCGCCGCCAGCGCAACCGATTGAACAATATCGCCAAATACCGAGGTGCTGCCCGACATTGCACCAATACGGATGGTATCGCCAGGCTGCAGAAACGGCGTGCGGGCCCGGCCATATTTGAGCTTTTCGACGGTGCGGGCTTCGGCGATGCAGGCGAAACCGATTCCATCGCGCTTGATGGGCAGGCTTTCGTCATGCTGGTTGGAGACCGTGCCGCCACCGATGATGGTGCCGGCCGCGAGATTGCGCGTCCGGGCCGCTTCGGCGATGAGGTCGGCAAAGTCGAAATGCATGTCAGTGCCGGCATTGGGCTGGCCGATCAGCGTGCCATTGACCTCCACCCGGACGGGCAGATGCAGCCGCGCGTCGCGCCAGGCCGTGCCCAGGGCATCGGGCGTGGCGACGATGGGGGCAAAGGCGGTGGAAGGCTTGGAGTGGAAAAAGCCGAAGCCATTCTGCAGATCGTCGGCGACGAGGCGGCGCAATGAGACGTCGTTGCAGACCGTGACCAGGCGAATGGCGGCAGCCGCCGTGGCGCGGTCGGCGCCCATGGGCACGGCGGCAATGATCACCGCCACTTCGGCTTCCAGATCGATGGCGAGGTCCGCATCGGTGGCGAAGATCGGCGCAGTGGGTGCCGACAGCGAATCAGAGGCGCCCTGGTAGAGCAGCGGACGCGCAGACTGCAGCTCGGCATCCTTGCTACCCTTGAGGCCGCGCACGCGTTCGAGATGATTGAGATAGCCCGAGCCGTCGATCCACTGGTAGGCGCGCGGTAGCGGCGCCAGCGCCAGCGCCGGATCAAAGGGCTGGCCGGCAATGGCGCCAGCTTCGAGCTGCCTGGACAGGTCGGCGAGGGCCGGCGCCAGCGCGGCCCAGTCGTCGAGCGCAACCTGCAGGGTTGGCGCAATGCGGCCGGCGGATACGCAGCGACTCATGTCGGCGGAGACGATGACCAATTGCCCGTCCGGGCGACCGTTTCTCAGCGTAGCAAGCTTCATGGCGACGCATTCCCTGGCTGGTGTGTCCGTGCAGCGCTATCACGGGGTGGGCGCTGTCACTATAGTGTTGCCATGGGTCCTAGCGTTGTCTTAAGGCCCGGTTGCGGCGCGACGGGCGCCTATGGGATTCGATGGCGATTTTAAGCAGACGTGGCGTGCGAGCGCTGGTGATCCTGACCCTGGCCGGCCTGGGCTTTGCCGTGGATGTGCAGACGGCCCATGCGCAGTCGGCGCAGTGCGAGCGGCTCGTCGGCATTCTGCGCCAGATCGACAGCAATGGCGACTATCGCCAGTTGGGCGGCAATTCGCAGGCGGCACGCGAGGCAAAGCGCGACGTTCAGAATATGGAGAGTCGCTATATCCGCGACGGATGCAATGACGACGCCAAGGCGGGGCGCACGCTGACGCCACAGTGCCGCGAGATTGGGCGCGAGGTGCTGCGCCTGCGCGAAGTGGCGGCAGATGTCGCCCAGCAGGTGGAATCGGCCAATGCCGTGGCCGGCCAGCGCGAGGCTGTGCTGCAGGAGCTGGCGCGCTTTGGCTGCGGCGCTAATGGCTCAAGCGCGACGGTGACCAATGACCGGCAGGGCCTGTTCGAACGCATTTTCGGCACGCCAGCCAATAGCGATTTCGGCGACGGCCAGCTGGTGGATGGCGGCGACCCCTGGGGCTCGTTTGGCTACCAGACGGTCCGCACGGTCTGCGTGCGTCTGAGCGACGGCTATTTTTGGCCCATCAGCTACGCAACACTGCCCGACTATGTGAGCAATGACGCCGCGATCTGCCAGGCGAGTTGCCCGACGACGCCGGTGGAGCTCTACTTCTACGACAATCCGGGCCAGGAGCCCGAGCAGATGATCAACCAGGCGGGCACGCCCTATACCGCCCTGCCCTCGGCCTTTGCCTATCGCACGACGCTGGACACCAGCCCAGGCGCCAATTGCAAAGTGCCGCCGCAGTCGGACGGGTCGATCACGGTGGCGACGCGGACCGATGGCACCTCGCGCAGCATGATCACAGTGGGCGAAGAGCAGTTCCCCATGCCGCTGCGCGATCCGCGCGGCGTGGCGCCGGTGATGGCAGCAACGCCTGCGCCGACCGAGGTCGCCGCGCTGGTGGATGTGCCGCTGCCGCGGCCGCGACCGGCTGGCCCGGGGGAAACGCCGGTGACGCGCCCGGCCAACACCACGGCTGCCGACACCGAACTGCGTCTGGTGCAGTTCGGCGACAAGGTGGTCAGGGTAGTCGGTCCAGACACGCCATACGCCCAGCCAACGGGAGCAGGGACTTAAGCTCAGGCCCATCGTGACGGCCCGTCAGGGCCATGCGCAGGGGCAGGAACAGGGCCTTGCCCTTGCGTCCGGTGGCGGATTTGAGCGCCTCGGTCCAGTGGCCCCAAGTGGTTTCGTCCCAGGGCTCGGGCGGCAGCAGGGCTTTGGCCAAGGCGAGGAAGTCGCGGTCCTCATCGGCGATCACCGGCTCGACCGGGCCGGTCACCAGCTTGGCCCATTCGGTTATGTCGTTGAATTTGCGCAGGTTGTCGCGCAGCAGCAGCCACATGGCTTCGCCTTCGAGCCCCAGGGCTGACAGCCGCGCGGCGGCGCCGGCATAGGGCAAGGCATGCAGCAGGCGGGCGTTGAGATTGTCGAGTTCGACCGGATCGAACCGGGCCGAGCCATGCGAGATCATTGAGAAATCCAGGCGATTGGCGATCTCGTCGAGCGTCTCATAAGTCTCGATGGGTAGGCTCGTGCCGGTGAGGCTGGCCATGATGGCAATGGCCATGGGCTCATAGCCATCGGTGCGGAAATCGGCGATGGACTGGCTGCCCAGGCGCTTGGAAAAGCCCTGACCTTCCGCATCCGTCAGCAGGTTGTGGTGGCCAAAGACCGGAATTGTGCCGCCCAGGGCCTCGAAGATCTCGATCTGCGTGCCGGTATTGGACACATGGTCCTCGCCCCGGATCACATGGGTAATGCCGAGATCGATGTCATCGACCACCGACGGAAGCGTATAGAGATAGCTGCCGTCGGCGCGCACCAGAACAGGGTCGGACATCGACGCCGTGTTGACGGTCTGCGGCCCCTTGATGAGATCGTCGAAATGCACGGGGCGACCGTCGAGCCGGAAGCGCCAATGCGGCTGGCGGCCCTCGGCCTCGAGCCGGGCGCGGTCGGCGTCGGTCAGGGCGAGCGCGGCGCGATCATAGATGGGCGGCTTGCCGAGCAGGCGGGCGCGGGCGCGCCTGCGGTCAAGCTCCTCCTCGGTCTCGTAGCAGGGGTAGAGCCGGCCGGCCGCGATGAGGCGGTCCCGCGCGGCATCATAAAGCGCGGTGCGCTCGGACTGGCGGACCAGAAGATCGGGCGTGATGCCCAGCCAGGCCAGGTCGACCTCGATGCCATCGGCCGATTCACGCGTGGAGCGGACCAGATCGGTATCGTCCATGCGCAGCACATAGCGACCGCCATGACGGCGGGCGAAGAACCAGTTGAGCAGCGCCGGACGCGCATTGCCGAGATGGATGCGGCCAGTGGGGGACGGCGCCCAGCGAACAATGGTCATCCGATGCTGTGGTCCTTAAAGCCATTGGTGATGGGGTATTTGCGGCCCAGGCCAAAGGCCTTGGGTGTCAGCTTGGGGCCCGGCGCAGACTGGCGGCGCTTGTATTCGGCGATGTTGAGCAGGCGCTCGATGCGGCGCACCAGCGCCGCGTCATGGCCACGCGCGACGATCTGGGCCAGCGACATCTCCTCCTCCACCATAGCGGTGAGGATATCATCGAGCACCGGATAGGGCGGCAGGCTGTCCTGATCGGTCTGGTTGGGGCGCAGCTCGGCGCTGGGGGCCTTGTCGATGATGGCCTGGGGGATGACGGCGCCATCGGGGCCGAGGCAATCGCCGGGCAGATGGTGATTGCGCCAGTCCGCCAGGCGATAGACCTCCATCTTGAACATGTCCTTGAGCGGATTGTAGCCGCCGTTCATGTCGCCATAGATGGTGGCGTAGCCCACGCCCATTTCGGACTTGTTGCCGGTGGTGAGCAGCATGGAGCCCAACTTGTTGGACACCGCCATCAGCACGACGCCGCGCATGCGGGACTGGATGTTTTCCTCGGCCAGATCGGCGGGGCGATCGCCAAAGATCGGCGCCAGCTCGGCCAGGGCATCATCGACCGGATTGCCGATGGCCACCACATCGTAGCGCACGCCCAGTCGCTCGGCGCAATCCTTGGCGTCCTTGAGGCTGGCCTGGGAGGTGTAGCGATAGGGCAGCATGATGCAGTGGACATTGTCGGCGCCCAGGGCATCGACGGCGAGGGCCGCAACCACGGCGCTGTCAATGCCGCCCGACAGGCCCAGCACGACCTGCTTGAAGCCATTCTTGCGCACATAGTCGCGCAGGCCGAGCACGCAGGCCAGCCAGGGCGCTTCGTCGGTGGTGGTGAGTTCGGTGACCTCGCCGCTGGCGCAGGTCCAGCCATCGTCGCCACGAACCCAGTCCGACACGATGAAATCTTCGGCGAAGGACTTGCCCTGAAAGACCAGCTTGTTGCCCGGCTCCATGGCGAAGGAGGCGCCATCAAAGACCAGCTCATCCTGCCCGCCGACCTGATTGAGATAGAGCAATGGCACGTCATGGGTCAGGACGTGGTTGCGCACCAGATCCTTGCGGACATGCTGCTTGTTGGTCCAATAGGGCGAGCCATTGGGGCAGAGCATGATTTCGGCGCCGCGCATGGCCAGATGTTCACAGACGCTTGTGTGCCAGATATCTTCGCAGATCGGGATTCCGACCGGCACGCCCTTGATGACAACGGGATCGGGCAGCGCCCCCGCCAGGAAATAGCGCTTTTCGTAGAACACGTCGCCATTGACCAGCTCACGCTTAAAGCGCGTGGCGATGATCGCGCCGTTTTCAGCGACGATGACGGCATTGCGCAGGCCGGATTTGTCCTTCCAGACGGTGGGCAGGATGACCACGAGATCGGAGCCGGTGGTATCGGCGACCAGATCGTTGGCCGCCTGGATGGCGTCGGCAACGAACTGTGGCTTGAACAGCAGATCATCGGGGAAATAGCCGGTGAGGAAGAGCTCGCTGAACATCAAAATGTCGGCGCCGGCGGCCTGCGCATCGCCAAGGGCCTTGCGGGCCAGCGCCAGATTGCCGGTCAGGTCACCGACCTTGGGATTGAGCTGGGCGAGCGCAATGGTGAGGCGGTCTGTCACGGTAATCCTGCCCGTATGCTGGAGAAGTCGCAGGCGCTGCGGCACCGGCCGAAACGCGCGCAAGACTTATCTGCTCACCCCCAACAGGGCAAGCGGACAACAGGAATGGCGGCGTTGCCGGATGGACGGCTAGAACTTGCCGGCCAGCTCGAACAGCGCGCCATAGCGGAAGATGCGGGCGAAATTGCTGGGCAGGTTCAGATCGGAATTGCCCAGAGCCGAGGCGGAGTGAAACTGCGTCTCCAGCTGGCCTTCGAGGTACCAGGCCCGACCACCAACGCGCACCACCAGGTTCTCGGTGGGATGGAAACCGACCATGCCTTCAGCCATCACACCATAGCCGCGGCCGGTCAGCGTGGTGGGGGCGCGCTCGTAGAAGGTCACCGGAATGCCTGGGAAATTGAAGCCGCCGGGGGCAGAGCCGCCGACGGTGCCCGAGACATTGGCATAGGGCACAGCCGCCACTTCGCCCTGGATGTCGAACTGCTCGACGCGGGCCTGGCCCTTGACGCCCAGGCGCAGCGCATGGATGTCGAAATTATCCTTGGCGGCACCATAGGTTGCCGGCACGCCGCCGGCAAAGCTGGCAGCATATTGGCCGGTGCCGATATCGGGCGCGTCCTTCCAATACTGGTAGCCGATCAGGCCGCCGATGGCGGCGCCGTCAGTCATATTGCCAAAGGGCAACCAGCCGAAATCAGCGCCGGCATAGCCAATCGAAGAGTTGCGCCCGATCGAGCCGCTGGCCGCCGGGGTGATATTATAGGTGCCAGTGGTGTGCAGCCCCAGCCCAGCCCGCATGTCGACATAGGTCTGGGTGGTCAGATCCTCGATCTTGCCGTGCAATTCACCGATCTGGGTCTGGTCGCGGGTGGAAATGCCGACATTGCCCAGGGTGACGCCCCTATCGACCGCCGTAAAGCCGGCATCCTGTTCGCCCCAGGACATCCAGTAGCGGGTGCCGAATTCAAAGCGCAGCGAGCTGTCGGGATTTTCCCAGGTCTCGGGATAGGCGGGACGGAGTTCGGGATAATCTGCGGCCATAGCCGGAGCGACCAGCGCGAGACCCAACACAGCAATGGCGCGTTTCATAGAATACTCCCGACCAGCCCACTGAGGGCATCGTCGCATTTATGACCCGTTAGGGTTAATGTTCGGCTAAGGGCAGAACCGGCGCCATGGAACAAAACAGCCCGCACGCCGGGGCGTACGGGCTGATAGCAGCGACCAGGATTTGCGAGCTATTCGCCGGCGATACGCACCGGACGCGGCGCCTTTTGCGCATGGACTTCCTCGGCAACCAGGAAGGCCAGTTCCAGCGCCTGGCTGGCATTGAGGCGGGGATCGCAATAGGTGTTGTAGCGATCGGCCAGGGTCGCCTCGGTCACGGCCGAAACGCCGCCGACACATTCGGTGACGTCGTCGCCGGTCATCTCGATATGGACGCCGCCGGCATAGGTGCCCATCTCGCGGTGGATTTCGAAGAAGGACTTGACCTCAGACAGCACGCGGTCAAACGGGCGGGTCTTGAAGCCCGTTGAGGCCTTGATGGTGTTGCCGTGCATGGGATCGGAGCACCAGACGACAGTGCGGCCGGCCTTCTGCACGGTTTCGATCAGGCGCGGCAGGTGATCGCGGATCTTGTCCGAGCCGAAGCGGGCAATCAGGGTCATGCGGCCGGCTTCATCGGTGGGATTGAGCCGATCGAGCAGGCGCAGCAGATCATCGCTCGACAGCGAGGGACCACACTTGACGCCAATGGGGTTCTTGATGCCGGCGAAATATTCGACATGGGCAGCGTCAGGCTGGCGGGTGCGGTCACCGATCCACAGCATGTGGCCGGATGTGGCATACCAGTCATTGGTAATGGAGTCGCGACGGGTCAGCGCCTCTTCATAGCCGAGCAGCAGCGCCTCGTGGCTGGTGTAGAAGCTGGTCTGGCGGAGGGCCGGCGTATTGTCGGGGTTCAGGCCCAGGGCACCCATGAAGGTGATGGCATCGTCGATCTTGCGCGCGACTTCCTCAAATCGGGTGCTCCAGTTGGAGCCCTTCATGAAGCCCATGGTCCAATCGTGGATGCGGGTCAGCTCGGCATAGCCGCCGGTCGAGAAGGCGCGCAGCAGGTTGAGCGTGGCGGCGGACTGGCGATAGGCCTGCAGCATGCGATCAGGATCGGGCACGCGCGCCTTTTCGGTGAAGCCAATGTCGTTGATGATGTCGCCGCGATAGCTGGGCAGTTCGACGCCATCGATGGTCTCGGTATCGGCGGAACGCGGCTTGGCGAACTGGCCAGCGACACGGCCGACCTTGACCACAGGCTTGCTGGAACCATGGGTGAGCACGACGGCCATCTGCAGGAAGACGCGGAAGAAGTCGCGGATATGGTCGGCACCATGCTCGGCAAAGCTCTCGGCGCAGTCGCCGCCCTGCAGCAGGAAGGCCTCGCCGCGCGCCACAGCCGCCAGGCGGGACTTGAGCTCGCGGGCCTCGCCGGCAAACACCAGCGGCGGAAAGCTGGCGAGCTGGCGCTCGGCTTCGGCAAGAGCGGCCGCGTCGGGATAGGCCGGCACCTGGGAGATCGGCTTGTCGCGCCAGCTATGGGGGGTCCAGGTGGTCATATCAGGTCTCGCTCACGCGCGGTTACGGATTGGTGTGGGCGGAATACCAAGGGACGCCGGGCGGGACAAGGATATTCGAGGCAGACTTTAGGCGGCCGGACCGAGTGCCCGGTGACTGGTCAAGGGGCATTGCCCCTCAACCGTCGATGTGCGCAGGCCTCTCCCCTCAAGGGAAGAGGCGGTCGGAGGCTTAGCCGCCGACCTTCTCGCCATTGCGATAGGTATAGCTGGGCGCCTTGAAGGTCACGAGCTCTTCGGCAGCGCTGGGGTGCAGGGCCATGGCGCGGTCGAAATCGGCCTTGGTGGCGCCCATCCCCATGGGAATAGCCACCAGCTGGATCATTTCAGCGGCGCCTGGCCCCAGGATATGGCAGCCGAGCACCTTGCCGCCGTCCTTCTCCGTGATGAGCTTGAGGATCATGCGCTCGGTGCGGGTGGAGAGCGTGTTCATCATCGGGCGGAACTTGGCGAGATAGACGTCAACGTCGCCGTGGGTGGCCGCCTCGGCCTCGGTGAGGCCGATCACGCCCAGCTCGGGCTCGGAGAATACTGCCGTGGGGATCTGCGAGTGATCGACGGCGAGCTTATTGTTGTTGAATACGGTCTCGGCGAAATACCAGCCTTCGCGGATGGCGACCGGTGTCAGCGCAGCGCGGCCGGTGACGTCGCCCACCGCATAGATGGACGGAACCGAGGACTGCGACCAGGCATCGACGGCCACAGCGCCATCGGCATGCAGTCTCACGCCGGCCTCCTGCAGCCCCAGGCCCTCGGTATTGGGCGTGCGACCGATGGCGAACATGACGGCGCCATAGGGCGCAGTGACACCATCGCTGAAGGTGACGGAGATGTCGCTGCCCGCGCGGGCCATGGACTCGATGGTGGTCTGGTAGATCAGCTTGATGCCGCGGTCGGTCAGGCCAGCCTCGAGGCCGCGGCGCAGATCCTCGTCAAAGCCGCGCAGGATGCAGTCGCCGCGATAGATCAGCGTGGTGTGGACGCCCAGGCCGGCGAAAATGGTGGCAAATTCGACCGCGATATAGCCGCCGCCGGCGATCAGGATGGAATGCGGCAGTTCGGGCAGGTCAAAGGCTTCGTTGGAGGTGATGCCCAGCTCGGCGCCCGGGATGTCGGGCTTGTTGGGACGGCCGCCGGTGGCGACGAGGATATATTTCGCAGTGACTTCGGTGCCCTGCCCCACCAGGCGCACCGAATTGGGTCCGGTGACCACGGCACGGTCGCGGATGATCTCGACGCCGGGCTTTTCGAGATTGGCCACATAGGCATTCTCGAGCCGGGTGATTTCCTTGTCCTTGTTTTCGACCAGGGTGCGCCAGTCAAAGCTGGCATCCACGGTCCAGCCGAAGCTAGGCGCGACATCGAACTGGTCGCGGAAGCGGCTGGCATAGACATAGAGCTTCTTGGGTACGCAGCCACGGATCACGCAGGTGCCGCCGACGCGGAATTCCTCGATGATGGCAACGCGGGCGCCGTAGGTGGCCGCCATGCGGGCAGCTCGGACGCCCCCCGAACCAGCGCCAATGACAACAAGGTCGTAAGTCGAGCTCATCAGGGGTCTCCAGCTGCCGGGGTACATCGGCATTCACCGATGGATATAGGGGGCGCGCAGACAAAAGAAAACCCCGCACACGGCGGGGCTCTCCGGCATGACAAATGCTGGTGGAACTAGAGCTCGACGCCCTGGGCGCGCAGCTCGGCGCGCACCTTGGCGAAGAATTCCTGGCGCACATTGTTGGTGAACACCTGCAGCACGGACTGCAGATCGGCATTCACCTCAGTATTGGCCTGGGCCAGCTTCTTGCCGGTATCGGTGCTGTAGAAAGCAACGATTTCCTGCAGTTCGGCGGCAGTGAAGCGCGCGGCATAGACGCGGGCAAACTGGTCGAGCAGATCGCCCTTGCGCGCGCGGTACTCCTCAAGAACCTTGCCGACGGCAGCGTCGGTCTTGTCGGTCAGCTCGGGGTTCTGCTGCACGATCTGGCGCATGGTGCCAATGCCGATCTCGACCATGGTGATCTCGAACACCGAGGCGCGGTCGGTCAGGTCAATATACTGGCGGGCGAGGGCAAGCTGCTCGGGGGCCAGTTCCTGGGCCATGGCAGGAGCCGCAAAGGCCAATGTGCCGGCGCTCAGCGCCACTGCCACAAGCGCCTTGATGCGCATCATCGTACCGGTCATTTTCGATCCATCCATGTTGTCAGGAACCATCAATTCTTAGCCGCAGGCAGGGTTATTACGCCATCTGCGGTCGCCACATAAGCCGTCTTGCACATTTTCAGGAACAGGCCGTGCTGTACCACGCCGGCAATATCGAGCAGATCGCGCGACAGCGCTTCTGGCTGCGAAATGCGGCCAAAAAAAGCATCCAGGATCAGGTGTCCGCCATCGGTGACAAAGTCCTGGCCAGCCGGAGTGCTGCGCAGGCGCAGTTCGCCCTCGGCCTTGTGGGCCGCCAGGACAGCGGCGACAGCGCGGCGCGTGGCGCCCAGGCCGAAGCGGTTGACCTCGATCGGCAGCGGAAAGCGCCCCAGCGTCTCGACCAGCTTGGAGCCATCGGCGATGACGATCATGCTGTCGGATGCGGCGGCCACGATCTTCTCGCGCAGCAGCGCGCCGCCGCCGCCCTTGATCAGATTGAGCTCGCGGTCGATCTCGTCGGCACCGTCGACGGTGATGTCGAGCCGGTCGAGCGTATCGAGATCGGAGAGCGGAATATTGAGCCCGCGCGCCTGGGCGGCGGTGACTTCCGAGGTCGGCACGCAGATGCAGTCAAAGCCCTGCGCAACCTTCTCGCCGAGCAGGTCCACGAAGTGTCGTGCGGTCGAGCCGGTCCCCAGGCCCAGGCGCAGGCCGGGCCGGATCTGGCTGAGGGCCATAGCGGCCGCTTCACGCTTGAGATGTTCGCTCATGACTGCTGTCTCCACTGCGCCGATAGCCTGCACTTGCAGCGCAAAGTGCGCTGTGTCAATGCGTCACGCCGGGCTCGATCACGAGTTGGTGAACGCGGGTTGTAACCAGCTAGCAACACTCTTTCGGCATGGTGAATAAACTATGGCGGAATGGGGGCGGCCACCTCTTCTCGCTGCACTTCAAAGCGCGTAAGCAATCCGAATTGTTCCGCGCACGAATCAAACGCACGAACTCCTTGCAAAGGCGAAGTCGCAAAGATGCACAAAATCAAGTCAGTCATTGTCGTCGGACTGTCTCTACTGATGTCGGTAGCAGCGGTGGCGCCGACCGCGGCCCGGCAGGTCTATGACCCCGAGAAGGCCAATTGGGTGGATGAATCCACCCTGCAGCTGCCGCAGAAGGGGCGCAGCAGCGCGATCAAGAAAGAGATCGTGTCCTACGAGACCAATTACAAGCCGGGCACTCTGGTGATCGAGACCGACGAGCGTCGGCTCTATCTGGTGCTGGAAGACGGCAAGGCGCTGAAATACGGTATTGGCGTGGGTCGCGACGGCTTCACCTGGACTGGCACGCACCGCATCACCCGCAAGGCCGAGTGGCCCGGTTGGACGCCGCCGGCGCAGATGCGCAAGCGCGTTCCGGACCTGCCGGCCTATATGCCGGGCGGCCCGAACAATCCGCTGGGCGCGCGCGCCATGTATATCGGCTCGACGCTGTATCGCGTGCATGGCACCTCCGATCCGTCTTCGATCGGCCAGGCCGTCTCCTCGGGCTGCATTCGCCTGACCAATGAAGACGTCGCCGATCTGTATGACCGTGTGCAGGTGGGCGCGACGATCGTCGTCAACCACTAGTTACAAGTCAAAGGGCAATGGCGACATTGCCCGGCCTCGCAGACAGTTGAAAGGGTTGCCGCAAGGCGACCCTTTTTTCATTGGCAATTGGCTTTGAAAAAACTCAGCCGGCGTCTAGATTTGCCGACATGATAAATGCCACGCCCCCTGCCCGTCCGCTCGTTGACCGCTATGGGCGGCACATATCCTATCTGCGCATTTCGGTGACGGACCGCTGCGATTTCCGCTGCGTTTACTGCATGGCTGAGGACATGACCTTTCTGCCTAAGCGGGACGTGCTCAGCTTTGAGGAAATCGAGAGCATTGCGCGGGCCTTCATTGATCGCGGTACCACGCGCATCCGCTTGACCGGCGGCGAGCCGCTGGTGCGGCGCGACATCATGGACCTGGTGCGCAGCCTGGGCAGCCGCATCGGGCATGGGCTGGATGAGCTGACCATCACCACCAATGGCAGCCAGTTGGCGCGCCATGCCGAAGGGCTGGCTGCAGCCGGCGTCAAGCGGATCAATGTGTCGCTCGATACGCTGGACAGCGCGCGCTTTGCCGCCATCACCCGACGCGGCCGGCTCGCCGATGTAATGGCCGGGATCGATGCGGCGCAGGCTGCCGGCCTGGCGGTCAAGATCAACATGGTGGCCATGGCCGACGTCAATGCCGACGAGATCGAGCCGATGATGGCCTGGGCGCATGGGCGCGGCATGGGGCTGACCCTGATCGAGGGCATGCCGCTTGGCGAGGTGGGCATGGACCGCGTGCAGAGCCATCTGCCGCTGCGCGAACTGCATGACCAGCTGGCGCGCCGCTATAGCCTGACGCGCCTCGAAAAACGCACCGGCGGCCCGGCGCGCTATGTGCATGTGGCCGAGACCGATGGAGTGCTCGGTTTCATCACGCCAATGAGCCACAATTTCTGCGAAAGCTGCAACCGGGTGCGGCTGACCGCCACCGGGCAGCTGTTCATGTGCCTGGGGCAGGACGACCAGGTGAACCTGCGCGACGCCTTGCGCGAGGGTGGCGCCGAGGGCCTGGATGCAGCCATGGACCAGGCCATGCTGCTCAAGCCCAAGGGGCATGATTTCGTGTTGGATCGCGACCGGCCGGCGCCCGCTGTGGCCCGGCACATGAGCGTGACGGGCGGCTGAGGCCGGTCCAGCAAACCGAACCAAACTAGAACTGGAGAGCACCATGGGCGAGCGCACGACTTTGACGGCCAGCGACGGCTTCACCCTGAACGCCTATCGGGCTGTGCCCGAGGGCAAGCCGCGCGGCGGCGTGGTGGTGGTCCAGGAGGTCTGGGGCCTCAATAGCTGGATCCGCAGCGTGGTGGACCGCTATGCCCAGCACGGCTTTCTGGCGGTAGCGCCGGCCATGTTCGACCGGCTGGAGTTTGGCTATGAAAGCGACAATTACGGCCCCGATCAGTTCGTGATCATTGGCGAGTTGATGAAGCGCTTCAACGCGCAGACGGCGCTGCTGGACGTGCAGGCCGCTGTCAGCGCCGCGGCCGAGGGCGGCAAGGTGGGGATCACCGGCTATTGCTTTGGCGGCGCCGTCTCCTGGCGCGCGGCGCACCATGGTCTGGGGCTGAGCGCGGCATCGGGCTATTACGGCGGCGGCGTGCCGAACTACATCGATCTGGCGCCGAGCATCCCGCTGGAGATGCACTATGGGGACCAGGACACCGGCATTCCGCTCGAGCAGATCGAGGCGCTCAAGGTGCGCCATCCCGATGTGCCGATCTACACCTATGCCGCCGCCCACGGCTTCTGCAACAGCGACCGGCCCAGCAATTTCAACCTCGAGGCCTGCACCAAGGCTTCGGCCCGCACGCTCGATTTCTTCCGCAAGCATCTTGGCTGAGCTGTCCGCGCATCGCGCCTATCTCGAAGGCGAATGGCGGGCAGCTCGGGCCGCGCCGCTGTCGCTGCGCCGCGCCATGTTGGTGGCCATGCTGATCGACGCCTTTGTTGACCGCCAATTTGCCGCCGATCCGAGCGCGGACGATATCCTGGCCTATCGCGCGGCCCGCGCCGCCGCCGCGCCGATGCTGGGGGTGGTCTTGCAGATCTGCGCGCAGGCGGACGGGCCAAAGATGACCCTCGAAGCTGTGACAGTGCCGTTGGAGGCCTATGCCAGCCTCTCGGTGGAGGACTTCATGGTCAGTCTCTACAATGACCACAGCGTGCAACGCGTGGTGATCGCCTGGCCCGACGGTCGTCGGGCGCTGGCGCATGATGTTTTGGAAGAGGCGATGGCGGCGCTGGAGGGAGACGGGCATGCGTGACGTAGTTGCATTGGTGACTGGCGGCAGTCGCGGCATCGGGCGCGGCATTGCCGTGGCATTGCTCGAACAAGGCGCCAGCGTGCACGTAACGGCGCGGACCAGAACGGATGTGCAGGCTGCTTCGCATCCTCAGCGCGAAGGCTCGCTTGACGGGCTGGTCCCCGAGGCAGCGGCCCTGCCCGGGCAATTGGCCACCCATGTGTGCGACCACAGTGTCGATGCGCAGACCGAGGCGGTGGTCAGGGACATTCTGGCCCGGCATGGCCGGATCGATATTCTCGTCAACAATGCCTGGCCTGGCTATGAAAACATGGAAGAGGCCGGTGACTTCACCTGGGTCAAACCGTTCTGGGAGCAGCCGATGTGGCGCTGGGATGCCATGATCGGCACGGCCTTGCGTGGGGCCTTTGTCGCCGCGCGGGCTGCTGCAGGATCCATGGTGGCCCGGCGCGCCGGGCTGATCGTCAACATCTCCTATTGGGCGGCGCAGCGGCATGACGGCAACGCCATTTATGGCATCGCCAAGGCGGGCGCCGACAAGATGGTGTTCGATTTTGCCCATGAGCTGCGGCCGCATGGCGTGGCCGCCGTTTCGCTCTATCCTGGCCTTGTCCGCACCGAGGCAGTGATGCGGGCGGCGCAGTTCTTTGATCTCAGCAATTCGGAATCGCCGCAGTTCATCGGGCGGGTGATCGCCGGGCTGTGGCGCGATCCGCAGCTGATGGACAAGTCGGGCACCGTGCAGGTCGCGGCCGCGCTGGCCGAGGCCTATGACATCACCGACATCGACGGCAAGCGGCCCCGGCCCGCCTAGCGGCCGGGTGCGCGTTCGATCAGTTCGACGATGATGCCGTCGGGATCGCGCACAAAGGCGACGCGGCGGACCATTTCGGTGTTGTGGGCGTCGCGGGGGCGCTCGACGATGGGAACCCCGGCGGCCTCGAGCGTCTCGATCATGGCGTCGACATCGCTGTAGGCCAGCGTCAGGTGACGCATGCCGGCCTCGCCGGGCGGCACATCGCGCGACGGCGTGGCACCCTCGGCAGGGCCGAAGATCTCCAGCATGCCGCCGCCGGCATCGAGAAAGGCGACATTGGGTTTGCGCAGGGCCAGGCGCAAACCCATGAGATCGCAATAGAAGGCAATCGTGCGATCGAGATCGCTCGCCGTCATGCCAACATGTTCGAAGCCGATCAGGCTCATTTGTCGTCGTCAACGACGATAGCAAAGTCCAGCGGCAACGCCGTGGTGTATTTGATCTGCCCCATCGCAAAAGCGGAGCTGACGTCGGTCAGGTTGATCTTGCTGATGAGCTTTTTGTAGAAGCTGTCATAGGCGCCGATATCGGGCACGACGACGCGCATGAGGTAATCGACCTCCCCGCTCATGCGATAGAATTCCACCACCTCGGGAAACTCGTCGATCACGGCGGCGAATTTGCGCATCCAGGTGTCATTGTGTTCGTTGGTCTTGACCGAGACGAAGACGGTGACGCCTACATTGACCTTGGCCGGATCGAGAACGGCAACGCGGCGCTGGATGACGCCGTCTTCTTCCATCTTCTGGATTCGGCGCCAGCAGGGGGTGGTGGACAGACCGACCTTGCGGCCGATTTCGGCCACCGGCATGGTCGCATCCTTCTGCAGAAGGGTCAGAATTTTCCGATCTATCTTGTCCAAAGCCACATCGCCCCGCGAGATCATAATTCTAAAATTGCATCAATTCCGCACGGAATTGCGCCCGTTACTGCCACAAAGTCGCTCATCTAGCAATATTATTGCGGCCCCGCCGCCAATGGGCGCCGGATGGGCTGGACGATCAGCGCGCGTCCAACCCCTCGTCGGGGACCTGTCGGCGCCAGCTGGCGGGCAGATCGAAACCCGCCGACCAGATGCCCAGCGCCTGGGCACGCGCCGCCAGATGCTCAGTCCAATAGTCGCCGGCCGAAACCGCCATGCCCTGGCGCACCATTTCAGCCCCCAGGTCCGTGTTAGCGATAGTGCAGCGGGCGAGGAAGCGGCCATAGCGATCCCTCCCCTCGGCACGGCAGGTGACAGGTCCTTTGGCCAGCAACCCGGCAAGCGCCGTGCGCGCGGCCCGGCCGCAGGCCCAATCTGGTCCATCGGGCGCGGGACAGGTCTGGTCCAGTTCGGGCGCATCAAGGCCGATCAGGCGGACACGGCTGTCGCCGAGGCGAAAGCTGTCACCATCGCTGGCGCGCCCCACCCCGGAGAGCGGCTGGCTCGGGGCGGATTGCCGGATGACCAGCGCCGCAACAATAACCAGCAGGCCGACCATGACAGACATGGCCAGACGACGGGCCTGTCGGGAATTTGGCAGCGGGTTGCGCCGTCCCATTTCACCACCCGTTAACTACGCCCCGGTAAGCTTGGGCTCATCAGCGTAGCGAATAGAGTTCTTGTTCGCATCAGTTAGTAATGAGTAACCATGACGTCCCAACCGGCTGTCACTGACGACGTCCGTTCGCAGATGGGACGTGACGGAAAGCGCACGGCGCAGAAGACTGTGCTTGACGCCCGCCAGCGCCTGACCTCCAGCTCGGGAACGCGCGCCTCCTTCGATTTCGAACTCATGCACGACTATGCCGACTCGCGCGTGGCCGGTGCCCTGCCCATGGCGGCGATCGTGGGTATTCTGGCGACAGTGGCGACGCTTTGGGTGCCGCCGCTGTTCACGGCGCTCTGGGCCGGGTCGGTGGTGCTGGCGCTGCTGATCGTGGTGCTGATGGCCCAGCGCTTCCGCAACAGCGACCCCGCCAGGTTCAATGCCGGAGACTGGACCGCGACCTTTGTCGCTGGCGAACTGGTGCTGGGCATCGCCTGGTCGCTGCTGGCGCTGTTCACCCTGGTGGCCGCGCAGGCCGACCTGGCCCCGGTGATGTTCGCCATGGTGCTGGTGGCCATTGCGGCAAATGCCATTGCCACGCGCACGCTGCCGCCGGCCACGCTGATGAGCACGCTGCCGGCGACGTTGACGGTTTCCGCCGGGCTGGTCATCCAGGGTGGCGTGTTGAACTACACTCTGGGTGGCGTGGCCATTTGCGGCGAAATCTTCTTTGTCTATCTGGCGCGGCAGCTGCACGGGTCCGAACTCGAGACACTGACGCACCAGGGCGAAAAAGACTCCCTGATCAGCGAGCTGGAAGAGGCCCGGCATATGTCCGACGAGGCCCGCCGCCATGCCGAACAGGCCAATATCGCCAAGTCGCAGTTCCTGGCCACCATGAGCCATGAGCTGCGCACACCGCTCAATGCCATCATCGGCTTTTCCGAAGTGCTGCAGTCCGAGCTGCTTGGGCCGCACCAGGTGCCGCAGTACAAGGAATATGCCGGCGACATTCACAGCAGCGGCCAGCATCTGCTCAACCTGATCAATGAACTGCTTGACCTCAGCCGCATCGAAGCCGGCAAATATGATCTCAACGAGGAAGTGGTGTCGCTGGTCGATATCGCCGCCGACTGCCGCCGCATGATGGAGCTGCGCGCCAAATCGAAGGGCATCGACCTGGTGTTCAGCGTGGGCGAGAACCTGCCCAAGCTGTGGGGCGACGAGCGCGCCATCCGCCAGGTGGTGCTGAACCTGTTGAGCAATGCCATCAAGTTCACGCCACAGAACGGCAAGGTGATTCTGGTGGTGCAGCGCAGCAGCGATGGCGGACAGATGGTCTCGGTCAAGGACAATGGCCCGGGCATTCCCGAGGACGAGATCGAAACCGTGCTGTCGTCCTTCGGCCAGGGGTCGCTGGCGCAAAAGACCGCCGAACAGGGCGCGGGCCTGGGCCTGCCGATCGTGCAGAAGATCATGGAACTGCACCAGGGCCGGTTCGACCTGTTCAGCAAGCTGCGCTTCGGCACCGAGGTGATCGCCACCTTCCCGCGCGCGCGCGTCATGGATGCGCTGGCCCCGGTGGTGGAAAAGAAGAACCGCCTCGAGATCTATTCGCAGGCCGGCTAGGCGCCCGCCAGCGGCGCCTCAGCTCTCCTTGCCGCTGACCCCGGCGGAATCGAACGTCGCCATATTGGTATGCAGGTGCAGCGCCGTCTTGACCAGCACGGCGGCCAGCGCCGCGCCACTGCCCTCGCCCAGCCGCATGCCCAGATCGAGCAGACCCGTCTGGCCCATGGCCGAAAGCGCCCTGGCATGGGCGGATTCGGCCGAAACATGGGCAAACAGGCAATGGTCGATGGCCGCGGGATTGACCGCATAGGCGATGGCGGCGGCCGCGGTGGCGACAAAGCCATCGACGATCACCGGCACCTTCTGATGCCGGGCGGCGATCAGCGCACCCAGCATGGCAGCGATCTCACGGCCACCCAGGCGCGCGAGAATGGCCAGGGGATGGTCGAGCTCGCCGGCATGGCGCGCCAGAGCACGATCAACGGCATCGGCCTTGCGCGCCAGGCCGGCATCATCAACGCCGGTGCCCCGGCCAACCCAATCGGCGCCGGTGCCGCCAAACAGCGCAGCGTAGAGCGCTGCGGCAACGGTGGTGTTGCCGATGCCCATTTCGCCGATGCAGATCAGGTCCGGCTTGCCGGCAATGGCTTCCATGCCATAGGCGATGGTGGCAGCGCACATCTTGTCATCCAGCGCTGGCTCCAGCGTGATGTCGCCGGTGGGCAGTTCGAGCGCCAGTTCGAATACGCGCAGATTGATCTCGTGCAGCGCACAGATCTGGGAAATCGCGGCGCCGCCATTGGTGAAATTGGCAACCATCTGGGCAGTGACTTCGCGCGGGAAGCTCGACACGCCCTGGTCGGTGACGCCGTGGTTGCCAGCGAAAATAGTGACCATGGGGTTGTCGAGTCGCGGCTGGGCCCGGCCCTGCCAGCGGGCCAAAAATTCGACCAGGCCTTCGAGCGCGCCGAGCGAGCCAGGCGGCTTGGTAAGCTGGGAATCACGCGCCCGCACGGCCGCAACAGCCGACTCATCGCCATCGGGCGGCAGTGTCAAAAGCTCGACAACATCGGCGTAGGCGGGGTTGAGCGAAGGCATGGCGAGTCCGGTCTGCTGTGGTAGGAAGGTGGGGTCTTGTTGCGTAGAACGGGGGCAAATGCAATTGAGCCAGGAGCAATCCAGCGACGCCATCGACAGCGATGTGCGTGACGCCAGCCGCCCGCCCCCGCCGCCGCCAGCCATGGGGCTGGTCGCCGATTTCATCATGGCGCTGCGGCTGTTCTCGCGGCTGCCAACCGGCAGTTCGCCGCATCAGCCGCCCGATCTGAACCGCATCGCCATGGCGCTGCCGCTGGCCAGTATCGCCATTGGCATCGGCCCGGCGGCGCTCTTGGTGCTGGGGACATTGGCGGGTCTGCCACCGTATTTTGCCGCGACTTTGGCTGTGGCTGCCATGGTGCTGGCGAGCGGCGCCATGGGCGAGGACGCGCTGGCCGATGCTGCTGACGGCTTGTTCGGCGGGCACACCACCGCCCGCCGGCTCGAGATCATGAAGGACAGCCGCCATGGCACCTATGGCGTATCAGCACTAAGCCTGTTCATCCTGCTGCGAGTCACCGGCCTGGGCGCCATAGCGGCGGTCAGCCCCCTTGGCGCGGGGGCGGTCTGGCTGGCTGCCAGCGTCGCAGGGCGCTCGTCGGCCATCTGGCTGGCGGTGGCCCTGCCCGCGGCGCGCAGCGACGGTCTCTCGGCTGCTGCAGGCAGCGTGTCGCCAATCAGCTTTGCCGTAGGGGCGGTGTTTGCCGCCGTGTTGCTGTTCGTGCTGGGTGGCCCGGCGACGAGCCTGGTGGCCCTTGGAGCAGCACTGCTGGCTGCGCTGGCCATGGTGGCGGGCTGGACGGCGCTGTGCAAACGCCTCGTCGGCGGCCAGACAGGCGACCTCATCGGGGCGCTGGGCGCGCTGACGGAAGTGGCGGTGCTGACGGCGCTGTTACCGTTCGCTCTGCGCTGATGCCTTGAAATCGCCGCCTGCCTTGCCTTTATCTGGACCATGACCTGCCCCCGGACAGAAAGCGCGCCAGCATGATCTTCATCGGAATTGCGCTGCTGGTGGCCGCGGGACTGGCCTTGCTGATCAGTGCAGACGTGGGGAGCCTGGTGGGTCTCAGCCAGATGCAGACTGCGCAGCTGATCCCCATGGTGGTGCTGCTGATCGTCTTTGCCGGGGGCCTCTTCACCAGGCCGCGGCGATTGAAGGAGCTGCTGACCGGCGTGGTGCTCTGGGCCGGCATTTTTGGCGTGGCCGGGCTCACCTATGCCTATCGCGATGAGCTGGTGGGCGTGGCCGGCCGGATCATGGGCGAGTTCCAGCCCGGCGTGGCCCTGGTCGATGCCAAACAGGGCACAGCGACCTTCCGGCGCGGTATCGGCGGGCATTTCCAGGTCAATGCCAATATCAATGGCCATGAGACACCAATGATCTTTGACACGGGCGCTAGCGCGGTGGTGCTGAGCGTGGCCGATGCCGAGGCGGCCGGGATCGACACCGACGCCCTGAACTTCACGACGCCGGTATCCACCGCCAATGGCACGGGGCGCGCGGCGCGCATTCGTATCGACCGGCTTGAGGTCGGTGGCATCGTGCGCCAGGGCGTTGCCGCCTTTGTGGCCGAGCGTGGGGCGCTGGAGACCAGTCTGCTGGGCCAGACCTTCCTGGAAACGCTGCAGCGCTACAGCGTGACGCAGAATGCGCTGGAGCTGGTGGACTAGATGCGAAAACGGCCGGTGCGAACACCGGCCGTTTCCCTTTTCAGCGATCCGCCTGATGTCAGCTGACGGCGAACTGAATGGCCTGGCTGCTGACGATGTACCAGGTGACGAACAGCGCGTTGATGAAGGCGCCGGGCAGATAGCTGCCGGTGCGCCGCCAGGCAAAGGTCGACAGGAACGCCACCACGGCCAGTAGCGGCAGGAACTGCATGCCGATCACGGTATTCAGCGGCTCGTTCATGCTGAACAGATGGCCGGTGAACAGCAGCGTGAGATACTGGAAGCCCAGGAACACCACAAAGCCGAGCGTGAGCGCCAGGATGTTGGACAGATACTGCACGAGGCGGCTATCGCCCCGCACCGACAGGCCCGTGTGCAGGCCGCGCAGGGCCAGCACGAAGAACACCGTGAACGGCACCAGATAGACCACGGCAATCTTGGCGCGGACCAGGTCAAACGGCTTGAGCGCCAGCACCCAGAAGCGGAAGTCGACCTTGAAGAAGAAGTCGACCGCACAGACTGCCAGATAGCCAATGCCCACCGTGGCCAGCGCAATCAGCACTGAGCCCAGGATATCGCCACGGCCTTGCACCTTGTTGCCCTTGAGCAGGAAGCCCGTGACCAGCACGATCAGGCCATTGAGCACGGCCCAGAGCGCAATCTGCGAGGTGAAGGTTTGCGGCAGGATGGCCGAGGCCGGGAACAGCACAGTCGCCCAGTAGAAGAAGGGGTAATAGGTGATCACGGGCACAAAGGCGGCCAGGGCGAAGGCCAGCCACCACTTGGCAGTGCGCTTGTCGTGCGCAGTGCCGGCCGGTTCACGGCGCAGATGGGCGAAGGCCTGGGTGGACAGCAGCATTTCGAAGGTGCCGGCCAGCAGCACGACAAAGCCAACCAGGGCGATCAGCGTGCCGATTTCCTTCCAGATCCAGATCTGGTCGTCCACCGGCAGCGGCTTGGCGCCGTCCAGTGTCTGGTCAAACCAGGTGATGGCATCGCCAATGGCTTCATTGGAGAAGTGGTCGCCCGGATGGGTGGTGTTGGGCTGGGTCAGCATGCGACCGGTGCCGGCGGCAATGTCGCCATAGAGCTGGCCGGCAACAACCGGCTCAGTGACGCCAAACACGGTCTGCAGCTTGGCACTGACAGGCACCTCCTGGGCGGTGGGAACGCCCCACATGACTTGAGAGAATTCGTCGAACTTGGAGAAGACCACGGCCAGATTGCGCGGCCAGCTGGTGTCGCCTTCCTTGGCGAAGGGTGCGCCGGTGCTGGAGCCTTCGAGCACGACGGCCTTATAGGCGTCGGGCATGGCGGCGGCGGCAGCCAGAACGGTCCAACCGCCCATGGAATGGCCTTCCAGGCCAATATTGTTCACATCGACAATGTCGAGCGTGCGCAGATAGGCCAAGCCCGCCGGACCGCCGAAGCCATTGGCAAAGGCCGGCGCGTCGGAATAGCCGTGGCCCTTCTGGTCGAGCGCCAGCACGACGTAGCCGCGGCGGGCGAATTCGATGGCGAAACCGTCCTGGGTTTCGCGGCTATTGAAATAGCCGTGCACCGCCAGAATGGCCGGTGCCTTGTTTTCGGCGCTGACGCCCGGCGGCACATAGAGCAGACCGCTCATGACCTCGCCATTGGTGCCATTAAAGCGCAGATCGCGAATAGTGATGCCGCCCGAGGTCTGAATGAAATGCGCTAACAGGGCACCGAAAAGGATGATGATCCACCCCAGGTGGAACAGGCGAAATTTTCTCAGCATGACAATGAGCTCCCCTTAAAGGCCGCAACCATGGCCCGCGCTTGGTGGCGGGTATGTCCAGTTGCTAAATGTCTTTAGCAGACATTGAAACGAAACAATACGCGCCCCAATCGAAATATTTCCGCTGCAATCCGAACCATGGTCTGCGGCAGATGACGGTCTTCTCCCGCGGGCGAACTCCCGCTAGCCTGCAGGTTCGCGCCTCTCTGAAGGAGTCCTGCCATGCCCGTTCGATCTGATGATGAATCTCTGTTGCGTCAGGCCTTTGCCGTGGCGCAGCGCTCCCGCGCACAGGGCGACCACCCCTTTGGCGCGATTCTGGCCGATCGGGACGGCACAGTGCTGATGGAACAGGGCAATGGCTTTTCGGCCGAAGGGCATGACCGCACCGCCCATGCCGAAAAGCTGTTGGCCACGCGCGCCGGCAAGGCCTTCAGCCTTGAGGTTCTGGCCGGAGCGACGCTCTATAGTTCAGCCGAGCCCTGCGCCATGTGCGCCGGGGCGATCTATTGGGCGGGCATCGGCCGGGTGGTGTTCGGGCAGACCGAGCGCGGACTCAAGGCGATGACGGGCAATAATCCGGAGAACCCGACGCTGGACCTGCCGTGTGCGGTGGTGTTTGCCGCCGGGCAGCGCCCCACCGAAGTGGTGGGCCCGCTGCTCGAAGACGAAGCCACGCAGCTGCAGGCCGACTACTGGGCCAGTCGCGGCTAGCTCGCTGCGGCGAGGCGCGACCGGCTGACAGCGTCCAGCGCCTGCTGCATCACGCGGGAATCGGCGCCGGGGCGGCAGGCTTCCACGCTCAGGATCTGGCGGAACTGGCGGGCGCCGGGCAGGCCATTGGCCAGGCCAAGCATATGGCGGGCAATATTGTTGATGCGCGTGCCGGCGGCGGCCTCGCGATCGGCATAATCGGCCATGGCGGCCATCACCTCGGCCAGCGACACCGGCGCGGTGGTCGCGCCGAAAATGCGACGGTCGACGTCGGCCAACAGCATGGGATTGTGATAGGCGGCGCGGCCGAGCATGACGCCATCGGTATGCGCCAGCTCAGCCTCGGCAGCATCCAGGGTTTCAATGCCGCCGTTGATCAGCACCTGCAGCGGCGCCAGTCGCGCGCGCAGGCGATGCACCCGATCATAATCGAGCGGCGGAATGGTGCGATTCTCCTTGGGGCTGAGGCCCTTGAGCCAAGCCTTGCGGGCATGGACATAGAGCGCGTCGACGCCGGCGGCGACCATGGTATCGGCAAAGCGGTCGAGGCTTTCCTCGGTGTCCTGGTCGTCGATGCCGATGCGGCACTTGACGGTGACGGGCCGGTCGGTGGCTTCACGCATGGCCCGGACGCAGTCGGCCACCAGGTCGGGCTCGGCCATCAGGCAGGCGCCGAAGCGGCCGGACTGGACGCGGTCGGAGGGGCAGCCAACGTTGAGGTTGATCTCGGCATAGCCGGCGGCATGGGCAAGGCGCGTTGCAGCGGCCAGTTCAGCTGGGTCGGAGCCGCCCAGTTGCAGCGCCACGGGCTGTTCGACCGGGTTGAAGCGCAGATGGCGCTCGGCATCGCCATGCACGATGGCCGCGCTGGTGACCATTTCGGTGAACAGCAGGCTTTCGCGCGTCAGCAGACGGTGAAGGAACCGACAGTGGCGGTCGGTCCAATCCATCATCGGCGCCACGGAAAAGCGGCGGGCGCGGGCGAGTGTGGCGGCGGGCGAGGTCATAGCGGCGGGCAATAGCGCAAATCGGGCAGATTGGCCAGAAGGCTGGCGCAAGGCGCATTTGCACAAGACGCTAACATGTTAGTGATGGCGCTGTAGAACGATATCCGCTATGGCGGCAGGCACAGTCCAATTGAGCCGTGGTGAGCATGTCCCAGCCCCGTTCCATCGCCGTGATCGACATCGGCAAGACCAATGCCAAGGTGGTGCTGATCGATGCCGTGTCGCGCCAGCAGATTGCCGCGCACAGCACGCCCAACAGCGTGCGGCAGGACGGGCCCTACCCCCATGCTGATGTCGAACGGCTGTGGGGCTTCATCACCGAGAGCCTGGCCGCGCTGCAGGCGGCGCATGGAGTGGATGGCATTTCGATCACCACCCATGGCGCCACCGCGGCGCTGATGGCCGGCGATGGGCTGGCCATGCCTGTGCTGGACTATGAATATGCCGGGCCGGAAGACACGGCCGAGGCCTATGGGCTGGTCCGCCCCGATTTTGCGGAGAGCCTGTCGCCGCGCCTGCCCAATGGGCTCAACCTGGGCGCGCAGATCTTCTGGCAGAGCCGGACGCAGGCCGAGCACTTTGCCACGGTCACCGCGATCCTGACCTATCCGCAATATTGGGCCTGGCGGTTGACCGGCGTGCTGGCGAGCGAAGTGACCTCGCTGGGCTGCCACACTGACCTTTGGGCGCCGGCGCTGGGGCAGTTCTCGAGCCTGGTGACGGGCGAGGGCTGGACCGGGCTCTTCCCGCCGGTGCGGCCAGCGGCATCGGTGCTGGGCACGATCACCCCTGCGGTGGCGGCGGCGTCGGGGCTGGCGGTCAATACGCCGGTCACCTGTGGTATCCACGATTCCAATGCGTCCCTGCTGCCGCATCTGGGCACGCATGCGGAGCCCTTCACGATCCTCTCCACCGGCACCTGGGCCATCGCCATGACGGTGGGCGGCGACACAAGCCGGCTCGACGCGACGCGCGATAGCCTGGCCAATGTGGATGCGCATGGTCGCGCCGTGCCGACGGCGCGCTTCATGGCCGGCCGCGAATTCGACCTCCTGGCGCCGGGCGCGGTGGTGCCGAGCGATGCCGACATCGATGCGGTGATATCAGGCGATATCCAGGCGCTGCCCAGCTTCACGCCGGGCGTCGGCCCCTACCCCGATGCAGTCGGTCGCTGGACGGTCGATCCCGCCACGCTCAGCCCTGGGCAGCGGACCGCCGCCGTGTCGCTCTATCTGGCGCTGGTGACGCGCACGTGCCTCGACCTTTGTGGCCTGGGCCGGCAGATCATCATCGAGGGACCGCTGGCACGTAACGCTCTGTTCGCCGCGGCGCTGGCCGAACTCACCGGTGTGACGGTGACGGCATCGGGCGATGCCACCGGCACCAGCCTGGGCGCCAGCATGCTGTTTGGCGGGGCGGCGGGCGCGGCGGGCGGCACGGCCATCGCGGCGCTGCAGCACCCCGGGTTCAGTGCCTATGCCGCGCGCTGGCGGGACCGGCTGTCGCGAGACGAGCCGCACTTGGGCTAGCGCATCGTCTGCCGCTAACCATCTGCACGAAAAGCGCGAATTCCGCTGGTGCTATGACGCAATTTGCTCGAATCGCATCGGGGAACCCGATAAAGCTTGCCTCGCCTGCCGGATGGCAGTGAAGCGAGGAAATTATGAAGTCGAATATCTTGGGCGTCGTTACTCTTTCGGCACTTGCCTTGATCTCGGTGGTCAGCACCGCATCGGCACTGGACCGCACGGTCAGTGTCAACAACCTGACTGGCTCGGTCATGACCGAGTTCTACGCGTCCAACACCGGCACGGGTGACTGGCAGGAAGACATCCTGGGTGACCAGGTGGTTGGCGCTGGCGAGACGGCAACGATCAACATCGACGACGGTTCGGGCTACTGCAAGTTTGACTTCAAGGCCGTGTTTGACGACGGCACCGAAGTCATCGCGCCTGACAACAATGTCTGCGAACTGACCGACTTCAATATCACCGAATAACGGCCGCCGTCTGGCTGGCTAATGGGGCGGATGCCATGACCGGCGTCCGCCCTTCTGTTTTGCACCAATGGAGGCTCAGCGGTCGGGGAGTTCATCCACCGAGGTGGTGCGGCGATGCAGATTGCGCTCGCGCAGCCAGATATAGAGGCCGCTGCCGATGATGATGGCGGCGCCCAGGAAGAACCAGCGGTCGGGCGGCTGGTTGAAGATCAGCCAGCTGGCGATCGCCAGGTACAGCAGCTGCAGATAGTTGAACGGGGCGAGCGTTGCGGGCGTCGCAAAGCGATGGGCCACCGAAATCAACAAATGGCCCAACACGCCCGCCGTGCCCAGCGTGAAGAAGGCGATCCAGGAGATGGGCTGGCTGGGCCAGGTCCAGTCGCCAAAGGCAAAGGGCGTCACCGCGACCAGCGCAATGCCGCCAGCATAGAACTGCTGGGTCATGGCGCTGTCGACACCGGCCAGCTTGCGGGTGAGGATGCCAAAGACCGCTCCGGCAAAGGCGGCCAGCAGGCTGAGCAGGGCGGCAGGATGGAACGCCTCGGTGCCCGGACGGATGATGATCAGGATGCCGACAAAGCCCATGGCAATGGCCAGCCAGCGGCGCCAGCCGACGGTTTCGCCCAGCAGCGGACCGGACAGGGCGCAGACCATCAGCGGGGAGGTAAACAGCAAGGCGCCCGTCACGGTCAGCGGCAGATAGCGCATGGCCAGGAAATTGCCGCCAGTGGACACCAGCAGACAAAGACCGCGCGCACCCTCGAGCTGCCAATTGCCGGTGCGGAACAGATCCCAGCCGCGAACCGGCAGCACCAGTATCAGCAAGAGGCCGACATGGATGCCATAGCGGGCGAACATGATCTCGGTGGTTGGCATGCCTGTGGTGGCGAGCCATTTGGCCGAGACGTCGAGAAAGATCAGGATCGACTGCGCCAGCAGCAGGATCAGGATCGCGCGATTGGCATTGTGCTCGATAGCGGCAACCGGGCTGGCCATCAGGCTTCCTCGGTCACGGGGGATGCCGGGCGCGACAGGGCCCGTTCACGCAGCCAGATATAGAGCCCGCTGGCCACCACGATCGGGGCGCCGATGAACAGCGAGGTGTCGGGCGGCTGGTGGAAGATGAACCAGCTGGCGGCGATGAAGAACAGGATCTGCACATAGCCAAACGGCGCCAGAGCCGAGGCCGGAGCAAAGCGGTGCGCCACGGTCATGAACTGGTGGCCGGTGAAACCGACCACGCCGATCAGCGACAGCACGGCCCAGTCGACCGGTGTCGTCGGCCAGGTCCAGGCGGCCAGGGCGAAGGGCGCCAGCACCAGGGTTGGCAAAGCCGCGCCATAAAATTGCTGGGTGCCGGCCGAATCCACGCCCGCCAGCCGCCGCGTCAGCATGGCATAGCTGGCGTAGCTGAGCGCACCGCCCAGCGAGAGCAGCGTAGCAGGGTGGAACACCTCGGTGCCGGGGCGGACGATGATGAGGACACCGACAAAGCCCACGGCAATGGCGGTCCAGCGCCGCCAGCCGACATGCTCGTGCAGAAACAGCACCGACAGCGCCGTGACGATCAGCGGTATGGTGAAGCCGATGGCGCCGGTGACGGTGAGCGGCAGGTAGCGGACGGCGGTGAAATTGCACAGTGTCGAGCCGATGAGCGCGGCCGCGCGCAGCAGTTCGAGCTTGAGATTGTTGGTGCGCAACAGGCCCAGGCCCTGGCGCGGCAGATTGATGGCCCCCGCCAGCCCCAGATGGACGGCATAGCGCACGAACATGATCTGCAGCGCCGGGATGCCGACCAGCCCCAGCCATTTGGCGGAGGAGTCGAGACAGACAAACAGGAAATAGGCGCCGAGCACCAATCCGATGCCCAGAAGACGGCGCTCCTCGATGGGCGCAATGGTGGTCGACATATGAAGTCCGGACAAAGCAGGCGGCGCGGGAAGGACAACCCAGCGTTGGAAGATCGCGCCGCTCCTGTCAATGACAGGCTGATGAAATCTTGTATGGAAGTTGGCGGTATTGGCGATGAACGCGGCGTACGAGGCTGCCACCGCCGAACCCGCCACTCAAGCAGAGCCCGCGCGGAGAACGCGCCACCGGCGCGATCTCCTCTATTGGACAGTTCGAAGCCCCTTCAGGGGCGTTCTGCGCTTCTAGAACGTCTCGCTGAGGTTGCGTACCTTGAGCGACTGCACCAGTTCGGACGCCGACGGGGCGGCCCCGTGGCGCGGGGTGAAGGTGAGGTCAGTAGTGCGGCCCGGCAGCAGCGTCACGGCATTGTCGGAGAAATAGCCGGGCACATCGACCGTGGCGGTGACGAAGAGCGCTGGCTGGTCACTGGTCAGGCTGAGCACGAGCTGGCCGTTGACGTCGGACCAGCCGGCTCGCACCTTGGGCTGCACCAGTTCATAGGCCTTGTAGGGCTTGGGGAAGAAGTCGTTCTCGCCCAGCAGATTGCCCTTGGCGTCGCGCCAGGAGAAGAACAGGAACTCATCGGCAGCCAGCGCTTCTGCGGGCACAGCGGTGACTTCGATGGCGGCATCCGCCGAGATGGCCGTATTGCCGGTGAACAGCACGCGCTGGCCGCCGCCGACCTTGACCGCCAGCACTTCGAGCGAAATCGCCAGCGGAGCGCCGGTGTCGTTGATGGCCTTGAGCACAATGCGGCTGGCGGGCGCGCCTTCGACCGGCTTGCCGCGCGAATTGGTCGGCACCACATCATGCACCGGCACGGCCACGACATTGACCGGCAGGAAGAAGCGTTTGGCCATATACTGCAGCAGCTTCCACTGCCCGCCGTAGTCCAGGCTCGACCAGGACGCGACCGGCCAGATGTCGTTGATCTGCCAGAACAGCGTGCCCATGCAGCGCGGCTTGGTGGAGCGCCAGTATTCGATGGCGGTCTTGATGGCCAGGCCCTGCTGGATCTGGGACAGGAACACCATCTGGTCGAAATCGCGCGGGAAGCGGAAGTAGCGCGTCATCGTCTCCAGGATGCGCGCATTGCCGCCGTCATTGCGCTGATGGTTTTCCATCACCGGCGAGGACGGGTTGCGGTCCTTGGGCTCGGAGAAGGTCTCGATGATGTTCATCGAGGTGAAGGACTGGAAGCCGAACTCGGAGGCAAAGCGCGGGTTGACCGTGCGATAGGCCTCGAAGGACTTGGCCGAGTGCCAGACGTCCCAATAATGGGTGTCGCCGCGGGTGTCGGCATGCCAGCCGTCGGAGAAGTCGAGATAGCCCATCGACGGCGAGGATGGCCAGAAGCGGCGGGCCGGATCTTCATCCTCGACGATATTGCCCAGCATGGAATTGAGCCGGTCGTAATTGGCGACATAGCGCTCGGGCGCCGCCCTGGTCTCGGGATACCAGCCGAGCGAGCCGATGACTTCGTTGTCGCCGCACCACAGCGCGATACAGGCATGGTGGCTGAGGCGCCGCACCTGCTGGGTGATTTCAGTGCGGACATTGTCGAGGAACGGCCGGTCGGACGGATAGCTCATGCAGGCGAACATGAAGTCATGCCAGATCAGAATGCCCAACTCGTCACAGAGCTCGTAGAAGTAATCCGGCTCATACTGCCCGCCGCCCCAGATGCGCAGCATGTTCATATTGGCGGCCTTGGCGCTTTCAAGCAGGTCGCGGATCACCGCCGGGGTGATGCGGCTGGGGATAGCGTCGGCCGGAATCCAGTTCGCACCCAACATGGAGATATCGCGGCCGTTGATGCGGCACTTGAAGGAATGGTCGATCTCGTCCTTCTCGACCACCCATTCCAGCTGGCGCAGACCGATCTGGCGGGTAGTCTTTTCCCCCTCCAGATTGGTCACCAGTTCATAGAGCGGCTGGGCGCCCTGCCCGGCCGGCCACCACAGCTTTGGGTTGTGGATGGTGATGTTGTGCGTGAAGACGTTCTCGCCCTTTTGCACCGACACCTTGTCGGTGACGGTCTGGCCATCGATGCTGTGCTCAAGCTCCACCTCACCATGAGCGAAGGCGAAAAGCCGAGTCTTTATCGACAGTTCCACCGTGCTCTTGCCATGGGCCTGGTCGACCTGGACGCTCTCCTGACGGGCCAGGCGCGAGCGGCGCAGGCTCATGGTGCCATACACGCCGATGGGCATGATGCAGATGCCCCAGTCCCATCCGGCATGGCAGGCTGCCTTGCGGATGAAGTTCATCGGAATGCCCTTGAGGCCATTGGTCTGGTAGTTTTTGGTGAAGGGGATCGGGAAGGGATGGGCGTCCGAGCGCGCCTGGGCCACCTCGGGGGCAATGGCGAAATCGATGCGCAGGGTATTCTCCCCCACCCGCACCTTGCCGGTGACGTCGATGTCGTTGCGCAGGAAGCTGTTCTGCGTCTCGGCGACCACTTCACCATTGAGCGAAATGGTGGCGATGCAGTCCACCTCGGCCAGGGTCAGGGTCAGGTAGCCATCGATATCGGCAGCGCTGGCGTCAAAGCGCCGCTCCACCGACCAGGCGGTCTCATTGACCCACATGACGGTCTTTTCGTTCTCGCCATAATAGGGGTCGGGAATATGCCCGCCCGCCAAAAGGGCGGTGTGGACATCGCCCGGCAGGGTGATCGGCGCGGCAATGGCGACCGTCGGCGAGGTCAGCGCAAAGGTGCCGGCCAGATCGAGGGCCGAGTAGGTGTCGGGAACAGACATGGGCGAAGTCTCCGGGTGCCCGGCGCCGCTGCCAGGCCTGCGTGTCGATGAGTGTGATTGGCGGCGGCAGCGTGCACCGCAATCGATTGCAACGTTCTATCTGGACTCGTGAGCGCTTCCAATGGGGAGACGCAGCCGAATTGATCGCCTAGCGCATCCCTGGGGCAACCCGCCAGCCTTTGGAACGTCTCGAATGGGCGACAATAGTCGTCTGACCGTCGCAATCCAGCGGGTCGCGTTTACTGTTGTGTTAGGGTTTTGGGCGCTATTTTGGCAATGATTGAGGGCAAATCTGCCATGTCGGGACTGAAATCTGCGCTGGGGGCACTGTCGGCTCCCCAAGAGCCGGAGCTGGTTATGGCCCAGGCACGCGCCCTCGCGCGGCAAATTCCGCTGATGTACATCATGCTGGTCATCAATTCTCTGGTGCTGGCTGCCACCCACTATGGCTCAGCGCCAGATCTGATGACTGTCTATATTCCTGGCGCGTTGACGATCGTCTGTGTGGCGCGACTGGTTTTCTGGTGGCGGCGGCGCAACCGGCTGATCGATCCGGTGCGGGCGCGGCGGACGCTCAACTCCATGCTGTGGATCACGGGGCCCCTGTCGCTGGGCTTTACCGGCTGGGCCATTGCGCTCTACCCCTATGGCAATTCCTTCCAGCAATCGCACATTGCCTTCTACATGGGCATCACCACAATTGGCTGCATGTTCTGCCTGATGCATGTGCGCGCTGCCTCGCTGCTGGTGGCCGCCTGCGTGCTGGTGCCGTTCACCCTGTTCTTTTCCTCCACCGGCCACGCCATCTTCACCGCCCTGGCGGTCAATATGGTGGTCGTGGTGGTGGCCCTGCTGGTGATCCTGCTCGGCAATAACCGCGATTTCAACGCGCTGGTTGCCTCGCGCAGCGCCATGCTGCAGCGCCAGCAGGAGACGCAGCGCCTGTCGGACGAAAATGACCGTCTGGCCAATGTCGATACGCTGACCGGCCTGCCCAATCGCCGCTCGTTTGATCGCCATCTGGCCGCGCGACTGGCCGACGCCCCCGCAGGCGGCATTGCCGTGGCGCTGATCGACCTGGACAGTTTCAAATCGGTCAACGACATCTTTGGCCAGATCACCGGGGACCGGGTGCTGATCGAAGTGGCGCGCCGCATCGATCAGCTGCGGCGGCCCTCGACCTTCATCGCCCGGCTGGGCGGCGACAATTTCGCGCTGATCATGGATGGCCCGACCAGCGAGACACTGCTGCAGGTGTGCGGCGATCTGGTGTGCAGCGCGTTGCGCGCGTCCTTTGACATGCCCGGCGCCACCATTCACCTGACCTCTTCGGTGGGCTTTGCCGCCTCAAGTGTCGATGACACGGCTGAGACGCTGTTCGACCGCGCCGACTATGCCACCTCGGTGGCCAAGCGCGACCAACGCGGCAAGACCGTGGTGTTCTCCGAGCGGCACGCCCAGGAGATCAGCAAGGTGCGCATGCTTGAGCACGCCCTGCACACTGCCGATCTCGACAAGGAACTCTACATCCTGTTCCAGCCGCAGTTCGACATGGTTCTCAAGCGCACCACGGGCTTTGAAGTGCTGGCGCGCTGGAAGAGCCCGCTGTTGGGCGAAGTCTCACCCATCGAGTTCATTCCGCTGGCCGAGCGCACCGGCATGATCTGCAAGATCACCGAGACCGTGCTGCGCAAGGCACTGCTGGTCTCCAAGGGCCTGCCGCGCGCCATGCGGCTATCGGTGAACCTTTCGGCACATGACATCGGCTCGGCCACGGCCATCGAGAATATCGCAGCCATGGTGGAATCGGTCGGGCGCCCCCGCCGGATCGATTTCGAGATCACCGAGACGGCCGTGATGCGCGATCTGGTGCAGGCCAATGATGCGCTGCTGTCGCTGCTGGCGCTGGGCTCGCGCATTGCGCTTGATGACTTCGGCACGGGCCATTCCAGCCTCACCCATGTGCAGCGGCTGCCGCTGGACCGTATCAAGGTGGACCGCAGCTTTGTCGCCGACGTGACCCATGACACGACCAGCCGGGCTATCGTCAAGACGACGATCGACCTGTGCCGGAACCTGGGGATTTCCTGCGTGTTTGAGGGCATCGAGACCGAGGACCAGTTGCAGGTGCTGACCGGGTTGGGCGGATCGGTGATGCAGGGGTATCTCTTCGGCCGGCCGATGCGCGAGGAGATGGTGCACAACCACATCCTCACCGAGCGGCGCGATTGGGGCAGCGAGCCAGCGCAGGTTTTCGGCAATACCGGCTGATTGCCGCCAGGGCATTGGCGCCGCACGCGGGATGCGCGCGACGCCAATGGGTCAGGTGATGGCGTCCAGGTCGAGGAAGCCGCCGGACTGGCGTTCCCACAGTTGGGCATAGTGCCCGCCAGTGGCCAGCAGCTGGGCATGGGTGCCCTGCTCGACGATCTGCCCCTTTTCCAGCACCACCAGACGATCCATGGCGGCGATGGTGGAGAGACGGTGGGCGATGGCGATAACCGTCTTGCCCTGCATGAGTGTCGTCAACTGCTCCTGGATGGCCGCCTCGACCTCGGAATCGAGGGCGGAGGTGGCTTCATCGAGCACCAGGATGGGCGCGTTCTTGAGCAACACCCGGGCGATGGCGATGCGCTGGCGCTGACCGCCCGAGAGCTTGACGCCCCGCTCTCCGACATGGGCGTCGTAGCCGGTGAAGCCCTTGGGATCGACCAGGCCCATGACGACGTCATGCACCTTGGCCTGCTCGGCCGCCCGGATCATCTCCTCGTCGGTGGCCGTCTGCCGCCCATATTTGAGGTTCTCGCGGATAGAGCGATGCAGCAGCGAGGTGTCCTGGCTGACCAGGCCAATGGCCGCCCGCACGCTCTCCTGGGTGACATCGCGCACATCCTGCCCGTCGATGCGGATCGAGCCGCCCTGCACGTCGAACATGCGCAGGGCCAGGTTGACCAGCGTCGACTTGCCCGAGCCCGAGCGCCCCACCAGGCCGATCTTTTCGCCTGGCGCCACCGTGAGGTGGAAGTCCTCGATGACGCTGCCGGCCTTGCCCCGCCAATAGTTGAAGCTGACATTGTCATAGGTCAGCTCGCCCTTGCTGACATGCAGGGGCTTGGCGCCGGGCGCATCGACCATGGTCAGGGGCTGGGCGATGGTGTCCATGGAATCGCGGACCGTGCCCACCTGGCGGAAGATGTTGGAGCCGATTTCGAGGATCCAGCCGCTCATGTTCATGATCTGGAGGGCGAAGGGGATGGCAGTGGCCACGGCGCCGGCCGCCAATATGCCTTCGTTCCAGCCCTTGAGCGCCAGCCAGGTCACCGACACCACCAGCCCGGCGTTGAGCAGGAACAGGATGGACCACATATAGGTGAACACCCGCATCAGCTTGCGGAAGCTGACGGCGTGATCCTCAATGGAGTCAGCGACATAGCGATCTTCGTGCTCGCCGGTCGAGAAGGTCTTGAGCGTCTGGATATTGGTATAGCTGTCCACGATCCGGCCGGTCATGACCGACTTGGATTCCGAGAGTTCCTCGGAATAGCGGGCAATCAGCGGCATGGTGATGGTGAACAGGATCGCGTAGAGCAGCAGCCAGGCCGCGATGGGCACCAGCAGCACCAGGTCGAGCCGGGCCAGTACGACAATGGCCACCACCACGAACACCAGCGCATACCAGGCGGCGTCGATGGTCAGGTTCACCCCGATCTCGATGGCTTCACCGGCCTGGATGATCTTGTTGGCGATGCGGCCGGCAAAATCGTTCTGGAAGAAGGTCCAGCTCTGGCGGATCACATGCCAGTGGCTCTGCCAGCGCACCAGATCGACCAGATTGGGCACGATGCCGTGGTTGCGGATCAGCGTGTCGCACAGAAAAGTCAGCGGCCGGATGACGACGACGACCAGCACCATCCACAGGAAGGTCTGACCGTTGAGGGTGAACATCTCGCCGGGCGGGGTCGTGGCCAGCATACCGACCACCAGGCCGACAAACACGGGCATCAGGGCATCAGCCACCGAGCCGATGGCCACCAGCACGATGCGGATGACGAAGGCGAGGCGGAACTGGCCGACAAAATAGGTAACAAAAGGACGAAGGCCCATAGGGGGCTGGCGATTTTCGGCCAGCGCGGTGGGCGAATAGAGATGGTCGAAATAGTCGATGACGCGGTTGAACATTTTGAGCTCGTTATCTTGAGCCGCGCCTGACGGAGTTTTTCTGGCTCAGGTCAGGTTCGGAATCGGTCCATGGGTTTGCGTTTGGCGCCCGGCGCGGGGTTTCGCGGTGCAGTTATGGCCGTTTCGATGATGTCACCCATTTTGGGGTCTCCTCTGGTTGTTGGCTTGATACTTCAGCCGCCTTCCCTCCCCCTGGTGAGGGGGAAGGCGGATTGCATATTCTGCGCCTACTGCGCGGCCGCAGTGGCGTCAGTATCGGCGTCTATGAAACCGCCGGACTGGCGGTTCCACAGGCTGGCATAGATGCCGCCGGTCTGCAGCAGCTCGGCATGGGTGCCCGTCTCGACGATGCGCCCCTTGTCGAGCACCACCAGGCGATCCATCATGGCGATAGTGGACAGGCGATGGGCAATGGCGATCACGGTCTTGCCCTTCATCAGCAGCTGCAGCTGGCCCTGGATGGCCGCCTCGACCTCGGAATCGAGGGCCGACGTGGCTTCGTCCAGCACAAGGATTGGGGCGTTCTTGAGCAGGACCCGCGCAATGGCGATGCGCTGGCGCTGTCCGCCCGAGAGCTTGACGCCCCGCTCGCCCACATGGGCATCAAAGCCCTTGCGGCCCTTGGGATCGCTCAGCCCTTCGATAAAGGTCGTGGCCTCGGCAAGATCGGCAGCCTCGCGCATCATCGCCTCGGTCGCATCGGGGCGGCCGTAGAGGATGTTGTCGCGCACCGAGCGGTGCAGCAGCGAGGTGTCCTGGGTGACCACGCCGATATTGGCGCGCAGGCTGTCCTGCGTCACATGGGCAATGTCGTGCCCATCGACCAGCACATGGCCATCGGCGCGGTCGTAGAAGCGCAGCAGCAGGTTGACGAGCGTCGACTTGCCAGCGCCCGAGCGTCCGACCAGGCCGATCTTTTCGCCCGGACGGATATGCAGGTTGAGGTCCTCGATGACACCGCCGGTCTTGCCGTAGTGGAACGAGACATTCTCGAACTTGATGTCGCCCTTGACCTCGGGCAGCGCCTTGGCGTCGGGGAGATCCGACACCACACGGGAGACCGACAGCGAAGCGATGCCATCGCGCACGGTGCCGATGTTCTCGAACAGCGAGGACATTTCCCACATCACCCACTGGCTCATGCCCTGGAAACGCATGACCAGGCCCAACGACACGGCCAGCGCGCCCGGGCTCATCAGCCCGTTCAGCCACAGCCAGAGGCCTGTCGAGGCCACCGCGAACAGCAGCAAGGCATTGGACCACAGCACCGAGATATTGAGCACGGTGAACAGGCGCATCTGCCGGTAGGCGGTGTCGAGGAACTCGTCCATCGCTTCCTTCGCATAGGTCTCTTCGCGGTTGGAATGGCTGAAGAGCTTCACCGTGGCGATATTGGTGTAGCTGTCGACAATGCGACCGGTCATCAGCGAGCGGGCGTCGGCCTGCTCGGCCGAGATCTTGCCCATGCGCGGGATGAAATAGGTCATCATCCAGACATAGGCGACCAGCCAAACGAGGAACGGCACGGCCAGGCGCCAGTCTGCCGAAGCCGCCAACACCAGCGCGCCGGTGAAATAGACGACAACATAGACCAGCATGTCGAGCAGCTTCATGACCACTTCGCGCACGGCGAGCGAGGTCTGCATCAGCTTGGCGCCGATACGGCCGGCAAACTCGTCCTGGAAATAGCTCATGGACTGGCGGATGAGGTAGCGGTGGCTCATCCAGCGGATGCGCTGCGGGAAATTGCCCAGCAGCGTCTGGTGCATGGTCAGGGTCGAGAGCGCGGCAAAAGCGGGCACGACAAAGACCACTGTTGCGCCCATCAGCGCCAGCTTCCAGCCATCAGTTTGCAGGAACGTGGCGCGGTCGGCCTCGGCCAGCCAGTTCACTACATCGCCGATGAAGCCAAAGATGACGATTTCGCCGATGGCTACCGCCGCGGCGGCAAAAGCCATCAGCGCCAGCCACTTCTTGGCGCCATTGCTGTAGTGCAAACAGAATTGCAGCAGGCCCTTGGGGGGCTCCACCGGGTCGCCGGGGGGATAGGGGTCCAGCCGTCGCTCAAACCAACGCAACATCGTCCATCACCATTGTCTGTGCCTGAGAGGCGAAATGTCCGGCCAGCAAGGCTATGGCGCGGCAAAGGCGCGCACATGCATGGATTGGCCGAGGGCAAATGCGCCGGTCGGGGAATGTCAGAAGCGCCCTCGATACGCCCGCAATTGACGCAGAGGAGGCACGCGGAGTGCCCGCAGGTTGCCTCTCCCCAATGCCGTCCCATTTGGCGTAGAAGAGTGCAGCAAAGCGGTCACTGGCCGCGTAGGTTACACGAAAGCGCCGAGTCTGCTGTTGCGGCGCAGCCACAGTTGTTTTGAGACCGCAGTTTTAACGGATCCGTTCATGCGCACCGACACCGAGCACACCATCTATCTCAAGGACTATACGCCGAGCCCGTACAAGATCGTGTCGGTCGACCTCGACTTCCGCATCGAGGCCACGGAAACGCGCGTGCGGGCCCTGCTGACGGTGGAACCCGCCGCGAATACCGCAGCCGGCACGCCGCTGGTGCTGGATGGTGACGAGCTGGTGCTGGATTCCATCGCCATCGACGGCGCGCCGCTGGTGCTGTCGGCCTATGCCAGCGACGCCAATAGCCTGACCATTGTCGAGCCGCCGCTGCGCCGCTTCGTGCTGGAAACCGAAGTCACCATCAAACCGGAAGGCAATACCAAGCTGATGGGGCTCTATCGCTCGGGCGGCACCTGGTGCACGCAGTGCGAGCCGGAAGGCTTCCGGCGCATCACCTATTATCTCGACCGGCCGGATAATCTGGCGGTGTTCAAGGTGCGCATGTCGGCTCCGCGCGATCTGGCGCCGGTGCTGCTGGCCAATGGCAATCTGGTCGAGACCGGCGATGCCGGCAATGGCCGCCACTTTGCCATCTGGGAAGACCCCTTCCCCAAGCCGGCCTATCTGTTTGCGCTGGTCGCCGGCGACCTCGGCCATATCAGCGACAGCTTCACCACCGCCTCGGGCCGCCAGGTGGCCCTGGCCATCTACTGCACCCATGGCAAGGAAGATCAGTGCCTGTGGGCCATGGACAGCCTCAAGCGCTCCATGGCCTGGGACGAGCGCCGCTTTGGCCGCGAATATGATCTGGACATGTTCAACATCGTGGCGGTGAGCGACTTCAACTTCGGCGCCATGGAAAACAAGGGGCTGAACATCTTCAACGACAAGCTGGTGTTCGCCCAGCCTGAGAGCGCCACCGACGCCGATTATGACGGCATCGAGCGCGTGATCGCGCATGAGTATTTCCACAACTGGACCGGCAACCGCATCACCTGCCGCGACTGGTTCCAGCTGTGCCTGAAAGAGGGGCTGACGGTCTATCGCGATCAGGAGTTCACCAGCGACGAGCGCTCCAGGGCGGTCAAGCGCATCTCCGACGTGGTAACGCTGCGCGGCGCGCAGTTCCCCGAGGATGGCGGTCCGCTGGCCCATCCGGCCCGACCGGACCAGTATCGCGAGATCAACAATTTCTATACTGCCACGGTCTACGAAAAGGGCGCCGAGATCGTGCGCATGCTGGCCACGCTTCTGGGCGAAGCCGGCTTCCGTCGGGGTATGGACCTCTATTTCGAGCGCCATGACGGCGACGCCACCACCATTGAGGCGTTCCTGGCCGTCTTTGCCGAAGCCAATGGCATCGACCTCGAGCAGTTCAAGACCTGGTATCTGCAGGCCGGCACGCCGCGCGTCACCATGGCGGACAGCTATGATGCCGCCAGCCAGACCTACACCCTGACGCTGCGCCAGGAGACGCTGCCGACGCCCGGCCAGCCCACCAAGCAGGCGCTGGTGCTGCCCATCAAGTTCGGCCTCATCGGCCCCAATGGCAGCCCCATGGGCTGGACCGGGGTCAGCGGCGCCGAAGTGCGCGACGACATGATCGTGCTGCGCGACGGCCAGGCGGAAGTCGTGTTCACGGGCGTGCCAAACCGCCCGGTGCCGTCCTTGCTGCGCGGCTTCTCGGCGCCGGTGACGCTGGACACCACGCTGACCCAGGATGACCAGCTGTTCCTGGCCCGGCATGACAATGATCCGTTCAACCGCTGGCAGGCGCTGCAGGATGTCGGCATGGCGCTGGTGGTTGCGGCCGTCCGCGGCACGCCCTGGACGGTCGAGGCCGCACAGGCGCTGAGCGATGCCTTTGGCGAGACCCTCGCCAGCCCGACGCTCGACGATGCCTTCAAGGCCCTGGCGCTGTCGCTGCCGGCAGAAGGCCAGATCGCCCGGACCCTTGGCAAGGATGTCGACCCCGACCGCATCCATGCCGCGCGCGACGCGCTGCTGCGGGCGGTGTTCGCCCCGCTGGCCCTGCCCATGCTCAACGCCTATCGCAAGCTGACCAGCGACGCGCCCTATGTGCCCGATGCGGGCAGCACCGGCCGACGCGCCCTGCGGAACCGTCTCCTCGGCCTTCTGGTCGCCAGCGAGGCCGCCGGCGCCGGTGCCCTGGCGGCACGGCAATATAGTGAGGCCCGCAATATGACGGATCGGCTGGCAGCGCTCAGCGCCAGCGCCATCAGTTGGACGGTCGAGGCCCCCGCCATGCTGGGTGACTTCCACACCCGTTTTGCCGCCGGCAATCCGCTGGTGCTCGACAAATGGCTCGCGGTAACGGCTGCGGTTCCCGCAGATGGGGTCATCGAGCGCATTCGTGCGGTCCTGGCCGCGCCGGATTTTCCGCGCACCAATCCCAATCGCCTGCGCTCACTGGTGGGCACGTTTGCCATGAGCAATCCGACGCAGTTCGCACGGGCCGATGGTGCCGGCTTCCGCTTTGTCGCCGAATTCGTCGCCGAGGTGGATAAGGTCAATCCGCAGGTGGCCAGCCGCGTGCTCACCGGCTTCCGCATCTGGCCGATGCTGGACACTGAACGACGCGCGGCCGCCAAGGCGGCGCTCGAAGGACTGCAGGCGACGGGCGGCCTCAGCCGCAACACGGCGGACATCCTCACGCGCATGCTGGCAAGCTAAATCGGCATCAAGATTGGAAGAATTTTTCTTCGTCGCTAAGTGATTCTGCTGACTCGCGTTTTCGTGAGTCAGCCCCTCCGCTGCCCGACGGACCTCTGGACACTGCCCGCGGCCTGATTCATTGTTCGTTAACGGCAAATCGGGCGGCTGTTTCCAGCCTTGCGTTCAGCGGAGAAGTATATGCGGTCGGCGGAGACATCCGGCGTCGGGGCCAACGGATTCCAGGCCGACCAGGAGACGGCCACCGCAGCGTCTGCTGTCCGTTCGGGCCATCGTATCGGCTTTCTGCCCGTCTCTCCCATTACCCTGGCTGTGGCTATCACCTCGGTTCTGGCTGCGACCCTGTTCATCGCCTATGACACGGTCAGCACGCTGATGGAGACCGACGGCGCGCTGGTTGCCATCAGCAGTGAACTGGCTGAACTCGAACAGCCCAGGCCGGCCTTGCTCGACAGGGGCCTGCCCAATCTGCTGGCACCAACGGGCAGTGCTGGCCTGGTGGCGACACCGGTGGGGCTGGATATCACTCAGCCCATGGCCAGCGTGCTGCCCGATGTCGGCGCGGCTGTTGGCGACACCAGCGCAGCGGACAATCTGTGGATCGGCATTGCCCAGCGTGGCGGTATCGCCTTTGGTCTGGCCGCGCTGCTGGTGCTGATCGCCGCCCGCAGCCGGTTGGCTGGGATGAGCGATGTCTGGCAAAGGCAGAACTATCGCACCGTGGCTGCCGCCATCCCCATGGGCGTGGCCTGCTGGACCCGCACCGGCGAACTGGTGGTCTGCAACGACAGCTTCCGCCAGCGGCTCAACCTCACCCTGCCCCATGCCACCTATCGGCAGACCCTGCAGGGCCTGATCAATGGCGGCTATGTCAGCCTGATCAATGAGGACGACAACAATCGCCTGCTGGAGCTGCATGGCGAGGACGGCAGCTGCCTGTTAATCGACGAGCGCCCGCTGGCCGATGGCGGCTTCATGACGCTGGTCAGCGACATCACCGAGCGCAAACAGATCGACAGCATGCTGCAGACCGTGCAGAGCGAACAGCGTCTGCTGGCCCGCCGCTACCACGAAGAGAAGCTCAAGGCCGAGGCCGCCAACCACGCCAAGACCAATTTCCTGGCCCATCTCAGCCACGACATCCGCACCCCGCTCAACCACATCATCGGCTTTGCCGAGATGATGCGGCACCAGACCTATGGTCCGCTGGGCGATCCGCGCTATGCCGACTATGTGCAGTCGATCAAGCAGTCGGGCGAGCACCTGCTGGCGTCCTTCGCCACCATTCTCGATCTGGCGGAATTCGAGAGCGGCGCCAAGGTGCTGCGCAGCGAACCTGTGGCGGTGGACGATCTGCTTGACAGCGTGCTGGAGCGCTTCCATGGCCAGGCCAAGCGTGCCGGCATTGCCTTTGTGCGCTGCGCGCCCTGTCAGGCCGTTGTGCTGGGCGATCGCATGGGGCTGGCCCGCATGGTGGGCAATATCATGGACAATGCCCTGCGCTTCACGCCCAGGGGCGGGTCCGTCACCCTGGCGGCCTTTGCGGCCCGCGATGGCGTGGTGATCGAGATCACCGACACCGGTCTGGGCATGAGCGAGGACCGGCTGGCAAGCCTGTCGCAACCTTTCGCGCGGGGCGATGCCACCTTCACCCGCGAAGGCGTGGGTCAGGGCCTGGGCATATCCATCGCCCGCGCCATTGCCGAACAGAGTGGCGGCAAGCTGGCCATCGATTCCAGCCCGGCGTTGGGGACGACGGTGGCCATCTCGCTGCCACTGGATTCCATGATCAATTTGCAGGCTGCGGAATGAACAAGGACTGGCACAACGCCCATGTCATGCCGGAACGGGCCACGCTCGACCAGCGCGTGGCCTGGCATCTGGACCACGCCGCCCATTGCGCCTGCCGGCCGATACCGGACAGCGTGCTCAAGGTGCTGGCCGAGCGCGGCATTGCCGTGCCGCCTCCGCCACAGCATTGAGCGCAGCCTACAGCGTCCGGGCCTTCTCATACCAGGCAGACGCCGCCGTGGTGACTTCTGCGCGCATCTCCGTCAGGTCGGTCTCAAGCCGGCTGAAATCGGGATAATGCGTCAGCCCGGCCAGCAGTTCCTTGAAGGCGCCGGGCCAGGTCTCGTCGCGCAGCGGATGCACCAGCGCCGAGCTCATCACCTGCAGCACCGTGGCATAGAGCTCGTGGATCTGCGCCAGCCGCACGCCATTGGGCACCAGCCCGGTCTCCCCCAGCCGCTGCAGCACGGCCATGGTCGGGGCCTGCGGCAGAGCGACAGTATCGCCCGCCACCAATTGCGCCGACTGGGCGATGAATTCGAGGTCGATCAGCCCGCCTGTGGCCAGCTTGAGGTCAAAGCCGTGCCGGGCCGGGCGTTCGCGCGCCATCAGGCTGCGCATGGAGACGACATCGTCGATGGTCTTGTTCACATCGCGCGGCCGGGACATCACTTCGTTGATGGCAGCATCGATGGCAAAGCCGAAGCTGTTGTCGGCCACCACCACGCGCGCCCGGCTGAGGGCCAGATGTTCCCAGGTCCAGGCATTGTCGCGGTGATAGGCCTTGAAACCGGCCAGGCTCGTCGCCAGCGGCCCGGCATTGCCCGAGGGGCGCAGCCGCATGTCGGCCTCGTAGAGCACGCCTTCGGCGGTCGGCGCGGTAACCGCTGCAACCAGGCGCTGCGTCAGTCGCGTGTAGTAATGATTGGTGCTCAGCGGCTTTTCGCCCGATGACTCAGTTTCGGGCGCGTCATAGAGCAGGATGAAATCAAGGTCTGAGGCCACGGTCATCTCGCGGCTGGCCATCTTGCCAAAAGCCAGCAGGCCCACCTTGCCCCCGGCGATGACGCCATGGCGGCGCTCGAACTCGACGCGCACGCTGGCAAACAGCCGGTTGAGCAGCGTTTCGGCCAGGGCCGAGAACTGTTCGCCCGCCCCACGCGCGCTGACCGTGCCCGACAGCAGGCCTGCGGCGATGAGGAACTTCTGCTCCTGGCCGATGATGCGGGCGCGATCGATCACCTCTTCATAGGATCGCGCGTCGGCAAGGAACGCATCCACCTTGGCCACCAGCACGTCGCGGCGGGTGACGTCATTGGCAAAGGCCGGATCGATCAGCCCATCCATGACATGGGCGCGGTGGATCACCGCTTCGGCCATGCGCGGGGCAGAGGCCATCAGCTGCACCAGCAGCGTGCGCAGATTGGGGTGGTTGCGCAGCAGCGCGAAGAGCTGCACGCCGGTAGGCAGGCGCGACAGGAAGTCGTCGAACTTGGCCAGCGCCTCATCGGCATTGCCCGCATTGCTCAGCGTGTTGAGCAGGGCCGGCAGCAGCTCGGTGAGATGGGCCCGGGCGGCCGAGGCGCGCGTCGCCGGATAGCTGCCATAGTGCCATTTGCGCACCGTCTCGATGGCCTTGGACGCATTGGCGAAGCCCATGGCGGTGAGGGTTTCCAGCGTCCCCGGATCGTCATCGCTGCCGGTAAAGACCAGATTGCCCTCGCCGCTCCCCAGCGTTTCTCCCTCGGTGAACAGCTCGGCATAATAGCCGGCCACACGCTCCAGCGCGCTGCGATAGTCAGTCTCGAACTGGCGCAGATCACTCTCGCCCATCAGCGTGCCGATCACGGCTACTTCGGCTGGCGTGGCCGGCATGACATGGGTCTGCTCGTCGCGCAGCATCTGCAGCCGGTTCTCCACTGCGCGCAGATACCAATAGGTCTGCGTCAGCTCGGTGGCGGCGCGGGGCGAGATCCAGTTGGCGTCGGCCAGCGCCGCCAGGGCATGGGCCGTGGGTTTGACGCGAAGGCTCTTGTCGCGCCCGCCGGCGATCAGCTGCTGGGTCTGGGTGAAGAACTCAATCTCGCGGATGCCACCGCGGCCGAGTTTGACATTGTGCCCCTCGACGCGGATCTCGCCAACGTTCTTGGCGATGTTGATCTGCCGCTTCATAGCCTGAATATCGGCGATGGTGGCGAAGTCGAGATGCTTGCGCCAGACATAGGGCGCCAGTTCGCGCAGGAAGGCCTCGCCCACCCGCTTGTCGCCAGCGCAGGCGCGGGCCTTGATCCAGGCGGCGCGCTCCCAGTTCTGGCCGCGGACCTCGTAATAGGCCAGCGCGGCATCAAAGGAGATGGCCACTGGCGTCGAGCCGGGATCGGGCCGCAGGCGCAGATCGGTGCGGAACACATAGCCAAACGCCTGGCGTTCCTCCATCAGCCCAACCAGCTTCTGGACGATGCGGGAATAGATCTTGGTGGCTTCGCTGGGGTCCTTGAGCACGCCCTTGTCCGGGTCGTAAAAGGCCACAATGTCGATGTCGGAGGAATAGTTCAGTTCCTGCCCGCCATGCTTGCCCAGGGCAAAGATGGCCAGGCCCGAATTGGCGGCAGTGGCTTCGCCCGGTGGCAGGGTCAGCTGGCCCTTGGCCGCCGCCTCGCGCAGCAGCAGATTGAGCGCAGCATCGAGCGCGGCATCGGCCAGGTCAGACAGCGCTGCCGTGGCCTGCGCCGTGGTCCAGGCGCCGCCGGTTTCCGACAGCGCCGCCAGCAGCGCCGTGCGGCCCTTGGCGATGCGCAGCACCGGTGCCAGTTCGGCCTCGTCACGCGCCACCCGCCCGGCCGCATCCACCGCCTCGATGATGTCGATGAAGGCGCCATCGGCGCTGTCGCCCAGGATCTCGATCAGCCAGCCCAGATTGGCCTGCGCCAGATCGAGCAGGTAGGGCGCCGATTCCAGCAGCGGTCCGAGCGTGGGCATGGCCGGCGCCAGAGACCCGCTCTGTTCGGGCGGCAGTTCGGCAAGCCAGGCCGCGACGCGCGGCGTGGCGATTTTGGGCAGGGCGCTGAGTTTTATGACCATGGCAATGGATTAGCTTGGCAATCCCGGCCCGGCAAGGCCGCAGGCAGCACTCAGGCCGCCGGCAGGTCGATCACCGCGCGCACGCCGGGGGCATTGTCCTCGATGCGGAAATTGCCGCCATGCAGCCGCGTTACGGCATCGACCAGCGACAGGCCCAGGCCCGACCCGGTTTCCGATCGGCTCTTCTCGAGCCGGACAAAGCGCTCCAGCACGCGCTTGCGATCCTCGGCCGGAATGCCCGGCCCATTATCGGCCACCTCGATCAGCACGCGCCCACCCTGCTGGCGCAGGCTGACGGTGATCCTGCCCTCGCCTTCCCCATCGGGTTTGGCATATTTGACGGCGTTTTCGAGCAGGTTGACCATGGCCTGACCGATCAGCTCGCGATTGGCGCGCAGGCGAACTGCGGGCGCAATATCGGTGGTAACGACAATGCCCTCGTCTTCGGCCACCGGGCCATAGAGCTCGGCCAGATCGGCCACCACGGCGCTGACGTCGATTTCGGTCAGCGCGCCAGATGGGGCGCCGGCCTCGACGCGGGCAATCATCAGCAAGGCGTTGAAGGTCTGGATCAGCCGGTCGCTCTCGGCAATGGTGGTGGCCAGCGCCTGCTTGCGGCTCTCGTCCGACGCACCATCACGCAACGCCGACTCGGCCTGGTTGCGCAGCCGGGTCAGCGGCGTCTTGAGGTCATGGGCCACGTTGTCAGTGACCTCCTTGAGCCCCTGCAGCAATTGCTCGATGCGGTCGAGCATGGCGTTCAGGTTGGTGGCCAGGCCATCGAACTCGTCATTGCGCTTGGTCACCGGCACGCGTTCGCTGAGATTGCCGGACATGATCTTGGTGGAGGTATCGCGGATGGTGTCGATGCGGCGCAGCACGCGCCGCGCCGTGACGCCGCCGGCTATCATCGAGAACAGTACGATGCCCAGCACGCCAAACAGGAAGCTCTGCACGATAATGGCCGAGAAGCCGCGCCGCTCGACCACGTCGCGGCCCACGATCAGCCGCATGCCATTGCTCAGCTCCACCGAGCGGACCACGGCATAGCCGGCTTTGCTGGGCCGGTCCGGCTTGCCCTCGATGGCATCGACCGTATCGGCGAGGCTGTCGGCCCGCTCATAGTTGAAGCTATAGGTGCCCGGCTCGCGCAGCACGTCAGGCGGCACGTCGGTGACATTGCCCAAAAGGAACTGCCCGGCGGCATCGCCCAGGTAATAGACGCCCGGCCCCGGCGCGCGGGACACGCGCTGCACAGCGATGGCCACGGCGCGGATGCCCTGGTTGGCATCGAGCCGCTGCAGCACCTGCACTTCGCGGTCAATGTCATTGGCCTGCTGGCGCTGAAGGGACACGCTCGACTGCCAGCCGATGAAGGCCAGCAAGAGAATGGCGAACAGCGAGAAGATCAGGATGAACGTTGCCGTCAGCCGAACCGTCGAGGTGCGCAGCAGCTGGGTGAAACGACTCACGGCCTACTCGCGGATCATGTAGCCAGCGCCGCGCACGGTATGCAGCAGCGGGGTGGCATGGCCCTTGTCGATCTTGGAGCGCAGGCGGGACATGTGCACGTCGATGACATTGGTCTGCGGGTCGAAATGATAGTCCCAGACATTCTCGAGCAGCATGGTGCGGGTCACCACCTTGCCGGCATTCTTCATCAGATATTCGAGCAGACGGAACTCGCGCGGCTGCAGCAGAATGGTCTCGCCATCGCGTTCGACCTTGCGCGACAGCCGGTCCAGCGACAGGCCGGCCACGGCATAGCTGGTGGCGGCCTCGGTGGGGCTGGAGCGGCGCGCCAGCACTTCGACACGGGCCAGCAGTTCGGTAAAAGCATAGGGCTTGGTGAGGTAGTCGTCGCCGCCAGCGCGCAGCCCGGTGACGCGGTCATCGACCTCGCCGAGCGCTGACAGGATCAGCACGGGGGTCTTGTCGTCCTCGGCGCGCAGCGATTCCACGATCGACAGGCCATCGCGGCGGGGCAGCATGCGGTCCACGATCAGCACGTCATAGTCCATGCCCGAAGCCATGGCGTAGCCGGTTTCGCCGTCAGCGGCGTGGTGGGTGATATGTCCGGCCTCGTCCAGGGCCTGCATCAGATAGCTCGCGGCCTCCCGATCATCCTCGATCAGCAAAATCTTCACCGCGATACTCCCGATTGTTGAACGGAATGACCCCGGGACCACTGGCCCCGGGGTCACTTAGCTTACTTGCTCAGCGGCAGGCCGACAAACCGGGCCTCGCCATCACGGCTGGCCTTGATCAGCGCCGTGTTGAGACCCTTGGCCTTGACCGCGTCGATGGCCGCCTCGAACTCGTCGAGCGTGGACACCGGCGTGTTGTTGACTTCCAGGATGGCGTCGCCAACGGCAAAGCCCTTCTGTGCCGCCTGCGATTCCGGATCCACGTCCTGGATCAGCAGGCCGCCATTGCCGTCACCATTGGGCACCAGCGTCAGGCCGACGCTGGACTTGCTGGGGAGCGGTGCGGGCGGAACCGGCTTGTCCTGGTTCTGGTCGGGGGCATCGGCAGCGGCTTCATTGAGCACCTGCAGCTTGACCGACAGCTTGGACTCCGCGCCATCGCGCCAGATGGTCAGCTCGACACTGGAGTCGGGCTTCTTGCCGGCAATGGTCCGGCTGAGGTCGAGTGCGTCATCGATCTGGTCGCCATCAACGGCGGTGATGATGTCGCCGGACTTGATGCCGGCCTTTTCGGCCGGGCCGTCGGCAACCGGCTCACGCACGATGGCGCCCTTGGCCGCGGTCAGGCCGACGCCGTCGGCGATGTCACGGGTCACGTCCTGGATGGACACGCCCAGATAGCCGCGAGTCACCGAGCCGCTGTCGATCAGCTGCTGCACGATGGTCTTGACGGTGGAGGCCGGGATAGCGAAGGCGATGCCGACATTGCCGCCGTTGGGCGAATAGATGGCCGTGTTGACGCCGACCACCTGGCCCTTGGTGTTGAAGGCCGGGCCACCGGAGTTGCCGGTATTCACAGCCGCGTCGATCTGCAGGAAATCGCCGTAGTTGGAGCCGCCGATATTGCGGCCCGAACCCGAGATCACGCCCACGGTCACGGTGCCACCCAGGCCAAAGGGATTACCCACGGCCACGACCCAGTCACCGATGCGGCTCGCCTCGTCCTCGAAGCTGACGAAGGGCAGGTCGGTGCCGTCGATCTTGAGAACGGCAAGGTCGGTGCGCTTGTCGGTGCCCACGATGGTGGCGACCTTTTCGGTGCCGTCGTCGAACACGACCGTCACCTTGGTGGCGTCTTCAACCACATGGTTATTGGTGACGACATAGCCGTCGCCGGAGATCACAAAGCCAGAACCGGCAGCCATGTAGTGGCGCGGTGCGGGCGCTTCGCCATTGCCGCCAGGACCGCCCTGACCGAACTGGTTGAAGAAGTCCTTGAAGGGATGCCCATCGGGAAGGTCGGGGAAGTTGAAGTCGAACTGGCCATTGGGGCCGCGCTGCACCCTCTGGGCGCTCTCCTCGGCTTCCACCAGGATCGACACCACGGCGGGCTTGACCGCAGCGACCAGGTCCGCAAAGCCGGCATGCGGCGCAGCGGAATCGGGCACGATGATCTGCGCGGCATTCTGCACCTGCGCATTGGCAGCCTGTCCGGTAATGACATAGGCGGTGGACACGCCACCGATACCGACCATCAGCGCCAGGGCTGATGCACCGAGCCAGCGGCTGGTACGCTTGATAATGGACGAGCGCATCTAAGATATTCTCCTTCGGCAAGCCCTCAACAGCTTGTGCCGACAGGTATGACCCAGCCCAGCTTTCTAAGACGTTGCGCTCACATTAAGGTTTGGCAATGTTGCAGGCGGGAATGCGGCAGCACCTTGACGGCGCGGAGACTGCGCCTAGCGCAGCTCGTCGAGCGCAGCCTGTTCCTCGGCGCTCAAAGGCGCGCTCTTGGCCGGCCGCCGGCGGAGACTGACCAGAAACAGCGTCAACAGCCCACCACCCAGCAACACTGGCGCGGCGATCCACAACACCAATGTGTGATCGTTGAGGCGCGGGTTGAGCAGCACGAACTCGCCATAGCGATCCACCAGGAACTGGCGCACCTGTTCGTCGCTGTCGCCGGCCACCAGGCGCTCGCGCACCAGCAGCCGCAGATCGCGGGCGAGGTCGGCATCGCTGTCGTCGATCGACTGGTTCTGGCAGACGAGGCACCGCAACCCGGCCGAGATGGCGCGGGCGCGGGCTTCCATCGCGGCATCGGGCAAGACTTCATCGGGGCTGACAGCCAGGGCGCCGCTGCTCAGCAGCAGGCCCATTGCCAGCACCAGGGCGCGCAGCGCCCGCATGCCCGTCATGGCGCGGCCTCGGCGGCCAGCTTGGCCGCGCGGCGCGGCGCGCCAACGCGCACGCGGCGATCGGTCAGCGAGACAACGCCGGCCAGGGCCATCAGCAGCGCCCCCAGCCAGATCAGGGTGATATAGGGCTTGTGCCAGATGCGCACGACATGAGTATCGTTGAGCGGCTCGCCCAGCTGCAGATAGAGCTGGGAGAAGCCATAGGTCTCGATGGCCGCTTCTGTCGTCGGCATGCCAGTGGCCACGTAAGTGCGGCGGTCAGCCATGGTCTGGCGCGTGCCGCCGCCCGGCGCGGTGATGGTGAAATGGGCTTCGTCGGCCATATAGTTGGGGCCGGGCTGCTTGCCGAAGCTGTCAAAGGCAATGGTATAGCCCGAGAGCTCGGCGCTTTCGCCCGGGTTCATTGTCGTCACCAGTTCGGTCTGCCAGGCCGTGGTCGCTACAATGCCCAGCACGGTCACACCCATGCCGAAATGGGCGATGGCGGTGGACCAGGCGGTGCGCGGCAGGCCCATCAGGCGGCGCAGGCTGTCGCCCAGCGGAATGCGGCCGAGCTTGCTGCGATCAACCAGCTCAGCGATAGCGCCGAAGGCCACCCAGAAGCCGAGCAGCAGGCCCAGCGGCGCCAGCGAGATCGAGACGCCACCCAAAGCCGAGATCAATATGGTGACAAAGACCGTCAGCGCCGCGGCGCCGATCAGGCGCTGAGCCGCCGCGACCACATCGGCCCGCTTCCAGGCCAGCATGGGGCCAAAGGGCAGCACCAGCAGCAGCGGCGCCATCAGCGCCCCAAAAGTCAGGTTGAAAAAGGGCGCGCCCACCGAAATGGACGTGCCCATCAGCGCGTCGAGCAGCAGTGGATAGAGCGTGCCCACCAGCACTGCCCCCACTGCCGTAGCGAGGAACAGGTTGTTCAGGATCAGCGCGCCTTCGCGGCTCACCGGCGCAAACAGCCCGCCCTGGCGCAGCGAAGAGGCCCGCATGGCGAAGAGGAAAAAGGCGCCGCCGATGACCAGAGCCAGCAACGTCAGGATGACGAGGCCGCGCGTGGGATCACTGGCAAAAGTATGCACCGAGGTCAGGATGCCCGAGCGCACCATGAAGGTGCCCAGCAGCGACAGCGAGAAGGTGATGATGGACAAAAAGATCGTCCAGATCTTGAGCGCATTGCGCTTTTCCATCACCAGCGCGGAATGCAGCAGCGCCGTGCCGGCCAGCCAGGGCATGAAACTGGCGTTTTCCACCGGATCCCAGAACCACCAGCCGCCCCAACCCAGTTCGTAATAGGCCCAGTAGGAGCCCATGGCGATGCCCAGGGTCAAAAAGGTCCAGCTCAGCATGGTCCAGGGCCGCACCCAGCGCGCCCAGGCCTGGTCGATGCGGCCCGAGATCAGCGCGGCAATGGCAAACGAGAAGCAGATCGAAAAGCCGACATAGCCGGCGTAGAGCAGCGGCGGATGGATGGCCAGGCCGATGTCCTGCAGCACCGGATTGAGGTCATTGCCCTCCATCGGCGCCGGAAACACGCGCAGGAAGGGATTGGAGGTGAAGATGGTAAAGCCCGTAAAGGCCGCCGTCAGCAGGCTCTGCGTGGCCAGCACCAGTGTGAGCAGATCATTGGGCAGCCGTCGGCCAAAGGCCGCCACCATGGCGCCAAAGGCGACAAGGATGAAGATCCACAGCACCATGGACCCCTCGTGATTGCCCCAGACGCCGGAGATCTTGAAGATCAGCGGCTTGAGCGAATGCGAGTTGTTGACGGCCAGCAGCAGCGAGAAATCGGAGGTGATGAAGGCCTGGATCAGCGCCAGGAACGCCACAGCCACCAGCACGAACTGCAGGATCGCCGCCTGGCTCAGCACCTGGGCAATGCGACGGCCGCTGCGCCAGAACAGATAGCCGCCCAGCGCGCCACCGGTGGCAATGGCAAAGGCCAGGATGAGGGCGAAGTGTCCGAGTTCAATGCTCACTTGGTGGCCGGCTCCCGCCATTCGCCGCTGGCCTTGAGGGCGTCGACGACTTCCTTGGGAATATAGTTCTCGTCATGCTTGGCCAGCACATTGGTGGCGGTAAAGCCGCCATCGGGGTCCATGGCGCCCTCGGCGACCACGCCCTGGCCTTCGCGGAACAGGTCGGGCAGCAGGCCGACATAATGCACGGTGATGGTGCTGGCGTTGTCGGTCACCACAAAGGTGTTGTTCTGGCCATCGCGCACCCAACTGTCGGCTTCGACCAGGCCGCCCAGGCGAATGGGCTGGCCGGCAGGTACATGGCGCGCGGCAATGTCTGAAGGGGCATAAAAGAAGACGATCTGGTCGCGCAGCGCCACCAGCACCAGCGTGGTGGCCAGCGCCAGCACCACCGCCAGCCCGGCGATGACGGCGAGGCGCTTCTGCTTGCGGCTCCAGCCGCGCTTGCGCGCCGTTTGGCTCATGGTCATGGCGTTGCTCCCTTGATGGTGAGGCCGGCACTGAGCGCCAGGCTGTCGAGATCGCCGCGGTCGAAGGCCTGGGGATAGGCGGTGACGGCTTTGTCGAAGGCGGCCTGCGCCTTGTCCTTATCGCCGAGCACCAGATAGGCGCGCACCAATTGCGTCCATTCGGCGACGCTGCCGCCATTGGCATCGAGCCGTTCGGCAAGACCCGAGACCATCTGGCCGATCATCTCGGCTTCGGGCCCGCTGGTGGGCACGCCATTGCCGGCTGGGGCGACACCCTCGTTCTGGGCAACGGCCAGACCCTGCTGCGCCGCCGGCAGCCAGGCCTCGTCGCCCTTGGCCAAGGCCAGCACTTCGGTCCAGGCGGTGGTGGCAGCGGGATAGTCGCCCTGGCGGGTGAGTTCGGCGGCCAGATAGAGCCGCGAGCGGACATGGGTGGGGTCGCTGGCCGCTGCGGAACGCAGCAGGTCCATGGCCTCGGGCGAGCCGGCGTCGGTGGCCCCGAACAGCAACGCCTCGGCCAGGCTGGTCTCTAGGTCCGGCGTCGCGCCGCCCAGTTCGATGGCCTTGCGATAGGCCCTGGCGGCATCGGCATAGCGACCCATTTCGAGATAGGCCGGGGCAATCACCGTCCAGCCGCGCAGATCGTCGGGCTTGTCGGCCAGGGCCTTTTCGATGCTGGCAATGGCGCCGTCGAGATCGATCGACTGGGCTGCGACATCGGCGCGGTCGGCCAGCGGTGCGCTGGGCATGTCGGGGCGACCGAGAAAACCATAGACGACGAAACTCATCGCCGCGACGCCGGCCAATCCGACCAGCAGCGGCACGCGTCCCACCTCGGCCTTGCCCGGTTTCGCCTTGCCGGCATCAGCCTTGTGGCGCAGGATTTCGCGCGCCAGTTCGCCCCGCGCGGCTTCGGCTTCGCTCTCGGCCAGCTTGCCAGCGGCGACATCGGCGTCAATCCCCGCCAGCACAAGGCGAAAATGACTGTTGGCAGCCTCCGAATCCGGCGCAGCCGCGTTGACCATCTGCGGGCCGGCTGCGTAAAAAAGTGCAGCGCAGGCAATGGCGGTAACGGCTATGGCAATCAACCAGAAGATCATGGGCCAACAGTGCTTGACGCCGGCATGCGGCTTTGCGGACCACTGTATAAGCGCCCTATCGGGAAAAACCACAAAAACACGGTTCATTGAGGGGGACGCATTGCCACAGGTAACCGGCCAGGCATGAGCCAGCCCCGCGTTGATTTCGCCATTGTGGGGGCGACCCCGCTGGCCCGGCTGCTCGCCGGCCTGCTGGCGGGCACGCATGGCCGCTCGGTGCTGCTGCAGGGCGAAAGCCATGCCGGCTATCGCCTGCCGCGCCATCTTGATCTCTCCATCGGCGCCATCACCCGACCGGCGACTTGGGCCCTACTGGGCGACATCGCGCCCGAAGTGCGACGGCTGGTGACCCGCATCGGCAAGCGTGCTGCCGTGGCGCGGCTCGATCCGCTGCTGGTGGCCCGCAGTGCCGCCGGCCAGGCCGCTCTGGGCCATGTGCGCCACATGGCCGCCGCCTTTGGCCATGCCGCCGAGCCGTTTCGCGGCCGCGGCCTGCCTGATGGCAGCAGCGGCGTATTGCTGCGCGATGCCATCCTGCTGCAGCTGACGGCCGCCGATGCCGCTGTCGATGAGTGGTTGCGCCGCCAGGGTGTCGAGCGCCTGAGCGAAAGCGAAATGCTCACCGTGCATGCGGATGGCTCCGGCCTCGCTCGGCGGGGCGACCAGACCATCGCCATCGGCCAGACCATCCTGGCCGATGACGCCGCCCTCCTCGCCCACCTGCCTCAGTCGCAATGGCCGGATCTACTGGTGCGCCAGGCGGCCAGCACGGTGCTGACCGGCGCCGTGCCGCCGCTGCCCGCGCGGGTGCTGCATGATCTCGACACGGGGCTCTGGGTGCATCAGCAGGCCGGCGGCATCATGGTCGCCTGCGGCCCCGGCTCCACGGGCACCACAGCTCGCCGGCTGGCGTCCCTGCTCGGGGACACGCACCGCTTCGAACAGGCCGGGCAATCGGGTTATACCAGCCTAGTCACCCGCGATGGCGCGCCGGCGGTGGGTCGCAGCGCTGGCATGGGGCCGGATGTGCTGGTGGGGTTTGGCCCCATCGGCGGCGTTCTCGCGCCCGCCATCGCCCGTTGGCTTTGCGGCGCGGCCACCCCAGCAGAATCGGCCTGGATGGGCAGCCATCTGGTCAATCGTTGCAATGTCGAGGGCGCTGCAAGCGTGCGCGACCTGGGGGTGGTGGCATGACACGCCCCCTCGCCCGCCTCGACCCCGCCCGTTCGCCTGCGCTGGCCGGCACAGCCATCGATCGGGCGCGCCCGCTGCAGTTCCGGCTCGATGGCCGCATCATTACCGGCTTTGCCGGTGATACCGTGCTCAGCGCCATCCTTGCCGCCGGCATCGACACTGTCGGCCCGCGCAATGACGGACCGCTGGCGCTGTCGGCGCGCTTTGCCCCCGCGATCGTGCCGGCATCACGCGGGCGCGGCGCGCAGCGGCCGCTGTCGATGGCGCGCACGCCCGCCACGGACGGCGCCGACTACGCCACCATCGGCGTCCATGATTCGCGCCTGCGCTCGGGCCGCCTGGCCCGTCTGCTCCGCCCGGCCCGCAGTCTCGGCCTCAGTCTCGAAGCGCCCGAGGGCCTGCCGGTGCCGTGGCGCACCATGCCCGGCGCCAATGGTCCCTCGGCCGATCTCATCGTGGTGGGTGGTGGTGTCGCCGGCATGGCGGCGAGCCTGGCCGCGGCCAAGGCGGGTCTGAGTGTCATCCTCGTCGAAGCCAGCCCGTTTCTGGGCGGTCACAGCCGCCTCTTTGGTACGCTCGACGGCGAAGAAACGCCCGACGCGGCCATAGCCCGCATGACTACGGCCATCTCGGGCAGTGACGCCATCACCGTGCTGCACAATGCCGAGGTCTTTGCCGCCCGCGCCGGCGTGGTACGGGCCCATGTCACGACGCTGGACGACGGCGTGGCCACAGCCAGCGTCGTGGATCTGACGGCCAAGGCCATCGTCTTGGCCTGCGGCACGGTCGAACGCCTGCCGGTTTTTGCCGGCAATCGCCTGCCGGGCACAGTGGGCACGCTCGAGGCCTTTGCCCTGGCCTATCATTATGGCGTCTGGCCCGGACAATCGGCGGTGTTTGCCACGGCCAGCAGCGCGGCCTATCGCCTGGCCATGCTGGCCAATGACGCCGGGATCGCCACGCGGCGCATCATCGACAGCCGGCCGCGGCCGCAGTCGCGCTTCATCGAATTCTCCCGTGCCTATGGCATCACCCAGACCACCGGCTCGATCATCGCTGCAGCAGAGCCCTCGCGCAGTGGCGCCGGGCTCGACATCGTGCCGCAACTGGCCAGTGGTGGCGCCCTGCCCGACAGCACTCTCAGCGCCGATCGCCTGGTGCTGTGCGGCGGCTGGCAGCCGGATCTGACGCTGTGGCACATGGCCGGCGGCGCCAGCCACTGGGCAGCCGACAGCGCGCGGCTTGAGCCGCAAGGCGAAATGGCCGGGCTGGCTCTCGCCGGCAGCGCCGCCGGCTGGCTCAGCCGACAGGCCTGCGTCAGCAGCGGCGCCGATGCCGTGGCGCAGCTCTTCGGGCACAGGCGCGTCGCGGTCACCGAACGCCTGCTCGATCCGATCTATGAAACGCCCGACGCCCCAGCCGCCATTGCCGATGCCAGCAGTGGATCGGCGCCGGCATTCCTTGACGCCGGCCAGCGGCAGAGCCGGCGCATGCGGGTCGATCAGCGCAGTTGGCTCGCGAGCCTGTTGTTCCGCACAAAGCCCCTCCTTGCCACCGCACCCGAGCCGCTGGCCGTGGCGGACGTCGCGGCCAGTGTGCAATTGGGCCTCGTGCCCGCCGTCAGCGCCGGCATTGTCGCGCGCGAACGCGTCGCCATGGTGAGCCTGGGGGGTGACGAGTCGCCACTGGTCGCGGACGAACCCGTCGCGCCGCTGGTGCCGGAATTCCTGGCGGGTCGTTTCGGCGCGCATCCGACGCTGTGGTCCATAGCCAGCGGCGACGGTCGCCTGTTCGAGATCGGCGCGCTGATCCAGCCCGATGCCGATCAGCGCGATCCCTTTGCGGCGGTTGGCGTGGTCGTGCGGGCCGATCGCGATGGCGCTGTGGCGCTGGTCGCGGCCAGCCATGGCGAGGCCGGACGCCAGCTGGCCCTGATCGAAAACGGGCGCAGCACGCCCATTAGCCTGGTCAGCGCCTTGGAAGGGGCTTAGGTCCGCCGCTCGGCCGAGGCGCGGGCACGACGCATGGTGTCGGCATATTCGGGATTGAAGCGCACTTCGGCCATCTTGATGGCCGCATCAATGCGGGCGCCCACAACAGCATCGGTGGGGCTGGCGCGCAGCAGGTCGAGATTGCGCTGCAGGTGCATTTCCAGCGCCTCGCCGGACTGGCCCCAGGCCTGGTCGAAGGTAGCGTTCAGCGCCATGGAATCGCGGCATTCGCGCACGGTGGCCAGCAGATAGACGCCGTTGATAGCCGCCAGGATGCGGTCATTGTCGAGCCGGTCGATGCTGCCCTCGCGGGCGCGGCGCAGGGCGAAATTGATGTCCGGCACCACTTCGCGCAGCCGCGGCTCGATGCGTTCGGAGACCTGCTTGGTCAGGCTCGAGAGCACCTGCGCCCAGCGGCTGCCGCGCTCGATCTCCACATAGCTGGTCAGGGCGCGCACCATACGATGGAAGCGCTCCAGGGCCCGGCAGATCAGGTCGACGTCTGCAAAAGGTCCGCCCGGCTGCAGCCTGTGCAGCTGGTTCTGCGCATGGGCCAGCATGGCATCGACCAGCGGGCCGAAGCCGTTGCGGGCCACTGCCTGCTCGCTTGCATTGCCCGAGAGCTTGATGATGGTGGTAACGAGGCGGGTCGGGTTGACCACCTGCCCCATGGCCGCATGGAACAGCAGCGCCGCCAGCGGCGGGTCCTGCAGCGGCATGGATTGCAGCGCCACGCCCAGCGCGGCGTCGTCGCCAATGGTGTTGACCGCCTTGCCGAAGGCCTGGGCCTTGGCCAACAGGTGCCGCGCCCGCAGCGCCGCCAGCAGCACTGGCAGTGCGGCGCGGGCTTCGTCGCTGCCCAACATGGCGCGCAGGCGCATGCGGGAATCATGGTCGGCATCGGCGACGGACAGGCCTTCCTTGATGCGCGTCATGATCTGAGGCAGCAAGGGATCAAGTGCAGCGGGGGTCAGCCGACCTTCCAGCACATCGTCTGCAGAAATGATGTCGTTGCAGAGGTCGCGATAGACCCAGGTCCAGCCGGCCATGGCCGACGTGCGGGAGACCGAGCCTGGAAAACTGAAACTCACCGGCTCATCGACAACCACGGACTCGATCAGACCGGCAAATGGCTTGATCGCCACCCGGCTTGCCCGGCTGGCCGGGCGTGGGGCGGCATCGTGATCGTCAGGACGGTTGGCAGCTTGGGACATCAATGCTGGGGGTCTGGGAAGCAATACTCCCCAGACCCTAACGCACGATGGTAAATAATGTTTATGCTTGTGGCGCCCCTCAGGCGGCCGACTTCTCGACGGCCCAGTTGCCGTTCTGCTCGCGGCAGGCCGTGCCCTTCTTGACGAACTCCTGGGCGCCGACCTTCACGGTGTGGGTGAAATCGCGGCAATCGAGGTTGTTCACGCGCACATAGGGGCCGACGGCGACCGAGCCGGTGGTGCCCTTGCTGCCGGTCCAGGCGCGCGGGGCGCCGGGGCGGCCAAACTGCAGCGCATAGAACTGGGCGCTATTGGCTTCGGCCGAATCAGTGGCGGTCATCAGCGCGAGGGCGCCGCTGTCGATGAAGCCGTTGGCGACGTTGGTGGTGGCGAGCGCCTGCTGGGTGGTCTGGGCAGGGCTGGCGACCAGCGGCGTGGCCATCACCGGTGCGGTGATGACAACCGGCGCCTGCGCCACCTGGTTCGTGCCGGTGCTCGAGCACCCGGCCAGGGTCAGGGCGAGCAGCGGGGCGGCGAAAATGGCGAAGCGGTTCATCTGTTTGTGTCTCTGCGTGTCTGGAAAGGTCATGTTGGCGCAATGCGGCAAAAGTGCGTCATGTCGACGGTCTGGTCGTCGCCGATATACGGGCCGAAGGCAGGCTCAATTCAGCCAGCAAACCGCCCAGCGCAGACCGTTTCAGCGCCAGCTTGCCGCCATATACATCCACTAGTTCCTTGACGATATCGAGCCCCAAGCCGCTGCCGGGGGTTTTCTCGTCCAGTCTGACACCGCGACGCAACACTTTGCCGGCGTCTTCCTCGGTCAGACCGGGGCCATTGTCCTGTATGGCCAGCACCAGCATTGTCGCATTGTCGATGCGCTCGGCTACCAGCGCGACATTGACCTTGCCGCGTGACCATTTGCAGGCATTGTCCAAGAGATTACCGGCCATTTCCTCAAGGTCAGCCTCATCGCCGCGGAACCAGGCCAGCCCAGCCGCCGGCTCGGTCCAGCCGATCTCGACCTGGGGGTGGATCTTGCGCATCACCCGCACCAGCCGTGTCATCACTGCGGCCGCATCGGCCTTCTTGCCCACCACCGAGGTGCGCGCCGCCATGCGGGCGCGGTCGAGATAGGTGGCGACAATGGCGCTCATCTTGCCGCTCTGGTCGAGCACGACATCGGCCAGCGGCCCTTTGTTGGCACCGGCCTCATTGCGCAGCACGGCGATGGGGGTCTTAAGCCCATGAGCCAGATTGCCCACCTGGTTGCGCGCCCGTTCGATGATTTGCGTATTGGAGCGCAGCAACTCGTTGACCTCCTCGGCCAGCGGGGCAATCTCGCGGGGATAGGTGCCGGTGACATCGGCGCTGTCGCCGGACCGCACGGCTTCGATGGCCTGGCTCAGCCGGGCAATGGGGCGCATGGCAAAGCGGGCGACCATGGCGCTCATCACCGCCAGCATCACCCCCACCGCGCCCAGCACAATGAAGGCCTGGCCGCGGAAATCGCCGACCAGTTCGAGGATTTCGCTGAGATTGCCCGTCACCACGATCTGGTAGGTCTTGGGCGCCAGGGTCACGGTGCGTTCCACCATGCGCATCTCGGTACCAAAAGCATCGGTCATGATGGCCGTGCGCCGGCCCATGCCGTCGGCGGCGCTGGTGATCTCGGGGAGGTTGATGCCGACCACAGATGAGGAGAGATTGTAGAGCACGCCATCGCTGTCGCGGATGGCCCAGTACCAGCCCGAGCGGGGACGCCCGAATCGCGGATCGGTCAGGGCGATGTCTGGGCTGGTGGGGTCGGTGGTTTCGAGCAGCGCGCCGACCAGGCTCTCGACATGGAAATCCAGCGTCTCGGAGAGCGATGTGTCGAGCGCCCGCGAATAGAGATCGGTGAGCAGAAAGCCCGTCGCCACCAGCGCCACGATCAGCCAGCCGGCCGACAGCCAGAACAGCGATGCCGCGATCGAGCCCTTGCGCATCTGCTTCACGGCCGCGCGTCCCAGACGAACGCGGCGGTCACAGCCAGGCTGGCCTCATGCAGACGCCGGGCCAACCCTAGTCTTCCGCGATCTGGTAGCCGAGGCCGCGCACGGTCTGGATGCAGTCATCCGGCAGCTTCTTGCGCAGGCGGCCGACAAAGACCTCGATGGTATTGCTGTCGCGGTCGAAATCCTGATCATAGAGATGCTCGGTCAGTTCGGTGCGCGAGATCACCTTGCCCTTGTGGTGCATGAGATAGCTCAGCAGGCGCAGTTCATGGCTGGTCAGCTTCACCGACTGGCCATCGACGGTCACCTTGCCCGAGCGCGCATCGAGCCGCACCGTGCCGGCGACGATTTCATTGGAGGCCAGGCCCGCCGCGCGGCGCACCAGGGCGCGGATGCGGGCCAGCACTTCTTCCATGTGGAACGGCTTGGCGACATAGTCATCGGCGCCGGCGTCGATGCCCTGCACCTTGTCGCTCCAGCGGTCGCGCGCTGTCAGCAGCAGCACCGGCATGGTCTTGCCGGCGCGGCGCCATTCCTCCAGCACGCTCAACCCGTCCATCTGCGGCAGGCCGATATCGAGCACCACCGCGTCATAGGGCTCGGTGTCGCCCAGGAAGTGCCCTTCCTCGCCGTCAAAGGCCACGTCCACGGCATAGCCGGCCTCGGTCAGCGCATCCTTGAGCTGGCGATTGAGGTTGGTATCGTCCTCGACGACAAGTATGCGCATCGGCGGCCCCCGGAAGTGCGACTGGTCTTGTGCGGCTGGACTATTGGGCGTCCAGCACCAGGTTTTCTGCTGCGCCCGAGGCGGTCAGCACACCGATCTTATAGACGAGTCGACCGCCCTCGTCACAAACGGCGACATTGAGCACCTGGGCGCTGCCGTCGATACCGGCCGAATTCAGCACATCGGCCAAGGACATGATCTGGCCGGAGGACACGGCTTCCTGGATCTGGCGATTGTCCAGGCACTCAGCCTGAGCGACCGTGCCGCCGGCAAGCGCCAGCACAAGGGCCAGGGCAATCGTCGCTGGAAGATGGGGAATCGAGGTTTTCATGGGCCCACACTACGGCGCGGAAACTGAATGGGACATGAATGCGGCACCCGCTCAGAACGCCTTGGGCAGGCCGGCCTGCTTGAGCGTCTCATTGGCTGTATGCCGCGACTTTGTCCCGGCGTCGATGGTAAAATAGCGCCCAGCGACGGCATAATTCTCTCTCGCATTCTTGCTAGCTGTAGAACCACTACACCTGCGGACGCAGGGCATTCCGTTCAGGCCATCATATCTTCTCTGCACTACCGGCATCCTTGAGGATAGCGTTGGCCGTGTGTCGGCTCTTGAGATTGTGCGGCACGATCATGACCTTGCCAGCCTGGTCGACCCATTTCTCGTGCGAGCCCTTGGCATTGCCCAGCTTTGTGTAGCCAAGCCGACGAAGCTCACCAATTATCAGCTTGTAGTAGCCCGCGACCAATCATGCCGCCTCTGGCACAGGACGTTGCCAGATGATCGTCGGGATCAGGTCCTGCGGGGGGATGGAACGCAGCTCTTCTTTGGTGACATGGTTGGCGATCACCAGGCCTGGTGCCAAATCGAGCATAACGGCCTCGAACTCGGCGATGGTGGTCGCCTCGATATGCAGGCCGATAATGTCGCTTTCCGCGAAGTAGACCTCTGCCTCGTCGTCCCAACGGGCGGTCACGGTGAACACGCGCTTTGCCATCGGCGTCCTGTCCCGGTTTGAGTATGCCTACCTACAGATATCGGCGACGCGGGGCCTGAATGCAACGGCCTTGCGTCACCCCTGCCCCGCGCCGGTCTTGATGCCCTGGCGCAGAAAGATCAGCGCCAGCGCCTCCATGATCATCTGGCCGGACGAGCCGCCCTCGAGCGTCGGCAGGTCGATGCCGAAGGCCTGGGCAAGGCCGGCCAGCAGCATGAAGATGGCGGTAATATAGGTCTTGTAGCCGTTCAGAATGTCCATGGCGGACCTCCCCTTGTGTGGTGATTGAGATGGTAACGGACTGCCGGACGCGGCCAGCGCCGCCGACCGGATGGCGGCGACGCGGCGGGTCCAGCCCTTGCCGAAGGTGGCAAAGCCCTTGAGCCGGCTGAGGAACCCAAGCCGGGCGTCGCAAAGGCCGGCGATCAGGCTTGCAAGGGCTGGCCCGGCGTTGCGCGTGGCGATTGCAGCAAGCGTGATCGGGCCGATCCGGCCATCGGCCACAACGCCCAGCAGGCGCTGCATCTGGCGGATCGCCCGGTCGGGCCCGGAGTTGACGGCGAAGTCGAACAGCGCCAGGTCGAGCCCACTCGGCAGGTCGTCGGCCTGGCAACGCTGCCAATAGAGCGCCCGATAAATCCGCGCCGCCTCTGGCCTCTGCAATCCGCGCACCTCAGCCTTTGGCAATGCCCACCAGGGTGACACCTGACGCCAATCGGCCAGTGTTCGGCGGGTGATACCCAGATTGGTGGCGCCGCCGGGATCGGCGGGATGGTCGGCATAGCCGCCCTCGTGCCCCAACACGATTGCGAGGCAGGCTTCAAAGCGCGCTTCAGCCATGGAACTCTCCCGTTGCACCATATCCCGCGCCCAGCACGGGGCTGATCTGGGCCACAGCGAAGTCAAAAGCGGTCGCCGGACCGCCGAAATCGCTGGTCTGATCGGCCAGCGCGTAGAGCGCGGACGGCGCCGTCAGCTCCAGTGTCCGCAGCGTCAGTCCGGCGCTGGTGATGGTCAGGGAATAGCGCTCCGGCACATGCTCCAGCGGCACGTCGAGCAGGCCCCAGCCGGCACCATCGGCGCGACTGCAGCGCTGCCAGGTCAGCGCGATATCGCCGCTATCCAGCCGAAGCGCCCGCAAATGCACCGGTGGCAGCGGCAGGGCCGGCGCCGCGTCCAGTGAGATCTCCAGTGCCGTACCGGTCATATCGTCACTGCCGGCATAGGCGCGCAGGCTCCTCGTCTCGCCCAGCCAGTCCGCCGCCAGCGGCAGGCTGGCCACACGGCCATCGAGCAGCATGACGCGCCGACCGGCGGCAATGGGTCCCCTGGCGGGGCCACTGCCCTCCAGCCCGCGCAGCAGGTGGCTCAACCGATAGCGCCCCGGCGCCACCAGCACCGCCTCGGCAAAGCCGATCACCTCCCAGCCTCCGGCGTCGGTCTCGACGGCCAGGCGATTGCTGCCCGCCAGCGCCGCCTGCGGCGTCACCGACGCGAGATGGCCGGCATAGAGGATGATTTCAAAGCCCGTTCCGCGATCCCAAACCGCGCTTGGCCCCGGCCCCAGGGCCGTTGCCGTCTCGCCCAACCCAGCACCGCGCTGCAGCGTCAGCAGGTTGGCGCCGGTGGCGGTGTCGGCCAGTTGCAGCGTACCCGGCCAGGGCGTGGCATGGCCACCAACCACCAGGCGCGACTGGCTGGGGTCGTCCGGCAGCGGCGGCAGATGCGCCGCCACCAGCAGCGGCACGCTGGGTAGTTTGACCCCCGCGCCCGCCGCCAGCGGACGGTCCGGCGCGCTGGCCACAGCGCCATCGCGCGGCAGGCTGCGCGCGCTGATGCGCCGCGTGGCGCCGTCGCGGATGTCGGTGATTTCGAATGGTCCGTCGGTGATCCCGGCAATGGCCAGCAGATCACCCGCTTCCAGTTGCAAGGCGTTTGGTGGCAAGGCCAGCTCGACGGTCTCGATCCGCCCGCCCTGGGCATCAAGCAGGCGTTCTGCCGCCAGTCGCGCCGCCGTGCCATCGAGCACCAGCGGCAGGGATTCCGTCGCCAGCGCCCCCTCTTCCAGCGCCAGCGCCGTCACGGCACCTCCGAGATAGTCGCGTTCGCGGTCGACAAAGCTCAGCGCCAACCGCCCCGGCACTTCGGCGGGGTCGCTGCGCTTGCGCGCCAGCACCGGCCCCTCGTCCTCTGCCAGATGCTCGGGCGCGACGGTCAGCGCCGTGGTCGGACGCGGCCGCGCCAGCCACAACCCATCGCTGCGATTGGCCACGCTCTGCCCTGTCGCCGCCAGCAGCGGCTCCAGCGCCGCCCGTGCCGTGCTCACCGTGCCCAGCGCATAGCCCGACACAAAGGGCAGAGCCGGTTCGGCCTTGAGTGCCACGCCATGCTCGGCAGCGATGGCTAGCGCCAGCTCGTCGCTGGCCAGCCCGCCCAGCCGCCCGGTCAGCCAATGGCCGGCGCGGTGATTGGTCCCGTCCGACCAGACGTCGAGCCGGGCCGGGAAGGCCGGGTAGGGCCGCGCGTCCCAGCTCCACAGATAAAGCCGATCGACATCCACCATGCCTGGCGGATTATGCGCGCCATCGCGCCAATAGGCCTGGTGCGCCCGTAGCAGTTGGCGCTGCATCAGCGGGTCCGTTAGGCCCGAGGAAAAATATGGCCGCCCGCTTTCGGCGCTCTTGGGGTCGCCGAAGATATTGGGCTGGTTGGCGCCCTTGTCGACCGCGCCGCAGCCCAATTCCGTGAACCAGATCGGCTTGCTGGCCGGCACCCAGGCCGTCGGAGACGCATTGCGCACGCCGCCGGGGCGGTCGTGATGCGGCTGGCTCCACCAGCTGCGGATATCCTTGTAGCGCCACACCCAGGGCTCGCCATGGGCGCCGTCGGTGATCGGCGTGCGGTTCTGCGCCTGCCGGTCGGCGTCGCCGGCATAATACCAGTCAAAGCCCTCGCCGCCCGCGATATTGGCGCGCAGATAGTCCAGCCCATAGGGACTGGCCGCGTCTTCGGCGTCGCGATGTCCGGCGCCGTCGCGCCAGTCCGCCAGCGGCATGTAGTTGTCGATGCCCACCGCGTCGATGGCTGCCGAAGCCCAGAGCGGATCGAGGTGGAAGACCTTCTCGCCCCCCGCCTGGACGCCGGAATACTCGCTCCAGTCCGCCGCATAGGTCAGCCGCGTCGCTGGTCCCACAATGGCGCGCACCTCGCTCGCCAGACCCACCAGCGCATCGACAAAAGGAAAGCTGGTGCCCGGCCCGCGCACGCCCGTCAGCGCCACCATTTCGCTGCCGATGATGAAGGCGTCGACGCCCCCTGCGCTGGCCGCCAGCCCGGCATAATGCAGTACCATGCTGCGATAGCGCGCGGCGAAATCGGCCACCTGCGCACTCGCCGCCGCGCCCAGATGCGGTGTGCCCGGCTGCCCGGGCGCCGGATCACAGGTGACGCGGCCGCGCCAGGGATAGGCCGGCTGGCCCGTCCCGCCATAGGGGTTGGGCAGGCTGTTGCCTGCAGCAATATCCATCATGATCAGCGGATAGAGCGTCACGCCCAGGCCGCGCGCCTTGAGATCGGCGATGGCGGCGCGCACCGCATGGTCCGACGGCGTGCCGCCATAGGCCGCCCCGCCGGCATGGCTGGTCACCACCGGCACATCGCCGCGCCCCAGCCCCATCACCGACCAGTCGGTGTCCAGCATCGGGCGCACCGCGCCTTCAACGCGTGGCGTGATCTGGCATTGCCCGCAGCGCAAATCGTCGCCAAACCAGGCCACCACCAGCGCCACATGGCGCAGATTGGGGCAGAGCGCGGTCAGCTCGTCGATCGACCAGTTCCAGTCGCTGCCACCGCCCGGCACATGGATATTCTCGCCCGTGCTGGCGCCCGGCCCGAGCAGGCGCAGGCGCGGCACAGGGTCATAGCCAAACTCTGTCGCGCCGGGGATCAGCGTCACCGCGCGGATCTGCGGCTCCAACTCGCCGACCACGCGGCACAGCTCGACGCTCAATTGCGGAATGCGGTTGCCGAAGCGGCTGAGCGGCAGGCTTTCCACCACGAGGTAACACAACCCGCGATAGGCCGGCGCCACGCCCTGGGTCGCCTCGATCAGCCCGTCGGGCAATTGTGTCTGCGTGCCGCGATAAAAGCGCAGCGTCAGCCCGCTGGTGTCGAGCAATTGCCCATCAGCCCAGATGCGGCCTAGCCGCTGCACCTCGCCCTCGCAAAAGGCCACGGCAAAGCTGGCGCCCACTTCGTCGGCCTCGCTCTCGCCCAGCCCCTTGGCCCCGGCGCTATCGCCGCCCAGCCGTTCGAGTTCGCGCGCCCAGATAATATTGCCCGCCAGCCGGCTCCAGCCATAGAGCCGGGGCACTGCCCCACCCTCGCTCGAGCCCTGCAGGCGGATATCGGCCGGGGCAGTCTGCGGCGCCTCGCCAAAGATCGCATTGTCGATGGCGCTACCAGCCAGGGCACCCAGCGCCCGCCCGATGGTGGCGCCGATGGGTCCACCCACCAGGCCTCCCACAGCCTGACCGGCCAGCGACAGAGCAAGAGTTGCCATCAGAAAATCCTTGTCAGTCGGGCCGCTCGGCCCGGTCGGGAAACGTAAACCGCCCCCAGATGCGCTGCGCCCAGCCCTCGGTCAGATTGGCCTCCACCACGCCCAGATGCTCCTGGGCATGGATGAAACGCGTCGGGCTGACCAGAACCGCGCAATGGCGCGGCCCGGCATCGCTGCCGATGCGAAACAGCACCACCTGCCCCGCCGCCAGCGGCGCCTCGGTGGGCAGCAGAAAACGCGCAGCGGCGTCCGCGAGGGCGCCCGCATTTGCTGGGTCGCGCCGATCCGCGCGATAGGGCGGCACCGGCCCGGGTTCCTCGCCATAGAGCGCGCGCCACACGCCGCGCAGCAGGCCCAGGCAATCGCAACCGGCCCCTGCCATCGCCGCCTGATGCCGATAGGGCGTGCCCAGAAAGCTCTGCGCTGCCGCGACCACCCTGTCACCCGTCATGGCACCACCGCCTTGCCGTCGAGCGCATCGCCCTGGCGCGGATGGCGCAGCACATAGTCGCTGCCCGGAATATGCGGAAAGCCGCGGAAGTTGACGGCATTGCCGAACTTGGCCTTGCAGGTCTCAAAGCGCCGGTCACAGCCGGCTGTAACCTCAAGCGTATCGCCCGGCGCCACCCAATCGCCCACGCGCAGGGCAAAGCCCAGCGTGTCATTGCCGCCGCTGCGCCCATGGCTCAGCACGCCATCGCGCAGGCCGGTCCGCTTTCCGCTGAACCAGGCCGCGCTACCGAAGGCAAACCATCCGGCTTCGTAGCCACCCAGCCCGCTCACGCGCACCCGGTAGGGGTCCTCCACCGTCACCACGGTTGCCGTGCCGCGCCATGTGCTGCTGGCGAGACTCACCCCACACCGGCTGTCGCCCAGCCGGGCGTCACACAAGCTCTGGTAGATGCGGCCATGGGTGGCGTTCAGCCCCTGCTGGGCCGAACGCAGTTCGGCACGGAACACGCCGTCTTCGCGCGTGATCTCGCCAATACTGTCGCGCCGCAACAGCAGGCGCTGGCTCACGTCAGCCCAGTTCACCCGCCAGGTCTCGACCTCTGCGCCGTCATAGCGCCCGAGCAGAATATCGTCTTCGCTGATCGCCTCGGCATCGAGCACGCCGAGCACCTCGGCGGTGTCGACCTGGCTGCCCAGCCGCGCCGGCACCGTGCCGCCATCCAGCCCATTGGCCGGGGCAAAGCTGGTGCCATCAAAGCTCAGCACGCCGTCATGGTCAGTGAAACCGAGCACCAGTCCATCGCGCCGCGTCAGCCGCCAGCAATGGCACAGCGTCGTTTCGCCCTGCGCCAGATGGGCGGCAAACCCTGCCTCGAGCTGTCTCATGGCAGGATCTCCACCAGGGGAATGCTGGGCGCCTCGGCGCCGTCAAAACTGGTCAGCTCCACGTCGAGCCGGTCGGTGTCAAAGCGCACCGGCACGTCGAACAGAAAGCCCGCTGTGATCGCCGCGCCGCTGGCCGGCGGTACGGCAAAGTTGATGACACCCGTCGTACTGCTGACACTCCAGCCGCTCGTCCGCTCCACGCCCGCCACCGCCACCCGCACCGAACCCGCCACCGGCTTGCTGATCGGGCGCAGATAGGGGTCAAAGCTGGCGCCATAGCGCTTGGTCAGCTGGAAACTGGTGCGGCTGCCGTCGCCCGTGCCGATCAGCTGGTCGGTGGGCAGCGGCACCGGCCCGCCGCTCGAATGGTCGAGCCCGTCGCGCCACAAAAAGCCATGCAGCCGCCCGCGCCGTTCCTCGAAAAACGCCAGTACCGCCGCCATATCGGCGCGCGACTTGACGCCATAGCCGGCGTTGTAGCGGCGGCGGCTGTGCTGCCAGCGCCCATTGCGCTGCTCGCCGCCGCCCGCCAGCGTCACTACATCGGTGCGACGCTCCGGCCCGCCCCGCGCCCCCAGCGCAATATCGAGCGGAAAGCGAATGGCATGAAAGGCCATGGTATCCTCCGAGTCTTCAGTCAGCCTCCCCTCCCCCTTGAGGGGAGGGGTTGGGGGTGGGGGTAGTTTGGTGTGTCACTGACGGCCCCCCATCCTCATTCCCTCCTCTCAAGGGGGCGGGAGGCGAAGGAGCCGCCAGGTCTGCTGGCTCACGAACCCCGCGTGCCGCGCCGCACGGCCCGCAGCAGCATGGCGCTGAGGTCGGCTTCGGAGGCGGCAAAGCTGCGCGCGTCGCTGGCAGTGACATTGAAAGTGACATTGACCGCGCCGTTGCCGCCGCCGCCCACGCCCAGCCGCCCATCGGCGCCGCGTTGCAGCGGCAGCACGGCCTCGGGCCCCGCCTCGCCCATCAGACCGAGGCCCCCGCCATGCGGAAAATAGCGCGGCGTGGCGATCACCCCGCCCTTGGCAAAGGGCGTCACGCCGCCCAGCGCCGGATTGGTAGCGGTGAACAATTGGCCCACCAGTCCGCCGAGCAGATCGCCCAACGGCTTGACCGCCGCCTTGAGCGCAATATCGGCAAAGCTGCGGGCAATATCGCCCAGCAGCGACTTGAACGACTTGCCCTCGGTGAGCGCGCCGCGAAACGCCGTCGAAATGCTGCGAGCCACGCCATTGGCGAGGTCACCGATGCGGTCGAGCTCGGTCGCCACGCTGCCCAGTTCGTCGCGGAACCCGTCGGGAAACAGTTCATCGGCCATCGGGGAAACGCTCCATCAGTCCATCGAGATCGCGCCGCTCCAGCGGCCCCGCCCGGACGCCCATCAGCGCGCCCCAGGCCGCCGCCAGCTCGCGCGGCGTCATGCGCCAGAATTGCTCGGGCGGCAGGCGCAGCACGCCAAGGCCAAAGCGCATGGCGTCGCTCCAGGGAAAGGGCGTCATGCCGCCTCTCCAAAGCTGGCCTTGAGCAGGCGCACGGCGATCTCGGCGGCGCCCTTGAGCCCGCCTTCGATGCTGAGCCGCGCCAGATCGTCATCGGTGATGGCGTGGCCACCGCCGCGCAGTCCGGCCCCGAGGATCGCCGTGAGGTCACGGGCCGCGATGCGACCGGCGCTGAAACGCTCGGCCAGCCCGACCAGGTCCCCGGCTTCCAGCCGGCTTTCCAGTTCCGCCAGCGCGCCCAGCGTCAGGCACAGCGTCATCACCTCGCCGCCAATGGTGGCGTCGATCTCGCCCCGGTGTGCAATGGCCATGGATCAGTCCCTTTTTGTCAGATGGCGGCAAAGCCGAGTTCGCCGGCGCTTTCCAGCGCCAGCTCGAAGGTCACTTCCCCGGCATGGTCGGCGGCAAATTCCAGCGCCACGATCTGGAACGGCCCTTCGACCACGCCGAAATCGGGCAGGATCAGCTGCCAGTTGCGGATGGTGCCGGCAAAGAACAGCGCGCGGATCTGCGCATCCGACGCGGCGTCCTTGAACACGCCGCTGCCCGACACTGACGCCCGCTTGATGCCGCCGCCGGCCAGCAACTCGCGCCAGCGCCCGGCGCTTTCCTGGTCGGTGGTGTCGACGCTGGCGGCGTTGAAGGCCAGGCTCCGCGTGCGCAGGCCGGCCACGGTGAGAAAACTGCCCGCCCCGCTCTGGTCGAGCTTGAGCAGCATGTTGCGTCCGCTTTGGGCGGCCATGGTTCTGTCCCCTGTGATTGCGTTAACGGCCGGCCCCTAGCCCGCCTCGCTGAACATCCGCAGGCTCACGGCGGCCCTGGCCAGCCCGGTCTCTGCATCGATCACGCTTTCGGTGCGCATATGGTCGATATGGCTGAGCACCAGCCCCGGCGCCTGCAGCGCCAGGGCCAGCGCCACCACGCGCTCGGCCATGTCCAGCGCCCGCTTGCGGCTGGGCTGGTCGCCCCAGCAGGCCAGCAGCAGCCGATGCTCAAAGCCCGGCGTGCCATCGCCGTCGCGCGGCGCCAGGTCATGGCGGGCAATCGCCACATAGGGCGGCGGCCGGTCGCGCGGCGCGGCGTCAAACACGCCGTCCGGTCCGGTGATGGCCAGCAGCGCCGCATCAGTCTTGAGCGCTGCCACCAGCGCCGTCTGCACAAGCGCAATGGGATGCATGGCCTACCCCGTGAAGCTGGTTTCGCTGCAGGCGCAGCTGAGAAAGGCGCGGCGCCCGTCAAGGTCCGCCGCGCTCACCACATCGAGCGCCCGGCCGCGATAGAGAATGCGGTCGCCCGGGGCGATGTCGCTGCGAAAGCGCAGCACCACCGCATGGGAAATCTCCACCGCGCGGCCATCGGCGCTGGTGCCCTGCCGCCCGCGCAGCGAGCGCACCCGCGCCCAGACGCTAGCCAGTGGCACGAAGAGCGCCACATGGCCGCCTTCTGGCTGGCTCACCATTTCGCGGCGCCTGAGCGTCACGCGGTCGGTCATGGTGCCGATGGGCGGACGAGCCTCGCTCACAGCCGCACCCGCCTGTAGCCGGCCACCAGCCGGTCAAAGCCCGATGGCACCACCGCGCCTGACCCCGCCACGATCACCGCGTCGCGGTGCTCGAACCAATAGCCGAGCAAGACCAGCAGGGCCTGGCGGATATCCTGCGGCACGTCATCGGCGTCCGTCCCGAAGCCGGCCCGATAGTCGATCTCGAGCCCCTGCCGCTCGCGCAGCGCCGGCATGCCGGCGACTGCCGCCGGTAGCACCAGCGCCTCTGGCTCGCGCAGGAATTGCGCCAGCGGCACGGCATGGCCCGCCCCGGCATCGTCATAGGCTTTGATGGCGATGACATTCAGCAGCGGCCCGACCGGCAGCCGCACATGGCGGTTGTCCGGCCAGGCGTCGAGCACCACGCGCCAGTCCTGCGCCAGCAGCGCCCGCCCGGTCACGCCCTCGATATGCAGCCGCGCCGCGCCGATCAGCGTCGTAATCAGCCCGTCCTCGGCGGCATCATCCACCTTGAGAAAGGCCTTGGCCTCGGCAAGCGCCACCGGCTCCTGCGCGGGTCCCGCCAGAAGATAGGAAATCATGTTTTTGCCTTTCGGCTCTCTGTCAGTGGGGCACGGCGCCGCGATGTGAGGTCCGTCAGCCTGAGTCAGATGGAGTGGAGGCCCGCGCACCGGAGCGCAGCGTACTGTGAGTACGTGAGCACCGGAGCACAGGGCCTCCGCTTCCGGTGGCCAGGCTCACGGACCTCACGAAGTGGCGAACTTGAGGAGCTTGATGGCGTCATAATCCGCAATGCCGCCACCGACGCGCTTGGTGGTGTAGAACAGCACATAGGGCTTGGCGCTGAAGGGGTCGCGCAGCACGCTCACGCCCTGGCGGTCGACGATCAGATAGCCGCGGCGGAAGTCGCCAAAGGAAATCGACAGCGAGTTGGCTGTGATGTTGGGCATGTCCTCGGCCTCGACCAGGTCAAAGCCCATCAGCCGCGCCTTGCCATCGGCGGTGGCCGCCGGCTGCCAGAGGTAGTTGCCGTCGGCATCCTTGAGCTTGCGCACCGCGCCCTGCACCTTGCGGTTCATCACCCAGGAGGCGTTCTGGCGATAGCCGGCCTTGAGCGCATAGACCAGGTCAATCAGCACGTCGCTGGCATTGTTGGTGGGCAGCGCCCCGGCCGCGCCGGTGGCGATATAGCCCAGGTTCCCCCAGCTCCAGCTCGCCTCGGCCACCGCCGTGGCCGCCAGGAAGCCATTGGGCTTGTTGACGCCATTGCCGGTGACAAAGGCCGTGGTCTCCTGCGCCGCAAAAGCCGCGTTGACCTCGTCGGCGATCCACTGGCCCACGTCCACGGCGGCATCGTCGAGAAAGGCCGCCGTTGCCGCCGGCATGGCATAGAGCTCCATGGTGGGGTAGCTCAGCTCGGCCAGCGTCTGGGACGCCGTGATCGGTCGCGCCGCCGTCTCGCCAACCCAGCCCACGGCCGGCCCGGTCACCGAAATGGGGCGCTTATAGACCGCGCCCGACACCTGCCGCACGCCGGCAATGGCGCGGATCGGCGAGAGCACCGTCATCAGCCGGGTGATTTCCGTCTCGGTCTCGGGCGGCACCACATAGCCGCCATCGGCATTGACGCCAATCGAGAGTGCCTTTTCCTCGCCGCGCTTCACATAGGCCGAAAAGGCCGCCTTGTGTTCGCTGTCGGTCGGGGCACCCTTGCCGTCGAGCTGCGGACGGGCGCGGTCAAGCAGCGCGCGGTCCATGGCCGCCTTGTTGCTGTCGAGCACGGCATTGAGCCGGTCGAGCTTGCCCTCCAGCAGCCCGTCGGCGCTGCCGCGCTTTTCCAGCTCGCCCAGGCGCTGGTCATTGGTGGCCTTGAACTCTTCAAAGGCGGTCGAGAACTCGGCGAAGAGAGCGGCAATATCGCCCCCTGCGCCGGCCTTGGTTTCAAGGCCGTCACTGCTGGTGGTCATCAGGGTCTGTCCTGTCAGTTGCGGATGGATTGAGTGGCGGCCGCAATGGCGGCGCCGGTCGCCAGGTCGGGGCGCGCGATGCGCGCGTCCTCGAGCATGGGGAAAGTCACGATGGAGATTTCATAGAGGTCGATCTGCCAGAGCTGGCGCAGGCCATTGGCCTTGGTCGCCCGCACGGTGCGAAAGCCGATGGAGAGGCCGTCCAGCGCCCCCTCGGCAATCAGCCGCCGCAGCGCATCGGCGCGTTCGACGCCGGGCACCAGATGGCCGGCGACGAACAGGCCATGCCCGTCTTCGGCGATGCTGTCCCAGATGCCCACCGGCTCCTTGGGGTCGTGCTGGAACAGCATGCGGATGCGGTTGCGCCGGCGGGCGAGGCTGCGGGCAAAGGCACCCGGCATCACCACGTCGCCGCCATCATCGCGCCGGTTGAATACGCTGGCATAGCCGGAAAAGCGCCCGTCGGCATCGAGCGGAATGCGCCCTTTGGGCGGCGCCATCAGCGCTTGCTGCCCGGTTTGCCGGGCGTTGGCGCGCTCGTCTTGGGCTGGGCCAGCGTGCCGGCCAGATTCCAGGCGAACTGGCGGAACGTCTGCTGCGCCGTCTCGCGATTGCTCTTGTTTGCCATGGGCTTAGTCATCCTCTCTGAAAAGGCGATTCAGGCTGGCGATTTCCTGCACGAAGTCGTTGAAGTGTTGATTCACCTTGGCCATCTCCCGAAGCGCCCACACCAGAAGGGCCGAGGCACCACTGGCCCACAGGAACAGGGCCAGATGAGCCAGGTCCCCACGCTCGATGACGGTGCGTGTGAGGTCGTCCATTTTATGTCTCCTCAAAAGCCTGTGGTCCGATGGGACCGCTATGGAGAATAAAGCGGCCCTGGTACGGTCAACCGACCGTTGGGCTGGCGACAATCGGGGGCATTGTTTTTGAACGACATTTCCGGCCGGACTCGTGCGTCTTTGCGGCGTGCGGTTGACATTTGACATGTCAGTTTCGGAAGATTCTTGCGCATGATTAGTGCTTTGCTCAGATCCCCAACATCGCCCGCTTCTCCGCGTCGCTCAAAAACTCTGCTCCGCCCACCCGGCTCCACAGCGCCGCGCGATCCTCGGCCAGCGCTTCGACGCCGTCGAAGTCCGGCACTATCGTCGCGCCATCAAATGCCGGCCCCAGCCAGGTGCTGAGTTCGCTGGCCACGCGGATTACCAGCGGGATCAGTGTCTGCCGCCACAGGGCGCGGTTGGCTTCGGCCAGATTGGCATAGGTATTGTCGCCCGGCAGGCCGAGCAGCATGGGCGGCACGCCGAAGGCCAGCGCGATGTCGCGTGCGGCGGCATGGCGGGCCTCGATGAAATCCATGTCGCGCGGCGTCAGCGCAATGGTCTTCCAGTCCAGCCCGCCTTCGAGCACCATGGGCCGCCCGGCATTGCCCGCGCCGGAGAAATTGGCCTCCAGCTCGTCCTTGAGCCGGTTGAACTGCTCCTCGGTCAGGTTCTGCCCGGCCGAATAGACCAGGGCGCCGCTGGGCCGCGCCGCATTGTCGAGCAGCGCCTTGTTCCACTGCCCGGCGGCATTGTGGATATCGAGGCTGGTCTGCGCCGCCTCCAGCGGCGCCATGCCATAGTGATCATCCAGCGGGTGAAACAGCGCCATATGCAGCACCGAGGGCACCGGCCCCTCGTCCTGCCGCAGCCGGATGGTCCGCCCGCCGGCGGTATAGTCATAGGCCATCGGCCAGCCGTCGCTGCCGGCCACCACCTTCATGCGATCGGGCCGCAGGCAGAACAGCGCGCGCACCTCGCCATCGACAATCCCCGCCTGCAGATAGGCATTCCCCGCCGTCTGCAGATAGGCATAGATGGCCTCGAGCAGTTCCCCACCCGACTGCCGCCCATTGGGCCGCGCCACCAGGGTCGCGAGCGGATGCTCGTCCACCCGCCTGCCTCCCTCGCTCACCACCAGTGGCACCCGATTGGCGGTTTCGGCGATCAGCCGCACGCAGCGATAGACCACCGGGTTCTTGCCAAAGCCCTCGTTGACGAGGCTGGCAAAGCCGCGATGGCTCCAATTGGCCGCGCCCAATTGGCTGAGGCTGAGCAGCGTGTGCCCGGCAAAGGCCTTGCGTTCGGCCGGCGCGTTGTCCCGCCCGCCGAGCAGGCGGTTGATCCAGTTCGGCATGGTGTTGTTTTCCTGTTCTCGGTCGGGCGTGGCGCCCTGCCCCTAGAGCCCGCGCACCCTGGGCATATTTTGGTTGAGCAGCAGTTCGGTCACCGCCCAGACCAGCGCATCGACGCGGTCGGGTGAATGGCCGTCGCTGCGGCCGTCGGCGCCAAAGGCGCACATTTCGTCTTCCAGCGCCGTCAGCCCCGGCACATGGCGCACAAGTCCCCGGCCATAGAGCGCGGCCACGGGTTCGGCGCGCAGCCATTTGCCGCGATTGGCATGCACGGCACGCACGGGGACAGTCGCGTCCACCTGCGCGATCACGGCCTTGACCAGATCACCACCCTGGTTGACCTCGGCCACGATGGCGTCGGCCTTGTGGGCGTGAAAGGCCGCTACGGCGCGGCGCGCCCAGGCCAGCGGCGCCGCCGGCTTGAGCGTACAGTCCTCCAGCACCACGGCGCCCTCGCCCACCCGCGCAGCCACGACAATGCCGCAGGCATCCGAGCGGGCCGTACCGGTCACCGGCGGGTCCACGGCCACGATCACCCGCCCCGTCTCGTCGCCAGCAAAGGGCTTGAACATGCCCCGCTGCCAGAGTGCGCCCGGATCGTCTTCGATCAATTCGCCGTCCAGCTCCTGCCGGCCCAGCACTGTGCCGCGATAGCGCTCGACGACGCGCTCCAGAAATCCCCGTGCCAGAAAGCGGTTCTGGTCGGTGCGCTGCCGGGTCACCGCGGTGCGCGGGTCGGCCAGAAGCCGGCGGATCAGCTTGGTCGGCCGCGGCGTGGTCGTGGCCATCTGGCGCGGGTTCTCGCCCAGGCGCAGGCCAAATTGCAGCATGTCCCACGCGGCCTCACCATGCGGCCATTTGCCGATTTCGTCAGACCAGGCGGCGGCAAATTGCGGCCCCCGAAACCCCTCGGGATTACTGGCCGAAAGGACGTTGGCCGTCACGCCATTGGGCCAGGTCAGCGTCTTGTCGCGCAGCACTGGCATCTCCTGCTTGGGATGGACGCTGAGCAGGCCGCTCGGCCCGCACACCATGACGGCCAGCGCTTCGGCCATGGTCTGGCCCACCAGCGCGATCGGCGTCACGCCCTCCGTGGCAAGTCGGCGCACCCATTCGGCGCCGGCCCGGGTCTTTCCCGCCCCGCGGCCACCGATCATCAGCCAGGTGGTCCAGTCGCCCTCAGGCGGCAGTTGTGCCGGCTCGGCCCAGGTCAGCCAGTCGAAATAGATCTGGTCGAGGTCACGCGGTTCGAGCGCCATCGCCAGGGCGATGTCGGCGTCCTCAACGCTGCTGCTTGAGCTGTTCAATGCGGGCAACCAGTTTGTTGCGGATGTCGCTGGTCTGCTTGTTCTGTGTCGGCCGGCCCGCGCGCTGCGCGCCGTCAATCTCGATCAGCTTTTCGAGTGTACGGGTCATGATGCTCAGCAGCGCTGCGTTCTTGTCCAGCCGTGTCTCCGGGCGGCTCTCACCCGCCTCGTCCACCCCATTGCTCATCAGCTTCTCCAATTGGCGCACCTGATTGTCCAGCGCCCGCAGCATGCGGTTGATCATGGGCGCAACGCGCTGGTTGCAGTTGTGGCGCGGCTTCCAGTTGTGCGTTTCGCGGCGATAGCGCAGCTGCGCCGCCGTCACGCCGTGGGCCTCGTAAATCTCGACCAGCCGGGCATCGCCCTGCTCATAGTCCCGCTGCACCGCGTCCCAGTCGATGGTGCCGGTCGCGGTCGGGATCTCTTCAAGCATGGCTGTCTCGCTGCCGGTGCGGCCCCTGCCGACTTACCCAGTTCTCCGACTATGCCTGAACAATAGCATGGCCCCGTCACGCGGGGATTTGTTGGATAGTTTTCTGCGCACCCGGCTTCCGGCGCCGGTGGGCCCCTCCCCCCAAACAAGAAACGCGCCACCCGTGTTGGGCAGCGCGTCCTTTGCATGTTTCAATCGTCTATGCCGTCGGCGCCCTCTGTGGCGCCGCGGTTTCGCTTTCGATCAGAACTCGTCCCAATCCTGTTTGACGGCCGCATTGCCCGAGGAGCGGAAGGCGGTTGCGGCGGCCTTGGCCTTTTGCTGCAGCGCCTTGATGCCGCGGGCCGGGGCTGATTGACCGCTCGCTGTCGGGCTGGCGGTGCGGGCGGCATCGGCCCCCACCACGAAGCGGTCCACGATCTGGTCGAGCTCATTGGCCTGGGCCTCGGTCTGCTCGATGGCCGCATTGGTCTGTTCCACCAGCGCGGCATTGTGCTGGGTCATCTCGTCCATCTGACGCACAGCGGTGGAGACTTCGGAAATGGCGTTGGACTGTTCGCGGCTGGCGCTGGAGATACCGCGGATCAGGGCGGCACTTTCGGTGACGCCGGCCAGCATGTCGTTGAGCTTGGTGGTGGCTTCGCTCACCAGCTTGCTGCCCGAGCTGACCTCATTGGCCGATTGCTCGATGAGCACCTTGACCTCGGCCGACGCCGAGGCGGCGCTCTGCGCCAGGCGGCGGACTTCCACGGCCACCACGGCAAAGCCCTTGCCGGCATCGCCCGCCCGAGCGGCCTCGACCGAGGCATTCAGCGCCAAAAGGTTGGTCTGGAAGGCGATGTCGTCGATCAGGCCGATGATATTGGAGATCTTGGCCGATGAGGTGGAGATGCGTTCCATCGCCTCATTGGACTTGGCCATCACCTCGCCGGTGAGCGCGGCCGTCTCGGATACGGCCTGGGCCTTGGTCGAGGCCTGTTCGGCGCGCTTGGCGTTCTCCACCACGGTGCCGTTGAGCTGTTCCATGGCCGCCGAGGTTTCCTCGATGGCTGCGGCCTGCTTGGTGGTGCGCTCGGCCAGGTCATTGGCGCCCGCCAGGATTTCGCCCGTGGCCGTCTTGAGCCCGCCTGAGGTGCGACGCAGCTGGCCGACGACGGCGCCCAGATTGTCGACCACCGCATTGGTGTCGGCCTTGAGCTGGGCAAAGGCGCCGCGATAGTCGCCGTGCATGCGCTGGGTCAGGTCAGTCTGGGCCAGCGCCGCCAGCACCTGGCCGGTTTCGCCGACGCCGGCATCGACCGTGGCCAGCAGATCGTTGACGTTCTTGGCCACCGCCTGCAGGTCGGCGTCGGGGACATCAAGGGCAATGCGGCGGGTGAAGTCGCCCTCGATGGCCGCATCCACAGCCATGGCCAGCCCGTCCATCAGCTTGCCCATGGCGGCGGCGCGCTCGCGCGTCTGGCCGGTACGAATGGCCTCCTCGCCGTTCATTTCCTCGATTCTGAGGGCACTCTGGCGGAACACTTCGACAGCATCGGAAATGGTGCCGATCTCGTCCTTGCGCCCGGCATAGGGCACGACGGCGCGCAGTTCGCCACCCGCCAGCGTCCCAATGCGGGCGGTGATGTCGGTCAGCGGCTTGAGCACGCCCCTGAGCGTATAGAGCAACGCGCCAATCACCACGGCGAGCACGAGAGCCAGGATGGCGATAGTCACGACCACCACGGTGTTGGTGGTACTGGACGCCTTGGCGGCTTCAGTCTCGGCGCCCTTGACGTTGAGCTCAACCAGGTCCAGCAGCACGGCGCTGGCCTCGACGAATTCATCGCGCATTGGCCCGGCAAAGATGGCATTGGCCTCCGTGTTCTGGTTCTGCTGCGACAGCGCGAGCAGCTCCTCGTGGTGTGTCATGTAGTCGGACCACAGACGTTTGAACTCGCCCCAGCCCTTGCGCTCCTCTTCCGAGGAGATCAGTGCCTCGTAGCGGGCGCTCAGCGTCTCGAACTGGGCATAGAGGCTGGTGAACTCGCCTTCGACCTGCTTCATGATCTCAGGATCGGTGGACAGGATGTGGGAAGACTCAGCGATGCGCATGTCGGAGGTCAGCGTGTTCAGGCTGTGCACCGTGTCCACGGACGGCAACCAATTCTCCTCGATCTGCGCCACGCTGCTGGAAATGCCGAGCAGGCCGAGAATGGCGCCAGCGCCCTGGCCGGTCGCTGCAATGAGGATGGTAAAGAGCAGCGCGGTGAGCGCAAGCTTGATCGATGGCCGTTTCATATGTGGTTCCCTCAGCGAGCCGCAAAGCAGATTTCACGCAGTGGATCGCGAGAATTGTCGCCCCTTCAGAGGCCACCTCACCAGCGCGACACTGCTACCCATAGAATTACAGGCAAGTCGAACCGGGGGTTATCTTCGCCATAACAGGCGCCCAGACATCACCGATCTTCCCCACTCGGCGACAACTTCCTACCCGCCAAGTGATGGTGCGGCCCTGTTGAGTTTGGGACTAGCGGCTTGGAATGTTCGCGTTTAAATTCTGCTATGGAAATATAAATATCCGGTAAACGGCACCCCTGCGTCTGGACGCAAGATGCCGCCCATTTTGTCCCACGATCCACGCGGGCCGGACCTCAGCCGAACTTGCGGCGCGCGTCCATGGCCAGGCCCAGCCCCACGCTGCCCAGCACGTCGGTGCGCACCAGTTCGGCGTCGGGGAAAAGCGTTTCGAGCCGGCGGGCAATGGCCGGCACCTGGGTGGAACCGCCCGTGAGGATCAGGCTGTCGATGGCGTCAATGCCCACGCCGGCCCGGCGCAACGTCTCAGCAATGGTGTCCTCGATGCGCTGCACGGACAGGCGCAGGGCCTCGGTGAGGTCCGCCAGCGTCATGGTGGTGGCCAGCACCGTCTCGCGCACCGGGAAGGCAAAGGGCGTGCTGTCGCTGTCCGACAGCGCGATCTTGGCCGCTTCCACCGCGCCCACGAGGCGATGGCCGAGCCGGTCTTCGATCAGCTCGATCATGGTTTCGACCCGCGCGCTTTCGCGCGCCTCATTGCGGGTGCCGCGCAGGTCGCGCAGCGCTTTGGCATTGTAGAGCCGGTTGATGCGGTGCCAGGTGGAGAGATCATAATAGGGCGCCACCGGCAGGTGCCGCTTGCCGTCGCGGGTCAGGCTGCCCAGGCCCAGCTCGGGCATCACCTTGGCCATCGACAGCAGCCGGTCAAAGTCCGTGCCGCCGATGTGTACGCCCGCCGTGGCCAGAATGTCCCCGCCCCGCTCGGTGGCGCGAGCCCGCTCGGGCGACACGCGCACCACCGAAAAGTCAGAGGTGCCGCCGCCCAGGTCGACGATCAGCGCCAGACGTTCGCGCGTCACCTGCCGCTCATAGTCGAGTGCGGCGGCGATGGGCTCGAACTGGAAATCGACATGGGCAAAGCCCTGGGCGCGCACGGCACCGGCCAACTGCTCCTGCGCCTGCGCATCGGCCACCGGATCATCATCGACGAAGTGCACGGGCCGGCCGCAGACCACGCTGTCGACCGCGTGGCCCAGCCCGCCCTCGGCCCGCTGCTTGAGCTCGGCAATGAACAGGCCGAGGATTTCGATGAAGCCATAGCTGCGCGCCTTGACGCGGGTGCTGTCGCCGATCAGCGCCGTGCCGAGCACGCTCTTGAGCGAGCGCATCAGCCGGCCGTCGGCACCGGTGACATATTCGGCCACCGCCGCACGGCCGAAATGGATCGAATCATCCTCAAAGCCGAAGAAGATCACGCTGGGAATGGTGGGCTTGCCATCCTCGAGCGCCAGCAGTTGTGGAATGCCCCGTGCATCGAGCCGGGCAATGGTGGAATTGGACGTGCCAAAGTCGAGGCCGCAAGCTTGGGTCATGCCAATCATCCATGGGAGAGCCGGCGCGCCGGCGCCGCAGGGGACGGCTCTCTTAAGGGGTGATGGCGCGGGACGCAACCGGTCCCGGTCGGCGATCAGGCGCGGCGGGCGCGCTTGCGCTCCTGGGCGGGGCGCAGGTCGGTTGTTTCGATGCGACCCAGGCCCTTGCGCTGGGCGCGCTTGACGGCCTCGGCAGCGGCTTCGAAGAACTTGCGATCATAGCTGCCGCGCGGATTGCTCACGGCCAGGCCCATGCTGGCGGTGACCAGGCCCACATGGCTTTCCTTGTGCTGCAGGCCGAGCTCGCGGATGGCCTCGTGGTATTTTGCCGCCGTGGCGCGAGCCATCAGCACCGGCATGTCAGGCAGCACCACCACAAAGCTCGACTGGCCCAGCCGCAGGCAGCTGTCGCTGGCCCGTGGCAGGCCGCGCACCAGCACAGCGGTGACCGCAGCAATCGCATCGTCGAGAGCGTCCTTGCCATAGCAGGCGCCATAGTCGTTCATCAGGTCCAGCTCGATGACCAACAGACTCAGCGACACATGCCGGCCCGCAGCGGCGGCCCAGCCGGAGGCCAGTTCGGCGTCGATCTGGGCACCCAGTTTCTGCTTGAGTCCGATGGCGCGGGCCATGGCGGCCTGGCGATAGCCCATGCTGGCATCGCTGCGCATGGGGCGCAGATTGTCGAGCGCATCGCGCACCCGCTGCCAGAAACTGCCGTCAGCGTCTTTTGCGAGCGAATTGTCGGTCATCTGATGCCCATCCTAGGCCAATCGCAGCCCGTCTGCCCGCTGATCTGGACACAAGATGGTTAACGCGCAGTAAACCAATCTGCCCTGGCGCTAGAGCTCGTCAGGCGGCTCGAACTCGGGCCAGTCCACGGCATGGGTTTCCCAGGTGTCCGGCTCCACATCGGATTCGAGCACGGTGCGGCCGGAGACCGACACGCCCACGTCCACCACCGTCTGCGGATCGCCCGAAATCAGCGGATGCCACCAGGCCAGGCCCTTGCCCTCGGCAATGCGACGATAGGCGCAGGTAGTGGGGATCCAGGCGATCTCGGTGACGTTCTGCGGCGTCAATTTGATGCAGTCGGGCACCTTGGCCTGGCGGCCGGGATAGTCGGTGCAGGCGCAGCTGTCGCCGTCCAGCAGCTGGCAGCGCACATCGGAGGTGATGATCTGGCCGGTGTCCTCATCTTCCAGCTTGATCAGGCAGCAGCGGCCGCAACCGTCGCACAGGGCCTCCCATTCGGTCTCGCTCATTTGATCGAGCGTCTTTTCGTCCCAGAAGGCCATTTTAACCCAGTCATCTTAAAGCTGTTGCCGGTTTGCGCTTGTCTGGCGCCAAGGGCAATCATATTGCAGCGATACCGTTGCATTGCCACGCCTTGCGGACAACACTGCGTGAGGCGCCTAGTGGGGAAATCGGTGCAGGATCCGTTCTATACCAAGCAGAAGCGCAAGAAGGGCTCGAGCCTGCTGGCGGCCGATGCCTGGCTTGATTCCTCGCTCTATGACTCCGCCCAACGCATGGGCCGCAGCTGGATGCGGCTGCAGGACGCCTTCTCGATCTTCCGCGTCAGCGGCTTGAAGCGCCTGTTCGTGGAAATCCTTTCGGACGGCTTTTCCTTCTTCGCCATCGGCTGCGTGCTGATGGTGGCGCTGGCCCTGCCCGCCTTCAATGCCACCGCCGTGGGCGAGTTCAACCGCGCCGAGGACTATTCTGTCGTGTTCCTGGATCGCTTCGGCACCGAGATCGGCCGCCGCGGCATCCGCTCGGACGATTCGGTGGCTCTGGCCGATATGCCCGACTATCTGATCAAGGCGACCCTGGCCACCGAGGACCGGCGCTTTTACGACCACTTCGGCATCGACGTGGTCGGCACGCTGCGCGCCATCGTCAGCAATGCCGGCGGCGACAGCTCCACCCAGGGCGGCTCCTCGATCACCCAGCAGCTGGCCAAGAACCTGTTCCTGAGCTCGGAACGCACCATCGAGCGCAAGGTCATCGAGGCGTTCCTGGCCGTCTGGCTCGAGTGGCACTACAGCAAGGACCAGATCCTCAAGCTCTATTTCGACCACGCCTATATGGGCGGCGGCAATTTCGGCGTGGTGGCCGCGTCCGACTATTACTTCGGCAAGAAGGTGCAGGACATCAACCTGGCCGAGGCCGCCATGCTCTCGGGCCTGTTCAAGGCTCCCACCCGCTATGCCCCGCATGCCGATCTGGCGGCGGCGCGCGGCCGCGCCAATCTGGTGCTGTCCAATATGGTGGCTGCCGGCTTCCTCACCGAGGGCCAGGTGGCCGCTGCCCGGCGCCATCCGGCGACCCCCATCGACCGCGCGGTCGATGCCAATTCGCCCAACTACTTCCTCGACTGGGCGTTCGTCGAAGCCAAAAAGCTCATCGAGGCCAGCGGCACCGCCGGCAACAACTTTGTGGTCCGCACCACCATCGACACCACGCTGCAGAAATATGCCGTCGATGCCGTGGTCTCGACCGTGCATGAGGGCGCCGAGCAATATGATGTCGCCCAGGCCGCCATGGTGGTCACCGACACCCAGGGCGCCGTCCGCGCCATGGTGGGCGGCACCGACTATGGCAAGAGCCAGTTCAACCGCGCCATCGTCTCCACCCGCCAGCCCGGCTCGGCCTACAAGATCTTCGTCTATTCCGAGGCCTTCGAGCAGCTCGGGCTCACCCCTGCCGATGTCATCACCGACCGCCCGGTCTGCATCGGCGACTGGTGCCCACAGAATTATGGCCGCAGCTACAAGGGCTCGGTGACCCTGGCCAGCGCCTTTGCGCAATCGCTCAACACCGTGCCGGTGACGCTGTCGATCAAGACCGGGCGCGATACGATCGCTGCGCTGAGCCACCGCATGGGCCTGCAGGCCGACTATCCGGTCACCCGCTCGCTGGCGCTGGGCGTGGCCTCGGTCTCGGTGCTGGACATGACCTCGTCCTATGCCGTTTTGGCCAACCATGGCTACAAGACGCCGGCGTTCGGCATCACGCGGCTGTCGGCCCTGGATGGCACGGTGCTCTATGACTACAACCCCGATGCCCCGCGCGAGCGTATCCTGAGCGAAACCACCGTGGCCAACATGAACGCCATGCTGCGCGGCGTGGTCACCGGCGGCACCGGTCGTCGGGCCACCATCGAGGGCGTGCCTGCGGTGGGCAAATCGGGCACCACCTCGTCCTATCGCGACGCCTGGTTCTGCGGCTTCACCGGCAATTATGTGGCTGCCGTCTGGTTCGGCAATGATGATTACCACCCGACCAATAATCTGACAGGTGGCACGCTGCCGGCCATCGCCTGGCAGAAGTTCATGGCCTATGCCCATACCAATATCGAGATCAAGCCGGTGTTCGGCGTCGATTTCACCCCCGAGCCGACCATTGTGGCGGCCAGCGATGCCGAAACGCTCGAGGCCGAGCAGGAACAGCGCCCCCCCAGCCTGACGCCCCAGGCCGCCCGCAAGCTGGTGGACCTGGCCGACATGTTCAAAGCGGACCTCGCCGCCGGCGGCGGCAAGATCGAGGCGCAAGCCCCGGTCCCCACATCCACGGAAGCGCTCTAGGCCACCAGGATTATTGTACCCACGAAAACCTTGTGTTCGGCACGGTAAGGGTCCATCTAGGCGATGCAGATCAGCGTCGATCCAGCCAAGCGAAAGACGCTGCTCGAAAGCGGACTGGACTTTGCCGACGCCGCCATCGTCTTTGCCGGCCATACCTATGATCTCATCGATGACCGTTTTGACTATGGTGAGGAGCGGGTGATCACGGTGGGCCGGCTGGATGCCCGCATGGTCGTGCTGGTGTGGACGCAGCGGGGCCCAGCGCGCCACGTGATATCGATGAGGAAAGCCAATGATCGAGAACAAGCCCGATACGGCCGCTTCCTGGGTTGATCCGGACGACGCGCCCGAGCTTACCGACGACTGGTTTGCCCGGGCGGACCAGCATCATGACGGCAGGCTTGTGAAACGCGGACGTCCCCCCTTGGCCCAGCCCAAACTTCATATAAACATCCGTCTGGACGCCGATGTGGTTGATCGACTCAAGGCGGACGGTCCGGGTTGGCAAAGTCGCGCCAACGCCTTGCTGCGCAAAGCCATGGGCCTGTGAGCCAGACCAGTTTGCCGGGCCGCACTAGCGTCAACGCCCCCTCGCCGACCGACAGTGGTTTGCCCTCGGTCTTGTTGACGAAAATGTCGCCATAAGCTACATTTCTGCCATGAAAGACGTGCTGTATTCCAAGGCTGCGGTGCGCGCCCTGCTCAGGATGCCGGTCACGACGGCGCGGCGGATACAGGAAAAGATCGCAGACTATGCGGCCGATCCGGCGTCCCAGGCCAATAATGTGAAGAGGCTGCAGGGACGCAACGCGATCCGGCTGCGCGTTGGGGACTGGCGCGTCATCATGGAGGATGGCGTTGTCCTGGCCGTGCTGGACATCGGGTCGCGCGGCAGCATCTACGACTGAAGGGGATCCGGCATGAACGAGATGATCACGATCACTGTCGCCGAATACCAGCGCCTCTTGGCGGCCGCCGAGGAACTGGCTGATGTCGCCGCGTTCGACAGTGCCAAGGCTGCCCTGGCGGATGGCAGCGAAGAACTGATCCCGGCTCAATTTGTCGCGCGCCTGCTCAACCGGGAAAGCCCGGTGCGGGTCTATCGCGACCTGCGCGGGATGACGCAGGCAAGCCTGGCGGCGGCGGCCGACGTCAACAGGGTACAGATTGCCGAGATTGAAGCCGGCCGCAAAACGGGGTCGGTCGAAACCCTGCGCCGGCTGGCGCTGGCGCTGGGCGTGCGCATCGATGATCTGGTCTGAGCCCTGGTTGCACCCTTTCGACTCCCCGCCCCCCTTGCTATAGGCTTGGCACTGTCCTTGCGCAGGTTGACGCCGCCCATGCCGTTTCCCCATCCGAGCTGCTGACCCGATGCGCTTCGTCCTCTATCTGTTGATGATGTGCACCGTGGCGCTGGGGGTCGGCTTCGGGCTGAGCTACTACGCGCTCACCGATGGCCGCCTGTTTGGCGCGGTCGAGATCGGCCCCTGGGCCGCCTGGCCCGACGCCGGCTCGCCCACGCCCAATCCCTATACGCGCAGCTTTCTGGTGCGCGAGGGGCATCTGCAGCTTGGCCAGGCCGAGGGCATTCGCTTCACCGCCACGGCCGACAGCAATGGCGAGCCGCTGACCCGCGACTGCAGCTATGTCATTGCCGGCATGACGCCGCTGGCCACCGGCTGGACGCTGGTGGCGGTCGATGCCCAGGGCGTCAATATCGCCGCGTCCGATGCCGATCCGGTGCTGCGCTCGTCAGGCCTCGCCCGGCCCAATGATGGCGCGATCGCCATCACCATCGGCAAGCATCTGGCGGCCGGCAACTGGCTCGAGCTCAGCGGCGACGGCCCGTTCAGCCTGGTGCTGAGCCTTTATGACACGGCGACCTTCTCGGGCTTCTCCAGCGACTCCTCGATGCCGGCCATCACGCGGGAGTCCTGCCCATGACGCGCTTCCTGCTCTGGCTGGCCGGCGGCGTGGTGCTGGGCGGCATTATCCATCTGGTGGTGGTCCTCACCCTGCCCCGGTTGGCCGAAGACACCATCTGGACCCGCGTCGCCGCGCTCGACGCGGCCAATCGCATGGTCATCCTGCCCCCGGTCGAGGCCGGCCAGCCCAATCCGCTCGGGCTCGATCCGGCGCTGATCTATGGCGTGTGCAGCATCGATCTCACCGCTGGCCCCGCCTATCTCAACGGCGTGCTGCCCGAGGCGCCCTGGTCGGTGGCCCTGCTCAAGCAGGGCGGCATCGTCGCCTATTCCACCACCAACCGCGACGGCATCAACCAGACGCTCAAGCTGGGCATTTTCAATGCCGCCCAGACGCGCCTTCTGGCCCAGCAGACGCTTGATGTGCCCGATGGGCTGTTGGTGGTCGAAGCCGATGTCGATCAGCTCTTTGCCCTGGTGCGGCTGATCCCACCCCACAATGTCATGCGCCCCCGCTTTGCCGAAGCCCTGTCCCAGGTCACCTGCGGGCCAAAGCCCTAGCGTCGACGCGCGACCTAGACCACGCCGGCCGAGAGGATCGTCAGGCTGGCGCTGTCGCAGTCGATGCGCGCCGTGGCGCCATAGGGCAGCGTGAGCATGGGCTGGGTATGGCCGAAGTCGAGCCCGCTCAGCACCGGCAGGTTTTCCAGCCCAGCCTCGGCCAGGCTCTCGCAGACCGCCGCCTCAAGCTGGGCCTGATAGTGGGGATCGGCCAGCGGGTCAGGCCGGGCGATCAGCAGGCCGCTCAACACCGGCAATATCCGCTGCGCGGCCAGATTGCGCAGCCAGTATTTGATGTAGCGCGGCGGCGGCGCCTCTTCGGAGGTCTCGTAAAAGAGGATCGCGCCGCGCCACATCTCCAGTCCCGGCCACCAGGCGGTGCCCTTGACCATTTCGATCACCTCGGCGCAGCCGCCCAGGAAATGCCCGGTCACCTGCCCCTGCCCCTGCAGCACGCGGGGGCTGCCCGCCGGCTGCATCTGCCGCTTCTGGCTCTGCAGCGCCGGGTCAGCCCAGTCCAGCCGCTCAGCCGTCCAGCCCTCGGTGTTGTCGGGCACCAAGCCCATGGGTGCGGGCGTGAACAACGCCTTGCGCAAGCCCTCGATACTATAGGCATGCATGCCGGCATTCTCGCCGAACCCGGCCATGATGCTGGGTCCGTAAAAGCTCGCTAGCCCCGCCGTCAGGCAGGCGAAGTGCAACGACGTCGTATCGGAAAAGCCCAAGAACACCTTGGGATTGGCGCGGATCACCTCGAGATCGAGGTAAGGCAGGAGGCGAATGCAGTCGTCGCCGCCAATGGTGGCAAAGATGCCGGCAATCGCGGGATCGGCAAAGGCCGCCATCAGATCATCCGCCCGCGCCTTGGGGTTGGCCGCAACAAATTCCGGCGGCGCCAGCGTATGGGCCATTTCCACCACCCGCACGCCAAACAGCGCCTCAAGCTGCGCCTTGCCGGCCGCATAGCGCTGCGGAAAAGTGCCCGGCCCGCCCCAGGAGGGCGAGACAGTGGCGATGGTGTCGCCTGACTGCAGGCGGCGGGGCTGGATGAGCTGCACTCTTGTCTCGCGAACCGTTTTGGAGGTCTCTCTCACACCATCATCGCTCGGGCCCGCCAAAGCAATGGTGCTTAACCCAGCAGCCCGACGAGCCCGCCCGCCAGGGCCAGGCCCAGCACCACCACCCAGGGCGGCGCTTTCCAGGCCACGAGCGCGACAAAGCCAGCCGTGGCCAGCAGCATGTCGAGCGGGATCAGCACGGCGCTGGTGATCACCGGGTCATAGAGCGCCGCGCCCAGCACGCCGACCACGGCGGCATTGGCGCCGCGCATGCCGGCCTGGGCCAGTGGCGCCGCGCGCACGCGGTTCCAGAACGGCAGCACGCCCACCAGCAGCAGAAAGCCCGGCAGGAACACCGCCACCAGTCCCAGCGCCGCTCCGGCCCAGCCCTGGGCCAGCGCACCCAGATAGGCGGCAAAGGTAAACAGCGGCCCCGGCACGGCCTGGGTCGCGCCATAGCCGGCCATGAAGGCGTCCCGGCTCAGCCAGCCGCGCGCCACGGTCTCGCTCTCCAGCAGCGGCAGCACCACATGGCCACCGCCGAACACCAGCGCCCCGGCGCGATAGAAACCGTCAAACAGGTCCAGCGCCGGCCAGTCGGTCGCGCCTGCGAGCAGCGGCAGACCCAGCAACAGGCTCGCAAACAGCGCCAGCGCCACCCAGCCGGCCTGCGCCGACACCGGGAACCGCGTCACCGACACCGGCGCCTGTGCCCCGTCGCGGCAGAATGCCAGCCCGCCAATGACGCCAAGGCCAATGGCTGCGATCTGCCCGATCGCGCCCGGCAGCAGCACAACCGCGGCAATGGCGATCACGGCCAGCGTCGCCCGCTGGCGGTCCGGCGTCAGGCTGCGCGCCATGCCCCAGACAGCCTGGGCCACCACGGCGACCGCGACGAGCTTGAGCCCATGCAGCACGCCCTGGGCCAGCGGCCCGTCCAGCGTGCCGGCGGCAGCGGCAAAGGCAATCAGCAGCAGCGCCGATGGCAGGGTGAAGGCCGTCCAGGCGGCGAGTGCCCCCAGCGGCCCGGCGCGCAGCAGGCCAAGCGAAAAGCCGACCTGGCTCGAGGCCGGGCCCGGCAAGAACTGACAGAGGGCCACCAGGTCAGCATAGGCTGCCTCATCCAGCCAGCGGCGGCGCAGCACCAGTTCCTCGCGGAAATAGCCCAGATGGGCGATCGGCCCGCCAAAGGCGGTCAGCCCCAGCTTGAGGAAGGCGCCGAAGACTTCTCCGGGCGTGCCGGTCGGGCGGGTCGTCGGGGTGTCCATGGGCAGGCTCCGGCTGGCCGCTACTTCTGCAGCACGATCTCGGTGTCGCCCTTATGTTGGAAGCGTGACGGGATGACGACGCCGCCGTATCCGGCCATCTGCCCGCCATTGCCGCAGAAATCGCGGCGATTGGCGCGGCCGACGAAGACCGACAGGCGCCGCAGCGTCTCGTCCACTGCCACCGACTGCTCATGCGGGGTTTCCACCAACAGGCTGTCGAGCGCGAAGTCGTAGCTGTCATAGCGATAGTTGAGCGCGCGTACGAACCAGGCAATGAAGGCATCGTTCTCGGCGCGCCGCGCCTCAACATCGGCTGCCGCCGTTGCTGGCAGGCGCCGCGACAGGTCCTGCAGCGCCGTCGCGCGCTGCTGGTCCACCGCAATCACCGCGCAGATGGCGGCAAAAGTGGTCGGCAGCGTCTGGATGTCGATGCCGGCGTGATTGCCCACCGTGCTGTAGCGGGTGCGCGAGGACTGATACTGCGTGCTCTTGAGCCAGGCGTAGTAGCGGTCGGCGCGGTAATGATCGTCCTTGGGGGGAATGATGCGGGTGCGCTGCAGCTCCACCGAGCCGTCAAACAGCCAGTCCTTGGCATGGGGCGCGACGAGGAAGCGCCAGACGCGGTCGTGCATCTCCTGTTCCTGGTCGGTAATATTGAAGCCGGAGACCGGTTCCTTGCGCGCGCTGGCCAGCGCCTTGCCCACCACGGGCATGGCCATATCATGCACGATGCCCGGTTCGGCGCGACCGAAGTCGCCTGTCGGGCGCGCGACGCAGGCAAAGGCCAGTTGGGCCAGAACCAGGATCGCCAGACCACGCAGCAGCAGTCGTGCGTTCTCAGCCACGCTTGCGCTTGGTTGTCGGGTCAATGGTCGTGGTCGGCTTGCCAGGCGTGCCGCGTTCATAACGCACTCCGGTGAACATCAGGATTTTTGCATCGCCCGGGAGCGTTTTGCCGGGTGTGGATGCCGTCCGTCGTCCGTTGATACTGAAGAGCTTAGCCAAGCTATCCTCCGAGGGTCCCGCTCCTCCTTCCCCTGGAGGCCGCGCTTCGTGTTGCAAATCAGTGCGCACTTCGCCCCAGTGCGTCCTGAAGCCATTAAGAGATCGTCAAGGTTAACAGTCTGCTAACGAATTGGCGGCAAGAGTGAGTCCGCATCAAATGTGATGCGATTCCGATATGACGGTCCCCACGATATGCTTGGTTTTCAGCCTTACGAGACATTCCAACTGCTGATCGAATCCGGCGGCGTGGACCGGACGAACACCCTTTTGATCGCCGCCTGTGACGCCTATGCGCGCCGCGGCAAGGCCACTGCTCCCGAAATGGAACAGTTTGAGGCGCTGGCGACGCGCCTCTTCCCCATTGCCGGCCCGCAGGCCCGCGCCAAGGGCGCAGCGATCCTGGGCCGGGCTGCCGTGCTCTCGCCGGTGCTGGAAAACCTGGTGGTGGAAAACATCGGGGAGGATCTCAACGGTTTCCTCACCAGCGCGGTCGAGCTCAGCGAAGCCACCATGCTCGAGATCATTGCGCGCTATGACGTGCCTGCCGCTGCCACCCTCGCTGCGCGGCCGGACCTGTCCAATGTGGTGCTGGCCAAGCTGTTCCAGATGAATTCGCGCAAGGTCTATCGCGCCCTGGCGTCCAACACCCATATCGTGCCGCGCGGCGCCTATCTCAGCGCCCTGGCCCGCTCCGCCCAGATGGACCACATGGTCGCCGAGTCGCTGGCCAAGCGCAGTGACTTCGACGCGGCTCTGCTGGCTCCCGCCTTCTTTGACCTCTCCGATGCCGATCGGCTCAAGGTCATCCAGGCCTTTGCGCATCGCGACACCCCCGTGGCGCCGATCAAGAAGACCATCGAGCTGCTCACTGTCGCCAATGCCGAGCTGACGCTGGCGCTGATGAAGCTGTTCTCGGAAAACCGCCGCCCCGAAGTCACCAAGCTGCTCAGCCAGATCACCGGACTCGATGAAGTGCGTTGCGGGCAGATCGCCCATGACGTCACCGGCGCCTCGCTGTTTGTCATCCTGCGCGCCTTCGGCTGCAGCGCCTATGACGGGCTCAAGGTGCTGATCCACGCCACCAGCCACGACAGCGAGCGCTCGCGCGCCCTGGCCGACTTCGCCACCATGTTCGGCAATGTCACGCCCGATTCCATGGCCTATCTGATGAGCGCCTGGCGCGGCGAGGTGAACCTGCTCGAGCTGGCCAAGCCCGAATACAAGCCCTTCACCGAAACCAGTCGCCGTACGCCCTCGCTTGCCCCGGCGCACAATCCGGTGGTCGAACAGGCCATCGAGGCCCTGGCCCGCATTGGCATCAAGCGCGCCAGCTAAGGCGCGCCTGCCCCATACGCCTGTTCAGGCAGGCAAGCGCCCTATTTGACCAGGTCAACACCCAGGTCATCGCCGCGCAGATCCAGGCTCAGCACCCAGAGATCGGGATCGAACTCGGCCTCGCGGGCGATACGTTCGCGCACCTTCTGCGGTTCGGCATGGTGGAAGCGGCACTGGAACACCAGTCCCGCCGCATTGTTCTCCCGACTGGCAATGGGCGCAGGAGTGTAGAGCGACAGCGTACCATCGAGGTGGTCAACCTCGATGAACACCTGGCCGGCAATGGAATCGCCGCGGCGCGACACCACGCACATATGGCCCAGGTCGTTATGCCGCCGCACAAAGACCCCGCACCATAGATCGCTGCGGAGCAGGCTCACCTAGAGGGTCGCGCCGGCATTGCGCAACAGGCCGACCAGGTCCGGCTTGACCTCGCCAGTGAGCTTGTAGCTGTTGAAATTCTCGAACTCACGGATGGCCCGGGCGGTGGAATCGCCGGGATGGCCATCGATGGCGCCATGGTAGAAGCCCAGGCTCGCCAGGCCGCGCTGGATCTGGCTGACCAGCTCGACGTTATTGGCCGGGTCGAGCGCGGGCGCTGCGGTCTGCTGTGGCGCCACGGTCTGCGGGGTAATATCGGCCACCTGCACCGGCGGGACCGGTTCGGCGGCGGGCACCGACGCTGTCGGGGAGCGCTGGCTGCTCAGTGCCGGCAGCGCAGTGCGCGGCGCCAGCGGCGTGGCCGCACTGGAGTCACCCGATTCAAAGGCAGCAACGATGGAATCTATGGTGGTTTCGGCGGCATTGCCGACAACATCGACGGCATTGTCCACCGGGGTCAGCGCCTGGGCCGACTGCACCATGGGCTGTGGCTGCGGCGCAATCTGGGCCTGGCGTGCCGGCTGCGGCGGCACCACGACGGGCGCAGGCTGCGGCGCTACAGCGACCGGCTGGGCCACGGGCTGCACCACCGGCATGCGGCCGGCGGCATCGGACTGCAGAATCGCGTCGACCACCGCTGGCGTCATGGCGCCGGTCGGTTCCAGCCCATTGCGCTGCTCGAAGGCACGGATGGCATTGGCGGTCATCGGGCCGTAAAAGCCATCCACCGTGCCAGCGAACAGACCGAGCTCGGCCAGTTTCTTCTGCACCGCGAAGGCCTGTGCGTTGCCCACCGGGGCATCCGGGATCGCCGGCGGCGCAACGCTGCCGGTGGTCTCATTGGTTACCACCTGGGTCGGTGCCACGACGCGCTGCGCCGGGATCACCGGCAACACGCCGGTATTGGGCTGCACAACCTGGGGGATTTCGGCGACAGGCATGGCCTGCACAGGTGCAAAGAACGGCGCGGGGTGTCGCTTGGTCTGGAAGTACAAGGCATTGCTGCCCGCCAGTGCCGTCAGCGTCACCAGGGCCATCAGGCCAGTCGAGGCCAGCGGCGCCCGCATGTAATGCGACAGGGCCCAGCGGCCGGAACGACCCAGGGCAGACGCGAGAGCGCTGCCAGCCGCCAGAGGCAGATGTGAGAGGGTGTTAGCCGTCATTGCGCTTTTCTTTTTTCGTCTAGCCATGAGGAGTTGCTGGTGGCGACCGGTTCTTTGCGGATGGGTGTGACGGTGGCAGTCTCTTCGGCTTTTATTGCCGGACCGTTTATGGGCAGCAACACCGTCATGGTTGTCCCCGTTCCAATCTCAGACATGGCCCTGAGCGTGCCATCATGCAAGTCCACAAGGCCCTTGACGATGGACAGGCCAAGCCCCGTGCCCTCGTAGCGGCGATTGAGGCCGTCGTGCACCTGGAAGAAGGGCTCGCCGACACGGGCCAACGATTCGGGCGCCATGCCGATGCCGTGGTCGGTCACCGACAGGTTGAGCGATTGGCCCTGCCGTTTGATGGACACTGTCACGGTGCCATGCGGCTGGCTGAATTTGACCGCATTGGACAGCAGGTTGATCAGGATCTGGCGGCAGGCCCGTTCGTCTGCCAGCAGCAGCGGCAGGTTGGTGGCCACATCGGCCACCAGGCGGATATCGCGCTCGCGCGCCATCACGCCCACCATGCTGAAGCAGGGTTCGATCAGGTCGGGCAGCTGGAAGCGCTCGGTCTGCAGTTCGAATTTTCCGGCATCGAGCCGCGACATGTCGAGCAGCATGCGCACCACTTCGAGCAGGTGCTTGCCGCTCTGGTGGATCAGCCCGGCATATTCCTGGTGGGTCGGCGACAGCTCGCCGCCAATGCCGCTGCTCATCATCTCGGAGAAGCCGACGACGGCGTTGAGCGGCGTGCGCAGTTCATGGCCGATGGTGGCCAGGAACCGCGACTTGGCGCTGGAAGCCTCTTCGGCGACGCGGCGCGCCTCGGCCATCAGGGCTTCGTCGTCCTTGCGCTCGGTAATATCGCGCAGCAGGGCCACCACTTCATGGCGCATGCCGTCGCTTCCACTCTCGAGCACGGGCGACAGGCACACTTCAACCCAAATGAAAGTGGGCGCGGCAGCGCTGGCATGGGGATCGTCACGGCGCATGCGCACTTCGATGGTGCGGGCCTGCCCGCCTTGGTTGGCGTCGGCAAAGGCGGTCAGATACAGCGGACGGTCGAGGACGTGGAGGCGCTCGCCCAGGCCGCTGCCGGTCAGTTCATAGCGCTGGCAGCCGAACAGCTTCTCCGACGAGCGTGAGGCCAGCAGCAGTTCGCCATCGCTGGAGAAGCGGATCACGGCGTCCTGCACGTGTTCGATCAGGTGCCGATAGGCGTTGACCTGGGATTTGTCATAGACCTCATAGGCACCGCCAATGCGGGTGGCGGCGTGCACAACGACCGCCAGGCTGGCGGCAAACACTGTGCCGCTGGCAATAAACCAGGAGGCGGTCATTTCGACGCCGGCCGACAGGCTCAGCATGCTGGCCAGCGTGCCGAGCGCCAGCACGGCCCCGGCCAGGACCCAGCTCTGGGTGCGCAGGGCCTTGCGGCCCTGCAGCGCGGCCAGTACGGGGGCCAGCACGGTCACCGCCATGCCCATGTCACCCAGATTGCGATCAACCAGGGTCATCAGCAGTCCCAGCAGCAGGATGGTATAGACCTGGCCAGCGGCGGCCTGCTCGTAGAGCTTGCGGGTGTGCAGCGTCAGCGTGATCATGCCCGAGGCCAGCGACAGGGTGACCATGACGAAGGGCAGCGGGATGCCGATGATGAGGAAATAGACTGAGGCGGGTATGGCCAGAGCGCTGACGGCAATGGCGATGCGCGCATTGTCGGCGAGCGTCTGGCGGCGCAGTGCTTCCGGCCGATGGCCGCTGCCGGCAACCGCCTGGGAGATCTCTTTGCTTACGCTGAAAGAGAACGGGCTACGCATACGCACTACTCTCACTGACGACCCCGAGAACTGCGGGGCCGGAACACTTGGGGCTTGATCCCGGGGGATCGCGCAGGGCCTGAATCAGCTTCGGGCCTTGTTGCGCCCACACTGGCGTCCAAGAGCTAAAGCGCCCTTAAATGTCTGACCCGCAACGGCTTGTTCGGTGCCCCTGGGGGGCCTTTTTCCGGTTAGCGTAAACAAGGCGTTGCACCGATCAGAGCGGTCGCGCGCATTTGCATCGAATTTTATCGAAATGTCCCAATACCGCTTAAGAGGCCGCCGATAGCGTGGGTTTCAACGGGGCGACCAAGGCCCCGAGCAAGAATCTGGATGTGGTTATGTTTGTGGTTATTCGATCCGTTTTTTGGCTCACCGTTGCCTTTCTGGTGATCCGGCCGGGCGCCGACCTGCCCGATACCGGCGCCATGGCGGCCCAGGCCATGGCCGCGGGCAGCCAGGTCGTTGCTGCCCAGATTGAGTCGATCGACTGCAATAGCCTCACCTGCCTTGGCGGCAAGGCCGTGGTCGCCGCCAGCCTTCAGCAGACCGCCGCCGCCACCCCTGCCGTCGCCCCCGCCAGCAGCGGCATTGTGCCCCCTATTCCCCGTCCACGTCCGGCACGGGCAGGCTGACCGGGTTCGCCCGGCGCCGAAAGATTTCCAGGGTTGCCCGTTTCCCCAAGCGGCGCTCTCCAAAGGCCCTGGTACTGCCCCAGACACGCTGCCCCGTGTCTGGGGCTTCTTTTTCGCTGGCCAGCCCTGCTGGCCCTTTGACTTGCGGCCAGGCCGCCAACCGCCTAGATAGACGGTATGACCGAGCCCGCTGCCTTCCAGGACATTGCCGAAAACCTCTCCTTTCTTGACGATTGGGAGGATCGCTACCGCTATCTGATCGAGCTGGGCCAGGCCCTGCCCAAGCTGGAGGCCAGCGAGAAATCGGACGCCAACCGCGTGCATGGCTGCGTGTCCCAGGTCTGGCTGTCGGCCAGCACCCGCCAGGTCGATGGCCAGACCATCCTGTCCTATCGCGGCGAGAGCGATGCCATGATCGTGCAGGGTCTGGTGGCCGTGCTGCTTGCGCTCTATTCCGACCGTCCGGCCGGCGAGATTGCTGAGACCGACGCTATCACTATTTTCGACCGGCTGGGGCTGCGCGAGCATCTGACCGCGCAGCGCTCCAATGGTCTGGTGGCCATGGTCAACCGCATCCGCGCCGAAGGCCAGGCCCTTCGCCAGTAGGTTTCAGCCCCCCAGCGGCGGCACGATGGGCAGGCGCTCGGGCAGCCAGGCCCTGGCGCGGCCGCAGTCCCCGCCCTTGGCCACCCCCTCAAGCCCCCAGGCTGCCGCCAATTGACTCAGTGCAATGCGCAGCACCAACTTGGCGCTGCGCCGTGGCCAGCCGCGCTCGGTCTCGATGGTTTGCAGACCCTTGCCCAGGCCGCAGACGTCGAACAGCACGCTCCAGCAATCGGCCGGCAGCGTTGTGGCCAGCTGGTTGAGCCGCCGCCGCGCATCCAGCCCCGTCTCGCTGATACCATCGCCGCCCGCGCCCGGCTGGCGGCCGATGCGGGCGGGGTCATAGGACATGGTCACCCGCTGCACCAGGCCCGCGCGGCGGATCAGGGCTTCGAGCCGGTTGGCAGCCAGCACATGCTGGGGTGCCAGGAACGGGGTCGTCCCCGCGCCGCCTATAGCCAGCCGAGCAATGGTCGCGCCGTCACCAGCCATGGCCGCCTACCCTTCCGGCGCTGGCCTCAAGGCGCCGCTCATAGCCGCTGACCGCGTCGTCAAAGGCCGGATCATCGCGCAGATCCTCGATCAGCCCGCAGGCATAGGAGACTGTAGTCCTATCACGACCGAAAGCGCGGGCGATCTCGGTGAGCGAATGGCCCAGCACTACATGAGAGAGATACATGGCCAGTTGCCGGGCCCGCGCCGTAGCACGGCGGCAGCGCGACGGATGCACAAGCAGATGGGCAGGAACGTTTCTTTCGCGCGCAATCAGCGCGATGGCGGCGCTGATTGCGCGGGGGTCCCGGCCCGGGCCGGCGGCACGCGGAAGAGTCTGCGGCTGAGAAATCACATGCAACATAGCCTTGCCTCGTCAGTATCAAGGAATTAATTCCTATATCCTGAGGCTTGGCAAGGGGGCGGGGATAACTTGCATGAACGACCGTTGCAATGTTTCCCTTAACGTCAAACGGTCGCCCCATGGGGCGACCGTTGGTCAGTTCATTGTCAGGCCCAGACCGTGCTTGGGACCGGTCAGTTGCGCGACGATGTCTGTGTTGGTGTGTGCGCCCTTAGGCAGCCTTGCGGCCCAGGCCATTGTCTTTGGCCAGCTTGGAGCGGGTTGCCGAATAGCTCGGAGCAACCATCGGGTAGTCGGCCGGCAGGCCCCACTTCTCGCGATATTCTTCCGGCGAGAGATTGTAGTGGGTACGCAGGTGGCGCTTGAGCGACTTGAACTTCTTTCCGTCTTCAAGACAGATGATGTAGTCAGCGGCCACAGATTTGCGGACAGGAACGGCGGGCTTGAGCTCTTCGACGGCAACGATGACTTCATTGGTCGACAGCGAGCGCAGCGTGCTGTGAATTTCGGAGATGAGCTTGGGCAGATCCCCGGGGCTCATGGCATTGTGACTTACATATGCCGAGACAATTCCAGCGCTGAGTTCGATCAGGTCTTGCTCAAAGCCGGCTCCCGAACCGGTGTTCTCACTCATATTTCAACCTTTCAGATATGCGGCCATCCACATGATCCATGTTGGCCAACGACGTGTACTACGACCGTTTAGTACCGCAAGCAAGCGGGCCAACATTAAATTGCACACAGCAGATTTTACTGCTCGACCGACTCTTTACTCGTAGATGGTGCCCCCAACTCATCAATAAACATTATGGTCTGAGTATGATAACCACCACGATGGCTGACACGAGCCAGCAAATGGGCGGAAACCGGGGTTGTCAGCAGCAAAAACACCGCCCCGATGACGGCGCGCAGGGCAATACTGGCGTCAAAACTCACCAGAGCCACCGCCAGCAGGATCATGCCACCGCCCACGGCACCAGCTTTGGATGCCGCATGCATGCGCGTATACAGGTCCGGCAGGCGCAAAACACCAATGGCACCAAGCAGCGCAAAGCACGATCCCAGCACAAGCAGAATACAGCCCAGACCAGTCAACAGAAGAGAGATCATGATCGGCCCTCCTCGTCCTTGATGCGGGACAACATATAGCGCGCCAAAGCCACTGTTGCAAGAAAACCGAGAAGCGCGAGACTTATAGCAATGTCCAGATAGAGCATAAGCCCGGATCGAATAGCAATTGTGGCAACAAATCCCATGGCAATCACAGTCAAAAGATCAAGCGCAAGAATTCGATCCGCCAGCGTCGGCCCAATGACGACGCGAATAATGGCGATCAGCATGGCGATTCCCAGGATGATCAGGGAAATTGTTGCGCTGAGGAACAAAATATCGGCAGCACTCATTCGAACACCTCCTGCACCTTGCGTTCGAAGCCATTGGCAATCTCGGCAATCAGCGCGTCGCGGTCCTTGAGATTGAGCACATGCACATAGAGCACGCGGCGATCCTCGGACACATCCACGCTCAGCGTCCCTGGCGTCAGGGTGATCAGATTGGCCAGAAGGGTAATTTCCCGGTCGGTGGTGAGGCTGAGCGGAAAGGCCACGATGCCCGGTCGCAGCGCGCTGCGGATATTGGGGGTCAGCACGATGATGGCGACGCGCACCGCCGACACATTGAGCTCCCAGAAGAATAGCAGCGCCAGCGAAACGATGCGGCGCAGCCGGCGCATCACCCGAGGATGGGCGATCCAGCGGCGCAGCAGCAGGCTGGTCAACAAGCCGATGGCGGCGCCGAACAGCAGGTTGAGCGGGCTGAAATTGCCGTTGATGGCCGCCCAGGCGAGGGCAAGGCCGGTGATGGTCAGGGCCAGATTCATGGCGTGACTCCCGCCAGGCCCACGGCGGCGATATAGCGCGCCGGGTCCAGCATGTCAGCGGCGCCGCTGCGCACCACCTCCAGCATGGGATTGGGCCAAAGGCCCGCCGCCACGATCATGGCAAACAGCACGCCCGTGCCCAGCCAGTGCAGCGGCAGGATGGGCAGGCGGTCTACCGGCACGGCCTCAGCCGGCGCAGCCCGCCAGAACATATGCGCCCATAGGCGCGTGCCCGCGATCAGGGTCAGAACGGCATTGAGCAGCAGCGCGCTCACCAGCAGACCGCCGATCCACCCGCCCATCTCCAGCCCACCCTGCAGCAGCAGCAGCTTGGGCCAGAAGCCCAGTGTCGGCGGCACGCCTGCGGCGGCCAGCACCAGCACCAGGAACAGAACAGAAAGCGGCGCATTGGCGGCGTAGAGCCCGCCCATCTGGCGGGTATCGGTCTGGCCCGTAAACCGCTCGATCAGCCCGGCCACCAGATAGAGCGCCGTCATGGTCAGCATGGCATGGAAAATATAGAGGCCGGCGCCGCTGATCGCGGCCAGGTTCGGCAGGGCAATGCCTGCCATGACGGCGCCGATGCCACCGATGACGATAAAGCCCATGGCGCGGCGCAGATTGGTCTCGGCAATGGCCCCCAGCGGGCCGATCAGCAGCGTGGCAATGGCGATGATGATCAGCACCGGCTCTAGCAGGTCGCGCGTCGCCGGCAGCACGGCCACCAGTGTGCGCAGCAGCGCGTAGATGCCCACCTTGGTCAAAAGGCCCGCCATCAGGGCCGAGATTGCTGCAGGCGGCGTGTGATAGGATGCCGGCAGCCAGGCGTTAACCGGAAAGGCTGCCGCCTTCATGCCGAAGGCCAACAACATCAGCGCGGCCACCCCGGCCATCGCGGCGGGATTGGCCTGTGGCGCGACGCGCAGCACATCGGCCATGTTGAGCGTGCCGAGCAGGCCATAGAGCAGGCCCAGTGACAGCAGGAAGACGGTCGTGGCAAGGAAGTTCAGGAAGCCGTATTTCACCGTGCCGTCGAGTTGGATTGCCCGCCCGCCCAGCACCATCAGGCCGAATGAGGCAATCAGCAGCACCTCGAACCAGACATAGAGGTTGAACAGGTCACCGGTCAGGAACGAGCCGGTGACACCGGCCAGCAGCAGCAGCACCAATGCGTAGAAGCTGCCGCCACCGACGGACGCCGGCTGTTCGGGTTCGGCATAGATCAATACCACCAGCGTCACCACGGCAGCGGCGAGGGCAAAGCTGGCGCCAAAGGCATCGGCCGTAAAGCTGATGCCAAAGGGCGGCAGCCATTTGCCCATGGTCATGCTCACCGGGCCATTGGCAAAGATCTGCAGCAGCAGCGTGATCTCGCAGGCGATGATGGCCAGCACGCTCACCAGTGCCAGCACGAAGCTCAGGCCGCGCGACTGACGCACGATGAGCAGCAGCGCAGCCCCCATCAGGGCCAGCACCAGTGGCAGAACCACCACCCAGTCGGTGGGCAGAGTTGCAGTTTCGATCATGGCAGCCGACAGGTCAGGTGCGGCCATATCAATAGCTCAGCGGGGGTTGGGGCGCATCGACCGGTTCGGCCAGACGCATGGTGTCGGTATTGTCGGCATCGAGCGACTGATAGGTACGGAAGGCCAGCACCAGCAGGAAGCTGAACATGGCAAAGCCGATGACGATGGCGGTCAGGATCAGCGCCTGCGGCAGCGGATTGGCGATGGGGCCCTCTGGCTGGTCCAGCCCCGGCGGCACAATGGGCGCCACCTGCAGCGTCAGCCGCCCAGCCGTGAAGATCAACAGGTTCACGCCATTGCCCAGGATCACAAGGCCAAGCAGCATGCGGATCAGCGAGCGCGACAGCAGCAGATAGACGCCCAGCGCCACAAAGCAGCCCACCAGGGCCGCGAGCACATAGTCCATTACGGCTCCTCCCCTTCATCGCTTTCCAGCCCCAGCGCGATCGAGGAGATGGTGCCAAAGACCACCAGATAGACGCCGATATCGAACACCAGGGGCGTGGACAGCGGCACTGTCGATTCGCCCAGTTCGAGATAGAGCCAGATGCTGGTCATGAAGGGATTGTCATTGAAGATCGAGATCAGCCCAGTCAGCCCGGCCAGCAACACGCCGAAACCGGCAAAGGACAGCGGATCGAAATAGAGCGCCTTGCGGGCGTGCGTGGCGCTGGTAGCCATGCCCAGCACGGCAATGGCCGAGGCGCCGATCAGCCCGCCGATAAAGCCGCCGCCCGGTTCATTGTGGCCGCGCAGGCAGACATAGATGGAAAAAACCAGCATTGTGGCCACGATCAGCGGCGCGATGGTGCGGAAGATGATGGTGTTCATGGCGCGGCCTTCCTGCGACGCGTGCGGCGCGCCGGCACCGGCTCAATGGCTTCCACCGGAGCGGTGGCAGAGACGACCGGTCCGACCGGGGTGGCCGTTTTGCGCCTGCGGCCGGTCAGCAGCGCCATGATGGCAATCCCGGCCGCCATCAGCACCGAGATCTCGCCCAGCGTATCAAAGCCGCGATAGTCGACCAGGATCACATTGACGATATTGTGCCCATGGGCGATCGGTACGCTGGTTGCGGTGAAGAAGTCGGACAGGCGCGTGTCGAGGTCGCCGGTGATCACCACCATGAGCAGCAGCGCCACGCCCAGGCCGCAGACAATGGCCAGGAGGCCATCGCGCGCCCAGTCCTCGAAGGGCCGCGGGTCCTCGTCCTCGAGGTTCAATCGCGTCATCACCAGCGCCAGAATCACCACCGAGAGGATCTCGACCATGAATTGGGTGAAGGCCAGGTCCGGGGCGCCGAAGATCAGGAAGATCAGCGCCACCGCCGTGCCCTGGATGCCCAGGGCCAGGATGGAATAGAGCCGCTTGCGTGAGACCACGATGGCGACCAGACCGATCAGCGCCAGGCCGAACACGCCCCATTCATGAATCGCCAGTGGCGGCCAGCTGAGCCGGCCAGCCCAATTGCCCAGCTCGGCCGTGGGCAGCAGGGCGTCGATCCCGCCCAGCGCGAATAGCGGCAGCATCAGCGCCAGCGCCAGCATGGCAAAGGCGGTGCCCAGGTAGATTTCAAGCCGGCCATGGTGCAGCAGCCGGGTCAGCGCACCAGCGAAGCGGATCAGGCCGAACATGACGGCGTCGAACACATCGTCGGCGGTGAATCCCAGGCCCGATGCGAAGCGGCGCATCAGCACGCGCAGCATGTCCGCCTGGCGATAGGCCCAATAAGCCAAGCCCCAGGTGAGCACGGAGATCCAGACCACGGGGCTCATGAGATCGATAGCCCAGGTCAGATGGCTCTTGACCGTTTCGTTCAGAATGGCGCTGGCCGCCGGCTCCAGCACGCTGTGGGCGAAATCGCTGAGCATAAGCGCCGCGACGATGCCCAGCGCACCGAGCAGGATCGGCCCGACCAGCATGGCAAGGGGGGCTTCATGGGCGGCCTTGGGTGTCGCGACCTCGGGGCCAAGGAACGGTTTGATTGCCACCAGTGCGCCGATGGCCGCCAGCAGGGCATTGCCCGCCACCAGCACCACCAGCACGGCGATGTCCTGCCAGTCCGGAGTCAGCAGACCGAGATACATTTCTTCCTTGGCGAAGAAGGCGATCGTCGGTGGCAGGCCGATCATGGCCAGAGCGCCCAGGCCCGCAGCAATGAAGGTCACCGGCATGCGGTCAGCGAGCCCTCCAAGCAGCGTGATGTCGCGCGTGCCGGCCTCGTGGTCGATGGCACCCACCACCATGAATAGCCCGGCCTTATAGAGCGCATGGGCGACAAAATAGACCACGACGCCAGCGATGGCGGTTTCGCTGCCCAGGCCGATCAGCAAGACCAAAAGGCCGAGCGAGGCAATGGTCGATTGCGCCAGCATTTGCTTGAGGTCCGTCTGCTTGAAGGCAGCCAGCGCACCCCACAGCAGCGTCACGGCGCCAAAGCCGACCAGCAACGTGGTCCAGGCCATGGTGCCACCCATCCAGGGGGTGATGCGGGCCAGCAGATAGACGCCCGCCTGCACCATGGTGGCCGAATGCAGAAACGCCGAAACCGGCGTCGGCGCTTCCATGGCATTGGGCAGCCAGAAATGCAGCGGGAACTGCGCAGACTTGGTGAAGGCGGCCAGGAGGAAGCAAGCCAGCACCAGCCCATAGAGCCCATGACCGCGCAATCCGTCCTCAAGCTCGCGCAGCGCGCTCAGCTCCCACTGGCCGGTGATCTGCTGCACCAGGATCACCCCAGCCAACAGTGCCATGCCGCCGATATTGGTGATCACCAGTGCCTGGATCGCGCCGCGCCGCGCCGATTGCCGCACCGCGTCAAAACCGATCAAGAGGAACGAGGTGACCGCTGTCAGCTCCCAGAACAGGAACAGGGCCAGCATATTGTCCGCCAGCACCAGGCCGAGCATGGCGCCCATGAAGGCGAGCAGGAACGCCATGAAGCGGCCAAGGTGCTCGTGGCCGCGCAGATAGGCGCCTGAGTAAAGGATGATCAGCGCGCCGATGCCCGAAATGGTCGCAGCAAAGGTCAGGCTCAGCCCGTCGACAAAGAACGAGAGGTCGAGCCCCATCACCGGCACCCAGCCGATGCGGGCAGAGATGGCGCCCTCGGCCATTATCTGCGGCGCGAGCGACACCAGATAGGCAAAGATCGCTGCCGGAATCAGCGCCAGAAGCCAGCCGGAAAACGGCGCTGTGAAACGATGGACAAGCGGCGCCAACGCGGCGGCAACAAATGGCGCAATGGCCACCAGTGCTATGCTCGCGTCTAGATTTGGCACCAACTGGCAAACTCCCGACCCAATGCGGACCTTGCACGGTCCTTTACTGGTGCGACCTTAACCAATGATCGCCCTTGGACAAGGCAAAACGGACACGCCGCGACGATGTGCCAGTATCTGTTGGGGAAATCGCCGGGCTGGCAATCGGCGCGTCCGCGCCCTATGTGTCAGCCACCTGCCTGCGGGCCGCCCGGTAATTGCCGGCCCGTTTCCTGCCTTCAGCCCGGATCATTCCATGACCAAGCCCGTCCCGCCCGTCGCCGCCACCAAACCGCACCGCGTCGCCTTCCACGGCATCGAGCGGGAGGATCCCTATCACTGGCTGCGCGCGCCGAACTGGCAGGAAGTCATGCAGAAGCCGGAGACTCTTGACCCGGAAATCCGCGCCTATCTCGATGCCGAGAACAGCTATTTCGAGGCCGCCTTTGGCACGCCCACCGAGGCCCTGCAGGAGACGATCTACAAGGAGATCCGCGGCCGCATCAAGGAAGACGACAGCGGCATCGCCAGCCCCGATGGCCCGTTCGCCTATAATTCGCGCATGCTGGAAGGCAAGCAATACCCGCTGATCGTACGCACTGCGCGCGAAGGTGGCCCGGAAACCGTGCTGCTGGACTGCAATATTGAGGCCGGTGACGGCTATTTCGGTTTCGCCGGCGCCGAGCATGATCGCTCGCATCGCCTGCTGGCCTGGGCCGGCGACCGCGCTGGCTCGGAATACTATGATATTGTCATTCGGGACCTGGCGACCGGCACGGACAGTGCCGAGGTGATCGTTGATACCGCCGGCTCCTATGTGTGGAGCAATGACAGCAAGGCGATCTACTACACCGAATATGACGACAACCACCGGCCCTACCGCGTGCGTCTGCATGTGCTGGGCACCGACCAGGCCAATGATCCGATCATCTTCGAGGAACAGGATCCCGGCTTTTTCGTCGGCGTCGGACGCACGCTGAGCGACAAGTTCATCGTCATCGACGCCCATGACCACCAGACCAGCGAGTGCTGGCTCATCGACGCCGAAACCGGCGGCGCACCGCGTTTGGTGGCGCCCCGCGTCACCGATCGCGAATATGATATCGAGGAGCGCGACGGGCAGCTGTTCATCCGCACCAATGCCGATGGCGCCGAGGACTTCAAGATCGTCGTCGCCCCGGTCGACAACCCGGGCGCGGAGAACTGGACTGATCTGGTCCCGCACCAGCAGGGCGTGCTGATCCTCGACACCATCGTGATCAAGAACCACATGCTGCGCCTCGAGCGACACGAAGGCCTGCCGCGTATCGTCGTCCGGGACCTGCGCAGCGGCAAGGAAGACACGGTGCGCTTTGCCGAGGAGGCCTATAGCCTGGGCATGTCCGTGGGTTACGAGTTCGACACCTCGGTGTTCCGCCTCACCTATTCCTCGCCCACGACACCGTCACAGACCTATGACGTTGACCTCGAGACTGGCACGCGCACCCTGCTCAAGGAGCAGGAAGTGCCCTCGGGCCATAACAAGGCCGATTATGAGACGCGCCGCCTGTTCGCCAGGGCCAGCGATGGCGAGCTTGTGCCGGTGACGGTTCTCTATCGCAAGGGCACGCCGCTCGATGGCTCGGCCCCGACGCTGCTGTATGGCTATGGCGCCTATGGCATGTCGATGCCGTCGAACTTCTCGATCTCGGCGCTGTCGCTGGTTGATCGTGGCTTCATCCACGCCACGGCCCATATCCGCGGCGGCATGGAAAAGGGCTATCGCTGGTATGTCGGTGGCCGCCGCGAGAACAAGACCAATACCTTCACAGATTTCATCGCCGCAGCCGAAATGCTGATCGCCGAGAAGTTCACCGCCAAGGGCCGCATCGTCGCCCAGGGCGGTTCGGCGGGCGGCATGCTGATGGGCGCCATCGCCAATCTGCGACCCGATCTCTGGGCCGGCATTCTGGCGCAGGTGCCCTTCGTCGACGTTCTCAACACCATGCTGGACGAGACCCTGCCGCTGACCCCGCCGGAATGGCCCGAATGGGGCAATCCTTTGGCCTCGGCCGAGGACTACGGCCGCATTGCCGCCTATGCGCCCTATGAGCAGGTCGCGGCCAAGGACTATCCGCCCATCTTTGCCCTGGCGGGCCTGACCGATCCGCGCGTCACCTATTGGGAACCGGCCAAGTGGGTGGCGCGGCTGCGGGCCGTCCGCACTGGCACGGCGCCGCTCTATCTGCGCACCAATATGGGGGCCGGCCATGGCGGCGCCTCGGGCCGTTTTGACCGGCTCAAGGAGACAGCCATGTGCTATGCTTTTGCGCTCAATGCCGTCGGCGTAGAAGGAAGTTTGCCCAGCAACTGATTGTTGCCGCTATCAAAACGCCATATACCAATCGCACTATCCGCCACAGACGTCACGTCATTGCCAATGGAGGCTACCATGTCGACCAAGTTCACTCTGCCGCCCCTGCCCTATGCCTATGATGCGCTGGGTCCGTACATGTCGGCCGAAACGCTGGAATATCACCACGACAAGCACCATCAGGCCTATGTGACCAATGGCGAGAAGCTGCTGGAAGGCTCGGGGCTGGAAATCCTGCCGCTGGAAGACATCGTCAAGGAAGCCTTCGGCAAGAACGCCCCGCTGTTCAACAATGCCGGCCAGCACTACAACCACGTGCATTTCTGGAACTGGATGAAGCCCAATGGCGGCGGCAACAAGCTGCCGGGCAAGCTGGCTGCAGCCATCGATTCCGACCTGGGCGGCTTTGACAAGTTCCGCGCCGATTTCATCGCGGCCGGCACCACTCAGTTCGGCAGCGGCTGGGCCTGGCTGTCGCTCAAGAACGGCAAGCTGGAAGTCAGCAAGACCGCCAATGGCGAATCGCCGCTGGTTTACGGTGGCCACCCGATCCTGGGCGTCGACGTGTGGGAACACTCCTATTACATCGACTACCGCAATGCCCGTCCGAAGTACCTCGAAGCCTGGTTCGACAATCTGGTGAACTGGGAACACGTCGAACTGCTGTTCGAAGAAGCCAAGTAAGCGCCGCCCTTTCGGGCAATATGATCAGGAACCCGCCGGCAGGCCGCTGCCGGCGGGTGCTTTTTTTCGCGGGGTCGGTTTCCCCCGCGAAATTAGCCAATTCACGCCCGTCCCCCTTCAACAGCCTGCGCGACCATGTTAACGAAATGTTCATAATGTGAGGGGACTTCGTGACAGAACCAGCCAAGGTCGTTGCCATTATTGCGGCAAGCCCTGCCCTGTCGTCTTTGCTGGCGATGGTGGTGGCTGGTGATTCTCGCCTGAAAGTGCGCGTGTTCGACGCCGAGGCCCAGCTGCTGGCCTATATGCGCATCGCCCCGATTGACATGCTCGTGTGCGATTTCGACCGCCAGGAGCGTCCGGCTCATGAGATGGTCGAGGGCATCAGGCTGGATTCCAGCCTGGTCAGCCAGGATGTGCCCGTCATCGCCCTGACCCGGCAGATCACCGCGCCCATGCGCCACCAGGCCATCAGCGCGGGCATCGATGAAGTCATCATCAAGCCGATGTCGCCGCGCCATCTGCTGCAGCGCATCCAGACCCGCTTGCGCACCCGCAGCGTGGTGGGCGTGCTCGGTGGCTATCGCGGACCGGAACGGCGCAACCGCGTCACCACGCCGGTGCCGCAGCCAGTGCCCGGTCGTCGCGCGACTGACAATGTGGTGCCGCTGTTTCCTGACCGGCGCAAACCGCAGCATCCGGGCCTGGAAGGATAGCGCCAGCGGCGCCTCCGTCTCAGTCGCGAATGGGCGCCTTAGCGCGCCTCTTGCACCAGCCGGCTGATACGGCTCCACAAATCTTCAATGCTATCGGCAAACTGGATGGCGCGTTCGTGCCCGGGCAGGCCCGGCGACAGCACGTCAGCAGCATAGCCGCGCATCACCTCAAAGGCCTTGTGGCGGTTGAGCATAACCACGGGCACGGCATGAGCCCGCGCCTTGGCCGCGGCCCAGGTGCCGAACAGGCCCGACGCCGAGGCCAGCGAGCCCGGCAGGGCCACCAGGCCCTGCGCCAGTTCGGCCATGCGGGCAAACCGCTCGGCCTGGGTATGCAGCGTCTCCAGCGTCACCCCGACCAGGGCGGAGGGCAGCACAATGGTGTCATCACCCACGATCTGCACCTGGCCACCGGCGGCACGCGCCGCAGTGATCAAGGGAATGGGAATGTCGCCGTTTTCGGCCAGGCAGATCAGGCTGGCGCCGCGCTTGGCGAAATAGGTGCCAGCCTGGCTCATGATCGAGGCGCGCTCGGGGTTGCCCGGCCCCTTGTTGGAGGCGAAAACGGCCAGTACGACGGGCATTGCAATGCTGTCCATGGTGGTCATCGCCCCCGCTTGAGACTGCCCAGGATGCCGCGCACCAGCGCGCTCCCCAGGCGATTGGCCACCGTGCGGGCCAGTGAATTCATCGCCGCCTCTGCTGGGGTCTGCCGCGTGGAGCGGCGCACCGGGCGATCATCCTGATAGCGGCGCTCGGCGGCGCGTTCGGCCTTGGCGTCCTCTTCCTCGCGCTGCTGGCGCTCTTCAGCCAGCTGCTTGTCGCGGGCGCGCCGCGCCAGCACTTCAAAGGCGGAGTCGCGGTCGACCGCCGTGTCATAAACCCCGGCGACGGGCGAATTGGCGATATAGCTGCGGCGCTCTTCGGGCAGGATCGGGCCGACCTGGGCCGAGGGCGGCCGGATCAGCGTCCGCCCGACCATGGACGGCACGCCCTTGGCTTCGAGCACGGATACCAGAGCCTCACCAATGCCCAGTTGGGTGATCACGTCCTCGGTCGAGAAGGCCGGATTGGGACGGAAGGTTTCGGCGGCGACGCGCACGGCCTTTTGTTCGCGCGGCGTATAGGCGCGCAGCGCATGCTGGATGCGATTGCCCAATTGGGCCAGCACCGACTCGGGAATATCAACCGGGTTCTGGGTGACGAAGTACACACCAACGCCCTTGGAGCGCACCAGGCGGACCACCTGTTCCACCTTGTCGATCAGGGCCTTGGGCGCGTCGTCGAACAGCAGGTGCGCCTCATCGAAGAAGAAAACCATCTTGGGCCTGTCCGGGTCGCCCACCTCGGGCAGTTCCTCGAACAGCTCGGACAGCATCCACAGCAGGAAGGTGGCGTAGAGGCGCGGCGCGCGCATCAGCTCGTCGGCCGCCAGGATGGAGATGAAGCCGCGTCCGTCGCGGTCGATGCGCATCAGATCGTTGATATCGAGCGCGCGTTCACCAAAGAAATTCTCGGCGCCTTGCTGTTCGAGCACCAGCAATGCCCGCTGGATAGCACCGATCGAGGCAGTGGTGACGTTGCCATAGGTGGCGGAGATTTCCTTGGCGCGGTTCTGCAGGTCCACCAGCAGGGCGCGCAGATCCTTGAGATCGAGCAGCAGCAGGCCTTCGTCGTCGGCCACCTTGAAGGCGATGTTGAGCACGCCTTCCTGCGTATCGTTGAGCTCGAGCATGCGGCTGAGCAGAAGGGCGCCCATTTCCGAAATGGTGGCGCGGATCGGGTGGCCCTGGCGACCAAACAGGTCCCAGAAGATCACCGGAAACTGGGCGTCGGCAAATTCGGTGAAGCCAATGTCCTGGGCGCGCTGGGTCTGCCAGGGCTTGGCCTGGCCCATATTGGCGACGCCGGAGAGATCGCCCTTGATGTCAGCGGCGAAGACCGGCACGCCCGCGGCGGAGAAGCCCTCGGCCAGCACCTGCAGGGTCACCGTCTTGCCGGTGCCGGTGGCCCCGGTGATCAGCCCGTGGCGATTGCCATATTTCAGGACGAGATTTTCCGGCTGGGTGCTGGTTCCGAGGAAGATCTTGTCGTCAACGAGCATGGTCCGGCACCCCTGGAAACTGCGTTCTTATAGACGTCCCGGCGGGCGGGCGACAACTCGTAACTCTGTTTTCCAATGTCAATGGCGCGACCCGCACTGATCGGGCAAGATCGCAGCATGACCCATGTCCCTGCCTTGACCCGCCGCAGTGCCCTCGCTGGAGGCGCCGCTGCCCTCGCTCTCCTGCCGGTGGTTGCCCGCGCAGACACGGTGCTCGACGCCACCACTATGGGCGTAGTCGGCGGCAGTGCGGACGACCAGAGTGCTGTGCTGCAGGCCGCGCTCGAGCAGGCCTCCGCCAGTGGGCAAGCGCTGCGCCTGCCCCCGGGCATCATTGAGGTGCAGGGCCTCGACCTGCCGGGCAATATGGTGCTCGAGGGCGTGCCGGGCAGCACCGAAATCCACCAGATCGGCGATGGCGCTGGCATCAGCGTCACCGATCGCGGGAGCCTGGTGCTGCGCGACATTGGTTTTTCCGGCGGCAGCAGCGCCCTGACCATCGGAGCCAGTGATGATATCCGCATCGAGCGCTGCAGTTTCCGCAACAGCGGCGTAGGCCTGGCCATCAGCGACGCCAGCGTCACCATTCGCGACTGTCGGTTTACCGAGATGGGCGATGCCGCCATCCACGCCATGGACAGCCGCGGCCTCACCATCGAGGCCAATCGCATCGACTATTGTGGCAATGCCGGCATTCGCATCTGGCGCAGCGAGAGCGGCCCCGATGGCTCCATTGTCAGCGGCAACAGCATCAGCAATGTCGATTGGCGCGAGGGCGGCAATGGCCAAAACGGCAATGGGATCAATGTGTTCCGCGCCGACAATGTGATCGTAGCCAACAATCATCTAGCCGACTGCGCCTTCACCGCCGTGCGGCTCAATGCCACCAAGAACTGCCAGGTCATCGGCAATAGCTGCCTGCGCTCGGGCGAAGTGGCGATCTTTTCAGAGTTCGAATTCTCCGGCTCTGTGATTGCCAACAATGTCATTGATGGCGCCGCCACCGGCATTTCCATCACCAATCTGGATGTCGGCGGGGCGCTGGCGGTGTGCCTGGGCAACTTGGTGCGCAACATCACCCCGATGTCGGCGGTCAATCCGGATACCATTCCGCTGGGCATTTATGCCGAGGCCGATACGGCCATCACGGGCAATACGGTGGAGAATGTGCCGGGCGTCGGCATCGGTGCGGGCTATGGCCCCTATCTGCGCAATGTCGCCATCTCGGGCAATGTGGTGTCCAAGAGCCTGATTGGCATCGGCGTCAGTGTGGTCGATGGCGCTGGCACCGTGACCCTGGCGGGCAATAGCGTCTCGGAGGCGCAGCACGACATTGTCGGCCTTGCCTGGAAGGACATTGTCGAACCTGACCTGGTCGCCAATGCCGCACAATACCCTAATGTGCGGCTCGCGCCCTAAAGCGTTTCCAGCACAAGTGGACACCACTTTTGCGGTTCGGAGTCGGGACCGAAAAGGACTCTGGCGCGGCGCTAGACCGTCGCGGCGCGCAGTTCCCCGACAAGGGCACCGCGCACGCTGCGGATCGGCTGATGCGCCAGCCGCTCCAGCACAACTCGCTGCTCGGCATCGGGATCGCCAATCTCGAGCAACAGGCCGGCCAGCATGGCCTGGGACGCCGGGATATTGCCGTCGTCGCATTTGAGCGCATAGCCCCAGCCCTTGTCGCGGATGGCGCCGCATTGCACGCCCTCGGCGCCGACCTTCTGCATCAGCCGGCCCTTGAACACGCTCATCAGCTGGGTATCGGCATGGTCGGTGCCGGCCACCAGATGGGGGTGGGATGTCGCCGCGTCGAACAGGCGCCGCGCGGCCGTCGCCAGTTCGGGCGGCAGGCCCGTGCCGGTCGCCATGCGGGCAAAGCCGAAGGCAAAGGCGCGCAGCGGCGCGGCAAAGGTAGGGATGGAACAGCCGTCGGTGCCGCATTTGCCCTCGGTCAGGGCCTCGCCGATCACCGCTTCGACGGCGGCGCGGACCTGTTTCTGCACGGCATGTTCGCGGTCGACATAGCCGATTGGCGAGACGCCCATGGCCAGCGCCACGCTGAGCATGCCGGAATGCTTGCCCGAACAATTGTTGTGCAGGGCGCTGGGTTCCAGCCCCTGGGTGCGCAGCGCTTCGCGGGCGGCAGCATTGGTGGGCGCGTGGGCGCCGCACTCGAGATCGGCTACCGACAGGCCCAGCTTGGCCAGCAGGCCGCTCGCGGTGGCCACATGGTCGTCTTCGCCATGGTGGGAGGCGCAGGCCAATGCCAGCTCGGCCGAGGTGTGGTGGAATTTGTCTTCGGCATGCTGCGCGAAAATGGGCAGCGCCTGCATGGACTTGATGGCCGAGCGCGGGAAGATGGCCCGCTCAATGTCGCCGGCCGAGGCGATGATCCGCCCGTCGGCATCGATCACCGCATAGGCGCCGCGATGGCGGTTTTCGACCCAGTTGCCACGAATGGTCTCGGCGAGAATGGGATTGGCATCCATGACAAAAAACTCCGGTCCAGGCTGTCTTCATCACAGCGCAGGACCGGAAAAGTCAACAGTGCATGGGAGGCTGGAGGTCGGCAAGAAAGGCTATGAGGTCGCTGATGCCCTCAGCGGGCGGTCGAGGTCAGCAGGTTGAGGGTGAGCACGCCGACCGTCTGACTGGTGGCAAAGGGCGAGGTCCGCTCGACGGTGCGCATGCTGGCGACAGCCGGCTGCACGGCATAGGCGGCCACGGCGCTGATCACCAAACCGCACAAGGCGGCGACGAGAACTTTTTCCTGCTGCTTGGTCATTTGGTCTCTCCCTCAAGAGCGTTGCGATCCATGACCCGACAATGCCCTGCCCCATTTGAACCCATGCTGAGATCGCCGTTCAGATTGCGTTCATCGCCGAAAATCGGGAGGCGGCGCCGCAACGAATGGCCGTGATCGGCTTGGCAGCCGGGGCGAACCATGCAAGGCTTGCCAAAGACAGGAGCATGAAAACCCTGCAAAATGAGGAGGTTGGTATGCGTAAAGTCCTGGTGACGGGTGGCAGTGGCAAATTGGGGCGCGCGGTCCTGCGCGACTTGGTGGAGCATGGCTGCGACGTGCTCAACATCGACCAGGCGCCGCTCAACACCTCCATCTGCAAGAGCGTGAAGGTCGATCTGGCCAATTTCGGTGAAGTTGCTGAGGCGATTCTGGGAGGCATTGACGAGCGCGGCGGCCCGTTTGACGCCGTCGTGCATCTGGCGGCCATTCCGGCGCCGGGCCTCGCCAGCAATGCCCGCACCTTCGCCAACAATGTGCCCGGCACCTATAATGTGCTCGAGGCCTGTCGCCTGGCCGAAATCCGCAATGTGGTCATCGCCTCTAGCGAGACGGTGTTGGGCCTGCCCTTTGAAACGCCGCCGCCCTATGCGCCGGTGGATGAAGAGTATTATCCCCGCCCAGAGTCGGCCTATTCGCTGGGCAAGCTGCTCGACGAGACCATGGCCGCCCAGTTCTGCCGCTGGGATCCCCTCTTGCGCATCTGTGCTTTGCGCTTCTCGAACGTCATGAATCCAGAAGACTATGCGGCCTTTCCAAAATTCGACAGCGACCCGGTGGCGCGCAAATGGAACCTGTGGGGCTATATCGACGCACGCGACGGCGCTCAGGCGGTGCGGCGGGCGATCCAGGCCGATTTCACCGGTTTTGAAGCCTTTATCATTGCCAATGCCGATACGGTGATGAGCCGATCCAATATGTCGCTGCTGGCTGAGGTTTTCCCGGGCGTGCCGACCAAGGGCAATGTCTCGACCAATGGCACACTGCTGTCGATCGAGAAGGCCAAGCGCATGCTGGGCTACTCGCCACAATACAGCTGGCGCAACGAAGTGGCAGCCAAGTCCTGAGGCAAACCCGCCCGGGGCGGCAGGAAAATGCATAGGCTTTACGCAGATTCGTCTCTTGCAGTTATTCTAGGCATCAGCCTATGTGTCGCCGATGCCGCATTCCGACCTGTCGATCCTGATCATTGACGAGAACCGCATCCGCGCCTCCATCATTGAGGACGGGTTGCGCGAGGCCGGACATCATCGGGTAGCCTGCATTCATGACGTCAACGAGGTTGGCCGCACCATTGCCGCCAACCCGCCTGACGTGATCGTCATCGACCTCGAGAATCCCAAGCGCGACACGCTGGAACACTTCTTCTCGCTCTCGCGCGCCGTGCAGCGCCCCATTGCCATGTTTGTCGACCGCTCCGATGGCGCGATGATCGAAAAGGCCGTGGAAGCCGGGGTGTCGGCCTATGTGGTGGATGGCCTGCGCAAGGAACGCGTCAAGGCCATCCTCGATATGGCCGTGCTGCGCTTCAACGCCTTTGCCAAGCTGACGCGCGAGCTGGAACAGGCTCGCAGCGAATTGGAAGACCGCAAGATCATCGACCAGGCCAAGGGCCTGCTGATGAAGAGCCGCAATCTGAGCGAGGCCGATGCCTATGCCCTATTGCGCAGCACAGCCATGAACCAGAACCGGCGCATGGTCGACATCGCCCAGAGTCTCGTGACGGCAGCCGCGCTGCTTGGTCCATAGGAACGCCCATGTCCCCGACCCAACTCACTGCCGGTTTCCTGCCCCTGCTCGACAGCATCCTTCTGGTGCTGGCGCGCGAGAAGGGCTTTGCCGCTGACGAAGGGCTTGAGCTGCACCTGGTGCGCGAGACCAGCTGGGCCAATGTCCGGGACCGATCGGCGCTGGGCCATTTCGAGATTGCGCAGATGCTGGCGCCGATGCCGCTGGCTGCCAGCCTGGGGCTGACGCCGCTGGGCACGGAGATGATTGCCCCCATCGTCTGTGGCCTGGGCAACAATGCCATCACGGTCAGCGCCGCTGTGTGGGACGCCATGGCCGCCGCTGGCGCGCCGGGCGATCTGGCGGCGGGTCCGGCCGGCCAATCGCTGGCCAAGGTCGTCGCCGCCGCGCCGCGCAAGCTGCGCTTTGGCGTGGTGCACCAGACCTCCTCGCATAATTACGAACTGCGCTATTGGCTGGCCGCCAGCGGCATTCGCCCCGACCGCGATGTCGAGATCGTCGTGCTGCCCCCGCCCCTTTTGCCCGAGGCGTTGGGCAGCGGCGGCATCGACGGCTATTGCGTGGGCGAGCCATGGAACTCGATCGGCGTCGCCACGCAGAACGGCCATATTGTCACCACCAAGACGCTGATCTGGCAGTCAAGCCCGGACAAGGTCATCGGCATGCGCGCCAGCTGGGCCGCCGAGCATCCCGAGACCGTTGGCGCTGTGATCCGCGCCATCTATCGCGCCGGGCAGTGGTGCGCAGAGCCCGGCAACCTCGAAGAGGCCGCCCGCATCATGGCCGGCCCCGCCTATCTCAACACAACGGCTGATATCGTCACCCGGTCGCTGACGGGCTGGCTCGATATCGGCAATGGCCTGCGCACCAATGTGCCGGGCTTTTATGTGCCCCATTCCAGCGCCGCCAACTTCCCCTGGAAGAGCCATGCGCTGTGGTACTATTCGCAGATGGTGCGCTGGGGCGAAGTCGCGCCCAGCGCGGCCCATGCCGCCATCGCCGCGGCCTGCTTCCGCCCGGACCTCTATCGCGCCGCCCTGGCGCCGCTGGGCGTGCCGTTGCCCATCGCCGATGGCAAGACCGACGGCACCCATGCACAGGACCATGTTGTGGCCGGCAGTTCCGGCGCGCTGGTGATGGGGCCGGACCTGTTCTTTGACGGCGCGACCTTCGATCCCGACGCGCTCGACGCCTATATCGCCAGCCAGCGCAGCGCTGACTGAGGCAGGAATGAGCAGCCGTCAAAAGATGACTGCTTTATGGGCAAATTGGCGTCGTTTTAGGCCCAAGCCCAATTTGAGGTCAAACGCGCGTTGTCGCCTTCAACCCGCTAAACTGTTGCTCCATATCACAAATGAGGGCTGGAACCCACTTGGCACGCTTCGTGCAATGTAGTCTCCGAAAGGCGCTCCTCCCAAGACGCTCCTTGAACTGACGTCCAAAGCTGGGCGTTGCCAGGCAAAGCTGCCAACAGGTTCCGCATGCGGTCAATCGACCCTGCGCAGACCCGTTGGCAGCTTTTTTGTTTTTCTGACCGGTGCAGATGGAGAACTCGATGACGCAGACAACGACCACCCGCCAGGGTCCCGCCAGCCGCCGCCGCAGCGTGCTGCAGGCGCTGGCCGCCACAGTGTTGGCGGCGCCACTGCTGGTGCCCATGGCGGCGCAGGCCGAAATGCTGGACGTGGAGAAGGATGAGCTGAAGTTCGGCTTCATCAAGCTGACCGATATGGCGCCGTTGGCGGTGGCCTATGAGAAGGGCTATTTCGAGGACGAAGGCCTGTTCGTGACCCTCGAGCCGCAGGCCAACTGGAAGGTGCTGCTCGATGGCGTCGTCACCGGCACGCTGGATGGCGCCCATATGCTGGCCGGCCAGCCGCTGGCCGCCACCATTGGCTATGGCACCAAGGCCCATATCGTCACACCCTTCTCGATGGACCTCAATGGCAATGCCATCACCGTCTCCAACGCGGTGTGGGAGCTGATGAAGCCCGGCCTGGCGGTCGACGCCAATGGCCTGCCGCAGCACCCGATCAGTGCCTCGGCCCTCAAGCCTGTCATCGAGGCCTTCTCGGCCGAAGGCCGCCCGTTCAACATGGGCATGGTGTTCCCGGTCTCCACGCACAACTACGAACTGCGCTACTGGTTGGCGGCCGGCGGCATCAATCCGGGCTTTTATTCCCCCGAAGACGTGTCCGGCCAGATCGGCGCCGAAGCCTATCTGTCGGTAACCCCGCCGCCGCAGATGCCCTCGACCATGGAGGCCGGCACCATCGATGGCTATTCGGTGGGCGAGCCCTGGAACCAGGCTGCGGTGTTCAAGAAGATCGGTGTGCCGGTGATCACCGATGCCGAGATCTGGAAGAACAATCCGGAAAAAGTGTTCGGCATGACGGCCGAATTTGTCGAGCAGTATCCCAATACCGCCATTGCCGTCACCAAGGCGCTGATCCGCGCCGCCAAATGGCTGGACGAGAACGACAATGCCAATCGCCCCGAGGCGGTCGATATCCTGTCGCGGCCCGAATATGTCGGTGCCGACGCGGCGGTGATCGCCAATTCCATGACCGGCACCTTTGAGTTTGAGCCCGGCGACAAGCGTCCGGTGCCCGACTTCAACGTCTTCTACCGGCACTTCGCCACCTATCCCTATTACTCGGACGCGGTCTGGTATCTGACGCAGATGCGCCGCTGGGGCCAGATTGCCGAAGACAAGCCTGATGACTGGTATGCCGATGTCGCCAAGTCGGTCTATCGCCCGGACATCTACCTCAAGGCGGCGCAGATGCTGGTCGACGAAGGCAAGATCGAGGCTGCCGATATCCCCTGGGACAGCGATGGCTATCGCGCCGTCACGGCCGAGTTCATCGATGGCATCGCCTACGACGGCCATACGCCCAACGCCTATATCGACAGCATGCCGATCGGCCTGAAGACCGGCGAAACCGCCGCAGCCAAGTAACCTGTTCCGACCTGGACCGGGCCCAGCGGGCCTGGTCCCACGCCGCATGCCGAACAAGGGATCAGCATCATGACCATTGCCACCGAAATCGCCCCCAAGGGCCGGGCCAACCCAAAACGCCAGAAGCTGTTTGCCGGCATCAACCGGGCCGCAGCCTGGCTGAGCGCGCTGGGCCTGGGCTGGCTGACGCCCCTGCTGCGCATCGCGGCCGGCGATGACCCGCGCCAGCAGTTGGGAGAGCTGCGCGACAGCCTGGTATTCCCGCTGATGGGCATTGTCATGTTCGGGCTGGCCTGGGCGGCGCTTGCGCCACAGGTGCAGACCTCGCTGGGCGCTATCCCCGGCCCGGTGCAGGTTTGGCAGCAGGCCGGCGCGCTGTGGCAGGACCATGTGGCCGAGCGTCAGAAGGAAGCCGAGTTCTATGCCCGACAGGACGAGCGCAATGCGGCTTTGGTGGCCGAGGGACGTTCGGACGACGTCAAGACGCGCAGCTTCACCGGCAAGCCGACGTTCCTTGACCAGATACTGACCTCGCTCAAGACGGTTGGCCTGGGCTTTCTGATCGCCACGGTGATCGCCGTGCCGCTCGGCATAGCCTCGGGCCTCAGCCGCCCCTTCAACGGCGCGCTCAATCCGCTGGTCCAATTGTTCAAGCCGGTGTCGCCGCTGGCCTGGCTGCCGATCGTCACCATGGTGGTGTCGGCCGTCTATGTCGACGTCAACGACGCCTTTCCCAAGGCGCTGATCATCTCGGCTGTCACAGTGACGCTGTGCTCGCTGTGGCCGACACTGATCAATACTGCGCTGGGCGTGGCCTCGATCGACAAGGATCTGGTCAATGTCGGCAAGGTGCTGCAGCTGTCCACCCTCACCACCATTTCCAAGCTGGTGCTCCCGTCGGCCATGCCGCTGATCTTCACCGGCCTGCGCCTGTCGCTGGGGGTGGGCTGGATGGTGCTGATCGCTGCCGAAATGCTGGCGCAGAACCCCGGCCTCGGCAAATTCGTCTGGGACGAGTTCCAGAACGGCTCATCTGACTCGCTGGCCCGCATCATTGTGGCCGTGCTGACCATTGGCATCATCGGCTTCATGCTCGACCGGGTGATGTTCACCCTGCAGACGGCCTTCACATTCTCGTCCAACCGCTAGGAGGCGCACATGGCTCCCATTCTGCAGCTCTCCGATCTGGGCAAGCACTACGGGGATGGCGACAAGCGCCATCACGTGCTCTCGGGTATCAATCTAGACGTCAGTGAAGGCGAGTTCGTCGCCATCCTGGGCTTTTCGGGCGCCGGCAAGACCACGCTGATCTCGCTGCTGGCCGGGCTGATCCAGCCTGATCAGGGCGGCGTCATCCTGCGCGGACGGGAGATCACCGGCCCGGGGCCGGAGCGCGGCGTGGTGTTCCAGTCCTATTCGCTGATGCCCTGGCTGACGGTGGGCGGCAATATCGATCTGGCCGTGAACGCGGTGCACAAATCCAAGGGCCGGGCTGAACGGTTGGCGCTGCGCCAGCACTATGTGCAACTGGTGGGGCTCAGTCACGCGGTCGACCGACGCCCGGCCGAGCTGTCGGGCGGCATGCGTCAGCGCGTTGCGGTGGCCCGGGCGCTCGCCATGCAGCCCGATATCCTTTTGATGGACGAGCCGCTTTCGGCGCTCGACGCGCTGACGCGTTCCAAGCTGCAGGACGAGTTCGCGCTGATCTCGGAAGCAGAAAAGAAGACCATCATCCTCATCACCAATGATGTGGATGAGGCCATATTGCTGGCTGATCGGGTCATTCCGCTGACGCCCGGACCGAGCGCCACGCTGGGGCCCAGCTTTGCAGTGGGCATCGAGCGGCCGCGTGACCGCGCAGCGCTTAATGGCGATGACCGCTTCATTGCCCTGCGTCGTGACATTACCGAATATCTGCTCGACATTGGCGCGGGTCGCAATGCGGCCGGCGAGAAGCCGGTAACGCTGCCCAATGTGGTGCCGATTGGCCGCGGCAAGTCCCAGAAACTGCCCTCGGCCTATGCCCAGGCGGCGGCCTCGCCGGCCAAGGCAGGCTATGTCGAGTTCTCGCAGGTCTCCAAGATCTATCCCACGCCAAAGGGGCCGCTGACGGTTGTGGACCGCTTCGACTTCAAGATGAACAAGGGCGAGTTCGTGACGCTGATCGGGCATTCCGGCTGCGGCAAGTCGACGGTGCTGTCGATGGTGGCCGGGCTCAACCCGATCTCGGCCGGTGGCATCGTGCTCGACAATCGCGAAGTGGTGGGCGCCGGGCCGGAACGGGCTGTGGTGTTCCAGGCGCCGTCGCTGATGCCCTGGCTCACGGCCCGCGAGAATGTCGCGCTGGGTGTCGACCGGGTCTATCCCACGGCCAGCGCCGCCGAGCGCCGCGATGTCGTCGAATATTACCTGGCCCGCGTCGGGCTGGGCGATGCCATGCACCGGCTGGCCGGCGAGCTTTCCAATGGCATGAAGCAACGCGTCGGTATTGCCCGCGCCTTCGCCCTCTCGCCCAAGCTGCTGCTGCTCGATGAGCCCTTCGGCATGCTCGACAGCATCACGCGCTGGGAGCTGCAGGATGTGCTGATGGAGGTCTGGGCCAATACCAAGGTCACCGCCATCTGCGTCACCCATGACGTGGATGAGGCCATCCTTCTCGCCGACCGCGTGGTGATGATGTCCAACGGCCCCAATGCCCGTATCGGCAATGTGATGGAGGTCAACCTGCCGCGGCCGCGCTCGCGCAAGGCGCTGCTGGCGCACAAGGACTACTATGGCTATCGCGAGGAGCTGCTGGGGTTTCTGGAAGCCTATGAAGGCGGCGCCAATCCCGACGAGGCAACGTTGGAGCGGATCCGCGCCCGCCGCATCGCCCGCAGCGGGGCCGCCCTACCCCATTCGGCGGCCTGAGCCATGCAGCAGGGCGAGGCCAGCAAGACTGTTCGCACCACCTGCCCCTATTGCGGCGTCGGCTGCGGCGTGCTTGCGACACCACAGCCGGATGGCAGCGTGGCCATCGCGGGCGACCCGGAGCATCCCGCGAATTTCGGCCGGCTTTGTTCCAAGGGGTCGGCGCTGGGCGAAACCCTGGCGCTGAGCAACCGCCTTTTGCAGCCCGAGATGGATGGGGTGGGCACGAGCTGGGACGCGGCGCTCGACCGCGTCGCCAGCACCTTTTCCCGCACCATTGCCGAGCATGGGCCCGATGCGGTGGCCATCTATGGCTCCGGCCAATTGCTCACCGAGGACTACTACGTCGCCAATAAGCTGATGAAAGGCTTCATCGGCAGCGGCAATATGGACACCAATTCGCGGCTCTGCATGGCCTCCTCGGTGGCTGGGCATAAGCGGGCCTTCGGCTCGGACACGGTGCCGGGCAATTACGAGGACCTTGAGCTGGCCGATCTTGTCGTGCTGGTCGGCTCCAATCTGGGCTGGTGCCATCCGGTGCTCTACCAGCGCATCGCCAAGGCCAAGGCCGAGCGACCCGGGATGCGTGTGGTGCTGATCGATCCGCGCCGCACCGCCAGCGCCGACATCGCCGATCTGCACCTTCCCGTGCAATCCGATGGCGACAGCGCGCTCTTTGTCGGGCTTTTGGCCCATCTGGCGACATGCCGGGCGATTGATCCTGCCTTCGTGGCCGACCACACCTCGGGGATTGTCGCGGCGCTGAAGATTGCCCGCGACTGGCCGTTGGATCGCGTCGCCTCGGCAACCGGCCTGTCTGCCAGCGATGTGGCGCAGTTCTACGACTGGTTTGCCGCCAACGAACGGGTCGTCACCGTCTATTCGCAGGGCGTCAATCAGTCCGGCGTAGGCACTGACAAGGTCAATGCCATCATCAACGCCCATTTGCTGACCGGCCGCATCGGCAAGCCGGGCATGGGGCCGTTCTCCGTCACCGGCCAGCCCAATGCCATGGGCGGGCGCGAAGTGGGTGGGCTGGCCAATACGCTGGCCGCGCATATGGATTTCACGCCGGAGGCCATCGATCGCGTTGGCCGCTTCTGGAACAGCAGCACTGTGGCGACCAGGCCCGGCCTCAAGGCCGTGGACCTGTTTGCCGCCGTGGCGCGCGGCGAGGTCAGGGCCATCTGGATCATGGCGACCAATCCCGTCGATTCCATGCCCGAGGCCGATGCGGTGCGTGCGGCGCTGGCCGCCTGCCCCTTTGTGGTGGTCTCGGACATGACCGACCGCACGGACACGGGGCTCCATGCCCATGTCCGCCTGCCCGCTGCCGGCTGGGGCGAGAAGGACGGCACGGTGACCAATTCCGAGCGCCGCATATCGCGCCAGCGCCCCTTCCTCCCGCTGCCGGGCGCGGCGCGCCCCGACTGGTGGATCATCTCCCAGGTCGCCCAGCGCATGGGTTTTGGCGCGGCCTTTGATTATGCCGGACCTGCCGACATCTTCGCCGAACATGCCGCACTCACGGCCTTCGAGAATGACGGCCAGCGCGATCTGGATCTGTCAGGTCTTGCGGGGGCGGACTACGACAGCCTCGCGCCCGTGCAGTGGCCGGTGCGCGACCAGGCCCGCACGCGCCTGTTCGGCGATGGCCGCTTCTTCACGCCAGACCAGCGGGCGCGCTTCGTCGCCGTGACGCCGCCCGAACCCGTGCAGCCCGCGCCGGGCCTGCTGATCCTCAATACCGGCCGGGTGCGCGACCATTGGCACACCATGACGCGCACCGGCAAAACGGCCCGCCTGTCGGCGCATTATGCCGAACCCTTTGCCGAGCTCCACCCCGCCGACGCCGAACGCCTGGGCATCGCACCCGCCTCGCTGGTGCGGCTCAGCAATGGCCACGGCAGCGCGGTTGTCCGCGCTCTGGTGACGGATCGACAGCAGCGTGGTCACGTCTTCGCGCCCATGCACTGGACTGACCAGTTTGCCTCCAATGGACGCGTGGACGCACTGGTCACCGCGCGCACCGATGCCATTTCCGGCCAGCCGGCGCTCAAGATGGCGCAGGTGGCGGCCGCGCCCTTCGCCGTGGAACGCTATGGCTTCTTCGTCGCGCAGCAGCGTCCGGCGCTCTCGGCCGACTATTGGGCGCTGGCCGAAGGGCCGGGTGGCATCCGGGGCGAACTGGGCTTTGTTGAAGAACCGGGCGATTGGGACGCCTGGCTGCGTGCTGCATTCGCCCTGCCTGCCGCAGCGCGTATCCATTCGGTGATCGATTCCGGCTCGGGCCGGCGCAGCTTTGCGGTGCTGGCCGACGGGCAGTTGCAACTCGCGCTTTACGTCGCCGCGACGCCCGTCGCCGTGGCCCGCCAATGGGCCGTTGACCTGCTCAAGGCAGACAACGTCAGCGCATCCAAGGTGCTCGCCGGCCGGCCCGGCGCTGACCGTCCCGATGCCGGAGCCATCGTCTGCTCCTGCTTCTCGGTGGGCCGCAACACCATTGCCGCGGCCGTCACCGACCAGGGCTGCGCCACCGTCGAAGCCGTCGGCGCCTGCACGCGGGCCGGTACCAATTGCGGCTCCTGCCGCGCCGAAATCAGGGGGATTATCGATGCACATCGTCTCGTCGCCGCAGCCGAATAGGCCCCGTATCGCGCCCCTCGCGGTGCTGCCCGTGTTCTTTGACCTCGCTGGCAAGCCGGTGGTCGCCATCGGCGGCGGTGAGCCGGCGACCTGGAAGATCGAGCTGCTGGCGGCCGCGGGCGCTGATGTGCGGGTGTTTGCGCCCGAAAAAGAGCGCTGCGCGGTGCTCGCGGCCATGGCCGACACAGGCGGCATCGCGCTCATCGACCGCGCCTGGACACCAGCCGATCTCACGGGTGCGGCGCTGGCCGTGGCCGAGATCGAGGACGATGCGGATGCCGAGGCGTTCGTGGCTGCCGCGCGGGCACAGGGCGTGCCCTATAACGTCATCGACAGGCCTGAGTTCTGCCAGTTCCAGTTCGGTGCCATCGTCAACCGCTCGCCGCTGGTGGTGGGTATCTCCACCGCCGGTGCCGCGCCCATTCTCGGCCAGGCGGTGCGCCGCCGCATCGAAACGCTGCTGCCGGCCACACTGAGCCAATGGGCGCAGTTGGCGCAGGATGTGCGGTCCGAGGTGATGGCGCGCCTGCCGGCGGGCTCGGCACGCCGCGCCTTCTGGGAGGGCCTTGCGGCCCGCGCTTTGGGCGACCGCGGCCCAAGTGCGGCCGATCTGCATATCGACACTGACCTGGCCGCGTCGGCCACCGGTCGCGTGACTTTGGTAGGCGCCGGTCCGGGCGACGCCGATCTGTTGACCATCAAGGCCGTCCGCGCATTGCAATCAGCCGATGTCATCCTGTTCGATGATCTGGTGTCATCCGAGGTGCTGGAGTTGGCGCGCCGCGAGGCCAAGCGCATGCTGGTGGGCAAGCGCGCGGCCCGCGAGAGCTGCAAGCAGGACGATATCAACGCGATGATGCTGTCGCTTGCGCGCCAGGGCAAGCATGTGGTGCGCCTCAAGTCCGGCGATCCCATGATCTTTGGCCGCGCCGGCGAGGAGATCGACATGCTCGAACGGCATGGCGTGCCCGTCACGGTCGTCCCCGGTGTCACAGCGGCGCTGGCGCTGGCCAGCCGGCTCGGCGTCTCCTTGACCCACCGCGACCATGCGCAATCGGTCCGCTTCGTCACCGGCCACTCCCGCAAGGGCGTGCTGCCCGATAGTCTGAATTGGGCCGCCCTGGCCGATGCCGCCACCACCAGCGTCTATTACATGAGCCGCCGCACCTTGCCTGCTATTGTCGACCAATTGGCCGCCGGCGGCATGAGCCTGGATACCCCGGCCATCATCGCTGGCAATGTCGGTCGCGCCGACGAACAGGTCTGGCGCGGCAGCATTGCCGAGGCCGTTGTGGCGGTTGAACAGTTTCCGCTCTCGGCGCCGACGATCTTTGCAGTGGGCGATGCGCTTGCGCAGCGCGGTGCCATGGCCCTCTTGGCCACCGGCACAGCCTGAGCGGGTCGGATCAGGCCTCAGCCTGCCCGGTGCGCGCCAGCAGGCGCCGCTCAAGCGCCGAGAGCCCGTCATAGATCAGCACGGCGAGCACGCCCACGATCAGGCCGCCCTGCAGCACAAAGGCGGTGTTGTTGGACTGGAGCCCGGCAATGATCACCTCGCCCAGCGTGCGGGCGGCGACGGTAGAGCCAATGGTCGCTGTGGCCAGCGAGATGACAACCGACAGCCGAATGCCCGCCAGGATCACCGGTAGCGCAATCGGCAGTTCCACCCGCCAGAGCCGCTGCCAGCCGCTCATGCCCATGCCACGCGCCGCCTCAATAACGGCCGGCGGCAGGCCGGTGAGGCCGGTCAGTGTGTTCTCGAAAATGGGCAGCAGGCCATACAGGAACAGCGCCACCAGCGTCGGCGCCGTGCCGAAGCCGAGCATGGGCACCGCCAGCGCCAGCACCGCCACGGGCGGAAAGGTTTGCCCGATATTGGCAAGGCTGCGCGACACCGGCAGGAATTCGGCGCCGAACGGCCGGGTAACAATGATGGCGAGGCCCACCGCGATGAAGGTCGCAGCCAGCGTGGCCACCGCGACAATGCCAAGATGGCTGAGGGTGATGTCGAGCAGGCTGCCCTGGTTATAGATGGCGGGCTGGCCATTGCTGGTCAGCAGGCCAAAGGCGCCGGCAAAGGCCTGCGGCCAGATCAGCAGCGCCAGCAGGGCGAGCAGCGCCACCAGCCGGATCCCGTTGCCCCAGCTCATTGCGGCCGCGCCGCCAGCCGCGCCAGCGCCGCCAGTGTCACCTGGCCAATAACCTGACCATCACGCGTGACCGGCAGCGCCGTGCGCGCCGACCACAAGAGCTCGGCATAGGCATCGCGCAGCGAGGCCGTCACATCGACCGGCGTGCCGCTGGCCGTGCCCGGCTCGACATGGTCGCCAACGCGCGACAGCGACAGCAGGCGGAACGGGCGTTCGCTGCTGCCGATCAGATTGGCAACGAAATCGCTGGCCGGGCGGGCAATGATCTCGGCCGGTGGTGCGCTCTGCAGCAATTTGCCATGCGCCATCACGGCGATGGTGTCGCCCAGATGGATGGCCTCTTCCATGTCATGGGTCACCAGCACGATGGTGGTGCCCAGCTTGCGCTGGATGGCGAGCAGGTCATCCTGCGCCTTGGCGCGGATCACCGGGTCGAGCGCGCCATAGGGCTCATCCATCAACAGGATATTGGGCCGAGCGGCCAGCGCCCGCGCGACGCCGACGCGCTGCTGCTCGCCGCCACTGAGCTGATGCGGCAGGCGATCGCGGAAGCTGACGGGATCGAGCTGGAACAGCTCGAGCAGTTCATCAACGCGGGTCTGCGTCTTGGCCTTGTCCCAGCCGAGCAGGCCAGGGACGGTGGCGATGTTCTGCGCCACGGTGCGGTGGGGAAACAGGCCATGGCCCTGGATGGCATAGCCGATGCGGCGGCGCAGCTCATAGGCCGGAATGCCGGCGATATCCTCGCCATCAATCCGCAGGCTGCCGCTCGACGGATTGACCAGCTTGTTGATCATGCGCAGCAGCGTGGTCTTGCCCGAGCCGGAGGTGCCGACGATGACGCAGACCGTACGTGGCTGGATGGTCAGGGTCACCTGGTCCACCACGGCGCGGCCGTCATAGAGGCGGGAAACGTCGTCGATTTCGATCATGTTCGGGTCTCCCGCGCCGTCATGTCCACCAGGGCGTCCAACACCACGGCCGCAGCAAAGGCCAACGCCACGGTCGGCACCGCGCCAAGCAGCACCAGATCCATGGCCGTCTGGCCAATGCCCTGGAAGACAAAGACCCCGAACCCGCCGCCGCCGACCAGGGCAGCAATGGTGGTGAGGCCAATATTCTGCACCAACACGATGCGGATGCCAGTGAGGATCACCGGAAAAGCCAGGGGCAGTTCGACCGCCCGCAAGCGCTGCCAGCGCGTCATGCCCATGCCGCGGGCCGCATCAATGGCGGCAGGTGATACGCCCAGCAGACCCACCACCGTATTGGCGACAATGGGCAGCAGCGAATAGGCGAACAGCGCCAAGAGCGCCGGCGTCGCGCCAATGCCGGAAATGCCGATGGTCTTGGCCCCCGGCACATGCGCGCCAACCCAGGCCAGCGGCGCGATCAGCAGGCCGAACAGCGCAATCGAGGGAATGGTTTGGATGATGTTGAGCACGCTCAGCACGCTGGCGCGCAGGCTCTTGACCTTGTAGCAGACCAGGCCCAGCGGCACGCCGACCAGCGTGGCCAGGGCCACCGAGCCAAAAGCCAGGCCCAGATGCGTGCGCGCCTCCGACCAGAAGGATTGCGCCCGGTTGGCATATTCCTTGAGCATGGAAAGGTCGGTCCACAACCCGCTCCACAGCAGCAGAGCCATGGCGAAGGTCACCGCCAGCAGCATGACAATACGCTGCCAGGGGCGCAGGGCGAGGCGTGTCAAAGCGTCAGTGACCAGAACGGCAAAGGCAAAGGCCAGCACCCAGAAGCCGGCGCCGGGCGACACACGGGCAAAGCTGTCACCCTCGGGCGTCAGATGGCTGGCCGAAAGCCCGACCAGGACGAAGAGCACCGCCAGCACGACCAGTCCCATGCCCAGCTTGATCGCCGCCGGCCAGCGCAGCAGCGCCGCAGCAAAGCCGCCGACCAGCGCGGTCAGCAGCACCAGCGCCAGTGGCATGGGCAGCGCGGCAAACAGGCCCAGCGCATCACCGGGCACGATGCGATTGGCGCGGAACAGCGCAAAGGGCAGCGCCAGCCCGCCAGCGGCGATGATGGCGACCAACACGCCCAGCCGGTCGAGGGCCAGCCAGGCAGGCGGCGTTTGGGAATGTGCGGTCTCGGCGAGGCTCATGCAGGCTCCGATGTCCGGCAGAAGTGTGGGCGATCCCCTTCTGCCTGAAGCAGAGGAGATCGCGTCGCCGCAGCGGTTGCGGCTACTTCAGGAAGCCGCCCTTGGTCAAATAGTCGGTGGCGACAGTGGCCGAAGCCTCGCCACCCACCTGCACGCGACCATTGAGGTCCTGCAAAACTTCGAGCGTCAGGCCTTCGAACACCGGCTTGAGCAGTTCGGCGATCTGCGGGTACTGGTCCAGCACGGCTTTGCGGATGATCGGCGCCGGCTGGTAAACCGGCTGCACCCCCTTGTCGTCCTCCAGCACCTTGAGGCCCGAGGGGGCAATGCCGCCATCGGTGCCATAGACCATGGCCGCGTTGACGCCATTGGTCTGCTGGGCGGCCGCGGCAATGGTTGCTGCCGTATCACCGCCCGAAAGCGTCACCAGCTGATCGGGCGTGAGGGTGAAGCCATAGACCTGCTGGAACTTGGGCAGGGCGCCGGGCGAATTGACGAACTCGGCCGAGGCCGCGAGTTTCACCTCGCCACCCCCGGCGACCCAGGCGCCGAACTCGCTGAAGGTGGCCAGCTTATTGGCCTCGGCCACATCATTGCGCACCGCGACAGCCCAGGTGTTGTTGGCCGGCGACGGGGTCAGCCAGACGATCTCGTTGGCCTCAAGATCGAGTTTGGCGGCTTCGGCATAGGCGGCCGCAGCATCGTTCCACAGCGGGTCATCGGCCTTCTCGAAGAAGAAAGCGGCGTTGCCGGTATACTCGGGATAGATGTCGATTTCGCCGGCTGTGATGGCCTGGCGGACGATGGGCGTGGCACCCAGCTGGATGCGGTCTTCGACCGGGATGTCGTTGGCTTCGAGCACCTGCTTGATGATATTGCCCAGCACGCCGCCTTCGGTGTCGATCTTGGACGACACAACGACCTGGGCATGGGCTGCGGTGATCGACATGGCCAGTGCGGCGGCAACGCTCAAAAGCATGGATGTGCGGCGCATGGGAGTCTCCGTGATTGTGGTTGGCTGGGGCAAGGGCTGCCCGTCGTGACGTCTGGTCGGCGCGACTCGCAGAGCGGTCAATCGGGCGCCCGAAGACGCAACGGAGCTATCAGCCAATGCTGACAACGCGTGTCAGCATGGCGGCTTATCGCCTGCCGATCAACCTTTGATACGCAAAGCCTGCCGATCCGGACCAATGGTGAGTGGTCCAGATACCGAACTATTCGTTCCAACCGGAGCGGAGGTTACTTCATCCAGAACATGGGCGTGAGATCGACCGAGATCGGCTCGTTCTTGGCATTGGTGGCCATGACATCGGCCATATGCGCCCACCAGCGCTGCATCACCGCGGTGGCTGGCAGGTCCGCCATGGTGTGATCCCGGCGGCGCCACAACACGCCGAACAGGATATTGGTCTCTTCGTCGAGGTGGATCGAATAGTCCCTGACGCCCGCCGCATGCAGCAGGTCGACCAGCTCGGGGAAGATCTCATCATGGCGCTTCTTGTATTCGGCTGCCATGCCGGGATTGAGCTGCATCTTGAAGGCATGCTTTTCGTAATCGCCGTCGGTGATGATCATGTGCGCTGCCTCCACATGCGGAACAGGATGGGCAGCGCGATCACCACGATCAGCAGGCCGCCGATGAAGATGGACATCACAATGCCCGGCACATTGAGCAGGCCCAGTCCGAAGGTGACAAGACCCATGATGATCGCGGCCAGCACGACGCCCAGGATCGAGCCCGCGCCACCGACAATGGAGACGCCGCCCAGCACCACCATGGTGATGGCCTCCAGCTCCCAGCCCTCGGCAATCGAGGGCCGCGTCGAGCCGAGGCGCGCCGTGAGTAGCACAGCAGCGACGCCGCTCATCAGGCCGGTGAGGCAGAACAGCACGAATTTGATACGGTCCACCCGCACGCCAGAGAACTGCGCCGCCACGGCATTATTGCCGATGGCAAAGACGCGGCGGCCGAAATTGGTGCGGTGCAGCAGCACGAAGTAGATCACGGCGCAGAGCACGAACAGCACCAGCTCGAACGAGATCACGCCCCAGACATAGCCCTGGCCGAACCAGGAAAAGCTCTTGGGATAGCCCTTAAAGCTCTGGTCGCCCAGGATGATGAAACTGATGCCCCGGAAGAGGCTCATCGTGCCGATGGTCACCACGATCGAGGGCAGTTTCAGGCCGGTGACGAGGAAGCCGTTGACCGCGCCGCAGGCGATGCCAGTGCCCACGCCAATGGCCACCAGCACCGGTGTATCGGCGCCATATTGCAGCGCCAGGCCCATCAAGGTCGACGCCAGCGCAATGATGGCGGCCACCGACAGGTCGATCTCGCCGGCGATGATCAGCAGCGCCATGGCTAGTGCGATCAGCGCCTTCTCGGTGAAGTTGAAGGTGAGATCGCTCAGGCTCCAAGCGTTGAGGAAATAGGGCGAGGCGAAGGAATTGACGATGAAGATCACCACCGCGACCAGCACGAGCAGGCTTTCCCAGCTCAGCAGGGCCGAGCGGAGCGGATTGTCGAGGCGGTCGGGCAGCGAGCGGTGGAGCGAAGTGTCGGTCATGCTATTTCTGCCGTCTTGAGGATGATGCGACCCTTGCTGCGTTCGCCGCGCGCGTTGAGCACCACGGCCAACAGGATCGCCGTGCCGGAAATGGCCATCTGCCAGAACGGGGAAATGTTGATCACCGGCAGGGCGTTGTTGATGACGCCCAGGAAAATGGCGCCGAGCAGCACGCCGCCGACGCTGCCGATGCCGCCAGCGATGGAGACGCCACCAATGACGCAGGCGGCAATAATGGTCAGCTCATAGCCACCGGCCACTTCGGTGGAGGCGATGACATAGCGCGAAATCCAGAGATAGCCGCAGAGCCCGGCCACGGCGCCCGAGATGACGAAGGCCATGAACTTGGTGCGGCCCACATTGATGCCGGTATAGACCGAGGCCGTCGGATTGACGCCGATGGCATAGAAGGCGCGGCCCAATGGGGTCCGGGTCATCAGCACATAGAACAGCGCGGCCACCACAATGGCGAACCAGCTCAGAACCGGCAGACCCAGGAACACCACGCGCTGGAAGGCAATGAAGTCCGCGCTCATCTGGGCCGCATTGACCCAGGCGCCGCCCGAGATGACAAACACCATGCCGCGGAAAATGGTCAGCGTGCCCAGCGTCACCACGATGGGCGGAATATCGAGCTTCCACACCAGCACGCCATTGAAGGCGCCGAGGCCCGCGCCGATCAGTACGGAGAGGGCCATGAGCGCCGGGATCGGCACGCCGGGGAAGGCGGCGTTGAGCATGGCAACGATCATGCCGGTCAGCGCCAGATTGGAGGCCATGGAGAGGTCGATCGAGCGGGTCAGGATCACCGCCATCTGCCCCAGCGCCAGCATCATCAGAATGGAGGTGTCGTTGAAGATGGTCAGCAAATTGGCCGGCTGGGCGAAGCGCGAAAAGCGCAGCGTGACCAGCACGACCACCAGGACGATGGCCAGCGCCAGCCAGACTTCGCGGTGTTTCATCAAGCGGTTCATGCGGCCTGCTCCTCGATGATGCCGGCGGCCAGCCGCACCAGGGTTTCGGGCTTGAGCCCTTCGTTGTCGAGCGTTGCCACCATGCGGCCTTCGCGCATGACGACGATGCGGTCGCTCATGCCGAGAACTTCGGGCAGTTCGGAGGAGACCATGATGACGCTGAGGCCCTGGGCGACCAGTTCGGCCATGAAATCATGCACGGCGGCCTTGGAGCCGATGTCGATGCCCTTGGTGGGTTCATCGAGGATGATGACTTTGGGCAGCGTCGCCAACCACTTGGCGATCACGACCTTCTGCTGGTTGCCGCCCGACAGGGTCGAGACATTCTGGCTGAGCGAAGAGGCGCGAAGGTCCAGCCGCTCGGTATAGGTGCGGGCGAGGGCAAATTCCTCGGCCAGGCGCAGGAAGCCGGAACGGCTGGTCTTACCCAGCGACGGCAGCGAGACGTTTTTGAAAATGGGTTCGCCGGTAATGACGCCCTGCTTGCCGCGTTCCTCGGGGACATAGACGATGCCGGCCTCGACGGCGTCGGCGGGAGAGCGGGGCGTGATTGTCGCGCCATCGAGCGCCAGCGTGCCAGCGGAGGGGCGCGTCAGCCCGAAAACGGCCTGCATGACCTCGCTGCGCCCGGCGCCAACCAGGCCATAGAAGCCCAGGATTTCGCCCTTGCGCACGGAGAATGAAACATCATCGAATTCAGTGGGATGGCTGAGGCCCTTGGCTTCGAGAACCACCTTGCCGATGGCTGCCTTGCGGGCCGGGAAAATCCCTTCGACCGGGCGGCCGACCATCATCTGGACAATCGCATTCTGGCTGGTGTCGGCGATCATGCCCTTGCCGACCTGCTCGCCGTCGCGGAAGACGGTGAAGCGATCGGCGATGCGGTAGATCTCATCGAATTTGTGGCTGATGAACAGGATCGCCTTGCCGTCCTGCTTGAGCAGGTCGATCAGGACGTAGAGCTCCTCGATTTCCTTCTGGCTGAGGGCGGCGGTGGGCTCATCCATGATGACGACGCTGGCGTCGATGGAGAGCGCGCGGGCCACGGCGACCAGGTGTTTTTTGGCTATTCCCAACTCTTTAAGCTTGATGTCGGGATCGATGCCGGCGGCCATGGCGTCGAGGGTGAGCCGGGCTTCGCTGCGCATCTTGCGCCAGTCTATCAGCCCCAGCGCGGTGCGCGGGGCATGGCCGAGATAGATGTTCTCGGCGACGGTCAGCTCGTCGAACAGCACGGTTTCCTGGTGAATGGCGGTGATCCCGGCCGCTGAGGCAGAATGCGCCGTCGGCAGCGTAACCTTTTGGCCATTCACGGTAATTTCGCCCGCGTCGGGCTGGTAGATGCCGGTCAGGGTCTTGACCAGGGTGGACTTTCCGGCGCCGTTCTCCCCGATCAGCGCGGTGACCTGGCCGGCATAGAGCTCGAGCGAGACATTGTGCAGCGCCCGCACGCCGGGGAAGCTCTTGGAAATGCCCGAGAGGGTCAGGATGGGTTGATCGGTCATGGATCGAGGTCCGTTTTTCACGTTCTGATGCACAATTTGTTACGCCCGGTGGGGCAGATTGTGCCTGAAGTGTGCCGCTTTCTATCCGCATATCGCCCACACTTTGCCCAGTGGTGTCTCCGGCCCCAAGGACAAGGGGGGATAGGCGGGACAAGCGGGATGCGGTGAGGGGTTCTGAGCCTGACTGGAGCAATGATGCCCCTCAGGCTGAACCCCTCACCCGATATGCCGGATGACCTCTCCCACAGCGGGGGAGAGGCGAGGACGGGCTTTAGTAGATCTTGGAGAACTCTTCGATGTTGGACTTGTCGAAGGTGAAGGGAGCGGCCATGGCGCCCGAGTTGGTGTCGTCCAGGGTCAGCTCGCCCATGCGGCCCATCGAGAGCTTGGCACCGGGCTTGGCTTCGCCGCCCTTGACCAGGTCATTGGCCAGCATGACGGCCGAGTAGCCCAGATCGATCGGGTTCCACAGGGCAACGGCCTGGGAAGCGCCATTGTCGATGAACTGCTTGAACTCGGACGGGAGAGCAAGGCCGGTGACGTTGATCTTGCCGATCAGGCCCTGGTCGGTGACGACCTGGGCGGCAGCCACGACGCCGACGGTGGTGGGGGCAATGATGGCCTTGAGGTTGGGATAGGAGGCAATCAGGCCCTTTGCTTCGTCGGTCGACTTGACCGAGTCATCGTCGCCATAGACGACCGAGACCAGGTTGATGTTGGCGAACTTGGCGGGCAGCACGGCCTTGGCCGCATCGATCCAGGCGTTCTGGTTGGTGGCGGTGGAGGCAGCCGATAGGATGGCGACGTCGCCGCCCTCGGGCAGGTAATCAGCGGCCAGCTTGATGATGGTCTCGCCGATCAGCGCGGTTTCGGAGGGGTTCAGGTGGAGCTGGCGGCCTTCGGGGGCGACGCCGGAATCCCAGGAGATCACCTTGATGCCGCGTTCCATGGCCTTCTGCAGGGCCGGCACCAGAGCGTCCGGATCGTTGGCGGAGATGGCGATGGCATCAACCTGCTGGGCGATCAGCGCATTGATGACTTCGATCTGGGCTTCGGCGGTTGCGGCGGTCGGGCCGGTATAGATGACTTCGACATCGCCCAGTTCCTTGGCGGCTTCCTGCGCGCCCTTGTTGGCGGCGTCAAAGAAGCCATTGCCCAGCGACTTGACGACCAGCGCGATGCGGGTCTGGGCGAAGGCGGGGCTGGCGAGCAGAGCGGCGACGGCGGTGGTGGCCGCCAGGATCTTCAGAAGCTTCATAAGGTAATCCCTCCCTGGGATAGTCTGGCTTGGGTTTCTCAGGCGACGGTTTGTTGCTTTTCCGCCTGAGCAGTGGTTTCCGCCACGATGAGCCGCACGCCTGCTGTTTCCAGCATTTGACGGTCTTCGTCGCGGATGCCGGCGTCGGTGATGACGGCGGCTATTCGGTCGAGGCCACACAGAATGAGGCTTGAGCGTCCCGAAAATTTCGATGAATCGGCCAGCACGATCAGTTCGTCAGCCTGGCCGATCAGGCCCAGCTCGGACTGCACGATCATGGGATCGGCTTCCATCAGCCCATGCTGGCCAATGCCCTGGCAGCCGATGAACATGCGCTTGGCATAGAAGTGGCTGGCCACCACCCCGCCGAAGGGCGAGAGGATGACATTCTGCTCGCGATAGACCGTGCCACCGGGAATGACGACGGAATTGCGCGAGTTGTGGATGAGATATTCGGCAATGGCGAAGCTGTTGGTGAACACGCTCATGCGCCGCTGCGTCAGGTGATGCACCATCTGGTAGGTGGTGGTGCCGCCATTGATGATGATCGGCTCACCATCCTTGCACAAGGCGGCCGCCGCGCGGGCAATTGCGCGCTTCTGCTCGATATTGATGGTTTCGTTGACCGAGAAGGGCCGGCCCATCAGGGCGCTTTGCTCTGGCGGGTTGACCGCCTCGGCACCGCCGCGCACGCGCCGCACCTCGCCCCGCACATGCAGGGCCGCAATATCGCGGCGAATGGTGGCTTCGGACGAGCCGGTGACCTGGCACAGATCCGCCACCGTCGCGACGGGGCGCGACTGCACGGCAGCAATGATCACTCTGTGGCGTTCGGTTTCGTGCACGTCTTGTCTCTCCCTGGCATCATAGTTTCCATTCATTCCAATCAGTGTCAATCATGAAACCATCAAATTCGAAACATGTCAGTCTCTGATGCGCGTTTCTGACTGTTTGTGATTGACACTGCACATTTATCGTGGCCATCTCCGGCCAAAATCCGCGTTACCACCCTGTGGGAGGAGTCTGCATGTCGACCACCGCGCCCAAGCGCCTTGCCAATCTTTGGGACGATGCCAAAGCCGCCGCCATGAGCGAGCCGGAACGCCTCGTCTATCGTTCAAACCTGCTGGGCAGCGACAAGCGCGTGACCAATTATGGTGGCGGCAATACCTCGTCCAAGATCATGCAGAAAGACCCGCTGACCGGCCAGGACGTGGAAGTGCTGTGGGTCAAGGGCTCGGGCGGCGACAGCGCCTCGATCAAGCTGGATGGCTTTTCGACGCTCTATATGGACAAGCTGCGTGCCCTCAAGGGCCTCTATCGCGGCGTTGAATTCGAAGACGAGATGGTCGGCTATCTGCCGCACGCCACCTTCAACCTCAATCCCCGCGCCGCCTCGATCGACACCCCGCTGCATGCCTATGTGAACCGGCCTTTTGTCGATCACATGCATCCCGATGCGATCATTGCCATCGCAGCGTCCAACAATTCCAAGGAACTGACGAGCCAAATCTTCGGCGACACCATTGGCTGGCTGCCGTGGAAGAAGCCGGGCTTTGAGCTCGGCCTGTGGCTGGGCAAGTTCTGTGAAGAGAACCCCAAGGCCAAGGGGCTGATCCTTGAGTCCCATGGCCTCTTCACCTGGGGCGACACGCCCAAGGAATGCTACGAGACCACCATCGGTATCATCAACCAGGCCATCGAATGGTTTGAGACGCAGACCGCTGGCAAGACCATTTTCGGCGGCGCCGCCGTCACCGCCCTGCCCGCCGACCAGCGTCGCGCCATCGCGGCCAAGCTGATGCCCAAGATCCGCGGCCTGATCTCGGCCGACAGCCACAAGCTGGGCCATTTCGACGACAGCGCCGCGGTGCTCGAATTCGTCAATTCCAACAATCTGCGCCCGCTGGCGGCGCTGGGCACCTCGTGCCCGGACCATTTCCTGCGCACCAAGATCCGCCCGCTGGTGATCGAATTTGATCCAGCCAATCCGGATGTGGACGCGGTGATTGCCCGTCTGGCTGATGACGTCGCCGCCTATCGCATCGACTACCAGGCCTATTACGACCGCTGCAAGCATGACAATTCGCCTGCCGTGCGCGACCCCAATGCGGTGGTCTATCTGATGCCGGGCGTGGGCATGTTCACCTTCGCCAAGGACAAGGCGACAGCCCGCATTTCCGGCGAATTCTACGTCAACGCCATCAATGTGATGCGCGGCGCCTCGACGGTGTCGACCTATGTCGGCCTGCCCGAGCAGGAAGCCTTCGACATCGAATACTGGCTGCTTGAAGAGGCCAAGCTGGCGCGCATGCCCAAGCCGAAGTCGCTGGCCGGCAAGATCGCCCTGGTCACCGGCGGCGCCGGCGGCATCGGCAAGGCCACGGCCGTGCGGCTGCTGCGCGAAGGCGCCTGCGTGGTGCTGGCCGATATCGACCAGGCGGCGCTGGCTGCGGCCAATGACGAGCTGGGGAAGGTGTTCGGCGCCGATTTCGTGCGGCCGGTGCAGCTCAATGTGACGCAGGAAGCCGTCGTCATCGCCGGCTTTGCCGAGGCGGTGGTGGAATTCGGCGGGCTCGACATTCTCGTCTCCAACGCCGGCATCGCCTCTTCCGCACCGATCGAGGAGACCTCGCTCGAGCTGTGGAACAAGAACATGGATATCCTCAGCACCGGTTATTTCCTGGTGTCGCGCGAGGCGTTCCGCCTGTTCCGCGCCCAGAAGATCGGCGGCAATGTGGTGTTCGTGGCCTCCAAGAATGGCCTGGCCGCTTCGCCCAATGCCTCGGCCTATTGCACGGCCAAGGCGGCCGAAATCCACCTGGCGCGGTGCCTGGCGCTGGAAGGCGCGGGCGAGCAGATCCGCGTCAATGTGGTGAACCCCGATGCGGTGCTGCGCGGCAGCAAGATCTGGGCCGGCGAATGGCTGGAACAGCGCGCCTCGACCTACAAGACCGACAAGGATGGGCTTGAGGAAATGTACCGCGAGCGCTCGATGCTCAAGCGGAGCGTGTTCCCCGAGGATATCGCCGAAGCGATCTATTTCTTCGCCTCGGAAGCTTCGGCCAAGTCGACGGGCAATATCATCAATGTGGACGCGGGCAACGCCCAGTCGTTCACGCGGTAACGCAGTGACGGGGTCGAGAGACCCCCTCCCCGACCCTCCCCTCACGTGGGAGGGAGGGTCCAGATAGCACACAGATTATGCGGCTCCATCGCCTCCCTCCCCTTGAAGGGGAGAGACTGAGGCAGGGGACCGCCGAGGGAGGCACCATCTATGACCGACACCATCATCGACCCGTCTGTGGTTGACGCGAACAATGAGAAGCGCCTGGCGGACCTCAATGTCGACTACGACACGCTAGGCGAGCGGCTGGACCGCCGTGGCGTCGATATCGATGCCATCAAGGCCAAGGTCGCCACCTTCAACGTGGCCGTGCCCTCCTGGGGCGTGGGCACCGGCGGCACGCGCTTTGCCCGCTTCCCCGGCGTGGGCGAGCCGCGCGATATCTTTGACAAGATCGAGGACTGCGCCGTCATCGCCCAGCTGACGCAGGCGACGCGCACGGTGTCGCTGCATATTCCGTGGGACAAGGCCGATCCCAATCGCCTCAAGCAGTCGGCCAGCCGCTTTGGCCTGGGCTTTGACGCGATGAATTCCAACACCTTCTCGGACGCCAAGGGGCAGTTGCAGAGCTACAAGTTCGGCTCGCTCAGCCATGCCGACAAGGCAGCGCGCGACCAGGCCATCGAGCATAACCTCGAATGCATCGAGATCGGCAAGACCATCGGCTCCAAGGCGCTGACGGTGTGGATCGGGGATGGCTCGAACTTCCCCGGCCAGGTCAATTTCGCCCGCCAGTTCGAGAACTATCTGGACTCCATGAAGCAGGTCTATGCCGCCCTGCCCGAGGATTGGCGCATCTATACCGAACACAAGATGTATGAGCCGGCGTTCTATTCGACGGTGGTGCAGGATTGGGGCACCAATTACATCATCGCCAAGGAGCTCGGCGACAAGGCGCTGTGCCTGGTCGACCTCGGTCACCATGCGCCCAACGTCAATATCGAGATGATCGTCAGCCGCCTGGCCCAGTTCGGCAAGCTGGGTGGCTTCCACTTCAACGACAGCAAATATGGCGACGATGACCTCGACGCCGGCGCCATCGACCCCTATCGCCTGTTCCTGGTGTTCAACGAACTGGTCGATATCGAGGCCGGCGACGCCGACTTCCACCCCGCCCATATGCTGGACCAGAGCCACAATGTCACCGACCCGATCGAGTCGCTGATGCTGTCGGCCTCCGACGTGCAGCGCGCCTATGCGCAGGCACTGTTGGTGGATCGGGCAAACCTGTTGGCGGCACAGCAGGGCAATGACGCGCTGGCGGCAACGCAGGCGCTGCGCCAGGCTTATCGCACCGATGTCGAGCCGATTCTGGCCATGGCTCGCTTCGAGCAGGGCGGCGCGATCGACCTGCTCAGCACCTATCGCGCCTCGGGCTATCGCCAGAAGGTCGCCGACGTGCGCCCGGTCGTCGAGGGCGGCTCGGGCGGCATCGTCTAGGTCAGCAGTTGCTCCTCCCAGAGCGGAAAGGCCCGGTGAGCCATCACCGGGCTTTTCGTTTGCGCGGGCTCGCCCTCAGGGCCTTATGAGGCCGCCGAAATAGTCGAGCGCATAGGCTTCGGTATCGCCGACGCGGATGATCTCGCGGCCGTGGAAATGGGCGGCGTCGCCACTGCTGGTGTCGATATAGCGGCCATGCGGGCCGGTCCAGTCGAAGCCACCGAGGAAGCGCCCTTCCCCGTACATTGCGGTGAGCGCTGCCTTGATGGTGGCGCCGGCGCGCTGGCCGTCGATCAGGTCGGGGCGCTGGATATAGCCATAGTAGTTCATGGCCCAGACGGGCGTGCCGTCATGCCAAAGCGTTTCCTGACCGATGAAATCGGTGCCGCCGAAATAGCTGTCGAGATAGCGCCAGGGGCCGTGGCTCCAGCCGAGGTCATGCGAGCCCGGGCACGAGGGCGGCGCACTGCTGCCGCCGCCGACATAGGTGGCCGACTTGGCGGCAACGATGATGGATGTGAGATCGTCGATAGGCATAGGCCCTCCAGTGGTGTGCTGGAGGGCCTTGTAGCCATAGGTCTTGTCAGAGGCTGGCAGGAGGCGGCGGGCCTACTTCATGGTCGGCATCTGGAATTCGGCGCCGTCCTTGATGCCAGAGGGCCAGCGGGCCGTGACGGTCTTGGTGCGGGTCCAGAACTTGATGGCGTCGGTGCCATGCTGGTTGAGATCGCCGAAGGCGCTGGCCTTCCAGCCGCCGAAGCTGTGATAGGCCAGCGGCACGGGCACGGGCACGTTGATGCCCACCATGCCGACATTGACGCGGGCGGCAAAGTCACGGGCGGCGTCGCCGTCGCGGGTGAAGATGGCCGTGCCATTGCCATAGGGATTGTCCATGGTCAGCTTGAGCGCCTGCTCATAGGTCTTGGAGCGGACGACGCTGAGCACGGGGCCGAAGATTTCTTCCTTGTAGATATCCATCTCGGGCGTGACATGATCGAACAGGCTCGGGCCGACGAAATAACCATTTTCATAGCCCTGGAGCGTGAAACCGCGGCCATCGACCGCCAGGGTCGCGCCCTGGTCGATGCCGGACTGCACGAGGGCGTCGATCCGGTCCTTGCTTGCCTTGGTGATCACCGGGCCCATTTCGCTGGCGGCGTCGGTGGCGGGGCCAACCTTGAGCGCTTCGATGCGCGGCTTGAGCGCGGCGATGATGCGGTCGGCGGTCTCGTCACCCACCGGGACGGCGACCGAGACGGCCATGCAGCGTTCGCCGGCCGAGCCGTAACCGGCGCCCATCAGCGCGTCGGCGGCCTTGTCCATGTCCGCGTCGGGCATGATGATCATATGGTTCTTGGCGCCGCCAAAGGCCTGGACGCGCTTGCCCTCGGCTGCGGCGGTTGCATAGACGTAGCGGGCAATCGGGGTGGAGCCGACAAAGCTCACCGCGCCGATCTGGTCGTGATGCAGGATGCCATCGACCACCGCCTTGCCGCCATGGACGACATTGAGCACGCCCTTGGGCAGGCCGGCCTCGATGGCCAGCTGCGCCAGGCGCACCGGCACGGAGGGGTCGCGCTCGGAGGGTTTGAGGATGAAGGCATTGCCGGCGGCGATGGCGGGCGAGAGCATCCACAGCGGGATCATGGCCGGGAAGTTGAACGGGGTGATGCCGGCGCCAATGCCGACCGGCTGGCGCATGGAATACATGTCGATGGCCGGGCCGGCGCCATCGGTGAACTCGCCCTTGAGCAGATGCGGCGCGCCGGCGACGAATTCGGCGACTTCCAGCCCGCGCTGGATATCGCCCTTGGCGTCCTCGATGGTCTTGCCATGCTCGGCGCTGAGCAGGGTCGCCAGCTCATCCATGTGCTGGTTGATCAGGGCGACAAAGCTGAAGAACACGCGGGCCCGGCGCTGCGGATTGGTGGCGGCCCACTTGGGCTGGGCGGCGGCGGCCGAGGCCACGGCAGCGTCGAGATCGGCCTGGGTGGCCAAGGCCACGCGCGCCTGCACCTCGCCAGTGGCGGGGTTGAACACGTCCTGGAATTCGGCGGAATTGCCGGTGGATTCGATGCCGTCGATGAAGTGGCCGATGGTGCGCATAAGGGGCTCCCTTGTTTGGCGGCAGGTTAGGCGCTACGGTTTACGCAGCGCAATGCGATAGATTTTGCATCTGATGTGCACCAATTATAGTCCATGAGCCTTTGGGACAGACGCCGATGAACTGGGATGACGTTCGCATTTTCCTCGCCGTCGCCCGCAGCGGGCAGATCCTGGGGGCGGCCAAGGCGCTGGGGCTCAATCATGCGACGGTGGCGCGGCGGCTGACGGCGCTGGAGACGGCGCTGGGCAGCACGCTCTTCACCCGCAAGACCAATGGCTCGGAGCTGTCGGGCGCCGGCGAGCGCTTTTTGAGCCATGCCGAGGCCATGGAAAGCGCCATGCTGGCGGCCAGCGCTTCGTCCGGCGCGGACAGCAAAGTGGAGGGCACGGTGCGCGTGGGCGCGCCGGACGGGTTCGGCGTGGCGTTCCTCGCGCCGCGGCTGGGCCAGTTGATCGAGCGGCACAAGGGGCTGCGGGTGGAGCTGGTGCCGGTGCCGCGCACCTTTTCGCTGTCGCGGCGCGAGGCCGATATTGCCGTGACGCTGGAGCGGCCGCAGGAGGGGCGGCTGGTGGCGCGCAAGCTGACCGATTATCGCCTCGGCCTTTATGCAGCGCAGAGCTATCTCGACCGGCATGGCGCGCCGGCGGACCTGGCGGCGCTCGCGCAGCATAGTCTCGTGGGTTATGTCGACGACCTGCTGTTCACCCAGTCGCTCGACTATACCGGCGAGTTCCTGCGGGGTTGGCGCTCCAGCCTGGCGGTGTCATCGGCCATGGGACAGACCGAGGCGGTGCGTGCCGGCGCCGGCATCGGCATTCTCCATGCTTTCATGGCCGGGCGCGATGCGGGCCTCGTGCCGGTGCTGCCGCAGCACAGCCTGATGCGCAGCTATTGGACCGTGGTGCATGAAGATCTGCGCGCCATCCGCCGCGTGGCGCTGGTGGCCGAATTCCTCAGCGAGATCGTGGCGCGCGACCGGGCGATGTTCTAGAGCGTTTCACCGCTTCGCTGAATCGGTGAAACCGCTCTAGGGTCCTGTTTGGTCATGTTTCCGAACCACAAAAGTGGTGTCCACTTTTGCTGGAAACGCTCCAGCGCGCCTCAGAAGCTCAGCTTGAGCCCGACTCGGCCGGCCACGGCCTGGGCGCCGTTGGTGTAAAAGGTCGCGTCGGCACCGCCATAGACAGCGGCGGCCTGGGTGACATTGAGGTCAAAGCCGGCGCCGACGCTGCCGGCGAGCAGGGATTTGTCGCCCGAGGCGGTGACGGCATAGGACGTGCCGGAAACGGTGGCATTGAGATTGCTGTCGCCGACCCGCTGCGAGCCCTGCACCGAACCCTGCACATAATATTGCTGCTTGAGGCCAGTGTCGGACTGCTCGGTGTGGGTCAGCTTGATCTGGGCCCGCTCGTCGAACATGTGCACGGACTGGTCCGAATAGGCGACATTCTGGGTCGAGCCGGTTTCGCTATAGCCGTCATAGAATGAACCGGTGTAGCGCAGCTTGACGCTGGGCACGACATCCCAGCCGTCCGTCAGCTCGAAACGATAGCCCAGCGCGGCTTCGGGCGCGACGAAGAGGCCACCAAAACTGCCGGTCGCGGTCTGGGCGCCATTGTTGATATAGCGCTTGGAGTTGTTGGAGAGCTTGCCCAGGGACAGGCCCAAATCGGTGATGAAGTCGTTCTGGTCATTGTGGCCATAGAGACCACCGAACACCACCGAGCCATCCATATCGCCCGATCCGTCGAGCACGCCCTGGCTGGCCTTGCCGCCGCCGAGATAGGCGCCCAGGCGCCAGGTGTCGAAGCGGTGGTCGATGCCGATGGCGGCGCCGTAGTAATAGGAGCTGAGCGCGCCCGAGCCGTTCTGCGCGGGCGTATATTGCGCGCCGCCAAAGGCGCGCGACCAGAAGACATTGCCCGCGCCATCAACAACCTGGCCCTGCGCCGGCATGGTCTGCGGCTTGGCGATCGCCGCATCGATGGCGGCGACGGGCTTGGACTTGGGCTTGACGATCTCGACATAGCCCAGAACGTTCGAACCGGCATCGCCGCTGTCGCTGGACGCGCCCGACACGCCGCTGGTCAGATCGCCGATGGCCATGACGTCGCCGATCATGCCAGAAATGTTGGAGGCATAGCTCGAGGACTGGACCGCAGTGGAATTGGTCACCGAGGCCATGTTGACCACATTGATCGTGGTGGTGGGCGTTGTCGACACCACAGGGGCTGGCGTGACAGCCGGGGCCGCAGCGGCAGGGACCGCTGCAGCGGCAGGCTGAACTGGCGGGGCGCCGGTGGCCGAATAGACGACGGCGCCATTGCTGGTCATATTCACCACCGTTGAGGCATTGGCCGTTGTGACCGTGTTGCCCGTGGTGGAATAGTTCTGCACAGCAAGCGTATAGCTGCCGGCGCCGAAGGCCGTCGTGTTGCCTGTGGTATTGTTGTAGTCGATGCCCCCGGTGAACACGCTACCGGGATTGATGTTGATGGTATTGCCATTGACGCCCAGCCGAACGGCCGCCGTGCCACCCGAGATGGTGCCGCTATTGGTCAGCGTCAGGGCGCTGGTCGGGCTCAGGCCGTAGGTGGTGCCAGTGATGGTGCCAGAGTTGACGATTGTGGCGGCTTGGAGGCCGTCACTGCCGGTGACGGTACCAGAATTGGTCAGCGTGCCGATCCCCGTTACCGCGTTGCCGCCGAGGGTCAAGGTTCCGGCATTGGTCACATTGCCGGTGACGCCGATGGCACTGTTCACCGTCCACAGGCCGCCGGCGTTGACCGTGATATTGCCGGTCACACCGGTGTTGACCCGCGTTGACAAGCCGCCACCATTGTTCACGATGATTCCGGCCGTCGTCAGACGCACATTGTTGTTCAAGGTCAGTGTGAAGTCACTGACCGTGATCGTTCCGAGCGAAATTGTGCCGCCCGACAGGGTGGGGTTAAACGAGCCGTTCACGGCGTCGATGATGAAATTGTTCGTCGGCACGAAAGTCGCGGAATTGCTTAACGGGGATGGCAGATTGCCGGCGAGGTCTCTCCAGTTGCTCGCACTAATAAAACTCGTCGTGTTGCCGTACCACGTGTAGTCGACCGCCCCCGCGCCATCCGTCACCAAGGACACAATAACAAGAGAGGCGGACAGCAAAAGCGCGGAGCGGACGGACGTAAAACGCAGCATAACACTCACCCAGAACACCAATTCGACCGACATGCGATCGCAGATGAAAGTCTTTGGTGCGCCCCAGCACACCGGTTTTAATCGCCTATGGTCGGCGCTCGATTGCAGGGGCCGACAATTCTACGCGGCGTAGGACTGTCATGACTGCTGCTCGACACCAGAACCATTGCCGCCGCCCCAGCGCTTATGTCGTTCCAGACACATCAGCAGCATGGGAAAGCAGCCTGATCAGGGGCGTTAACACCCTGTTAACGCAGGGAATAAATCACTTGGTAAGGTTTTGCACTAGGGGGCGCCAGAATTTATTCCACTCCGGAGCCTTCGGGCCTTGTGCGGAGCGAGCGGCATCCGACCGGCACAGGCCAGCACGCGCCTGGTGCGGGAAGGATGATCGCACAAACCGCGTGCAGAACGGCCCTTCCCTGTTGCAGCGACGGACTTGCCCTTGGCGGCGGAGGCGCTAAAACTTCGCCTCATGTCCAAGACCACGCCCGCCACGCTCGCCCTCGCCAAGACCGGCTTTGCCTTTGCCACAGCCACTTATGACTACGATCCCGATGCCGACCGCGTCGGGCTGCAGGCGGCAGAGGCCATGGGTGTGTCGCCGTCCATCGTGCTCAAGACGCTGATGGCCGAGGTGGACGGCAGACCGGTGTGCGTGGTGGTGCCGTCGGACGCCGAAGTGAATATGAAAAAGCTGGCCGCGGCCTTTGGCGGCAAGGCGGCGCATATGATGAAGCCGGCCGATGCCGAGCGGCTGACCGGCTACAAGGTGGGCGGCATCAGCCCGTTCGGGCAGAAGAAACCCGTGCCCACCGCCGTGGAAGAGCTGGCGACGCTGGAAGAGGAAATCTTCCTCAATGGCGGGCAGCGTGGCTTTCAGATCCGCATGAAGCCTGACGATCTGGTGGCGGCGCTGGGGGCCAAGGCGGCTGACCTGATCCGCTAGGGGTAGGTGTCCTGCGCACGGCGTCCGCCTAAGCCAACCCCAGAAAAGACAAAAGGCGCCCAAGTGGACGCCTTCATCTCAAGTCTATTGGCAGGCTGGCTCGGATTAGCGAGCGAAGTCGCCGCGAGCGATGTTCTTGATGTCGCCCTTGGTGATGCCCAGATCGCTCAGCTGACGGCTGTCGAGAGCGTTGAGTTCGCGCATCGTGCGCTGGTACTGAGCAAACTGTGCGATTTTCTGGCGGATGTTCATTTTCGGTTCCCCTTCGTTTGATGACCCTTATGTAGACCCGCCCCGTCGTGATTAGAAGTCAGCCTTTGTGCACATCCGTTATGCACTCAGTGCAAACAAAAGAGGCAATCCCGTCATCTACCGTTCATCGCGCTACCCGGCGAACGGCAAAAGTTCGGCTGAAATGCCTCGCACAAACCACTGAAAATATTGACTAAAATGCAGAAACGGCGCCTTTTGGCGCCGTTAATTGATTTTTGACCATCTGGAAAAGAGCTATGCACCGGGTGTGTGGCCCATTTCAGCGCCAGCCGCGTTGCGCGGCTGCTGCATAGCAAATGGGCGGCTCAGCCGCAGCGTGCGCGCAGGCGTCCCAGATCGGGCACGCGCACATGGCGGTAGTTCTCGATCTCGACCACACCATCGGCCTTGAGCTTGCTCATCTGCCGACTCACCGTCTCGATGGTGAGGCCGAGGAAATCGCCGATGTCGGCGCGGGTCAGCGGCAGATCGAAGGTCGCCACGGCCTTGCCCTGGGACGGATCGATATGGCTGGCAATGAGATAGAGGAAGCTGGCGACTTTTTCGGCAGCGGTCTTGCGGCCCAGGGTCACCATCCAGTCGCGAGCCTCGTCCAACTCGCGCAGGGTCTGTTCCATCAGGCGATGTTCGAGCGCCGGATTTTCCTGCACCAGCCGCTCCAGCGCCGATTTGGGCACCATGCAGATATCCACATCGGAGGCCGCTTCGGCAGTCACCCGGCTTTCCTTGGCGAAGAGGCGACCGAGCAGATCGGGGGCGAATTGCAGGCCTACCACCTGCTGACGCCCATCCTCAAGCACCTTGGAGAGCTTGACCACGCCGCGCATGACATTGCCATAGCCGGTGACGGGCATGGCCTCGGCGACCATTTCCTCGCCGGCCGCGTGATGCACACGGCGCGTCTGGCGCGCCAGCGATTTGAGCTGCTCGGCATCGAGCGCTCCGCACATGCCCTTGTGCCTTGCTTCGCAGCTTTGGCAAAGCACCGGGACGTCCGAGTTGTGAATGTCTATGCGCGCAACGGCCATTGGACGAGTCTCCTGACGTTGCTGCTTATACTGGCACGATGCCAAGAGTTTAAACAGTAGAACTGTGACCGCGCCAACCTGACGCAGAGCCGTTGACCTTACCACCATGGGAAGGTCTATATGTCACCGCGAAAGGGGACAACCCATGCACTCATACACCCATTCCGCCGCCGTGAGCATCGATATCGAGGGCATGACCTGCGCCTCTTGCGTGGCCCGCGTCGAAAAGGCCCTGCTCAAGGTGCCGGGGGTCGAAACGGCCAGCGTCAATTTCGCCACCGAGCGGGCCACGGTGCACAGCGCATCGGGCGATGCGACCCCGCTGCTGGCGGCTATTGCGAAGGCGGGCTATGGCGCCAAGGTGACGCCCAGCACGCCTCAGCACAGCGGCGGGCACCAGCATCATGACGAGGATGCACAAGGGCTGCGGCGCGATGTGATCCTGGCCGCCATCCCCACCCTGCCCCTGCTGGTGCTGGAAATGGGCGGGCATCTCTATATGCCGTTCCACATGGCGGTGATCTCGGTGGTGCCGCAGGGCGTGCTGAACCTGATCTATTTCGCGCTGGCGAGCTTTGTGCTGGCGGTGCCGGGGCGGCGCTTCTTCGTGTCGGGCATTCCGGCGCTGCTGCGCGGCGCGCCGGAGATGAATGCACTGGTGGCCCTGGGGTCGGGCGCAGCCTATCTCTATTCGGTGGTCGCCACCTTCGCGCCGCAGCTGCTGCCCAGCGAAGCGCAATATGTCTATTACGAATCAGCGGCCGTGATCGTGACGCTGATCCTGGTGGGGCGTTGGCTGGAGGCCATCGCCAAGGGCCGCACCGGCGATGCCATCGGGCGACTGGTGCGCGAACAGGCGCGCACGGCCCGCGTGGAACAGAATGGCGCGATCAGCGAAATGCCGGTGGAGCAGGTGCGCGTCGGCGACGTGATCGTGGTGCGTCCGGGCGAGAAGATTGCCGTGGATGGCGAGATCATCGAGGGATCAAGCCCGATCGATGAATCGATGATCTCGGGCGAATCGCTGCCTGTGACGCGCGGCGTGGGCGATGCGGTGATCGGCGGCACGCTCAATATCTCGGGCAGTGTGCGCTTCCGCGCCACCAAGGTGGGCGGCGACACCACGCTGGCGCAGATCATCCGCATGGTGGAAGAGGCGCAGGGCGGCAAGCTGCCCATCCAGGGCGTGGTCGACCAGATCACCGCCTGGTTTGTGCCCGCTGTCATGGTCGCAGCGGTGCTGACCTTTGCGGTGTGGGCGGTTTTCGGACCCACGCCGGGCTATGTGTTCGGCATGGTCAATGCGGTGGCGGTGCTGATCATCGCCTGCCCCTGCGCCATGGGGCTGGCGACGCCGACCTCGATCATGGTGGGCACCGGCCGCGCGGCCGAGCTGGGCGTGCTGTTCCGCAAGAGCTCTGCCCTGCAGCAGTTGCGCGACGTCGCCGTGGTGGCCTTTGACAAGACCGGCACGCTGACCGAGGGCAAGCCGGCACTGACCGATTTCATCCTCGATGATGACTTCGAGCATGACGAGGTGCTGGCGCTGGTGGCGGCGGTGGAGGCGAAATCCGAACATCCGATCGGCAGCGCCATCGTGGCGGAAGCTGAACGACTGGGGCTGACACCGGGTACTGTCACCGATTTCGTGGCCGAGGCCGGCAATGGCGTCACGGCGCGGGTCGATGGGCGACTAGTGGCCGTGGGCTCGCAGCGGCACCTGGGACATCTGGATTTTTCTGACTTCAGCGCAGCCATCGAGGGCTTTGCCGATGCCGGCAAGACAGCGGTGTTCGTGGCCATCGATGACAAATTGGCGGCGGCCATTGTGGTGGCCGACCGGGTCAAGTCCTCCAGCGCGGCGGTGATTGCCGAACTGCATGCACGGGGGCTCAAGACCGTGATGATCTCGGGCGACAATCAGCGCACGGCCGAGGCCATTGCCCGGCAGTTGGGCATTAGCGAAGTGCGGGCGCAGGTGTTGCCGGCCGACAAGGTCGCCACGCTCAAGGCGTTGCGGCAGTTCGGCAAGGTGGCCTTTGTCGGTGACGGTATCAATGACGCGCCGGCGCTGGCGGAGGCCGATGTGGGCATTGCCGTGGGCACCGGCACCGATGCGGCCATCGAAAGCGCCGATGTGGTGCTGCTGGGCGGCGATCTCAGAGGCGTGCTGGACGCGCTGACCATGAGCCGGGCGACCATGCGCAATATCTGGGAAAACCTGGCCTGGGCCTTTGGCTATAATGTCGCGCTGATCCCGGTGGCGGCGGGCGTGCTCTATCCTGCGTTCGGCATTCTGCTGTCGCCGATGATCGGGGCCGGGGCCATGGCGCTGTCGTCAATCTTTGTGGTGAGCAATGCGCAGCGTCTGCGCACGGTGGCGGGGAGCCTGCGATGAATATTGGCGAAGCGGCCAGCGCCTCGGGCGTCTCGGCCAAGATGATCCGCTATTACGAGTCGATCGGGCTGATCCGCCCGGCGCAGCGCACGGGCAGCAATTATCGCGTCTATGGCGGGGCGGAGGTGCATCTGCTGCGCTTCGTCAAACGGGCGCGGACGCTGGGCTTTTCGGTGGATGAGACCGCCGCGCTGTTGGGTCTGTGGCAGGACAAGGGCCGGGCCAGTGGCGAGGTCAAGGCCATCGCGGTGAACCATATCGCGGCGCTCGAAGCCAAGATCGCCGATCTCGAGGGCATGGTGCGCACGCTCAAGCACCTGGCCCATTGCTGCGGCGGGGATGATCGCCCCGACTGCCCCATTCTCGACGAGCTCGCCGGCGAGGCGCGCGCAACCAAAGGACACTGACATGGCCGAAACAATCGAACTGACCGTCAATGACATGACCTGCAACCACTGCGTGGGCACGGTGACCAAGGCGCTGCAAGAGGCCCTGCCCGGCGCCAGCATTGCGGTGGACCTGGCCAGCCACAAGGTGCGCTTCACCGGCGACCGCGCCAAGGGCGAAGCGGCGATCCGCGAGGCAGGCTATACGCCAGAGGCTGTGTAAGCCCGGGCGCCCGGTGCGCCCCCTGCCCCACCCAAAACAAAGGGCGCCTTGTGGGCGCCCTTTGCCTGTCCGCTCTGAAAGGGAGATTAGAACGGGCTGGAAGGATCGAGGAACTCGGCCGCGTTGTCCTTGGTGATCAGGGTGGAGTCGAGGATATAGCGACCGGCCACCTGGATGCCGCCCACCAGGTGGGACGTGGTCAGCTCGATGGCCGTGGCGATCATCGCCGGGCTGTAGCTGACGTCGACCGGGGTGAGCGCGCTGCCATCGGCAACGGCCTGCAGGATCTGCTGCATGCCGGCGCCGCCGACGATGAACATCTCCTTGTCACGGCCGGCCTGCTTGATGGCTTCGATGGCGCCCAGGGCAATGTCGTCGTCCTGTGCCCAGACGCCCTTGATGTCGGGGAAGCGGGTCAGGAAGTCCTGCATCACCTTGAAGCCGTCATCGCGGTTCCAGTTGGCGAATTCATCGTCCAGCACCGTGATATTGGTGCCTTCGATGCCGGCCATGAAGGCGTCGAAACGCTGGGCGTCGATCGGGATCGGCAGGCCGCGCAGGATGACGATATTGCCGCCATCGGGCATGACCGACTTGAAGTATTCGGCCGAGTTGGCGCCCAGGCCCGGGTTGTCGCCGGCCACATAGAGGTTTTCAACGCCCGAGATCGACAGCTGACGATCCACGACCGTTACGAACTTGCCGGCGTCCTTGACCTGCTTGATGGCCGAGGTCATGGCGTCGGGGTCACCCGGCAGGATGACCAGGGCGTCGATATTGCGGGTCGACACCATGTCCTCGATGTCGGCGATCTGCTTGGGCGCGTCGGGCGCCGAGGCAAAGACGAAGTCGACATTGGGATAGGTGGTCTTGAGGCGGTCGATGGCCTGCTGGGCGAAATAGTTCACCCCGCCCGTCCAGCCATGGTCAGCCGCCGGCACAGACACGCCGATGGTCACCTTGTCCTGGGCGATGGCGACGCCGCCGAGGCCGGTGGCGGTGACCGCCACTGCCAATAGGGATTTCACCAGTTTCATTTCAGTCCTCCCGTGAGTGCCCGTTGCGGGCGATGTAAGCCTTGTCGGCTATCTGCGGCGACCGCGCTGCAACAGCACGGCCAGAATGATGATGACGCCCTGGAAGGCCCCGTTGAGATAGGGGCTGATCAGGCTCTGCAAATTGAGGATGTTGCCGATCAGGCCCAGGATCACGACGCCCACCACCGTGCCCCAGACGCGGCCATAGCCACCCTTGAGCGTGGTGCCGCCGATGATGACGCCGGCGATGGCTTCGAGCTCCCACAAGACGCCCGTCGTGCTAGAGGCCGAACCGAGGCGCGGCACATAGAGCAGCACGGCGACGCCGACCAGCACACCCTGCAGGATGTAGGTCATGAGGCGGACGTTATCGACATTGATCGAGGAATAGCGGGCCACTTGTTCGTTTGAACCGATGGCGGCGCAATAGCGGCCGAAGGCGGTGCGGCGCATGACGATTTCGCCGCCGATGGCCACCAGGGCGAAGACGATGATGGGATAGGGCACGCCCAGCAGGCCATCGTAATAGACCGGGCGATAGACGTCGGCGACCTCGAAGTTGAGCGACAGCGTGCCGCCATTGGCGAGGAAGGTCACCAGGGAGCGGAAGATGCCCATGGTGCCCAGGGTGACGATGAAAGCCTCGATGCGGCCGCGGGTGATCATCATGCCGTTGCCGACGCCGGCCACACCACCCACAAGAATGCCCACGGCCATGCCGGCCAGCACCACGCCCCAGCCGATGCCCATCGAGGGGATCAGCCAGTTCATTACCATGATCATGGCGCCGGCGATGACCGCCGCCATGGAGCCGACCGACAGGTCGAGCCCGCCCGATGTGATCACGAAGGTGGCGCCGATGGCGATGATGCCAATGAAGGACGAGCGCGCCAGCACATTGGTGAGATTGTTGTAGGTGAGGAAATTCTCGTTGAGCGTGACGCCAAGCAGCACCAGCAGGGCCAGGGCCACCAGGGGGCCGGCCGTCTTGAGGTCGATGCGGAAGCCGCGTGCGGGTTTGGCTGCCATATCAGGCGCTGATGCGCTCATCGTGTCCACTCTGTTTGATGCCTGCGGCGTACCGCATGATTTCCGATTCCGTGATTTCGGCGCCTTCGAGCACGCCGGCGAGGCGGCCCTGGCGCATCACCACCACGCGATGGCTGAGCCCGATCACCTCCTGCATCTCCGAGGAGATGACGATGACCGATTTGCCCTCGGCGGCGAGCGCGGCGATGATGTGATAGATCTGCTGCTTGGTGCCCACGTCGATGCCGCGGGTCGGCTCATCCATGATGATGATGTCGGGCTCGCTCTCCATGGTCTTGCCCAGCATCAGCTTCTGCTGATTGCCACCCGACAGGCGGCCGACGGCCACGCTGGCGTCGCGGGCGCGCACGTCGAAGCGGCGCACGGCGCGCTCAAGCGCCCGCGCTTCGCTGGCGCTGTCGAGGAACCCGGCACGCATATGTTTCTTAAGCGTGAGCAGGGTCAGATTGGGCTGCAGCCCCATGTTGAGCAGCAGGCCCTTGCCCTTGCGATCCTTGGTCATATAGGCCAGCCCGGCATCGACGGACTGGGCGACCTGGGTGAAATCGACCGGCTTGCCGTCGAGCTCGATCTGGCCACCGGTGTGCGAGGTGAGCCCCACCACCGCCTCGGCCACGGCGGTGCGGCCCGAGCCGATGAGCCCGGCAAAGCCGAGGATTTCGCCGCGGCGCAGATCAAAGGAGATATCGCTGACGCCCGTGGCGCTGAGATTGCGCACGCGCAGCACCACCGGCGCATCCACGTCCGGCTCATGCTTGGGCGGATAGAGATTGGACAGCTCGCGCCCCACCATCATCTGGGCGATGGAATCGGGGGTGAGCGCCTCGGTGCCGATGGTGGCAATGAGCTGGCCATCGCGCAGCACGGTGACGCGCTGGGCCAGTTCCATGATCTCGTCGAGCTTGTGCGAGATGAAGATGACGGCCACGCCGCGCGCTGTGAGGCGGCGGATCTGCTCGAACAGGGTCTGCGTCTCGCCCACCGAGAGCACGGCCGTGGGCTCGTCCATGATCAGCACGCGGGCGTCGCGGCTGATGGCCTTGGCGATCTCGACCATCTGCTTGTCGGCCACCGAGAGCGAGCCGATGCGCGCATCGGGATCGACCGCGACATGCAGCGTCGCCATGACGGCGGCAGCGCGGCGGCGCATCTCGGCCTGGTTGAGAAAGCCGAAGCGCTTGAGCTCGCGGCCGAGGAAAATGGAGTCGGCCACCGTCAGATGTTCGGCCAGGTTCTGTTCCTGGTGGATGAGCACGATGCCCATGGCTTCGGCGGCGCCATTGGGCGGCAGCACCACGGTCTTTCCATCAAAGCTGATGCTGCCCGAGGTGGGCTGCTCGATGCCGGAGAGGATCTTGATGAGCGTCGACTTGCCGGCGCCGTTTTCGCCAATGATGGCGTGCACTTCGCCGGGGCGAATGTCGAAATCGATGGAGAAGAGAACAGGAATGTCGCCAAAGGACTTGCTGATCCTGTGCGCGGACAGGATGGCAGGCGCAGACGTGCCGTTGGCACTCGACATGATCGACCCCCTCCTCCGAGCGCGGCAGGCTTGGGCCCGTCTCTCCGCTCATGAGGCGAGATGTAAAGGTTTTCATGATCCATGTAAAGGTTTACACTGCGCATAAATGGCGTAAGCCACAGGGAGGAGCTGGCGCTGCCTGCGCCATCTGCTAAAGGCAGGCGGAGCGGGCGCCAGGGTGCGTGCGAGGCACAGATTGCAGCAGCAGAAACTGGCGACCATCGAGGACGTGGCGGCTATTGCCGGCGTATCCATCGCCACGGTCAGCCGGGCGATCAATGAGCCGACCAAGGTGGCCGACGCCACGCGCCGCCGCGTCAACGAGGCGGTGGCCAAAACGGGCTATACCACCAATGCCATGGCGCGCTCGCTGCGCATGCGCCGCTCCAACATGATCCTGATTCTGGCGCCCGATGTGGGCGACCCGAACTTCTCCAATATTCTGGTGGGACTCGAGACCGAGGCCAGCAAGCGCGGCTATGGCGTGCTGATCGGCAATACGCAGAACGACCCCGAGCGGGAAACCGACTATCTGCGCTTCATCAATTCCAATCAGGCCGATGGGCTGATCCTGTTCACCGGCCACCTGCCCTATGGCGTGGGCGCCGGCGATGGCAGCGGCACGCGGCTGCCGCCCATGGTGGCGGTCAATGAGCCGGTGACCAATAGCGCGGTGCCCTATGTGGGCGTCGACAATTTCGAGGGCGCGCGCATTGCCGCTGAGCATCTGATTTCGCAGGGGCACCGGCGCATCGCCTTTATCGGCCACTCGACCACCAAGGCGGTCAATGGCCTGCGCGAACAGGGCTATCGCGCAGCGCTGGCCGGCGCGGGGCTACACATTGATCCCCGGCTGATCCTGGATGGTGACGGCACTACCGAAAGCGGGCGCGCCGCAACCGAGCAGATGTTTGTGCGCGATGTGCTGCCGACCGCTTTCCTCTGCGTCAATGACGCGACGGCGCTGGGGGTGATCATCTCGCTCAATGCGCGGAAATATGACCTGCCGCGCGAATTCTCAGTGATGGGTTTTGACGATATTTCCTTTGCCAGCTTTGTGACGCCGTCGCTGACGACGATGAAGCAGCCCCGCCTCAAGATCGGCGAGGAGGCGATGGACCTGCTGCTGGCGCTGCTGGCCGGGGAGACGCCGGCGCGGACCGAAGTGTTGCTGCGCAGCGAGCTGATCGTGCGCAATTCGGTGAGCCGCGCCGCGCGGGAGTGATGGGGCTCCGCGACACAGCACCCCGCACCGACCGGCCTTACTGACCGTGCTTGGCCAGCCAGACCTGCATCCAGGCGATCTCTTCTTCCTGCGCCTTGATGATGCCTTCGGCCAGAGCCTTCACCTCGGGATCGCTGCCATGTTCGAGCACGATGCGGGCCATGGCGACGGCGCCCTGGTGGTGAGGGATCATGCCCTTGATGAAATCGACATCAGCGTCGCCGGTGTAGTCGATGGCCATGTCGGTATGCATCTGCATGTTGGCAGCCTGATAGGCCTCAGTGGCCGGGCTGGTCGCGGCGGCCATGGCGCCGTGGCCATCATGGGCAGCGGGTGCAGCCTCCTGAGCCAGGGCGGGAAGGCTGAGGCCAAGGGCCAGGGCGCAGACGAGAATGGAACGCTTCATGATTACTCCGAAAGCTGAAAAGACCGGACGATGGTGGGGGCTTACCGCGTGGGAAGGTCAAGCGGGTGCGTCAGCGCGCGCGACAATGTTACTGGCGGGCGTCTGATTGACTTCACCGGGGGCGGCTGGCTAGTGAGGACCATGCGACGGGACGGGCAGCTGCGATGAAGACCATTCTGATTGTCGGCATCGGCGCCGGGCATCCCGAACACATCACCATCCAGGCGATCAATGCGCTCAACCGCGCCGATGTGCTGTTCGTGCCCGACAAGGGCGCGGCCAAGGCCGATCTTGCCGGGCTGCGGCGGGACATCATCGCGCGCTACGTGACCAATCCGGCCAGCCGGGTCATCGACTATGCCGTGCCACAGCGCGATGCGGCCAACCCCAGCTATGGCGCGGGCGTGGACGACTGGCATGGCGCACTGGCCGGGCTCTTTGCCGGGCTGCTGGACGCTGTGCCGGAGGGCGGTAGCTGCGCCTTTCTCGTGTGGGGCGATCCGGGGCTTTATGATTCCACCATCCGCATCGTCGAGCGCCTGCGCGCGACGGAAGAGCTTGCTGTCGAGATCATTCCGGGGATTACCGCGATCCAGGCGCTGACGGCGGCGCATGGCATTGCGCTGAACCGCATCGGCGCGCCGGTGCACATCACCACCGGGCGGCGGCTGGGGCCGGTGGAGCAAGACACCATCGTCATGCTCGACGGCCAGACGGCCTTTGCCGAGGCCGACCCCGACCTCGACATCTTCTGGGGCGCCTATCTGGGTACGCCCGACCAGATCACCATTGCCGGGCGGCTGGGCGATGTGCGTGACAGCATCGTCGCCACGCGGCAGGCGGCGCGGGCGCGGCATGGCTGGATCATGGATATCTATCTGCTGCGCAAGCGCGGCGAAGGCTGACGCCCTGCGCCGAAAGGCCACTGTTTCCCCGTGCGGGGATCGGATAAACCAAAGCGATGTCCATGGCTCTTTCCCCTGCCCCCATAGCGCCGTCGCGGCGCGGCGCCTGTCCGTCGCTTGATGTGCCCATGGCCACAGGCGATGGCCTGCTGGCGCGCTTGCGCGTGGCGGGCGGGCGGATGACCCCGCAGCAGCTGGCCGGAATCGCGGCACTGGCCGCGCAGCATGGCAATGGGCTGATCGAGATCTCAGCGCGCGGGAATCTGCAGGTGCGCGGGCTGACGGCGTCGTCGTCCGGGCCGTTTGCGGCAGCCGTGGAGCAATTGGTGCGCATCGAACGCGGTCTCGTGGTGGAAGTGCCGCCGCTGGCCGGCGAAGATGCCCGCGAGATCGCCGATCCACGGCCGCTTGCCGCAGCGATCCGCAGCGCGGCGCTGCCGCTGGCGGGGCAGCTGGGGCCCAAGGTGACAGTGATTGTCGACGGTTGCGGGCAAATTGGGCTTGCGCAATCCAAGGCCGATGTGCGGCTTGAAGCTGTCGCGCCCGATGGCTGGGCAGTCAGCATTGGCGGGCGGGCTATCGGCCTGCGCAGCGCGGCAGATGCCGTGGCGGCGACGCAGGATTGTCTTGAAGCGTTGGCCGAGCGCGGCATCGCAGCGCGGGCAAGCGAACTGCCGCCCGCTGCCGCGTTTGGCGCTCGTGTCGCAGCGTCGCCGCAGAACGACGACGCCATGCGGCGCTTTGCGCTGGGTGACGGCACGCCGGTGCGTCGCGTGGCGCTGGCCTATGGCAGTGGCGATCATGTCAGCCTGACCGCGCTGGCGCAGGCGGCAGCAGAGCATGGCGTGACGGAGTTCCGCCTGGCGCCGCAGCATAGTCTTTTGGCCATCGGCGCTTCGGAGGGCTTTGTGGCGCTGGCGCGTGACCTGGGTTTTGTCACCGATGCCGGCGATCCACGCCGGCGGATCAGCGCCTGTATCGGCAGCGCGGGCTGTGCCTCGGGGCTGGTGCCGGCGCGCGAAACGGCTGACCGGCTGGCGCCGGGACTGCCGCCAAAGCTGCATCTCCACGTCTCGGGCTGCAGCAAGGGCTGTGCGCATCCAAGGCGCGCCGATGTGACTCTGGTGGGGCAGAGGGACGGTTACGGTCTTGTCATCGCGGGCAGCGCGGGCGATACGCCACAGGCGCTGCTGGCAGCGGACCAGCTTGAGTCCGCCCTTGCCACTGCCGGGCAAGGATGACGATGACCGACTACGACTATATCAAGGATGGTGACGCCATCTACCGGCAGTCCTTTGCCATTATCCGCGCCGAGGCAGATCTGTCGCGCTTTGACGATGGTGAGGCCGAATTGGCCGTGCGCATGATCCATGCCGCCGGGTCGGTGGACGCCGCGAAGGCCTTCAGCTTTGGCCCCGGTTTCGTCGCGGCCGCGCGCAATGCGCTGGCGAACGGTGCGCCGATCCTCTGCGACGCCGAAATGGTGGCGCGCGGGGTGACCGCAGCGCGCTTGCCGGCGAACAATGACGTGATCTGCACGCTGCGCGATGCGCAGACGCCGGTGATTGCCGCCGAGATCGGCAATACGCGCTCGGCAGCGGCGCTGCAGCTCTGGCTGCCGCGGCTGGCGGGTGCCGTGGTGGCCATCGGCAATGCGCCGACGGCGCTGTTCTATCTGCTCGAACTGCTGCGCGATGGCGCGCCGAAACCGGCGGCGATCCTGGGCATGCCGGTGGGCTTTGTTGGCGCAGCGGAATCCAAGGCGGCGCTGGAGGAGAATTCCTATGGCGTGCCCTATGCCATCGTGCGCGGACGGCTGGGCGGCTCGGCCATGACGGCGGCAGCGCTCAATGCGCTGGCGAGGTTTGGACTATGAGCGGGCGGCTGATCGGGGTGGGCACGGGTCCGGGTGATCCGGAGCTGCTGACGCTCAAGGCGGTGCGGGCCATTCAGGCGGCCGATGTGGTGGCCTACTTTGCCAAGCAGGGCAATGTCAGCAATGCGCGCAGCATTGTGGCCGATCTCATCACCAGCCAGATCGAAGAGCCGCTGGCCTATCCGGTGACCACCGAGATCGACCGGCGCCATGCCGACTATAAGTCAGCCACCGGCGGCTTTTATGAGGAGGCTGCCGCGCTTGTGGCTGCCCATCTCGATGCCGGGCGCACCGTGGCGGTGCTCAGCGAGGGCGATCCGCTGTTTTATGGCAGCTATATGCATATCCATGTGCGGCTGGCGCATCGCTATCCCACCGAGGTGATCGCGGGCATCACCGCCATGTCGGGCTGCTGGTCGCAGGCCGGGCTGCCGCTGGTGCAGGGCGATGATATTCTGTCGGTGTTGCCCGGTACGCTGGAGGAGGATGACCTGATCCGCCGGCTCGACAATACCGATGGCGCGGTGATCATGAAGGTGGGCCGCAACATGGCCAAGATCCGTCGCGCCATTGCCGCCGCCGGGCGGCTGGAGAGCGCGGTCTATGTTGAGCGCGGCACCATGGCCAATGGAAAATCGATGCGGCTGGCCGACAAGCCCGATGATGTGGCGCCCTATTTCGCGCTGATCCTTTTGCCGGGCTGGAGCACGCGGCCATGACGGGCAAGCTCTTTGTCGTCGGCACCGGGCCGGGCAGCCCCGAACAGACCACGCCCGAGGCGCTGGCGGCGATTGCAGCCAGCCATGTGTTTTTCGGCTATGGCCCCTATCTCGACCGGCTGAGCCTGCGCGATGACCAGCGCCGCGTCGCCTCGGACAATCGCGAGGAGCTGGCGCGGGCCAAGGATGCGTTGATGACGGCGGCAAGTGGCGAAGCGGTCTGCGTCGTATCGGGCGGCGACCCCGGCGTCTTCGCCATGGCGGCAGCGGTATGCGAGGCCATCGAGGCGGGGCCGCCGGCCTGGCGCGCGCTGGAGGTGACCATGGTGCCTGGCGTTACCGCCATGCTGGCCGTGGCGGCACGGGCCGGAGCGCCGCTGGGGCATGATTTCTGCGCCATTTCGCTGTCGGACAATCTCAAGCCCTGGACGGTGATCGAGGCGCGGCTGCGCGCTGTCGCCGGCGCGGGTCTCGTCATCGCGCTCTACAATCCCATCTCCAAGGCGCGGCCCTGGCAGCTGGGCACGGCCTTTGCCATTCTGCGCGAAGAACTGCCGTGGACGACGCCGGTGATCTTCGGGCGGGCAGCCGGGCGGCCGGACGAGAATATTCGCGTGGTGTCGCTGGCCGATGCCGATCCGGCGACGGCCGATATGGCGACCTGCGTCATCATCGGCTCGCACGAGACGCGCGTCATCGAGCGACCGGGTCTGGCGCCGCTGGTCTATTCGCCGCGCTCGATCGGTGAGCCCAAATGAGCTGGCTCTCCATCGTGGGCATTGGCGAGGATGGCCTCGACGGGCTGGGCAACGCGGCCAGGGCCGCCATTGCCGAGGCCGAGATCGTGTTTGGCGGCGCGCGGCATCTGGCGCTGGCAGCGCCGGTGATCACAGGCACGCCGCAGGCCTGGCTGTCGCCGTTTTCAGCGTCCATCGAGGCGGTGCTGGCGCAGCGCGGGCGCAAGGTCTGCGTACTGGCCTCGGGCGATCCCTTCCATTTCGGCGTCGGCGCGACGCTGGTGCGCCATATCGATGCCAGCCAGATGGTGGTCTATCCGCATCCCTCGGCCTTCGGCCTGGCGGCGGCGCGGCTGGGCTGGCCGCTGCAGGATGTGGTGACGCTGTCGCTGCATGGCCGGCCGCTCGACCTGCTGCGGCCGCATCTGCATGCCGGCGCGCGTATCCTGGCGCTGACGTCGGACGAAAAGGGCCCGGCCGCCATTGCCGCGCTGCTGACTGAAGCCGGCTTCGGGATTTCCATCGTCACGGTGCTGGAAGCCCTGGGCGGCCCCAACGAGACAGTGCGCAGCCAGGTAGCGATGGGCTTTGCGCTCGAGAACGTTGATCCGCTCAACCTCTGCGCCATCAGCGTGGTGGCCCTGCCCGGCGCGCGCGTGCTGCCGCTGACGCCGGGGCTAGACGATGGCCTCTTCGAACACGACGGCCAGATCACCAAGCGGCATGTGCGGGCGCTGACGCTGTCGGCGCTGGCGCCGCGGCGGGGTGAATTGCTGTGGGACATTGGCGCCGGTTCGGGCTCGGTGGCGATTGAATGGATGCTGGCCGACCCGAGTCTGAAAGCCATTGCCATTGAGGCCGATGCCGAACGCGCGGCGCGCATGGCGCGCAATGCGGCGCAGATGGGCGTGCCGGACCTGAGCATCGTCATCGGCACGGCGCCCGAAGCGCTGGCGGGGCTTGAGGCGCCGCATGCCATTTTCATCGGCGGCGGCGGCTCTGACCCCGGCGTGCTCGATGCGGCGATTGCGGCGCTGCGGCCCGGCGGGCGGCTCGTGGCCAATGCGGTGACGCTCGAACTCGAAGCGCTGCTGCTGGCGGCCTATGCCAGCCGCGGCGGGAGCCTGAGCCGCATTGGCGTGGCGCAGGCCGATGCGGTGGGCAGCATGACGGCCTGGCGGCCGGCCATGCCGATCACGCAATGGGTGTGGAGCAAGCCATGACGGTGCATTTCATCGGCGCCGGCCCCGGCGCGGCGGATCTGATCACGGTGCGCGGGCGCAACCTGCTGGCGGCGTCGCCGGTGTGCCTTTACGCCGGCTCCATCGTGCCCGCCGAGATGCTGGGCTGGTGCAGCCCGGGCACGCGGCTGGTCGATACGGCGCCGCTGTCGCTGGACGATATCGTGGCCGAATGCGCCCAGGCCCATGCGGCGGGTCTTGATGTGGCGCGGCTGCATTCGGGGGATCTGTCGGTGTGGAGCGCGGTGGCCGAGCAGATGCGGCGGCTCGATGCGCTTGATATTCCCTATAGCCTGACGCCGGGCGTGCCGGCCTTTGCCGCCGCCGCTGCGGCGCTGGGGCGCGAGCTGACCATTCCGGGCGAAGCGCAGAGCCTGGTGCTGACCCGCGTTTCAGGACGGGCGTCGCCCATGCCGGCGGGCGAGACCCTGGCCGGCTTCGGAGCAACCGGGGCGACGCTGGCGATCCACCTGGCCATCCACGACCTCCATCGCGTCGTGGCGGAGCTGACCCCGCTTTATGGCAGCGATTGCCCGGTGGCCATTGTCTATCACGCCAGCTGGCCGGACGAGCGCATCATCGCCGGCACGCTGGCTGATATTGCCGCGCGCTTTGCCGAGACGCCGGTGGAACGCACGGCGATCATCTTTGTGGGACAGGGCCTGGGCGCCGAGGGTTTTCGCAACAGCGCGCTTTATGACGCCGCGTACCAGCGGCGCTTTCGCGGCCGCCAATAACAGGCGTGACCGGCGGGCCCCCGCCCGGCTCTAGCTGGGGCGGCGCCGCAGCGGCTCGGCGGTGTCCTGCCAGTCCATGGCGCCGGGGCGACCCAGCAGATAGCCCTGGGCTTCGCTGCAGCCTTCGGCGCGCAGCACGTCCAGCTGAGCGCTTGTTTCCACGCCCTCCGCCAGCACAGGGATCGACAGGCTCCGCCCCAGGGCCAGGATGGCCCGGACAATGGCCTTGGACTGATCGTTGAGATCGACCTCGTTCATGAAGGAGCGATCAATCTTGATCTTGTCGAAGGGGAAGCTGCGCAGGGTATCGAGCGAGGAATAGCCGGTGCCGAAATCGTCGATGGCGATGGCGACGCCCATGGCCTTGATCTGGCGCAGCACGTGCAGGGCACGGGCCTTGTCGGCGATGATGGCGGTTTCGGTGACCTCGAGTTCGAGCCGCGACGGGGCAAGGCCTGTCAGCATCAACGTGTCGCGCACGGTATCGATCAGCTCGATCTGGCTGACCTGGACCCCGGAAATATTGACGGCGATGCGGTGCTTTTCCGGCCAGGAGGCGGCATCCATGCAGGCCTTGCGCAGCACCCAGGTGCCGATGGCGCTGATAGCGCCGCATTCCTCGGCCACGGGGATGAAATCGGCCGGCCCCACCGGGCCAAAGCCGGGGCGGTTCCAGCGCAGCAGCACCTCGTAGCCGGTGATGGCATCGGTCTCGACCGACTTCTGTACCTGATAGACAAGGTGGAACTGATTTTCGGCCAGCGCGGTCCACAGATCCTTGGCCATGGCGCGGCGGGCGCGGGCATGCTCGTCCATGTCGGCCTCGTAGTAGCAGACATGGCGATCGAACTCAGACTTGGCGCGATACATGGCCAGATCGGCATTGTTGAGCAGGCGCGAGCGCTCATTGCCATCATCGGGATAGATGGCCACGCCGATGCTGGCGGCGCCGGCGATGCTGACGCCGCCCGCCTCGACAGTCGAGAACAGTGCCGCCTCGACGCGCGCCACGAAGTCGCGCAGGCTATCGACATTGGTGAAGGTCTTGAGCGCAGCGAATTCGTCACCGCCCAGGCGCGCAATGATCTCGCCATCGCGGATGGTGGCGCTCAACCGCTTGGCCAGTGCCTTGAGCACTTCATCGCCCACCACATGACCATGGGTGTCGTTGATTTCCTTGAAGCGATCGAGGTCGATGGCCAGCACGGCGAAGTTGAGATCGGTTTCCTCGGCGGTCTTGAGCACCTGGTCGAGCTGTTCGTTGAAGGCGGCGCGGTTGAGGATATTGGTCAACGAGTCATGGAAGGCCAGGTGGGCCACCGCAGCCTGGCTGCGCTGTTCGCTGGTGACATCATCGATGGTCGTGACCCAGCCGCCGTCGACGGTGGGATTGTGCATGAAGCGGATGATGCGCCCGTCGTGCATGGTGCGCAGATAGTCGAGCGCCTCGCCCTTGTGGATGCTGTCGATGAGTGCGTCGATGCGCAGATGCTGCTCAGCTCGCTCCTCGGAGGACATGGTGGCTTCGCCCCCGTATAGGGCCAGGGCGAGATGCTGGAACTGCAGATTGCGCTTGTCGCCCTTGGGCAGCAGGTCGCCAACCAGCGCGGCGGCGCGCTCGTTGTAGTATTGCAGGCGGCCGTCGGCACTGAACAGGCACAGACCCTGCAGCATATGGGTGGTGGCCAGCTCGAGCAGGGTGCTGACATCCTTGAAGCGCTTGGCGTCGGCGAGCTGGCGAGCCTTTTCGCGCTGGGTGCGGCGATGGTCGGCCTTGTCGAGCATGATGCTGCCAATGGCGGCGCCGAGCACCAGAAGCGCAATCCCCGCCACAGCCAGCGACAGCAGCTCATTGGTAAACGGGCTATCGGCGCTCAGGGGATAGCAGGCCGAGAAATCGGCTGCCTGCATGGCGGTGAAGTGCATGCCGCAGATAGCCAGGGTCAGCACCAGGGCCGCCAGCAGCAGACGACGGCGCATGGCGGCGACGAAGGCCAGACCGCCCAACAGCATGCCAGCCAGGATGGAAATGGCAATCAGCGACGTGTTCCAGCCGATGGCGCCGCCCATGATCAGGGCAGCGATGCCGGTATAGTGCATGGCCGAGATGGCGATGCCCACCACGGCGCCGCCCAGGAAATGATCTGTGCCGCTCCGACCGCGGGCGGCCATGGCAATGCCCAGCCCGCCCAGGACGATGGCGATCAGCAACGAGGCGCCGGTGATGGCCCAGTCATAGCTAAGGCTAAAGCCGGGGCGGAACGCGAGCATGCCGACGAAATGGGTGGCCCAGATGCCCAGGCCCACCGCCAGCGCAGCGACGCCGATCCAGGTCCATTGCATGCGCCCCTGGACGCGGTTGGCATGGCGCAGCAGATTGACGCAGGCGTAGGCGGAAACCAGGCAGATCAGCGCGGCGATCACAACAAAGCGGTAATCATGCTGCTGCAGAAAGAAATCAAAAATACGGAACACGGGTCGGTCCATTTTCGAGCTGGACGCACCCTAATCCCGCCAACTTAAGTGCGGCTTAGCCCGATCGGTTTCAAATGTGTTAACGCGCGCCGGCGATCCCAATTGATCGGCGGCAGGGCGCCGTCAGTGCCCGGCCGATCCGATCAGACGGGAGCGGATGGCGTTGGAGAGACTGTCGAAAAGGAAGACAACGCCCAGGATCAGCACAACCATATAGGCGACGTTCTCCCAATCCTGGTTGGTGCGCATGGCCTCGAGCAATTTGAGGCCGATGCCACCGGCGCCGACGGCACCGATGATGGTTGCACCACGAATATTGGCCTCCCAGAAATAGAGTGTCTGAGAGATGACCACCGGGGCAATCTGCGGCACGATGCCGTAGCGGTTGACGTCCGCCGGACTGGCCCCGACCGAACGAATGCCCTCGCGTTGCTTATCATCGATGTTCTCGATCGCTTCGGAGTAGAGCTTGCCGAAGGTGCCGGTGTCCGTGACAAAGATGGCCGCAATACCGGCCAGGGGGCCGGGTCCGAAGCCGCGGGTAAACACCAGGGCCCAGATCAGCATGTCGACCGAACGGGTGAAGTCGAAGAAGCGCTTGGTGATCCAGTTCGCCGGTTTGGAATTGGTCACATTGCGGGCGGCGATAAAGGCCAGCGGGAAAGCCAGGCAGGCCGCGAACAATGTACCGACAAAGGCCATCACGATGGTCTGCAACAGCTTGTTGAGCACGTCGCCATGTTGCCACTCCGAGTTGGTCAGGAACTCGTGCAAGGCCAGCGACGCATTGGAGCGGTCCGGCTCAATCTGCGGGCCGGTGGTGACACTGGTCCAGAGCTCGGGCAGCCCCATGCCCCAGAAGGGCGACGTCGTATCGAACCAGAAATTCTCCCAACCGAGGAAGCGACGGCGGATCAGCACCTGCGTGGCGCGGATCTCGGCACTGCCGGCAAAACCGAAGTCCACCGTCACGCGCCCGTTCTTCTCGGTCATCGCGGCCGGGGCATTGGCCGGCAGCAGGGCTGCTTCGCCGCTGAATGCAACGTCATAGGCAACGCCCCCAAGGACGGCGACAACACCGGTCGAGGCGACTTCCACGCGATCATCAGCCGAGCCGAAGGTCACTTCTTCGCGTCCATCCGGCAGGGTGGTCATCCAATCGGGGTCGGGGTTTTCGCCGAGCGGCGAGAAACGCTGATGCTCGATCTGGATCGATCCATCCGGCTGAAACCGAAAGCGCGGCTGCGCCTCCCAGCTGATCCAGTCGGCCATATAGATGCTGGCGCGCTCCCACTTGCCCTCGCTCAGCTTTTGACCAACGTCAAAGAAACTCCAGCAATAGGCCAGGTAGCCCAGCGCGCCGAGGACCAGCAAGAGCGCACCCCAGCGCTGCCAGATGGAGCGATGGAACACCTCTGGGTGGGCCCGGTGGAGGCGATTGCGCTCCTGTTCAGACAAAGTGATCGCGGACATGGCGTTCCTAGGCTCCGAACTGGAAGGCGGCATTGCCGACCAGACGCCGGCGCAGCCAGCCAGAAAGCTGGTCAATGGCGACAATGGTCAAAAACAGCAGAATGACGATGGCATACGTCTTGGCAGCGTGGTCGCGCCCGATGGCCTGGCGGAACACCTCACCAATGCCGCCACCACCGACAGCGCCGATGATGGTGGAGGCGCGCACATTGATCTCGGTGCGGAGCAGGAAGTAGGAGACAAAATTGGGCATGACCTGGGGCACGATGGCGAAGCGCACGCGCTCAAACCAATTCGCGCCGACCGCGCGCAGCCCGTCGTCGGGCTTCATGTCGGCATTCTCGACCACTTCGAAGAACATCTTGCCCAGCGCGCCGACCGTATGCACCGAGACGGCGAAGATGGCAGCGATCGGTCCCAGGGAGAGCACTGCGGCCATCATGCCGGCCAGCACAATCTCGGGGAAGGCGCGCATCAGTTCGAAGAGCCGGCGGACGATCCAGCGCAACGGCCCGGCAACGCCCAGGTTGGACGCTGCCAGAAAGCAGAAAAAGAAGGCGAACAGCCCACCAATCAGCGTCGACGCAAAGGCGATGTTGAGCGTCACCAGCATTTCAAAGAAGTATTCGGGGATATAGAAGCCGGTTCCGAACAGATAGTGCCGGCCCACTTCATAGTCATATTTGAACGAGCCATCGGCATAGGGCGACGGCAGATCGAACATGGCGCGCACGATCTCGAACGGATCGTCGGGCACGAAGTTCTTGATGAAATCGAACAGGTACGGCAGCCGGTCGATGAACTTGCCCGAGCTGGCCTCATTGGCGAACAGAAGGGCAAGGACCAGGACAATGGCCACACCGGCCACTGCGATGAGAGAATACAGGCGCCGCGTCGCCAGCAATTGCCGATAGTGCCGATGGATGGCGCCCGTCGCCGGGCTCAGGTCGCGCTCACCGCTCGTCATATCGGCCATGCTGATCTCCAGGCAGAAGTTCGGCCGGACCCGTTGCCAGGTCCGGCCGAGAGGGTTTCGGCTTAGCCGCCGATCTTGGCCTTACGGGCCGCGATGATGGCGTCGTAGAAGCTGGAGTCGACTTCAACATAGCCGTTGTAGTCGCCGGCCTGAGCCGCGCGGAAGCACTCGTAGTTGGTTTCCGGCAGGGCCTTGAGGAAGGCTTCGATCTTGTCCTTGGTTGCCTGGTCCATGCTGGACCGCAGCACGATCGGGCCGTTCGGGATCAGCGGCGACTTCCACAGCTCGACAACGTCTTCCATGTCGAGCATGCCCTTGTCGACCATCGAGCGGATGTTGCCGGAGGTGTAGCCTTCGGAGAACTCACCAACGCCCGAACCCCAGGTGACGCCGGCGTCAAACTGGCCATCCAGCACGGCGAGAACCAGGTTCTCATGGCCGCCGCCAAAGCCGGTCTCGGAGAAGAATTCCTCGACGGGCATCTTGATGTCGTTGGGCAGGGCCACGACCGGAACCAGGTAGCCCGAGGTCGAATCCGGGTCAGCGAAGCCGAGCTTCTTGCCCTTCATGTCGGCCAGGGTGGCGATGCCGCTGTCCTTGCGGGCGAGCATGATCGAGTAGTAGCCGGTCGCGCCGTCGGTCTGCTCGGTGGTCAGGATCGGCTCAACAGCCTTGGGATCCTGGAGGTAGATCGCAGCATAGGCGGAGGCGCCGAGTTCGGCGTAGTCAAGCGTGCCGCCCAGCAGGCCCTGGATCACGCCATTGTAGTCTGCAGCGGGGAACAGCTGCACGTCGGAAAAGCCCAGCTCGGCCTTCATCAGGTCAACCAGGCACTGGTTGTCGCGCAGACGGTCGGCTTCGTTTTCGCCACCGAGCAGGCCGATGCGCAGGACATTGTCCTGGGCGAACACGCCAGAGGTCAGGGCGATGGCGGCAACGCCGGCCAGCAGAACGGTACGGATCGCGGTCATGGAAGTCTCCTTTGGGAACGCGAGGATGTCGGCATGCCGGAGCTTCCGGCAGCGGAACGGGGTTAGGACGTCGACGTTGCGTCCATGCTCCGGACAGTGGGAGCGACGAGCGGCGCGATAGCGGTCGAGGTCATGGCTTCCGAGAAGGCTTCCTTGAGCCCATCGGCGCCGTAAATGGTGCGCGCCACATCAGTGGTGAGCTGGTCGGGCGTGCCATCGAAAACCACCTTGCCCGCGCTCATGCCGACGATGCGCTCGCAATAGGCGCGGGCCGTGTCGAGCGTGTGCAGGTTGGTGATGACGGTAATGCCCTCGGCATTGATGTCGCGCAGGCTGTCCATGACGATCTGGGCATTGCGCGGATCGAGGCTGGCGATGGGTTCGTCAGCCAGAATGAGCTTGGGGCCCTGCATCAGGGCGCGGGCGATGGCGACGCGTTGCTGCTGGCCGCCCGACAGGGTCTGGGCCCATTGCGTGGCGGTCTGGGCGATGTCGAGACGCTCCAGCGCCTTGAGCGCGGCCAGCTGCTCGTCAGCAGTGAACAGCTGCAGCAGGTTGAGCAGCGGGTTGCGGCCATTGAGGCGCCCCAGCATCACATTGGTGATGACATCGAGGCGCGGCACGAGGTTGAACTGCTGGAAGATCATGGCGCAGTCGCGTTGCCAGTTGCGCAGGGCCTGGCCGCGCAGGGTGCTGGTCTGGACACCGTCATATTCGATAACGCCGGAGGAGACGTCAGCCAGGCGGTTGATCATGCGCAGCAGCGTGGACTTGCCGGCGCCGGAGCGGCCGATGATGCCCACCATCTGGCCCTGGGGAATATCCAGCGTCACGCTGTCGACGGCAATCTTGTCACCAAACCGTCGCGTCACATTGGAGATCTTCAGCATGCGGTCGCCCCGTCGATTGACTGTGGCAGACCTAGGGCGGGGCCATGAAACTGACGTAACGATTGCGTGACGGTTGCATGACGATGCACCGGAGACATGGGGCGGGATGTCACAGAGTGCGCAGCGACGAAGTCAGGAGGGGCATGGGCCCCTCCCCTGAGACGCGACGATCAGGCCTGCTCGTATTTGTCGAGGAAGGCTTCGATCGGCAGCTTGCGGAAATCGGGCAGCGCCTGATGCAACTGCTCGTGGCTCCAGTCCCACCACTTGAGCGCGTCCAGCCGGCTGGCGACGGGGTCGCTGAAGCGCTGCTTGATGGTCCGCGCCGGCACGCCCACGGCGATGGCAAAATCGGCGACATCCTTGGTCACCACCGCATTGGAGCCGATGATGGCGCCATTGCCGATGGTGATCCCCGGCATGATGACAGCGCCATGGCCGATCCAGGTGTCGTGGCCGATGGTGATGGGCGTGGAGGCGCGCCAGTCAAAGAAGGCCTGGTCGTCTTCCTCGCCTTCGAAGAACTGTGCCGAGCGATAGGTGAAATGGTGCAGCGAGGCGCGCTCCATGGGGTGCATGGAGGCATAGATGCGCACATGGGCAGCGATATTGGCGAATTTGCCGATTTGGCTATAGGCGATCTGGGTATTGCTGACGCAGTAGGAATAGTCGCCCATACTCGACCGATAGAGCGTGCAGCCGGCGCCCACCTCGGTGTAGCGGCCCAGGGTGGAGTCTTTCACCGTGGCGGTGGGGTGGATGAAGGGCTCGATACCAAGCGTTTTCATGCGGCAATCCTCGGGGCAAAGGCGGTGACGTCGATGATGCGGTCGGCCACCTGGGCGCGGACTTCCTCATCGTGGAAAATGCCGAGCAGGGCGACGCCCTGGGCTTTCTTCTCGCCGATCATGGCGACAACGACGGCGCGATTGGTGGCGTCGAGCGAGGCGGTGGGCTCGTCGAGCAGCAGCACGGGATGGTCGGTGATGAAGCCGCGCGCAATGTTGACGCGCTGCTGTTCGCCGCCCGAGAAAGTGGCCGGCGGCAGGCTCCACAGCCGCTCGGGCAGGTTGAGCCGGGCCAGCAATTCCCGCGCCCTGCCCTGCGCCTCGGTCTTGTCGACGCCGCGGATCACCAGCGGCTCAGCGACCACGTCGAGCGCGGAAACGCGTGGCACAGTGCGCAGGAACTGGCTGACATAGCCGATGGAGTCGCGGCGCAGGGTCAGCACCGTGCGCGGATCGGCGGTGGCGAGATCGACCGCTTCGCCGTGATGCTGGATGGTGATGGCGCCGGCATCAACGCCGTAATTGCCATAGACCATCTTGAGGATCGAGCTTTTGCCCGCCCCCGATGGGCCGCCCAGCACGACGCATTCGCCGGGCTCGACGTGGAAATTGACATTCGCGACCACCGGCAGGACGACCCCGTCGCGCAGGTGCATGGTGAAGGTCTTGCTGAGGTTCTGGACGGACAGGGCAGTCATGGTCACACCTGCAAAATCGAGCTGACGAGCAGCTGGGTATAGGGTTCGCGCGGGTCGTCGAGCACGCGGTCGGTGAGGCCGGCTTCGATGACGTGACCGTCCTTCATCACCATCATGCGGTGGCTGAGGAGACGCGCCACGGCCAGATCGTGGGTGACGACAATGGCCGCGAGGCCCAGTTCGCCCACGAGGCCGCGCAGCAGATCGAGCAGGCGCGCCTGCACCGAAACGTCGAGGCCGCCGGTGGGTTCGTCCATGAACACCAGGCGCGGGCCGGTGACCAGGTTACGGGCGATCTGCAGGCGCTGGCGCATGCCGCCCGAGAAAGAGCGCGGCTGGTCATCGATACGGTCAGCGGCGATCTCGACACGGCCAAGCCAATCGAGCGCTGTGGCGCGGATATTGCCATAGTGGCGGTCGCCCACCGCCATCAGCCGCTCGCCGACATTGGCGCCGGCGGACACCGTCATGCGCAGGCCATCGGCCGGGTTCTGGTGCACAAAGCCCCAGTCGGTGCGCACGAGGAAGCGCCGCTCGGCCTCGCTGAGGTCATAGATATTGCGCCATTGCCCATCGCGCATGCGATAGAGCGTCTCGCCAGCGCTGGGTTCGAGCGTCGCAGACAGGGAATTGAGCAGCGTGGTCTTGCCCGAGCCGGATTCGCCGACGATGGCCAGGACTTCGCCGGGCCAGAGCTCAAAGCTCACATCGGCACAGCCCAGGCGGCTGCCATAGTATTTGGCAAGATTGCTGACGCGGAGAAGGGGTTGTTCAGTGGTCATTTCTGGTCTCCGCGTGCGGGGCCCCACCCCCTCCTAGCCGCCCCCATCAAGGGGGAGGTATCGGCCGGTGGTTGGGACGAGATCGAGTCAAACGAGTGGAGCGGCACCTCCCCCTCGATGGGGGAGGTTGGGAGGGGGTGATGGTCAGGGACCATAGCAAGCATCATCATTCTGCCGCCTTCTGGGCCACGCCCAGCGGGCCGACATGGCCAGCGGCGCGGCGGTCTTCGCAATGGTCGGTGTCCGAGCAGACGAACATATGCCCGCCGTGGTCATCGAGAATGACCTCGTCGAGATAGACTTCACGCGCACCACACAGGGCGCAGGGTTCGGGGAAGTGCTGGATGGTGAAGGGATGGTCCTCGAAGTCGAGGCTTACCACTTCGGTGTGCGGCGGCACGGCATAGATGCGATGCTCGCGGCCGGCGCCGAACAATTGCAGCGCCGCGCTCATGTGCATCTTGGGATTGTCGAACTTGGGCGTGGGGCTGGGGTCCATGACATAGCGACCCTCGACCTTGACCGGATAGGCGAAGGTGGTGGCGATGCGGCCGTGGCGCGCGATGTCCTCATAGAGCTTGACGTGCATCAGGCCGTATTCCTCGAGCGCATGCATCTTGCGCGTCTCGGTCTCGCGCGGCTCGAGATAGCGCAGCGGCTCGGGGATCGGCACCTGGTAGACCAGGATCTGACCCTTGCCCAAGGGCTTTTCGGGAATGCGGTGGCGCGTCTGGATGATGGTGGCCTCGGCAGTACGCGTGGTGGTTTCCACCTGCGCGACCTTGGCGAAGAAGGCGCGGATCGAGACGGCATTGGTGGTGTCGTCAGCGCCCTGGTCGATGACCTTGAGCACGTCAGACGGCCCGATGATCGAGGCCGTGACCTGCACGCCGCCGGTGCCCCAGCCATAAGGCATGGGCATTTCGCGCGAGCTGAACGGCACTTGGTAGCCGGGCACGGCCACCGCCTTGAGGATGGCGCGGCGGATCATCCGCTTGGTCTGCTCATCGAGATAGGCGAAATTGTATTGGGCGACGGTGGTCATGATGTGTGCTCCAAAGCGCGATGCTCGGCTCCCCTCCCCCTAGAGGGGAGGGGCTGGGGGTGGGGGTCCATCGGTGGGCCACTTAACGACCCCCACCCTCGATCCCTCCCCTCAAGGGGGAGGGAAGGACGACTGCAACCTCTCAAGGTCATTCCGCCGCCTCCTTGAGCGCGGCCGCGTCGTGTTCGGCGCGCATGCGGCGGATAAGGTCGAGATCGGCCTGGAAATCGACATAGTGCGGCAGCTTGAGGTGTTCGACGAAGCCGGTGGCCTGGACATTGTCGGAGTGCGAGATGACGAATTCCTCGTCCTGCGCCGGGGCGACAATGTCTTCGCCCAGTTCGCGGGCGCGCAGGGCACGGTCGACCAGCGACATGGCCATGGCCTTGCGCTCGGCCTGACCGAAGACCAGGCCATAGCCGCGAGTGAACTGCGGCGGCACCTTGGCCGAGCCCTTGAACTGGTTGACCATCTGGCATTCGGTGACGCGGATGCGACCCAGGTTCACCGCAAAGCCCAGCTCGGGCACGTCGAATTCGACCTCGACCTCGCCGATGCGGATTTCGCCGACGAAGGGGTGGTTGCGGCCATAGCCGCGCTGGGTGGAATAGGCCAGGGCCAGCAGGAACCCTTCGTCGCCCCGGGCCAGCGCCTGCAGGCGAAGGTCGCGGTCGAGCGGGAAATCGAGGGGTTCGCGGGTGAGATCGCCGACGGGGCGATCGGGGTCCGTCTCGCCGTCGGGCTCGATCAGCCCCTGGCGGCCAAGCAGATCGGTGACGCGCGGCGCGGCAGCGTCTTCAGCCGGACGGGCCACCGGGGCCGGGACGACATCGTCGAGAATGCCGGCGTCGAGCAGGCGGTGGGTATAGTCAAAGGTTGGGCCCAGCATCTGCCCGCCGGGCAGATCCTTGAAGGTGGCCGAGATGCGCCTCTCGATCAGCATGGCCTCGGTGCGCACGGGATTGGAATAGCCAAAGCGCGGCAGCGTGGTGCGGAAGGCGCGGACCAGGAAGATGGCCTCGATGAGGTCACCGCGAGCCTGGACCAGCGCAAGAGCGGCCAGTTCGGTGTCGTAAAGCGAGCCCTCGCCCATGGTGCGGTCGACGGCCAGGCCCATCTGCTGGATGATCTGGTCGAGGCGCAGGCCGGGCACCGAGCGGTCGCCGCGGCGGCGGTCGGCGAGCAGGGCATGGGCATTGGCGATGGCGGCTTCCCCGCCTTTGACGGCTACATACATGTCACTGTCCCTCAGCGATGCGGGTGGAACGGGGCAGACCGAGCACCTGGCCATCAGCGACCAGCAGCAGATCGATGCCGCGCGGGAAGAGCTCGCGATTGGCAGCCCATTGGCCGAGGAAGTCGGCGGGCAGGCCCTGGGGGCTGATCTCGATATGATCCTTGATGCCGGGGCCGCGCAGGCGCAGCACCGGACCACCGCTGAGCGCCGGCACGGCCAGCACAATGGTGGTGGAGCGATCAGGATATTCCTGGGTGCCCAGGTTGAACTGGTCGAGCGACGGCAAATGCGCTGCCGCAGAAGCCGCTGCGAAGGTCGCGTCGCCGGCGCTGCTGGTCAACGGTGCGGCAGTGTGGAAGGCGAGGAACTCCACCAGGGCACCATCGACGCGCAGGGCGTGATCGAGCCAGAGGCTGGTGTCATGATCGCACAGGGTCAGAAGGATGCTGACCAGTTCGGCGGCCATGGCACTGGGCGCAGCCTGGGGCATGGCCAGGGTCTGCAGCGTGCCGGGATTGGCCAGTGCATCCAGCACGGCGCGGAAGGCCGTCTGGGACTGCAGCACGGGATCGGCAAAACCGCCGTCGAGAAGCGTGTCCATCTCAGTTGTCTCCCCGGACCATGGTGAAGAAATCGACCCGCGTTGCGGCGGCTTCGTCGCGGCGCTTCTGGTCGGCGGTGGCGATGGCCTTTTGCAGCGGCGCGATGATCTCGGCCTCAACGGCCTTGGGATCGCGCTGGTAAAGCGCGTCGATGGTGGCAATGACCTCGGCCTTGGCCAGGTCGCGGCCCAGGCAATAGCCATGGCCGACCTCGCCGCTGGCCAGGCGCAGGCTGGCGCGGCTGACGGTGGCTTCGCCCAGGTTGAAAGGGGCACCGCCGCCACCGGCGCGGCCACGCACCATCACCAGCCCCACCTCGGGACCGCGCAGCCTGGTGGTGGCCGGCTTGTCGGACCAGGCGTCCCAGACGGCGGCCAATTCGCGGGCCGGGGCGGCCGCCAGCACGTCGAGCGCGCGTTTGCGGTCGGGGGCCGGATGATCAGATGCGATTTGCATGCTTGCCTCGATTTGTCTAATGAACTAGACAACTAGTGTCGTGATTTCCCTCTTAGGCTTCTCGTGTGAAAAAGCAATGACAGACCCGAAAGATGTGTTGGGCGGGGTCGCGCTGTGGCGGCGGATCGCTGATGCCATCCGATTGGACATCATCGGCGGCAAGCTGGCGAGCGGGGATCGACTGCCCACGGAAGCGGTGCTGGCCGAGCGCTTTTCGGCCAATCGCCATACGGTGCGGCGGGCGCTGGCCGTGCTGGCCGACGAGGGCGTGGTGGGTGCCGAACAGGGGCGCGGCACCTTTGTGCGCAGCGCAAAGCGGCTGAGCTATCCCATCGGCAAGCGCACGCGCTTTTCCGAAAATCTGGCCGGCCAGGCCCAGACGCTGACATCGCGCCATCTCAGTGACCGGCTGGAGAATGCCAGTGCGGCGGTCGCACAGGCGCTGGGGCTGAAGGCGGGCGCCAAAGTGGTGCGAGTGGAAGGCCTGTCCAGCGCGGACGGGCGGCCGCTATCGCGCGCTACCACCTGGCTGGACTATCGCAAGTTTCCCGATTTCGCGGCACGGGTCGTGGCGCTGCATTCCACCACGGCGGTGTTCGCCAGCTATGGCATTGACGATTATGTGCGCGCCTCGACGCGGATTTCGGCACGCCATGCCGATGCAGAGGAAACCCAGTTGCTGGGCCTCTCCGCCGGGGCGATCCTACTGGTGTCGGAGGCGATCGACGCCAGGCTGGACGGCAGTCCGATCTCCTATGCGCTCAGCCGGTTTCCCGCCGAGCGCATGGAACTGGTGGTTTAGCGGCGCACGCCCTGGCTGGCGAGATCCTCCAGCAGGTGCACGAACTGCTGGCCGGCGGTTTCGAGCGCGCCGGAATTGTCGATCTGCACGGTGCTCGAGGGCAGGCGTTCGGCGACGCGGCGATCCAGGCGGGTCTGGATGGAGGCCGCGGTTTCGCGCCCGCGCTTGGCCAGGCGGCTCTCGATGACGTCGCGGTCGGCCGAGACATTGACCACCACGGTATCGGGATAGCGGGCGACCAGCGCCGGGATCATGGCGCGCGAGAGATTGGCAATCACCACGCGGCCGGCGCGCAGATCATTCTCAAGCGAAATGGGCAGGCCATAGCGCAGGTCGTGTGCCGCCCAGGTGAGGGCAAAGGCGCCGTCGCGCTCGGCCTGATCGAAGCTGGCGTCATCAAGGCTGTCGTGGTCCTCGCTGCCGCCATCGGCCTGACGGGTCACCACGCGGCGGACAAAGCACACCTGGCCCCCTGCCCCGAGCTTTTCGCGGGCATAGGCGATCAGGCTGTCCTTGCCGGCGCCGCTGGGGCCGACAACGGCGACGAAACTGCCCCTCATATGACCCGGCGTCCCTGACGCCACACGGTCAGCACGATGGGAATGCCATCCTCGACACGCAGATGCACGAAGTCGGCGCGCTTGCCGATGGCGATCTCGCCGCGGTCATGGAAACCGGCGGCTTCGGCGGGGCGCTTGGTGACCAGCTGGATAGCCTTGGAGAGGCTGACCGATTCCACGCTGTCGGCAAGGGCGAAGGCCGACTGCAACATGGAGAAGGGAATGTAGTCGGACGAGAGAATATCGAGCAGGTCGGCCTCGGCCAAGGCACGGGCGGAGACATTGCCGGAATGCGAGCCACCACGCACCATATTGGGGCCGCCCATCAGAATGGCCATGCCGGCCTGGCGCGAGGCACGGGCCGCCTCAATGGTGGTGGGGAATTCGGCGACCTCGATGCCCAGGGCCACGGCTTCCTCGACATGGTCGCGGGTGGCGTCGTCATGGCTGGCCATGACAATGCCGAGCTCCTGGCAGGCGGAGGCCAGGGCGCGGCGATGCTTGCCGGCATAGCGGATGGAATCGGCATTGCGCCGCTCGACGAAGCCGTTGAACTCGGCATCGCTCATCTTGCGCTTGCCCTGATAATAGGCGCGGCAGGCGTCCATGCTGGTGAACTGGCGCTGGCCGGGGGTGTGGTCCATCAGCGAGGCGAGGCGCACCTGCGGATCGTCGAGATAGAGGTTGAAGCTGTCCAGGCAATCGGGGGCAGAGACTTCGCAGCGCAGGTGGATATGGTGTTCGGCGCGCAGGCGACCGGCCTGGCTGCCGGCGGCAATGGCATCGGCCAGAATGCGCATTTCGGTGGCGGTGACGTCGGTATCCTCATCGAGGCCGACGCGGATGGCATCCAGCACAGTGGTGATGCCGGAGGCGGCGATCTGGGCGTCATGCGCCTGCACCGCAGCCACCGGGTTCCAGCGCACGCGTGGACGCGGTGCGTAGTGGGTTTCGAGATGATCGGTATGCAGCTCGACCAGGCCCGGTATGAGATAGTCGCCATCGAGGTCGACGCCGGTGCGGCTGGGCGTGCCCACGTCGGTGATGACGCCGCCATCGACCCGAACCGAGCCCTCCACGACCTCATTGGCCATGACGATACGGGCATTGGTGAGGACCAGGTCCCCCAGGGCGACGGAGTTCATAGGCGAGCCATTTCTACTTCTGGTTTTCGGGCGTGCAGACCTGCCTGCGCTAGCCGATTTTGATGACATTCTGGCGAATGCCGGGCGTCATCGGTGAGTCACGAAACTGTCGGTGAATGGTCACTGATCCGCAAGGCAAACGTCAAGAAGCCCGCATAGGAGTCCGCCCGCCGCCCTTGGCACCCCTATTCGGAGACGATCCAAATGACACGCAATTGGCTGCTCGGTGCAGCGTCCTCCCTCACCGTTCTGGCCCTGGCCTCCGTTCCGGCCACGGCGCAGACCAAGTTCGACTTCTGGTATGGCCTGTCGGGCGACCTGTCCGACCGCATCCAGGAAATGTGCAAGGATTTCAATGCCTCCCAGGCTGACTATGAAATCGTCTGCACCAGCCAGAACGACTACGACACCAATCTGCAGAACACGATCGCGGCCTTCCGCGCTAACAAGCAGCCCACGATCAGCCAGATCTTCGACGCCGGCACGCTCGACCTGATGCTGAGCCAGGCCTATCTGCCGATCAAGGACCTGATGAGCCAGAACGGCTACGACATCGACTGGAGCAACTACTTCTCCGGTATCGCGTCGTACTATTCCACCTCCAAGGGTGAACTGCTGTCGATGCCGTTCAACTCCTCGACCGCGATGATCTATTACAACACCGACGCCCTGGCCAAGGTTGGCTTCGAAGGCCTGCCGACCACCTGGACCCAGGTGGAAGACGTCGCCCGCAAGATGAAGGCCGCCGGCTATGAATGCCCGGTCGCCTTTGACGCTGCCGGCGTGTGGCAGTGGTTTGAGCAGTTCTCGGCCATCCACAACCAGCCGATCGCCACCCTGGGCAATGGCTTTGGTGGCCTCGATGCCGAAATGGCGGCCAGCAAGGGTCTGTTCGTGGACCAGCTGACCTGGATCAAGAAGATGTACGACGAGGGTCTGTTCATCAACAAGAGCAAGGAAACCGGCGAGACCGAGCTGGACTCCTTCGCCAATGGCCATTGCCAGGTGTTCTCGGGCTCGGTTGCCGGCCACGGCAGCGTGACTGCCAAGGCCATTCCGGAGCTGCATTGGGAAGTCGCCATGCTGCCCATGATGGAAGGCCATGAACGCACCAACAGCCTCGTCGGCGGTGCTTCGCTGTGGACCCTCAAGGGCAAGACCGAAGAAGAATACAAGGGCGCCGCTGCGTTCTTCAACTTCCTCGCCACTCCCAAGCAGGCCGAATGGTGGTCGACCGTGACCGGCTACATCCCGGTGACCAACACCGGCTTTGAGGCCATGAAGGCCAATGGCTTCTACGACGCCGCTCCCTATAAGGGCCGCGAAAAGGCCATCGAAAGCCTGACCTTCACCCCGCCGACCGAGAACACCCGCGGTATCCGCCTGGGCAACTACGCCTCGATCCGCGCCGAAATGGTCAAGACCATCCAGGACGTGCTGTTCAACAACAAGCCGGTCAAGGAAAGCCTCGAAGCCTTCGACGCCAAGGGCAATGAAATCCTGCGTCGCTTCCAGGCCACCTACAAGGACGCTCAGCTCCCCTGATCTGAACGACCCGCGCGCGGACAGCTCCGGCTGTCCGCGCGTCCCTTTATTTGACAATTTGGCGGATGTCCCATGGAACGACGCGCTTTCTATCGCAATGGCACACTGCCATGGCTGCTCATCGGCCCGCAGCTGCTGCTGGTCCTGGTGTTCTTCTACTGGCCAACCTCGCAGGCGCTCTACTGGGCCTTCACGCTCGAGCAGCCCTGGGGTGGCGGCAATACCTGGGTGGGCTGGGACAATTTCGCCGCCATCTTCCGGGATTCCGAATATTGGACCGTGGTGGGCCGCAGCACGTTCTACGCCACCGTGACGACCTTGCTGTCGATGGCCGTGGCGCTGACGCTGGCGGTGTTTGCCGACCGGGCGCTCAAGGGCACCAAGCTGTTCCAGTCGGTCTATGTCTGGCCTTATGCCATTGCCGCGCCGGCCGCCGGCGTTGCGTTCCGCTTCATCTTTGCGCCCGAGTCCGGGCTGATCGGCGCCATCAATCAGATGTGGCCGGGCATCTGGAACCCCGCCATCAATGGCTGGCAGGCGCTGGGCATGGTCATTGTCTGCCACGCCTGGCTGGGCATCGGCTATAATTTCATCTTCTTTTTGGCCGCCTTGCAGATGATCCCGCGTTCCCTGTCGGAAGCCGGGGCCATGGATGGCGCCCGTCCGTTCCGCCGCATGATGGATCTGCAGTTGCCGCTGATCGCGCCGACGGTGTTCTTCCTGCTCATTATGAACCTGATATCGAGCTTCACCGACAGCTTCGGGCTCATCGACACCATGACCGAGGGCGGCCCGTTCGGGTCCACCGAAGTGATGGTCTACAAGATCTATTTCGACGGCTTCAAAGGCTTCGACTATTCGGGCGCCGCTGCCCAGTCGATCGTGCTGATGCTCCTGGTCATTGCGCTGACCATCATCCAGTTCACCTGGGTTGAAAAGCGCGTTCACTACCATTGAGAGGCCGATCATGATCGAACGCTCCCCTATTTTCGACGCCATCAGCTATGGCGTGATGATCCTGGGCCTGATGCTGGTGCTGCTGCCGTTCTGGATCACCTTCGTGGCCGGCAGCCAATCCATCCAGGAAGTCACCCAGGTGCCGATCAACCTGTGGCCCTCCTCGCATCTGCTGGAAAACCTGCAGGCCGCTTGGGACCGCGCCGACCTCGGCCCCAAGATGCTCAACAGCTTCCTGGTGGCTTCGGGCGTGACCATCGGCAAGATCGTGCTGGCATCGCTGTCGGCCTTTGCCATCGTGTTCTTCAACTTCCGCGCCCGCATGGTCTGCTTCTGGCTGATCTTCATGACGCTGATGCTGCCGCTCGAAGTGCGCATCGTGCCCACCTATGCCATTGCCGCCAATGCCCTGCAGCCGCTGCAGGTCCTGCTGGATGTGACGGGGATCAGCTGGCTGATCCAGACCCTGTCGGGCGTGCAGGTGTCGCTGGAATGGAACCTGCTCAACTCCTACCCCGGCATGATCCTGCCGCTGGTGGCCACGGCCACCGGTACCTTCCTCTACCGCCAGTTCTTCATGACCATTCCTGATGAGCTGGTGGAGGCCTCCAAGATGGATGGCTCGGGTCCGCTGCGCTTCTTCTGGGAAGTGCTGATCCCGCTCAGCCGCACCAATATGCTGGCGCTGGCCACCATCATGTTCGTGTCGAGCTGGAACCAGTACCTCTGGCCGCTGCTGATCACCACCGACCGGGCCACCTATGGCACCGTGGTGATGCAGCTCAAGGCGCTGATCCCCGACCCCACTGGCCTGCCCGACTGGAACGTCACCATGGCGGGCGCCCTCATCATCATGCTGCCGCCGCTCCTGGTGGTTGCCTTCATGCAGCGCTGGTTCGTGCGCGGCCTTATTTCCAAAGACAAGTGAGATCCACCATGTCAGCCATCAGCCTTTCTGGCGTCAAGAAGCGCTACCAGAAGAACAATGTCGTGCACGGCGTGGACGTCGAGATCGAAGCCGGCGAGTTCGTCGTGATCCTGGGGCCCTCGGGCTGCGGCAAGTCGACCCTGCTGCGCATGATCGCCGGCCTTGAAGATATCACCGAAGGCGAAATCGCCATCGGCGGCAAAGTGGTCAACAAGCTCGAGCCGCGCGAGCGCGGCTGCGCCATGGTGTTCCAGAACTATGCGCTCTATCCGCATATGAGCGTGCGCCAGAACATCGGCTATGCGCTCAAGGTTGCCGGCATGCCGCGCGCCGAGCGCGACGCCAAGGTGCTCAAGGTGGCCAAGTCTGTCAGCCTTGATCCCTATCTCGACCGCAAGCCGGGCGAGCTGTCGGGCGGCCAGCGCCAGCGCGTGGCCATGGCCCGCGCCATGGTGCGCGAGCCCAAGGTGTTCCTGTTTGACGAGCCGTTCTCCAACCTCGACGCCAAGCTGCGCGTGGCCATGCGCGCCGAAGTGCGCAATCTGCACCGGAGCCTGGGCGTCACCTCGGTGTTCGTGACGCATGACCAGACCGAGGCCATGACCCTGGCCGACCGGCTGATCATCATGAATGCCGGCGTCGTAGAACAGGTGGGCAAGCCCAGCGAGGTCTATCACAACCCGGCAAGCCTGTTTGTCGCCGACTTCATCGGTTCGCCGGCCATGAACCTGGTGCGCGGCTTCTTTGGCGAGGACGGCTATTTCCGTCATGGCCAGGGCGGCATGATGCATTTGCCGGGCCTCGGCCAGGGCCTGGTCAGCCGGGAAGTGTCGCTGGGCGTGCGCCCCGAGCTGGTGCAGCGCGTTGCGGCCGACGCCAAGGGCGCCATGGCCGCAGTGGTCGACTATACCGAAGAGCTGGGCGCCTCGCGCCTGATCTATGCCACCGTCGATGGCAGCCGCCTGATCGCAGTGGACACCAGCAGCGATGCCCTGGGCACCGGCATGCCGATCCACCTCAGCTTCGCTGCCGTGGACGCCCATGTGTTCGACCACAACACGGGCCGTCGCGTCGATCTGGGCGACGCCAATAGCGCCGCCACCCGCGCCCGTATCAACGCCTGATCCACAGTCTTTTTGGAGATTTTTCATGAGCAATATCATCGCGACTGGCTTCAACGCCGGCTCTAACGACGGCGAGCTGTTCAGCCTGGAAGCCGATCTGCGCCGCCTCGCCGAGATCGGCGTGGACACGGTCGAGCTGGCCCTGACCAGCATCGACCTGATCACCGGCGGCCGCATCCTGCCCGAGCGGCTGGAGCGTCTGGTCGCCATCACCAGCCAGTTCGATTTCCGCTACACCGTGCATGGCCTGGTCTCGTCCAATTTCATGGACCCCGAGACCCTGCCGTTCCAGCTGGCCGCCGCCAAGGCACTGGTGGAAGTGTGTGACCGCATCGACGCGCGTATCCTGGTGCAGCACAGCGGCGCCCTGCGCGCCGACCAGATCGTCGAGCGCGCCAATGCCGACCAGCGTGAACGCGAAGCGCTGACCGATCTGGCTGACTTTGCCCGCCCCTATGGCGTGCGCATTGCGCTGGAAAACATCTTCACCACCGAACTGGGCCAGTATCGCCAGACCCCGACCCAGGTGGCCGAGACCGTCAAAGCCGTGAATCACCCCAATGTGGTGGCGCTGATCGACTTCAGCCACGCCTATATCGAAAGCACCTACAAGGGCCTCGACTTCCGCGCCGAAATCGCCGCCATGGCGCCGGTGACCGGGCATCTGCATGTGCACGACAGCTTTGGCCGTCCGCAGGGCTTCTACAAGCCCTTCTTCCCGCAGGAAAACACCGCCATGGGCATTGGCGATCTGCACATGCCGCTGGGCTGGGGCGATATCGATTGGGACGGCATTTTTGCCGATCTCAACGTGCTGCCCGGCACGGTGATGATGATGGAAATCGGCCACCGCCACCGCAGCGAGCAGCCCGAAAGCCTGCGCCGCGCCCGCCTGCTGGCTGGCCTCGACCTGCCGCAGACCATGGCTGCGCAGTAAGGGTCTGACGACCGAAGCTGACCACCCCCACCTGACGGCGCCATTCGGGCATCGCCCCTATGGCCTGATGGGTGGGGGTTCGCCCATCTACCGGCCTAGCCGCCCACCTCTTCGAGCTCGATCAGCGTGCCGTCGAAGTCTTTGGGATGGAGGAAGAGCACCGGATTGCCATGCGCGCCGGTTCTGGGCTTGCCGTCACCGAGCACCCTGGCACCGCCGGCGGTGAGCGTCGCAGCGGCCGCCGCGATGTCGGGCACCTCAAAACAGACATGATGCATGCCGCCCGCCGGCGACTTGGCAAGGAAAGCCGCGATGGGCGAAGCCGCGCCCAGCGGCTCGAGCAGTTCCACCTTGGTGTTGCCGGCATCGATAAACACCACGGTGACGCCATGCTCAGGCAAGGCCTGGGGCGCGCCGACCTTGGCGCCCAGGAGATCGCGATATTTAGCCGATGCGGCTGCGAGGTCCGGCACGGCAATGGCGATGTGGTTGAGGCGGCCGATCATCGGTTGGAGAGCCTTCCCTCGATCTGGCTGAGCACGGAGAATGCCGCGCTCAGCACATTTGTGCCGGGGCCGAAGATGGCCGCGACGCCGCAATCGAGCAGGAAATCATAGTCCTGCTCGGGGATGACGCCGCCGACGATAACGGTGACGTCGTTGAGGTCGCGGTCGCCGAGCGCCGCGATCAGCTCGGGCACCAGTGTCTTGTGCCCGGCGGCCAGCGAGGAGACACCGACGGCATCGACCTTGAGCTCATCGACATGGGCGGCCACTTCGGGAGCGGTCTCAAAGAGATCGCCCATATGGACGGTAAAGCCGAGATCGGCGAAGGCCGAGGCGATAACCTTGGCGCCGCGATCATGGCCATCCTGGCCCATCTTGGCGATGAAGATGGAAGGGGAGCGGCCCCGTGCGGCCTTGAAGGCGGCAATGCGGCCGGAGATGGATTTGAACTCGGGGTCGTCGCCATAGCCTTCGGCATAGACGCCCGAGATGACGCGGGTGACCGCATGGTGGCGGCCGAACACGTCTTCCATGGCCTGGCTGATCTCGCCCAGCGTGGCGCGGGCGCGGGCGGCCTCGATGGCGGCCTCGAGCAGATTGCCCTCGTCCTTGGCGGCAAACTCGCGCAGGGCCGCCAGCATCGACTGGCAACGCGCCTCGTCACGGCTGGCGCGGACCTTGCTCAACAGCGCCATCTGTTCGAGCCGCACCTTGGCATTGTCGATGTCGCGCACCTCGATGGCGTCCTCGACATCGAGGCGGTAGCGGTTGACGCCGACAATGACATCCTCGCCACGATCGACGCGGGCCTGGCGCAGGGCGGCGGCCTTTTCGATCTCGAGCTTGGGCTGGCCGGACTGCACAGCCCGGGTCATGCCGCCAAGCGCCTCGGCCTGGCCGATCAGCGCCTTGGCGCCCTTGACCAGCTCAGCCGTCAGCGCCTCGACATAATAGGAGCCGCCGAGCGGATCGACCACATCGGTGATGCGGCTTTCGTGCTGCAGGATCAGCTGGGTATTGCGGGCAATGCGGCTGGAAAATTCCGTCGGCAGGGCGATGGCCTCGTCGAAGCTATTGGTGTGGAGGCTCTGCGTACCGCCCAGGGTGGCGGCCAGCGCCTCGATGGTGGTGCGTACGATATTGTTGTGTGGGTCCTGCTCGGTCAGCGACACGCCGGACGTCTGGCAATGGGTGCGCAGCATTTTGCTGCGCGCATCCTTGGCGCCCAGCCCGGTCATGATCTCGCTCCACAGCTGGCGGGCCGCGCGGAGCTTGGCGACTTCGAGGAAGAAGTTCATGCCGATGCCGAAAAAGAAGCTCAGCCGGCCGGCGAAGGCATCGATATCGAGGCCACGGGCCTGGGCGGCGCGGACATATTCCATGCCGTCGGCCAGGGTATAGGCCAGCTCCTGCACCGCCGTCGCCCCGGCCTCATGCATGTGGTAGCCCGAAATCGAGATCGAGTTGAACTTGGGCATGTGCTGGGCGGTATGGGCGATGATATCGCCGACGATGCGCATGCTGGGCTCGGGCGGGTAGATATAGGTGTTGCGGACCATGAACTCCTTGAGGATGTCGTTCTGGATGGTCCCGTCGAGCTTGGCCTGCGGCACGCCCTGCTCTTCGGCGGCAACGATGAACATGGCCAGCACGGGGATCACCGCGCCATTCATGGTCATGGAGACGCTCATCTGATCGAGCGGAATGCCATCGAACAGGATCTTCATGTCCTCGACAGAGTCGATGGCCACGCCGGCCTTGCCGACATCGCCGACCACGCGCGGATGGTCGCTGTCATAGCCGCGATGGGTGGCCAGATCGAAGGCGACCGAAAGGCCCTTCTGGCCTTTTTCCAGCGCCTGGCGATAAAAGGCATTGGACTCCCGCGCGGTGGAGAAGCCGGCATATTGGCGGATGGTCCAGGGCCGGTTGGCATACATGGTGGCGCGCACGCCGCGGGTGAACGGCTCGGCGCCGGGGACTTCGCCGCCCGCGCCGAAATAGACCGGCTGCACCGGAATGCCGCCATAGTCGCGGGTCAGCGACTCCACTGACGTGTCGCGAAGCTCCTTTTGGGCGAGCTTGGCCCATTTCTCGCGGTTCTCAGACAATGCTGCCTCCGTGAACGGGCCGGTCGGCCTGCGTCTCCCTCCCCCCTTGAGGGGGAGGGTTGGGGTGGGGGGTGGTACAGTGATTCACTGATGGACCCCCTCCCTCATTCCCTCCCCTCAAGGGGGAGGGATGCGAAAGAGCCAATACTGTAGCAACAGTATCGCTCATCATACGGCCTCGAATTCGAGGATCACCTGATCGACCGCCAGCACGGCGCCGGCCACGGCGTGGACCTTGCTGACGCGGGCGCGCTTTTCGGCCTTGAGCACGTTTTCCATCTTCATGGCCTCGACAATGGCCAGGGTCTGGCCGTCCTCGACGATATCGCCTTCGGCGACATCGATGCGCACCACCTGCCCCGGCATGGGGCAGAGCAGGAACCGGCTCATGTCGGGCGGCAGCTTGATGGGCATGTGCTTGAGCAGGCCCGCCACATGCGGCGCCAGCACCAGCACCTTGAGATCGGCGCCGCGATAACGGATGCGGAAGCCCGAGGTGGTGGTGTCAATCTTGAGCACCGAGGTGCGGCCATCCGACCACTCGATGGTGGCCAGGCGATCACCCGGCTGCCAGTGCAGATGCGCGGCCTGGCTGCGCCAATCGGCGGAAACAGTGTAGCCATCGGATGTGCTGCCGATGCTGACCGGCAGGGCGTGGTCGCCAATCTGGATATGCCAGCGCCGCTCGGCGCGGCCGCCGTCAGTGACATCGGCGCGGCGGCTCATCAGCAGGGCGGCAGCAGCGGCAACGTCCAGGCGATGCTGATCGCTGAGCGCGGCGCCATGGAAGCCCTCGGGGAATTCCTCGGCGATATAGCCGGTGGTCAGCCGCCCGTCGCGGAAGCGGGTCTGCTCCATGACGGTGGAGAGGAACGGCAGATTGTTGCCGACGCCTTCGACCTCAAAACTGTCGAGCGCCACGGCCATGGCGTCGATGGCGGCGATGCGCGTCGGCGCCCAGGTGCAGAGCTTGGCGATCATCGGATCGTAGAAGGTGGAGATCTCGCCGCCCTCGAAGACGCCGGTGTCATTGCGCACATGCAGCGTTTCCGCAGCGCTTTCCGCCGGCGGGCGATAGCGTGTCAACCGGCCGGTCGAGGGCAGGAAGTTGCGATAGGGATCCTCGGCATAAAGCCGGCTTTCAATGGCCCAGCCCTTGCGCTGCACCTGGCTCTGGGTCAGCGGCAGCTTTTCGCCATTGGCGGCGCGGATCATCAGCTCCACCAGATCCAGCCCGGTGATCAGCTCGGTCACCGGATGCTCGACCTGGAGACGGGTGTTCATCTCGAGGAAGTAGAAGTTGCGGTCCTTGTCGACAATGAATTCCACCGTGCCGGCGCTGGTGTAGCCCACGGCCTTGGCCAGGGCGACCGACTGTTCGCCCATGGCCTTGCGGGTGGCTTCGTCAAGGAAGGGCGACGGCGCCTCTTCGATGACCTTCTGGTTGCGGCGCTGGATCGAGCATTCGCGCTCGTTGAGATAGAGCACATTGCCGTGGCTATCGCCGATGAGCTGGATTTCGATGTGGCGCGGCTCGGTGACGAATTTCTCGATGAAGATGCGATCATCGCCGAAGCTCGACGCCGCTTCGGATTTGGAGCGCTCGAAGCCCTCGCGGGCCTCGGCGTCATTGTGGGCGATGCGCATGCCCTTGCCGCCGCCACCGGCCGAGGCCTTGATCATCACCGGATAGCCGATCGACTTGGCGATCGTCACCGCGTGTTCGGCGTCGTCGATCAGGCCCATGTGGCCAGGCACAGTGGAGACACCGGCGGCCGCAGCGAGCTTCTTACTGGTGATCTTGTCGCCCATGGCCTCGATGGCTTTGACCGGCGGGCCGACGAAGATGAGGCCGGCCGCCTGCAGCGCCTCGGCAAATTTGGGGTTTTCCGACAGGAAGCCATAGCCGGGATGCACCGCCTGGGCGCCGGTGGCCTTGCAGGCGGCAATGATCTTGTCGATCTGCAGATAGCTGTCCTTGGCCGGGGACGGGCCGATGTGGACGGCCTCATCAGCCATGCGCACATGCAGCGCCTCGCGGTCGGCATCGGAATAGACCGCGACCGTGGCGATACCCATCTTCTTGGCGGTCTTGATGACCCGGCAAGCAATCTCGCCGCGATTGGCGATGAGGAGTTTGGTGATCATGGCTCAGCTCCTCACAATGGAATGTTGTCGTGCTTCTTCTTGGGCCCCTGCACGCTCTTGTTGCGCAGGGTCGAGAAGGCGCGGATGACGCGGCGGCGGGTGCCGTGGGGCATGATGACGTCGTCGATGAAGCCGCGTTCGGCGGCCACAAAGGGGTTGGCGAAGCGGGCTTCGTAATCGGCGGTGCGCTGGGCGATCTTGTCCTTGTCGCCCAGTTCGGAGCGATAGAGGATTTCCGTCGCGCCCTTGGCGCCCATCACGGCGATTTCGGCCGAGGGCCAGGCATAGTTGACGTCGGCCTTGATGTGCTTGGATGCCATCACGTCATAGGCGCCGCCATAGGCTTTGCGCGTAATGACGGTGACCAGCGGCACGGATGCCTCGGCATAGGCGAACAAAAGCTTCGCGCCATGCTTGATGATGCCGCCATATTCCTGCGCCACGCCGGGCAGGAAGCCGGGCACGTCGACCAGGGTCAGGATGGGGATTTCAAAGCTGTCGCAGAAGCGGATGAAGCGCGCGGCTTTCTTGGATGCGTTGATGTCGAGGCATCCGGCCAGCACCAGCGGCTGGTTGGCGACGACGCCGACGGTATCGCCGCCCATGCGGATGAAACCGCACAGGATATTGCCGGCGTGATCCCTCTGGATTTCGAGGAAATCGCCCTCGTCGGCGATCTTCTCGATCACCTCGCGCATGTCGTAGGGCTTGTTGGCACTATCGGGGATGATGGTATCCAGGCTCGGCTCGTCACGATAGCCGGTGTCATGCGTGGGGCGATGCGGCGGCTTCTGCCCGGCAGCGAGCGGCAGGAAGCTATAGAGGCGGCGCACTTCGAGCAGGGTTTCGATGTCGTTTTCGAAGGCCGCGTCAGCCACCGAGGAAATCTTGGTATGGGTGGTGGCGCCGCCCAGCTCTTCCTGGGTAACGCTCTCATTGGTCACGGTCTTGACCACGTCCGGACCAGTCACAAACATGTAGCTGGTGTCTTTGACCATATAGATGAAGTCGGTCATGGCCGGGGAATAGACAGCGCCGCCGGCGCAGGGGCCCATGATCACCGAAATCTGCGGAATGGCGCCAGAGGCCTGGGTATTGCGCCAGAACACATCGGCATAGCCGCCCAGGCTCGCCACGCCCTCCTGGATGCGGGCGCCGCCGCTATCATTGAGGCCAATGACCGGCGCGCCATTCTGCATAGCCAGATCCATGATCTTGCAGATCTTTTTGGCGTGGGTTTCGCTCAGCGAGCCGCCGAACACAGTAAAATCCTGGCTGAACACATAGACCAGGCGCCCCTCGATGGTGCCCCAGCCGGTGACCACGCCATCGCCGGGAATGATGGTGTCGGCCATGTCGAAGTCGGTCGCCCGATGGGTGACGAACATGTCGTATTCTTCAAAGCTGCCGGGATCGAGCAGCACATCGAGCCGTTCCCGGGCGGTGAGCTTGCCCTTGCCATGCTGGGTATCAATGCGCCGCTGCCCGCCGCCGAGCCGCGCCTGGGCGCGCTTGTCTTCGAGTTCGGCGATGATTTTCTGCATGAGACCCCTCCACTGGTGAACCCAGACTAGCGCGCGACGCATGATCCCCCAAGACAGCAAATGGCGCAGGTGTTACAATCACACAGAGCCAAAATTGTAATTTTGTGGATTTGTGAAGATGGCGACACGCAAGATCTTCGCCGGAGCCCGGCTGCGGGCGCTGCGCAACCAGCACCGGCTGACGCAGGCCGAGCTGGCGGCGCGGCTCGATATCTCGGCCTCCTATGTCAACCAGATCGAATCCAACCAGCGGCCGCTGACCGCCTCGGTGATGCTGGCGCTGGCGGACGGGTTCAATCTCGACCTCTCAAGCCTGATGACCGATGGGTCCGACCGCCTCCTGGCCGACCTGCGCGAGGCCATGGCCGATCCGCTGTTCGGCGAGTCGGTCCCGAACCTGCAGGAACTCAAGACCGTCACCGCCAATGCGCCCGACATGGCGCGGGCGCTGCTGACGCTTTACGAGGCCTATCGCAAGAGCAATGAACGGCTCACCAGCGTGGACGCGGCGCTGACGCGCGACCCGCAATCGGGCATGCAGACGGCCTATGAAGAGGTGCGCGACTTCTTCCACTATGCCGACAATTACATTGACCCGCTGGACCGCGCCGCCGAGGCGCTGGCGACCGAGCTGGGCGAATTCGGCCCCGACCGGCTCAATCGGCTGATCGCCTATTGCCAGGAAGCCCATGACTTGCGCGTGGTGCTGACGGCGCCCAACCGGCCCGAGGTGATCAAGGAATTCGACCGCGCCGGGCGGACGCTGTCGATCAACACGCGGCTCGAGCCCAGCTCACAATTCTTCCAGATCGCGGCGCACCTCGCAGGCATGGAGCAGACGACGCTGCTCGACCAATTGCTCGATGCCGCCAGTTTCAAGACCGCCGACGCGCGGGCCATTGCCCGCATGGGCCTGGCCAATTACTTCGCCGGGGCGCTGCAGATGCCCTACGGCGCCTATCTCAAGGCGGCCGAGGCGCATCGCTATGACATCGAGGAGTTAGGGCAATTGTTCGGGGCCAGTCTCGAACAGGTGGCGCATCGCCTCTCCACCATGCAGCGGCCGCGTGAGCGGGGCGTGCCGTTCTTTTTTGCCCGGGTGGATGCGGCGGGAACCATTACCAAGCGCCATTCGGCCACGGCGCTGCAATTTGCCCGCTTCGGCGGCGCCTGTCCGCTGTGGAATGTGCATCGCGCCTTTGAGGCGCATGGCCAGATCATCCGGCAATTGGCCGAAACGCCCGATGGCAATCGCTACCTCTGCCTGGCCTGGTCGAGCGAGAAGCGCAGCGGTGGTTATCATGGCATCACCCGGCGCTATGCCTATGCGCTGGGCTGCGAAATCAGCCATGCCAATCGGCTGGTCTATGGCAGCGATGTCGATGCGGCGCGCGACCGCTTTGACCCCATCGGCATCTCCTGCCGCATCTGCGAACGGCGCAGCTGTCCGCAGCGCTCGGTGCCGCCGCTGGGCGCCGGCATCTCCATAGACGCCGACCGCCGCAGCATCGTGCCCTATCAGATCGGCTGACCCCTCAAGGCGGCGTTCTCGGCGCGGATGCGGATCCACAGCACACCGGCATTGAGCACCGAGAACACCAGCGCGAACCAGCTCAGGCCAAAGACCAGCGGCAGCACGGCGATCTCGCCGATGACCACGACGTAGTTGGGGTGCGAGATGAAGCGATAGGGGCCTTTGGCGACCAGCGGCGCGCTGGGCAACACGATAATGCGGGTGGTCCAGCGCGGCCCCAGCGTCGCCAGCACCCAGACGCGCAAGCCCTGCAAGACGACGAACACCAGCAGCCAGGCCGTGTCGATGGAGCGGTTCCAGGCCAGCAGCCACAGCCCCACCAGCCAGGCCGTATGCAGCGCGACGATCAGCACATAGTGCCCGGGCGCGTGCTCAACGGCGCCCTGGGCCAAAAGGCGGCTGGTGTTGTGTCGGGCCAGCGCCAGCTCCCCCAGACGCTCGGCGGTGACCAGCATCAGCAGCAGGACCGACCAGATCATGCCGCGGCCACCAGCGAGACGCAGCTGACCGAAAAGCCCGGCCCCATGGCGGCGAGTACAGAGCGGTTCGGCAGGCCGGCGCGGCGGATGCGATCAAGCACAAAGAGCACGGTGGGCGCGGACATATTGCCATAGTCGCGCAGCACGTCGCGCTCCACATCGAGCGCGCCCTGCCCGAGATCGAGCGCATGTTCGAGCGCCTCGACCACCTTGGCCCCACCGGGGTGGCAGATGAAGCGGTCGACCTGGCTACGGGTAAGATTGTTGCGCTGGAGGATGCCATCGACAGCCGGGCCCATTTCGGCCTCGGCGAAGGGCGGAATGGAGCGATCAAAGATGACGCCAAAGCCCTGGGGGTCAACGCTCCAGCCCATGATGTCGAGCGTATCGGGCCAGGTATGCTGGCCGGCGGCCTCGACGGTGGCGAGCCCCCCCTCCCCGGCGCGCAGGATGCAGGCGGCGGCGCCGTCACCGAACAGCGCGGTGGCGACCACATTGGCCTTGGTCATTTCATCAAGGCGGAAGGCCAGCGTACAGAGCTCAACGGCGACCACCAGCACATTGGTGCCGGGGCGCGCCTGGGCCAGCCGCGCGCCAATGCTGAAGCCGGACACGCCGCCGGCGCAGCCCAGGCCAAACACCGGGACGCGCTCGATATCGGGGCGGAAGCCCAGCGTACCGGAGACGCGAGCCTCGATGGAGGGCGTGGCAATGCCGGTGGAGGAAACCGTGACGACCGTGTCGATATCGGTTGGCAAGAGGCCCGCCTCATCGAGCGCCTGGCGGGCGGCCGAAACGAAGAGCGCGCTGGCGACCTCGAGATAGACCGCGGTGCGCTCGGGCCAGCTGCGCGGCTGGCGGAACCAGTCAATGGGCCGGGCGGCGTGGCGCTTGTGAATGCCGGCGCTGTCGAACACCTTGGCCATGCGATCGAATTCGCGGAAGCGCGGCCCGAAGATGTCGCCGGCGGCAGCGGCGACGTCGCTCTGCAGCAGGATATTGTCGGGAACGGCAATGGCGGTGGAGATCAACTGGGCAGGTGCGGGCACTATGGCATCCTCTATCCGGCACTATGACGGCGCGGTTCAGAGGCAAGCTTAGCGCAGGGCACGCCATTGCCAACCATCACAATTGTCCAGCGTGGGTTTATCCAGCCTTTCCGCTGTCGGTGTCGAGCAGATCGGCGGGATCGCGGGAATAGAAGCGGCGGTACAGCAGGCGCAAGGCTGCGCCCATTGCCGGAGCCAGCGCGCCGCGCAGGCCGACCTTGACCACCGCCCGGTCCGAGGTCAGCACAGGCTGCTGATCGCTGTAGAACTGCACCTGAGAGGCCAGGCGTTCGGTGATGGCGCGCGGCATGATGCCGTCGACCACCGCCAGGCTGAACTCCATGACTGCCATTGTATTGGTGATGGTCTTGGCGATGGCCCTGGCGGAATCATTGATCCAGTCGGTCGTGACGGGCTCAAGCGCATTCCAGTCCCATTCGGCCGGATTGCCGGGAGGGACGGCCAGACCCGCGTCCCGCAGCCGCTGCTCGAAGGCGAAGATCGAGGCGATCAGATGTACAAAGGTCTGCTGTCCGTTGCGATCGGTGACCAGCATGGAGCCCAGATTGGCTGAATTGCCGCTCGGCCCTTCCCACAGCGACCCCTGAGCAATCAGGCCGGCACCGACAAAGGTGCTGATGATGAAATAGGCCATATTGCTGGGCCGCGGCACCGGTCGGGCCGCCAGTTCGGCCCAGCAGGCGGCATTGCCATCGTTGAGCACGCTGACGCTGAGACCCGTCTCGCGCTCCAGATGGTCGGCGATATCGAGTTCGCGCCAGACCTGGGTCACTTCCAGTGGCGTGCCCAGCAGATCGGCATTGCGACCAATGTTGGATGGGCTGGCAATACCCAGGCCGACGATGCGATCACGGTGCGCTTCGGGCACCAGATCGACCATGGCACGGGTGCGGTCGACCACCTCGGCCATCAGGAAGGCCGAGTCCGGATAGGGATAGTCGATGTGGTGCTCGAGCAGAATCTGACCGCCCATATTGCGAATCAGCATGTGCAGGCTGCGCCAGCCGATCTCGCAGCCGATGCTGTAGGCACCATCGGGATCAACGTAGATAGGGACCGCGGGCTGGCCACGCTGGCCGCGCCGGGGCTCGCCGCGATAGAGCAGATGCTGGCTCTCCAGCTCGTTGACAATGCGCGCGACGGTCTGGGCCCCAAGCCCGGTGGCACGCGCCACTTCGGCCGCCGACAGGCCGTCGCCCATGGCGACAGAGGTCATGACCGCCCGTTCATTGTTCTGCCGAAGGCCCGAAACGGCCATGCGCGTGGACAGACTCTGGAAAACATCACGCTTGGTCACGGAGACTCCTCTCGATGGACCCCACGCCGGCCATCGCCAGCGTATAAACCCGTCGCTCTGCCAGACAGCGAAACCAGGAACCCGGGCTGGCTTTGCCGGTCCGTGTATAGCGTTTTTCATTCCTAATCTGCAATGTTTGCAGATATTTGCGTTATTTGCGAAGCGACCCCGGATTCCGGGCCTTGCACAGGGAGGTCACCTGCCGCGCAATCGGGGGACCGGCCCAGTGAAACCTCGGAAAACCTGCCTCGCGCGACCGACTCGGACATGACCACGCAAAACTGCCCTTTACATTGCACGGGGAGTCTTTGTTGCGTCCTGCGCGAGCAAAAACTTGCGCCGCCTGACTTGATTACTGATTTTGCTGGTGAATCCGGATAAAATCGCTGGAAATTCTGCCATAGACCTTTGTTGCCGTTAACCGGCGGGAAAGCCTGCGACCCGAACCCGGATGAATTCCTCACGGGAATTTATTACAGGAGGAGAAGTATCCAGGAGGGTTCTATGCGGGTCGTGATCGTTGAAGACAGTTCTTCCAGTCTTGCCGTGCTTTGCCGCATGGTCGGCCACATCAACACGGCGTCGGTTGCCGACTATGTCGAATGCTTCGGCTTTACCGATCCGCTCAAGGCGCTGGAATATCTCGAACACTCGCCCTGCGACCTGCTAATCGCCGACTATGTGATGCCGGCCATGAACGGCGTGCAGCTGATTGAGGCGCTGCGTCGGATCCCGGCGCATCGACATGTTCCGGTGGTGATGGTCACTGCCGATTCCGACCGCTCCCTACGCATGAACGCCATCACGGCGGGCGCCACCGATTTCGTCGCCAAGCCGGTCGATCCGCTGGAGCTGCGGTTGCGCGTCACCAATCTGCTGGAACTGCGTCAGGCGCAGAATACCATTGCCCACCAGGCGGAGACGCTCGCCGAGGAAGTGCGCATCGCCACCCAGCATCTGGTGCGCCGCGAGGAGGAAGTGGTGTTCCGCCTGGCCCGCGCCATCGAGCTGCGCGACGGCGATACCGGCGGCCATGTCGACCGCGTGGCTGAAAGCTCCCGCATCATTGCCGAGGCCATGGGCCTGAACAGCGATTTCTGTCGCACACTGGCCCTGGCCGCCCCGCTGCATGACGTGGGCAAGATCGGCGTGCCCGACGCGATCCTCAACAAGCCTGGCCGCCTGGATGAAAACGAGATGCAGGTGATGCGCACACACACCACCATCGGCGCCGAGATCCTGGCCAAGGCCGATTCCGACCTGGTGCAGATGGCTGCAGCCATCGCCAACTCCCACCACGAACGCTGGGACGGGACGGGCTATCCCAATCGCCTGGCCGGCACCGACATTCCCCTGTCGGCGCGCATCACGGCCGTGGCCGATGTGTTCGACGCCCTGTGCAGCGAGCGGTGCTACAAGAAGGCATGGGCGCCCGAGGCGGCGCGGGCAGAGATCCTGCGGTGCGCCGGCACGCAGTTTGACCCGGCCTGTGTCTCGGCCTTCGACCGGAGCTGGACCAAGATCGTTGCGCTGATGGCGCGCGACGGTGCCAGCGACCAGAAATCAGCAGCTTAGGAAATTTTGATGCGCCACCTTATTCTGTCTATCCTGCTGAGCTTTGCCGGCGTGCTTGCCGCAACCGCAGACGACCTCCCCGCGCCACAAGGTCCAGTGGTCCTGACCGTGTCGGGCGCTATCAGCAACAGCAATGGCAACGGCGTGGCCCAGTTCGACCAGGCCATGCTCGACGCCCTGCCGCAGCGCAGCACTGTCACCACCACGCCCTGGTATGAAGGCCCCCAGCATTTTAGCGGTCCGCTGATATCGAGCCTGCTCGAGGCGGTCGGTGCCACCGGCGAGACCATCCAGGTCACGGCGCTGAATGATTATTCGGCCGATGTTCCGCTGCAGGACGTGCTGAGCTATCCCGTCATTCTGGCCGATCGGCTCGATGACAAGCTCTTGTCCGTGCGCGACAAGGGCCCGTTGTTCGTCATCTACCCGTTTGACGAGTTCCGCGAGCTCTATGACGAGGTGCACTTCGGGCGGTCCGTCTGGCAGATCAATGCGATAACGGTCAAATAGAGTTGCTGCGGGCCCGTGTGAACCTGCGAAGGGTGGTGTCCAGGCGCATTGGCCTGGGCATTGCGCTTCTGACGGTGACCAGCCTTGTGATGCTGGCATCAACGATCTGGCTGTTTGGCAGCCTGCGCGACCGCCAGACGACGGAGGCGCGCAGCGTGCGCGAGAACGCGCTGTGGGCTGTGTTCCAGGCAGACCGGGAAGCCATGCACCTGGGCGAGGCGATTGCTGCGCTCAGCTCCGGCGGCAGCACGGCAGACATGCTGCTACGCTTTGACCTGCTGTATAGCCGCATCGCCCTGCTGGGCAGTGGCGAATATGCGCGCACCTTTGGTCTGGACGCCGATGTGGCGGCCGGCGCAAAGGCGGTGAACGATGCCGTGCATGCGCTGACGCCGCGCATGGACGAGATCGCTGCCAATCCGGCGCGTCTGGCGCTGCAATTGCCCGAGATCACGCAGGCGGCAGACGACATTCGCGCCGCCACTGGCGAGCTGCTGGTCGACGCCAATTCGGCCATCAACCATTTGCGCGTCGAAGAGCGACGTGCGGCGCTGGGCACCTATGTGCAGATCGAGGTTGCGGTTGCGGCGCTGACCATCGTGCTGGTGGCTATTGTGTTCCTTTTGGCGCGCCAGTTGGTTCATATCTCGCGGGCGGGCCGCGAAATCGAACTGCTGGGCCAGAAGAACGCGCGGATCGCTGTCGCCGCCGAAGCGGCCAACCATGCCAAATCGGCATTCCTGGCCACCATGAGCCACGAGATCCGCACGCCGCTGAACGGCATCATCGGCCTGTCGGAAGCGCTGGATGGGACCGATCTGGACGCGGCACAGCGCGACATGCTGCGCAATATCCGCACCTCGGGCGATATTCTGCTCGATGTGATCACCGATATTCTGGACTTCTCCAAGCTGGAGTCCGGCTCGGTGCAGACCGATCCGCGCGCCTTTGCGCTGCGGCAGGTGGTGGACAGCGTGCTCAGCGTCATGCTGCCGCGCGCCAGCGTTCAGGGGCTGCAGATTGCCGTCAACGCGCCCGATGTCATGCTGACCAATGATCCGGCGCGGCTGCGGCAGGTGCTGATCAACCTGGTCGGCAATGCCATCAAGTTCACGGCCAGCGGCTCGATCACCATTACCGCTGAAGTCACCGGCGAGACACTGCGCTGCGAAGTGACCGACACCGGCCCGGGCATTGCAGACGCTGATCTGCCGCGGCTGTTCAAGCAGTTCAGCCAGCTCGACAGTTCCAGTTCGCGCGCCTTTGGCGGCACCGGGCTTGGCCTGGCCATCTGCCGGCAGCTGACCGAAGCCATGGGCGGCACGATCGGTGTACGCAGCACGCTGGGGACGGGCACCACATTCTGGTTTGAACTGCCTGTGGGGCCGGTCAGCGCCATGCCCGAGCCAGCCGCCGACGCTGCGGTGATCGCCCTGCCGGGCGCGCAGGCGGACGGCAGCATCACTGGCCGGGTGGTGGTTGCCGATGACAATGCGATCAACCGCATGGTGGCGGCGGAACTGCTCAAGAAGATGGGCCTTGAGATCGTGACGGCCGAGGACGGCGCATCCGCGCTGGCGCTGATCGCGGCGGGCGGCGTGGACCTGGTGCTGATGGACATGCAGATGCCCAATATGGACGGTCTGGCGGCGACCCGAGCAGCTCGCGCCCGGGGGCATGAGCTGCCGATCATCGGATTGACCGCCAATGCCTTCGACACTGATCGCCAGGCGTGCCTCGCCGCCGGAATGGACGAGTTTCTCAGCAAGCCTGTGACGCGGGACAAGCTGGTTCAGGTCGTGCTGCCATTCCTGGCCCGGCGCCAGGCGGCGGTGCTGTCCCCTGCTCCAGACGTAGCGCCAGGCGGATTGGGCGAGGCCGACCCCGACTACCAGAAAATGCTGATCGAGGAGCTTGGGCCCGAACTGTTCAACGATCTCCAGCACCGTTTCCGCCAGGACGCCGTGCGCCTTGCTGACCAGGCCAAGCAGGCCTTTGGCATCGGGGACATGCTGGCTCTCGACGAGGCGCTGCACACGCTCAAGGGTGCGGCGGCGACGCTGGGCTATTCCGGCCTGGCCGATCAGGCCGAGGCGCTGCGCGGCCCCGATCTCAGCCCATCCGAGCTTGACCGCCTGGTCAAGGCTGTCGCCTGACGCACCGAATAAGCCATTGAATTGGCTTAGCTTCCAAAGATCGGCGCGCGCAGGGTGTGGTTAAATCTCTTTAAATTCTTTTGCGGCAATTAGTAGCGCGAGACCGATCTGGGAGTCGGGGCTCGGCATCATGGACTGTCATGGTGTCCTGACAATCTGAGGGGCATTCATTTGAGATTGGCACGATTTACGACCATGGCGGGGACGGCCATGGTCCTGTTGGCTGCGGGCATCGCAACCTATGGTCAGATCAACACCGGCCGGAACCAGGCCATCGCACAGGCGCTGTTCACCGACACCGTGGACAAGCTGACGGCCAGCCGCCACCTCACCGAAGTGGTCGGCGATCTCAGGCTGGACGTGGTCCAGGTGCAGCAATGGCTCACCGATATTTCGGCGACGCGCGGCCTGGACGGGCTCAATGACGGCTATGACGAGGCCGAAGCCTATGCCTCGCGCTTCGCCGAAGACCTGGCCAAGGCCCGCAGCATAGCGTTGGAGATCGGCGAAACGGCCCTTGCAGAGGCGCTGGACCACAGCGCCGCCGACTTCCCGGCCTATTACGACGTCGGCAAGGCCATGGCGGCCCGCTATATCGCCGAGGGCCCGGCTGGCGGCAACGCCATGATGGCCGCCTTCGATGCCGCTGCCGCGACGCTGGCGAGCGATATCGATGCCCTGATTGCATCCGCCCAAAGCTACTCAGCCAAGGTGGCGGAGGTGGTCGAGGCCGAACGTCAGCAGTTGCAGGCGGCCCAGGACAATACGCTGTTCGCCCAGCTGGCTGGCTATTGCTTCCTGATCGTGGCCATTGCCGGCATGACGGTGTTCTTTGCCGGCTATGTGCTGCGTCGGCTGCGCTCTATGTCCATGCGCATGACCGCTATTGCGGCCAGCGACCATTCGACGGGCGTCTATGGCTCCAGCTTCTGGGACGAGTTGCGCGAGATTGCCAGTGCGGCCGACATCTTCCGCAGCAATGGCATCCGACTGGAAGCCCTGGCCGCTTCGGAGGCCGAGCAGACGGCCGCACGCCGGGCCGAGCGTCGGGCGATGATGGTGGAACTGCAATCGGCCTTTGGCCGGGTGGTGGATGCCGCGATCTCGGGCGATTTCAGCCAGCGGGTGCCCACCAGCTTCCCCGATCCGGAACTCAATGCGCTGGCAGTGAGCTTCAATGGCCTGGTGGAAGCGCTGGGCCAGGGGCTGGGCGAGACAGCCGATGTGCTGGCAGCCTTTGCGGCCTGCGACTTCTCGGTGCATATGGCGACCGAGCAGATCGGCGCCTTCGCCCGACTGCGCGACGACACCAATGCGGTGGCGCGCAACCTCAGCGACGTCATCTCCCGTCTGCGGCACACCTCGGGCTCGCTGCGCACAGCGACCTCGGAGATCCTGGCCGGCGCCAATGACCTGGCCGACCGCACCACGCGCCAGGCCGCAACCATCGAGCAGACCAGCGCGGCGATGGAAGACCTCTCCAACATGATCAGCCAGAACGCCCGCGGCGCAGCGGCAGCCGGGGCGCAGAGCCAGTCGGTCAGCCAGAAGGCACTGGCCAGCGAGCAGGCCATGTCCCGCGCCACCGAGGCAATGAGCCATATCTCGGAATCCTCGTCGCGGCTGCAGAGCTTTATCGGGGTGATCGACGACATTGCCTTCCAGACCAATTTGTTGGCGCTCAATGCCAGCGTCGAAGCGGCACGGGCCGGCGAAGCCGGCAAGGGCTTTGCGGTGGTCGCCATCGAGGTGCGGCGACTGGCGCAGTCGGCCGCTGAAGCTTCACGCGAGGCGCAGCAACTGGTCGACCGCAGCGTGCTGGGCGTGCAGGATGGCAGCGCCATTCTGGGCGAAGTTGCCAGCCGCCTGTCGGAGGTGACCCGCTCCATCGCCGAGACCGCCACCAAGATGGATGAGATTGCCCGGGTCAGCGACGAACAGTCCAAGGCCGTCTCCGAAGTCTCGGCGTCTGTGCGACAGATGGATGAGATGACCCAGCATAATGCGGCGCTGGTGGAAGAGACCAATGCGGCCATCGAGCAGACCGAGGCTCAGGCGCAAAATCTCGACACCATGGTTCGCACATTCACCATCGACGAGACCGGCGAGAGCCGGTCGCGCGGTGGCATGCGCCGGGCGGCCTGATCCAAGATCGGGGCCGGTCTGATCCGGCCCCGCACGCGCGCCGCTGCATCAGACCGGGGCGGCCTCGCTATAGGCCATCACCAGCACCAGCATGGCGAGGCCGAACAAGCCGAGCAACAGCAGCGCGCGAAATAGCGGCGCGGTCCAGTGAGCGGCGCGATTGCCATTGTTGAGCTGCATAGTCGCACTCCGGACGTCTGATCGTCCGGTCAAATAAATGCCGCGCATACGCTTAAGCAAGCCCTTACCAAGCAAAAGCTTCGGTCTTGCTTAATGGCCGGACCGGCGTAAGGCACAGCCAGGTGGCGCGCTGCGACGGACCCGGGAGGGACGTCAGAGGCGCAGGTGTCGTCCCAAGCCGACCATCCGCTCGTGCCGCCGTATCACACGGCGGCACTTTCCTTTTGCCTGTGCCGGCGCTCTCAGCTGGCCCCCGCCAGACGCCTGGCGCCCTGCCCGGCCGCGCCGGTGATGGCGGCGGGGCGTCGGGCAATCAGGAAGAGCGCGCTCTTCCGGTTCGGCTGCCAGCGGTGCTCGATAACGAGGCCCGCCCCCGTCATGGTTGCTGCCAATTGATCTGATGTCATTGGATCGAGATAGGGAATGATGCCCAGTCTGTTGGTCAGCGGGGCCAACAGCGCCAGCAGCGGATTGACCTCGCGCAGGCACATGGTGCTCGAGACGAACAGCCCGCCCGGCTTGAGCGCCCGGAACACCTTGTCGACCACGGCATGGCGGTCGCGCAGCAGATGCAGGATCGACAGGCCCAGGATCATGTCGAGACTGGCCGGCGCCAGATCGATGCTGTCGATATCGCCAACTTCAAACTGTGCATTGCCGATGCCGGCGGCCTCGGCCTTGCCGCGGGCGATCTCGATCATGGCCGGGGAAAAATCCACCGCGCGGATGCTGCGCACGAACGGCGCATGCACCAGGGCGGTCGAGCCCGTGCCGCAGCCGAACTCGAACAGATCCATGTCCGGCCGCAGATGGCGCCGGGTCTGGGCGAGCTTGGTCTGGTAGGCCGCTTCGTCGGCAATGGGCTGGGCCGCGTATTTGCGCGCCAGACGATCCCAGAACACATGGGCAGAAGACATGATGCACTCCTTGTTGGCCGAACCCTATCAAGCGCTGACATGAAGTAAATTGCAGAACGCGGCACAAGGCTTATACATATATGCATGGATAAGCCGCTCAATGATCTCGACTGGAACCAGGTGCGGGCCCTGCTGGCAACGGTGGAGGCTGGCTCGCTGTCGGCTGCGGCACGTCGACTGGGGCTGACGCAACCGACCCTCGGCCGCCAGGTCGCGGCGCTTGAGCGCGATCTGGGCGTGACGCTGTTCGAGCGGGTTGGCCGCAGCCTGGTGCTGACCCAGGCCGGGCAGGAACTGATCGAGCCATTGCGCGCCATGGGCAGCGCGGCTGACCGCATCGCCCTCGTCGCCTCGCGCCAGTCGCAGGACATCGACGGGCTGGTGCGCATCACGGCCAGCGATGTCTATGCCCATTTCATCCTGCCCGAGGTGGTGGCCAGATTGCGCCAAATGGCGCCCGGCATTGTCATCGAGGTGGTGGCCTCCAATGAGGTGGAGGACCTGATCCGGCGCAAGGCCGATATCGCCATCCGCCATGTGCCGCCGCGCGAGGCCGAGCTGATTGCCCGCCGCTGCCCGGATACCACGGCCCGGCTCTATGCCGCGCCCGACTATCTCGACACCCTGGGCACGCCGTTCAACAGCGCCGCGCTGAGCCGGGCCGATTTCATCGGCTTCAGCGACAGCACCGCCATCATGCTGGCCGAGCTGCGCCGGCATGGGCTGACCCTGAGCGAGCGCAATTTTCCGCTGCTATCCAACAGCGGGCTGGTGGCCTGGGGCTGGGTGGCGCAGGGCCTGGGCATTGGCGTGATGATGGCGCCGGTGGCCCAGGCCACGCCCGGGATTGTCGATGCCTGGCCGGGGTTCGATGGCATTCCCATTCCCACCTGGCTGGCCACCCATCGCGAGCTGCGCACCAGCCGCCGCATCCGCCTGGTGTTCGATGTGCTGGCCGAGCATCTCACCGCGCTGGAGCGACCAAAGGCGCCCTGAGCCCTGCCCCTTTCACGCGCGAGACGCTGGCGATCTTGACCGAATGCGCCAATTTGAGGTACGTACCTCATACTTGGTCCGGTCCGGCGATGCCGACATGGATCTGCAAAAAGCCCGCGCAAAGCTGCGGCACCGGAGGAAGCGGATGAGCGGATATGCGATCGACCCAACGCAAAGAATAGCTGACGAAGCGGCGCTGCGGGCGCTCTATCCCGCCGTTACATCTTTGGCGCAGCTCAAGGTGCAGGCCCGGCTCGACGGCCATGCGCGGGCGTTCATCGAACGGGCGCCCTTTATCTGCATCGGCACGCAGAACCTGGTTGGGGCCGCCGATGTCAGCCCGCGCGGCGATCCCCCCGGCTTCGTGCGCATTCTGGATGATCAGACGCTGGCCATTCCGGACCGACCCGGCAACAACCGGCTCGACAGCCTGGTCAATATTCTCGCCAATCCCAGCGTCGGCCTCCTGTTCATCATCCCCGGCTTTGACGACACGCTGCGCATCAATGGCACGGCAAGCCTGGTCAACGATCCGGCGCTGCTGGAGTCCATGACTGTCGATGGCCGCCTGCCCCGGCTGGCCATTGTGGTGCAGGTGCGCGAAGTGTTCCTGCATTGCGCCAAGGCGTTCCGCCGCTCGCGTCTGTGGGACCCGGCCTATCGGCAGGAGCGCAGCAGCATGCCCTCGCTGTCCAAGATCATTCTCGATCAGACCACGGGGGCGCCGGAGGACGCCGCAGCGATGCAGGACATCGATGCGGCGCTCGAGGTCGAATACGCCCAGACCATGTATTGATCAGCAGGCGTCAGGCGGCGGTAGCGTTGGCCAGCGCCTCGCGCACGGCAATCTCCGCCATGGCCAGCGCTGCCTCGCGCGTGCGGGCGGCCGCGACAAAGCGGCCATTGTGGCAGAAGCTGGCGCCGGCAATGCCCGAAGCCGCTTCGAGATCGCCATTGGTGAGGCCGGCCCAGGCGGCGGGCAGGTCGGCACGGGTCTCAAAGCCCTCGTCGCCGCGCCGAATGGTGGTCAGGCACCAGTCATTGTCGCGCGGATGCACCACGAACAGCAGGTGGTCGGCCCCGGCCCGGATGATGGCGGGACGGAAGGGCATGCCCATGGGCAGCTCCAGCACACGATTGCTGCCGGCCGCCGCGATGGCCGTCTGTACAATGGCTTCGGCGCGCAGCTTGGCGGCATAGCGGGCAATGCGCGCCTCGACAAAGCTGCGGGCAATGGCGAGGGCGGCATGGAACGCGCGCTCATCGGCATCGGGCGTCTTGTCATCAAACACCGGCTTGAGCGTTTCGAGCAGCACCGGCAGCGTCAGATCGGCAAGCGGCCCGGTGGGGCTGAGCGCACCATTGTCGGTGAGATCGATGGGCAGCACGAAATCGCCGTCAAAGGCGGCATGGGCGGCGTCGATATCGGCGGCGAGAATGCCGGAGGCCGCGAGATAGGCCTTGCCGAAATGCTTCCAGACCAGGCCAAACGAGCTATAGGGCTGGCCATCGTCGCGCAGCGGGGCGCCGCGCTGGTGATGGTCAAAAATCTGCCGATCGGCATCATAGGCGCCGCCGACATCATAGATAATACGGCCATCGGCCGGGGTGATCCACTCGGGCGCACGGCTGCGCATGATGCGCGCGGCCGGGTAGAGACGGGTCAGGATGACGCTGCTGAGCAGTTCGTCGGCGTGAAAGCCACCCGAATGGGTGACGAGAAACTCAATCGTCATGCGGTGCAGGTCCCCGAAAGCTGGCGCACTATTGGCGGAGCCGTCCGGCTTTAGCAAGACTGCGAAGCAGGCTCAATTGAAGGGGCGAACCTCCACCGGCGCGCGACAGGCGATCGAGGCCTTGCGCCCCCAATCGAGCGCCGCTTGCAGATCAGGCAGATCGAGCACCCAGAAGCCGCCGACATGCTCCTTGCTCTCGCTATAGGGGCCGTCGGTCACCTGCACAGAGCCATCGGCCTGGGGGCGCAGGCCGCGCGACATGCTGATCGGGGCGAGACCGCCAACGAAAACGCGTATGCCGGCATCTACCATCTGCTGGTTGAGCGCACCGATGTCGCGATGCATGGCAGCATCTTCCATGGTGGCCGGGTCATAGTCATTGGGCCGGTGGATGGCGACGAGAAACTGGGTCATGTCTGAGATCCTGATGTGGTCAATTGGGCGGTGCCCTGCCCTGATCCAGCGACGAACGAGGGCGGGCAATTTCGACAAGACGCCTGAAATAACTGCTCAGCTGCGGCCGATACGGGCGGACAATTGCGCGGCCACGGCCGCCACGCGGGCGCCCAGTTCGGCCCGGCGGGCGGGTGGTGCTTCGGCCGATGTCATGGACATGGCCAGGGCCGCCCGGGCCGTGCCGGCGCCATCGACAATGGCCGCGCCCAGACAGAGCATGCCCTGGCGGATCTCGCCATCGTCGAGCGAATAGCCCTGCGCCCGCACGCCCTGCAATTGCTGACGCAACGCGTCGGGCCCGGCAATGCTGGCGGCGGTGAAAGGCTTTGGCCAGGGCGCGGCCAGAAGCGCCGCCAGATGCGGCTGGCTGAGCGTGGCCAGTTGCGCCTTGCCGGTGGCGGCATAGACGGCCGGCATGCGCATGCCGATGCGAAAGGTGATGCCGAGCGGCGCATTGGCATTGCTGACAGCAATATAGACCACCTCGGTCCCCTCCAGCACCGAGAGCGTCAGCGTGTGCTGGGCCAGGTCGGGATCACTGGCGACACAGGCATCGAAGGCGCGCACCAGTTCGGACTGCAGGTTGAAGGCACTGGCCCAATGCAGCATGCCAGGGCCAATGGCAAAGCCGTCGCCCCCCTCCTGCAGCAGGCGCAGATGCACCAGGGTCTGGCACAGGGCATGGGCGCTGCTCTTGGGCAGGCTGAGCGCCCGGGCGATGTCGATCAGCCGCGCCGGTCGGTCGCGGGCAGCCAGCAGATCGAGAATGGCGGCGGCGCGCATGACGGCCGGCACGATCTGGGCGGGTTCGGCGCGGCCCCCTGCGGGGCGTTCGGTTGACAGGGGCTCGGCGGCGGCCATATGTTCATCCTGCTGACTATGGTTCAGTATAATGAACTTCCGGAGCCCTGCAAGATGATTGCCCTGATCGACAAAAGCCTGCTGCGCGATGGCGCGCTGGTCAATGGACACTGGCAGACGCAAGGCGCGAGCGGCACGTTCGATGTGCACAATCCGGCAACGGGCGCGTGCCTTGCCACGCTGCCCATGCTGGGCGCCGAGGAGATCGAGACGGTGATCGAGCATGCGCGCGTGGCGCAGCCGGCCTGGGCGGCGATGTCGGCCAAGGAGCGGGGCAAGATCCTGCGGCGCTGGTTCGAGCTGATGGTGGACAACGCCGACGACCTGGCGCAGATCATGACCGCCGAACAGGGCAAGCCGCTGGCCGAGGCGCGGGGCGAAATCCTTTATGCCGCCAGCTTCATCGAATGGTTCGCCGAAGAGGGCAAGCGCGTCTATGGCGAGACCATTCCCAGCCCGCTGGCCGGCAATCGCCTCACCGTTATCCGCCAGCCGGTGGGCGTCACGGCGGCGATCACGCCGTGGAATTTTCCGGCCGCCATGATCACCCGCAAGGCGGCGCCAGCCCTGGCGGCCGGCTGCAGCATGATCGTGCGCCCGGCCGATCTGACGCCGCTGTCGGCGCTGGCCCTGGGCGAGCTGGCCCAGCGCGCCGGCGTGCCGGCGGGCGTGCTGCAGGTGGTCACCGGGCGTTCGCGCGAGATCGGCGGCGTGCTGACGGCCAGCCCGGTGGTGCGCAAGCTTTCGTTCACCGGCTCCACCGAGGTGGGGCGTACGCTGATGGCGCAATGCGCGCCGACCATCAAGCGGCTGAGCCTGGAACTGGGCGGCAATGCCCCCTTCATCGTGTTTGACGATGCCGATATCGACGCTGCCGTCGACGGGGCCATGCTGTCAAAATTCCGCAATGGCGGGCAGACCTGCGTCTGCGCCAACCGCATTCTGGTGCAGACTGGCGTGCTGGAGGCCTTTACCGAACGGCTGACGGCCCGGGTCGCCGCGCTCAAGGTCGGCGACGGCACCCAGGCGGGCACCGAGATCGGTCCGATGATCGAGGCCAAGGCCATCGACAAATTCGAGGCGCATATCGCCGACGCTGTCGCAAAAGGCGCGCAGCTGGTGCAGGGCGGCAAGCGGCTGGGCGGCCTGTTTGTCGAGCCCGCCGTGGTGACTGGTGTCACCCAGGATATGGCCGTGGCGCATGAGGAGACCTTTGGTCCCCTGGCCGCCATCTTCCCCTTCGAGACGGAGGCCCAGGCCATCGCCATGGCCAATGACACGATCTATGGGCTGGCCGCCTATTTCTATTCGGAAGGTTTCAGCCGCTCCATCCGGGTCGCCGAAGCGCTGGAATATGGCATGATCGGGCACAATACCGGGCTGATCTCCACTGAGGTGGCGCCCTTTGGCGGCGTCAAGCAATCGGGCCTGGGCCGCGAGGGTTCGCGCCATGGCATCGAGGAATATCTCGAGCTCAAATATGTGGCGAGCCGCGTCACAGCCTAGGCACGCGGCGCCGCCTTTGGGCGGATGCTGCGACCCGGGCGGGACGACAGTGCCGGAGCCCCCGCGCACGGGGGCTCCGCTGTGTTTACTTCTGGCCGAGGGTCTCGGTCACGGTCTTGAAGAAGGCGAGATTGTCCACGCCCCAGCCCAGCGGGCTGGCCGGTGAGGACAGCTTGACGATCACCGTGTCGGATGCGGGATCGACATAGATATATTGGTTGAACAGGCCCTGGGCGGTGTAGGCCTTGGAGCCCGGAATCGTCCACCACTGGTAGCCGTAGCCGAGGTTGTCAGCGGGATCGACCACTTCGGAGCCAGCGGTGGCAGCGGTGGATTCGGCGACCCAGCTTTCCGGCACGACCTGGTTGCCATTGGCCTTGCCGCCATTGAGCATCATCAGGCCGAAGCGCCCGAAGTCGCGCAGGGTGGCATTGTAGCCGGCGCCGTAGAATTCGCGGCCGACGCTGTCGGGACCATCGAGCATGTAATAGGCATCGGCCTGCATGCCGGCGGGCTGCCAGATCTTTTCGCTCATATAGTCGGCGCCCTTCATGCCGACGGCGGCTTCCAGCACGCAGCCCAGCACCGAGGTGTCGAGGGTGGAATAGTTGAAGGCACTGCCGGCCTTCTGGGCTGTCTCGGAGCGGTCGCGGGCATAGTCGCACCAGCGGTAGGCGTAGCCGACGAGCGAATTGTCATGCACTTCGGTGAGCTGGGTGTCGCTGCCAAATTCATAGACCTCCAGCCAGTTCACGCCCGAGCGCATCTGCAGCAGTTCGCGGATGGTGATGTTGGCATAGGCCGATGCGGTCCAGTCCGGCAAATAGGCGATGACCTTGTCGTCAAGGCTGGCGATCTTGCCCTCATCAAGGGCGATGCCGACCATGGTGGCCAGCAGCGATTTGGCCATCGAGAACGAGATGTGCTTGCCCGCTTCTGACATGCCGTTGCGATAGGTCTCATGGACAATGGCGCCGTGCTGGATGACCAGCAGCGCATTGGTCGAGGTGGCTTCGAGGAACTGGTCGAGCGTCACCGTCTTGTCGCCAAAGCTGAAGCTGTCGCCGATGTCGCGCGGCTCGACCGGCAGCGTCCAGACGCTGTCGCCGGCCTTGACCGTGCGGCTGGCGAACATGGTGTCGATATGCTGGAACGTCAGATAATTCAGGCCCGGCGCCATGAACTGGGCGCGGGCATTGATCATGGTGTCGGTCAGCCAGCGTGCATCGTCCGCAAGGACCGGCGCGGCGGATGCCAGGGCGGCCAGTGCAATGGCTGCCGATAGTGCCTTTTTCATCGATTTCTCCTCCAGGATGTGCCCGAGATCCGCTCCCCCGGATCCAGGCGTACCGTCGATGGCCACAGCGTCCATGACGGGCCTCCGCGGACATTGTCTGCCGTCAGAGACAGCTGAAGAGTGGCATATAATTGTTATGTTGCATAACATAATTTGCGCCGACTGGAGTTGGGTCCGGGCCGATGCGGCTGCCAGAGAAACACCGCCGCGGCGACACATCGGCGGCACGGCGCAGGCGCACGGTCCTGGTCGGCAATGTCCTGGAAGCCTCGTCCCGACGATCGGCCGACGTTGGCATGTTGCCAAAGCTGACGTCGCAACATTCAGATATACGCCGGGAAGATGTCGCCTTAATTGGTCGGGACCAATTCAGTCTTGACTACCTTGGCCCAGTCCTCTGCCCTCATCTGGATTTGCGCGAACCCGTCGACTGTATCGCAATGCATTGCATGTCCCGCATTCAGGAACGCGAAGGACTTTGGGCGCATGGTAGCTGCCATGCACAGGCCAAACGGCAAATCGATACAGGTTCAGAAGGGCAGCGCTACCGGGACGTCGTCGCTGACCAATGCCGTGAGCGACCCGGACATCATGCGCGAGGCAGAGCGCCTGCTGGGCGGCCGAACCCGCGACATCAAGTTCTCAGCAGCGCTGGAACGCGCCTTTCGCGACCGGACCTGGCGACAGACCGCCAAGATCATCCGATCGTGGATGGTCTGGGTGATCGTGCTCGATGGACTCACCCTATCGATGAACGTGCTCCTGCTGCCCCGGGCACAAGCGATTGCCATGCTGAGCCCGGGCCTGATCATTCCCATCGCCGCCGTGACCATATGGTGGGTCTGGCAAGAGCGGCGCCCGGCCTGGCTGCTCGACGGCGTCCTGAATGTCGGCATGTTCCTGATCCTGCTGGCCGTTTGCTGGATGGGCGCGGCGGCTGGCGGCTTGTGGCAGGAGCGCTACCTGTATGTGATGGTCTTCGTCGGCATTGCCGGAATAACCACCTTCAGCGTCGCCATGCCCACCATCTGGGGTATCGCGACAAGCAGCCTCGTCCTTTACCTGACCTTCCAGCTGCACAATCCCCGCATCGGCCTGCCGGAGGCCCTTGCTGCCTTCTTCTTTTTCGCATCGGGGGTGGTCGCCGTGGTCTTTGCCCGCCGCACCATGTCGGTACTGGCCAACAAGGCGTTCCTGCTCGAACTGCGGGATGGCGCCCGGCTGGCCGCCCTGACCGAGGCGAACGAGCGGCTTGATCACCTGGCCAAGGTCGATCCGCTGACTGGCGTGGCCAACCGGCGATGGATGACAGAACTTCTCACTGCGCTCGCCGGGCGCCCGGACCACCTGCGCGGGAGCACATCACTGCTGATGTGCGATATTGATTATTTCAAGCCGCTCAATGATCGCCTCGGGCACGCGCACGGGGATCGCTGCCTGGTCGAAGTGGCCGCGATCATCGATCAAAGCGTCCGGAGCGGATCGGACCACGTCGCCCGATATGGCGGCGAGGAATTCCTGGTCATCCTTCCGGACACCACTGCCGAGGAGGCGCTTGTCGTCGCTGAGCAGATCCGAAAGAACGTCGCGCGCGCGGCCCTGCCCAACCCCGGTTCCCATGTCGCAACGGTGGTCACCATCAGTATTGGCGTTGCTGCGCGCACGGGCGATCAAGCTTGGTCGGCGGACGAGTTGCAGGTTGAGGCGGACCTCGCGCTCTATCGGGCCAAGAAGGAGGGCCGCAACCGAACCGTGCTGTTCGGTGCTGCGGAATCGTCCAAACCGGCGAGCGCCGCTGGCGCGGCCTAGCCGGCGCCACGGGCCGCACTGGACCTGGGTCCTTGGCTTGAGCCGCCCGAGCAGTGGGCTTGGCCGTTTGGCGTCGTGAAGGCGGGCAGCGGACGACGGGGGCAAGTCCAACGATCAGCCCCCTCCCCTCTGAGGTTGGCCATGCGCAAACCGGCGAGGGCGACCACCGCCGCAAGTCCTTAAAAACTAAACCAAATCTTAACTATATCGCAATCAATCACTGCCCCGGTAAACACTCCAGTAAGGTTATTTTTGTTCTAAGTGGACTTCGTGCCAGAATCCGAAGGGCCATTGCTCTGAATACCCGCTCACGACTTGACCTTCCCAAAATTCTATTAGTCGTCGCCGCCCTGAGCTTGTCGGCCTGCGCGACGCTATCGCCCCTGGAGGGCTATCCTGCCAAGCCCGTTGAGGCACGCGACGCCATGCTGGTGCTGTCGCCCGGCGCCGGGGCCATTCTGGGAGTTGTCCAGACCGGCTATGCCAACGCCACCGAGCAAACCATTTCGCTGGCGACCAATGCCCGTGCGCCGGGTCAGAACTACTTCAAGGTCCAGATCTTTGATGCGGCGGGCAGCTCCAGCGCGCCCGGCGCCTTGCGGGATGTCGCGCTGGCGGACCTGGATATGGCGGGTGAAGCGCGGGGCACCGTCAGCTTTGCCGACATGAAGCTGGCGCCCTATTTCGTGCAGAACCAATATGGGCCGTTTGGTTATTCCATGGGGCGGACCGAGACCTCGGACATTTGCATGTATGCCTGGCAGCGCATCGGCCCCAGCCTGAAGCGGACCGGTGCCGGCGCGCGCGGGGCGGTCAATCTGCGGGCCCTGATCTGCGACAGCAAGAAGACCGAGAACGAGCTGCTCCAGATCATGTTCGACCTGCGCCTCAAGGGCGTGACAGGCGTGGTGGCGCCGGCGCCGCGGACGCTTGGCGCCTCTGGCACGGTGATCTCGCCCTTTGCCAAGGATGGCGCGGCCAATGTGCTCTCCCCGCTCCCGGTGGCGCAAAACCACAAGGCCACGCCGCAGCCAGCCAAGGTCTCCGAAGAGATCACCGGCTCGGTGACGCCGCGCCTGTTCATCCCGGAACCTTCGGCACAGCAGTCCATGCCCATCGTGCCGCAGCCATCGGCGCAGCAATCCATGCCCATCGTGCCGCAACCATAGGTCCCTTCCCCGCTTGCGTCCCAATGTCGTGGCATCCGTCCAACCGAGTAATTTCCATGCGCAAGATCGCCTTGATTGCTTTCTGGCTCTTGTTCGCCGGCATCGCGGCCATAGCGATTACCTTGCCGATCAGCATTCAGACCCATCTGGTCACGGCCGTGCTGATGCTGGCCTTGATGCTGCTGGTCAAGCTGTTCCGGCTGGAGGGAATCTGGCGCCTGCTGCTGCTCGCCTTCGGCACGGCCCTTGTGCTGCGCTACGCCTTCTGGCGCACCACGAGCACCCTGCCGCCGATCAGCCAGATCGCCGACTTCATCCCAGGCTTTCTGCTCTATCTGGCCGAAATGTACAGCGTGCTGATGCTGGGCCTGAGCCTGTTCGTGGTGTCAGAGCCCTTGCCGTCGCGGCCGGCCACCAAGCTGGAGCCGGACGACGAGGTGCCCCAAGTCGACGTGTTTGTGCCGAGCTATAATGAATCCGAGGAGCTGCTGGCTGGGACGCTGGCGGCCGCCAAGGCCATGGACTATCCGGCTGACAAGCTGACGGTCTGGCTGCTCGACGATGGCGGCACCCTGGCGAAACGGCAGTCCGCCAATGCCGATCAGGCCGAAGCGGCGCAGGATCGTCATGTGCGCCTGATGGCGCTGGCGGCAGCGCTGCAGTGCAACTACCTGACCCGCGATCGCAATGAGCACGCCAAGGCGGGCAATCTCAACAATGGCCTGGCCCATTCCAAGGGCGATCTGGTGGCTGTGTTTGATGCTGACCACGCGCCGTCACAGGATTTCCTGCAGCAGACCGTGCCCTATTTCGCGCGGGATCATCGGCTGTTCCTGGTGCAGACGCCGCATTTCTTCCTCAATCCAGACCCGCTGGAACGCAATCTGCAGACCTATGACACCATGCCGTCGGAGAACGAAATGTTCTACGGCGTCATCCAGCGCGGGCTCGACCGGTGGAATGCGTCCTTCTTCTGCGGTTCGGCGGCCGTGCTGCGCCGCACGGCGCTCGAAACCACCAATGGCTTTGTTGGCAAATCCATCACCGAGGACGCCGAAACCGCCATTGACCTGCATGCCAAGGGCTGGAACAGCCTCTATGTCGATCGCCCGTTGATCGCCGGCCTGCAGCCCGCCACCTTTGCCAGCTTCATTGGCCAGCGCACGCGCTGGGCGCAGGGCATGCTGCAGATCATGATGATGAAGTTCCCGCTGTTCAAGCGCGGGCTGAGCATGAGCCAGCGGCTCTGCTACATGTCGAGCACCATGTTCTGGCTGTTTCCGATCACGCGCATGACGTTCCTGTTTGCGCCGTTCTTCTATATTTTCTTTGATCTGCAGATCTTTACGGCATCTGGCGGCGAATTCTTCGCCTATACCATGACCTATATGCTCGCCAATATGATCATGCAGAACTATCTCTTCGGCAAATGGCGCTGGCCGCTGATCTCCGAGCTCTACGAGTATATCCAGTCAGTGCATCTGTTTCCGGCACTGTTCTCGGTCGTGCTGAACCCGAACAAGCCCACATTCAACGTCACCGCCAAGGACGAGACGACGGTTCGCAGCCGCGTCTCGGAAATCGGCACGCCGTTCTTCATCATCTTCCTGATCCTTTTGGTCGGCCTCGGCTTTACCATCTACCGGCTCTATGCCGAGCCCTATAAGGCCGAGATCACCCTGGTGGTGGGCGGCTGGAACCTGTTCAACCTGATCATTGCCGGCTGCGCGCTGGGTGTTGTGTCCGAACGCAAGGAAGCGCGACAGAACCAGCGCGTCCGCGTCGATCGTACTTGCCAGATCAGGACGCCCGACGGCAGCTGGCTGGAAGGCGCCATTGTGGACGTATCTTCGGCCGGTCTGGGCGTCCGCCTGCGGTCCAGCCGCAGCGGCGTGACCAAGGATTCGCTGAGCCATCTGCGCTTCGAGCCCTACTCGGCCATCGAAAATCCGGAGATGGCGCTGGACGTGCGCAATGTGGTGACCAGCGAGAACGGCACGCTGCTGAGCTGCCAGTTCGTGCTCAACACTCCCAATGACTTCCGCCTGATGGCCGATCTGCTCTATGCCAATTCCGAGCAGTGGAGCGAGCGGCTCAATTCCAAGCGCATCAATGTCGGCATCATTGAAGGTGTCCTGCGGTTCCTGTGGATTGCCTTGTACCAGACCAGCCGGGGGCTCTCTTATTACGTGCGGTTCGGCAAGACGCCGGCGGTCAAAGCCACCCGCGCGCCGAGGGCGTCGCGATGATCCGCACGCTATCATCCATCGCCTTTGTCGTGCTGGCCGGGCCCGCCATCGCGCAGACGGCGCCGCATTTCGACATGACGCCCGAAGCTGGCCTGGTGACTCCAGGCGAAGCGGCGCCCGAGAGCGCCACCCCGGTGGTGGTCGCGGAGAGCCCGGCGTTTGTCCGCTATCTGCTTCCAAGCGGCGATGCCCGCCTGGCAGGCGAAGTGGATCGCCGGAACTACCAGATCTATCTCACCGCAGCGCAGGTGCAGGCGCAAGCCAGCCTGAGCCTGGGCTATATCAACGCGCTGGTCGTGGCGCCGGAATCCTCGCGCCTGCGGGTGCAGATCAATGGCACGACAGTTTTGCTTAATCCCATCGCATCGGCCGCCAGTATCGCCAAGCTGGAGGTGGATGTTCCGGCCGGGGTTCTGGTGCCGGGCTTTAACACCGTCACCATCTCGGCCGACCAGCGCCACCGCACCGATTGCACCATCGAGTCCACTTATGAATTGTGGAGCGACATTTCCTCAGCAGACACCTTCCTGCGCTTTTCCGGACCGCGCCTTGGCGAGGTGACCCGCCTTGACGATATCGCGGCGGTCGGCTGGACCGCAGCTGGCAATAGCGTCATCCGGGTCATTCTGCCCGCGGGCTCGGCCATGCAGCATGGCGCGCTGCTGGCCGACATGGTGCAGAGCCTGGCGCTGTCCATGCGTGTCGCCAATAGCGATGTGCAATATGCCACCGCGCTCCCAAGCGCCTTGGAACCCGGCGTGCTCAATGTGCTGGTGGCGCCGGCCGGCGACTTGCCGGGGTCGATCGCGCCGCTTGCCGTTGATGCCCGCACAGGGCCCGTTGCCGAGTTTGCGCCCTCGGGCACCAATACGCTGGTGCTGTCCGGCCCGGACTGGGACGGCGTGGCGCGTGCCCTCGACGAGGTGCGTCTGGTCGCCGAGCACTATCCGCAGCCCGACAACAGCCTGCCACCGCGCGCTGATGCGGCCCTGCCCGTGCGTGAACTTGATGGCGCCGGTACGCTGTCGTTTGCCGAAATGGGCTTTGAAGGCCTGAGCTTTAACGGGCGGCGCTATCGGACCAGTTTTTCATTCGCGCTGCCGCAGGATTTCTACGCCACACACTATGGCCAGGCCCAGATTACCCTCAATGCCGCCTATTCAAGTGACGTGCTGCCGGGCAGTCGCTTCGACGTATTCGTCAACGGGCACATCGCTTCCGTAACCCCCATCCTGCGGACAGACGATGCGCTGCGCGACTTGCCGCTCAAAGTGCCCATGACTGACTTCCACCCCGGCATCAACACGCTTGAAATCGTCGCCGCGCTGCGCACACAGGCCGACGATGTCTGCGCGCCGGGCACGGTGACCGTGGGTGCCGACCAGCGCCTGCTCATTTCCAGCAACAGCACGTTTACCGTGCCCGACTTCGGCCGGGCGTCGCAGGTCCCCAATCTGTCGGCCTTCGCCAACACAGGCTTTCCCTATGTGGACGATGCGCAGCCCAATCTGGTGATCGGATCGGGCGAGGACTCGCTGCCGGCGGCACTGACATTCCTCTCCCGCATGGCCGGGCAGACCAACCGGGTGATCCCCATCGGCGCGGTCAGCCTTGCCAGCCCGTCGCCGGCCCAGGATGCGATCTTTGTCGGGGCCTATGGACAGCTCCCGCCCGATTCCATTCAGCGCATCGGCGTGCTGCAGCCCTATGCCAGCGACGACAATGCGCTGGAGGCCGGCGGTGGCGATCTGGACGAGATCCTGCAGCGTTGGCGCTCCAATGGCGGCTCGGGCGACCAGTCGCTCGTTGGCCGCCTGCAAACCTGGATCGCCGGGGTGCTCGATCTCGGGCCCAATAGCCTGGGTATCCTGCCGCCGCCGGATGAGCCCTATGCCCCGCGCCTGTCCGACAGGGCCGTGCTGCTGCAGACCCTGCAGGATGAGGGCGGACTCTGGACCATGCTGACCATTCCCAACGCCACGGCGCTGAAGTCAGGCGTCGATCTGATCACCTCGACGGCGATCTGGCCCAATATGGCCGGGCGGGTCTCGGTCGTGCCCAGCGATCAAAGCACCATTCAGGTTGTCGAACCCAACCACGTGGCGTTCTCGACCAGCGACGGATGGAATTTCTTCAACCTGCGCAATGTGGTGACCAATTGGGTGTCGAGCCACACGCTCGCCTATGCCCTGGGGCTTTGCCTGGTGCTGGTGGGCCTGACACTGGCAACCGCCGGCGTACTGGGCATCACCAGAAGGTCGGTGAAATGAAGAAGTTGTATCGGGCACTGTGCATGACAATTGCCATGACGACGGGCGCTGCGGCCGCCGAGCCGGGCAGCGTTCATGCCGATGAATGGGCCGCCTATCAGCAGGCCTTCGTGCAACAGGGGCGTGTCATCGACATCGCCAATGGCGAGATTTCGCACAGCGAGGGCCAGGGCTATGGGCTGCTGCTCGCCTATCTGGCCGGGGACACGGACGGCTTTGCCGCCATCTGGGGCTTCACCACAGCTGAGCTGATGGTGCGCGAGGATGGCCTTTTAGCCTGGAAATGGGAGCCCGACGCCAAGCCGCATGTCACCGACAGCAACAATGCCGCTGACGGCGACCTGCTCGTAGCCTATGCGCTCGCTCTGGCTGGTCGGGACTGGGACCGCCCCGACTATGTGGACGCCGCCCGCAAGCTCGCCAATGCCGTGGGCAGTGCCGCGACACTGCGCTGGGGTGGGCGCGACATCCTGCTGCCAGGTGCCTTCGGTTTTCGGCCAGAGGATCAGGCCGATGGCCCGATCATCAACCTCTCCTACTGGGTCTTTGAGGCGTTTCCGGTTCTGGCCACTGTCGCTCCGAACACCGATTGGTCCGCCATCGCCCAGAGCGGTCGCCTGCTGGTGCATGAATCGCGCTTCGGCCCGCTGCAATTGCCCACCGACTGGATTGCGCTGGGCGGCGAGCAGCCGGCGCCGGCGGCAGGCTTTGCGCCCGAGTTCGGCTACAACAGTGTGCGCATCCCGCTCTATCTGCTGCGCGGCGGCGATCGGGAGCCCGTGCTGCTGCGGCAGTTCGTTGCTCCGCTGAGCGGGGAGACTGCCGCCACCACGCGGGTCGAGACGGGACAGGCCATCGACCCTCTGCAGGAGCCCGGCTACCGCATCATCGGGGCCGCCATCAGTTGTGTGCTCGATGGCGCGCCGATTGATCCTGCGCTGCTGACGTTCTCGCCGCAGAGCTATTACGGCTCGACCCTGCAGCTGCTGACCCTGTCCTATCTGCGCCAGAGCGCACCACATTGTCTGGGAGGTTCAAAATGACCCATGGTTCCCATCGCCTGATGCTCGGGCTGTTGGCCGGTCTGGTTCTGACCACGGGCGCAGCCGCCCAGCAAAGCCCGGTGACGTCAATGCCGCGCCCTGCGCCCCAGTCGGGGCCGGCCGTTGACGAGAGCGCCTTGCGTTATTTTGCCAGACAGGGCGACGAACGCCGCCTGCGCGCTGAAACCGCCAGGCTGGCGGCAATCTATCCCGGCTGGGTTCCGCCCGCCGATCCCCTGGCCGAGGTGAGTACGGTTGATGAGAGTCTGCAGGCCATGTGGGACCTGTTCGGCGCGGGGGACCTTGCCGGTGTCGACGCGGCGATTGCCGCGCGCCAGGCAAGCGATCCGAACTGGCACGCGCCAAAGGACCTGGTCGACGCCTTGGCCGCCAGCACTGCTGCGGCTGACATCCGGGCGGCCGCCATCGCCAGGGAGCATGCCAGGGTCATCGCGCTGGCCGCCAATCATCCAGACATACTGGTCTGCACAAACGTGGATTTGCTCTGGTCGCTGGCCGAGGCGTTTGCCGCTGCCGGCAGCGACAACCGGGCGGTTGAGGCCTATCAGTTTGTGCTCAATCACTGCGATCCCAGCCCCGAGCGCCTGGCCACCATGCAGAAGGCCCGCCTGGTGCTCAGTGCCGATGACCTGGAAGTGCTCTACCTGCTCGAGCGCGACGGTGAGTTCGCCTCGGTTAGGGTCGACCAGGCGCGCCAGATGCTGGCAGACGTCGTTGGCGGCGCCCTCCGACAGGCCGACCCTGCCGCAGTCAGCTTGATGCAGCAGACGGTTGCAGCCGAGCCCAGCGCGGGCGATCTCCGCCTGCTCGGCTATTACGAGCTCAAGAACAACCGCGGCCGACAGGCGCGGATGCTGTTCCAGAAGGCCTTTGACATCGACAGCGCGCCGGAATCGATCACGGGCCTCGCCCTGTCGATGATGCAAACCCGGGACCTGGTCGATGCCGAGAGCCTGCTGGCAGACCATCGCTATGGTTCGGATGAACTGGATGGGCTGTACCTGACTGTTGCCAACGCCGTCTTGCTGGCGATGCCGCCCATCGAGCTGGAGCCCGATACGCTGGTGCGCATCACCGATTCCATCAACGAGGCAAAGGACTATGCCGGCGCCCAGGCTGTGGGCTGGTATGCCCTTAACTATCAGCAGAGCCAGACGGCTGCCCGCTGGTTCCAGAAGGCGCTGGAATACAACCCCGGCTACGAGCCGGCGGCCTATGGCCTGCTGGTGGCCAGCGACAAGCTCAAGGACCGGGAGACGGTCAAGGAGATCATGCGCAAATGGGGCGCATTGTCGCCCCGCATCGCCCTGTTCGGCACGCCTGGGGCGCCAACCGAGGCGCCGGTGATCAGCAGCATTCCCGAACCGAGCCTGTACGCCCCTGCCGTTTACCGGCTCGGCAGCGCGCCAGCATTTCTGCTGGTCGCGCAGCAGACCGCCGCCCAGAAGCGGGCCTATGCCCAATGCGGGACCTATAGGGACCCCGCAACGCTGTCGCCCGCGCAAGCCCTTCCACGGGCCTGGTGCCTGATGGATCTGGAGCGCTCCTCGGAAGCCGAAGCAGCCTTCCGTCGCGCGATTCTGACGACCTCGGTCACGGCGCGGACCGATGGCTATTATGGCCTGACACTGGCGCTGTTGCGGGTTGGCCTGGTCGAGGAGGCGGCGATTGCCGCGGCAGCCATGCCGCAGAGCGCCGAACGCGTCCGGGAAATGCAGCTGGCGATCTTGTCCAGCACGGCGGTCGCCTATTTCAACATCGGCCGCTATGACGAGGTGCTGCAGCTGCTCGACCACCGCGCGCACATGGCGCCCGAACAGAATGACCTGCTGACGATCCGCGCCTGGAGCTATTACCACCTCGGCCGTCTCCGCGACGCCCGCCATATCTTCGCCGCCGTCGCCGCCACAGGCTATGCAGATGCCCAGCGCGGCCTCGAAGCCGTTGAGGCCCATTCTTTCCAATGATCAGGGGTGTCCGCCAGATAGAGCGAAGATGCGCTGCATGGTGACGGCGCCATGCAACGCAAAGCGCTGGCTTGGTTTGCGGGCATAGCTATTGGCGCCGGTCGTCGATGGCCTCGCCCCGCGACATGGCCCTGTGGGACTCAGGCGGTTTCTGGCGGCGGATCGGCGATTTGGGGGCTGGCTGGGGCGCCAGGATTCGAACCTGGGAATGGCGGTACCAAAAACCGCTGCCTTACCACTTGGCGACGCCCCAACTGGCGCGGTTCCTACACGGTTTAACTTTGCTTCGCAACTCGGTCACCGGCTGCATAAAAAGCCTGTGCGAAGCGCTTGAATGGCGGGGCAAGCGCAGCTATAACCCGGCTCATCGCGATGGCCGACACGCCCATCTGGGCCGTCCGCCCGCCAATCCCGTGTCGCGATTTTGACGGAGTATAGCGCAGCCTGGTAGCGCACCTGCTTCGGGAGCAGGGGGTCGAGTGTTCGAATCACTCTACTCCGACCAATCAACCCCGGCGTCTCAGGACGTCGGGGTTTTTTACACCGACAGGGTTACCGACAGGGTTTGCCCGGATCGTTACCTCTTGCGCTTGCCCATCGCTGCAGCAGCACCCTTGAGGTGATCGGGATGATGGTGCCCGTAAACCTCCATCAAGGTCTGCACCGTCATGCCAAAATAACCTGCGGCCTCCCAAAGCTCGATACCGTTCTGCATTGCCCACGTCACCGCGGTATGTCGGAGAGCATGGGGGATGACTCCCTTATCTAGACCGCACTCAGCAACCAGGGCGCGAAAGGCCTTGCTGATGTTGTCGACTTTCCTGCCGTTGAACTCGACCGCGAAGGTCTGACCAGCGCGGCGCCAACGCCTGAGATGGGAGAGCAGGCCAAGCGGTAGCGGTATAGTCGTCTGCTTTTTCTTCGTTGCAAGTTTCGAAGAGGCCTTTCGCGTCCAGACGCCGCGCTCCAGATCGATGTAGCCATGGTCGACGCTGTGCACGAACGAGGCATTCAGGACGTCGCCACGTCGGGACCCGGTGTAGACGGCTAGCAGAATGAACCGTGCCAGGTGCCGCCGCATGTGCCAATTGTCGCCCTCCCCTGACCGACCGTTTGCTGCCCTTCCTCCCCGCCAGGCTGTCCAAACGAGCTTGGCGACCTCGGACCGCGTCAGCCAGCGTTCACGCGGCTTGGACTTAGGCGGCAGCGTCACGTTCACTGTCCCTTCCAACACCCGCTGTTCCTGGGCATGCCGAAGAGCCGCCCGGAGCATCTCCAGATCCCGGCTTGCTGATCTGGTAGCGCCCACGAAGGTAACATAGGCATGGCAGTTGGCGGCATTGATGTCGCTGACGAAGCCGGTCAGCACCGGTTTGGGCCCGATGGCTTTCCGGGATGCTTCAAGCGGGTTCCCCCACCACGACGCCAACCTGGCTATCATTGCGGCCGATTCCCTCGGACGCGCGTGCAAGTGAGCAACGTCGCGGGCGTATACGTTGAGCACGTCGACGATCAGCACGTGCGACGGCTGGCCGACGTTGCGGCGAGGATCGTGCTTCTGGGCGATGTATTCCGCTAGTGCTGCCTCAGCCCCTGCAAGGTCGCCTGGAGGGCATCCCGTGCTGCGTTTGATGTTGCCGTCACGGATGACCCACCGGGCGGCCTCGACGCTTCCGTTGCTGTTCTTGCGCTCCGGCTGGAGCCAAAGCCTGGGTCCCTTACCTGTGGGTCCAACTGACACTTGCGACGCATATCCCTGATTGCATTGCGTGTGACGAGGTGAGTGCGTCCTACTTTTTCGAGGACCAGATTTCCGCGCCTATGCTCGGCCCGGAGACTAGCGGGCTTGATCGCACCACCGAATTCCACCTCGCACGCCACTTCGAGCGTCATGGGAAAATCGTCTTCGAGATGGCGGGGAATATCGAGCATAGTCATGTCACACGCGGGACCAGACACAGGTCTGGCCTTCATGTTTCATTTTATAGCGAAACGCTCGACGGAGTGTCGCAGGTGACTGCAGAAAGTTGCGCCCACATCGGGCGACAGCCTAGATCGCGGGTGAAAACTTGAAATGGCACCAGACCAATATGGGTCATGCTCGATCCGAATTGCCGCATCTAGCTAGATCGGCCAATACAGCCGCCGCAGCGGCAGGAGCTGTTTGGTCTCGTTATCCAGTGCGTCGTAGTTCTCAATCAGCGCGGCGACGAGCTCGTCTATGTCCATGAGCGAGAGGGGAATGCTGGCCCGCTCAGCCTCATAGCGCGCGTCCTTGGAGAACCCGCCGGTGCTGACATAGAGGCCCTTGTCGTCTTTGTGTCGGCCGCCCAGAAAGCTGCGAATCTCCTGGCTGCCCATGGCGCCCTTGCGGTGCTTCACCTCCACAACAATGCGCGGGCTCTCGAAGCCGAAGCCATCGGGTGAGGCGACGATATCCTTGCCGCGGTCCGGTCCGGCCGGCGAGATCCGGGTCTTGTAGCCCATGGCGCGCAGCAGCCCGGCAACCAGCCGCTGCATCTGCTCCCAGTCGAGCTTGGCGGCGCGGTCCTTGATGAACTCCAGCGCCTTGGCCTGCATGTCCTCTGCCAGCACGGCCTCTTCGGCCTCAGCTGTCTCGGGAGCCTCTGCCGGCGCCTTTGACGTCATGGCGCGATGCAAGTCTGCGGCGGCCTCCTTGGGCACCAGGAAGATGGTGGATATCGCACCCAGGCTGTTCTTGGTGCCAGCGCTGAGCAGGTCGCGGCTGACTTCGCCTGCCCAGCGGACCTGCTTGATGTGGGGGTGCTCCGACCTTGTGGGATCGAAGCGATAGGGGTTGGTGACAGTGCCGACTAGATAGATGCGACGACCCGGGTCATAGCTGACCACGGTGTCGTCCTTGCCAATCTCGTCCTTGAACCGCCAGACTTGGCCGACCGCCATGGACTGGGACTGCTTACCCCAATCGGGCCAGATCGCAGCGACAGCGCGCGCAAGGTCGGCACGCGTGCCATAGTTCTCAAGCGACCCCAGCGGTGCCCAGCCAATCGACACCACCCCTTCATCACGAAAATCATCGATAAACGCCGCGCCTTCGCCGGCGCGCACCATCCAGGTCTTTGTCATCGGCTCCCCCTCATGTTCACTCTGGGGGCAACGCGGGCGCAGTGCAAGACAAGGTTTGCGCGCGGTGCGTCCACTTAAGTTCTTGACAGCATGGGAGTCTTTGCAGCCATTCTGCCGCGCAGTTTAGGCAGAGGAATTCGACTATTGCGTAGGAATATGTTGCGGACTGGGGCAGCGACACTGGCCCTTTCACTGGCCCTAATGGGCACGAGCGCGGGCCAGACTTATGATCCGTATGCGGCAGCCATCGCCAACTCGGTCCCGCCGAGCCGCGCTGTTCGGGCCGCCATTGTCGAGGCTGCCAGAAACATCCTCTTTGACCCCTACAGTGTGCGGGACGCGCAGATCTCCAATGTCGCGGACTTTGGCAATGGCACGCAGGGCGTCTGCGTCCTCGCAAACGCTAAAAACCAGTTCGGCGGCTATACCGGTCGCCAATCCCATGCCATCACCATGAGCGGCAGCCTCCTCCTCAGCCAGCAGACCAACCATCCGCTGTGCGCCAGGCCGGACGTGAAGTGGCACAAGTTCCCCGAACTTGAAGCCCTATGACTCCGGCGACGTAGATCAATCTACCACACCATCTGGATCCAGCTCGGCCGCCACACCCCGGAACTGCTCAAGTGCGGCCTCAAGGTTTTCGACGATCTCGGCAGCCAGGACGTCAGGCTCTGGCAGGCTGTCTATATCTTCGAGGCTATCGTCCTTGAGCCAGGTTATGTCCAGGTTGAGCTTATCCCGCTGCGAGAGTTCGTCGTAGCTAAATCTACGGAAACGCTCGCTCTCTTTGCGATCGCGATAGCAGGCGACGAAGTCATCCAGGTCTGACGAGGTCAGGCGCTTGGTCTTGAGCGTTTTGTGGACATTGGTGCGATAGTCGTAGACCCAGAGTTCCTTTGTCTGGATCTCCTTGGACGCCGGGCGCTTGTCGAAAAAGAGCACGTTCGCCTTGACGCCTGGGCTATACCAAATGCCCGTTGGCAGGCGCAGCAGTGTGTGGAAGTTGAATCCCTCGAGCAGGCGCTTACGGATCCCCTCCCCGGCCCTTCCCGCTTCGAAGAGAACGTTGTCCGGCAGCACGACACCCGCCCGACCATTGGCCTCCAGAATGGTCATGATGTGCTGCAGGAAATTGAGCTGTTTGTTCGAGGTCGTGAACTTGAAATCCTCGCGCTCATAATTCTCGCGCTCCGTTGTGACGGAGCCATCCTCTCCGACGACCTTGTAGCTCGACTTCTTGCCGAAGGGCGGATTGGTCAGAACCACCTTGAAGCGATCGCCGCGATCACCCGCCAGGGCGTCACCCTGCGATACCGGACTTCCACCGTTGCCGATACCGTGCAGGTAGAGGTTCATCGCACAGAGTCTGACCACCTCGTCGACGATGTCGCCACCGGTGAAGGCTGTGTGACGCAGGGAGCGAAGCTTTTCCCGATCCTGCGATTGCGTCTTCATGTGATCGAAGGCCGAAAGCAGGAAACCACCAGTGCCGCAGGCCGGGTCGCATACCGTCTCGCCGATCTTCGGATCAACGCATTTGACGATCGCATCGATCACGGGGCGCGGCGTGAAATATTGGCCGGCACCCGAGCGGACCTCGGAGGCATTGCGTTCAAGCAGGCCCTCGTAGATCTCGCCCTTCACATCGACTTTCATGCCCACCCACGGGCCTTCCTTGTCGATCAGGCTCACGATGCGCTTGAGTTTAGCTGGATCTGAGAGCTTGTTCTGCGCCTTGCGGAAGATCGTCCCGATCAGGCCTTCTTCTTTGCCGAGAGCCTCCAGAGTATGGCGGTAATGCAGCTCGAGAGCATCACCATCCTTGCCCGACAGGTGCGGCCAACTCCACTGCGGTGGAATGGCAGAAGTCTCGCCCAGTAGCTCCTCGCGCTCCTGGTCCATCTTGAGGAAGAGCAAATAGGTGATCTGCTCGATATAGTCCCCATAGGAGACGCCCTGGTCGCGCAAGACGTGCGCGTAGTTCCAGACCTTGGAGACGAGCTGTTCGTTAGTCACTATGGTGCCCTTCCCGGGTATTGTTGTTCGAGGCGCTTCAGCAGCCATCGAGCTGTCACGACAACTATCTGCAAGCGGAACAGAGCGTCGTGCGGCGTTGTGATGCCAGGATGTGATCCATCCGTGTGGAGTAGTTTGGCCAGGCCGGGAAGGTAAGTCTGACTTGGGCCATCGCCAAATTCATGTTTCTCCTTGAGAAGAAACCCACGTTCGGCAAGCAGTTGTCGTTTTTGCAGTCCGCTCGACCTCCCTGCCGACTCGGCTGCAAAAAGGCCATCGGCGATGCTGTCCGTGAGGGCCTCAAGAAAGGTCCGGCACTGCCCGTTAGCGGCCTCGAGGTCTCCCTGTGCGAGGTTCTCTCGAGCGCTTTTGAGATGGCGAGCGGCTGTGCTCATTTGGTAGCGATCGAGTAGCTGTTCGAGTTCGCTGGCGCTCTCCTGCAGCTCCGCATACTGCGGCATACTCGCCGTCACGCCGGTAGGCTTTGGATAGTCGCTCCAACCCTCGGGCGCCTGTGTCAGTAACGAGTAGCCGTCCAGGTTTAGATACCGCTCAAGCTTTTCCCAGAGGGATGCGGTCTGCGAGTCCCACTGCACGCGTCTAATGGCCTCGTCAACGAGCAGTTGCCGCAACTCTTTCCAACCATAGTCGCTGTGCACCTCTAGGTCCGGGTTTTTCACAGCGAACTGCTTGACTGCAAGCGCAGTCTTCTCTCGGGACCCGCTGGGCCGAATGTGTTCGTCGAGGCCATACTCAAGCAGGATGCTCTCAAGCTCAGCATTTGTCTTGAGAAATCCCAGCAGGTCACACGCCGTTACCACCGCCCCGCGACCAATTTTCAATTTGCCGCTCACGCTCTGCTCCTACCGCGTCGAGTGGATGCCGAGCGGGCAACATCCTGCATGCGAGCAAGCAATTCCGCCGCCGGTTCATCGGCGGGGTCCTGGGGGACCAGGCGGCCGGCAAAAGCGTCTTTCAGAACGGATTGGCGCAGTGCGCTGGAGCGGGCAAGTTGCTCTCGACATAGCCTCTCCAAAAGCTCGATGCGCGCCATGATTGCCGAGACCCTGTCGACTATCTCGTCACGTTCCTCACTACTAAGAACGGGCACCGCCAAAGTCCGCAACTGCTCAAAGCTTAGGTGAGGCCTCCCCGCCCCATAAATGTGACGTTCAATCTGATCCCGCCCTGCTCCTTTGCCATTTAGGTGCAGTTCCACAAAACGGGCCCACTCAGGCTCTGCCAATCTCAAAAGCGCGACACTTTGGCAGACAAAATGCCGCTGGTCTCCACGATCGAAGCGACAAGTATCCCCTGTATTTGCACCCACAATGGTAATGAGGATGTCGTCGAGCCGTGCCTCACTGCGTTTAGCGTCAGGGCTATCCAAGGGCGGATCGACCGGGAATTTTTTGGTAAGGTCAAAGTGCATTGGGCGCACATTCTGGGCCATAATGAATACCCCATGACCTCTCCCATAGTAGCGCTTCCAATCACGCGAACCGCTGGTCAAGTGGACTGAGATCTGGTCTATAGATGCCCAGACCCAGCTCGTCGGCAGCTTCGGTAGTTCAGTGGTGTCAGGCTCCATGGCTTCCTTGTATTTGCCACGACCATCCCAGGCCTCGCGGCGGGTTTGCAGGATGCGGGCGAGTAGGTCGCGGCCATGCTCCAATCGCTGTGCATTTTTGGCACGCCAGTCAGCTGTGAGCTGACCGGTGACGGCAGCCTTCAGGACGGACTGACGATAGCGAGCGAGCTGCCTCTGAACCGCGCGTAGAGCCTCTTCACCCTTGTCCAATTGGGCAAACAACATTTCGATCCGGTCGACGATCCGGCGTTGCTCATTCACCGGCGCGATCGGCACCAGAAATTTTTTGAGCCTATCGGTGTCAATGCTTGCAACCGTCGTGCCCTGCTTAGAGCATCCAGCCAAGATGCGGCTATTCTGCGCCCGAAGATACCATGCGATGTAGTCGGCCTGCACGCCACAGAATGGCGACAAGACCTTCAAGTCTTGGTTCACGGTGATTTCGCGATCATTTACGGCAACAGGGAAAGTGTGCGACAGAATTCCAGAACGGGTTACCATCAGGACTGAATCGGCAGGGATGTATTTCGCTGACGACTGCTCAACGGCCGCGCGGGTGATAAAGTCCTCGCTAGTTCGAATGCGTCCGGACTTCATGTCCTTGGGTGACACCCAAGGAATAGTGCCATTTGTCCAAAACGCCTTATTGGCTTTTGACGGTGTCCCTCCGCCCGACCAGGTGCCCAGTCCGCCCAGGGTTGTCCACGCCCAGTTGGTGGGTAGCTCATCGTGCTGCTCGCTCACGCGACCAGCGCTCCAAGCAGATCATCCAGCATGTCGTTCAATCTCGGCCCCAATACTTTGCGCGCCTGCAGAATCCCACCCTTGTCAGCAAGGCTCGGCACGTCCTGGAAATCGCGCGGCGCGATTTCGGCATTGGCGGCTATAAACGAGGCGATGGTCCGCAGCCAGTCTTCCTGCTCGGACGTATAGTCCCGACCGGCTCTTTTTTCGCGACCCATCCACAGATTGAAGCGCTGCTCGACTGCGGATGCGAAGGGCTCAAGCGTATCCGTCTGGCCCAGGGCAAAGCGCACGAGGCTCACCACCTCCGTCAGTTGTTCATCGACAGGAGCGCCACGAACCTTGGCGGCATCAAGCCGCTTGTAGGCCTGCCAGACGTTTGCTGTGGTCAGATAGAGCGGCGGATCCGTCAGGTGCTGCACCAGCTCCTTGATCGAAGCGTAGGTCAGCCGCTGGCGGCCTTGCGGCTGATTGTAGAGAATCTGCAGGGCGGTGAGCTCGTCGCGATTTTCTTCGATGAACTTCTTGAAGCTGGTGATGGTCTCCTCGGCCCGCTTCACATCGAAAGACGCTGACACGAGAGAGTCGCTCGTCACTTCGTCGATGACGATGTCTGTCTTCTGCTTGATGTCCGTCAACAGGGTCCGCGCTGCAGGGCTGTCGAACGGGCGGCATGCCGCCTCCACCATGGCTTCGATAACCAGTCTCTCTTGTTCCTGGCTCGGCGCCGGACCATGGCGCGCCTCGATCTCGGCCTGCTGCTTGTCCACGTCGATCGCGTCCAGAAGACCGTTGGCGAGATCACGAAGGCTTTTCCCTGAGGTAACCTCGGCGATGCGGGCGCGATCTTCGTCATCGAGCTTGCGATCAAGTATAGCCAGACGGCCCGCCAGGGATGAAAGCGCGTCCTCGTCGCGCCGACCCATGGCGACCTGTTCGACCAGCGCATCAAAGCTGACAGATTTCTTGCGCTCCAGCGGCTGACTCGCCGTCTTCTTGCTTTCGGAGACACCGACGGCGTCGATGAGGATGAAACGCGTCTTGGTCTTGGCGTCGGGCGTAACGGCCTGCAGATCGGCGTCCGGTATCGTGCGAACGCCGCGTCCCTTCATCTGCTCATAGTAGCCTTCGGACTTTACGTCGCGCATGAAGATCAGCACCTCGACGGGCTTGATGTCCGTGCCGGTCGCGATCATGTCGACGGTGACAGCCACGCGCGGAAACGGATCAACGCGGAAGGCCTTGACTAGGGACTTGGGGTCCTCGCCTGTGTTGCGGTAGGTGATCTTCTTGGCGAAGCTGTTGCCCTCGCCGAACACCTCTCGAACCGCGTGGACGATCTCTTCGGCGTGATTGTCGTCCTTGGCAAAGATCAGCGTCTTCGGCAGCCAGTCCCCGGTGCGATCGGGGAAGAGTTCAGTAAACACGCGATCTTTGTAGGTCTGCAGCACCGTGCGAATCTGGTTCGGGTTCACGACAGACCGGTCTAGTTCCTTGGCGGTATATTCCAGATCAGCATCGAGCTGCTCGTATCGGACCTTGCGCGTGCGCTTGTCGCGGACGGGCACCTGGAAGCCGGCCTCATCCGTCTCAACCCTGCCGCCGTTTTCAGTGACGTGCGTCCTGATCCGGTAGATCTCGTAACCGACATTCACGCCGTCCACGACTGAACGCTCATATGGGTATTCTGCGACAAGGTTCTGGTTGAAGAAGCCCAGAGTGTGCTTGGACGGCGTCGCGGTAAGGCCAATGATCGACGCGTCGAAATATTCGAGCACCTGACGCCAGAGCCCATAGATGGACCGGTGGCACTCGTCGGTGACGATGAAGTCGAACGTCTCGATCGGCAAGGCCGGGTTATAGGCGAGAGGCACATCTTCGCCGTCAGCCTGCCAACCCTCAAAAGCTGAGCGGTCTTCTTCCTCGACGGAAAGCTCCTTGCCGCGCAGAACCGAATAGAGTCTCTGAATCGTCGTGATGACGACCTTGGCGTCCGGATCGATGCGCGCGCCGCTCAAGTGCTGCACGATGTAAGTGTCGGTGAAGCGGTTCGCGGTGCCGGGCGGCTGATAGGCCTGGAACTCCTTGAGCGTCTGATCTCCGAGATTGTTTCGGTCGACCAGAAAAAGGATGCGCTTGGCCCTAGCCTCCTTGATTAGGCGATGTGAGAAGGAGCACGCCGTAAACGTCTTCCCAGCGCCCGTGGCGAGCTGAATGAGTGCCCTGGGCCTATCTGCCGCCAACGAGGTTTCAAGGCCGTGCAGGGCCTCGTCCTGGCAATCTCTGAGCCCGCGCCCATCGATGGGCGGCATGTGTCGTAGCCGCGCCCGAAGCGTCTCACGCTGCTGCAGCCACTCCAGCAGGATTTCGGGCCGGTGAAAGGCAAAGACGCGTCGCGACCTGGGAACAGGGTCGCGCATGTTGCGGAAGTAGGTCTCGTCGCCAGTGGTCTCATAGTCGAAGACCAGGCTTTCGTCCCAGCTCGCCAGATGGGACGGGAGCTGGCCCATGTATTTCTCCGACTGCTCCGCCACACCGCTAAGTGTCACACCGGACTTCTTGGCCTCAACGACGCCGGCCGCCTTACCTGCAACGAAGAGCAGATAGTCGGCGTGGCCGCCGGGCAGTGGGAACTCGCGGACGGCGACACCCAATGAGGCATTGCGGTCGAGGTGCTCCCGATCCTGGAGAACCCACCCGGCATCGCGGAGAAGTCGATCAATGCTCTCGCGAGCCGTTTGCTCCGGTGCGGCCAATAGTTCCCCCTTACCTCCAGGCAGTTCTGGTCTCGTCGTCCCGGAGACGTCCCAAGAGTGACGCTTCCCTATGTAGTTCTATATTTCAAGAGGTATATACATTTAGGGAGGCGTCACTCCGGTTTGTCTAGGGAAGCGTCACCTCCGGCAATGGGGACGTGGCGGTGAGGGAGCTAGATACTCCGGCTGATGTGGTCGCGGCCTTCTTCTTCGCGCGATACCGCTTCTGCCGCTCATTTGGAGCCTTCCTCAGTGCCTTCTGACGCGGCTCCTCATGGCCGGTACTCCGCAGAACCTCTGATTTCACCATGGATGCCAGGCCGTTGCAGGAAGCCGAGGAGGAGCACTTCCGGCACGCCTCTGCGCTTGTGTCCATCGCACTCGGCATTCCATGGCACGACGGCCACAAAATGCCCGCAAGAGCCGCGTCTGACACAGGTGTAGGACCAAGTGCCCCCAGCAATGCGGTGGCGACACTTGCTTCCAGCACCTCCGGCGGCACTATCGCGGCGAAGTCATCTGGCGTCACGATCGGATAACTGTAGCACCACATCTCAATTGCCCTGGGCCAAGAGCATTCTGACCGACCACAAAGATCGACGATGAAGGCGCGTGCTGCAATCTGCTCGGCGGTTCCTTCGAATGCATCAGGATGGAGCTGCGGAACATCGGCGAGCGAACGGGACGCAGCCCAGAGCCGATCATGCGACAAGAACTTATTGAATTCTGCCCGCCAGGCGGTCTCAGTGGCGTCGGAAAATCCCAGCTGATTGATCTGCGGGACATTGTGGCGACCACCGCTTGCCCTCCTCGACCAGAACCAGAAGCCGAATTCGATGTAGATCTCGTATGGCACACCAAAGGTATCGGCAATCTGCCGCGCAAACCAAGCCATGGCGAGTTTTTTGGGGTTCTTCACAAAGTCCGAGAACGGAACCATGGGCAGGTTATCTGCCAGGTCTTTGTCCTTGTGCTCGCGAACATAACCTACACGAAGGCTACGATAGATATCATAGAAAAGCTTCGTCGCTGCCAGCGGCGTCATGAAGCGGTAGCCGACCCATTTCAGGTCCTGCAGCTCCCGCTCAGTGGTGAGGCGGCAATGCTCAAGATTGGAAGCGACGAAGACAGCGTCATCGAAGCGCTGCTTCTTGTGGGAAAGGTCCAAGGTGGTCATTGGAGGACGAGTTACCTTCTCATTGTTGAGGATGTCTCGTTTATAGCGGTCCGGTCCATGAAGTGCTGGAGGTGGGCCTTGAGCAAGTTCAAGCCCGAGAAAAACACGGCCAATCGCGCCAACGACTACTACCTTGAACGCCTCGAGGCGGAGACACCGTTGATCTACAACGATCTGCTCGCCGGCAAGTTCTCGTCGCCAGCGGCGGCATTCAGAGTGGCGGGGTTGAAGAAACAGCGCACCCGGCTGCAGGAGCTCAAGAATGCCTGGACTAAGGGATCGAACGAGGAAAGGCGGGACTTTCTGTTGTGGCTGCGAGCACTGGCAGGTGGATCCTCCACCACGCTCGGGTCGCCGGGCGCGGTGACCCCGCCACGCACGCCCCCTATTGCGACAACGCCGCCAACACCCCCCGCTTCCACGATCCCGGCAATGATGGTTGTGCTATCGGATGAAACCAAACGCAGAGTTCGTGCCATCCTGAATGCCCGCTCGATTGGGGCCGGGGAGGCAATGAAGGAGATGGGCTACAAGAGCTTGAACGGTTCACTGGGGATGTCCCTTCACCGCGGCTCGCGGGTTGACGCGGAGTTGGCACGTGCCGTGGAAGCGTGGCTCCTCGCCAACGAGCCGTAGATCGATCTACATCGCGCACTGGGTGCGCAGGAGCGGAGGCTACCGAAAATTGCCGTCGACGACGCGCGCACCGAGTTCGCTTGCCAAGGCTCCTGTCATAGTTGGAGCAGCTATCTGCATTCAGCGGTCGGCCACGTCAGGAGTCGTCGGACATGGACGAAATTGCAGAGTGCGGGAGCGCCACAGCTCGACGACAAGTGTCTGGTGCTCATGTCAGGGTCTACCCGACAAATTCGCCTGACTGATGGTCGAGATACCTATTTCCCCAGGCAATCCCGACGTCTCAGCGAACATCAGGTCGAGCTCAAGTCAGACCGGAAAATACTACGCGCTGGTATCGAAGAGACGTCGAAGCCCGCTGGGCACGCGACGGGAGACCTACGACCCGGTCTCATGAATGAACGCCGCTGATAGAGAGACTTGCGGGAAGCCAGCGCGAAAATAAGTCGTTTCCGCTCTTCTGTGTCAACCAAACGTAAAGATCTGCCAACTTAATGGCACGAAATACCTATTTCCGATCCCCATAAGTTGACATCGGTGGGCAGAAAGTTGTCATTTTTGATCTATTGCTTTACATTTTTGAGGCAGAAATGCTTCCGATGTAAACTTAGTGTTACGTTTTTAGACCGCGGTCATTATCGACGGAACACGTGGTTGGCTGCGAGAATCAAGCGTGAAATACCTATCGTGATCTCTGGGGTGTCAGAGGAGGTTTGGACCATAGGTATTCTCGGACACCCGATCAGTCCCCATGCGCTCATCGCTGGCATTCTAGGACTTCGATTTGGGGCTGACGTCCGCCCTTCTTGTCACCACAAGCCGAAAGCGTGGCAGAGGTCGAGTGACATCAGAATTTTCTTGCTCGGTCGGTCCCTATGGAGCTAGCCAGTCCTACTATCTACGCCCTTCGCGTTTCCTTTCTCCAGGTCGCTGATCTGATTGAAGGAAGTGCAAACACTGCGAAGCGTGACCGGTGCGCTCCTGTGGCCGAAGCCCAGGACCTTGGCTCCGTCCTGCTTCAGGCGCACCACCAGCGGTGTGAAGTCTGCGTCACTCGCAATCAGAGCATATATGGGCGCAGGGCGGGTCAGATGCAACTCAACGGCGTCCGTCGCAAGCGCAATGTCGGCACCGTTTTTCCCGTCAGCCAGTTGCGCCATGTGACGGACAATCAGACCCCGGCTCTTGGTCAGGCTCGACCAGGACTTCACATTGCTGTTGTTGATGTTCCCGAAAACGCGCACCTGCGATACGACGCTTCGATCGCGGAGGTGGTTGAGGACGATCTCGACGTGGTGCGCCGACACACTGTCGCCATCGACAAAGACGACTACCCTCTTCGAGGGCGACCAGCATTGCCCGATCGAACCAGCTATACGCAAGGCAAGGTTACGCATCGTCATCCTCCATCCAGGTCAGGACGAGGGCCCTCACCGCCCTCACACGATCGAGGGTGATGGCAGGCAAGACACCATTGGGCTTCAACGCGCGAAGCCAGAGCTGCTCCAGCAGGCGAGGTGCTACCGACCGGCGGCTACGCGCTTTCATGTCCATCCTCACTTTCCAAAAATGCTGCGCAGCAACGTGCGCGTCCTGGTTGTGACTGCGGGGTCCGTATTGTCCGATGCGGCCCTTATTTCATTTATCCAGTCGGCCTCATTGCGAGACACCACAGTGCTGAAGATAGCTTCGAAAGCACGCGCCGCTGACGAGCCGACCCACTGCTCGAGCGCCAGCTGGAGCAGTCGGGCCGGGTCTACGTCCAAGGCCGCAGCAAGGGCGGGCACACGATCAAGCGGCAGCCGAGTTGCACCGCTCTTGATCAGTGACATCATGTTGGGGTTGACGAAGCCAGTCTCGGCCGCCACCTCGGCCTGGCTCTTGGTGGGGCGCAGTTCGAGAATGCGCTTCTCGATAAATGCAGTCAGTCGGGTTCCTTCATACGGCTTCGTTATGGTCATAGGCGTCTTTCAAGCGGGCTACTGTATTGATGTTGCTTGATTTATAGCGATGTCATCGTTGGAAGTGATGCGGACGTTCCCGATCGGGAACATACCAGCCAATAGACCGGATAAGTTCCCGATCGGGAACAGGCCGGTTGCTTTCTGGCAGCGATGCGAGTATTGCTCCCGATCGGGAACACAGGTGGAAGCTGGAATGTCGGATCAATCCGTGTCTCGATCAGGGCCAATCCGCTCCGGCAGCGATCTGGGTGTGTTCATCGCCCTGACTAGAAAATCGCGTGGCTATACACAGCAGGATTTCGCAGACATAGCCGGCGTTGGACGTCGGTTTGTCTCCGACCTTGAGAACGGTAAGGCCACCGTGCAGCTCGGGAAGTTGCTCCAGGTGCTTACGGCTCTGGGACTCGATCTAGAAGTGAAGAGCCGCTGATGCAACTCGATGTTCGCCTCGACGGCTTTGACGAACCCATCGGCCAGCTGTCGTCTAGCTGGGCCACGGGTGCCACCGCATTCGCCTATGCAGGCGACTATGTTGTCCGTTCTGACGCACTTCCACTGTCCATGGCGCTGCCACTAGGCCAGGAAGCGTTCGTCGACTACGCCACCCGGGCCTACTTCGACAACCTGCTTCAGGAGCGCGATACAGCCCGCGCCGACGTCATCGCTAAATATCGTCTGGCCAATGATGACATCGTCGGGATACTCGCCCATCTCGGCAAGGACTGCGCCGGCGCCGTCTCTGTGCTCCCGGAGGGCTCACCACCGACAAAGGTGCCTGGACGGCTGGGACACGACTATCGTCCATACGCGGACGATGAAGTCGCGGCGATTGTCCAGGCACTCTACCGCCGAGAACCACTTCCGCAGGAGCTGGTCGACCCCTCCCCGCTGGCTGGTGTCCAGAGCAAAATCGCCATTACCGTCCTGCCGGATGGTCGCTACGCCGAACCGATTGCCGGCGCGCCGACCACGCACATCCTAAAGGTGCCCCAGGAACGCCATGAGCGCGACGCGATGCGTGAACATGCCGGAATGAACGCTTCGACGGCTGCTGGCTTCGAGACGGCGCCAACGACCCTGGTAGAGATCGGTGGGATCCCGGCACTGCTTGTCGAGCGGTTCGACCGGCGGGTCGAAGAGGGTATCGTGACGCGCGTGCATCAGGAGGATTTCTGCCAGGCGCTGGGCCTCCCCGCGCGGCACAAATATCAGCGGCCCGAGCGCGGCGCCAATGGCTTCAATGTGCCCGCCATCCGCAACATCCTCGATCGCACCATCGATCCCGCCGGCGAGCGCATCAAGTTCGTGCACGTCACCCTCTTCGACATCCTGCTGGGCAATGTCGATGGCCACGCCAAGAATTTCGCCCTGTTCCATCTGCCGGGCGGCCGGATCAGAACCACGCCGCGCTACGATGTCATGCCGACGATGCTGGACCTCCGGACGACGGACGAGTTCGCCTACTACCTAGGGTCGGCAAAAACGCTTAAGGAGCTCGACCAGGCAGCTCTGGACCAGTTCATGATCGACCTCGGCTTCGCATCTGCAGCCGGCCGCAAGCGCGTTGTCGGTGCGGCTCTGGCCGAAATCATCGAAGTTTTGAACCGCGAGATCGAAGCCGTCGAATACGACGACAAGAACTTCGCGGACCTCATCGGCACTAACATCCGAACGCTATGCGGCAACCTCGGACTCCCGGCTCCCATACTATCAAGAGGTCGAGATACCTTCGTCCGATAGGTCGATTTCCACCGACAGGCCACCGACAGGGTTAGCGGAACAAAAGCGGATTATCAGGGTATTTCTAGAAACGAGAAGCCCAGTTTTCCGGGCTTTTGTCTTTCGGCACCTGCTTCGGGAGCAGGGGGTCGAGTGTTCGAATCACTCTACTCCGACCAATCAACCCCGGCGTCTCAGGAGGCCGGGCTTTTTTCTGGCCACAGTGCCGACCAGCACATTCCTGCTATCGCCTTTTGCCTTGCAGCCGGCGGGCCAAGAACTTGATCCGTCCAGGCCGGCCAGATGGTCGCCTAACGCGCGACGGGTCTGGTCTCCGCCAGATCTGGCCAGCGCGAGGCGGCGGCGATCAGGTCTTCGGCGACCGGGCTCTGGAACTGCCGCTGAAAGGTCAGGGCATAAAAGGTCTCTTCAATCCCCGGCAGGCGAACAATTTCGCTGAGGCTGCCGGCATCGAGTTCATCGCGGACGACGATGGCCGGCAGCGGCGCCAGCCCGATCGCCTCGCGTGCCATCAGGCGCAGCATGGCCATGTCGTCCACCTCGGCCACGACATTGGGCACGATATCGAGCCGGATGCAGAGCGCATCAAATTCGGCTCGGATATTGCTCGCGCCGGTCGGCAGGATGACGCCGTGCGTCCGGAGGGCCTCGGCTGGTGTCTTGGCCCGGCAGTCGAGCGCCGGAGCGCCAAACAGGCTGATCGGCTGGCGCGCCAGGCGGTGGGCGATCAGGCCGTCGGCATGGCCGGTGCCGGGGGCGCCATTGCACAGCACCACATCGAGATCGAGCCGGCGCAGCAGGCCGGTGAGCTCGATCAGGCTGCCCGAGGTCAGCACGACCTCAAGGTCCGGCCGCCCCAGGCATGGCCGCAGAAAGTCGATCTGGAAATTGCGCGACAGCGTGGCCAATGCCCCGACCCTAAGAACATGACGACGCCCCGAGCCGACGCGCAGCGTCGTCAACAGATCATCGCCCATATCAAAGATGGCCTGGGCATGGTCGAGCGCAATGCGGCCCGCTTCTGTCAGCACCAGCCGCCGGCCAACCCGCTCGAACAGTGGATGGCCGAGCCGGGCTTCCAGCGTCTGGATCTGGGTGGAGAGGGCCGACTGTGACACCGCCAGGGTCTGAGCGGCCCGCGTCAAATTGCCCTGACGGGCCACCTCCATGAAATAGCGCAGGTGATGGAAGTTGAGCGTGGTCATCATTCTGTTTTAGAGAATGTTCTTATTCAATCAATGAATTTTTCGGAAGGAATGAGTTGGGCTAGACGGGCGGCACCCATCCTGTGCCGAGGTCCTGCCATGCAGAGTCTGCTGTCTCCCGCCATCCTGTTCTTCCTGTTGGGGCTGCTGGCCGCCACGCTGCGCAGCAATCTGCAGATCCCCGAAGCCATCGGCAAAGCCCTGGCCATCTACCTGATGGCGGCGATCGGGCTCAAAGGCGGGGTGCAGCTGGCCCAGAACGGGGTTACGCCCGACCTGGTGCTGGCCGGCATCGCGGGGCTGTGTCTCAGCCTCTTGCTGCCGTTTTCTGCCTATTGGGCGGTGCGGCGCCTGGGACAGCAGGAGCGGCCCCAGGCCGGCGCCGTGGCGGCCCATTATGGCTCGGTGTCCGTCGTCACCTTCGTCACTGGCACAGCTGCCCTCGAGGCGGCTGGCCTGCCGGCCGCCGGTTTCATGGTCGCCGTGCTGGCGCTGATGGAGGCGCCGGCGATTCTGGTCGGGCTCTGGCTGGCGCGGCGGTCGTCACCGCAGGGGCAATCGGGCATGCGTGCGCAGCTCTCCCATACCCTGCGGGACGGCTCGATCCTGCTGCTGATCGGTGGCTTTGTCATTGGCCTGGTGGTCGGGCCGCAGGGCTTCGAGCCGGTGCGCCCGGTGTTTGAAGGGGCATTCGGCGGCATGTTGTGCCTGTTCCTGCTCGATATGGGCCTGGTGGCGGGCCGCCATCTGGCCCGCACCGGCCGGCTGTCGCCCCGGCTGATCGCCCTGGCGATTGTGCTGGCGGTGAGCCATGGCCTCGTCGGCCTGTTGGTCGGCACGGCCATCGGGCTCGACCCGGGCACGGCGGCGGCGCTGGCGATCCTGGCGGGCAGCGCCAGCTATATCGCGGCGCCGGCCGCCATCCGCATGGCCCTGCCCGAGGTGGATCCGGGCATGCCGCTGACCATGTCGCTGGCCATCACCTTCCCGTTCAATGTGCTGGTGGGCATTCCCCTGGTCATCGCCGTGACCGGCTACCTGACCTGAGGCGGTCGCGGCCGCTCAGGCCGCGGGCGGCTTAGCCGGGATCTGGGGTACGCGAGGCTTGCTGGCCAGCCAGATGTGGTGGCGTTCGCCGCCCTTGCTGCCGCGCGAGCGGACGCGTTCTTCCTCGACCTTGAAACCGGCGGCGACCAGGCGCTTGGTGAAGGGCGCGCTGGTGTGTGAGGACCAGACGGCCAACACGCCCCCGGCGCGCAAGGCCCGCAGGGCACGGCGCAGGCCGCGGGCGGTATAGAGCCCGTCGTTGGAATCGCGCGTCAGCCCCTCGGGGCCGTTGTCGACATCGAGCAGGATCGCGTCATAGCGATTCTCGTCGTCGAGCAGGCGGCCGACATCGGCTTCGCGGATGATCAGGCGTGGATCGCTCAGGCTCTCGCCATGCACTTCGGCCATGGGGCCCCGCGCCCAGGCGACCACCGCCGGCACCAGCTCGGCCACGGTGATGCGCGCGTCGGGCGGCAGAATGGCCTGGGCGGCGCGCAGGGTAAAACCCATGCCCAGCCCGCCGATCAGCATATGCGGGCGCGGCTGGCTGGCGATGCGGGCCCAGCTCAGGGTGGCCAGCGCTTCCTCCGAGCCACTCATGCGCGAATTCATCAGCGAGGTGCTGCCCGCCATGATGGAATACTCGCTGCCGCGGCGCAGCAGGCGCAGATCGCCCTCGCCGCCGGGGACCTTGGCCGTATCGAGCAGGATCCAGGGATTGACCGCCATGATGCCTCGCAAAAAAGAAAGCCGGCCAGATGGCCGGCTTTCGCAATCTCATGAAAGCGCCGATCAGCGCTTGGAGATCAGGTTCCAGGCGCCGGTGACAGTCACGGCGGCCAGGGCCATCTTGAGAATGTCCCAGACGATGAAGGGCTGCACGGCCTTGGCAAAGGCGGAGCCCAGCACATTGGTCTGGTCGATCCAGCCGGCCTGGCCAGCCATCAGAGCGAGCCAGGCAAAGCCGAGCACGAACATCAGGGCATCGCCCACCAGCATGGCGGCGAACAGGGCCAGGGGCTTGCCAGAGGCGCCACGGTCAGCGGCATAGCCGGTGACGGCGGCCAGAACCAGGAAGCCGAGGAGGAAGCCGCCGGTGGGGCCGACGAGATAGACAAGGCCGCCGCCGGTGGCGAACACGGGCAGGCCCAGGGCGCCTTCAACCAGATAAAGCGCCACAGTGGCCATGCCGATGCGCAGGCCGAAGGCTGCGGCGAGAGCGGCAATGGCAAAGCCCTGCATGGTCACCGGAACAGGCCAGACGGGAACGTTGATCTTGGCGCACAGGGTAATCAGGAGCGTGCCGAGCACGACCGTTGCGATGTTGGACGCCAGCTTGGCAACCGCGCCCTTGGGCTGGTACAGGCCGAGGAGCGTGTTGGGCGTGGTCAAAGTCACAGCCATTTCATACCTTCCATGCTGAGGGGCGAACCGGTATCCCCGAGCGGAACACGGCGCAGTTCGCGTCTCAGTCTTCTTAATCTGCCGCCCCAGTGAGTGCAATGGCCGCCAGCCTCGCCTTCGACAGCCAATTTGACCCGCAGACGGGCGCGCCGGTTGCGGTCGCCGATGGCCTGGTGCGCGTCACCGCGCCCAATGGCGGCCCCTATACCTTTACCGGCACCAACAGCTTTCTCATCGGCCACGATGCCCTGGCGCTGGTCGATCCGGGTCCGCTGGTGGCGCGCCATGTCGCGGCGCTGACCCAAGCCATTGCCGGGCGGCCGGTTACGGCGATCCTCCTCACCCATACCCATCGCGACCATAGCGCGGCGGCGCGCCATATGGCGGGGCTCTTGAAGGCCCCGATCTGGTTCGGCGGGCCGCATCGGCTGTCGCGGCCACTGCGGCGTTTCGAGCGCAACCCGCTGGCGCGCTCCTGCGACTGGGATCTGGTGCCGGACCGCACACTGCTCGATGGCGAGGCATTTCTGGCCGGCGATCTGCCGGTCACCGTGCATGCCACGCCCGGCCATTGCGCCAATCACCTGGCCTTTGCGCTTGGCGCTGACCTCCTCAGCGGCGACCATGTGATGGGCTGGAACTCAACGCTGGTGGCGCCCCCCGATGGCAGCATGGCCGACTATTTCGCCTCGCTCGATAGGGTCATCGCCCTGCCCCAGACCCGCTATGTGCCGGCGCATGGCGGGCCGATTGCCGATGGCCCGGCCTATGCTCGGGCGCTGCGCGAGCATCGCCAGATGCGCAATGGCCAGGTGCTGGCGGCGGTGCGCAGTGGGGCCAGAAGCCTCTCGGCCATTGTGGCGCAGATCTATCCGCCACAGAACCTGCTGGTGCGCCGCGCCGCGCGGATGACGATCTCGGCCCATGTCGAATACCTCGAAGCGCTCGGCCAGCTGCAGGTGACGCGCAAGCCCTGGGGCACGACCATCACGCTTTAGGGCGTTTGGTCGCGTCGCAAAACCGGTGACACTGCTTTGGGATAGTGTCTAGTCATGTCTCCAATCTGAAATGGACTGAGGCACAGACACTCCCCATACGCCCCATTTATGGACCACCCCAACCGCAACCCAACTATTCCCAATCCTTGACTTTGGGTAGCAAATTGAGCACATACTCGTCTCATGATGAGGCGGAACGATTCCATGACCCCGAAAGAGCAAGCTATCCACGACGCCATAACGACGATTGAGAAGGCGTTGAGCAAGGCGTTGGACAACGTGTTGCCGAAGGTTATGAGTGACCTATTCGAAGCTGGCGGGGCTGAGTATGCCAAAGCCCTTCAACGGGCGATGCAGTCTGTGGGCTCGGATAGCATCTTTCCGCGGTCGATCGCTGGCGGGGTGACGAACCTCCACCCCGTCTCGCGACAAGAAAATGCAATGCCTAGCAAAGATGGACGCGCTCCGCGTGGCTCAGTCCGAAGGGCCGTGCTGACTGTGCTTCTACCCAGGCCGGAAGGTCTCGCCGCTACCGAAGTGGTGGCTGAGGCACAGAAGGTTGATCCATCTATTAGCGCCGGCGGCATCCACAACGAACTCAACCGTCAAAAGGGGATGATCTACCTCAATGAGGAGGGGCGCTGGCGCGTGCCGCCTGCGCTCAAACTCGGTGGTGAATATTACGACCTCAACGGTCTAAGAAATCCTGAAAAGGATAGGGCGACGGAGCCTCGCGAGCTTTGACCGTCGCCCTGAACACAACCAAGGAAGCGTACCATGCCGCCGCCTTTAGTCTGAGTTGGTGACCCTCTAGGGGGAGCCACCCAATACCGCCTTGGTGCCTGCGTTAGCGGGTTCCAAGGCGCCCTGGGTGGGGCAGCTGACGGCGCAAGGGGTGAGATTTAGGACCTGCCCCCTGCGAGGTCGACACTCGCGGCCTCCACCACCTTCTGTTATCGGAATCGCTAGAGTCCGTCAAACGGGCCATGTTCCTACAGGGCCTGTACTGCCGTTATCGGTAAACGTTATCCCCCCTTCTTCCAATACTCATTGGATGATTAGGAGGTGGTTACCGACAGGCGTGCGCCCACCGGCCTCAAAGCCCCGTATGGTTGATTGGGACACGCTTCCCGCCGTGGCTCACTCACCGGATTAGCCGCAACTCGACCGGTGATTGGCAGCGCTAGACCCCAAAAGCGGTGTCCACTCTTGCTGGAAACGCTTTAGGTCGCGGCAGCGTCGCCCTCGGTGGTGACGGGCGGAATAGCTTCGTCCTCGACATCGTCGGCGGCCGGCGGGGCCGTGCCGGCGGCATCGCGCAGCGCTGTGGTCACCGCCTCGTCGAGGGCGCGCAGGAAGCTCTCGATGCGCAGGCCATTGCTGCCGAAATCATGCGGGGCATTGAGCGAGGCCGAGCGCATGTCCACCGTGGCGCTGTCGTCATTGCCGGTCACGGCCAGCACGATCTCCTCGCGCCAGCCGGGCCAGGTCATGGTCTGGGCGTTGATGCGTCCGGGCTGGCCACTGCCGCCGGGTGGCGTGCTGCGGCGCATGGTCCAGCCATTGTCCTCGACCAATTGGCTGACGATCTCGAAAATCTGCGTCTGGCTCAGCCGATAGGTGCGGCTGACCACATTGGGGAAGGTGCTGGCGATCTGCTCGGCGGTGAGCAGGCGCGGCGCGGGCATGTCGGCCGTACCGGCCTCAAAGATCAGCGGCAGGGCATCGCGCTGGGTGGTGGCAATGTCGGTGACCGGCGGATAGTGCAGCGCCAGCTGGCCATACCAGAGATAGGGTGCCAGGCAGACCAGACCCAGGATCAGGCCGAACAGCGCCCGGTTCCAGCCGCGATCGCCGGTCTGCCACAGCCGCGCCAGCGCCATCAGCGATACGGTCACTGCCAACAAGGCCACGACGCCACCAAGACCGATGATCACCAGAAAGCGGTCGCCGCTGACCAGCCCGAAGCGGTGCAGCAGCACCGACAGGACAACAAGCGGCACCGCGATGCCGCCCAGACGGCGCGCCCAGATAGCCCATCGCGATGTCCGGATCAGTATGCGCACTCTGCCGCCGCCGCTGCTTAGGCCTGCCACCATAGCGGCAAGGTATTGATCGAATTTGAAGATCGGACGAAACCGATCATCGTGCCCTCAGCTCGCCGAACTGCCGCACATGCTGGTGATCGCTTGCCATTCGGCGGGGGTGAAGGGCGGCGGCAGGTCCAGTGGCCGCCCGTCCGCCAGGCGCTCGAGCGCCGCCTTGCGCTCCTCGGTCAACGGATGGGTGCTGAACAGGGCCAGCGCCCGGGTCAGCGCATCATCGCCACCGACGCGGTCGAGCAGATTGGCCAGGCCCACCGGATCGAACCCCAGGCGGTGTGCGGCCTGGGCGGCAAAGGCATCGGCCTCGCGCTCGGCCTCGCGGGAGAAGCGCGAATCAATGACCGTCGAGCCCAGGCCGGCGGCAATGGAGACGCCCGTCATATCGCCCAGGATAAAGCCGATCAGCGCGCCGGTGCCGGCCGAGGCGATCAGCTGTTCCATGCCGTGGCGATAGGCGACGTGGCCGACCTCATGGGCGAGCACACCGGCAAACTCATCCTGGCTCTGGGCCTGGTCGAGCAGGGCCGAGAACACATAGACCCGCCCGCCGGGCATGGCGAAGGCATTGGCCACCGGCGCATGGATGACGCGGATATCGATCGCGAAGGGGCTGTTGCTGCCTTCCAGCACCGTGGCGCCAAAGCGGGCCAGCGCCTGGTTGGCAAGGCTCTCGGGCGCCGGATCGCACAGGATCACCGGCGCTTCGAGGCTGGCTTCCATCTGGGTGGCGACCGTGCCGCCCAGGCCACGCTCCCAATCGGGCGGCACCAGAGTGACAATGCGCCCGGCCAAGAGCGGCACGCCATACAGATAGGCAAAGATCACGGCGGCCAGTGCCAGCGTGGCCAGCGCCGCCAGGCCAACCTGCTGGCGGGTTTCGCGACGCTGTCGGCGCTCGAGCACGGGCAGGTTCGCCTTCATGCGGGCAATGGCCGCCGCGCCGCGCACCACCAGCCGCGCGCCCTCGGGCAGGCCCCTGCCCCGCAGGCGCAGCTCATCGGGACGGCTGGAGACCATGGTCAGCGCCTTGACCGGCCAGCGCGTGATGGGGACCAGCGCCTCGCCCTCGACCACCAGCAGAAAAGCCACATCGCCCTCGGTTTCGAGCAGCAGGCCAACGTCGCGGGCCTGGGCGGTGACGCCGTCATAATAGCGGGCGGGAACGGGCATCAATAGGCCCCCACATTGAGCGCATCGGCCAGGCCTTCGCCGCCGAGGGACTTGTCCTCGGGCCGCGCGCCAACGCTGTCCAGACTGTCGATATCGGTGATGCGGGCGCCATTGGCGACCAGTTTCCAGAAGGCGAGGCTGAGGAACAGCTCGCGCGTCAGATTGAGGCCACCCAGGATCAGCAGATAGCCGGCGACAATGGCCAACAATGTCTCGAAACTGCCCTGCATGTGCTGGAGGAACAGCTGGAGATCAAAGCTGCCATTGGCAAAGGCCTCGGGCGCAACGGCGCTGAGCACAACAAAGCCGCCGATGGCCAACCCGGTGGCGGCCACGATCAACGCCAGCCCAAAGCGCAGATATTGGTGCAGCAGGGACCGGGCGCGAATGGTCACCGTCAGCGCCGCCGTGCCCAGCCGGACGCAGGAGAACATGCGGCTCAGCTCCCGCGCCTGGTAGCGCAGCATCAGAATGCCGATCAACAGCGCGGCGATCGCCAGCGGGACATAGGCCCAGGGATTGGCCACCCCGGTGGTGGGGAAGGCCCCCATGGCCGCGCCGATGCCCAGGCCGATGGCGCCGATGATCACGGCCATGACATAGGTGATGTAATATTGCGCGGCCAGCAGCCGCCAGGAGCCAGTAAAGCCGAAGCGGCGCGTGCCGAACCAGCTATGCGCATAGCGGTAGCGCCACAGGCTCACCGCCATGAAGGGATAGGCGAGCCCGGCGGTGGCCAGCATCAGCAGCGACCAGCCGAAGCGGCGCGCCGCATAGGCCCAGGGATCGCCGGTCTGGTCGCAGCGAATGCCGCGCCAGAGCGTGCGCGACAGGCGGAAGTCGCGCGCCCGATAGATGGCATAGCCAATGAGAAACCAGATGCCCACGGCCACCAGGCTGTAGCCGACGATGGCGGCCTCGGTGGATTGGGTGGAAAGATAGAAGAAGAGGCCATAGAGCGGAATGAACACCGCCAGCGCCATCAGGAACCCGACCAGCAACTGGCTGGCCTGGCCGGTATATTCGAGCGCATCGCCATCGATGACGGTGTTGGACCAGTAGAAGCGCCGCGTCCAGGTGGTGAGCCAGAAGCGATAGAGTCCGATGGTGGGGATCAGCAGGGCATAGCCGCGCAGTAGCAGGCCGACCAGTTCGCGACGCGACCCGGTGAACACGACCGGCACCGGCCGCTCCGGCCCCCGCTGCATGACCATGCTGACTGTCCCCCAATCCCAGCAGTCTTAGGCGAGGGGCACGAGCTTGGGAAGCAGGTGGCCGATCAAACCTGTGCGGCGGGCCGATCAGGGATACGGCGGGCCGATCAGGGATAGAGGCGCTTGCTGGTCCAGGCCTGGCCGGGCGTCGCGCGGGTGAAGCGCACGCGGTCATGCAGGCGGAACTCGCCATCCTTCCAGAATTCGATGCTGGCGGGCACGATGCGGAAGCCGGACCAATGCGCCGGGCGGGTCATCTGGCCATCACCCACCTTGGCGGTGAGATCGGCCACTTCATCGATCAGCGTCTGGCGGCTGGCCAGCGGGCTCGACTGCTGGCTGGCGGCCGAGGCGATCTGGCTGCCCTTGGGGCGGCTGGAATAATAGGCATCGGCTTCGGCGGCGGTCAGCACTTCGACGTCACCGCGCATGCGCACCTGACGGCGGATCGACTTCCAGTGCATCACCATGGCAACCTTGGGGTGGGCCAGCAGCTGGGCACCCTTGTCGCTGTTGAAATTGGTGAAGAAGCTGAAGCCACGGGCATCGCGGGCATTGAGCAGCACCATGCGCACGTCGGGCATGCCATCGGCATCCACGCTGGCCAGGGCCATGGCGTGGGGATCGTTTGATTCGGCTTCCTTGGCCAGGGCGAACCATTCTTCGAACACAGCAAAGGGGTCGAGATCAGTCCTGTCGCCGTCGTCAAACAGGCGTTCTGTCAGGGTCTGGAGCATGGCAGTGATATCCCAATCGTCGCGCAAAACTGGACAAGCCGGGGGGGCGTCGCCATATAGGACTGGAAACCTGGGCGAAGCAACGCCCGCATCAATGAATGGACCAAATGCGCGATCCCTATACCGTGCTTGGGGTGCCACGATCAGCCAGCGAGAAGGACATCAAGTCCGCCTATCGCAAGCTGGCCAAGAAGTATCACCCTGACCAGAACCCAGAAGATCCGGCAGCGCACAGCAAGTTTGCTGAGGCGACCAACGCCTATGATCTGCTCAATGACACGGCCAAGCGGGCCCAGTTCGACCGCGGCGAAATCGACGCCGACGGCAATCCCAAGTTCGCCGGCTTCCATCCGGGTGCCGGCGGACAGCGTGGCGGCCGCAGCACGCAGGGCGGCTTCACGGCCGAAGATATCCTCAAAGAATTCATGAGCGGCTTTGGCGGCCAGCAGCGTGGCGCCGGTGCCGGTGCCGGTCGCGCCGGTGCAGGGGGCGCGCAATGGGACCCCTTTGCCGGCACCGCCAGTCCGGGCGGCGGCGCGCGTGCGATGAAGGGCGAGGATGTGGTGGTCAATGCCACGGTGTCGCTCGAGGATGCGCACAAGGCAGCCTCGGTTCCGGTGCGCATGCCCAATGGCAAGGTGCTCTCGGTCAAGCTGCCCGAAAAGGTCGAGGAGGGTCAGCAGATCCGCCTCAAGGGCCAGGGATCGCCCGGCATGGGCGAGCCCGGCGATGCCCTGGTGACCGTGCGTTTCGAGAAGTCCAAGCAGTTCCGCCGCGACGGCGCCGATCTGCGCACCGATGTGCCGATCACGCTCTATGAGGCGGTGCTGGGCGCCAAGGTGCGCGTGCCGACGCTGGATGGTTCGGTGGAGCTCAACCTGCCGCCGGGCATCGACACAGGCAAGGCGCTTCGCCTCAAGGGCAAGGGGCTTTATGGCGATGGCGATCTCTACGCCAATCTCAAGGTCATCCTGCCCCCCGGCGGCGACGCCGACCTCGAAGCCCTGGCCCGCTTCATGCGCGACCAGAAGCCCTATAAGGTGCGCGACTAACTAGCCGCGCGGTGCGGCGGCGCGCTCAAGGCGATCGTTGATGGCTTCGCCCAGTCCGTGCTCGGGCACCGGCGCCACGGCGATGGTCTGGCAGCCCGCCGCGTCGAGCTGGTGCAGCATGGCAAAGAGGTTCCGCGCCGCCTCGCGCAGATCGCCGCCTGGCGAGAGATTGGCCATGGGCCCATCGAAGGCTTCGGCCTTGCCAAAGGCCAGATAGGCCTCGCCGGGGCGCGGCGTGGTGTTGAGGCGGATCTGCGCATCGGGCGCATAATGGCTCAGCAGCATGCCCGGCGCCGCGATGGCGGCGCCCTCTTCCACCACATCGATCGGCAGACCGAGGCGGGCGGAAATATCCTCGCGCGCCATGGCGCCGGCGCGCAATTGCACGAGGCCATCCTCGTTCACCCGCAGGATGGTGCTTTCCACGCCCGAGTTGCAGGGCCCGCCATCGAGCACCGGCACGCGCCCGCCAAAGCCGGCAATCACCTGCTCTGCGGTGGTGGGCGACAGCTTGCCCGAGGGATTGGCCGACGGGGCCGCCAGCGGCCGCCCGGTGGCGCGGATCAGTGCCAGCGCCAGCGGATGATCGGGAATGCGGATGGCCACGCTGTCGAGGCCGGCGGTCGCCACATCGGCCAGGCCATTGCCGGGCCGCGCCGGCAACACCAGGGTCAGCGGCGCCGGCCACAGCGCGGCGACGCGGCGCGCCAGCGGCGAGAACAGCGCCAGGGTCTCGGCCATGGCCAGATCGGCGCAATGGATGATCAGCGGATTGAAGCGCGGGCGGCCCTTGGTTTCATAGATCGAGAGCACGGCATCGGCATTGGTGGCGTCGGCGCCCAGGCCATAGACCGTCTCGGTGGCAAAGGCGCACAGATGGCCAGCGCGCAGCAGGGCGGCGGCGGCTTCCACCGAAATCGGTTCAGAACGGGTCTCAGAATTGGCCATGGGGTCCTTCTTGCTCACGGCGTTGTTTGACAACCTCCCCCCGGCGCGTCAAGACGAAGGGGCCGAGCCAATGGAGATCATGCCCGCGTGACAACACTGCTCATCAGCCAGCAGAACTATGCCGACCATGCCACGCCGCACGGCCACCCCGAGCGCGCCGACCGCATTGCGGCCGTGCTGGAGGCGCTGAGCCGGTCGCGTTTTGACGGACTGCTGCGCCGCGATGCCATCTCGGGCGATCTGACGCTGGCCGAACTGGTGCATGGTCCCGGCTATCTCGGGCAGTTGCGCGATGCTCGCCCCGCCGAGGGCATCGGCCAGCTCGACGCTGACACCTTCATCTCGGCCAATTCCATGGCTGCCGCCGCCACCGGACTGGGCGGCGCGCTCGACGCGCTCGACGCGGTGCTGCTGGGCGCGGCCGACAATGCCTTTTGCGCCATTCGCCCACCGGGCCATCATGCCGAAGCGGCCACGCCCATGGGCTTTTGCCTGATCAATACCGTGGCCATCGTGGCGCGCGAGGCGCAGCGCAAATATGGCGCCGAGCGCATCGCCATCGTCGATTTCGACGTCCATCACGGCAATGGCACGCAGGATATTTTCCAGGCCGACCCGAGCGTCTTTTATGCCTCGACCCACCAGATGCCGCTCTATCCCGGCACGGGCAAGGCCAGCGAGACGGGCGTGGGCAATATCAGCAACACCCCGCTCGACCCCAATAGCGACGGCGAGGCCATGCGCGAGGCCTATCTGACGCGCGTGTTGCCGGCGCTGGTGGATTTCTCGCCCGACCTGATCCTGATCTCGGCCGGCTTTGACGCGCATGAGCGCGATCCCCTGGCGCAATTGCGCTGGCAATCGTCGGACTATGGCTGGCTCACGGGGAAGTTGATGGATGTGGCGGACCGTTGCTGCGGCAACCGCATTGTCTCGCTGCTCGAAGGTGGCTATGACCTCAAGGGCCTGGCCGGGGGTGTTTCGCACCATGTGGCCATGCTGATGGACGGCGCCATCGGGCGCCTCGACGAATAGGAAATCTGCCATGGCCGAGATGGATGACGTCAAGACACTGAGCTTTGAGGCCGCATTGGCCCAGCTTGAGGAAATCGTCGGCAAGCTGGAATCGGGCCGCGCGCCCCTGGCGGAATCGATCGCCATCTATGAGCGCGGCGAGGCCCTCAAGGCCCATTGCGAGGCCCTGCTCAAGGCGGCAGAGGCCCGTATCGAAAAGATCACCCTGTCGCGCGATGGCAAGGCCACCGGCACCGAGCCGCTGGACGCTTAGGCCAAGCCATGGCCACGCCCAAATCGCTGCGCGCCTTCCGCATTGTGCTCTGGACCCTGGTCGCCGTGGTGGCCCTGGGCGCTACTGCGCTGTACCTGTTCCGCCCACCCGCTCGGCCGCTGGGCATCACCGGCCAGGAGTTCGCGCTCAATTCCACCAGGGGTGGCGCCTTCACGCAGGACGATCTGCGCGGCGTGCCGAGCCTGATCTTTTTTGGCTATACCTATTGCCCCGACGTCTGCCCGACGACGTTGGCCGAGACCACGGCGATCCGCGCCGAACTCGGGCTGACCCCGGACCAGTTGCGCATCATCTTTGTCTCGGTCGACCCCGAGCGCGATACGCTCGACATGCTCAAGAGCTATGTCGAGGGCTTTGACCCCAGCGTCATTGGCCTGGTCGGCAGCAGCCTCGAACAGACCGAAAATGCCAAGGCGGCGTTCGGCGTGTTCTCCGAAAAGTTCGGCGAACCCGGCGATCCCTATTACACGGTCAACCACACGGCCCTGACTTTCCTCGTCAAGGCCGACGGCACCTTCCAGGGCACCATTGCCTATGAGGAGCCCAAGGAAACTGCCATGGCCAAGGTCAAGCGCCTGGTGCAGGGGTGAGCGAGCGCATCAGGCTCGATCTGGCGCTGGAACAGCGCGGCCTGGCCCCCAGCCGCGCCCGGGCGCGCGACGCCATCCTGCGCGGCACGGTGACCATCAATGGCACCGTCGCGCACAAGCAGAACCAGATGGTGGGCAAGGATGATGTGCTGGCGCTCAGCGATCCGGCCGCCAATTACGTCTCGCGCGCCGCACTCAAGCTGGTGGCCGGGCTCGATGCCGGCGGCATCGACCCCACGGGGCTGACCTGCATCGACGTCGGCGCCTCCACCGGGGGCTTTACCCAGGTGCTGATGGAGCGCGGCGCCCGCCGCATCTATGCGGTCGATGTGGGCCACGACCAGTTACACCAGCGCCTCAAGGGCAGCGACCGCGTGGTCAGCATGGAAGGGGTCAATGCGCGCGATCTCACGCCTGAGTTGATCGCTGAGCCGATTGACCTCCTGGTTTCCGACGTCAGCTTTGTCTCGGTCACCAAGGTGCTGGCGGCGCCGCTGGCGCTGTGTACGACGAACGCCCAGGCGGTGATCCTCTTCAAGCCGCAGTTCGAGGTTGGCCGCAGCAATGTGGGCAAGGGCGGCATTGTCAGCAGTCCGGAGGCCATTGCCGTGGCGCTGGACGAGGTTATCGCCTTTATGGTCGAACAGGGCTTTGCCCATCGCCTCTCGGTGACATCGCCGATTGCCGGCGGCGACGGCAATGTGGAAACCGTTCTGGTGTTTGCCCGCGCCGCCTGAGCGGCAAAGGCATTTGTGTTCTGCGCCCCGAAGCGCTAGCACGGGCGCAACGCGCTCCTATCCTGGCGCGACCAACCCCGGATTGATGATGACTGACGGCAATGACGACTATGTTTATGACGAAGCCAGTGGCGAATGGCGTCCGGCCTCCGAGGTCGTCGCTGCTGCCGACGCGGCCATTGTGGTGGTCGATTCTGCCGGCACGCCGCTGGCCGATGGCGATCAGGTGGTGCTGATCAAGGATCTCAAGGTCAAGGGCGCCGGGCAGACCATCAAGCAGGGCACCGTGATCAAGTCGATCCGCCTGACCGACAATCCCGAAGAGATCGACTGCCGCCACGACGCCATCAAGGGCCTGGTGCTGCGCACCGAATTCGTCCGCAAGCGCTAGTCTGCCACCCCGTCCAGCACGGACGGGGTACGTCCCTAGTTCCGCTCGAAGCCCACAGCGCCGTCGCGACCGGTCTGGCCGCGGTGGCGCAGGAAGTGATCGGCCAGCACCAGCGCCATCATGGCCTCGCCCACCGGCACGGCACGAATGCCGACGCAGGGGTCGTGGCGGCCCTTGGTGATGATGTCGGTGTCGGCATTGGCGGTGGTCACGGTCTGGCGCGGCGTCAGGATTGACGACGTCGGCTTGACGGCGAAGCGGCAGACAATGGGGTCGCCATTGGAAATGCCGCCCAGAATGCCACCGGCATGGTTGGAGAGGAAATAGGGCTTGTCCGCCCCCGCCCGCATCTGGTCGGCATTCTCGACGCCGGTCAGGCTGGCCGATTCAAAGCCGGCGCCGATTTCCACCGCCTTGACCGCATTGATGCTCATCATGGCCGAGGCGAGGTCAGCGCTCAGCTTGCCATAGATCGGCGCGCCCCAGCCGGCCGGCACGCCTTCGGCCACCACCTCGATCACCGCCCCAACCGAATTGCCATCCTTGCGGATGCCATCGAGATAATCGGCCCAGAGCGCGGCCGCCGTGGCGTCGGCGCAGAAGAAGGGGTTCTCACCCACCTGGTCCCAGTCAAAGTTGCCGTAGTCGATCTTGTGCGGACCGACCTGCACGAGGCTGGCGCGAATGGTGATGCCGGCCAGCACCTGGCGGGCCACGGCGCCGGCAGCAACGCGGGCGGCGGTTTCGCGCGCCGAGGTGCGCCCGCCGCCGCGATAGTCGCGGATGCCGTATTTCTGATCATAGGTATAGTCGGCATGGCCCGGACGGTATTTGTCGCGGATCTCCGAATAGTCCTTGGAGCGCTGGTCGGTGTTCTCGATCAGCAGCGAGATCGGCGTGCCCGTGGTGCGCGGCCCGTCGGTGCGCTCGTCCTCGAAGACGCCCGAGAGGATCTTGACCGCATCGTCCTCGCGGCGCTGCGTCGTATATTTGGACTGGCCCGGCTTGCGGCGGTCAAGATCGCGCTGGATGATCTCGGGCGTCAGCGTCAGTCCGGGCGGGCAGCCATCCACCACCACGCCCAGCGCCGGCCCATGGCTCTCGCCCCAGGTGGTGAAGCGAAACAAAGTCCCGAATGTATTGAACGACATGGCGCGGCCCCGTGGTTGGCGACGTTCTAGGAGCCGGGCGCGGTCAGGTCAATCGCGGTCCTGCAACCGGCGTTCGGCCGCGCGGTAGGCATCGCCGCCGTCGCGCCGGCCAATGGCGATCACCACGACGGTGATGGTCTGATCGACGACCTGATACACCAGCCGATAGCCGGCATCGCGCAGCTTGATCTTGTAGCAGTCCGGCATGCCATGCAGGGCCGCCGAAGCAATGCGTGGATGGATGAGCCGTTCGGCCAAACGGGCCGCAAACTGCTGCTTGAGGCTATTATCGAGCTTGCGCCATTCCTTGGCCGCCTTCTCGTTGAAGGCAAGACTATAGCTTGGCGAGGTCATCGATGCTGACGGCGATGGTGGCGTCGTGCTGGCGCTCCAGCACGGTCGCGATATCCTCGAGGTCTTCGAGGCGATCCAGCATGTCCTGATAGACCTCAGGCTTGATGATGTAGGCCGTCACCCGATTGTGGTTGAGCACGGCCACCGGCCCATCTTGGGCCGCAGCGATCACCGCGGAGGGATTTTTCTTCAGGTCGGTGATCGAGACCAGGCGCTGGCTATCGATGCGCTGAATGTGTTCGTTCATTTGGCACCTTCCTTGATGCCAATAAATGACCTGAATTCAGCACCAAATCAAGTACCTTGAACATGAATGACCGGCAACGCCACTGCGCTGCAACGGCCATGCTCTTGCCCACTTGGACCTGTTTGTCGGTGGTTGTAGCCGGGCCCGCCGCCGACCCGTCAGGTCAATCGAGCCAGTTTTCCAGGCGCAGATCCGGCACACGGGCGAATTCACCGATATTGGCCGTGACCAGCGGGAGATCGAGGGCCAGCGCATGCGCTGCGATCAGCATGTCATATGGCCCGATGGGTGTTCCACTGTGTTCAAGATGGGCGCGGATTTCGGCGAAGGCATGAGCGACCGGCTCATCGATCGGCAACACATCGATGGTCCGAAGAATACCTGCAATCTGACCGAAGAGCTTCTCAGACCGCACCTTGCGCGCGCCAAAATAGAGCTCTTCGGCAACCACGACCGAAACGCAAATCGGCTTCTGGTCGGGCTCAGTCATTCGCGCCGCAGCGTTGCCATTGGGAAACCGCAAAGCGTTGGACACGATGTTTGTGTCCAACATTGCACGATAGCTCATAGATTGATGTCGTCAGGTGGCAGCAGCCCCTCGTCAACATCGGGCCACTCGATGTCCAGGGGTTCCAGGGTGTCCAGGAACTCTCGCAACGACTGCCGCTTGGGCTCAATGATGAGCCGGTCGCCATCCTTGGTTACGATGACCTCCGTGCCCGGCAGTTCGAACCCTGCCGGGACCCGCACGGCCTGCCCGTTATCGGATATGAACAGTTCGGACTTCTTGATCTCGTTCACAGGCGCCTCCACCGGCTCATGTCGTCACAACATAAGCCCGAACGTCACCCTGAACAACATCGCCCCTACCCCCGCAGCAGCTCCATGCGGCCCGGGGTAAAGTGCATGATGGCGTCCTGCGGCGGCGCCCAGTTGATCACCTCGATGATGGGCGCCTTCTCGATCAGCACGCGCAGCGTGCGCGCGATACCGCCATGGGCCACCACCACCGAAGGCCCCTTGAGCACGCGAGAGAATTCGGCGAGCCGGGCCTCGACGTCGCGGTAGTTCTCGCCATTTTCGGGGCGATAGTCGTAATAGGCCTCGTCGCGCGCGCCGGGGGCCACGGCCATATTGGCCGGCAGCTCCTCGTGCAGGCTGCCCTCGAGCACGCCGAAGCTGATTTCCATCAGGCGCACGTCATACTGCACCTCGGGCAGGTGCAAGGCGAAGCCGGCGCGGACGCGGTCCATGGTCTCGCGGGTGCGTCCGAGCGGGGAGGCATGCCATTCAAAGGCCAGCGGATCGAGCCCGCGCGCCGCAAACAGCGCGGCCAGCGTCTTGCCGTTCTGGTTGGCCTGGCCACGGCCCTTGTCGTTGAGCGGAATGTCCTTGCGGCCCTGATAGCGGCGCTCGGCGTTCCAGGGCGTTTCCCCATGCCGGATAAAGTAGATTTCCGGCCAGACCAGCGCTGTCATCGTATCACGCCACGCCGTCGTCACGACGCGTCCCAAAGGCTAGAGAATCAGTCGGCAGGGCAGTCCTCTGCCCCGGGGCACACTATAGCGGCGACCGGCCGCGGCAAGACGCGCGACCGTTCACCGTAAAGCGCGCATTAACCTATCGGACTTGCCCAAGTGTGCCAGAGGCCGGGGCGGAGGGCTGCCATGCCGCGGGTGACGGACGCGGCGGCGCTTGAACGGCGCGGCGGCAAAGGCCATTGTGCGGCGCGCTTTTACCGATCCACATCCCTGCCCCAGCCGGACCCTGTCCATGACGCTTGCCGCTTCCGCCATCGTTGCCCAGCTCTCCAGCCTGATCGGCGAGGCCGCCGTGATGGGCGCGCCCGAGCAGATGGGCAATTATCTCAAGGAGCCGCGCAAGCGCTTCCACACCGGCGCCGCCGCCGTGGCCCTGCCCGGCTCGGTGGCCCAGGTGCAGGCCATTCTCGCCTGGGCGCATGAGCACCGTGTCGGCATCATCCCCCAGGGCGGCAATACGGGCCTGGTCGGCGCGCAGGTGCCGCTGCGCGGCGATGAGGTGATCGTCAGCCTCGCCCGGCTCGATCGCATCCGCGCCATCGATACGGCGGCGGGCGCCATGACGGCGGAAGCCGGGGTGATCCTTGAAAACGCCCACAAGGCCGCAGAGGCCGAGAATACGATCTTTCCACTCTGGCTGGCCTCACAGGGCTCGGCCCGCATCGGCGGCCTGCTCTCGTCCAATGCCGGCGGCGTCAATGTGCTGGCCTATGGCAATGCGCGCGAGCTGACCATGGGCGTCGAGGCCGTGCTGGCCGACGGGCGGCTCTATCAGGGCCTCAATTCCCTGAAAAAAGACAATACCGGCTATGATCTGCGCGACCTCCTGGTCGGCGCCGAGGGTACGCTTGGCATCATCACGGCGGCGACGCTCAAGCTCTTCCCCAAGCCGGAAGACTATGAGACCTGCCTGGTCAATATCAGCGGGCCGGATGCGGCCCTGCCGCTGTTTGAGCTGCTGCGCGCCCGCATCGGCGCGCGGCTCAATGCCTTCGAGATCGTGCCGCACATCGGGCTCGACATGCAGCTGCGCCATGGCATGCTGGATCGCGACCCCACCGCTGGCCCCTCCCCGTGGTACGGATTGATCGAAGTCTCGCGCATGGCCGGCGGCACGCCGGGGGTGCTGCAGTCCGCCATCGAGGCCGGCTTTGCCCAGGGCCTGCTCGACAATGCCGTCTTTGCCGAGTCGCTGGCCGATCGCACGCGCATGTGGGCCTTCCGCGAGCAGATGAGCGAGGTGCAGTCCAAGGAAGGCGCTTCGGTCAAGCATGACGTCTCGGTGCCCATCGCGGCGGTCCCAGCGCTGATCGCGCGCGGCACGGCGGCGGCCGAGCGCCTGGTGCCCGGCATTCGCGCCGTGCCCTTCGGGCATATGGGCGATGGCAATATTCACTTCAATTTCAGCCAGCCTGTCGGCGCCGAGCCCAAGGCCTTCATGGCCGAAAACGACGAGAAACTGCACGAAGCCATCTATGAGATCGTGCTTGATCTCAGCGGCTCGGTCTCGGCCGAGCATGGCATTGGCCAGCTCAAGCGCGAGCTGCTGGTGCAGGTCAAGGATCCGGTGGCCATCGAGATGATGCGCGCCATCAAGACCGCGCTCGATCCGCGCGGCATTCTCAATCCGGGCAAGATGCTTCGAACCGACCCGTAGGGGAAATCCGCTTCCGGTGGAGCGGATTGAAGCGAGATGGCCATGAGCGCTACGCTCGAATGGCAACCACGGTAACAAATTGGTGCCGTCTTGTCGGGAACGGCACGGCGCGCCATCTGTGGGCCATGTTGCTCAATATTGCTTTTCTCGACGACGCCACCCGTCCCGCCGCTCCGCGCCTCGAGGGCCTGACCGCGGCCCAGCGCGCGCCCGGCCAGCATTTGCGCATGATCCATGATCATCTGCGCCACAATATGGAGACGCTGGCCACGCTGATCCAGCGCGCCGCCGCTGGCGAGGCGAGCCCCGCCGATGTGGCCGCCGAAACCGGCGATCTCGCCATGGTCGCCAACTACCGCCGCTTTGGTAATCTGTGCGGCCGCTATTGCCAGGTGGTGCATACGCATCATTCCATCGAGGACGAGGCGATCTTCCCGGCGCTGGCCGCGCAGAGCCCGGTCTATAAGGCCATTGCCGAACGCCTGGTGGCCGAGCATGAGGTGGTGCACGAACTCTTGGTTCGGCTCATCGATGCGCTCAATGATCTGGCCGCCGAGCCGACCCAATCGCGCTTTGAAGACACCAAAACCGTCTATCACGCGCTCGAACGCGTGCTGCTGTCCCATCTGGGCTATGAGGAAGAGGCCATCGGCGACGCGCTGGGCTATTTCGAGATCGGCGTCTAGAACAGATCGAGCTGCCCGCCGCCGCCGGCCACCTTCTTGGGCTTGGGCGGCGCGGGCTTGTCCAGCGTCACCGGCTCGATCAGCCCGGGATCGTCGTCGCGGGCGGAATTGACCCGGGTCGAGACCGGATGGAACTTCAGCGCGCCATCGGCCAGCGGCAGCGCCAGCTGCGCGGCATCGGCGGCCCGCACATCGCGCACATTGAGCCAATCGTCGATGGCTTGGCCATCGAGAATGGCCGGCATGCGGTCGTGGATGGGCGAGAGCTGGCCATTGGCCGGCACGGTGATGGTAGCGACGCTGTCGACCAGTTCGCCCTCCGGCCCCTCCCAGGTGGCATAGAGCCCGGCCAGCGCCATGGGCCGGTCATCGGCCAGGGTGATGTAATAGGGCTGCTTGGATTTATCCGGATTGGTGTGCCACTCGTAATAGCCGCTCGCCGGAATGATGCAGCGGCCATGCTTGAGCGCATCGCGAAACGTCGGCTTGTCGGCCATGGTCTCGACGCGGGCATTGATCACCAGCGGAAATTCGCGCGGATCCTTGACCCAGCGCGGCACCAGGCCCCAGCGGGCAAAATGCGCCTCGCGGCGGCCCGCCGCTTCCCAGATGGCGGCGACCGGCTGGGTCGGCGCGATATTGTAGCGCGGCACCAGCTCGATATGGTTGAGCAGGTGGAACAGCGCTTCCATCATCTCGGGCGGCAGCGTCGACGCATAGCGTCCGCACATGTTCGGTGTCTCCCAATTGGCCAACTACAGGTAGTGTGTAGGCCTCCGAATCGCAATTGGACTGCCCGTCGTGACCGATGCCCCGCCCAATGCCGCCAGCGTCGCCCTTGTGCGTGGCGGCAAGGTGCTGCTGATCAAGCGCGCCTATGCCCCCTATCAGCATCTGTGGACCCTGCCCGGCGGCCGCATGGAGCCCGGCGAGAGCATCGAGCAATGCGCCGCGCGCGAGATCTTTGAGGAACTTTCCGTCACCATCCGCAATCCGCGCCCGGTGATGGTGCAGGCGCTGGGGCGCGACCTCGAGTTCCGCCTGGCCGTCTTTGTCACCACAGATTTCTCCGGCGTCATCCGCGCCTCCGACGAGGTGGCCGACCACAAATGGGTCGATCCCACGGCGCTGATCGCCTTCCGCACCACCAGCCGGCTCGATGACGTGCTGGCGAGGGCCTTCGCAGTGCTGGCGCAAAGCTGATAGAGGTGCGCATCACCATGTGGACCCGCGCCGTGAAATCGCTTCGCATTCTGTTTGCAGCCATTGTGCTGGCGCTGGGCGCCGGGCCGGCGCTGGCCATTGATCCGCTCTATCAGCAGCAGATGGAGCGGCTGTCCCAGATCATGGGGAGCCTCTATTTCCTCGCGCCGCTGTGCAAGGCCGGCTCCACCGACTGGCGCGCCGAAGCGGCCGATCTGATCGCGCTGGACCAGCCCGACGAGGACCGCCGCCAGCGGCTGAGCGGGGCCTTCAACGATGGCTATACCGCCTATGCCCGCTTCCACCGCAGCTGCACGCCCACCGCCCAGGCTGCCCTGCAGCGCCTCCTGGCCGAGGCCGAGCGCACCGCGCGCGATATCCACACCCGCTTTGCCGAATAGGCCGCTTGGCCACCTCGATACAAAAGCCCACGTCTTGTTAACCTTCGGGTTACTTCTGGCGCGCGGCGCGGAAAATCCCGTGCTAGTTGAAGGCTATGTCGATCAATAAATCCATATTCGCGCCCGCGTCCGGGCTTGGTGTGTTCGATCGGGAACAGGGCGAGCGGCAGATTGCCCTCGAATACCTGGCCGATGCCTGGAACGACGCCGAGGAAGATGGGGTGCACAGCGCCTCGCTCGCCCACGCCTCCCTGTTCGCGGCCCTGGCCACGTTCTGCAAGATGCACGGCGACGAAGCCGCGGCCGACCTGGTCGCCATGCTCCCCGACCGCATCCGCTCGGGCGAATACAACCTCGACAAAATCCTGCAGTAGACGCCGACCCGACCAGACAGTCCTACGCTGCACTGGATTCGCGGCTCCACTGCCTCCCTCCCCTCAAGGGCCTGCTCTCGGGCGCGCAAAGCGCGACCTGGGTGGGGAGGGGGCGACGGAGCCGCATCGATCTGAACTTGAAACGACCCGGGCCTCACACCACCCGCAGAACGGCGCCGCGGTCGCTCAGCGCCACCGCCCCGACCAGCACGGCCCAGAGCATCACGCAGATCGTGGCTGTCGCTGCGGCGCTGGCCGACAGGCCGCCCCCCGACGCCAGGTTGAACAGCGTGTGCCAGAGCGCCACGGCGATCACACTGCCGCCGGCGAGATGGGCCACATGGGCCAGCACCAGCGTGCCGGCCAGGAGGCCCAGGCTCCAGCCGAAGGCGGCGGTGGTCAGATCCATCGCCTGGAAATCGGCGACACAGGCAAACAGCGGGATGTGCCAGGCCAGCCAGATGGGCCAGACCAGCAGCGTGCCGACGCGCGGCCCGAAGCGCAGTTGCAGCTGTGGCAGCAGGAAGCCGCGCCAGCCGATTTCCTCGCCCAGCCCATTGACCACCAGCACGATCAGCAACACCGGCACCACGCCCAGTTCCGGCAGGCCGGAATAGCGCCCCAGCGCCGACAGCGGCGGCAGGCGGCCGGTGATGGCGAATTCGGCAATCAGCGCTGCCGCGATGATCAGCAGCGGCGACAGCGTCGCCAGCCACGCCATTTGCCCGCGCGGCAGCCGCGTCACCCGACGCCGAAGGTCAGCCCAGGTGGCGCCGCCCGTGCGCCAAGCGATCCAGATGGCGGCAATGGCCGGGCCCATCAGGCCGGAGAGATGCGTGGGCCAGCCGACGCCCGTCATCACCGATCCACCCGTGAGCAGGATCGGCAACCAGGCCAGCCACGACAGGGCATAGGCAAGCAATACAAAGACCAGAACCGACGGCATCGACAGATCCTGCGCACCGGGGACCGCTCCCCTCACGCGCGCGATGCTGCCGGACAAATCCCGCCGCCACCTTGACGCCTATCAAGCCGCGGTGGCGCATTTGCCTTAGTTCAGGCAGGCGGGAGGGCTTCAAGGAACTGGATGGGCTGGCCGGTGGAGGGCGTTAGCAACGTGCCCTGCCCTATGCCCCGAAATCCCACCTGCGTTGCGGCGGCATAACTGCAGAGATGAGGGGGCCTAAAGCTTTGCAGACCAACTGCCCATGGCCGCTTCCGACCCCATTGCGGCCATACGAGGGGTCTAACCTGAGCCCGAAAACAGACGTAACCCTAATTTTGTTGGGTTACGGCGAAACCGACTTTGCATTTTTGCACGTTAACGAAAGACGATGTGCATCGTACTCTCGAAATCCTATGGCTTTGCCGTTTACGCCGAATACGGCGTCGCCAGTCCAGGCCATATAGCTACCACTGGGGCCCGGGTTGGACGTTCGAGCATAGATAAATATGTTTGGCACCATCGTTGCCGCTAATCTGTTGCGTATACTTGCTCCAGCCTCTCGCATCACGACGTGTTCCTGAGGCTTCACGTCTGTGGCTGTACTAAGTTTCCACTCGCTAGTCTGATAATCGAAATACCGGACGTAAACATCTATCGCACCATATTCGTTGCAAGCATTGCCAATGTCTATTACCCACGGATAATCTGAGTATTTTCCGCAATCCGTAAGATTAGAAATCCGCTCTAACGTCATGATTGGCGCGCTTTCTGCCTCTACGTCATGGTGAATAAATAAGCCATTGCCTTCCCCCGCTTGCATCACCATGTTGATTCTTATGCCCCTACTTATGAGCGCGGACAAAACTTCTTTGGCAGTGGACAAGGGAACACCTGCGCCGCACGTTACGGAGTTTAGAGGACCGTGACCTACCTGTGTGCTTCTCGCCACATCGAAGCCGGCGCTTTCGAGGATGCTCAGGGCTTGTAGCCCATCCGTCGCATCCTCTACAGTGATGACGGTTCCTTCGAACGCGGCCGGCTCCTCTACTTCATCCGGTATGACAGGAGAAGAGCCCCCACAGAAAACCTCCCCCGCCGGGTAGACGTTGAGTAGGTTCATAGCCAGTCCAATTGGGACTATCATAGCGAGCGGCGTAGGTTTTCCGTCGAACTTGTACCCACCCTTCACAATACCAACCAGCTCTCCTGCCAAGTTGTAGACGCCGGAGCCGCTGTTGCCGAACGTGACGCCAATGTTGCTGACTATGTAGGTTGGTTCCTCCCCATTCATCGTTCCTGTGACTGGCATCAAGGACAGGCCAAGAGGAAAACCTAGGGTCCCAATAGCATCCCCGATGTTTGGTTCTTCCGACGCCAAGCAGGCGTGATCGAAGTTTTCGGATACCGAGGGCGAGAATCTGAAAAGAACCAGATCACGTTCGGCGTCCTTTCGAATGTAGTTTAGCCGAAAGGCGACACCTTCATTCGCGCCTACAATCCCCGTGACAATTTTTTGAGAAATGTCACTGCCATAGGCCAGCTCGGTCATGTCAGCGACCAAGTGCAACGACGTTAGTACGTAGCCATCTGGGAGGAGAATCCCTGTTCCTCTGGCAATAACGGGGCCGGTTTCTGCTTCGCGTGCTTGTACAAAAACGGTCTTTAGACGATGGCTGGCCAGCAGCTGGCTCTCAAAGGAAGTGCTGGTCTGCGCAAAGACCTGCCCGACAGGCAAAAATACAATCAAGCCCGCAAAAATAAGCCGTATCAGGCCGTTCAATTTGAGTACGTCTCGATCGCGCACTTCACATCAAGCGGAGAAATGGTAGTCGATGGATCGGGTACCGGCGTTCCCGTTATCAACCAATTTGTAGCAACTGGATAGTGCATAATGGATTTGACGTCGTAGTCAGTGCAAGCTCTTGAGGCCGCATAAGGTGCGTTTGTTATATTGGTCTCAACCATTGAAGAGGTCCACGGGCTAGCGCCAATCGGAAGAGAAGAGTTTATGATCTGTGCGATTTCTGCTGCCGGCCTGAATCGATAGCCAGCATCAGGGTGTCGATGCTCGTGGCCAAATGCCATTAGGCCGTGGCCGAATTCGTGCAGTATTGCCCGCCGCGACGCGGTCGTTCCGGGCCTCTTTCGTACGTCAGGTAGCCACATCGTGGCCTGTCCTCTGAACTGCAGTGCCTCAATTCCCGTCTTCGATTTGTTTACACCGCCGGTGAATGAAATCTGGATGTGGGTCTCTTTCAGGTCGTTTGAATAGTCAAAATCGAGACCGATGGAAGGGACCTTCCAAGCTTGAGCGATGGTCTTGACCGAGTCATGTTCGCTTGCGCTTCCATCTACAAACCCGATGAGAACCAGGGGGCGGTTGTTGCGGGAAAGTCCGGTGTTGCTGGCGGTCCATCGCAAAGCCCTTGTGGCAGTCCCATAGTCGTCACTACCCAAAAGGGCGGATGACATTCCGAATCCGGTATCGTCGATCTGGCCGGCAGCAGAGAAATTCTCTTCCCCGACGCCCAATACGGTTATTTGAGGCGTGTCGCAGTAAAAGAATGCATCATCCAAATCGGCTTCCGAGGCCGATGGCCTAGCAACCCAAGGCAAACATGCGGCGCATCCGCCCAATGCCAACGCCTGACGCCGTGAAACCATTTTTGGCCACCCCATCCGTAATAAACGGATAATTACTGCAACCAGCATTGCTGTAAATAGCCGGTATGGTCGAACTATATTCTGGCGCGAAGTAAATGCACGAAGCCTATTCGACGATGTTAGCTGTGCTGGCGAGCGCCATCGTCGGTGGGATGCGAGATTTTAGAACGTTCCATGGCCTGCGACCCTGCATCCGAGCGCAACCTATGGCAGCAATTAGAACGTTGCATCGGCAGTTTTGTCGATATTTCAATCTTTAAGCGGACGGTCCCTTATCCACCCCTAAACCGCCGCTCCCTATCCCTCCTGCGGCAGCGCCTCCAGAAACCGCATCGGCTGCCCCGTCGATGGCGTCACCAGTTCGCCCTGCCACATCACCGTCTTGCCGCGCACAATGGTGCCGACGGGCCAGCCGGTGACGGTCACACCATCATAGGGCGTCCAACCGGCGCGGCTTTTGACGTCTGCGTTGCTTATGGTTTCGCGGCGCTTGAGGTCGACGATGGTGAGGTCCGCGTCATAGCCCACGGCGATGCGGCCCTTGCCGGCGATGCCAAACAGGCGATTGGGGCCGTGGCTGGTCATGTCGACAAAGCGCTCAAGGCTCATGCGCCCGGCGTTGACATGGTCGAGCATGGTGGGCACCAGGGTCTGCACGCCCGTCATGCCCGAATGGCTGGCGGGATAGGCGTGGTCCTTTTCTTCGCGCGTGTGCGGGGCATGGTCGGAGCCCAGGATATCGGCGACGCCATTGGCGACGCCCGCCCAGATGCCCTCGCGATGCGCCTTGTCGCGCACCGGCGGGTTCATCTGGGCATAGGTGCCCAGGCGCGTATAGGCGGTTTCGTCCAGGGTCAGGTGGTGCGGCGTCACCTCGACTGACGCCACGTCCTTGTGGTCGGCCAGATAGAGCATTTCCTCGGCGGTCGAGATATGCAGCACATGAATGCGCTTGCCCGTCTTGCGGGCGAGGCCCACCAGGCGCTTGGTGGAATTGAGCGCCACCTCGGGCGAGCGCCACACCGGGTGGCTGGACGGATCGCCCGGCACGCGCAGTCCTTTACGCTCTTCGAGCATATATTCGTCTTCGGAGTGGAAGGCGGCGCGGCGCGAAATGGCGCGCAGAATGGCTTCGACGCCATCATCGTCCGCCACCAGCAGCGAGCCGGTGGACGAGCCCATGAACACCTTGATGCCGGCGCAGCCGGGCAGCTTCTCCAGCACCGCCAGCTCGCCGACGTTCTCATGCGTGCCGCCGATATAGAAGGCAAAGTCGCAATGCATGCGGTTGGTGCCGGCGGCGATCTTGGCCTCAAAGGTCTCCCGGCTGGTGGTCAGCGGATTGGTATTGGGCATTTCGAACACGCCGGTCACCCCGCCCATGACGGCCGAGAGCGAACCCGATTGCAGGTCTTCCTTATGCGTCAGGCCGGGCTCGCGGAAATGCACCTGGGTGTCGATGACGCCAGGCAGGATATGGAGGCCCGCGCAGTCCACGATTTCGGCCGCTGCGGCATTGCCGAGGTTGCCGATGGCGGCAATGCGGCCATTGCGCACCGCCACATCGGCCAGGCCCTGGCCATCGTGGTTGACCAGCGTGGCGTTCTTGAAAATGCTGTCGTACTGCGCCATGTCTGTGGTCCCCGCAATGCCTGGTTCCCTGCCGGTTTAGCGGAGGCAGCGACCATGAGGCAAGCGACCATGACCATCCATCTGCGTGCCGACCGTGCCCTGTTCCGCTTTTCGGGCCCGGATGCGCACAAGCTGCTCAATGATGTGGTGACGGGTCATATTCCGTCGGCCGGCGATGGCTTGGGCGAAGCGGCTGCTGCCTGGGCGCTGCTGTCGCCGCAGGGCAAGATCCTCGCCGAGGGCCTCGCCGGTCATGCGCCGGACGGCATCTATGTCGATGTGCACCAGTCGGTCGCCGACGATTTTTTCAAGCGCATGAAGATGTATCGCCTGCGCGCCCAGGTGGTGATCGACGATCTGCGCGAGACCCATCGCGTCGGCTTTTCGCAGGACGCAGCGCCTGGCCTGATCCATCACAGTGACCGCCTCGGACCGCAGGCGATCGGCTTCAGTGTCATCGCCCCGGTCGAGGCCACGGCGGACTGGGTGCAGTCCGACGATGTCTATCACGCGGCGCGCATCGGGGCCGGCATCGCCCATCAGGGCAATGACTTCCCGGCCAATGACGCCTTCGCCCATGACATTGGCCTCGATATTCTCGACGGCATCGACTTCGCCAAGGGCTGCTATGTCGGCCAGGAGGTGGTGAGCCGGATGAAGCACCGCGGCACCGCACGGCGCCGTCCGGTGATCCTGAGCGGCGTCACCGCTTCAGCCGGCACTCCCGTGCTGGCTGGCGCGCGCGAGGCCGGAACCATCGGCCAGGTCGTCGATGGCATGGCGGTGGCAATTGTGCGGCTCGACCGCATCACCGATCCCTCCGCCGTCACGGTCGACGGTCAGCCTGTCGCGATCGCCCTGCCCGCCTGGGCCAGCTATGCTTTTGGCGAGGCCAGCGCCGAGGATTGAGCGCGCCTGTCGAATCGCGTGACGACGCGCTACGGTTCGCGTGATCACAACGACAGCACTTTGGGGCAAAATGGCACGCCAGAACGACAGGGCATGGCAACGCATGTTGTCGGGCCGCAGGCTTGATATTCTGGACCCTTCCCCGCTCGATGTGGAGCTGCCCGATATCGCCCATGGCCTCGCCCGCGTCGCGCGCTGGAATGGCCAAACCTTTGGCGATTATCCCTTTTCCGTCGCGCAGCATTCGGTGCTGGTGCTCGAACTGTTCCGCGCCGCCAATGCCGACGCGACGCCGGTGGCGCAATTGCAGGCCCTGCTGCATGACGCACCCGAATATGTGATGGGCGACATCATCTCCCCCTTCAAGGCGGCGATGGGCGGCAATTACAAGGACGTAGAAAATCGTCTGCTGTCAGCGATTTACCTGCGATTCTCCCTACCGGCGACCATGCCGGCGGCGCTGGCCAAGCAGGTCAAGAAGGCCGACCGCGAGGCAGCCTTCTTCGAGGCCATCCATCTGGCCGGTTTTGAGGACAGCGAGGCGCGAAAATTCTTCGGTGCGCCCAGCCTGCCGGCCTTTGACGTCGATGCTTTCGACCGGCTGATCCGCCCCTGGCCGACGCGCGAGGCGCATGACCGTTTCGTGGCCGCATTCACGGAAATCTCCGTTTAGCGACAGTCCTTTGGCCTGTCCAAATTAACCTTACCGAGTGATGAACTTTGCGCTGCGCGCTGGCATATGGTTTCTGAAATCTTAATGCCAACCAGCGACACCGCTTCATTTCGGGACGGATTTCATGGGCCTGCCAGACCGCCGCATTTTGCTTGGAATGTTCCTGGGCGCCATTAGCGCCACCGCCCTGGCCACCACCGGCCCCGGTGCCGTGCTTGAGGTATTTGCCGACGAAGAACAGCAGGTCATCGCGCCCGGCTTTGACACGTCCAAGCTGGTCAAGTTCGAGGGCCGCACCTATGCGGTGACGGCAGAGCCCGGCGTGTCGCAGGAGCCGCTAAGTACCCAGACCGTCAAGAAAATTGAGGGCGGCCGGGTCAGCTACGTGACTATCGCCACCACGGCCACCGGCACCTATTCAAGCGACGCGATGTTCTCGTCCCATGTGCAGTATCCGGGCATCGCGGTGGAAGAGTTATCCCCGTCCTGGTTCAGCAATGTATTCTATAGCTGGAATGGCAAGACCTGGTCGAGCTTCTCCAGCCGGCAGGGCCATTCCTACATGTCCTACCGCTCGGGCAATACGCGCGTGTCGACCTACAATGGCGTGACCTGCGTCTCCGGCCCCGGCTATCGCGTCTGCTGATCAGCCAAACAGCCAGCCGCGCTTGAACTTGTAGAAGACGTGCAGCCCGATCTGGGCGACCTTGGTCATGCGCGGCGCCCAGTCGGGGCGGACATAGGTGGCGTGATAGTGGGTCGCGTCGCCCACTTCGGTCAGATAGAGCTGGCCGTCGGTGAAGCGTTTGGCAATGTCCTGCGCCTGGGCCCAGGCCGTGCTGTCGTTGACATATTCGGGAATGCCGTCGCAGGCGAAGGAGAACTGGCAGGCGTTGCGCTTGTTCTGGTTCTGGAACACCACGCCGCAGATAGTGCTGGGGTAGCGACGATCCTTAACGCGGTTCTGCACCACCTGGGCCACGGCCACCTGGCCGCGATAGCTTTCGCCGCGCGCCTCGAAATAGATCGCGGTAGCCAGGCACCAGAGTTCTTTTTCCGAGGTTTCGATGGGCACGCCGGTGGCAAAACCGCCGGTCACCGGCGCGGTTTCGCGGGCATAGGCCAGTTGCGCCGAGGCGGTGACGGGGATGGGCATGGCGCTTTCCGGCGCAATGCCGGCGATGGCGTCGAGCGCGGCGGCTGATCCGGCGCTGAGGGCTGAGGGATCGATGGCCGCCACCGACATGCGCGGGCCGATCTCGACGTCGCCAGTGGCCGGCAGCACCACGTCCGCTATGCGGGTCTGGTCGAGGCCCGTGGTCTCCCCGGGCCCTTGGCGCAGCGAGGCCAGGCGCACGCGCACTTCCTCAAAACTGCGGGAAATGGCCAGCGCATCAACGGGCTTGCGGTGGCGGTCGGTCTTTTCGGCCCGGTTGGGGCCGGTGAACATGGCGGTCTGGAACAGATCGCCGACCGAGCCGGTGATCACAGGGTCAACGCCGGAAAAAGAGAGGCTTGCCGTAGCGATCTTGGTGCCCGGCGGCAGGACGTCTGCCAGGTCCGAAGCCGGACCAAAAGCGGTGCCGGTGAGCCCCGCATAGCTGAGCGCGCACAGCACCATCACGCCGCACACCCGGGCAATGGGATGGCCGCCGCGAGCCGCTCTGGCCGGGCGCATGCGCGCCACCGGCTGGGGGGAAAACACCATCAACGCTACTCAACACAACGCAACACAACTACTGATCGGCGAAAGTGACGCTAAAATGCCGACGTTCGGAATGATGTCTTATTAGGGTTAGCAGCGGGTAAACGGCGTTTGCGGCCAGGCCATGGAACAAGCGTGGCGGCAGCTTGGCAGGACTGGGATTCACGCCATTGTGAGGATCAGCGGTCGCAGGCCGCCCTGATGCGCCCGATTTCGGGCAGGAAGCCATCGACGCGGAAGCGCACGGACAGCGAGCGCGAATTGGCCGGCGTCACGCGGGCGGTCAGATTGGTCACTCCGGCCAGACCATCGAGAAACGTTGCAGCGTCGGCACTGTTGTTGATCAGAACGGCGGTGTTGTCCGCATTGACCGGGAGCGTGCGGCTGCGCGCGGCCTGCAGATCGTTCTGCAAGGTGATGCCGGCATCGTGGCCCAGGGCCGACATGGTGTTGTTGGCAAAGGCAAAGGCGACGCTCAGTGTGTCTGCCACACAGGTCACTGTCATGGTGGCCGGCGCCCGGCCGCTGGGGCGGGCGGGAATGAGCTGTTCGGACTGCAGCACGGCCGAGATCCCCTCACTGGCCAGTGCCGGGGTGCGGAACAGGCCGTCGTAGCAGGCCAGGCGCTCGGCATCACCGGCGATGGCCGTGCATTGCGAAACGGGCGACTGGGCATGGGCAAATGGGGCGGGCGCGATGAACAGCGGCAGCAAAGCCAGAACCGGCAGAAGCTTCACGTCAGTATTGTCCTCTCCCTTGCGTCGGCCTCTGCCGAGCGCTGATCAACATATAGGGATTGTGCGGCCAATAGTTAAGCGGAGGCCTGCGCCAGGGTCAGCCGGGCCACCGGCACGCGATAGGGCGAACAGCTGACATAGTCGACGCCCAGACCCGAAAAGAACTTGAGCGAGGTGGGATCGCCGGCATGTTCGCCGCAAATGCCGATCTTGAGGCGCGGATTGGCCGCCCGGCCGCGCTGGATGGCAATCGAGATCAATTCGCCCACGCCCTTTTCGTCGATGGTGACGAAGGGATCGCGCTCATAAATGCCCTTGCGCTGATAGGCGGCCAGGAACGTGGGCGCATCGTCGCGCGAAATGCCGAAGGTGGTCTGGGTCAGATCGTTCGTCCCGAAGGAGAAGAAATCGACCATATTGGCGATGTCGCCGGCCCTCAGGCACGCGCGGGGCAGCTCGATCATGGTGCCGAAGGCCATTTTGACCTTTTCGGAGCGCAAGAGGCCCGAATTGGCGGCAATGGTGTTCATGCGTTCGCGCACGAAGGCCACTTCGCTGGCTGTGGACACAAAGGGCACCATGACCTCGACAGCCACGGGCTCGGCCTGCCGTTCGCTGGCTGCGCGCACACCGGCCATGATGGCCTGCATCTGCATGGACAGGATTTCGGGATAGGTGATGGCGAGGCGCACGCCGCGATGCCCCAGCATGGGGTTGACCTCGGCAATGCGGTCGAGCCGCTGGCGCAGTGCCCGTACGGCCAGCCCCAGCGAGGCCGCAGTTTCCTCGATGTCTTCCTCGGTGCGCGGCAGGAACTCGTGCAGCGGCGGATCGAACAGGCGCACCGTTACCGGCAGGCCCTTCATGGCCGAGAACAGCGCCGAATAGTCCCCGGTCTGGAAATCGACCAGGCCATCGACGGCGCGGCTGCGATCGTCCTCGTCTTCGGAGAGGATCATGCGGCGCAGGGCCACCATGCGCTCGGGCGAAAAGAACATGTGCTCGCTGCGCGCCAGGCCAATGCCCTCGGCGCCGAAGCTGAGCGCGGTATTGGCCGATTCCACTGTCTCGGCATTGGTGCGCACGGCGATCTTGCGGGTGGCGTCCGACCAGCCCAGCAGCGTGCCGATGGCGCCGCCGATATGGGGCTGGGCCAGCGCCAGCGTGCCAGCATAGACGCGCCCGTCCGTGCCATCGATGGTCAGGCGGTCGCCGCTGCGGAACTCGCGGGTGCCGATGCGGCAGATCATTTCGGCGCTGTCGACCGAAAGCGTGCGCACGCCGGCGACGCAGGGCTTGCCGGTGATGCGGGCGATGACGCCGGCGTGGCTCGACATGCCGCCGCGCGCGGTCAGAATGCCGGTGGCGGCCTTCATGCCCTCCATGTCGGCGGGGCCGGTCTCGTTGACCACCAGAATGCAGTTCTTGCCCCGGGCGCGCAGGCGGGCTGCATCTTCGGGGTTAAAGACGATAACGCCGCTGGCCGCGCCGGGCGAGACGCCCAGGCCCGTGGCGATCGGCACATTGCCATCGCTGGATTTGAGGCGCGGATGCAGCAATTGCGCCAGCCGCGCCGGATCGACGCGGGTGACGGCATTATGCGCCGACCACACCTTGCGATTAACACGGTCAACGGCGGCCTCAAGCTCGGCAGCCGGCGAGGCCTGAAACGGGCGTGCGGAGAGGAACTGCACCTGCCCGCGTCGCACCGCCACCGAGCAGGCCATGTGTTGGCCCGCCTTGCCATCGACCAGGGTCACCAGCGCGGCAATGGACTCCGGCAGCGCCGGCAACGGGCTGCTGCCCATGGCGGCCGGCCCCATGACACCGGTGGTGCCATTGCGGGTGAGGAATTGCTCGATCTCGCCTTCGGCCTGGGCCTGCACGAGAACAATCTGCTTGCCGCGATCCTCGTCGGGTCGGCCGGTCCAGCCCTGGCCGAAGCCATAGCTGTCAAAGGCATTCTTGATGGCCTTGGCGAGCGGGCGGTTGGGATCGACCGAATCTTCGGGATTGGCCGGCGCCGAAATGCCCAGCTTGGCCGGCATCAGCCCGCCATTGTGCAGGGCCGCCGAGGTGCGCACCACCAGCGGTGGCGGCACGCCATCCTTGCCCACGAGCTTGAACAGGCAGGCCACCCAATGGGTGCGCAGGCGCAATTCCTTGCGGCTGCGTTCGGCCTGCAGCTCATCCCAGGCGGCGCGGGTCAGCACAATGGTGGGAACAGTGGGGAATCCGGCGTCGCCGACGCGGAAAATCCAGCGCGCCTTGCCGCTGAGCAGCTTGAGCTGGCTGGCGGACAGGTTCGCCTTCCCGATGGCCGGGGCAATTGCGAACATTTCCTGCGCCACACTCACACTGGGTCCTTGTCTTGCGGTTAGAGCCTTGTCGTGAACCGCATAATGCCTGTGCGGCATGGCGGCTGCAACAAGACTTGACTTGCCGGGCCGTCGAAAGCATCTGATCTGCTATGGAAAAGCGGCCACACCTAGACATTCTGCTCTGTGCCCCACGCGGATTTTGCGCGGGGGTCGACCGAGCCATCCAGATCGTCGAGCTGGCGCTCGAAAAATATGGCGCGCCGGTCTATGTGCGCCACGCCATCGTGCACAACAAATATGTGGTCGATGGCCTGCGCGACAAAGGCGCGGTGTTTGTCGAGGAGCTCAGCGAGATCCCTGAAACCGACGCCCCCGTGGTGTTCTCGGCGCATGGTGTACCCAAGTCGGTGCCGGCCGATGCCAAGAGCCGCAACATGTTCTTCCTCGATGCCACCTGCCCGCTGGTGAGCAAGGTGCATGTCGAGGCGCAGCGGCATTTTGCCGAAGGTCACGAAATCGTGCTGATCGGCCACAAGGGCCATCCCGAAGTGGTGGGCACTATGGGCCAGCTGCCGGCCGGCGCCATCACGCTGATCGAAACTGTCGCCGATGCGCAGGTGTTCGAGCCCAAGGATCCGCAGACCCTGGCCTTTGTCACCCAGACGACGCTCTCGGTGGACGACACCCGCGAGATCGTCGCCGCGCTCAAGGCGCGCTTCCCGGCCATCAATGGGCCGCACAAGGAAGACATCTGCTACGCCACCACCAACCGGCAGGAGGCCATCAAGGCCATAGCGCCGGAAGTGGATGCCATGATCGTGGTGGGTTCGCCCAATTCGTCCAATTCGCTGCGCCTGGTGGAAGTCGCCGAGCGCGCCGGCTGCAAGATCTCCATGCTGGTCGACCGTGCGTCCGAGATCGACTGGGCGCGCTTTGAGGGCATCAAATCGCTGGGCGTTTCGGCCGGCGCCTCGGCGCCCGAAAAGCTGGTGGACGAGGTCATCGAGGCCTTTGCCCAGCGCTATGACATCAAGGTCGAGGCGCGCGTCACGGCCAAGGAGAACATTGCCTTCAACATTCCGCGCGAGCTGCGGACCATTGAAGCTGCGGTCTCGCGGTGAGCGACGCGATTATCCTGCAAACCGAGCGGCTGGCGCTCGCGCCCTGGCGCGCCGACCAGCTGGACGATCTGGTGGCGCTGCAATCGGACCTCAAGGTGGCCCGCTTCTACGATATCGCCGGGGTCCCCTGGACGCGCGAAAAGTGTGAGACCCGCCTGTCGAACTGGCTGATGGAATGGACCGAGCACGGCCTGGGCAAGCATCGGCTGGTGCGGCGCAGCGACGGGCGTTTTGTCGGTCGCGCCGGCTTCAGCATCCATGCCCGCACCGGCGAGCCGGAACTGGGCTATGGGCTGGCCTCGGAGTTCTGGGGCCTGGGCTATGCCACCGAGATCGCCGCAGCCCTGCGCGACTGGTACTTTGCCACCCGGACAGACGAACATTTCATAGCCTTCGCCCATCGCGACAACACAGCCTCGCGCCATGTGCTGGAAAAGATCGGCATGACGCCGACCTATGCGATGCAGTTCGCGGACATGCCGCACCAGTTTTACCAATACAAGCGGGCCGCGTCATGACTGATACCGTCACCATCCATACCGACGGCGCCTGCTCGGGCAATCCGGGTCCCGGCGGCTGGGGCGCGATTCTGGAATATGGCGGGCACACCAAGGAGCTCAAGGGCGGCGCCGAGCTGACGACCAACAACAAGATGGAGCTGACCGCGGCCATCGAGGCGCTCAATGCGCTCAAGCGGCCGTGCCTGGTCGAGCTGCATACCGACAGCCAATACGTCAAGAATGGCGTGCAGAGCTGGATGCACGGCTGGAAGAAGAACGGCTGGAAGACCGCCGACAAGAAGCCGGTCAAGAATGTCGAGCTGTGGCAGGCGCTGGACGAAGCCAGCAAGCGCCACACCATCGATTGGAAATGGGTCAAGGGCCATGCCGGCCACGAACTCAACGAGCGGGCCGACCAATTGGCCAATGAGGGCATGGCGCCCTTCAAGGGCAAGCGCTAAGCGGCCCCTTGTCGCCCCTCCCCTTGAGGAGAGGCGAAGGCCACGTCAGGCCCGCTTGGGCAGCAGGCGCTTGATGGCCTTCATGGCCGGAGCCAGCACCAGTCCCACGATCGGGATCAGAATGGCGCCCAGGATGATGCCAAAGACGAAATCGACCGCGGCCGTGGCCAGCCAGCCGGTAAAGCCTGCGATGGCCGGCGTGGCCGCCTCGGCCCAATGCGCGGCGCCCTCGACCAGATGTTCAGGCCAATCGATGCCGAATTCATAAAGCCCGTGCACGATGATGCTGCCGCCCACCCAGGTCATGGCAGCGGTGCCGATCACGGCCAGCGCCTGCATGATCACCGGCATGGCCACCACTATGCCGCGGCCAAAGGCGCGGCCCAGCCCGCTCCGGGCATGGCGGGCCATCCACAGGCCAAAGTCGTCGCCCTTGACGATGAGCGCGACCGCGCCATAGACGGCCACCGTGATGCCGATGCCGGCCAGGGCCAGAATGGCAGCGCGGGTCCAGAAATCCTCGACATCGATGGCCGCCAGAATGATGGTCATGATCTCGGCGGAGAGGATGAAATCGGTCTGGATGGCGCCGGCGACCTTCTGGTCCTCCAGTGTCTCGGCAGAGATCAGCACGGGCTCAAGCCCGGCTTCGTGCACCTCGGCATCATGGGGCCGCAGGGCGTGGAAGATCTTTTCGGCGCCCTCATAGCTCAGATAGGCGCCGCCGATCATCAGCAACGGGGTGATGACCCAGGGCGCGAACAGGCTCAGCAGCAGCGCGGCCGGCAGCAGGAACAGCAGTTTGTTCTTAATCGAACCCCAGGCGATCTTGCCGACAATGGGCAGTTCGCGGTCGGCGGTGAAGCCGTTGACATAATTGGGGGTGACGGCGGCGTCGTCGATGACAGCGCCAGCGGCCTTGACGCCCGCCTTGGCCGCCTGGCCGGCAACATCGTCCAGCGACGCCGCCGCGACCTTGACCAGACCGGCGACATCGTCGAGCAGCGCAAGAAGACCAATACTCATGGCAAGACCCTGGTGATTTTGCGCAGACCTTTACAGCACCCTAGCCGGCGCGCAACTGGTCCTGTGTTTCGCTCTCCACCCAAGCCTCGCCGCCCATGGCCTCGATCATTGCCGACAGCCATTCGCGATAACCGACAAAGCGCCCCACCGAGGCGGTATTGATCTTCTGGCGCACCTGCCACTGGCTGGCGGTGTGGATCTGGCGCTGATCCAGCTCAGGGGTGAGACAGGCGTCATTCCAGTCGAGCCCGACGAAATCGATCAGCCGCCGCGATTGGGCCTCCGGGTCGGCGACCAGGCTTTCATAGCTCAGATCGAGCATGGGCAGCGGCACGCTGGCCTTCCAGGCCGCCATGACATCGGCGGTCTGGCGGATGCGTTCGCCCAGATCGACCTGGCGGAAGGCAAAGCCCTGCCCGGCGGTGAAGCGGGTGAACAGATTGGACAGGCCGCAATCGAGCGGGTGGCGCCGCATATGGATGATGCGGGCATTGGGAAACAGCGCCGCAATCAGGCCGATGCGAAAGGCATTGTCGGGCGTCTTGTCGACCACGACTCGGGTAGCGCCCGTTGCGCCGCTGGCCATGGTGCGCATGGCCTGTTGCGCGCGCGCCGACAACTGCCCGGCATCAAGACTGGTCAGCCGGCTGGAGTCGCCCCCCGTCAACTCGTGCTCCACCTGCCCCATCAGCGGGCTTTCGCCCAGCGCCAGCACCGCCGGGTGCCGCGCCAATATGGCCTCGGCCAGCGTGGTACCTGAGCGCGGCATGCCAACGATGAACACCGGCGCGGGACCGTCAACCGGCTGGGTGGTCAGCGGCAGCCTGTGGGCCCTGGCGATGTCGAGCAGGGCCTGCACTCGGCGACGCTCGCGCATGCGGTCATAGGGCCGGTCGGCCAGCCAATTGGCCTCGATGCAGAAATGCATGGCGCGGGCGCGATTGCCCATGTCGGCATAGACCTTGGCCAGGCCGAAGCAGAGGAACTCCAGTGCCGTGCGGCTGAGCATGCCCGAGCCGTAAAGCGCCAGCATGTCGTCGATGACCGGTTCGGGTTCGGTGAAGCGATGATTCTGCGCCATGGCATAGAAGGCCAGCGTGTCGTCGCCACGAATGCGCAACGCAGCAGCAAAGCTGGCATAGGCGCCCGCCATATCACCCATCGACGCCTGCAGCGTCCCCAGATTATGGCGATGCGGCCCTACCTCGGGCGCCAGGTCCACGGCGCGCTGCAGCAAGGCAATGCAGTGCGCAACCGAATGGCCAAGCTCCCACTCGGCCATGCCAGCACAGGCCAGCGCCGAGGCATTGTCCGGATTGCTCGCCAAGGCCCGGCGCGCTTGCCGCGCTGACTCTTCAAAGCGCCGGGCCCCCAGAAGCTGCCAGGCGACCTCGACCAGGGTTGGGGCAATCTGCAAATGAAGAACTCTTATGAACGTCGCGTCGAGCCATCCGGCGCGATGGGTAAAGTTTGGGCGCTGCTCAAAAAACCCGCAAGTTACGGTTCATGACAAATCTGTAACAATTGGGGTGTGGTCGCATAGGGCTCCCAGCGCCCATCAGCCATGCGGCGATCACGGGACTATGACTTGCATGCGGGCGCCCCGCGGGGCTGATATCGCCCCCATGAAACGCCTTGCCCTGCCCTTGCTTAGCCTGATGGCTGCCGTGTCGCCGGCCTATGCGCAGTTTCCGCCGCCGGGCATCTATGCCTGCGTCGATGCGGCGGGCGCCGTATTCGGCACCCTGAGCCTGTTCGTGGCGGGGGATTATGACTTTGCGTCGGAGGTGATTGAACGTGGCCAGGGGCAGCTGGCGTCAGCCGGCCCGAGCGTGGATGCGCTCACCGGGCCCCTGGCCGATATCCACCTCAAGGGCAGTTTCGTCACCGATGACTATGGTGACACGATCTTCAGCTTCACCACCGACAAGGGCGCATTGACCTGCGCCCTTCCGCAGGACTCCTAGCCGGCGACCTTCGAAAAATCGGCGACCAGATGCATGGTGTCGCGCAGGCGGGCCAGCAGGGTCAGGCGATTGACGCGGACAGCCGCGTTCTCGTCATTGACCAGCACGGCGGTGAAGAAGGCATCGACCGGCACGCGCAGCGAGGCCAGTTCAGCCATGGCGGCCTGATAGTCGTCAGCCGCCACATGCTTGGTCACTGCGGCGTGCACAGCGTCGACCGCGAAGGCCAGCGTGGTCTCTTCGGGCAGCACCAGCGCACCCTGGACGACGGCGCCGCCATAGGCCTTGCCGTCCTTCTTTTCCTCGGCCGCCAGAATATTGGCAGCGCGCTTGTAGCCGGCCAGCAGGTTCTTGCCGTCTTCGGACGACAGCAGGGCCGAGAGGGCCTCGGCACGCTGGCTGATCTGCAACATGTCATTGCTGTCGGCTGCAATCACCGCGTCCACCAGATCGTGGCGGGCGCCGGCATCGCGCAGCATCACCTTGAGGCGATCATGGAAAAAGGCCAGGAGATCGGCCTCGACCTTCAGCGGCATGCGGATTGCATTGTCGATCAGGATGCGGATCACGCCCAGCGCGGCGCGGCGCAGCGCGAAGGGGTCGCGCGAACCAGTCGGCTTTTCATCGATCGCCCAGAAGCCGGTGAGCAAGTCGAGCTTGTCGGCCAGCGCGACGGCGATGGACACCGGCTCGCTGGGCACCTTGTCGGTGGGGCCGAGCGGCTTGTAGTGCATTTCCATGGCGGTCGCGATATCTGCCGGCTCGCCCTGGGCGGCAGCATAATAGCGCCCCATCAGGCCCTGCAGTTCGGGGAACTCGCCCACCATGCCGGTGGTGAGGTCAGCCTTGGCCAGCATGGCGGCGCGCTTGGCGCGCTCGGGATCAGCACCCACCACGGGCGCGATCTCGCCGGCCAGCTTGACCAGGCGTTCGACGCGGGCAAACTGGCTGCCCAGCTTGGCGTGGAACACGGTGTCTTCCAGCTTGGGCAGGCCATGCTCGAGCGGCAGCGACAGATCGCCATCGTAGAAGAAGACAGCATCGCTGAGGCGCGCACGGATCACGCGCTCATTGCCGGCGGTGATCACGGCGCCGCCGTCGGAGGCGATGGTATTGGCGGTGATGATGAACTTGGGCGCCAGCTTGCCGTCGGCATCGCGCAGACAGAAGCATTTCTGGTTGGCGCGGATGGTGGCGATGATCACCTCTTCGGGCAGGCGCAGGAAGGCCGGATCAAAGCTGCCCATCATCACCACGGGCCATTCGACGAGCCCGGCGACCTCTTCGAGCAGGCCTTCGTCGGCGATCACGCTCAGGCCCTGGGCGAAGGCGAGGTTTTCTGCATCGACGCGGATGATGTCCTTGCGGCGATCGATATCGAGCACGACCTTGGCGCGTTCGAGCGCGGTCACATAGTCGTCAAAGCGGCGCACGGTGATGGCGTCGGGCGCCAGGAACCGGTGGCCAAAGGTGGTCTGGCCCGAGGTCAGTTCGTTGGACTGGAAGGGAATGACCACGGGGTCTTCGTTCTCGCTGCCGAAGGTGGCGGTGATGGCGCGCAGCGGACGCACCCAGGCAAAGCTGCCGCTGCCCCAGCGCATGGACTTGGCCCAGGGGAATTCGGTGAGCATTTTGGGCAGAATGGTCGACAGCAGGCTCACCGCATCGGCGCCGGGCTTGTCGATCTGGGCGACGTAGAAATCGCCTTTCTTGGGGTCGGATTCGATCTTGGCCTGGTCGAGCGAGGTCAGCCCGGCCGAGCGCAGGAAGCCGTCGATGGCCTGTTGCGGCGCGCCGACCTTGGGGCCCTTCTTTTCTTCGCGGGTGTCGGGCGAGCGGGCCGGCAGGCCGGTCACGGTCAGTGCCAGGCGGCGCGGCGTCACAAAAGCCCGGGCGCCTTCGTAGACCAGCCCGGCATCCACCAGCGCATTGGTGACCGCCTTCTTGAGGTCCTCAGCCGCGCGCCGCTGCAGGCGGGCGGGGATTTCCTCGGAAAACAGTTCGAGCAACAGTTCGGGCATAGCGGATACCAGGGTTAGAAAGCGCGGTTTTGCTTAGCTTGGGCAGGCGGCGATGTCCATAAGCCGATTACCAGCCGCCGCCACCGCCGCCACCGCCGCCGCCGCCGGAGAAGCCACCACCGCCGCCGCCACCGCTGGAAAAGCCGGAGGAACTGGCCTGTACCGGCTGGGAGGCCACCATGGCCGCCGTCATGCTGGCGGCGGCTGTGCTGACGGCATTGCTGATGCTGGAGCTGGCATTGCCAAAGCCGCGCGGCTGGCCGCCATAATACCAGGCAGGCGCATAGGTGCCGGTGACGTCGCTGACCGCATGGCGGGCCAGTTCGGCCTCGAAGTGATCTGTCCAAGGCTTTTCCACGCCCAGGGCGATGGCATAGGGCAGCAGACGCTCAAAGAAGCTCGCGGTCATGGGCGGCGCCGTGACCATGTTCATGCGGTCCTTCTCGGCGGTCTCCATGTAGAGCTTGAGCCCGTCGATCTGGTCCATCACCTTGCGGCCCTGCACGGTGGGGGCGCGCATCAGGAAGGCGAAGATCACCGTCACCAGCACAATGGAGACGGCGGCGACCGACGCCACGTTGATCGAAAGGGACGTGAAGCTGTCGAGCGCAAAGCCCACTACGTTGAAGCCGACCACCGCCACCCAGATCAGGGTGAAGGCACGGGCAAATATGCCGCCGCTCATGCCCTTGCCGGCGAGCCCGCCCAGCGAGGCAAGCAAGATGCCCACGATCACCGAGCCGATCAGCCAGACCGGGTCGAGAATGTCGAGGAACACCATGCCGCCTAGCAGCACGAAGGCCAGCAGATAGCCCAGGATGGTAAAGCCGGTATTGGTCTTGAACCAGGCGCTGCGGTTTTCTGCCTCGATGGCGCCGACAAATTCCGCGCGGCGCTTTTCGAGTTGCGGGCCATGGGTCTTGTCGATCGAGACCGTGCCCAGTCGGGAAAAATAGGCGAAGAGGCTTTCCTCGCCCGCCGGCAGCTTTTCGTCGGGCTGCTTGTTGGTGCGGGTGATGCGCAGCGTATCGGTGCTGTTGTCGACCGTCACCAGGCCCTTGACGCCCAGGCTGAAGATCGAGGCGGTCAGCGCCACCCAGCCGGAATTGGCGAAGCCCCATTTGTGCACGTAATGCACCAGCGCAGGCGAGAAGCCCTTGGGCGCATGGAACAGCGGGATAATGATGCCCTTTTCGGGGTCGCGACCGACGCGGAACCAGGCAATGGCGTTGTAGGCCAGCGCCAAGAGCGCGGCCAGCACCGGCACGATGGTGTCGCGCAGATCGGCAATGGACTGCAGCAGCGCGGCGAGGCCGGTGGGATGGTCAATGGCGCCCTTGTTGAAGGCCACCGCGATGGTCATGCCCTCGCCGGCGCCCAGCGTCCGTGTGGCGCGGAAGCTGGCGGTGGCGTCGGCATTGCGCTTGCTGGCGACGGCCTGCTCGGTTGAGCCGACCACGCCGGTATAGCCGGCCAATTGGGTGATCACCGCCCCATTGGGCAAGCTCACCCGGGCGCTGGCCGCCTCAATCGGGAAGACCCAGAAATTGCCCGTCACGTTCCAATAGAGCTCGTCATGGTCAGCGAAGGAACGCGCCATGCGGCTCATGGTATAGGTGATGGTGTAGCTGTGGCGGCCATAATCGAGGAACACATCGGGATTGCCGATCCAGATGCGCATAAAATTGCCCATGCGCTCGACGCGATATGGCTCGTCAGAACCGTCGCGGGTCACCGAGAGGACAGTGAGGTCGGGCCGTACCTTGGCGCCGTCGCTGCCGAGCATGACCACGGGAATGTCGCGATAGATGCCGCGCCGGATCTCGTTGCCCTCGGCATTGACTACGATTGTCTCGGCGACCGTCACCGTGCCGTCGCGCGCCAGGGTGATGTCGCTGTCATAGGCGCGGATCACTTCGCGCGCGGCCACCGGAAATACCAGCAGCAGCGCCAGGGTCAGTGCGAGAAGGGACCGGACCACGAGGGCCATTGCCGTCAATTGAACTTGACGGTGGGCACTGCGCGCTCGGCCGGGCTGTCCAGCTCGAAATACTGCGCCTTCTGGAAGCCGAAGGGACCGGCGATGAAGTTGGACGGCACCGATTCCACCATCACATTGAGGTTGCGCACCGCGCCATTGTAGTAGCGGCGCGACATCTGGATTTCTTCTTCGACGGTCTGCAGCGCCGCCTGGAATTCGAGAAAGGTCGTATTGGCCTTGAGGTCGGGATAGGCCTCGGCGGTGGCGATCAGCCGGCCCAGCGCGCCGGACAACTGGCCTTCGGCCGCCGCACGTTGCTCGGGCGTGCCATTGGCCGCGCTGGTGGCGGCGGCACGGGCATTGGTCACCGCCTCCAGCGTCTCGCGCTCATGGCTCATATAGCCCTTCACGGTCTCCATCAGATTGGGGATCAGATCGGTGCGCCGCTTGAGCTGCACGTCGATGCCGGACCAGCCCTCCTCAACCATCTGCCGGTTCTTGACCAGGCCATTGTAGATGCTGACGGCGTAAAAGGCGGCGACCACCACCAGACCCAGAATAATCCAACCGATCATGATGCAGGCTCCCTCAGAGGCATGTGCGTGGCGCGACAGTGGCACCGCCCAGCGGCGCGCGCAATGGTCCCACTTGACTTGCCGCCAGCGCTTCCTAAGTTATTGGCATGATCAGGATTGCGACCCATTGGCTGGAAAATCCCCTGGCGGGATTTCACCCCTAAGCACGCTGCCAGCGCCGGCGCCTGCTTAGGGTAGGCTTGCCGCGTTCACAGCGAATTCCTGGCGCATCATTTCCCATTTTTTCCGGTCGTACCGCCGCGCAGTCCGCGCGCGGGCGGCCGCATTTCATAAAGTTCACGACCATGACCGCACTTGCGCCCTTCAACGACCTCAGCCCCGACATCGTGCTGGGAGAAGCCGATCACCGGCAGCTCAATATCCTGGCCATAGCGGGCCTCGACCACACGCCGGACCAGTCCGACAATCTGCTCTATGAACTTGAACGCGCCCGCGTGGTCGAGGATGGCGCCGTGCCGTCCGATATTGTGCGCATGGGCTCCAAGGTCACCTATCGCACCGACAGCGGCCAGCATCCGACGGTGACGCTGGTCTATCCTGCGGATGCCGATATTGCCCGCGGCCGCATTTCAGTGATGACGCCGGTGGGGACGGCGCTGATCGGCCTGCGCAAGGGCCAGTCGATCACCTGGCGCGGCCGCGACAACCGCAAGCACATGCTGACCGTGCTGAATGTGGCGGCGCCCTGAGGGCGCCGCGGACTCTTACTCTGCGCCGCCGCCGGCGGTCTGCAGCCAGGCTTCGCCGCAGCTCTTGGCCAGCTCGCGGATGCGCAGGATATAGCTCTGCCGTTCGGTCACCGAGATGACGCCGCGCGCATCGAGCAGGTTGAAACTGTGCGCGGCCTTGAGCACCTGCTCATAGGCCGGGATGGCCATGGTCTGGCGATTGCCATCGGCGCCCTTGGCCAGCACGGCCCGGCACTCGTTTTCGGCATCGAGGAAGTGGCGGAACAGGATATCGGTGTCGGCAGCCTCGAAATTATACTTGGACTGCTCCTGCTCGTTCTGCAGGAACACGTCGGCATAGGTCACCTTGGCATCGCCCACGCCGCCGTTGAAGTTGAGCTCCATGATGGAGTCCACATTCTGCAGATAGCAGGCCAGGCGCTCCAGACCATAGGTCAGCTCGCCCGCCACGGGGTTGCACTCAAAGCCGGCCACCTGCTGGAAATAGGTGAACTGGCTGACTTCCATGCCGTCGCACCAGACTTCCCAGCCCAAGCCCCAGGCGCCCAGGGTCGGGTTTTCCCAATCGTCCTCGACAAAGCGCAGATCATGTACGTCCGGGTCGAGGCCAATGGCATAGAGCGACTTGAGGTAGAGCTCCTGGATGTCGGCTGGCGAGGGCTTGAGGATTACCTGGAACTGGTAATAGTGCTGCAGGCGATTGGGGTTTTCGCCATAGCGGCCATCCTTGGGGCGGCGCGAAGGCTGCGCATAGGCAGCGTTCCAGGGCTTGGGCCCGAGCGCACGCAGCACGGTGGCCGTGTGGGAGGTACCGGCGCCCATCGGCATGTCATAGGGCTGCAGGATCACGCAACCCTGCTCCGCCCAGAATTGCTGCAGCGTCAGGATCAGACCCTGGAACGAATTCTTGGGGTCCATGTAGGATGGGCGGTTGGTCATTTGGCAGTCCCTGCTAACTGGCACAAACCTCTAGTTTGCGCGCCCGGCAGGGTCAACGGCGTTTGTCGTCATCGCCGGGGCGATAGGTGCCATCCTTGTCGCGCTTGAGGTCGATCACGCCGGGCTGCTCGCGCTCGCGCAGGTCGCGTTCGCGGCGCAGGCGGCGGGCTTCCTCGGCGTCGCTGTCGAACTTGCCGGTCCAGTCGCGCCAGATGCGGCGCACGCCCATATAGACCATCAGGCCCAGCACGGCGAAGATGATGACGCGGAGCAGCAGTGCAGTCATGGGCGGTTGTCCACGGTCTAGAGGCCGAGCCGCGCCCAGATGGCACGGTCTTCGATGGTGGCGGCGATGTCGGCGCTGAGGCCGGCCATGATGCCGATGCGGGGCAGTTGCAGCCAGCCGCGCTTGGGCTCGATCAGTCGAAGGTTTACTTCGGGGCCATAGCGGGTGGTCAGGGTTTCATGCAGGTCGCCGATGGCGTCGACCAGGCCCAGTTCGACCCCGCGCAGGCCCGTCCACCACTGGCCGTTGAACAGTTCCTCGTCACTGCCTTTGAGGCGCCCGGCCCGGCCGGCCTTCACATGGTCGATGAATACCTGGTGGATGTCGTTCTCAAAGCGGGTGATGCGTTCCACATCCTCAGCCTTTTCCGGCAGGAAGGCGTCGAGCGTGGATTTGCTGTTGCCCGCGGTATGGACGCGCCGCTCGATGCCGAGCTTGTCGATGGCTCCGACAAAGCCGAAGCCGGCCATGATGACGCCTATCGAGCCGACGATGGATGACGGATCGACAAAGATCTCGTCGCCGGCGACCGCGATGAAATAGCCGCCCGAGGCCGCGGCATCCTCGACAAACACCAGCACGGGCTTGCCGTTCTGGTTGGCGAGCTCGCGGATGCGCTTGGAGATCAGCCGGCTCTGCACCGGCGAGCCGCCGGGCGAATTGATGACAATGGCGACAGCGGGCGCATTGCGCATGCCAAAGGCGCGCTTGAGCAGCGGTTCAACCGCAGCAATGTTGAGACGACCCTGGCGCTGTTCGGCGGCGATCACACCCTGCAGGCGCACCACCGGGATGGTGACCCTGCCGCGCCGCAACATACGCTGCAGCCAGGTCCGCTTCGGCACTGCCGGATCATTCATGCTTTGTCCTCATCTGCGCGCGGGTGAGATTTAGGACGCCCTGCCCCCGATTACCAGTCAAGCCGGGCCGACCCAAGAAAGATTGCGTCAAATTCGGGCGCAAAGGCGCGCCCATCGTCGCCATGCAGCGCCCGATTGGCCAAAAGGGTCAGCGGCGCCCGCGAGCCCTTGATGCCGCGGATCAACACGCGCGACGCCGCGGCGCCAAGGCGCGGGCTCAGTGGCAGGATGGTCAGTGCGCCAAAGCGCTGCTCGAAGCCGGCCAGCAGCGGCGCGAGACTGGTGGCAGGATAGATGAAGACCACCTCGCCACCCGGCGCCGCGCAGCCGGCTGCCGTCTTGATCCAGCTATCGAGCGCAGAGGCGTCCATATGGCGCGAGCCAGCGCGGCCAGCGTCATCGGCCAGCGTGCCGTCACTGAAAAACGGCGGATTGGCGATCACAGCGTCATGCCCATTATCGGCCAGCCCCGCCGCATGGCGCAGGCTGCCCTTGGCTGTCACATCGACCGTCCGGATCTGTCCGCGTTCGGAGAGGCCATTGTCCCGCAGGTTTTGATCGGCCAGCGCCAGCATCTCGGTGTTTTGATCGACCAGCGTGCCGCTCATCTCGGGCGCATGCACCAGCGCCACCAGCCCTGCCGTGCCGACGCCGCAGCCCATGTCGAGCAGCGTTTTGCAGCCCGCCGACACCGCGGCACCGAGCAGCACACTGTCGAGGCCAGCCCGGAATCCGTTGCGCGGCTGCGACACAGTCAGCCTGCCCCCCAAAAAGGCATCGCGTGTTACCGATTGGTGTTTTACAAAGGCAGGCGGCTGGTCTAGGGACATCGCACCCGTAAAGGTCGGTTTTGCGCGAGATTACAAGCGCAATTGAGGCAGACTCAACCAAATTTGCCGGTAGCGGCGCGCAGGGACGTAAACAGGTGTCAGTGCTGACGCAAATCAAAGAGGCGCCGGTCGCCACGCCCATAGACCGGCTGCTGGCCGCAACAGCTGCCGATATGGCGCAGGTGAACGCGCTCATTCTCAGCCGCGCCGACTCGCATGTCGAGATGGTGCCCGAGCTGGCCCGCTATCTCATCGAGAGCGGCGGCAAGCGCTTGCGCCCCATGTTGACCGTCGCCGCAGCCCAGCTCTTCGGCAAGGGCAAAGGCAGCGCGATCAATTTCGCCGCAGCCGTTGAATTCATGCACAACGCCACCCTGCTGCACGATGATGTGGTGGACGAGAGCGACATGCGCCGCGGCAAGCCGGCGGCCCGCATGGTGTGGGGCAACAAGGCCTCGATCCTGGTGGGCGATTTCCTGCTCGGCCAGGCCTTCATGATGATGGTGGAAACCCGCGACATCGACTCGCTGGGCGTGCTGTCTGCCGCGTCGGCCGTGATGGCCGAGGGCGAAGTGTTCCAGCTCGCCAAGACGGGCGATCTCACCACCACAGCCGCCGATTATGCCGAAGTGATCCGCGCCAAGACCGCCGTGCTGTTCGAGGCTGCCTGCGAAGTGGGCGCCATGGCTGGTGGCGCTGACGCAGCGGGCCGCGCGGCCCTGGCCCGCTATGGGCTGGAACTGGGCAATGCCTTCCAGCTGGTGGACGATGCGCTCGATTATGGCGGCCAGGCCGGCACGCTGGGCAAGAATACGGGCGATGATCTGCGCGAGGGCAAGATGACCCTGCCGGTGATCCTGGCCTTGGGCGACGCCACCGAGGCCGAGCGCGCCATCATTGCCGGCGCCCTGGGCGATGCCAGCGCCAGCGCCGATCAGGTCGCCGCCGTTGTGGCCATCATGGAACGCTACAATACGCTGGGCCGTACGCTGGAACAGGCTCGTGCCCATGCCGCGTCCGCGCAGCAGGCCCTCGACACCTTGCCGGCGTCCGAAATGCGGACCCTGCTGGCCGATGTGGTCGAATTCAGCGTGTTGCGCGCCTACTAAGAGCCGGGTGTAATCAGCGGCGCGGCTGCGACCCAATGGTCGGGATTGGCCGCCCGCATCATCTGCGCGGCCTGATGGGCCTGCCCGCTTGACCCGAACAGCCCGAACACCGTCGCGCCCGAGCCCGACATGCGCGCCAGCATGCAGCCCTGTGCCTGGGCGAGATGATCGACAATCTCCCCGATCACCGGCACCAGCTTGACCGCCGGCGGCTGCAGATCATTGCGTGTCTCGGCCAGCCAGATGCCCAGCTGCGCCGGGCGGGTCAGCGGCGCGGGCAATTCGGGCAGCGGATAATTGTCATGCGCCCGAAGGCGGCGGAATACATCGGCCGTGGCCAGCGGCACCATGGGGTTTACCAGCACGATATGCAGCGTGGGAAACTCCGGCAGCGGCTCGAGCAATTCGCCAACGCCCCGCGCCAAAAGGGGCGTCGAGACCAGGCACGCCGGCACATCGGCGCCCAATTGCGCCGCGAGGTCAGCCAGCGCCGCAAAGGAGATCGCCTCTGTGGAGAGGCCCGCCATCAGCCGCAGGGCCGCGGCGGCGTCAGCCGACCCGCCGCCAATGCCGGCTGCCACCGGCAGGTTCTTGGTAAGGCGCATGGCGAGACCCGTGCTGACAGCCCCCGGCCAGCGCGCGCGGAAGCCGGCCACGGCGCGGCTCACCAGATTGGTGTCGCCGGCGCCCAGGCCCTTGGCAAAGGGGCCGGCGATGGTCAGCGAATCGGCATCAGCCGGCGCCGCCTCGAGCTCGTCGGCGACATCGGCGAACACCACCAGGCTTTCCAGGTCATGATAGCCGTCCTCCCGGCGCCGCGTGACATGCAGCGCCAGATTGATCTTGGCGGGCGCAATCTGCAGAATCGACTGGTCCATCCGCGGCTAGTCGATGGCGTTTTCGGCTGTGAGCCCATCCGCCAGCTTGACGGCGACGCGCTCCTTGACGTTGCCGACCTCGTCCATGGCGCCAGCAATGCGCCACTGGAACTTGGCTTCAAGGCGCCGCCCGACCTTCCAATAGGCATCGCCCAGATGGTCATTGAGCTCGGGATCATTGGGGCGCAGCAGCACGGCGCGTTCCAGCGTGGTCACGGCCTCGTCAATGCGACCAAGCTTGTAGAAGGCCCAGCCGAGCGAATCGACGATATAGCCGTCCTGCGGCTGTGCCTCGACAGCGGTCTCGATCATCTTGAGCGCGCGGTCCAGGTTCATGTCCTGGTCGATCCAGCTATAGCCGAGGTAGTTCAGCACCGCCGGCTGGTCGGGGTTGAGTTCCAGCGCCTTGAGGAAATCGGCCTCGGCCTTGGGCCATTGCTTGGCGCGTTCATAGGAAATGCCGCGCACATAATAGAAGCGCCAGTCAGACAGCTTCTCGCCGCCGGTCAGCTCGAGCGCCTTGGTGTAGGTAGCTGCGGCGTCCTCATAATGCTCGCCATAGCGCTGCATGTCACCCAGCACCGAAATGGCGTCGAGGTCCGTGGGGTCGGTGGCGACGATATTGTTGAGGCGCCGCAGGGCCTCCTCATGGTCGCCCATGGCGTCCAGGTTCTGCGCGATATGCACCACGGCATTGGACTTCATCGGCGAGGTGGCCGGCACGCCGTCATAGATAATATTGGCGGCCTCGTGCTGACCGGCGGCATCGAGCTGCTCGCCCAGGGCGACAGCGATCACATCGGCGGAGGGGTCGAGATAGAGCCCCATGCGCAGGAACACCAGCGACAGGTCCGGATTGCCATCGCGCGACAGCGCCACGCCAATGCCATGGAACATTTCGGCGGCGCCGATCTGCACATTGGCGGCGAAAATGCCCGGCCGCACGCCGGCATTGATCTTGTCGCGCACCATGCTGACGATGGGGTGGCTCAGCCCCTGGTCCTCGAACTGAGCGATGGCCGCCTTGGCCTCGTCAAACTGGCCGGCATTGGCCAGCATGCGGGCATAGACCTCGACAATGCGCGCCACATAGGGCTCGGCATCATAGGCCTGGCCGGCCAGCTCGATGGCCTTGTCGGTGTCGCCAGCAGCTTCCGCCATCAGCGCGCGGTGGAACACCAGGAAATCGTCGAGCCCGGTGGCGCCCAGCTTGTCGAGCATGGCGTCGGCTTCCGGCTTGCGGTCGGCGCCCACCAGGGCCCAGGCGCGTAGAATGCTGGCCGTGACGCCGGTGAAGCTCTCCTGCCCGATGGCTTCGAGCATGCTGTCTGCGGCGTCGTAGCGGCGCTCCTTGAAGGCCTCGGTGGCCACGATCAGCTCGGCCAGCTCGTTATGGGCATCGAGGTCCAGCAGATGCTTGGCGGTCGAGGCGGCCTGGCCGAACTGGCCATCGGCGGCAAAGGCGATGAAGGCGCGCTCGACCAGAATCTGATTGTTCCAGTCGGCCTGCGCGGCCTCGTAGAAATAGCGCGCGGCCTCGTCGGTGCGCAGATCCTGAAGGGCCTGGCGGCCCGCCATATAGGCGCCGGTGACGCTGGCGTTGAACAGCGGCAGCATGCCCGTCTCCAGGCCGCCTTCGGACTGCGCCGTCCGGATGGTCTGCGCCGAATAGACGGCGGTCGCGGCCACCGAGGCCAACAACGCGGCTATCAACGCGGGGCGTGCAATGCGGTTCAGAAACGATGTCACGAGGCTGGATTCTCCGTTGGCCCAGAGGGCCCTTCTGCGGGGGCAGATTGGCGGTTTTGCGACTGCGCCGCAAGGCCGCGCCACATAGCGTGATCTACATGCCGGTGTAGTTGGGGCCGCTGCCGCCTTCGGGCGGCACCCAGGTGATGTTCTGGGCCGGATCCTTGATGTCGCAGGTCTTGCAGTGCACGCAATTGGCCGCGTGGATGCGGAACACCGGCTGGCCGCCGGCCTCGGCGACCTCATAGACGCCGGCCGGGCAATAGAGCGGCGCCGGCTCGCCATAGACCGGCAGGTTATCGCGCACCGGCACGGCCGGATCGGCCAGCACCAGATGCACCGGCTGGTCTTCATCATGGGACAGATTGGAGAGGTACACCGAGGCGGCGCGGTCGAAACTGAGCTGCCCGTCGGGCCGGTCATAGGTACGACCCGCTACGGCATTGCGCGGCTTGAGCGCGGCATGGTCCGGCCCCTTGTGGTGCAGCGTGCCCAGCAGCGAGCGGCCCAGGATCGCGGTGGCCCACATTTCGACCCCACCGGCGATGGCGCCCAGAACCGTGCCAAAGCGCGACCAAAGCGGCTTCACATTGCGCACAGCCTGCAATTCGTCGGCGATGCCGGTCTGCATCACCCGCTTGCCGAAGTCGGCGATCACATCGTGCTTGCGCCCGGCGGCGATGGCATCGGCCACCGCATCGGCCGCGCCAATGCCGGATAGAATGGCATTGTGGATGGCCTTGAGGCGCGGGGCATTCATGAAGCCGGCCGCACAGCCGATCAGCCCGCCACCGGCGAAAGCCAGTGTGGGGATAGACTGCCAGCCGCCGGCCGTCACAGCACGGGCACCATAGCTCAGGCGCGTCGCGCCCTTGAGCAGCGGCGCCACGGACGGATGGGCCTTGAAGCGCTGGAACTCGCCAAAGGGCGACAGCGTGGGGTCGGCATAGTCGAGATAGGTGACCAGGCCCACATAGAGCTTGCGGTCCTCGGCATGATAGACAAAGCCGCCGCCGGAGGTGGCGTTGTCGAGAGGAAAGCCGAGATAGTGGTCCACCTTGCCGGGACTGTGCCGCTCGGCAGGGATTTCCCAGACTTCCTTGATGCCCAGGCCATATTTCTGCGGTTCGCCGGCGAGGTCGAAATCGGCGATGATCTTTTTGGCCAGCGAGCCCCGCGCGCCTTCGGCGATCAGCGTATATTTGGCTTCGAGCGCAATGCCTTCGGCAAAGCTGTCCTTGGGATTGCCGTTGTGATCGCGGCCGAGGTCGCCGGTGATGATGCCGCGCACGGGAGCGCCCTGCCCGCCCAGCACATCGACCGCTGACGTCATCGGGAAAATGTCGACGCCCAGCGCCGTGGCCTCGTCGCCCAGCCAGCGCACCAGATGGCCGAGGCTGACGATGACGGCGCCCTTGGTGCGCACCTGGGGCGGCATCATCCAGTGCGGCAGGCCGAAATCGCCGCTTTGGGTCAGATAATGATAGGTGTCACTGGTGACATCGGGGCCCACTGGCGCGCCCTTGAGGCGCCAGTCGGGAAGGAGGGCGTCGAGCCCGCGCGGGTCCATCACGGCGCCCGAGAGGATATGGCCACCCAGTTCGGCGGATTTCTCCACCACGGTGACGGCGAGCTCCGGATGGCGCTGCTTGATGCGGATGGCGGCCGAAAGCCCGGCAGGACCGGCACCGACGATCAACACATCGGTCGAAAGGGTTTCGCGCGAACCGGCCTCTGCCATATAGATTGCCTCTATCCCCGGGACGCGGCTGGCCGCGCCAAACGGGCTGTGACATAACAGAGAACATGGCCGAAGATCGACCGCTAAATCACGACGAAATGCTCGCCGTGCTCGATTGGTATCGGGCTGCGGGCGTTGATGTTGCGGTGGGCGAAGAGCCGGTCGACCGCTTTGCGCAGCGCCCCCCGGTGCGCAGCGTCCTGCTGCAAGCCGCGGCATTGCAGCCTCCAGCCTCGCAGTCCGAAGCCGCGCCACTCGCTGCCCCCGCCATCGGCGCCGACCCCGCCGAGGCGCGCAGTCTGGCCGCCTCGGCCCAGAGCCTGACCGAACTCGAAGCCATCCTTGGCCAATATGACGGCTGCGGGCTCAAGCTGCGCGCGACGCAGCTGGTGTTTGCCGATGGCAATCCGGATGCCAGCATCATGCTGATCGGCGAAGCGCCCGGCGCCGAAGAGGATCGCATCGGCAAGCCCTTCGTGGGCAAGTCGGGCCAGTTGCTCGATCGCATGCTGGCGGCCATCGGGCTGGACCGCAGCAAGGTCTATATCGCCAATACCGTGCCGTGGCGGCCGCCGGGCAATCGCACGCCGACGCCCGAGGAAATGGCGCTCTGCCTGCCGTTCCTGCATCGTCAGGTGGAACTGGTGGCGCCCAAGGTTATCATGACGCTGGGCGGGCCGGCCATGCAGACCATTTTCGACACCACAAGCGGCATCATCAAGATGCGCGGCAAGTGGGCGAACCTGACCGTGGGCCGGCACCAGGCCGAGGCCGTGGCGACGCTGCATCCGGCCTATCTGCTGCGCAATCCAGCCGCCAAGGAACAGGCCTGGCAGGATATGCTCAGCCTCAAGCTCAAGCTGGTGGAACTGGGCCTGGTCGACTGAGCCGGATCGACGTTCGCCAAAGAAAAATCCGCATGACGGGCAAAAGAGCCGCGCCAAGCCTGGTTTGCCGCGTTAATGTCACCGTTGCGTGATTTGCAACGTTCCCGTCCCTCCCAGCGCCGAAAGTGCCATGGCTTCCGTTATCAAGATCTACGCCCTTTTCCTCGGCTCAGCCCTGCTGATGTTCGGCGGCGGATTGCAGGGCCTGCTGCTCTCGGTCCGTGGTGCGGAGGAGCATTTTTCCCTGCTCTCGCTGGGCCTGATCGGCACAGGCTGGTCGGTGGGTTTCGTTGCCGGATCGCTCACTGTGCCCCTGGTGGTGCGCAAGGTGGGCCATATCCGGGCCTTCTCGGTGATGGCGGCCATCGGGACGATCACCATCCTGCTCAATCTGCTCTGGATCAACGATATCAGCTGGATTTTCCTGCGCGCCCTGTCGGGCTTCTGCTTTGCCGGCGCGGCGATGATCGTGGAAAGCTGGCTCAACGAAGTCGCCGAGAACAAGAGCCGCGGTACGATCTTTTCGATCTACGTCACCATCAACATGGCCGCCTCGACCCTGGGCCAGATCGCCATGTCGGTCACCGGCACGGCGGGCTATGTGCCATTCGTTCTGGGCGCGATCAGCTTTATCTGCGCCATTCTGCCGACGGCGCTGACCTCCAGCCCGCAGCCGCGCCCGCTGTCCTCGGCCAAGATCGATATTGGCCTGCTCTACCGCACCTCGCCGGTGGCCGCGATTGCCGCCTTTTCGGTCGGCATGGCCAACGGCTCCTTCGGCACGCTGGCGCCGGTCTATGGCTATGAGCGCGGGCTCGACGCCGGCGGCATTGCCTTCCTCTTCTCGCTGGCGGCCATTCTGGGCGCGGTGGCGCAGATCCCCTTTGGGCGCCTGTCCGACCGCATCGACCGGCGCCTGGTGCTGATTGGCCTTTCCGGCTTTGCCGCGCTCGTGGGCATGCTCACCGTGCTGATCAACCCCGAAGCCGGCTGGGTGATGTATGTGCTGTTCGCCGCCTATGGCTTTGCCGCCAATCCGATCTATGCGGTGGCCGTGGCCCATGCCAATGACTATGCCAAGGAGGGTGAATTCGCCCGCGTTGCCGGCGGCATGCTGGTGATCCTGGGCGTGGGCCTGGCCATCGGCCCGGCCGTCGCCTCGGCGATCATGAGCGCCTGGTCGCCGGTGGGCCTGTTCATCGTCACGGCGGCCTTCCATGGCGCACTGGCTATCACCGCCTTCCTCCGCATGCGGGTGCGCAAGGGGATCGATGCGGCCGACCGCACGCCGTTCCAACCCATGGGCAATGATCGTCAGGTGACGCCGGAAACCATCGAGCTTGATCCGCGCGCCGATTTTGATAGTGCGGAGATGCGGGTCGATGAGGACCCCGTGCCCGAAGAGCTGGCATCGGCCAAAGCCTAGGAGACCCCCATGTTCAAGACCGCCCGGTTCGAGGACCGCGCCTTCCAGCCGTTGTCGATTGCGGTGATCGCCGTGTCTGACACCCGCACCCTCGAAACCGACACCGGCGGCGCCCTGCTCAAATCGCTGCTCGAGGCCGATGGCCATCGCTGTGCCGAGCGCGTGGTGGTGCGCGACGATATCCAGCTCATCCGCCAGGCGGTGCAGGGCTTTGTCGCCGACCCTACGGTCGATGTGGTGCTGACCACCGGCGGCACCGGCTTTTCCGGCCGCGACGTGACGCCCGAGGCGGTCGAGCCGCTGTTCGACAAGCGCATGGAAGGCTTTTCGGTGCTGTTCCACCAGTATTCGGCCACCACCGTGGGCACCAGCTCGCTGCAGTCGCGCGCCACGGCTGGCCTCATCGGAACGACCTTCGTCTTCTGTCTGCCCGGCTCGCGCGGCGCCTGCCGCGACGCCTGGGAGGGCATTCTGACCCACCAGCTCGACTACCGGCACAAGCCCTGCAATTTCGTCGAGCTGATGCCAAGGCTGTCCGAGCGCTGAGCGCCTTGCCCCAGATACAAACAAAAACGGCGTCCCTTGGGACGCCGTTGTCGTTTTAAGGCTTGGCTGCGGCTAGTGGCCGTGGCCGCCCATGCCGCCCGGCTGGGCTTCGGGCTTGCGCACCATGATGGCAGCGCCGATGGCGAGCAGCGAGATCACGGCACCCACCAGGAACGCCAGCTGGATGCCACCGGCAAGGGCCGACACGGGCTCGGTACCCGCAGCGGTGAGGCTTGCCGCGCGCAGCGTCATCAGCGCGACGAACAGGGCAATGCCCGCCGCACCCGCCACCTGCTGCACTGAACCGAGGATCGCGCTGCCATGCGAATAGAGATCCATGCGCAGCGACCCCATGGCGGCGGTGAACAGCGGCGTAAAGGTCAGCGCCAGGCCGATGCTGATGACGATATGACCGGCCAGGATCGCCCAGATCGAGGTGTGCTGATCCACGCGGGTCAGCGCCCAGAGCACGATGGAGACCAGGATCGTACCCGGCACCAGCAGCGGGGTCGGACCATATTTGTCGAACAGGCGGCCGACCGTGGGGGCCAACAGGCCCATCAGCAGCCCGCCCGGCAGCAGCAGCAGGCCGGTCTGCAGCGTATCGATGCCCAGCACATTCTGCGTATAGATCGGCAGCAGGATCACCGTGCCGAACAGCGCCATCATGGCGCAGGCCATGGTCAGCACCGAAACGGTGTAGTTGCGCGACAGGAAGGTGCGCAGGTCGAGCAGCGCCTTGCCCTGCTGCGACAGGCCGATCTGGCGCCAGATGAAGACGGCCATGGCGACCAGGCCCACCACCAGCGGCAGCCAGATCGGGAAGGCGGCGCCCTCGGCACTGCCTTCGCCCAGGCTCGACAGGCCATAGACCAGGCCGCCAAAGCCGATCACCGAGAGCAGCACCGACAGCAGGTCAAGCGGGGCATAGCGCGGCGTCGTCACGTTCTGGATGCGCAGGCTCCCCAGCACCAGCGCCAGGATCGAGATGGGCAGCATGATGATGAACATCCAGCGCCATTCCAGCACATTGAGGATGAAGCCGCCGATGGTGGGGCCGATGGCCGGCGCCACCGAGATGACGATGGAGATATTGCCCATGGTCTTGCCGCGCGATTCCGGCGGCACCAGGGTCATGACCGTGGTCATCAGCAGCGGCATCATGATGGCGGTGCCGACCGCCTGGATGACGCGGCCGAAGATCAGCAGCTCGATGCCGGGCGACGCGGCGCAGATCAGCGTGCCGATGGTGAACACCGACATGGCCAGCATGAAGATCGGCCGCGTGTTGAGGCGCTGCAGCAAAAAGCCGGTGATCGGGATGACGATGGCCATGGTCAGCAGGAACGCCGTGGTCAGCCATTGCGCGACATTGGGCAAGACGCCCAGATCATCCATCAGATGCGGAATGGCCACGCTCATCATGGTCTCGTTGAGGAAGACCACAAAGGTCGACCCGAGTAGCAGGGCAATCACCAGGCGATTGCGCGCGGCATTGTCGAGGACCGGTGCAGTCTGGTCCGGCATGGCGTCCAGCGCCGGTGCATCAGTGGTCATGGTGTGGTCTTTCGTTCTGGAAAATCGTCTTGCCGCCTCGACGTTCCGCTGGCGGCGATTTCGACGGCTTGTCCCAAACAGTTCCGTCAGGAGCTGTCAGCAGCCGATCACTCAAATGGATAGTTCTATGGTCTTGGCCCCATGGGGGCGGGAAAAACCCGCTACGGACAATGGTCTCTGCCGACCGTGAGCGGGGAGCGAAATCGATATGGACTTTTGCCGTGTCCGTCCAGTGGCCAGGCTGCAACGCCGCCTTGCAGCATGCGGATGCCTGCCGTTCGCCGCCAAACCCGGCCAAAGCTCTCCAAGTCGTGTTCTTGTTCTGTTCTCCTCATGCTGCTAGAAGAGAACAACGACACCGGCCGCACGATTCGATGGCCGGGGACAGGCAGGAGACGCAGTCATGGCCCTATATCAAGCGCCGTCCTTTGAAGCCCTGGAACAGCTCAGCCGCAGCCGCGACGCCGATCTGGCGCGGCGCGAATTGCTCAATCCCGACCGCATCCGTGGCCGTGGCGCCCAGTCCAACACCACTGGCCGCTTCGAGAAGCAGACGCGCGAGAGCTTTGACGATGGCTGGGACAATGTGGAGCCGCTGTCGATCTTTGAGACGGTGGAACATGTCGAGCGCGCCAAGTCGATCATCACCACCAATGACAGTCCCGACATCGGCTTTGAGCGCTCGATCAATGCCTATCGTGGCTGCGAGCATGGCTGTTCCTACTGCTATGCCCGGCCGAGCCATGCCTTTTTGGGCCATTCGGCCGGCATCGAGTTCGAGCGCGACATCTATGTCAAGGTCAACGCGGTCGAGACGCTGCGGGCCGAGCTGGGCGCGCGCAATTACAAGGTCAAGCCCATCGCCATGGGCACCAATACCGACCCCTACCAGCCGGCCGAGCGCAAGCACAAGCTGACGCGCGGCATTCTGGAAGTCATGCTGGAGACGCGTCATCCGGTGATGATCACCACCAAATCGGCGCTGATCATCCGGGATCTCGATATCCTGACCGAGCTGGCCAAATTGGGTCTGGTCAAGGTCGCCATTTCCATGACCTCGATGGATCACAAGCTCAGCCGCCGCATGGAGCCGCGCGCCTCCTCGCCGGCGCGGCGTCTGGAAGCCATTCGCCTGCTCAGCGAAGCCGGCGTTCCGGTGGCGGTGTTTGCCTCGCCGATGATCCCGGCCATCAACGACATGGAGCTCGAGCGCATTCTCGATGCTGCCAAGGCGCAGGGCGCCAGCAGCGCCTCGATGATCCTGCTGCGCCTGCCCGGCGAGGTGCGCGACGTGTTCCGCGAATGGCTGCTGCGCCATTTCCCGGACCGGGTGCGCCATGTGCTGGCGCTGGTGCGCGATACGCGCGGCGGCAAGGATTATGACAGCCGCTTCGGCACCCGCATGACCGGCGAAGGCCCCTATGCCACGCTGTTGCGGCAGCGCTTCGACAAGGCGCGCGAGCGCTATGGCCTCGACGTCAAGCTGCCGGGCCTGCGCAATGACCTCTTCGTGGCGCCGCGGCTCGAAACCGCGCAGATGAGCTTGTTCTAGGGCCTGTCAGGCGATGCGGCGGCTGGTGAGCCGGGCGGTGATCAGCGCCATCACACCGGGGTCGTCATAGCGGTGCGTTGCCAGGCTCGCCCCGGCGGCCAGGAGTGCCGCTTCGTCGAGGCTGGTCATCATGCCCACCGTGCTCAGCCCCGCTGCCACGGCGGCGGTGATGCCGGTGCGCGAATCCTCAAAGCCCACCGAGACTTCGGCGTTGGCGCCGAGCAGGCGCAGGCCTTCGAGATAGGGCAAGGGATGCGGCTTGGAATGGGGGAGTTCGGCCCCGATCACCACGGCGCCGAAGCGCTTGGTAATGCCCAGGCCACCCAGCACCAGTTCGGCATTGGCCCGCGGCGCATTGGTCACTGCCGCCATGGGCACGCCATGCGCATCGGCCCAATCGAGCAGCGCGAAGAGGCCCGGCACCGGTTCGATAGCGCTGGCGGCGAGTTCGCGAAACATGGCCTCCTTGGCGTCAAGCACTGCCATGCCCGCCTCTGGGCTGAGCTGGGGCAACAGGCGCCGGGCGATGTCGACATTGGCCAGACCCTGCAGTTCCCGGGCAAAGCGCGGCTTGTCGAACTGCTGGCCATAGGGCGCAAACGCCTGGTTGAAGGCGGCCAGGTGCAGCGGGTCGGTATCGGCCAGCGTGCCATCAATATCAAACAGCAGCGCGGCGCCTTGCGTCGGGGTCATCGTCAGGTCCGGATCGTGGGGAAATGTGGTGTGCGGGCTAGTATTGGGTGACCTTGCGGGCATAGGCCGACATGAAGTCGAGCGAAGCCAGCACGCCGCGCATGGAGAGCCACACCGCCTTGGTGGGCGCGCTGCCGCCGGTCAGCGGCACGGTCAGCGTCAGCGCATTGCGTTCCTTCATCAGCGCGATCATCTGGTCGCGGCGGGCCGGGTCGGCAATGAAATACTGGTTGGTGGTGTTGTAGCGGGTCTCGAGGTCCGTGGTGAAATCGAGCGCCATGGGCGCCTGGCCGCTGAACGCAAAGATCATGGGCCGGCTGGTGTCGGTTTCGACGCCATCGGCGGCCACGGTCACGGCAATATCGAGGTCGCCAGTCAGCCGGTTGCGCAGCACCGTCAGCTTATATGCCGGCAGGCCCGAGCCGTTCAGCTCCTGGCTGCCGGTGCTGGCAAAACAGGACGTGCCGTAGAAATCGGTGGCATCCTCGTTGATCACATCGGGACAGGCCGCCAGCCAGTCGCGGTTATATTCGCGCCATTCGCCAAAGGCATGGTGGAAGGGGGCAGCGGCCACGGGGCTCGCCAACAGCAGGCAGGCAGCAAAGCATGTCGAAACGCGCATCTTATCTCTCAATGGCTTTGCCCCCCGGCGGAAGTCTTATATCAGGCTCGGCAGGCGGGTGAAATGGAGCGATTGCCTTGGAAATCGAAAAGCTTGGCGGTCTGACACTGGCTTTCGTGCCGGCCGATGGCCCGCTGTTGTCAAGCGAGGCCGACGCCGTCGATCTGATGGGGCAGACCTATGGCACCGGCGCCGACATGGTGGTGCTGCCCGTCTCCCGGCTGGTGCCCGATTTCTTCCGGCTCGAGACGCGTCTGGCGGGCCTGTTCATCCAGAAGCTGCAGAACTATCAGCTGCGGCTGGTCATCATGGGTGACATCAGCGCCGAGATGGCGCGCAGCCGGGCGCTCACCGATTTTGTCGGCGAGACCAACCGCATCGGCTTTCACCTATTTGTCCCCGACCGCGCGGCACTTGCGGCGGCAGTGCCGGGGCGCCGCTGAATGGCGAGACGCACTACCCCAACCGGCCCGGCGCTGTTCGATGGCGAAGCTGGCCGGCCCGACTTTTCCCATGAGGCCATGCTGATCGCGCGCGGCGCCAAAGTGGTCGTCGGCGTCGACGAGGCCGGGCGCGGTCCGCTCGCGGGGCCCGTGGTGGTGGCCGCCGTGCGGCTCGATCCCGAGCGCATTCCGCCCGGCCTCAATGATTCCAAAAAGCTCAATGCCAGCCAGCGTGAGGCGCTGTTCGATCTCATCATGGCCAGCGCCGAGGTGTCCATCGCCAGCGCGCCGCCCGATGAGATCGTGACGCGCAATATCCGCGGCGCCACGCTGGCCGCCATGGCCCGTGCCGTCAGCGCCCTGCCCACTCCGGCCGATCGCGCGTTGATCGATGGCCGCGACGTGCCGCCGGGCCTGCCCTGCCCGGGTCTGGCGCTGATTGGCGGCGACGGGCGCAGCGTCTCGATTGCCGCGGCCTCCATCGTCGCCAAGGTCACGCGCGACCGCATGTGCGCCATCATGGAGGCTGACGCGCCCGGCTTCGGCTTTGCCGGCCACAAGGGCTATGGCACCGCCGCGCATCTGCGGGCGCTGGTCGACCAGGGCCCCAGCCGGCATCACCGAAGTGAATTCGCCCCGGTTGCCGCGGCTCTGGCACAGCGCAGGACGCTGGCTTAACCTCCTGCTAACCCCTTACGAACGCTCCATTAACCCTGGTGGGCTATAAGGGGATTGTTAGTACTGCGTTAGGGTTAAGTGTATGTTGAGTACCGCGCGTACGGCCGCCATGGCCGATGCGGATGGGGCCTCGCGCCTCCCGATCGATACCATCCTTGTGGGCGATTGCATCGACCACATGAACGCCCTGCCGGCCGGCTCGGTTGATCTGATTTTTGCTGACCCTCCCTACAATCTGCAGCTTGAGCAGGGCCTCACCCGCCCCGATCAGAGCAAGGTGGATGCGGTGGATGACGAGTGGGACAAGTTCGAGAGCTTTGCCCATTACGACGCCTTTACCCGCGCCTGGCTCAAGGCGGCGCGGCGGGTGCTCAAGCCCGACGGGGCCCTTTGGGTCATCGGCAGCTACCACAATATCTTTCGCGTCGGCGCGGCGCTGCAGGATCTCGACTTCTGGATGCTCAACGACATCGTCTGGCGCAAGGCCAATCCGATGCCGAACTTCCGCGGCACGCGCTTTACCAATGCGCATGAAACGCTGATCTGGGCCGCCAGGAGCCAGAAGAGCCGCGTCACCTTCAACTATGAAGCCATGAAGCTGGCCAATGACGACACGCAGATGCGCAGCGACTGGCTGTTCCCCATCTGCACGGGCGCCGAGCGGCTCAAGGGCGATGACGACGAAAAGGTGCATCCGACGCAAAAGCCGGAAGCCCTGCTGTTCCGCATCCTCAATGCCACCACCAAGCCGGGCGACATCGTGCTCGATCCCTTCTTTGGCACCGGCACCACGGGCGCCGTCGCCCGCAAGCTGGGCCGGCATTTCATCGGCATCGAGCGCGAGCAGAGCTATATCAATGCCGCGCTCAAGCGCATCGCCGGCATTCGCCCGGGCGTGTTCGAGGCGCTGCAGTCGGTCACGCCCAAGCGCAAGGAAACTCGCATTCCCTTCGGTTCGCTGATCGAACAGGGGCTGATCGAGCCGGGCACGCAACTTTTTGACTTAACGAAACGTTACTTCGCCATGGTCCGCGCCGACGGCTCGCTCGTCTCGGGGACACACCAGGGCTCCATCCACAAGGTGGGTGCGCTGGTCCAGGGGGCCGAAGCCTGCAATGGCTGGACCTTCTGGCATCACGATATGGACGGACAGACCGCCCCCATCGACACCCTGCGCGCCGGCGTCCGCGCCGAGCTGGAACGACTTTCCGCCTGACCCTGACCTCCAATCACTCAGGCTTCTGACTGGCCGCCGGCTCATCCCGGCGGCCTTTTTCTATCGGGCGGGGAGGCAACACCGATCCAGCGGTTTCCCCCTATGAACGCAGGCGCTTTGGCAGCACCATGGCACTGGGCCACCGCAAGAACTAGACCGGTGCCGCCATCTCCGCCCGCAAGCTACGGAGGTCAGCTATGTCCTTTGCCAAACGTGAACTTGCCATCGTCGATGGCACTGGTCGGCACAGAGTCGCGATCCATGTGTTCGCGCCCGAACAAGGCGAGCGCGGCTGGATGTGTCGCTACGAGATCGGCTGGCCGGAGCGGCAAAGATCGGGCGCTGGATATGGGATAGACGGCATGCAGGCGCTGACGATTGCCCTGCAGAATATCGGCGCCGAACTTTACGCCAGCCCCTACCACACGGCGGGCACGCTGGTGTTTGACAAGCCGGGCAATGGCTACGGCTTCCCTATTGCGAAGGACGCAAGGCATCTCCTGGTGGGAGACGACGCCAGACATGAGGGCAATGGTTAGTCCCCCTTACGCCACCGCCAAAGCCTCCAGATCCGGCACACCCAAGTTGACTACCTCGCGGGCGGTCTTGCCGATCATTGCCCCGACGCTGCGGGAGACGCAGGAGAGAGTTTCAACGGCATCGCCATCCGCGCCTCCCGGGGCGCCAAGACTCTATAACCTTCAAAATACGACCCGCCATACCGGGCCAACTCCTGATCGGTCAGCGCCAAGAGCACCTCCGGCTTGCCCTGAACCGCGTCTCGAAAGGCAGCAACCGTGTGCGCCGCCAGTTCTGGATCAAACTGGCGCAGAAGGCGAGGCCCCCATTTGCCCTTGCCGGTCCATTGATGGCGCCCGAGCAGCATCAGATCGATCAGGCGCGGATAGAGTTGCGCGGCTATCGCCGCGATCTCGTCGGCCGGTCTTTCAGCCCGCAGATCATCGGCTAGGTCGCTGAGAAAATACCGCATGGTATCGTAAGAGATCCCGGCCAGTGGCCTTGGCCCCTGCGCCAAAATGGCCCGTGCCTCTTGCTGCATGGCATTTGCTGGCCCCGGGGCGCCGACAATAAGGCCGTGGGCAACCATGTTCACGATAACCGGCGCGCCGCCTTCGACGTCTTTTTCAACGAAATGGGCCAATGTCTCGGCGTCGTGCACAAACGCTTCGATTGGGAAGCCATCGAGACAGAACGACTCGCGCCAGGCCTGGTCCAGCGTTGGATAGATTACGACGAGATCGATGTCCGAGAAGGCATTTCCGTCGCCCCGCATGATCGAGCCGGCGACGAAAATGTGCGATGCGCCTGCGAACCGTGTGGCCAGGCATGTCTGTGCCGCCCGGAGCGCGGCATCTCTACGGTTTTCCTGCTGTTGCATTGTGGCGTCCTCTCCTCATGCGGGGACGCGGCGGGCACAAAAAAACCCGCTCGCATCCGGCGGGTTGATCATGCGTGTCTGAACTAGCTTTAGCTCATGACGTGACCAACCACCGCAGCGCGGTGGTGGTGGAGGTCGAAACTGCGGTCCTCTTGGTCATCAGCTCACGCTATCGCCACCGGAGGAATTGTCAATCGCCCGAGCGGGCTGGTGCTGCTTTGCACCCATCGCCAGCACCCCTACCCGACCGCCACAATCTCCAGTTCCATCGCCCCCACGCTCACCATTTCGCCCACCGTCTTGCCGATCAGCGCGCGGGCGATGGGGGAGACATAGGAGATGGTGCCGGCCTTGGGGTCGGCCTGGTCTTCGCCGACGATGCGGTAGCTCTGGCGGCGGCCGTCGTCGCGTTCGAAGGTCACTGTGCTGCCGAAGGCCACTTCGGTGGCGTTTTCGGACGCCGGCACCAGTTGCGCGGTGCGGACACGTTCTGCGAAATAGCGCAGGTCGCGCAGCGGATTGGCGGCCTGGCGGCGGCGCTCGTTGACGTCCTCGATCAGCGTGGCCGCGTCATAGGCGGCGCGGGCGGCATCGCGCTGCTGTTCGAGCGCAGCCAGGCCCTCTGGCGTCACCAGATTGGGCGCGTCGGAAATCGGCCGATCCGGCAGCAGGGTTTCTGATGCGGTTTCGGCGCTGTCTTCCTTGGTGAAGGCTACACTCAATCGTCTGCTCCTGCGGCGCCCGTGGCGCCCTGCGCAAAGTCCATAGCCCCGTTCGCGCCCGCGGCGCAAATCGCGGTGCTAGCAGCGGTCCCACCAATGTGCCCAGACCGGCACGCGTCCGCACCATGCCCGCGCCCCCGCCGATTGGCGCATGCCTCTCGTCCTGCTCCCCCTTCCCCCGCTCCCCCACCCCGCGCCCCCAAGCCCCGCACACCGCGCAAACCAGCCCCCGCCAAAAATCCGCAACCCATCACTAGACGACCGGTCTATTCCATCCTATATCAGCGCCATGAACACGATCCCCAAGAGCGAACAGACCCGCAGCCGTATCCTGTCGACAGGCCGTCGCCTGGTGCTGGGCATGGGCTTTACCGGCATGGGGCTGAAGGAACTGCTGACCGAAAGCGCCGTGCCCAAGGGCTCGTTCTACCATTATTTTGCCTCCAAGGAGGCCTTCGGGCAGGCGCTGCTGGAGGACTATGTCACCGACTATCTCGGCCGGGTCGATAGTCTCGTCGCCGCGCCCGGCACAGGCGGCGCGCGGTTGCTGACCTATTGCACGGCCTGGCTGGCCGCCGCCAACAAGCCCTCGATTGCCGAGACGTGCCTGGTGGTCAAGCTGGCCAGCGAAATCTCGGACCTGTCCGAGGACATGCGCACCACGCTCGATGCCGGCGTCACCGAGTTGGTGGCACGGCTCGAGCAGATCATCGCCCAGGGCATGGCCGATGGCTCGATTGTCCCGCAAGGCGACACCGCCCGGGCGGCGCGCCTGCTCTATGGCCAATGGCTGGGCGCGGCGATCCTGAGCAAGCTGGGCAAGTCCGAACAGCCGCTCGTCGACGCCATGGACGACACGCGCCGGCGCTTTTTCCCCTAACCCACCCCTTCCCTTTCACATCCCTATCCAAAGCAAGGAGCTCGCCATGCGCGCAGCCATTTATGAGAATTTCGGCAATCCCTCTGAGGTCACCAAGCTCGGCGACGTGGCCCAGCCCAATCCCGGCAAGGGCGAAGTGCGCATCCGCACCATTTTGTCGCCCATCCACAATCACGATCTGTGGACCACGCGCGGCAGCTATGGCTACAAGCCCACCCTGCCCGCCATCGGCGGCACCGAGGCTGTCGGCACGGTCGATGCCGTCGGCGAAGGCGTTGATGCGGCCCTCGTTGGCCAGCGCGTCGCCGTTGCCGGCATCAATGGCACCTGGGCCGAGTTTTTCGTGGCGCCCGCCGCTGGCCTTGTCCCGCTCCCGGCTGCCATCGCCGATGAGGCTGCCGCCCAGCTGATCGCCATGCCGTTCAGCGCCATTTCGCTGCTCGACCTGCTCAAGGCCAAGGCCGGCGACTGGATCGTGCAGACCGCTGCCAATGGCGCCGTCGGCAAGGTGCTGGCTGCCCTCACCGCCGAACGTGGCATCGGCCTGATCAATCTGGTCCGCCGCGAAGAGGCCGTTGCGGAACTGACCGAGCTGGGCATGACCCATGTCATCGCCACCTCGAACGCCAACTGGATCGAGCAGGTCAAAGCCATCACCGGCCCCAAGGGCGCCGTTTCGGCCGTGGATTCGGTGGGTGGCGAGGTCGGCGCATCGCTGATCGACGTGCTGGGCAGCGATGGCGAGCTGGTGATCTTCGGCACCGCCACCGGCGCGCCCATGCCGCTCAATTCGGGCGCCGTGATCTTTAAGGAAATCACCATCAAGGGCTTCTGGGGCGCCAAGGTCAGCGCCGCCATGTCCGGCGAAAAGAAGGGCCAGCTCTTCGGCGAGCTGATCACCCTGGCCGTCCAGGGTAAGCTGCCGCTGCCGGTCGGCGGCGTGTTCGACCTCGCCGATGCCGGCAAGGCCATGGACGCCGCCCAGATCCCCGGCCGCCCCGGCAAGATCCTGCTGCGCGCCTGAGCCATCCCAATATCAAGCTGACCGAGGCCCGCCCCACAGGCGGGCCTTTTTTGCGCCTCTAGCGGCCTGCTAGCCAGCCAAAGGCCCGGCGCAGAAAGGCCTGCCCATCGTTGGGGATCAGGGGGCCATGCGCCATGATCACCCGCTCTGTCGGCCAGGCCAGGATGGTTGCAAGCGACTGCCGCGCGGCCCGCCGGTCGAAGAACGCCATGCGGAATTTGCGCGGCACGGTCGGCTCGTCGGCCAGCATCAGGTCCAGCCGGGCGACCAGCGCCCGCCAGCCGCTGAACCAGCCCGGCGGAAACTGCTGGATCAGATCGGTGACAATGGTGGTGCGGCTCTCGCGGTGGAAGAACACCACCTCGGTGGTGATGCGATTGCCCCACATGATGGCGAACTCGATCTCCCCGGCCCAATCAGCGACCGGGCCATCGCTGAAGTCGACGTCAAATCGGATATCGCGGCGTTTCTCTCGCAGTCCGGGCGGCGCACAGACCGTGGCGTCGGGAAAAGCCTGCTGCCAATCGGCCAGGAAGCTGTGGTGCAGGCCATTGGGTGCCACCAGAAAACGCACCACGCCCAGTGCATTGACCGCAGTGGCCAGCGCTTCGGACAGGGCAATGGGCGACCAGATCACCAGATCCCCGCGCGCCAAGCGGAGCACGGCCATGCGGGTGGGATAGGCAAACCCGGCCGCCGCGGTGACCGTTGATCCCTCCGCAATCCAGATATTCGGGCCAAACGCCTGCATGGGCGGCCTCCGCAATGTTTACATGCGTATAAATTTATACCATTGTGTAAACATGGCAATCCCCAAGCGTACCGACCGATCCCGCCTCCTCATTCTCAATGCCGCCGACGCGGCATTCCGGGCGCTGGGCTATGAGGCGACTTCTGTCGAGGAAATCGCCATCCGCGCCGGCCTGACGCGGAAGACGGTCTACAATCTCTTCGCCTCCAAGGAGGACATTGCCCTCCAGCTCATTGCCCGGGTGGAAGCGCAGGACGGGTCCTACCGCAGCCGCATGCTGGCGGGCGACGGTGCGGTGGCCCTGCTCGAAACGGTCTTCCTCGACAGCGCCCAGTGGTGCCTGGCCAATCCGGCGCTGGCCCGGCTCGCCCTTGCTCCGGCCGACCGGCCAGAGCTTGCGCCGCCGCCTGATCGGCCATCGTTTCAGCGCCTGGTGCGTGACATTGTTGCACTCGGCCAGAGCCAGGGCGTCATCCGCCGCGATGAAGACGCCAATCTGCTGGCGCTGATCCTGCTGGGCATCTATGGCCAGGCCATGCTCTCCGTCCTCGCCGGACGGCCCTTCGTCGCTGACGAGATCAGGCGCATCATCCGCATCGTTGTCGAAGGCATCGGCGCGCGGTGAGCCGTATGGCTGCTCAGTCCAGCCCGGCCGCTGCCAGCACCTTGCGGAACAGCGTCGGCAGGGCCTCGCCCTTGAGCGAATGTGGCGCCGCCCACCAGCCGCCATCGAGACCATCGGGCGCGACTTCGGCTGACCAGACTTCAAGCTCGAGGCGGAAATGGGTGAACACATGCACCACTTGGCCGCGATGCTGCCAGGCGGCGTCGCGCGGATAGGCAGCGGCGCCGAGGTCAGACGTCCAGTCCGAACCCGGCACTTCGGTCATGCCACCCAGCAGGCCCTTGGCCGGCCGGCTCTGCAGATAGACATCGCCCGCGCTGTCGCGCATGACAAAGGCATGGCCCCGGCGCACCGGCCGGTCGGCCTTGACCGGCTTGACCGGATAAAGCGTCGGATCGCCCTGCCGCGTGGCGATGCAGCCGGGCTGGATCGGGCAGAGCATGCAGGCGGCGGCGCGCGGCGCACAGATAGTGGCGCCCAGATCCATCATGGCCTGGGCATAGTCGCCGGCCCGCTGGGGCACGCTGGCCTGGAGGGCGGCGCGAAGCGCGTCCTTGGCCTCGCGCACCGGCACATCGAGCGCATAGTAGCGCGCCAGCACCCGGTCGAGATTGCCATCGAGCACGGCAACCGGCTCGTCAAAGCCGATCGCGGCGATGGCGGCGCTGGTATAGGCGCCAATGCCCGGCAGCGCCTGCAGGCCCTCTGAACTGTCGGGGAACACACCGCCATGCTCGGCCACCACCGCCTGGGCGCAGGCATGCAGGTTCCGCGCACGAGCGTAATAGCCCAGGCCCGCCCATTCACGCAGCACGCTGTCGAGCGGCGCCGCAGCCAGATCAGCCACGGTCGGCCAGAGGCTGGTGAAGCGCAGGAAATAGGCCTTCACGGCGGCCACGGTCGTCTGCTGCAGCATCACCTCGCTCAGCCAGACCCGATAGGGATCGGGCCGGGTGCCTTTGGCGCGATCAGCCGGCGCCACCCGCCACGGCAGGTCGCGGGCATGGCGATCATACCAGACGAGCACGGCGTCGGCGTCGATGGGGGCGGGATTGGGGAGATGCATGGCTATCGGATATATCCGGGCGGCGGATTGAAACAAGGGGGCCACCTTCACTTCGGATAGGTTGGCTCCCGGCCCCTTCCACCCTCTTCCCCCTTGTGGGGAGGCCCGGCGTCGCGATACTTGGGCACCATGGCCAAAGACGATCCACCAGAGCCCAAGCGTCGCAATCGGACCATGAGCATGGCCGATGTGCTCAGCGGCGCGCTCGATCCCGTGCTCAAGCAGCGCGGCTTTGCCAGTCGCGACATCATCACCCATTGGTCGGTGATGGCGCCCAAGCCCTATGACAGCGTGGCCATTCCCGACAAGCTGAGCTGGCCGCGCGGCGAGCGCAGTGCCGAAGGCGCCACGCTGCTGCTGCGCTGCGTGCCCGGCCATGCGCTGGCCATTGCCCATGAGGGCGAGCGCATTGCCGCCGCCGTCAACCGCTATTTCGGCTTCGTGCTGGTGGGCAGCGTGCGCCTCTCGGCCGAGCCATTCAGGCCCGGTTCAGCGCCGGTCGCCAATACTCCTCTTCAACCCAGCCAATCCGTGGTGGCCAGGGTCGGGGCGGAAGTTGCCGACGTGGCCGACGAGGAGGTGCGGGAAGCCCTGCGCAAGCTCGGTCATGCCCTGGCCAGCCGAGCGGAGCGGAAACACGGATAGTGCGTTCACCGAGCAGTGATAAAGCTGCCCACTTGCCCTCACATTTTGCCCGTGTAGTGTCGCCACAATCAAAACAGGAGCCTGAGCTGTGAAATTTACCCGCCGTGACACCCTTATTCTGGCAGCAGCCGCATCGGCGCTGAGCCTGTGCGGGGTCGCCACCGCCAATGCAGCCGAAGGCGACACCGTCGATGTGGCCAAGCTGATGGCGCCTGCTGGCGGCTATGTCGATCACGTCCTGGGCAGCGACACCGCGCCGGTGACCGTGATCGAATATGCCTCGCCGACCTGCCCGCACTGTGCGTCCTTCGCCAATGATGTGCTGCCCGGCTTCATCGCCGCCTATGTCGATACGGGCAAGGTCAAGTTCATCAGCCGCCCCTTCGTGCGCAATGTGCTCGATGCCGCCGTGTTCATGCTGGCCGAGGCCGCCGGCCCGACCAATTACCACAATGTGGTCTCGACGTTCTTTAAGACGCAGACCACCTGGGCCAGCTCGCAGACCCCGCGCGACGCGATCCTGGAAATCGCCAAGCAGCTGGGCTTTACCCAGGAAACGTTTGACGCTGCATTGACGAATCAGGACCTGTTCAAGGGGATGGAAGCGGTGCGCGAGCAGGCACTGAACGATTTCAAGCTGGAAGGCACGCCGACATTCTATGTCAACGGCAAGACAATCAGCGGTGAACAGAGTGTCGAGTCGCTGGGTGCGGTCGTCGATCCGCTGCTGCCTGCCGATTTCGTCCCCACCGCCGCCGCGCCTGCCGCAGCCGCACCGGCCGCTGACGCCGCTGTCCCGGCAACCGATGCCATGGCACCGGCCGCAACCGACGCCATGGCGCCTGCTGCAACCGACGCGATGGCCCCGGCCGCTGGCGCAGCAACGCCTGTCAAGTAAAGCGCATCCCGCCGCATTCCGCCGCCTCCTTGTGGGGCGGCGCCACGGCTTGGGCTTGGGGCGGGTGACATGAAGTTCTCCCGCCTCAAGCTGCATGGCTTCAAATCCTTCTGCGACGAAACCACCCTGGTCATGGAGCCGGGGCTGACCGGCATTGTCGGGCCCAATGGCTGCGGCAAATCCAATCTCGTGGAAGCCATGCGCTGGGTCATGGGCGAAAGCTCCTACAAGGCCATGCGCGCCTCGGGCATGGACGATGTGATCTTTTCCGGCTCGGGCAACCGGCCGGGCCGCAACTCGGCCGAAGTCACCCTGGTGCTGGACAATTCGGACCGCACTGCGCCGGCCGCCCTCAACACCGCCGATGTGCTCGAAGTCACCCGCCGCATCGAGCGCGAGGCCGGTTCGGTCTATCGCGTCAATGGCAAGGAAGTGCGCGCCCGCGATGTGCAGTTGCTCTTCGCCGATGCCTCCACCGGTGCCCATTCGCCGGCCATGGTGCGCCAGGGCCAGATCGGCGAGCTGATCGCCGCCAAGCCCACCGCGCGCCGGGCCCTGCTCGAAGAAGCCGCCGGCATTTCGGGGCTGCACTCGCGCCGCCATGAGGCCGAGCTGCGCCTGCGCGCCGCCGAGGGCAATCTTGAACGCGTCGATGACATCATCGCCCAGGTCGATAGCCAGCTCGAAACCCTCAAACGCCAGGCCCGCCTGGCCACGCGCTATCGCGCGCTGAGCGGCGACATTCGCCGCGCCGAGGCCACGCTGTTCCACATCCGCTGGGTCGCGGCGCGCTTTGCCGAAAGGGAAGCCGAGGCGCAGCAGGCCGTGCTGATCCGCGCGCTGGCCGATGCCACCCATCATGAGCTGGCCGCGCAAAAGGCGCTGAAAGCCGCCGATGCCGCCTTGCAACCCTTGCGCGATCGCGAGGCGGTCACCGGCGCCGTATTGCAGCGCTACACCATCCTCTCCGAACAGCTGGCCGAGGAGACGCGGCGCATCGGCCAGCGCAAGGCCGAGCTGGACGACCGCATCCGTCAGCTCGCCGCCGATGGCACGCGCGAGCGCGATCTGGTGGCCGAAAGCGAGCTGACGCTGGCGCAGAACGCCGCTGAACTCGCCCAATTGCAGGACGAGATCGCATCCGCCCAGGCCGATTTTGACGAAGCCCGCGACGTCGCCGACATCGCCCGCGAGGCCGTCGATGACGCCGAGGCCGAGGCGCGCGCTGCCGCCGATGCCCTGGCACAATTGCGGGCCCGCCGTGGCCAGGCGCAGCGCAGCCTCGTCGATGCCGAGGGGCGCGTGGCCCGGCTGGCGCGCGAACTCGCCGACGTTCAAGCCGAGGCGCAAGCCGTCGCGGCGCAGCTTGATGCCGATGACACGCTGAGCCAGAAGCGGACGGCCCTCGCAGAAGCCCAGGAACAGGCCTATGCGGCCGAGGCGCTGGCCACCGAGGCCGAAGCCGCCTCCACCCAGGCCCAGGACGCGCTCGATGACGCGCGGCCAAAGCTGGCCGACATCGACGCCGCGCTCAACCGGCTCGAAGCGGAAGCCGCAACGCTGGGCAAGATGCTCAATGTCGGCGCCAGCCTGTGGCCGGCCATTGTCGACGAGCTGAAAGTCACCCCCGGCTATGAAACGGCCCTGGGCGCCGCGCTGGGCGATGATCTGGATGCCAGTTCCGACGCCGGTGCGCCCATGCACTGGTCGGTGCCGGTCGATCATACCGACGACGCCGCCCTGCCTCAGGCCGCTGAACCGCTCAGCCGTTATGTCACCGGCAGCGCCCTGCTCAAGCGCCGGCTCGACCAGATCGGGCTGATCAGTGGCGTCGATGGCCCGAGCCTCATGCACGCCCTCAAGCCGGGGCAGCGCCTCGTCACCCTTGAGGGCGCGTTGTGGCGCTGGGATGGTTTTGTCGCCGCCGCCGATGCGCCCAGCGCCGCCGCGCAACGCCTGGCGCAGCGCAATCGCCTGGCCGAGCTGGACGAAGACATCGCCCGCACCCGTGGCGAGCGCAATGGCTGGAAGCGGCAGGTCGATGCCCTCGCCGCAGCGCTCGAAACCGCGCGCCAGGATGAGCGCGCCCGCCGCGAGGCCTGGCGCTCCGCCCAGCATGCCATTGGCGCGGCGCAGGCCGAAGTCGATACCGCCCAGCGCGCCATGGGCGATCTCACCACGCGCCAGTCCACCCTGGCCGAGGCCCAATTGCGGCTTGAGGCCAGCCGCAATGAAGCCGAAGCCGCCCGCGCCGAAGCCGAAAAGGCGCTGGCCGGCGCCGGCACCGAGGACGAAGCGGCGCACCACGCCAATGCCGCCCAGGCCCGGCTGACCGCCATGCGCGACCGGTCTGACCAGGCCCGGCTGCGCCTGGGCAGTTTTGAGAGCGCCGCCACCATGCGCGCCAGCCGCGTCGCCCAGCTTGAGCGCGACAGCCAGAGCTGGCAGCGCCGCCGCGACAGCGCCCAGGCGCAATTGGCCACGCTCGACCAGCGTAGTGCCGAAGTCGCCGCGCAGCGCGATGCCCTGCTCGCCGCGCCCGATGGCTTTGACAGCCGCCGCGCCCAGCTCGACGACCAGATCGAGACCGCCAGCGCCGAACATCAGGCCGCCGGCGACGCCCTCGCCAGCGCCCAGACCGGCCATCGCGAGGCCGACCGCGCCCTGCGCGCCGCCAGCGAGGTCCTGGCCAATGCGCGCATCGAGCTCACCCGCATCGAGGAGCGCCTCAAGGGCTATATCGCCCAGCGCCAGCAGATCGAGCGGAGCATCGAAGAAAGCCTGCAGATCCCCGCCAGCAAGACGCTGGAAGCCTCGGGCATCCGCCCCAGCGATCCCCTGCCCGCGGAAGCTGCCACCGAACAGCGGCTCGACCGGCTCAAGGCCGAGCGCGAGCGGCTGGGCGGGGTTAATCTGTCGGCCGAAAAGGAAGCCGAAGAGGTGCAGGCCCGCCTCGATCTGATGGTCAAGGACAAGAATGACCTCATAGAAGCCATCGCCAAGCTGCGCACCGGCATTTCCTCGCTCAACCGCGAGGGCCGCGCCCGGCTCAACGAAGCCTTCGTGCGGGTCAATGCCTATTTCCAGGAGCTGTTTACGACGCTCTTCGGCGGCGGCACGGCCGAGCTCAGCTTTGTCGAAAGCGATGATCCGCTCGAAGCAGGCCTGGAAATCATCGCCCGCCCGCCTGGCAAGAAGCCGCAGACCATGACGCTGCTCTCGGGCGGCGAGCAGGCGCTGACCGCCATGAGCCTGATCTTTGCCGTCTTCCTGACCAATCCGGCGCCGATCTGCGTGCTCGACGAAGTTGATGCCCCGCTCGACGACGCCAATGTCGAGCGCTTCTGCAACCTGCTCGATTCCATGCGCCAGCGTACCAACACGCGCTTCATGGTCATCACCCACAATCCCATCACCATGAGCCGCGTCGACCGCCTCTTCGGCGTCACCATGGCCGAACGCGGCGTCAGCCAGTTGGTGTCGGTGGATCTGACGACCGCGGAGACGTTCCTAGAGGTGGGGTGATCCGGCGGAGGCCGACGCCAGCGCGCCCCAACCCGGCTCTGCAGCAAAGCTACCGATCCTGCCCGCTGACTCCTGACACGGGCTGCAAGCGGAAATCAGACGGGCCAGAGGTTTAGTCCATGTGGGAGTTAACCTGTTGTTCTACAAAATCACCGAGAGTTTTGTGGCGTTCGAATTCCTCTCAATGGGTGATCTTGATGTCCCGCCTGTCCAGCACAATCTCGGGCAAACTTGTACTTGTCTCTGGCATCTCCATAGCGGCGATTCTCATTGCCTATACGGCGCTCAATGTTTGGTCCGCCAAGACCAGCACAGAGGACCAGGTGATGACATTGGCCACAGAAACAGCCTCCGGCGTGGCCAGTCAGGTGTCTGCCAAGCTATCGATGGCAACGTCGGCCGGCGCCACCCTGTCGGCCAGTATTGGCGGCTATATGGAAAAGGGCGCCAAGACGCGCAGCGACGTCATCGCCCTGCTCGAGCCGGTCGCACCGGCCTATGACTTTGTGTTTGGGTCCTGGATGATGGAACTGCCCGATCCGGCGGCACCAAAATTGCTCACCGGAACGGAAGGCGCCAATGCCGAGGGCGTGTTCACCGCCTACTGGACCAAAAGCGCCACCGGCGAGATGGGCTTCTCCACCTGGACCATCAAACCTGACTCCGAATATTATCGAGCGCCATTGGAAGCCAAGCAGTCCATCATCACATCGCCCTATTTGTCGACCGAAGGCGAGCTGCTGACATCGGTGTCGGTTCCGGTCACGGTGAACCAGCAGATCGTTGGCATCGCCGGTGTCGATATCAAGCTGACCGATCTGACTGCCCTGCTTGCTGAGATTCATCCGTTTGGCACTGGCCAGGTGATGCTGGTTGCCAGCAATGGCGACTGGCTGGCCAATCCCGACAGCACCAAGCTGATCACCCCCTATGCCGACTCCGGCACCGACCTTGTGACGCAGGCGCTGGCCGATGGTCAGATGCGGGTCATTCGCGACATGCCGGATGGTACGGTTCGTCTGGTCTATCCGTTCACGGCCCCGGGCATGAACAAGACCTGGGCGGCTGTTCTCGACATTCCCGCCGCAGTCTTCCAGGGCCCGGTGCTGCAGCAGGTTCAGTCGGCCATCATTGGCGGGCTGGCGATTCTGCTGGTCAGCCTGACCGTCATTTTGCTGGTGTCGCGCGGCATTGTCGGAAAGCCGATCGCCCGTCTGTCTCGGACCATGGACGAGCTGTCCAAGGGTAATCTTGCGGTCACTGTTGGCGATACCGAACGTCGTGACGAAATGGGGGCCATGGCACGCACCGTGGAAGTGTTCCGCGCCAATGCCATCAAGGTGCAGGATATGAGCCAGGCCGAGGCCGTGCGCATCGTCGCTGACGAGGACGCCCGCCGCAAGATGATGGGCCAGCTGCAGCAGGCCTTTGGCAATGTGGTGGATTCCGCCATTGCCGGCGATTTCTCCAAGCGCGTCGATACCGAGTTCCCCGATACCGAGCTCAATGCACTGGCAAGTTCGGTCAACGCTCTGGTGCAGACCGTGGATCGCGGCCTGGCGGAAACGGGCGATGTTCTGGCATCGCTGGCCGAGACCAATCTGACCCGGAGGGTCAATGGCGACTATCATGGTGCCTTTGCCAAGCTCAAGGACGATACCAATGCGGTGGCCGAGAAGCTGACCGATATTGTCGGCCAGTTGCGCCAGACCTCACGCGGCGTGCGTTCGGCGACGGGCGAAATCCTGGCCGGTGCCAACGACCTGTCCGAACGCACCACCAAGCAGGCGGCAACCATCGAGGAAACCTCGGCCACAATGGAGCAGCTGGCGGGCACCGTTCTGGCCAATGCCAAGAAGGCCGAAGAGGCCAACCTGAAATCGCAGTCGGTGTCCCGCACCGCCGAAGAGGGTGGCAGCGTCATGCGACAGGCCACCGGCGCGATGGAGAAGATCACCAGCTCCTCCGCCAAGATCTCCAATATCATCGGGCTGATTGACGACATTGCCTTCCAGACCAATCTGCTGGCCCTGAACGCTTCGGTGGAAGCCGCGCGTGCCGGCGACGCTGGCAAAGGCTTTGCCGTGGTGGCCGTGGAAGTGCGCCGCCTGGCGCAGTCCGCCGCCAGCGCCTCTTCGGACGTCAAGGTTCTGATCGAGCAGAGCGCCAGCGAAGTGGCGGGCGGATCCAAGCTGGTGGCCGATGCCGCAGCCAAGCTCGAAGCGATCCTTGAGGGCATTCGCGAGAACAGCCTGGTGATGGCGGGCATTGCCCGGGACAGCAAGGAACAGGCCTCTTCGATTAACGAGGTCAATATTGCGGTTCGCCAGATGGACGAGATGACCCAGCACAATGCCGCTCTGGTGGAACAAACCAACGCGGCCATTGAGCAGACCGAAGGCCAGGCATCCGAGCTCGACCGGATCGTCGACATCTTCATTCTCGACGACAGTCGGCCGACGTCCCGGCAGTCTGCCGCGCCTGCCGCATCCAACACTGTCCGGGGCCAGCAGGAGCGGGTCAAGCAGGCCGCAAAGAGCTATATCAGCCACGGCAACGCAGCCGTCGCCACCGACTGGAACGAGTTCTAGGACCGGCATCGCCCGCAGGGCAGGTGGTGTCCTGAGGGCGAAAGCCGGACCGCACCATCACGGCCGGATCGGGCGCGGTGCAAGAGACGGCTACAAGTGCACGGCCGACCACCATTGACCGCCCGCGGCCCCTATTCCAGGGCTGCGGGCGTCTTCGTTCAAGGGCACCCGCCTCCATCACCCCGCATGGGCGAAAAGCCTCCGCCGCTTGACGGGTACGAGAAACCGACGCCCCCAGGCGGCTTTCGTCTCACTCGATACCCCGGCCAGGGGCGATTGCCGTCTCCGAATTCGTCAACAACTGTCCACCCAATTGCCGCCGTGTGGCGCCTTGGCATGGCCCGATGGAGCCGAGAATCCCCACCGGGGTGCCCCAACTTTGCCACCATTGCGCGTGGACAGCATGCCGCACCCCTGCGACAAGGGGATTTCGCATTATAAAACAATGCCTTACGCGGTTTAAGGTTGTCTTGACACTCTCAGGGGCCACCACTATGTTGCGCGCGACTTAAAAGGGCGTCCCGAAACTTCGGGAAAATGGCCGGCCGAGGGGAGCGCGCGGATGAGTGACCCGCAAGAGACCAAAGGTCTGCCGGACAGCGCCAAAGGGGTGACGCGCGATCTCGCATCGCGTATTGCTTCTGCCAAGCGGGACCGGGCGATCGAGGACAACAGAGCCTCGAGAGACGCGTCCCCGGAGATGAGCGGTATGGCGCGCGGTATGCGCATCGGTACCGAGTTCATCGCCGCAATCCTGGTGGGTGCCGGTTTCGGCTATCTCATCGATCTTGGCCTGGGGACCAGCCCATGGTTCTTGCTCATCATGTTGGTGGTGGGCTTTGCCGCTGGAATACTCAATGTCACCCGCGTGGTGGCGCAAATGAATGCCGCATCGCCTCCCCCGCCGGGGTCCGACATGGGACCGGATGAGGAAGACGAAGATGACAAATGATGACGCTTAGAGGGTTCAATCTTGGCCGGTACTGATCCGATCCACCAATTTGTCATTCAGGACATTTTCTCGCTGTTCACCGTGGGCGGCGACGGCACCGAAGGCTCGGGCCTGCATTTTGCCTTCACCAATTCAGCCCTGTTCATGGTTGCCACCGTGGCAATCATCTCGCTGTATCTGGTGCTTTCGACGGGCTCCAAGAGCCTGATCCCGAACCGGGCGCAGCTGCTGAGCGAACTGGTCTATGAGTTCGTGGCCAATATGGTGCGAAGTGCCGCCGGTACGGCCGGCATGAAGTTCTTCCCGCTCGTCTTCAGCCTGTTCACCTTCATCTTCGTGGCCAACATGCTCGGCATGGTGCCCTATTTCTTCACCGTCACCAGCCACATCATCATCACCTTTGCCCTCTCGATGCTGGTGTTCCTGACCGTGGTGATCTACGGCTTCGCCAAGAACGGCCCGAAGTTCCTCAAGCTGTTCGTGCCCGCCGGCGTGCCCGGCTATATCCTTCCCATCGTGGCGCCGATCGAGTTCATCTCCTTCATGAGCCGCCCGATCTCGCTTTCCGTGCGTCTGTTCGGCAATATCCTGGCCGGTCACATCACGCTCAAAGTCTTCACCGGCTTCATCGTCACCATGAGCAGCCTGGGTTTCCTCGGCATTCTTGGTTCGGCGCTGCCGCTGATCATGGCCATTGCTCTTACTGGCCTCGAATTTCTCGTCGGTGCGGTTCAGGCCTATGTCTTCGCAGTCCTGACCTGCATGTATCTCAACGACGCGATCCACCCGTCTCACTAACCACCCGTCACGGCGGGCTGTTCCGCCAGAACCCCCGCTTAAAAGTCGCTTGAAAGGACTAAAAAATGGAAGCTGAAGCCGCAAAGTTCATCGGTGCCGGTATTGCTTGTTTCGGTATGGCCGGTGCCGCCATTGGCGTGGCCAACATCTTCGGCAACTTCCTGTCGGGCGCCCTGCGCAACCCGTCGGCTGCGCCGAGCCAGTTCTCGAACCTGATCTTCGGCTTCGCCGTGACCGAAGCTCTGGGCATCTTCTCGTTCCTGGTTGCCCTGATCCTGCTGTTCGTCGCCTAAGACTGACGCGCGATCACGCTCTTCCGCAGCCGGACCTGTTCCGGCTGCGTGCTCTTATCCGGCGTGTGCCGGCTGACAGGATTTAACGGGACCTCACCTGATGGTAACGCAAGCCAACGCCCAAGAAGCGGCTGCACCGGCCGACACGACCCACGCGGCGCCCGCCGTTGACGCTACCCATGCCGATCCGACCGCGGACACCCATGCAACCACTGAAGCCCATGGCGGTGGCCATGAGTCCGGGGTGTTCCCGCCGTTCGACCCCGCAACATTCCCATCCCAGCTGCTGTGGCTCGCCATTACCTTTGGCGCCCTCTATCTGGTGATGAGCAAGATCGCCCTGCCCCGCATCGGCGGCATTCTGGAAAACCGCAAGGCCATCATCGACGCAGATCTCGCTGCCGCTGATGCCGCTCGCCAGAAGACCGACGCAGCCATTGCAGCCTATGAGGCAGCCCTGGCCGCCGCCAAGGCCAAGGCCCAGGGCATTGCCAACCAGACCCGCGAGACCATCCAGGCGGACCTGGCCAGCAAGCGCAGCTCCGTCGAGGCTGATCTGACCGCCAAGGTCACCGCCGCCGAGGCCCGCATTCTGGCCACCAAGACCGAAGCGCTCACCCATGTGGACGAGATCGCTACCGAGACAGCCCAGACTGTTGTGACCCAGTTGGTCGGCGATGTCTCGACCGACAGCGTCCGCGCTGCCGTCGCCAAGGCCAAGGAGTAAGCCCGATGGAATTGGACAACACATTCTACGCCACGCTCGCCCTGGTGATCTTTGGCGGCATGATGCTGTACTTCGGCATCCCGCGTATTGTCGGCAAGATGCTCGACGGCCAGATCAAGAAGATCGCCGACGACCTGGCTGCCGCCAAGACGCTGCGCGAAGAAGCCGCGGCCCTCTTGGTCGAATATGAGCAGAAGCGCGTTGCTGCCGAAGGCGAAGCCGCCGGCATCATTGCTGCCGCGCAGGAAGAGGCCACCCGCCTCGCTGCCGAGGCCCAGGTGTCGCTGGCTGATCTGATCGCCCGCCGCACCAAGGCTGTGGAAGACAAGATCGCCCAGGCCGAATCGCAGGCGATCGCCGAAGTGCGCGCCCGCTCGGCTGATGTCGCCATCGAGGCGGCTCGCCTGGTGCTGACCGACGAAATGAACCGCAAGGGCGGCCAGGTGGTCGACAAGGCCATCGCTGACGTGGGCAATCGCCTGAACTAAGGCCAAAGCGCCGATTTGAGATTTGAGGGCGGGCATTTATGCCCGCCCTTTTCGTTTGTGCCGGACCGGACAGCCCTACCCTCTTGTCGGGGTCTGGACCGAGCGCCGCATGGTTTTCCCTGTGCCCCATGCGCGCAGCGCAATTGACGGCCCCGGAAATCTCCACCATGGTGCCCTCACTGCGGGAGAGACTGGTTTTTCTCCAGCGCCGAAGGAGCAACCGCCCCGGAAACTCTCAGGCCAAAGGACCGCAGGACACTGCAACTCTGGAAAGCGGACCGTCACATCGACAGGTCCCACCGAAGGAGCAACCGGCGCTCAGCCGGGAATCTCTCAGGTGATCAGGACAGAGGGGGCACGGAATTCGCCGCAGGGCGAGTGTAGTCGTGTCACCGTGTTCATTTCCGGGAAGTGTTGATGGCCCAGTCCACAGCCGAAACTCTCAAGACGACGCCGCTGGTCGAGCGGCACATCGCCGCCGGCGGCCGCATGGTTCCCTTTGGCGGCTATAATCTGCCGGTGCAATATCCCACGGGGATCATGACCGAGCACAAATGGACCCGCGACTATGCGGGCCTGTTCGATGTCAGCCACATGGGCCCCAGCTTTCTGGTGCTCAACAATCCCAGCGGCGATGCCGAGGCCGATCACGCTGCCATAGCGGCGATCATCGAGCCGCTGATCTGCGGCGACATCGCGGGCCTCAAGCCCGGCCAGATCCGCTACACGCTGTTGCTCAACGAGACCGGTGGCGCGCTGGATGACCTGATGGTCGGCCGCTCGCCCCTCTTCGGCGGCGCGCTCTACATCGTCGTCAACGCCGGCACCAAGGACGGCGACTTCGCCCGCATCGCGGCGGCCGCCGGCGACAAGGCCAAGCTCACCCGCGCCGATGGCGACAATGCCCTGCTCGCCCTGCAGGGTCCCGAGGCGGTCAATGTCATGGCCCATATCGCCCCCGGCGCCGTCGACCTCGGCTTCATGCAATATGCCCCGTTCGAATGGGGCGGCGAGAAGCTCATCATCGCCCGTTCCGGCTATACCGGCGAGGACGGCTTCGAAATTCTCGTTTCGGCCGGCAATGCGACCAAGCTCTGGGATGCCCTGCTCGCCGATGACCGCGTCAAGCCGATTGGCCTGGGCGCCCGTGACAGCCTGCGGCTTGAGGCCGGCCTGCCGCTCTATGGCCATGACCTCAACGAAACCATCTCGCCCATCGAGGCCGGCCTGGGCTTTGCCGTGTCCAAGCGCCGCCGCGAGGCCGCCGACTTCCCCGGTGCCAATCGTATCCTCGCCGAACGCGAAGGTGGCCTGAGCCGCGTGCGTGTCGGCCTGATCGTCGAGGGCGCTCCGGCCCGAGAAGGCGCCGAGATCCTTGACGCCTCCGGCGCAGCCATTGGCGTGGTCACCAGCGGCGGTTTCGCGCCGTCCCTGGGCAAGGCCATTGCCCTGGGCTTTGTGCCGCCCAGCCATGCCGCCAATGGCACGCCGCTGCAGGTCAGCGTGCGTGGCCGTTCACAGTCCGCGCAAGTGGTGGAAACGCCCTTCGTGCCGCATCGTTATTTCCGCAAGCCCAAAGCCAGTTGAGAGAGCTGCCATGACCACCAAGTTCACCCCCGATCATGAGTATATCCGCGTCGAGGGCGCGACCGGCATTGTGGGCATCACCCCCTATGCCCAGGACGCGCTGGGCGACATCGTTTTTGTCGAGCTGCCCAGCGTGGGCAAGGTGCTCAAGAAGGGCGACGAGGCCGCCGTTGTTGAATCGGTCAAGGCCGCTTCGGAAATCTATGCCCCCGTCTCGGGCACGGTGACCGAAGTCAACGACGCCCTGACCGGCAATCCGGGCCTGATCAACTCCGATCCGGAAAACGAAGGCTGGATCTACAAGATCGCTATCGCCGATGCCGGCGAGATCGACAGCCTGCTCGATGATGCGGCCTATGCCGAACTGACACAGTAACGGATACCCATGCGCTACCTTCCCCATTCCGAGGCCGAACGCGCCGAGATGCTTGGCGTCATCGGCGTACCCAATATCGATGCGCTGTTCAGTGCCGTGCCGGCACTGGCGCTCAAGAGCTTTGACCTGGGCCTGCCGGCCCATAGTCCCGAGTTCCTGGTCGAGGCGCATATGCGCGCGCTGGCCGGGCAGAACCACGCCGGGTCCGATGGTCCATTCTTTGTCGGCGCCGGCGCCTATCGCCACCATGTGCCGGCGACGGTGGATCATTTGATCCAGCGCTCGGAATGGCTGACGGCCTATACGCCCTACCAGCCCGAGATCTCGCAGGGCACGCTGCAGATGCTGTTCGAGTTCCAGACCCAGGTGGCCAAGCTCACCGGCATGGATGTGGCCAATGCCAGCCTCTATGATGGCTCGACCGGCACCGCAGAGGCCGTGCTGATGGCGCGGCGCCTCACCAAGCGCAACAAGATCGTGCTCTCCGGCGGGCTGCACCCGCATTATCGCGACGTGGTCCGCGCCTATCTCAAGGATGATGCCGATCTCGTTTGCCTCTCGGCCTCGCCTGAGGGCCAGGGCGACATCCTCGACCATATCGACGACCAGACCGCCGCCATCGTCGTGCAGACGCCGGACTTCTACGGCCATCTGCGCAACATCAAGACTGCTGCGGACGCCGCCCATGCCAAGGGCGCGCTGCTGATCGTTGTTATCACCGAAGTGGTCTCGCTCGGCCTTCTCGAAGCCCCCGGTGCCCTGGGCGCCGATATCGTGGTGGCCGAAGGCCAGTCGATCGGCAATGCGCTCAACTTCGGCGGGCCCTATCTGGGCCTTCTTGCCACCCGCAAGGAATTCATCCGACAGATGCCCGGCCGCATCTGCGGCGAGACCGTTGATGCCGAGGGCCAGCGCGGCTTTGTGCTGACGCTGTCCACCCGCGAGCAGCATATCCGCCGCGAGAAGGCGACCAGCAATATCTGCACCAATTCGGGGCTCTGCGCCCTGGCCTTCTCCATCCACATGGCCCTGCTGGGCGAGGCGGGGTTCACCCGCCTGGCGCGGCTCAACCATGCCAATGCCTGCAAGCTCGCCGATGCGCTGGAAGCCGTGCCGGGCGTAGAGGTGCTCAACAAGACCTTCTTCAACGAAATGACCATCCGCACGCCCCAGCCGGCGGCGGCGCTCATCGAGCGTCTGGCCAAGCGCGGCATTCTGGGCGGAGTCCCGGTCAGCCGTCTTGAGCCCAAGGATCATTCGGTGGGCAATCTGATCGTGCTGGCGGCCACCGAGCTGACCACCGACGAAGATATTGCCGCGCTCACCAGCGCCCTGGCGGAGGAACTCGCATGAGCATGAACAATCAGGGCCGGCCCACCGGCACCGGCACCTCGGGCTTTGCCTCCACCTCGGGCTCGGCTCTCCTGCCCAATGAACCGCTGCTGTTCGAAATCGGCGATACCGAGCATTCTGGCGTCGACCTGCCGGATGCGACGATCACCAATACCCGCCTGGGCGGCTTCGAGCGCAAGACTGCGCTTGATCTGGCCGGACTCACCGAGCCGGAAGCCATGCGCCACTATGTGCGCCTGAGCCGGCTCAACCACTCAATCGACAGCGGCATGTATCCGCTGGGCTCGTGCACGATGAAGCACAATCCGCGCCTCAACGAGAAGATGGCCCGCTTGCCCGGCTTTGCCGATATCCATCCGCTGCAGCCCGCCTCGACCGTCCAGGGCGCGCTCAAGCTGATGAACGAGCTCAGCCACTGGCTGATGACGCTGACCAATACATCGGCCGTGGCGCTCACGCCCAAGGCCGGCGCCCATGGTGAACTGCTGGGCATGATGGCCATCAAGGCGGCGCAGGATGCCGCTGGCCAGGGTCATCGCCGCACGGTGCTGGTGCCCGAGAGTGCCCATGGCACCAATCCGGCCACCGCGGCCTTCCTCGGCTACTCCGTCAAGTCGATCCCGGCCCGCAGTGACGGCACGGTCGATGTGCAGGCGGTCAAGGATGCGCTGTCGCCCGACGTGGCGGCGATCATGCTGACCAATCCCAATACCTGCGGGCTCTTCGAACCCCAGGTCATCGAAATCGCCAAGGCCGTGCATGCGGCGGGCGCGTTCTTTTACTGCGATGGCGCCAATTTCAACGCCATCATGGGCGTGGTGCGGCCGGGTGACCTCGGTATCGATGCCATGCATATCAACCTGCACAAGACCTTCTCGACGCCGCATGGCGGCGGCGGACCGGGCGCGGGTCCAGTGGTGCTGTCGGCAGCGCTGGCGCCCTTCGCGCCGGTGCCCTTCGTCCGCAAGGGCGCCAACGGGCTCGAGCTGGTCGAGCACGAAGAAGACCAGGCCCTGGGCCGCATCACGGCCTTCCAGGGCCAGATGGGCATGTATGTGCGGGCGCTGACCTATATGCTCAGCCATGGCGGCGACGGGCTGGCCCAGGCTGCGCAGGATGCCGTGCTCAACGCCAATTACATCAAGGCGCGTCTTGGCCAGGTATTCTCGGTGCCCTTCCCGGACTATCCGACCATGCACGAGGCGCTGTTCGACGACAGTTTCCTGGCTGGCACGGGCGTCACCACGCTCGATTTCGCCAAGGCGCTGATCGACGAGGGTTTCCACCCCATGACCATGTATTTCCCCCTGGTCGTGCATGGCGCCATGCTGATCGAGCCGACCGAGAGCGAATCCAAGCAGACGCTGGATCGCTTCTGTGACGTGATGGAAGAGCTGGCCCTCGATGCCAAGGCCGGCAATGCCGCCCGCTTCACCGCCGCCCCGATGAAGGCCCCGCGCCGTCGCCTCGACGAGACCCGGGCGGCCCGCTCGCCGATCATCAAATGGGAACGCCCGGCCGAAACGCTCAAGGCAGCGGAGTAGTCGACTGGCCGCCCGTCACCCGGGCGGCCCCTCCGCTTCGACTAAAAACCAAAAGGCCCGTGGACTTATCCACGGGCCTTTGTCGTCTGATCGTCTTGCGCGGTCGATCGTCAGCCGCGGGTGTCGAAACCGACCCAGATGATGATCTCTTCGCCGCCGAGATAGGGGATGGCGATGTTCTCGATGACCTTGACGAATTCGGCTGAGCGGGCCGGCGGAGTCAGCGCCACGGGCACGGCATATTTTTCCGAGAAGATGGCCTGGCCGTCACGTTCCACGGCAAAGCGGATCGGTGCGGTCACCGCGGCCTGGTTGCCCTGGGGGCCGAGCAGCACGCGGCCGACCACGCCCATGTTGACGGTGATCAGCCCGTTGGACACCACGCAATTGCGCGTCGCCTCGTCGATCACGCCCTGGTACTGCAGGGCCTTGGGGTCACCGGTCTTGCCGTTGCCATAGTAGAACATGGCTTCGCCACCGGGGCGCACGCGAATGGGCGGGCACTGCGTGGCAATGGCGGGCAGCGCATTGGTCTGGGCCTGGGCAACGGCCGCCGGGCTGGGCGTGGCGTTCTGCAGGCTCGGCGAGGGCGTCGAGGAGCCACCGCCAAACATGCCCCCCATGGAACAACCGGCCAGCAAGGTGGCCAGGGCGGCGGCGGCGGACAGGCGCGAGGCCAGAGGCGCGAAATCAGTCATCAGCAGGTCTCCCTGATGCAAAGGTAGCCTTAGGCGGCTTCAAGAGCCATCAAAATGGCGGGGGCTCCACTGGCATTGACGCCCGGACCATCCTCGACGAACACGGCATCGACCACGCCGTCGCGGATCAGCAGGGCCGCACGGGCAAAACGGGTCCCCATGCCGAACTGGCCAAGGTCCCGATCCAGGCCCAGCGCGGCGGCCAGCGCCCCATTGCCGTCGGCGACGAAATCGACAACGCCCAGAGCGCCGGAGGCTTCTGCCCAGGACTTCATGACGTGGTGGTCATTGACCGAGGCGCAAACGATGCGCGCGACGCCAGCGGCCTTGATCTTGGCCTGGTTGGCAACAAAGCCCGGCAGGTGATTGACATGGCAGGTGGGGGTGAAGGCGCCTGGCACGGTGAACACCACGACAAGGCCCTTGCCCAGAACCGCATCTGTGGTGGTGTCGCTGACGCCATCGGCGGTCACCAGCTTGGTGGGCACGGAGGGAATGGGATTGCCGCGTTCGATCATATTTGCATAGGCCTCAAAAGGTGGCCCGCCTTCCGGCAGCGCCACAGCGCGCTCGACATGTGCTTTGGGAATATGCGGCTTTGGCCGCCCAGACAAGGCCTACCGCGCCGGAGTGCCCGACTCTATTGGCCCGGCGCCGGTTTGACGGTGCGGGCCAGCTCGAAGGCCCCCATGCCCGTGGTGAAGGACAGCTGCACGGTCTGGCCGACCAGTTCGCTCTCCTCGATATCCCCCAGTACGGGAATGAGCACTACATTGGATTCCGGGCTAATTTGCGGCGCCCCGAACACCGGCACGCCACTGGCGGTGGAGGCAATCAGGGTGTCCCGGTCCACGGCCGCATCGCCCACAGGCACCACCAGCATGGCGGCGGCCGCATCATAGGTCACGTCGCCCACAGGCTGGCGCGGATCGGTCCACTCGATGGGCACCATGGCCAGGGCCTGGCGGATGCGCAGGCCATTGGCGCGGTCCGGGGCCGCATCATCCAGAGCCAGCGTGAAATGCGCCTGGGCCGGCACGCAGATATCAGAGCATATGCCCATGGTGGCGGCCACGTCGGCAGCATGGGCGCCGGGCGCCAGCGTCAGTTCGACCGGCAGCACGGTGTCGCCGAAATAGGCATAGTCGAGATAGCCGTCCTGCTCTTCGCGGGTGGGATAGGGCCAAAGCATTTCGTGGCTCTTGACTTGGGCGTTGGCAGAAAAGTCGAGGTCGGTGGGCAGGCCTGTCTCGCCCGGCACGCGCCAATAGGTCTTGGTGCCGGCCGGCATGTCGAGCTCCAGCGCCACGAGCGTGGTGCCATCGGGCTTGACCTGACCGGTCGAGATCATGCGGATGTTGACGCCGGGCGCCACCTCCTGCCATGGCGTTTCGCCCGCAGCGGCGGGCCCCAGCAACATCAGCAGGGCGGCGATGGTGGAGGCAGACTGGCGCATGCCCAAGCCATTACCCCAGCTGGGGGGCGAGGCAAAGGGACAAAACCATCAGAGCTTCGTGATAGCGCCCCGTGCCTGCCCCGCTTGGCAGGCGGGGCAAGTCTGCCTAGAATTGGCGCATGCAGTCGCTCGAAGGCCAATTTCTCGTCGCCATGCCCGACATGGAAGACGAGCGCTTCCAGGAAAGCGTCATCCTCGTCGTCGGCCATAGCGACGAAGGGGCGATGGGGCTCGTGGTCAATCACGAACTGCCCAATCTGCGCTTTGCCGATGTGCTCGATGAACTCGACCTGGGTGACCCCGACAGCGTCATCCGCCTGCCCGATGCCATCCGCCAGCGCGCCGTCATGCGTGGCGGGCCAGTGGAGAAGGGCCGCGGCTTCGTGCTGCATTCATCCGACTACAAGAGCGGCAATACCTATGCGGTCACGTCGGGCGTGAGCCTTACGGCGACGCTGGATGTGCTCAAGGCCATGGCCTTTGGCCCGGCCCCACGCTCATCGCTGTTCGTGCTGGGCTGCTGCGGCTGGAGTGCCGGGCAGCTCGAGGACGAACTGGCCGGCAATGGCTGGCTCACCGTTCCCTTCTCGCGCGAACTGCTGTTCGAGACCCCGGTCGAGCGCCGCTATGACGCGGCCCTCGCCAGCCTGAATATCACCCGAGCCACGCTCAGCCCGGACGCCGGCCACGCCTAGTGCGGCCTAGCGACCCAGCTGGGCAGTCAGCTTGCGGCCGAAATCGGCGCCGGTGATCGCCGCGCCAAAGGCATAGCCCTGGGCATAGCGGCAATTGAGCGCGCGCAGACGGTCGGCTTCCTCGCTGGTCTCGACACCCTCGGCAATCACCATCAGGTCCAGATCGGCGCCCAGCGCCACCACGGCCCGGATGATCGGCCCCTGGGTATGGGCAATGCCACTGCCATCGCCCAGCTTCACGAAGGGGCGCGGGATCTTGATGGTGTCAAAGGGGAAGCGGTGCAGATAGCTCAGCGAGGAGTGGCCGGTGCCGAAATCGTCGAGCGCCAGCCCGAGGCCGAGCGTGCGCAGCGCCTCGAGCATATAGGCGGAGTGCTCGGGATTGGTCATCAGCTGGCTCTCGGTGATCTCGAGCTTGAGATGCTGGGCCAGAGCACGGTCCTGGTTGACCAGGCTGCGCAGGTCGTTAAGCAGCGTCTCGGTGCCCAACTGGGTCGGCGACAGATTGACCGAGATGAAGAAGCCCTCGGGCAGGCCGATGGTCGTCATCCAGTCCCGCGCCTGTGCGGCGGCCTGTTCGAACGCCAGGCGCCCGAGCTTTTCGATCTGGCCGGAGCGTTCGGCCAGGGCGACGAATTCGTCCGGGTTGACCACGCCGCGCGTCGGATGGATCCAGCGCATCAGCGCCTCGGCGCCGACCATCTGATTGGTCTGCAGGTCCATCACCGGCTGGAACTGCACATGCAGCTCGCCCTGTTTCATGCCGCGTTCGAGGTCTTCCTCGCTGGCGCGATTATAGGCGGCAATCGAGCGCGCCGAGGCGCGATAGGCCTCGATACGGTCGCCGCCCAGCCGCTTGGCATAATACATGGCAAGCTCGGCGTCGCGCAGCACGTCGGCGGCGCTGGCGGGGTTGCTGTCATAGATGGTCACGCCGATCGAGGCGGTCAGCGACAGGTCGCGGTCGCCAAAGTTGAACGGCGCCTTGAGCGCCTTGCGGATCTGTTCGGCCGTCTCGGCGATCTTGCCCGCCGCCTGCTCGGATGCGAGGATCACCGCGAACTGGTCGCCGGTAACGCGGGCCACGGTGTCGAGCGGCCGCATGATGCGGGCAATGCGGCGCGAAATGGCCAACAGCACCGAATCTGCTGCCGAATGGCCGATGCGCTCTTCGAGCTCCATGAAGCGGTCGATATCGATCAGAAACACCGCCGGCTTGATGCCCCCGGGCATGCGGGCGCGCACCAGGCTGCGCTCCAGCCGGTCGAGGAACAGCATGCGATTGGGCAGGCCGGTGAGGCTATCATGCACGGCGTCATGCAGCAGGCGCTCGCGCGAGGCGCGGTCCTCGGTGACGTCCTGCAGCGTGCCGACGATGCGGTTCACCTGGCCGTCGCCACCCAGCACGGGCTTCACCCGCATACGGAAGGCGCGGTAGCTGCCGTCGTGGCTGGCGATGCGCATATCGGCCGACACCTTGCCGCGGCGCAGCTCCACCAGCGTGTCAAAGGCCGTGCGGAAGCGGTCGCGGTCGTCGGGATGTACGCGGTCGAGCCAGCGCTTGATGGCGCCGCGCAGGCTGCCGCGCTTCTCGCCCAGGCGCGTCGCCAGCTCCTCGCTGACCGAGACGCGGTCGCGCTCGATATTCCAGTCGAAGACGAAGTCGCCCGAGCCGGTCAGCGCCAGGGCGCGGCGCTCGACTTCGGACAGCGTGCCGATGCTGACCTGGCCTTCGGAGAAGGCATGCTGGACAGCGGTGAAGCCGAGCAGCATGACGATGAGCACAAGGCCACCGCCAACGGCAGGCTGGGCTACGTCGTTGGACACCTGACCGGAGACCACCAGCCAGCTGTAGAACAGCCAGGCAATGACGATGATCCAGGTGGGCACCAGCAGCACGGCGCGGTCATAGCCGCGCAGCGCCAGCAGCAGAATCAGGAACAGGCCGGAAATGCCCAACAGGGCCAGCACCAGCCGGGCAATGGTGGCGGCGCTCGACGGCTCGAAGAAGGCAAAGCCGAACAGCGCCAGGAACAGCGCGGCCAGGCCCAGCGCCAGATGCACGAAGCGCAGATGCCAGCGGTGCAGGTTGAGATAGATGAACAGGAACCCCGCCAGCGTCGTGGCGATGCCCGCCTCCGCCGCTGCGCGCAGCGGTTGCACGCCGGTCGCGGTGAGGCCCAGCAGGCGCCCCATGACCCCGAAGTCGATCAGCAGATAGGCCATCACGGCCCAGGCGAACGCCGCCGTGGCCGGAAAGACGCCGCGGCCCTTGACCACGAACATGATGGTCAAGAACACCGCCGCCAGCGAGGCCACGCCCAGCACCACGCCGCGGAACAGGGTGAAGGAGTTCACATAGTCGCGGTAGGCATTGGGCTGCCACAGATAGAGCTCGGGCAGGTCGGCGCCGCGCAACTCGGCGACAAAGGTCACCGTGGCGCCGGGGTCGAGGGTCACCTCAAACACATCGGCTTCGGTGTCAGCCAGGCGCACCGGGCGGATGCCGGAACTGGGGGTCAGCGCAGCAATGCGATCATCGCCCAGATCGGGCTGGATGATGCCGGAACCCGGCAGGCGGAAGAAGGGCGCCACCAGCAGGCGTTCGATCTGCTGGTCGCTGTCGTTGCGCAGGGCGAACAGCGCGTAACTGGGATTGGTCCCCTCTTCGGAGGCCAGCACTTCGATGCGGCGGATAATGCCGTCCTCGGCCGGGGCCGTGGACAACTGCACCTTGCCACCCTGGCCGGGCACGACCTCGATGACATCGGACAGGCTCACGGCATTGACGTCGTCGGGGACGGAAATGACCTCAAGCGCGGCGGCTGGTGCGAGCAGGGCCAGCGCGAACGCAAGACACATCGCGAGTGCATGTAGATGACGCATCAAGGGCGACTAAATCCTGCGGTGGGCATCATTGTGGCGGTGGAACCAGCAGGCGGTGTTTTGGCCACGCAAATTCCAGGGCTCCCTCGGACGGGGAGCGGTCTTTGGTAGCGGGGAATATCGCCAGCGGCAAGGTTCGACCACTGTTGCCATTGCGCAACAGGCCTAGGCCAGACGCCCGCCATGGCGCGCGCGCTCGTAGCGTTCGCGGGTCAGGGCGAACAGCACATGGTCCTCCCAGCGGCCGTTGATCTGCAGGTAGTTCTCGGCAAAGCCCTCTTCGACAAAGCCGTTCTTCTCCAGCACCCGGCGCGACGCCATATTGCCCGGCAGGAAGGCGGCGTGAATCCTGTGGAGGTCGAGCGTGTCGAAGGTGAACGGCAGGCAGAGCGACACCGCCTCGCTCATCAGCCCCTGGCCGGCATATTGCTGGCCCATCCAATAGCCCAGATTGACGAACTGGGCGGCGCGACGCCGCACATTGGACAGTGTCACGCCCCCCACCAGGGTCTCGCGGCGACCATCGGGCTGGAAGATGAAGAGCGAATAGTCCGTGCCCTCCTCGGCCTCCTCCCGGGCGCGCTTGACGCGCTGCACGAACACCCGGCGGGCCAGGTCCGCCTCGGTCCAGCGTGGCTCAAAGGGGCGCAGAAAGTCGCTGCTGGCCAGGCGTAGCCGATACCACTGCTCATAGTCGGACAGCTGCGGCAGGCGCAGCGTGACCCGCGGGCCGCGCAGGGTGATCAGCGATTGCTGGGATGACCAGGGCCAGGGCACGGAGAGACGCCGATCAGCGCTTGATGTGGTCGCTGATGGCCTCGACATCGGCCAGATTGCCGATCGGGCCAATGCCAGCCAGCGTCGGTGCGCCAGAGGTGAAGATTTGCTCGGCCACCTCCTGCACGCGGCGCGTGGTGATGGCGTTGATGCGGTTGACCGTCTCCTGCATCGGGATGGGGCGGCCCCACAGAATCTGCTGGCGGGCCAGCTGGCCGGCGCGGGCGGACGGGCTTTCCAGCGACATCAGGAGGCCCGCGCGAATCTGGTTGCGCACGCGCACAACCTCTTCCTCGGTGATGTGCTCGGTGGCGCGCTTGAGTTCGTCGAGCACGACGGGCACCAGGTCCGCCACCTCCTCTTCGCCTGTGGCTGCCGCCACGCCAAAGACGCCACTGTCGGCAAAGGCCCAGTGGAAGGAATAGACCGAGTAGCACAGGCCGCGCTTCTCGCGCACTTCCTGGAACAGGCGCGAGCTCATGCCCCCGCCCAGGATCGAGGCCAGCACCTGCGCGGCATAAAAGCCGTCGGCATTGTAAGCGCGGCCCTCAAAGCCGATGACGATATGGGCCTGCTCATGCTCGGAGACCAGGCGCTCCTGCCCGCCCTGATATTCGGCGCGCTGCGGCGCCGGGGCGCCATTGGGCTTGAGGGTGGAGAAGTGTTCCCGCGCCACGTTGACCAGGCCGTCGTGGTCGACATTGCCGGCGGCGGCCATCACCATGTGGTCGCCCACATAGTTGCGGTTCATATATTTGCGGATGGTGTCGGGGTTGAAGGCCCGCACCGAATCCACCGTCCCCAGAATGGTGCGCCCGATGGGCTGGCTGGGAAAAGCGGCCTGCTGGAACAGGTCGAACACCTGATCGTCGGGATTGTCGCGTGCCGCGCCGATTTCCTGGACGATCACCTGTTTCTCGCGAGTCAGCTCTTCCTCGTCGAACAGCGAGTTCTGCAGGATGTCGCTGAGGATATCGGCGGCCAGCACCACATCCTCCTTGAGCACGCGGGCGAAATAGCCGGTGTGCTCGATGGAGGTCGCGGCATTGAGGTCACCGCCGACATTCTCGATGGCCTCGGCGATGTTGAGCGCATTGCGCGTCTTGGTGCCCTTGAAGGCCATGTGCTCGAGCAGATGGGAGATGCCGTGCTCGGTCTTGCGTTCAGAGCGCGCACCCGCCTTGACCCACACGCCCAGCGAGGCGCTTTCGAGATGGGGCATGTCGTCGGTGAGGACCACCATGCCATTGTCGAGGGTCGTCGATTGTACGCTCAAGAGACAGTCTCCTCAGACCGGCGATCCAATGACCACCTGGCCTTGTTGGTTCGCTAGACAGCGCGTGTGCGCGCCAGGATGAAGTCTTCGACGGATTGCTGTTGGTTGGCAAGAACGCTCAATCGCTCGGGGCGATCATAGAGATCGGCCAGCCAGGCCGGCAGCGCCGGATCAATGCCCGACGCAGCCTTGACGGCGGCCGGGAACTTGGCCGGATGGGCAGTGGCCAGGGTCACCATGGGCACGCCGCTCTGGGGCTGCTGCATGGCCACGCTGACGCCCACGGCGGTGTGCGGGTCGAGCAGATAGCCCGCCTTGGCATGGACGGATGCGATGGTGGCCTTGGTGGCGGCCTCGTCAGTGGTGCCCGCAGCAAAATCGCGACGGATGGCGTTCAGCGTCCCCTCGGGCACGGCAAAGCCGCCGGACTGCTTGAGGCCATCCATCATGCGCACCACAGCGCTGGCATCGCGCCCGGCGCCTTCGAACAGCAGGCGCTCGAAATTGGACGAGATCTGGATGTCCATCGAAGGGCTGATGGTGGGGGCGACGCCGGCCATGTCATAGCGGCCGGTTTCCATGGTGCGGCGCAGGATGTCATTGGCATTGGTGGCGATGACCAGCCGGTCGATCGGCAGTCCCATGGCCTTGGCGCAATAGCCGGCGAAGATGTCGCCGAAATTGCCGGTCGGCACCGTGAAGCTCACCGGACGGTGCGGCGCACCCAGCGAGACGGCGGCAGTGAAGTAATAAACGATCTGGGCAACGATCCGCCCCCAGTTGATCGAATTGACGCCCGATAGGCGCACCCGGTCGCGGAAGCCATGGTTGTTGAACATCGCCTTGACGATGTTCTGGCAGTCGTCAAACGTGCCCTCGATGGCAATGTTGTGCACATTCTCGTCGAGCACCGTGGTCATCTGCAGGCGCTGCACCGGCGAGGTGCGGCCCTGGGGATGAAGAATGAAGATGTCGGTGGTGTCGCGACCGCGGAAAGCCTCGATGGCGGCCGAGCCTGTGTCGCCCGACGTGGCGCCGACAATGGTGGCGCGCAGGCCGCGCTCGGCCAGGATATGGTCCATCATGCGGCTGAGGAACTGCATGGCGACGTCCTTGAACGCCAGCGTGGGCCCGTGGAACAGCTCGAGCGCGAAGTGCCCCGGCGCCAGTTCGATCAACGGCGCGACCGAAGGATGGCGGAAGTCGGCATAGGCGGCGTCGATGATCTGCTTGAGCTTGGCCGGTGCAATCTCATCGCCGGTGAAGCGGCTGATGATGGCATAGGCCACCTCCGCATAGGGCTTGCCGGCAAAGCTGGCGATCTCCTGGGCGCCGACCTGGGGCCAGCTCTGGGGGACATAGAGGCCGCCGTCGGATGCCAGACCGGCCAGAATTGCGTCAGAGAAGCCGAGCACGGGCGCCTGACCGCGCGTTGATACAAATTGCATTCGGGGAAGGAGCCCTTTTGGAATTGTTGCAACCTAGTGAATTGACCCGGCAATCGCAAGTTTGCCGGATCAGGTCTTGGCCGCCTTGCGCTGGCGCCACAGCCAGAAGCCGAGCATGACCACGGCCACGATGGCAAAGCCGTACCAGGTATAGGCATAGCCCAGGTGGTTATTGGGGAATTCGATCACGGTCTCGCCGCCCTGCGGCAGCTCGCCAGGCGCGCCGGCGGGCATGTCGACATAGAAGGGCGCAATCGGCGCGAGGGCCGGATCGACCATGGCGGCCAGTCGATTGGGGTCGCGCACCCATTCGACGCGGTTGGAGGTGTCGGCAGCCGGGGTCATGAAGCCCGCGGCCTCGCCCGGACGCAGCAGGCCGGTGATGGTGACGATGGTGCCGTCGCCCTCCCCGTCTGTAACGGCGGCTTCCTGCATGGTCTCGGGGACAAAGCCGCGATTGACGAATACCGTGCCGCCGGTCTGCAGCACAAAGGGCGTCATCACCCAATAACCGGGGCCCGACGCCTTGCCGCGGGCATTGGCGAGACTGGTGAACACCGTGACGGTCTGGTTGTAGCGGAAAGCGCCGGTGAGGGTCACCGGCTGGAAATTGACCTGCTCGAGATCAAGCGTAGGCCAGGTGCCGGCCTCGGGCACAGCAATGGGCGCAGCGTCGATGCGGCTGTCGACCGCGGCGATCAGCGCTTCCTTCTCGGCCAGGCGATGCATCTGCCAGGTGCCCAGGAATGCGCAGACCACCGCCAGGGCCAGCATGAGCACCACAAAGCCGCCCGTCATCAGCGGGCCGAGGCGGCTCGACTTGGTCATTGATGCCCCTCATGGGCGTCGTTGCGGTATTGCAGCGCCACCAGCACGCCCTTGAACGGCGGCAGCAGGGCCAGCGACAGCACGATCGTGGTGGGGATCCACAGCGCCAGATGCACCAGCGGCGGCGGATTGAACAGCGCGCCCACCACCATGGCCAGTAGCACGACAATGGGCGCCACGAGGAAAATCACGAAGATGGCCGGGCCATCGCCGCTGTCGGCAAAGGCGAGGTCGAGACCACAGGCGCTGCAGCGCGGCGCCACCTTCAGATAACCCTTGAACAAGGGCCCCTCCCCGCAGCGCGGGCAGCGGCAGAGCAATCCGGCGACGAAGGGCGAAGGCAGGGCCACGATAGTCTCCAAAAGCAAAGGGGCGCAGCGGATCGCTGCGCCCCGTCAGAAGCGAGGGGCTGGCCCCTAGTGGTGGATGGCCACGCCCCAGCTGCCCCAGACATAGATCGAGGCAAACAGGAACAGCCAGACCACGTCAACGAAGTGCCAGTACCAGGCGGCGAATTCGAAACCGAGGTGACGCTCGGGGGTGAAGTCGCCCCGCAGGGCGCGGATCAGGCAGACGGCCAGGAAGATGGTGCCGATCAGCACGTGGAAGCCGTGCAGGCCGGTGGCCATGAAGAAGGTGGCGCCATACATGTTGCCGGCAAAGCTGAAGCCAGCTTCGGAATATTCGATCATCTGCACGCAGGTGAAGACCGCGCCGAGCAGGATGGTCAGCGCCAGGCCCCACTTGAGACCTTCGCGGTCGTTCTCGAGCAGGGCATGGTGCGCCCAGGTCACCGTGGTACCCGAGGTCAGCAGCAGCAGCGTGTTGAACAGCGGCAGGTGGAAGGGGTCGAACAGCTCGATGCCGGTCGGCGGCCAGATGCCGCCGGTGGCCGCGACGCGCGCATATTGCTCAACGTCGTCGAGGCGGAAGAAGCCATCGAAATAGGCCCAGAAGAAGCCGAAGAACACCATGACTTCGGAGGCGATGAACAGCATCATGCCATAGCGGTGATGCATCTGCACCACGGCGGTGTGGTCATGGCCGTTGTTGGCTTCCTTGATGACGTCGCTCCACCAGGCGTACATGGTGTAGAGCACACCCACGAGGCCAATGAAGAAGACCCACGGGGTCCAATGGTGCATCCAGAAAATGCCACCCATCGCCATGATGAGGACGGCAACCGACATGACGAACGGCCAGGGGCTCGGCTCGACCATGTGATAGTCATGGTTCTTCTCAATGGCGGACATGTTCAGCTTCCCTCGTTGTCTGAAGCGTAGAAAGTATAAGAGAGCGTGATCTCTTTGATGGTGTCGAGCTCGTTGTTGCTGTCGAGCTCGGGGTCGATGAAGAACACGATCGGCATATCGACGGTCTCGCCGGGCTGCAGCGTCTGCTCGGTGAAGCAGAAGCATTCGATCTTGTTGAAATAGGCGCCTGCCTTTTCGGGCGAGACGTTGAAGATGGCGCGGCCCGTCACCGGCTTGTCGGACAGATTTTGTGCGACGAAGTTGACGGTATCGACCGTGCCGATCTTGTCGGTGATCGATGCGGCCGGTTGTATCTTCCAGGGCAGTTCGTTGGCGACGTTGGAGTCAAAACGAACCTTCATTTCCCGGGCAATGATGCCCTTGGGGGATTCGGTGGCCACCCGCGTGGTGCCGCCAAAGCCGGTGGCCTGGCAGAACAACTGATAGAGCGGCACGCTGGCATAGGCCAGGCCCACCATGCCCATGGCAATGCCCAGGCCCATGAAGGCCACGCGGCGATTGTTGCGGTTGACCGCGGGCGGGGTCGACTGGGTAATCTCAGCCATCACAGCGACCGATCAAACAGGGCCGGGCCCATCTTGACGATGGTCAGCGTGTAAAAGGTCACGGCAAACAACGCCAGGGCGATGGCCAGGGCAATCGAGCGACGACGCCTAGCCTTGGCACGGGCGGCCATCACTTCGGGCGTTTCGAGCGCTACGGCGCGGAGTTCATCAGGTGCACTCATGCGCCAAAGCCTCCAAAGCGGGCCAGAAGATTGTCGCAGAGCAGTGCCAGGAACAGCACGAACAGATAGCTCAGGGAATAGTTGAACAGCACGCGGGCCGCCTTGCGCATGGCAACATCGTCACCCGTGCGCAGCAGGCGCAGCGCCAGGAACAGGAAGCCGGCGCCCGTCGCCACGGCCACGGCCGTATAGGGCAAGCCGGCAAAGCCAAGCAGGCTGGGCAGCAGCGCCGCAGCGGCCAGCAGAACCGTATAGGCAAAGATCTGCCGCTTGGTCGAGGCCGCGCCCTTGACGTTGGGCATCATGGGAATGCCGGCGGCGCCATAGTCAGACTGCTTATAGAGCGCCAGCGCCCAGAAGTGCGGCGGCGTCCACAGGAAGATGATCAGGAACAGCGCAACGCTTTCCAGGCTGATTGTGCCGGTGACGGCTGCCCAGCCCACCATGGGCGGGAAAGCCCCGGCGGCGCCGCCGATGACGATGTTCTGGGGCGTCGAGCGCTTGAGCCACATCGTATAGACGACGGCATAAAAGAAGATGGTGAAGGCGAGCAGGCCGCCGGCGACCCAATTGGTCGCCAGGCCCAGCAGCGCCACCGAGAACAGCGAGAGCACAACGCCGAAGATCAGCGCTTCGCCGCCGGTGATGCGACCGGCCGGGATGGGCCGGTTGACCGTGCGGCTCATGATGGCGTCGATATCGGCGTCATACCACATGTTCAGCGCGCCAGAGGCGCCGGCACCGATGGCGATGCAGACGATGGCAATCACGCCGATCAGCGGATTGATGCCGCCCGGCGCCACCAGCAGACCGACGATGGCCGTGAACACAACCAGCTGCATGACATTGGGCTTGAGCAGCGCGAGGTAGTCCTCGACGCGTGCCTCGCCCGTCATGGCGGGAAGCTGTGTGCTGTCGTCGGTAAGAGCCACTGGCCTTGCTTTCCTCGGGGGTGGACCGGGCCGCACGCGGCGGCCCGATTGAACTTAGTGTGCCTTGGTGGAGTCGATCCGCGGCAGGGTGGTGAACTGGTGGAACGGCGGCGGGGAGCTCAGCGTCCATTCCAGCGTGGTGGCACCATCGCCCCAGGGATTGTTGCCGGCAGGGCGCTTGCGCTTGAAGGCTTCCCAGGTGGCGTAGAAGAACACGATCATGGCCACGAAGGTGATGTAGTAGCCGACCGAGGAGATGCGGTTCCAGAAGCCGAAGGCATCGGGATAGTCGATGTAGCGGCGCGGCATGCCGGCGAGGCCAAGGAAATGCTGCGGGAAGAAGATCAGGTTCACGCCGACGAACATGATCCAGAAGTGCACAGCGGCCAGGGTCTCGTTGTACATGTAGCCGAACATCTTGGGGTACCAGTAGTACCAGGCCGCGAAGATCGAGAACACGGCGCCCAGCGACAGCACGTAGTGGAAGTGTGCCACCACATAATAGGTGTCGTGCAGGGCACGGTCAGCACCGGCATTGGCCAGCACCACGCCCGTCACACCGCCAACGGTGAACAGGAAGATGAAGCCGACAGCCCAGAGCATGGGCGACTTGAAGGTGATCGAGCCACCCCACATGGTCGCGATCCACGAGAAGATCTTCACGCCCGTGGGCACGGCGATCACCATGGTGGCGGCCACGAAGTAGCGCTGTACGTCCAGGCTCAGACCGGTGGTGTACATGTGGTGCGCCCACACCACAAAGCCCACAAAGCCGATGGCGACCATGGCATAGGCCATCGCCATGTAGCCGAAGATTGGCTTGCGGCTGAAAGTGGACACGATGTGGCTGATGATGCCGAAGCCCGGCAGGATCATGATGTACACTTCGGGGTGGCCGAAGAACCAGAACAGGTGCTGGAACAGGATCGGGTCACCGCCCTCGGCGGGCTTGAAGAACGACGTGCCGAAGTTGCGGTCGGTCAGCAGCATGGTGATGGCGCCAGCCAGAACCGGCAGGGCCAGCAGCAGCAGGAACGCCGTAACCAGAACGGACCAGGCAAACAGCGGCATCTTGTGCAGCGTCATGCCGGGGGCGCGCATGTTGAAGATCGTGGTGATCAGGTTGATGGCGCCCAGGATGGAGCTGATGCCGGCCACGTGCAGCGACAGGATGGCAAAGTCCATGGCGGGGCCAGGATGACCCGAGGTCGACAGCGGCGGGTAAACGGTCCAGCCGCCACCAAAGCCAAGTGCGCCCGGGCCGGTGCCTTCAAAGAACAGGCTCATCAGCAGCAGGATGAACGCCGGCGGCAGCAGCCAGAAGGCGATGTTGTTGATGCGCGGGAAAGCCGTGTCCGGCGCGCCGATCATCAGGGGAGCGAAGTAGTTGGCAAAGCCGCCCATGGTGGCGGGCATGACCACGAAGAACACCATGATCAGCGCATGCGCGGTGGTGAACACATTGTACATGTGCTTGCCAGCGTCGAGCGCCTCGCCGGCCGAGGGATCCATGCCATAGACCATGGCTGCAAGGCCGTGGAAAATCTGGATGCCAGGCTCCTGCAGCTCCATGCGCATCACGCCGGAGAGCAGGCCACCGACGATGCCGGTGAACACGGCAAACCACAGATACATCACGCCGATGTCCTTGTGGTTGGTCGAATAGAGCCAACGGCGCCAGCCGGTCGGGGTATGGTTGTCATGAGCGCTGTCGTGCGCCGCATGGGCTTCGAGGTGAGCGATATCGGCCATTTTTAGTGTCCCCTGACCCGTGTTCTTACTGCAGCGCTACGAGCGTGGCGTTGGCGGCGGCGTAGTCGCCAGCCTTGAACGCAGCCATGTAGGTTGCGAATTCTTCCTTGGTGACCACGCGGATCGCGATGGGCATGAACGCATGGTCCTTGCCGCACAGCTCCGAGCACTGGCCATAGTAGACGCCGGTTTCGCGCACGTTGAACCAGGTCTCGTTCAGACGACCGGGAACCGCGTCGATCTTGACGCCGAACGACGGCACGGCAAAGGCATGGATAACGCCGGTCGGATCGGCGGTGACTTCCAGGCGCACCGTGGTGTCGACCGGCACAACCAGCTCATTGTCCACAGCCAAGAGGCGGGGCTGACCCGGCTTGGTGGCAGCGCGATCTTTTTCATTGAGCATGATCGAGGTCAAAGACACGCCATCGTCGACGTATTCATAGTCCCAATACCACTGCTGGCCGGTGGCCTTGATGGTCAGCTCGGGGGCCGGAACCTCGACTTCGCCGAAGGAGAAGATGTTGGAACCAAGATATTTGCGCTGGCCGTCGGGCGTCGTCAGCTGGTCGGACAGCACGCCGAAGGACGGAATGGCAATGATGATGAGGATGACGATGGGCAGGACCGTCCAGATCACTTCCACAAGAGTATTGTGGGTGAAGGCCGCCGGAACCGGGTTCCGCTTGGCATTGAAGCGGAACATGATCCACAGCAGCAACGCCAGGACGAACAGCACGATCAGCGAGATGGTCCACAGCAGAATGCCATCGTGGAAGCTGGTGATCGAATCCATGATCGGCGTCACGGCACGCTGCAGATGATACTGACCGTAAACGGGATGCCCCGTTTGTTCGGCCACTTGCTCTTGCGCCATGACGAAAGCCGGGGCCAGCGCCATTGCGGCTGCCGAAATAGCGCCTATCTTTCTCAAGAACTGCCCGGTCACCATAAACCCCTGTGTCGACATCAATTGGTGCATCCACACCGGGATTGAGTGCAATAACAGCGGCATAGCAAACGCCGCCCCGACTCAACCTCGGAGCGAAAAACTCTGCCTTGACCTAAATCACATCCAGAACACTGAGTCCATTGCGGCGAGAGCGTGGTGATGTGCGTCATATTGTGCGGCCGCGGCAGCAATTCGCCTCACGGCAGCCGCAGTTTGGCGCGCATATCCCCTGCATTTCCGGGGTTTGGTTGACTCATCGCCCCGGCTATCGGAAACACGTTGGCAATAGGCTGACGCGCGATTCGTCGGGAGAATTGACACTGTGAAGCAGATTTTTTGGCGCCATTTCGTCGGTGCAGGCCTGGCCCTGCTGGCTCTGGGCGCACCCGGCAACGCCGCCTTTGCCCAGGGCGTGGTCAAGGCACAGTATGGTGACTGGCAGATGAGCTGCGACACGCCGCCCGGCGCCAGCTTCGAGCAGTGCGCGATCATCCAGAATGTGATGGCCGAGGATCAGCCCAATGTGGGGCTTTCGGTCATTGTTCTGCGCACGGCCGACCGAGAGGCCCGCCTGCTGCGCGTGCTGGCGCCGCTCGGCGTGCTGCTGCCCAATGGCTTGGGCCTGAATGTCGACGGCAAGGACATGGGCCGGGTCGCCTTTGTGCGCTGCCTGCCTAATGGCTGCGTCGCCGAAGTGGTGCTGGACGACAGCCTGATCGAGACGCTGTCGAATGGCACGAGCGCCATTTTTGTGGTGTTCAAGACCCCCGAAGAGGGCATCGGCATTCCCGTGTCGCTCAATGGCTTCAAGGACGGATTCGCCCAGCTGCCCTAGAGGAAGGGATACGGACATGACCGAGGAGCGCCGCGCGACCATTCGTCATAGGGTGCTCAAGGGCGGGCATGTCGTGGTCAACGACGGCTTTTCGACCTTCGACTGCACCGTGCGCAACCTCTCCGAGGCCGGCGCGCGGCTCAAGCTGGCCAGCATCATCGGCATTCCCGATCACTTTCAGCTGCTGCTCGACGACGGTCGCAGCTATGCCTGCAGTGTCATCTGGCGCCGGGAATCCGAGCTGGGCGTGCAGTTCGTCGCCGCAGAATGAAAAAAGCCGGACAAGTGCGAGGCACTGTCCGGCAAGTCATCAGGAAACAAGGTCGGTGGCAAACCGACCAGTGATGGAACGAGCGCTCGTAACAAGTGTTCGGACCAACGAGGGAACGCAGCCCGGCTGATGTCCGGGCGGCGTAAACTGGGCCGCCGATCAGAGGCGGGCGTTGCGGGCGCGGGCCGCGTTCAGCACATGGCCGGGATTGTTATCCCGGCGGGCCAGGGCAGCGCTGATATCGGCGCGCGAAATGCCGAGATCATCGAGCCGGCTGTGGTCGAGATCGAGCAGCGACTCCAGCGCATTCCGGCGGGCACGGGCAGCTTTGGCCTGGCCGAGCCAGCGCAGCAGCGCGGCAAAGGGGCGGGGCGTGGCGGCCACGATTGACCGCTCGCCGGGAAGCGAGAGAGCCATAGTAATCTCCAAACATTCTGTTGTGCCGCAGAGGGGGAACCGCGGCTGTGTCGGCAGCCTGTGTTCAAGCGCCGATGTTGAAGAAATAGCGCTCTGGACATTCATTCGTCCAACAAATAGATTTCATCCGGTCCATCAATTTGAGTGATGCACTTGCCATGAGCACGCCCCTTGATCTCGATCAGCTGCAGAGCTTCTGCGCCATTGCCGATTGCGGCAGCTTCACCGAGGCGGCGCGGCGGCTGAACAAGACGCAATCGGCCGTCTCCATGCAGATCAAGCGGCTCGAGGAGCGGCTGGGGCAATCGCTGCTGACGCGCGACGGCCGACGGGTCACGCTGACGCTGGCCGGCGAAGCGCTCTATGCCAGGGCGCGAAAGATGCTGCGCACCAATGCCGAGATCCTCGATCATTTCTCCGAAGGCGACCTCTCGGGTTCGATCCGTTTCGGCGTACCGGACGATTATGCCGTGCGCCTGCTGCCGGTGATCCTGTCGAGCTTTCAGCGCACCCATCCCAAGATCGTGGTGGATGTGGCCTGCATGGCCTCGGAACACCTGCTCGAAGGCATGCGCGCGGGGCGCTACGATCTGATCGTGTTCACCCAGGGCACCGAACAGAATTACGGCGAGCTGTTCCGCACCGAGAAAATGTTCTGGGTGGCCAGCCACGGCGGGCGGGCCCTGGCCAGTTCGCCCCTGGCGGTGGCCTGCGGCCCGACCTTCTGCACCTGGCGCAAGGATGCCCAGGAAGCGCTGGATCGCTCCGGGCTGGACTATCGCATCGCCTACACATCCTCCAATGCCACGGCAATTTCGAGCGCCGTGCTGTCGGACCTGGCGATTGGGTTCCTGCCCGAAAGCGCGCTGCAGCCCGGCATGCGCGTGGTCAATGATGACCATGGCCTGCCCAAGCTGGGCGACGCACAGATCGCCTTGATGCGGGCCAGCCACGCCTATGGCGGCATCTATGATGCGCTCGCCAACCACATCGTGCAATCGATGGGCAATCTGGAGACACCAGCGGCCCAGCAGGGAGAAGCTGCGGAGTAAGCCGCAGCCACCCTTGACCTGATCGGGCCGATGTCGCACCACAGGGCATGTCCGAAGCCCTGACCAATGCCGCCGAATACAGCGTTTCCGAGATCGCCCAGGCGGTCAAACGCACCGTCGAGGACGAGTTCGGCCATGTGCGGGTGCGCGGCGAGATTTCCGGCTTTCGCGGCCAGCATGCCTCGGGCCACGCCTATTTCACCCTCAAGGACGAAGGCGCCGCGCTCGACGCCGTGGTCTGGAAGGGCAATTACGCCAAGCTCAGCTTCAAGCCCGAAGAGGGCCTCGAGGTCATCGCCACCGGGCGGCTGACGACCTTCCCGCGCTCCTCGAAATATCAGATCGTCATCGACAATATCGAGCCCGCCGGCGCCGGCGCGCTGATGGCGCTGCTCGAAGAGCGCAAGCGCAAGCTGCAGGCGGAGGGCCTGTTCGCCCGCGAGCGCAAGCGCGAGCTGCCCTATCTGCCGCGCGTGATTGGCGTCGTCACCTCGCCGACCGGCGCCGTCATCCGCGATATTCTCCATCGCCTTGCCGATCGCTTCCCCACCCATGTGCTGGTCTGGCCAGTGCGGGTGCAGGGAGACACCTGCGCGGCCGAGGTGGTCAATGCCATCGAGGGCTTCAATGCCCTGACGCCGGGCGGCGCCCTGCCCCGTCCGGACCTGTTGATCGTCGCCCGTGGCGGCGGCTCCATTGAGGACCTCTGGGGCTTCAATGAAGAAGCCGTGGTGCGGGCGGTGGCGGCCAGCGACATTCCGATCATTTCGGCAGTCGGGCACGAGACCGATACCACGCTGATCGATTATGCCTCGGACATGCGCGCGCCAACGCCGACGGCGGCGGCCGAAGCCGCCGTGCCGGTGCGGGCCGAGCTCATCGGCTATGTCGATGACTTGGGGTCGCGCCAGCGCCAGGGGGCCCGCCGCTTGGTGGGCAGCGCGCGGGACCGGCTGCGGGCGGCCAGCGCCGGCCTGCCGCGCCCGGGCGATCTGGTGGCCATCCAGCGCCAGCAGCTCGACCATGCCGCCTCGAACCTGTTGGGTAACCTGCGGCATAGTGTCCAGGCGCTGCGGCTACGCTTCTCGCGCGTTGATACGCGTCTCACCCCGCGGGTGCTGCAGGGGCAGCAGGCCGAAGCCGGTGAGCGGCTGCGCAATCTGTCGCTGCGCGCCGAGGCCGGCCTGCGCAAGACGGTGGAACGCGCCCGCCTCACCCATGACCCGCGCGCCGGGCGCCTCGCCAGCGCCGCCGGGCGTTTGCTGGAGCGCAAGCAGGCGCAGTTGTCGGCCATCGGCCCCAAGCTGTCGCCCAATGCGTTGCGCAGCGAATTGCGCCATGCCCATGGCCTGCTGGGGCCGCTGGGCAACCGGCTGAGCACGACAATCGCCCAGCGCCTCGACACCAGCCGCAGCGCCCTCACTCAGGCGGGCAAGCTCTTGGCGAGCCTGAGCTATCGCAGCGTGCTTGCGCGCGGCTATGCCGTGGTCAAAGATGGCGATGGCAATCTGGTGGCCGCCCGCAGCCAGCTGCAGCCGGGCGACGCCATTGCCATCGAATTTGCCGATGGCGATATTGGCGCCACCGTGGGGGGCAACCCAGCGCCCCGCAAGAAGCCGCGCACCGGTCCCGCCGGATCCGGCACGCAGGAAAGCCTCTTTTGAGGCAGCGGCAAGTTCGCTATAGCCAACCCAGATGAGGGACGCGCCGATGAACCTGTTTGATAAGGCCTTTGCACCGGTCGAGGCCCAGATCCGCTATTTGGACGGGGACTATGTCGTGCTCAAGCCCGGCACCTTTGTGCGCTGTGCCATCACCGGCAAGCCGATCCCGATCGATGAACTGTTCTATTGGAGCGTTGACCGGCAGGAACCCTATGCCGATGCCGTCGTGGCCAATGAGGCGTTCGAGCGGTTTGGGCTGGGAGCCTGATCGTGTCGCCAGCCTCCATCCGTCGCCGCATGTTGTTTATTTCCAACGGTCACGGTGAGGACTGGATCGCGGCAGCCATTGCGGCGCGCCTGCCCAAGGGGCTTGAGGTCGACGCCTATCCCATGATCGGCGCGGGCAATGCCTATACCGGCGTCTGCCCGGTGGTCGGTCCGCGCGCCACCCTGGCGTCGGAGGGCTGGCGCAATGTGAAGGGTTCGCTGCGGCGCGACCTGGCCAATGGCGGGCTGATGACCATTCCCCCGGCGCTCAAATTCCTGCGCCAGGTACGCGGGCGTTACGGCCGCATCATTGTGGTGGGCGACATGACTGGCGTGCTGGCCGCCTTTGTTAGCGGCCTGCGCAACCTCACCTATCTCGATGTGTACAAGACCGGGGCAGCCCGGCTCTATTCGGCCGCCGAACGCTTCCTGATCAAGCGCACCTGTTCGACGGTGTTCTGCCGGTCCGATAGCCTCTCCGACATGCTGGTCCAGGCCGGCATCGATGCCCGCTGCGCCGGCAATGTGATGATGGATACCATCCCCAGCGGCGACTATGACGCGCATGCCCGCCGTCGGCGTGAGCGGGCGGTGACGCTGTTGCCGGGCAGCCGGGCCCTGACCGCGGAAAGCTTTGGCCTCCAGATCGAGGCGCTGCGCAGCCTGCCGCCGGACCTGATGCCCGATGTGTTCCTGGCCGTCGCCGGGGGCATCAATGTCGATGAGCTGGCCAAAAAGACCGGCTTGCGCCGCACTCACATGCTGAGCGCGGAATCCTGCGACCTGGGCGAGCTGACTGACGGCAAGATGACCGTGCACATGGCGCGCGGCAATGCGCTGGGCAATCTGCTGGCCGCCTCCGATCTGGTGCTGTCTCAGGCCGGCACCGCCACGGTGCAGGCGCTGGGCATGGGCCGGCCGGTGATCACCTTCATCAATCCGCGCGACCGGCGCTCGCGCTTTGAGGATGAGCAGAGACTGTTCGATGCCGCGCGTGTCGTGGTGCCCGCCGATGTCGCGGCGGTTGGCGCGGCGCTGGCCGACCTGCTGGCCCATGATGAGGAACGGCGCCGCCTGGGCAATATCGGCCGTCAGCGCATTGGCGGTCCGGGCGCGGTGCAGGCGATTCTGGATTGCATAACGCCCCGCGACTGAGGTCACGGGGCGCTGGGCCGGATGGGCTAAACCAAATTTACTTCTTGTCGGTCTGCGGATCGAGCAGGCGGTGCAGGTGCACGATGAAATAGCGCGTCTGCGCGCTGTCCACCGTCATCTGCGCCTTCTGCTTCCAGGCGACCAGCGCGCTGGCGTAATTGGGGAACAGCCCGACAATGTCCACCTTGTCGAGGTCCGTGAAGGTAACGCCCTCAATGCTGGACAATTCTCCGCCGATGACCAGGTGGAGCAATTGTTGGCCGGGTTCTGTTTTTTCTGCCATGGGTCAAATCCGTTCGTCGGTGGTGTGCGCAGCAACCGCCTGGCCCTCGGCCGGACAGCCATAGACCTTGATCAGCGCTGCATGAACCAGCGGTTTTAGGCTCATGTCGCCAAGCGCCGCAAGCGCCCCGTGGCGCACATCTCGTTTGTTGAATTGGGGGAAGCCAACGCAGACATCGGCAATGTCGACGCCGGCTTCATCCAGAATCACCGCCGCGCCGGCAATATCCCAGTCCTGGCTGCCGCGCCGGCTGGCCACGGCGTCCAGCTTGCCGGTGGCCACCTGCACCAGCCGATAGGCCAGCGAGGGATAATAGGGGCCGCGGGTATAATTGAGCCCGGCCTGCTGGAGTTCCTGATGCACGGCGCCAGCCGCGGGGATGACCGGGGCCGCGCCCGGGCGCCGCACCCGGCGGATGATCTTGCCATTGAGCCGAGCGCCCTCGCCCTTGGCGGCGGCATACATTTCGTCGCGCACGGGCGCATAGACGACGCCGGCTACGGCAACGCCGTTTTCCACAACCGCCAGGGAGATCGACCAGCTGTCCTCCCCGCGCAGAAAGCCGCCGGTGCCGTCGATGGGGTCAACCACGAACACGCGTTCACAATCGAGCCGCGACGGATTGTCGGTGGTTTCCTCGCTCAGCCAGCCATAGGTGGGGCGCGCCCGCAGCAAGGAGGCGGCCAGATAACGGTCCACCATGATGTCGGCCTCGCTCACAGGCGAGGCATTTTCCTTGTTCCAGCTCTTGACGTCGCGGCGGAAGAAGCCGCTGGCAATGATGCCGGCAGCCACCGCGCTGGCGCGGAGCAATTCAAGGTCTTCGCTGTAAGTCGTGGCTGGAACGGGCATATTCGGGCCTTTTAGGCTGGCCCCGGGCTTTGGACAAGGCCCGCGCACATCGCTGACCCCCGGCGGCCGGAAAAGCCAGGGTTAACGGGGCTGCAGCGGGTGCGGTTAACCGGTTCCTACCCGGTGCAAGACCCTGCTAACCCTCTCGGAAAACAAGATAAATTTAACCCAACCGATTAAGGTGGCAGGTAAGGGGCCGGGGTATGTTGGAGGCACAAAAGAGAGCGCCAAAAAACAGCTCTCGAAGTTGACAGGAAGGCGAATTCAAATGGTTCATGGCGTTTCGATGGAAGGATCGTCGGTCGTTCTGGCATTTGGCACTCCCGCTGTGGCGGACCGGCGCTTTATTGCTGCAAACGACAATGGTCCCAAGGATCCGGTCAAGACCGTCACGGTCCGCCGCATGCTCGATCAGAGTGGCGTCGCCATCAAGATCAAGGTCCCGGTGACCGAGTTCATCGGCGTGGCGGTTGCCACCGCCATCTCGGTCGAAGGTGTTCTCACCAGCTCGATCGAACTGGTGCATTCCGACAGCGCGCTGAACTATCGCGTGTTCGAGGAAGAGGGCAACCAGAGCGTCGTCGCCGAATGGCAGAACTGGGGCAAGAAGCTCCGCCTGCCGCTGTTCATCAAGGCCGGCGATGGTGCCTATATGCCCTATAGCCAGCAGGTTGATGGCGTCATGCTGGGCAGCAGCGCCTCGCGCCGCAAGCTCGCCGCCGAAGCCGGCCGCCGCCCCCGTTTCCTCAACCGCCGCACGCCCGGCCAGGTTGACGCCTGAGTTCTGCCGCCTCCAAAGCACGTTGAAAGGGTCGACCGGTGGTGCGGTCGGCCCTTTTGACGTCTATAGTGCTAGTGCACTCAAAATGGGGGAACCAGGTGTCAGACGAGTTTTCTTCTAAGATCGTGTTGACGTCGTCCGGCGGCGAACAAGCCGAAATTCAGAATCTGCCTGCACCAGTAATGCAAGCCCTCTATCATCAAATCACCGGCAAGAGAGAGAAAACAGTTCAGCGTTACGATGATGACTTTATCGTGGACAAGAAATCTATCGACCAGCTAATAATAAAACTCGCCCAGACGCTTGAACAGTTTCAAAGCAAAGCCCAGAATGTATCAATTGATGTATTTCACCATGGGCGCGACAGAATTACCCACTCCTCGCCTGCCAAGTTTAACCACTACGACACCAGCAAACCAGACCCTGTTTCATCGGTTGTAATTGACGCGTCATTCCTAATCTCAGCCCCGACTTTTGGACAATTTCAGAGTTATGAAATTCAGATTGACATAAATTCTTACAACATAATGAAAGACGATAAACATGCCGCATATTCCGGCCGAGGCAGGGAGTACAAAGAGCATTCTATAGAAGTATCAATTAGTTATGTTGACTACGTCATAGCCAGATCATTCAAATCAACAATAGACGAATGGGTAAATACACTAGAAAAGCAAAAACTCTGGCGACTTCCGAAGATTGTAGTTGATTATGATTTTCGCTTTTCAAATTATATATCAATTCCAACAGCAACTTCTGTTGCTGTTATAGTAAACTATGCATTCCCATTTATGAATACGACGTCAGGTGCAATCGTACTTCTTGGTCTCTCTCTGTTAATTTGGAGAGTTACAGCGGATATCTGTGAGTTCGGATTGAGCATCGTGGGATCGTATGGGTCATTTCCGGTCATAATATTGAATCGTGGCGACGAGCGAAACCACAAGATATTCCTTGAAAGGCGAGAAAAGGCGAAGAAGCTTGGCTGGTTCATTTTGGCAAGCTGCAGCCTACCCATCGTACTGGGAGTGGTCTCTTCCTTTATCTTTGAGAACTTTCTTCGCTAGCTACCAGACCCAGTCGGCCAGCAGCGCCAGGGCCAGGGCCATGCCGACATAATTGTTGGCATAAAAGCGAACGCGGGGATTGTCCGGCGCCGCAGCGTCGAGCGTGTAGACCTGCCAGGCGAGCAGGCCCGCGGCCACCAGCGACAGCACGGCAAACATGATGCCGGCGCCAACCAGCGTCGCCGCCGCCAGCCACAGCACATAGGCTCCGGCATAAAAGCCGGCTACGATCACCCTGGTGCGGCTGCCGAACAGCAGTGCGGTGGATTTCACCCCGATCAGGGCATCGTCCTCGACATCCTGCAGCGCATAGATGGTGTCATAACCCACCACCCAGAGGATCGTGCCGAAGTACAAGAGCAGCGTGGGCACGGCGAGGCCGGCGGTCTGGCTGCTCCAGCCGACGAGGGCCCCATAGGAGAAGGCCAGGCCCAGGAACGCCTGCGGCCACCAGGTGATGCGCTTCATAAAGGGATAGATCGCCACCAGCACCAGCGAGGCCACGCCGGCGATCACGGTGAAGCGGTTAAACTGGAACAGGATCACCGAGGCCAGCAGGGCCTGGGAGACGAGGAACGCCAGCGCGTCACGCGCCGTCACCTGGCCGGAGGGAATCGGGCGCGAGCGCGTTCGCGCCACCTTCATGTCGATGTCGCGGTCGACGATGTCGTTAAACGTGCAGCCCGCGCCCCGCATCAGGGCAGCCCCCACCAGCATGAGCACGGCGCCCCACCAGTCAAAGCCGCGCGCCGGATTGGCGACGGCAGCAAGGCCCAGACCCCAGACGCAGGGCCAGAACAGCAGCCAGATGCCGATCGGCCGGTCCCAGCGCGCCAGCCGCGCATAGGGCTTGAGCCAGGTGGGCGCGTAGCGGTCGACCCAGTTGCCGGCCTGGGCATCGGCAACGGCCGGGCTGGAGGGGCTGGATGCGGGCTGATTGGTATCGGACATGGTGCCACGATCTCCGTTAGGGGCGACAGGGCCGGGCAGCAGGCCTGCCACGACCTCGTCCTGCGACAAGCTCTGGATGAGGTCTACTGTGTTCGCCGCGTTTAGAGTAGACCTCATGGTGAACCCGTCGAACCCATGAGGTCGCAGCACACTCTTGCTGCGAAAACTGATGCCCCGTACCCATGCCAACCTGCCCCGCCTGTTTGTTCCGTCCGCGCTGATCGCCGGCACGCCCGTCGATCTGGGCAAGGAGCAGTCGCTCTACCTGGCCGCGGTGCTGCGCAAGTCGGTGGGCGACGAGGTGGTGCTGTTCAACGGGCGCGACGGCGCCTGGCGCGCCCAAATGACCAGCGATTCCAAGCGCTCGGTGTCGCTCGATCTGATCGAGCAGATCGCGGCCCAGCCCGCCGCCAGCGACCTCTGGTATGGCTTTGCCCCGCTCAAGTCCGAACGTCTCGACTATGTGATCCAGAAGGCGGTCGAGATGGGCGCCGGCACCATCCAGCCTGTGCTGACCCAGTTCACCCAGGTCAGCCGGCTCAAGCATGAACGGCTGGTGGCCAATGCCATCGAGGCCGCCGAGCAGTGCGAAGTGCTCAATGTTCCCGTGGTGGCGCCCGAAATCAGCCTGTCGGCTCTGCTCGAGACCTGGCCCAGCGACCGCCGGCTGATCCTGGCCGACGAAGGCGCGGCTTCGGCCTCGCCGGTCGAGCGGCTCACCCAGCTGGCCGGCGAGAAGCTTGGCATTCTCATCGGGCCCGAGGGCGGCTTTTCCGATGCCGAACGCACAAGGCTCCTCGCCCTGCCCTATGTGGTGCCCATTAGCCTGGGGCCGCGCATCCTGCGGGCCGATACGGCGGCAGTGGCCGCCCTGGCGGTCATTCAGGCGACCATCGGCGATTGGCGATAAAAGGCGATTGCTTTCGGCTTGGGCGACGCTATGTTCGCCCGCACGATTGACCCTCTTGAGACCGAGGACTGACCATGGCCGGCGCAGACAGCTATAGCCCTCTCATCGAATCGCGCGCCGACCTGATCGAGGTGCTGTCGCGCGGCTGCAAGCCGCAGGCTGACTGGCGCATTGGCACCGAACACGAAAAGCATGTGTTTCACACCAATCCGCTGCGCCCGGTGAGCTATGAGGGCCCCAACGGGATTCATGCCCTGCTTGATGGCGTCCAGGCCGCGACCGGCTGGGAGCCCTTCTACGACGGCGACAACCCCATTGGCCTGCGCAACAAGGAATCGGCGGGCGGCATCTCGCTCGAGCCCGGCGGGCAGTTCGAGCTCTCGGGCGCGCCGCAGATCGACCTGCATGCCTCGGCGGCCGAGCTGGCCGAGCATATGGCGGTGACCAAGGCCGTTGCCGCGCCGCTCGATATTCATTTCCTTGGCCTGGGCGTCACACCCATCTGGTCGGTCGATGAAATCCCGGCCATGCCCAAGTCGCGCTATGGCATCATGAAGCCCTATATGGAAAAGGTCGGCACGCTGGGCACATCGATGATGTTCCGCTCCTGCACCGTGCAGGCCAATCTCGATTTTTCTAGCGAAGCGGACATGGTCAAGAAGCTGCGCGTCGCCCTGGCGCTGCAGCCGGTGGCCACGGCGCTGTTTGCCAATTCGCCCTTCGCTGATGGCGTCGACACCGGCTATCTCAGCTACCGCAGTCACATCTGGCTCAACACCGACAATGCCCGCACCGGCATGCTGCCCTTCGCCTTCGACGAGGGCTTCGGCTTTGAGCAATATGTCGATTATGCCCTTGATGTGCCGATGTATTTCGTCATTCGCAATGGCGCCTATGTCAATGTGGCCGGCGAGAGCTTCAAGGCGTTCCTGCGCGGTGAGCTGCCACAGCTGCCGGGCGAGAAGCCGACGATCAAGGATTGGGAAGATCATCTCTCGACCATCTTCCCCGAAGTGCGGCTCAAGCAGTTCCTCGAAATGCGCGGCGCCGATATGGGCGACGAAAAGTCGGTGACGGCGCTGTCGGCCTTCTGGACGGGCCTGCTCTACGACGACATCGCGCTCGAAGCCGCCTATGAGATGATCAAGCCGTGGACACAGGCGCAGCGCGAGCAGATCCGCCAGGATGTGCCCAAGCTGGGCCTCGCGACACCGCTCGACCGCACCAATCTCTATGACTATGCGGCCCAGGCCGTCGGCATTGCCGAGGCGGGCCTGGTGCGTCGCAACCGGCTCAATGCGGCCGGCAAGGACGAATCCATCCATCTGGCGCCGCTGGAAGAGACCATTCGCCTGGCCCAGTCGCCGGCCGAGCGCTGGCGCGCCAAGCTCACCGGCGAATGGGGTGGCGACATCACCCGGATCTTCACCGAAGCCGAGATGTAGGCACGCCCCTCGCCTTATTGGCGCGGCGAAGAAATCCTTGCCACCACCGTCTGTGTCGTGCATCACGCGCCCAACAGGCACGGAGGGCGGCACATGCGGGTTTTGGTGATCGGTTCGGGCGGGCGTGAACATGCCCTGGCATGGAAGATCGCGCAGTCGCCGCTGCTGACCAAGCTGTTCATCGCGCCGGGCAATGGCGGCACCGGATCGGTGGCGGAAAACCTTGCGGTTGATGTGACCGACCATGCGGCTGTGGTTGCGCTTTGCCGACAGCACCAGATCGACTTCGTCGTCGTCGGCCCCGATGCCCAGGTGGTGGCCGGGCTGGGCGATGATGTGCGCGCGGCTGGGTTTACCTGCTTCTGCCCTTCCAAGGCCGCCGGCCAGCTCGAAGGCTCCAAGGGTTTTACCAAGGCGCTGTGCGACGAGATGGATATTCCGACCGCCGCCTATGGCCGCTTCAATAACGAGGCCTCGGCCCTGGCCTATCTCTATACCCAGGGCGCGCCCATCGTGATCAAGGCCGATGGTCTGGCCGCCGGCAAGGGCGTCACCGTGGCCATGACGGTCGAGGAGGCTGAAGAGGCCATCATCGACTGTTTCTCCGGCGCCTTCGGGGAGTCCGGCGCCGAGGTGGTGATCGAGGAATTCATGGAGGGCGAGGAAGTCAGCCTCTTCGTGCTCTGCGATGGCAGCAACATCCTGCCCCTCACCACCGCGCAGGATCACAAGCGCGCCTTCGATGGCGATACCGGCCCCAATACCGGCGGCATGGGCGCCTATTCGCCGGCCCCTGTGATGACGCGCGACATCTATGACGAGACCATCGACCGCGTCATCTGGCCGACCGTGCGCGGCCTGGCCGCCCGCGGCACGCCCTATCAGGGCGTGCTCTATGCCGGGCTGATGCTCACCGAGGATGGGCCGAAGCTCGTGGAATACAATGCCCGCTTCGGCGACCCCGAGACGCAGGTGATGATGATGCGCATGCAGAGCGATCTGCTGCCGCTGCTGCATGCGGTGGCCACTGGCACGCTGGCCGGGCATGACGTGGCCTGGAAGGATCAGTTCGCGCTGACGGTGATCCTGGCCACCGAGGGCTATCCCGGCAGCTATGGCAAGGGCTCGGTGATCACTGGCGTGCAGGCCGTCAATGCCGAGCACACCCATGTCTTTCACGCCGGCACCCGCCGCGATGGGGACAAGCTGCTCGCCTGGGGTGGCCGCGTGCTCAATGTCACCGCGCTGGGCGATAGCGTGCGCGAGGCGCAGCAACGTGCCTATGCCGGCGTCGATGCCATCGACTGGCCGGAGGGCTTCTGCCGCCGCGACATCGGCTGGCGCGAAATCGCCCGCAGCCGCTGAACGGCGCGGGTCTGAACCTTTCCTCAACTTCGCCGGGCTAGTCTCTGGGCTGGACGGTCACTGACGAGACGCCGTCGCAACCTCCTGTGGCCAGCGCCTTTTGGCGCCCACCGGTCGCCGACAAGGCGCTCTCGCGGTTGGCGGAGCGAGGCGAGATGAGCACGATTTCAGGTCCAAGGATCGGGGTTGCCCTGGGCGGCGGTTCAGCACGCGGGCTGACCCATATTCCCTATATCGAAGCCATAGACGAGCTGGGCCTCAGGCCCGCGGTGATCTCGGGCACCTCGATCGGCGCGCTGATTGGCGCCGGTTGGGCGTCGGGCATGACGGGGGCGGAACTGCGCGAGCATTCCTATGCCGTGCTGGGCACCATGCGCACCATTGCCACCAAGCTCTGGGCCATCCAGCTGCGCGGGCTGGGCGGCATTCTCCGGAACGGCATTTCCATGCAGCTTGATGCCTCCAGCATTGTGGACAGCTTCATCCCGCCCGATTTTCCGCTCGAGTTCAAGGATCTCAAGATCCCGCTCTATGTGGTGGCCACCGACTTCCAGTCCTGGCACCAGGTGGTGTTCAATACCGGCCCGCTGCGCCCGGCCATTGCCGGCTCGATTGCCATTCCGAGCCTGTTCAAACCCGTATCCTATGCCAATCACCTGCTGGTCGATGGCGGCGTGGTCAATCCGCTGCCGCTCGACCAGGCCGATATCGACACCGATTTCCTGATCGGCATCGACGTCAATGGCGATCCCTCCCAGGGCCTGACCAAGACCGACCACAAGGCGCTCGACATCTGGTTTGGCTCAGCCCAAATCATGATGCACTCGCTGACCGCCCATATGATGGCGGCCTATCCGCCCGACATCTATGTTCGGCCGCATGTGGCCAATTTCGGCGCGCTGGAGTTCTGGCGGGTGCGCGAAATCGTTGCCCATGCCGATGCCGAGAAGGACCGCTTCAAGCGCATCCTCAGCCAGAAAATCGAGGACTATATTCAGAACCGCCTGCCCGCCGTGGGCATGGAGTAACCCCTGCCCCGAATTCGCAACCCGCGCGTCGAATATGGACGGCACCAAGCGTCATGCTAGCATGGCGGCCATGGGGTCGCGCGTTGGGGAGAGCGTGTCGTGATTATTGCCGGTTGGATTCTGAGTGCCTTGCTGGTGCTGTTCATTTTGGGCGCGTCGGTGGCGCCCAAGCTGATGGGCATGAACGCAGCCATCGAGCCGCTCACCGTGGTGGGCTGGCCGATCAAATATATGGTGCTGATCGGCTGCATCGAGCTGACCTGCATGGTGCTGTTCGCCATTCCGCGCACGGCTCTGTTGGGCGCCATCCTGATGACGGGCCTGCTCGGTGGCGCGCTGGCAGCCAATCTGCGGGTCGATAATCCGCTCTATAGCCATACGCTGTTCAGCGTCTATTTCGGCATTGCCATGTGGGGCGCGCTCTGGCTACGCGATCCGCGCATCCGCGAGCTGTTTCCGCTGAGCTGAGGCGTGTCGGAAAATAATAAGGCCCGGCTGATGCCGGGCCTGTTCGTTTGGTCAATCGGGTCGATCAAACTTCGCGCGGATCGACGTCGGCCGCGTAATCCACGCCGCCCAGGCCGAAGCCGAACAGCTTGAGGAATTCCTCGCGATATTTCGGCAGGTCGGCGAGATCGGCCAGGCTTTCGGTGGTCAGGGCCGCCCAGCGCTTGGCCAGCTCGGCCTGCATGGTGTCGGACAGTTCCCAGTCGTCAACACGGATGCGGTTTTCCTCGTCCAGGGCGAGGTCACCGGCCAGCTTGTCGCGGAACAGGCGGTCGATCTGCTGGATCGGGCCTTCGCCCAGGCCCATCTCGTCCTCGACCTTGATCAGCAGCGTGCCATAGAGCGGCACGACGGGAATGGCCGAGCTCGCCTGGGTCACCACGGCCTTGAGCGCCACGACATGGGCAGCGTTGTCGCCATGGGTGGCGCGGATCGCCGCAGCAGCGCGGTCGAGATCGGCCTTGGCCTTGCCCAGCGTGCCCTTGTGATAGATCGGCCAGGTCAGCTTGCTGCCCAGATAGGTGTAGTTGAGGGTCTGGAATCCCTCGGCCAGCACGCCGGCTTCGGCCAGGGCGGCGATCCAGAGTTCCCAATCCTCACCGCCCATCACCTTGACGGTGGCAGCGGCTTCTTCCTCGGTCGCCGGCTCGACGGAAATCTCGGAGACTTCACCGGTGCCGGTGTTGAGCGTCTTGGAGGTGACGGCAGCGCCATAGGGCTTGATGGCCGAGCGATAGGTCACGCCGTCCTTGGGGTCGGTGCGCACCGGGGAGGCCACCGAATAAACGATGAGATCAACCTGGCCGAGATTGGCGCGGATGGCTTCGATCGCCTCGGCCTTGACGGCGTCGGAGAAGGCGTCGCCTTCAATGGTCACGGCCACGCGGCCGGCAGCCTTGGCGCGCTGCTCGAAGGCACGGTTGTTGTACCAGCCGGCGCTGGCCGTCTTGGCTTCGCCCGGCTCGCGCTCGAACGACACGCCGACCGTATCGGCATTGCTGCCAAAGGTGGTGACGATGCGCGAGGCCAGGCCATAGCCCGTCGAGCAGCCCAGCACCAGCACGCGGCGCGGCCCGGTGGGGATGGGGCCCTTGACCACGACATGATCGATCTGGCGCTGGACATTGGTGGCGCAGCCGACCGGATGGGCCGTCGTGCAGATGAAGCCACGGATCTTGGGCTCGATAATCATGGGTGGTCTCCAATAGGGTCTTGTCTTTGCCAATAGCGCGCGGAAGCGGTTGCGGCTAGTGCGGCGGGGTCAGGACGGGCGTAAACCCAAGAAAAACTGCTTGAGCATGGCCTCGGCGCGGGTGGCGCCAATGCCGCCGATGACTTCGGGATGGTGGTGGCAACTGGGTTGCTCGAACAGGCGCACGCCATTGTCGACCGCCCCGGCCTTGGTGTCTTCAGCGGCATAATAGACCCGGCGCAGGCGGGTATGGGCAATGGCCCCGGCGCACATGGCACAGGGCTCGAGCGTCACATAGAGGTCACAGCCATCGAGCCGCCCGGTGCCACGCGTGGCCAGCGCCGTGCGGATGGCCAGCATTTCAGCGTGCGCCGTGGGATCATTGAGCGCCTTCATGCGGTTGCGCTCGGCCGCCAGCACGCGCCCGCCCTCCATGATCACGGCGCCCACCGGCGCCTCGCCATGGGCGGCGGCATCTTCAGCCAGCGCCAGGGCCTGGCTCATCGGTGTGGGGGCCGTGTCGGACATGGCTTTGGTGATACCGAGCAAAGCCCTGCCGGGCAAGCCGGTCCTGCCGCGCGGTGGTGGCTCAGCCGTCCTGCAGCGCCAGAAAGGCCGCGGCTGCCTGAGTGCGGTGCCGCTGGCGATGCCGCAGCAGGTAGAAGTCCCGCCGCACGGGCGGCGTATGGACGAGGCAGAGCAGCCCTGCCGCCAGATGGGCCCGGGCCACATTGCGCGAGACCAGCGTGGCCCCAAGCCCGGCCTCCACCACGCCGATCACCGCCTCATTGCCCGGCAGGGCCAGGGCGATTTCCGGGGTCACCCCGGCGCGCTGCAGCAGGCCATCGAAGGCGGCGCGCGTGCCCGACCCGGTCTCGCGCACCACCCAGGGCGTGGTGCCCAGATCGGCCGGGGCAATGCTGCGCCCGGCCCAGGGGTGACCGGGGGCAACCACAACCACCATTTCGTCATGGTCCAGCAGGTCGCGGCTCAGCGCGGCGCGGCTGACATCGCCTTCCACCAGCCCCAGCTCGGCCCGACCGCTCTCCACCCCGTCGGCCACCTGGTCGGTATTGGCAAAGCCCAGTTCGATCTCGACCTGCGGATAGGCACGGCGAAAGGCCACCAGCCGGCCTGGCAGCCAGTGATTGGCAACAGTCTGGCTGGCCATGATCGACAGCCGGCCGCGCCGCAGCGCCGACAGGTCATCAAGCGCGTTTTCGGCCGCCCGGGCGCTGTCGAGTACGGCGCGGGCTTCGGCCTGGAAAGCCCGCCCGGTATCGTTGAGCAGGATGGCCCGCCCAACCCGGTCGAACAGGCGCACGCCATGGCGGCTCTCCAGGGCCGCAATGGCGGCGCTGACAGCGGACTGGGTCAGATGCAGGCTCTGGGCGGCACGGGTGATGTGCTGCTGTTCGGCGACGACGAGAAAGATGCGCAACTGCTCAAGGGTCATGCCCGTTATTAATCGATTTCGTCGATCAATACCACGATTACGTTCTGTTGGATTGCATGGATCGACTGGCGCTATCTGAGCGCAGGAGACGCCCATGATCGTGATCGACACCAGCCCCCATCCCGCCATCCTGCCCCCGCTGGCTGGCAATGCCATCCGGCACTTTGCTCCCAACTGGTTCGCCGCGACCATGGGCACCGGCGTTGTGGCGCTGGTGCTTGGCCATTTCGGTCAGGTGCCGGCGCTCTATTAGGCCGGCCGGTTGCTTTGGGGCCTCAACATCGGGCTCTTTGCCCTGTTCAGCGTGCTCTATGCGCTGCACTGGCTGCTGCATGGCGAGCAGGCGCGGCGCATTGCCAGCCATACCGTGCTGTCGATGGCCCTGGGCACGATCCCCATGGGCCTGGCGACCATCGCCAATGGTTTTGTGCTGTTCGGGCCCGCGCTGGTGGGGCCTGCGGCGATCAGCATTGCCCATGGCCTCTGGCTGCTCGACTGCGGTCTGGCGATCGCCGCCGGGCTGGGCGTGCCGCTCTTGATGTTCACCCGCCAGAGCCATAGCCCGGCGCAGATGACCGGGGTGTGGCTGCTGCCGCTGGTGGCCGCGGAAGTGGCGGCGGTCAGCGGCCTGCAACTGGTCACCCATCTGCCGCAGGCCGAACAGGGCGGCGTGCTGCTGGCCAGTCTTGCGCTCTGGGCCTGCTCGGTGCCGCTGGCGCTGGGGCTTGTCGTGGTGCTGGTCGTGCGCATGATCGTGCACAGCCTGCCGCCCGCCAGCATGGCGCCAAGCTGCTGGCTGGCCCTTGGCCCGATCGCGACCGGCGCCCTGGGCATGGCGCTGTTCAGCCAGGTCGTGCAGGGCGCCCTGGCCAATACGGTCCTGGCGCCGCTGGCGCAACCCATGGCCGGGGCCGGCCTTTTGCTGGCCACCCTGCTGTGGGGCTATGGCCTGTGGTGGGTGGGGCTGGCGGGCCTGATCAGCGCCCGCTATTTCACCGCGCCCGTGCCGTTCAACCTGGGCTGGTGGGCCTATGTGTTTCCGCTGGGCGTGTTCACCCTGGCCACTTGGGCGCTGGCCGATATCTGGGACAGTGGGCTCCTGTGGGGGCTGGGCGTCGTGCTGGGGATAGTGGTGGTGCTCACCTGGATGATCGTGGCGCTGCGCAGCATCGGCAGCGTCTGGCGCAGCAGCCCGGCAGGTAATGATGCGGATGCGCCCGCGGATCCCGGGTTCGATGATCACAGCAGCGTTCCGGCAAGCGCTGTGCCCTCGCAATAATCGACTGGCGCGCGCCGGTCGCAGTGGCCAGAGCGCAGGCGCCACAGGCGATCAAGTGCGGCGCGCAACCGTCACGTTCATCATGGCCCGTGTTGCAAAGCCAAGCGAGCCGTAGACCCGAATCGCGGCGGTATTGGTCTCAAAGACATGGAGATAGGGGCGCTTCGCCTTGGCGCGAATGCGCTCCGCCACAAAGCCCGACAACAGCCGGCCCAGCCCCTGGCCCCGCGCATCGGGATGGACGCAGACGCCGCTGAGTTCCACCCACTCCCCCTGGCGCAGCCGTTCGCCTGCCATGCCGACCAGTCGGTCTTTCTGCCTTATGCCCCAGAACTCGCCCAGCCGCATGGACCGCAGTGCAAACGGACCGGGGCGCGTCAGCATGGCCAAAGCATACATTTCAGCCTCGTCGGCGGTCCCCAGGCGGATCAGCCGATCCTGCTCCGGCATCGGCCAGGCGTTGGGCGCCACCATTTGCACGGCGCGGGCTGTCGAGACAGCGGTCAGGCCAGGCGGCAGCACAATGGGCTCACTCTGCACCAGGATGATCTGTTCATCGGGCTCGACCAAGCCTTGCAGGGCTGCCAGGCTGGCTGCACTCTGGTCGGCGGGCGCCGCGAAGGGACTGATATCACGCTCGAAGCGCAAGGCTGCCGGTGTGCCCCGCGCCCAGGCAGCCTGCTCGCCGGTCAGGGCCGACCAGATGGGCCGATCAAGCGGGTGCGTCATGGCTCTTGCCCCTGTCCTTGAGTCCAGTCTCCGCCAGCCGATCCTCGATCGCGGTCAACTGCTCCAGGAGCGGCCCGTCCAGATCGGCACAGAGTTCGGCAACGGCGGCAGCCACCTCGGCCCAGACGCCTGCCTTTGAGCGCATCACAAGATCGCACCCGGCCTCCGTCAGGGAGACCACGCGCTGCCGTCCATCGGCCGTGGAGGTCTCGATCGCCACCATGCCGAGCGCGCGCAATTGCAACAGGCTGCGGGTGATGCCGGGCTGGCTTACGCCCAGGGCCTGGGCCATCTCGCCAACCGTCAGGGCCCCCAGCCGGTCGATGGCCGCCAAGATGGGGAATTGCGCCGCCGGGACCTCCGTATCGAGGCGCGCCAGGATCTGCTGGGTCCCGGCCTGCAGCCGCTCGCCAATGCGCTTGAAACGGCTGCCCAGGCACAGATAGCCCAGCGCCCGAACCACATCCTCAATGTCGCGCTGCTTTTCCATAACTTGTTATGTAACATGCCGTGATCGGCTCGTCCAGACTGTGCAGCGCCGGAATGAGCATCGGAAACCGTTCGTGCATCGCCTATATTGGCGTCAGGAGAATCGCCCTTGCCCATCCGCCAACTGCCCGAAGACCTCATCAACCGCATCGCTGCCGGCGAGGTGGTGGAGCGCCCTGCCAGCGTGGTCAAGGAACTGGTGGAAAATGCCATCGATGCCGGCGCCTCGCGCATCGTCGTCACCACGGCGGGCGGCGGCAAGACGCTGCTGCGCATCGAAGATGACGGCCATGGCATGGACGAAGCCGATCTCGTCTTGTCTGTGGAGCGCCATGCCACGTCCAAGCTCGCCACCGACGATCTCGATGATATCCGCAGCCTGGGCTTCCGTGGCGAGGCGCTGGCCTCCATCGGCTCGGTGGCCGAGCTGACCATTTCCTCGCGGACAGAAGACGCTGACTCCGGCCTGCGTATCGTGGTGGACAATGGCCGCCGCATCGGTCCGCTGCCGCAGGCGATGAACCGCGGCACTATTGTCGAGGTCAAGAACCTCTTTGCCCGCATCCCCGCCCGGCTCAAATTCCTCAAGTCGGACCGCTCTGAGGCCGGTGCCATCACCGATGTGCTCAAGCGCCTCGCCATGGCCAATCCGGGCGTGCATTTCGTGCTCAATGGCAGCGACCGCTCGGCGTCGAACTGGCCAGCGGTCAGTGGTGCGGCCGCCCTGCAGTCGCGCCTGGCGCAGGTGATCGGCGATGATTTCGCGCAGAATGCGGTGACGCTGGCCACCGCCCGGCATGGCGTGGTGGTGGCGGGGCTGGCGGGCCTGCCGACCTATACGCGGGCCAATTCGCTATCGCAGTTCTATTTCGTCAACGGCCGCTCGGTGCGCGACAAGGTGCTGGTGGGCGCCGTGCGCGCCGCCTATGCCGACTATACCTTCCGCGACCGCTTTCCGGTGGTGGCGCTCTATATCGCCATCGATCCGGCCGAGGTGGACGTCAATGTGCATCCGGCCAAGGCCGAGCTGCGTTTCCGCGACGCCGGCGCGGTGCGCGGCGCTGTTATCCGCGCCATTGGCGAGGCTCTGACCGCCGCCGGTTTCAAGGCGTCGAGCAGCGTTGCTGACGATGTGCTAGGCGCCTTCAGCGCCCCGGCCTATCCTGCGCCCGCCGATGCGCCGGGCCATGCCCTGCCTTATCGCGTCCCCGCCCCCGGCCCGTTCTCCGGCTATGAGCGCAGCCTGCCCGTCGGCAGCGGCAATCCCTTTGCGCCGAGCTTCCGCCAGGGCGCCCTTGATGGCCTCAGCGAGCCCAGCGCCCGCGTCGAGCCGCATCTCGAGGCCAGTGCCGCCGAGCTGGCCGAATATCCGCTCGGCACCGCCCGGGCGCAGATGTTTGACAATTTCATCATCGCCCAGAATGGCGAGGGTCTGCTGCTGGTCGATCAGCATGCCGCCCATGAGCGGCTGGTCTATGAGCGCTTCAAGGCGCAACTGGCTTCAGGCCCCGTTGCCAGCCAGGCCCAGCTTATTCCGCTGGTCATCGAGCTGCCCGAGGAAGATTGCGCCCGCCTCGAAGACGCCGCGGCGGAGCTCGAACGTTTCGGGCTCTATCTCGAGCGGTTCGGCCCCCGCGCCGTGGCGGTACGCGAGACGCCGGCCCTCCTGGGCAATTCCGATATCGACGGGCTGGTGCGCGATGTCGCCGATGGCCTGGCCGAATGGGACTCCATTGCCGCCGTCAGCGACCGCATGGAAGCCATCATCGCCCGCATGGCCTGCCATGGCTCGGTGCGCTCTGGCCGCCGCTTGCGGGTGGATGAAATGAACGCCCTGCTGCGCGATATGGAAGCCACGCCCCACTCGGGGCAATGCATCCACGGCCGCCCCACCTATGTCGCGCTCAAGCAGAAGGACATCGAGCGGTTGTTCGGGCGCAGCCGGTAACGAAGCGCTAAGGCAAGTTAGCTATCTCACTGGTATGAAAACAGAACTTTCTGAGACGCCGCTGATGTACGTCGATGATGTCTTGCTTGTCGTCGGTATTGGCCTGCTCGCGGCTGCTCTGCTAACCGTTCGGTCCATCCTCGGCCTGCTGACCCAGTCCAGCGCGCTGCGCCGCTATTGGTTCTGGCTGGGCGGCGTGATTGCGACCTTTATGGTCGGCTATGGCGCCCTGATCGTGCTTTGGGGCGAGCAGTCGCTGGTGGCCAATGAACTGGTGGCGTTGATGCTGCTGCTGGGCGGCGTCTTCGCCCTTGCGGTGACCAAGCTGTCCCTGATGACCACGACCGATATTGTCCGCATTGCCAAGCTCGAGCGGGATGCCATCGAAGACCCGCTGACCGGCTCGTACAATCGGCGCTATCTCGAGAGCAAGCTGGACGAGGAAGTCCGACGTGCGACCCGCCTAAAGACGCCGCTTTCGACGGTGATGATCGACCTTGATCACTTCAAGCATGTCAACGACACCTATGGGCACGATGTTGGCGACAAGGTGCTGCGGCATGTCTGTGCCATGATCATGGCCTCGGTCCGGTCCAGCGACACGGTCATCCGCTATGGCGGTGAGGAGTTCGTGGTAATTGCGCCCGGCTGCGACGACGCCGATGCCGCCAGCCTGGCCGAAGCGATGCGTGCAAAAATCGCCGGATCGGCCCTGAACCTGCCAAACGGTGACAATCTGGTGGTGACGGCCAGCCTGGGCGTGTCTTCGCTGCGCGCAGGTTCCGCTGAAGCCATGCTCAGGGCCGCCGATGAGGCCCTCTATGCCGCCAAGCGCGACGGGCGCAACCAGATCTGCGTGGCGGCCGCCGCCTGAGCTCTTCCGCGCGCCAGCAGGACACTCCCGCCGACAACAACTTGGCATCGCACCCGCGTCTGGCCCAGTCGAATGGCGCACGAATCGGTCTCGACTCACAGTATTCGTTCATGCAATGTTCCTCTGAACAAATGAGGAACAAACATGCGCATCTGCCTGCTTGTTATCAGCTGTAGTCTATTGATCATTGATTGTGCAGCCGCGCAGTCGGGCCGTCTAGCTGCCCCGGATACTCTGGGGCCGCTGCCGGCAGGCGGCATCAGGGAGCCGCTCGGTAGCGCTGCGAGCCTCAAGGCGCTGGAGCGCTCGGCTCTGGCGGGAGACCGCCGCGCCTCGGCGCTGCTGGCGGTGCTCTTGCAGGAGATGGGCGAGACCGACGGCAACCTGCTCAAGGCCGCGCTGCATCTGCAGGTGGCCATCGCGGCGGGGTGCTCTGACCTCGATGCGATCGCCGACCATGTGGTCGCCCGGCTGACGCCGGCGGACAGGGCGGTTTATGGCCGGGCCCTGCCGCGCTGGGTAGCTGCCGACAGCGCGCCGGTTGCGCTGGCCGCCAAGGGGCGATGCCTGGCTGGGCCTATGCCCTGACCAGGCCTGTCGTGCCCTACTGAAACACGCTCGCGCCGCGGTCCGCCACGCCCACCAGGCTCCGGAAGCCAGCGAAGAGCTCGCGGCCCATGCCGAAATGCTGGCTGCGCAGGTCCTCGGTGGCCGGGGTGCGGGAGAAGAATTCTTTCTCGTCGCCCAAAAAGGTCAGCGTGCCCAGGTTGGCATCGAGACGGATCATGTCTCCATCGCGGATCTTGCTGATCGGGCCGCCGTCGACGGCCTCGGGGGTCATGTGGATGGCGGCAGGCACCTTGCCCGAGGCGCCCGACATGCGGCCGTCGGTGAGCAGCGCCACCTTGAAGCCGCGATCCTGCAGCACGCCCAGCGCCGGGGTCAGCTTGTGCAGCTCGGGCATGCCCAGGGCGCGCGGGCCCGAGAAGCGCACCACGGCGATCATGTCGCCGGTCAATTCGCCCGCCTTGAAGGCCGCCTGCAGGCCTTCCTGGCCATGGAACACCTTGGCCGGGGCTTCGATGACGCGGTGCTCGGGCTTGACGGCCGAGACCTTGATCACCGAGCGGCCGAGATTGCCGCTCAGCAGCTTGAGGCCGCCGGTTTCCTGGAAGGGCGTTGCCACCTTGGTCAGCACCTTGGGCAGGGCCGATTCCTTGGGCGAGGCCTCATAGGCCAGCTTCTCGTCGATCAGCTTGGCCTCGACGGTGTAGTTGGACAGGCCATCGCCCCAGACGGTCTTGACGTCTTCGTGCAGATGGCCGCTCTCAAGCAGTTCCTGGATGAGGAAGCCCATGCCGCCAGCGGCGTGGAAATGGTTCACATCGGCCACGCCATTGGGATAGACGCGGGCCAGCAGCGGGGTCGCATCGCTGAGATCGCTCATATCGTCCCAGGTCACCTGCAGCCCGGCTGCGGCGGCGATGGCAATCAGGTGCATGGTGTGGTTGGTCGAGCCGCCCGTGGCATGCAGGCCGACGAGGCCATTGACGATCGACTTTTCGTCGATGACATGGCCGACCGGCGTGTAGTTGTTGCCCAGCGCGGTCAGCGACAGCGCGCGCACCGTGGCCTCGCGCGTCAGCGCATCGCGCAGCGGCGTGCCGGGATTGACGAAGCTGGCGCCCGGCAGATGCAGGCCCATGATTTCCATGAGCATCTGGTTGGAATTGGCGGTGCCGTAGAAGGTGCAGGTGCCGGCCGAGTGATAGGATTTGGATTCGGCTTCGAGCAGTTCCGCGCGGCCGACCTTGCCCTCCATATAGAGCTGGCGGACCTTGGACTTTTCGTCATTGGGGATGCCCGAAGGCATGGGCCCTGCGGGCACGAACACGGCCGGCAGATGGCCAAAGGTCAGCGCGCCGATCAGCAGGCCTGGCACGATCTTGTCGCAGATGCCCAGATAGACCGCGGCATCGAACATGTTGTGGCTGAGCGAAATGGCTGTCGCCATGGCGATCACGTCGCGGCTGAACAGGCTGAGATCCATGCCCGGCTGGCCCTGGGTGACGCCGTCGCACATCGCTGGCACGCCGCCGGCGACCTGGGCGGTGGCGCCGATCTCGCGGGCCGCCTGCTTGATGATGTCGGGATAGAATTGATAGGGCTGATGGGCGCTCAGCATGTCGTTGTAGCTGGTGATAATGCCCAGGTTCAGCGTCTTGTTGCCGGCCAGGGCGGCCTTTTCGGCGGGCGAGCAGGCGGCAAAGGCATGGGCGAGATTGCCGCATGACAGCACGGCCCGGTTCACGCCGGCTTCGCGCGCACCGTCCAGACGGTTGAGATAGTCACGACGGCTGTCGCGGCTACGGGCCGCAATGCGGTCGGTGACATCCTGAATGGCCTGACGAACAGACATAGGCGAGCTCCTTGTTCAGCCTGGAGCCCTTCGTGGCCAGGGCGGTCAATTGGGGACCGCCGAGGGGACTTAGGGGCACCAGTAGACGTTCACGGCGTGGCCGGACCGCAGGACGGCACGAATGGGCATGTCCTCGGTGGGACCCTCACCCAGTGCGGTGTCGAGCACGGCGGCCTTTTCCTCCCCTTCGATGTGAAGGTATAGCCCATCCGCCTGGAGGAGGCGCGGAAGGGTAAAAGTGATGCGCGGTTCGCCTGCGCCCGGCGCGCGGATGGCCAGCGTCGGCCCCTCGGCCGTCAGGGCCTGGGCCAGCGTGTCGCCACCGGGAAAGAACGAAGCGGTATGGCCATCGCTGCCCATGCCCAGCACGACGGCGGCAAAGGGGCGCGGCAGCTCGGCAAGCGCGGCATTGGTGCGCGCGACGCCGGCAGCATCGGGCTCATCGCCGCCCGAATAGAGCGGGAAGAAGCGGGCAATGGCCGCCGGACCCTGCAGCATCTTTTCATTGACCAGCATGGCGTTGGAGCGGTCGCTGGTCTCGTCGACCCAGCGCTCGTCCACCAGCGTCACGATGACCTTGGACCAGTCGATATCCTTGGTCTTGCCCAGGGACTGGAAAAAACGCGCCGGCGTCGAGCCACCGCTGACGGCAATGGCGGCTTCGCCCCGGGTCTCGATCGCATGGCGGATGCGGTCGGCAACGGCCTCGGCCAGTTCCTTGGCCAGGGTTGGCTTGTCGGCAAAGCTGCGGCGCTCGATGGTCATGCTTCAGTCCTCTTGCCGCCTGGGCGGTTCTTTCTCTTCCCTCCCCCTTGCGGGGCGGGACCGAGTGAGGGGCGCTCCGTGTGTCACGGGATGCCCCTCCCCAACTTTGCCAGGGCCTTTGGGCCCAGCGTCGCTACCTTCCCCTCAAGGGGGAGGGCAAGGCCCTAGTTGTCGTCCTCATACCAGGTGCGGCCGTCGCGTTCGATCAGGGCGATCGAGCCGCTGGGGCCCCAGGTGCCGGCGGTATAGCCCTGCGGCGGTTCGCTCGAGCGGTCCCAGGCCTGGCGGATGGGGTCGACCCACATCCAGGCTGCTTCCAGCTCGTCGCGGCGCATGAACAGCGTCTGGCTGCCACGGATCACGTCCATCAGCAGGCGCTCATAGGCTTCCGGCGTGCGCTCGGAGAAGGCCTGGGCAAAGCTGAGGTTGAGCGGCACTTCGCGCAGGCGCATGCCGCCCGGACCGGGGTCCTTGATCATCATCAGCAGCTTGACGCCTTCGTCGGGCTGCAGGCGGATCACCAGCTTGTTGGCCTTGGGCGCGCCTTCGGCATGGTCAAAGATCGAGTGCGGAATGGGCTTGAACTGGATGCAGATTTCCGAGACGCGGCTGGCCATGCGCTTGCCGGTGCGGAAGTAGAACGGCACGCCGGCCCAGCGCCAGTTCTCGACCTCGGCCTTGAGGGCCACGAAGGTCTCAGTGCGGCTGCCCTTTTTGTCCTCGGGCAGCTCGTCCTGATAGCTGGCCACCGACGTGGTTTCCGAGCTGACGCCCTTGTACTGGCCGCGCACGGTGTTCTTGGACACATCGCCATTGCTGATCGGCTTGAGGGAGCGCAGCACCTTGAGCTTTTCGTCGCGCAGGGCATTGGCGTCGTCGCTGGCCGGGGGCTCCATGGCCACCAGGCACAGCAGCTGCAGCATGTGGTTCTGGATCATGTCGCGCAGCGCACCGGATTCGTCGTAATAGCCGCGCGTGCCGGCGCCGACGCTCTCGGCCACGGTCAGCTGCACATGGTCGATATGGGCGCTGTTCCAGATTGGCTCGAACAGCGTATTGGCAAAGCGCAGGGCCAAGAGGTTCTGCACCGTCTCTTTGCCCAGGTAATGGTCGATGCGATAGACCTGATCTTCCTTGAAGATCTTGGCCACCCCATCGTTGATTTCCATCGACGACGCCAGGTCATGGCCGAGCGGCTTTTCGATCACCACGCGGGCATCGCGACGGTAGAGCTTCTTTTTGTGCAGATATTCGGCGATGGGCTCGAACAGGTCGGGCGCCACGGCCAGGTAGAAGGCGCGCACGATCTTGGGATCGTCGCGCAGCGCCTTGCCCAGATCGCCCGAGCCTTCGGGGTTGCTGGCATCGACCGGCACATAGCTGAAGATCTTGACAAAGCGCTCGATCACCGCCTCGTCCTGATACTGCTTTTCGACAAAGGCCGTGATGGCGTCGCGCGCCGTCTTCTGGAAGTCGGCCGAGGTCAGCTTGGAGCGCGAGGCGCCGATGATGCGGCTGTTCTCGTCGAACTGGCCGTCCTTGAAGCGGTGATACAGAGCCGGGATCAGCTTGCGCTTGGTCAGGTCGCCAGTGGCGCCGAACACCACATAGTCAAAGGGCTGGACGGGAATGATACGGCTGGACACGGGGCAAGTCCCTGTTTGAAGCGGGGTTCAGGCGGAGAAGTTCTGCTTGGCGAGGATCACCGCGCCATGCAGGGGTTCGAATTTGGGCAAAGCAACAAAGTCACCGTAGTGCTGCTGCAGAATGGGGAACAGGCGTTCGCCAAAGCCGCCGACAACGGCCATGACCTTGGCGCCATGCGCCTTGAACCAGCGGGCATAGGTATCGACATAGCCCAGTTCGATGGCCAGCATCTTGTCGGCGACCGGGTCGCCCTTTTCGAGATATTCGATGAACAGCGGCATCAGCTTGCCGAACTCGGCCGGGGCGCGGCCGATCAGGGCATCATCGCAGCCCTCGCTGCCATCGTCGCTGAGGATGGTCAGGTTGAGGCCCGTGGCAAAGGCCCAGGCCATCACGGCCTGGTTGTTGCCGCCCAGCTTGGCGATCACGGCCTTGGTCAGCGGCGAGGCTTCGACCAGCCCGTCTTCGGCCTCGACCGAATAACGCATCAGTTCACGGCCGAGGATCGCGCCGCTCATCTGGTCGCCGGTGGGAAAGCCCCAGCCGCCGGCCTGGTGGCGCTTGCCATCGACGATGGACATGGCGGCCGAGCCGGTGCCAACGATGATGACGCCGCCCTCTCCGCCGCCCAGCGCGCCGGCATGGGCAATATCGATGTCGTCATAGACCTTGACCCCGGCAAAGGGCCAGTCGCGCGCGGCAAAGGCGTCGCGGGCGGTATCCATGCGGCCGCCGGCCATGCCGAAGCAGGCATAGGTATTGGCGGTTTCAGCGAAATCGAGCCCGGCTTCCTTGAACACATCGCGCGTGCCGTCCGAGATCGCCTTGTAGGCGGGCTCACCGGCATCGATCTGCAGATTGGAGCGGCCGTTGCGAACTTCAGCGAGCGTTTTGAGATTTTCATCGGCCAGACGAACGCGGCAATTGGTGCCACCGCCATCAACGCCAAGGTAGTATCTGGTCACGCTCGGATTCTCCGGATCGGAAACAAGGATTCTAGGAGCTGGTTTTGCGGCGGACCATAGTGCGAAAGCCGATAAGACGAAAGTAGGATAAGCCACAAAATGTCCATGCCAAGGGGCAGGTTTGCATGGCTTGCCTGCTTGCTGCACAACAGGCACATCACAGGGACGGCGGGCCCTGTCCTGCGGCCAATCGAAGAGGGATCAGATCATGGTGCGACACGTGCTGGTGCTGGGCGGTGCCCGGTCGGGAAAGACGGCTTTTGCCGAGAATCTGGCGCTGCGCAGCGGCGAGAGGCCAGCCTATCTGGCCACCGCCGAGGCGCTCGACGCCGAGATGCGCGACCGTGTCGCCAGCCACAAGGCCGGCCGCGCCGGGCGCTTTGCCACCATCGAGGAGCCGCTCGAACTCTCGCGTGCCCTCATCAAGGCCGCCCCACACCATGATGTGATCCTGGTCGATTGCCTGACGCTGTGGATCACCAATCTGCTCATCGGCAATCATGATGTGGCCGACCATGTCGAGGTGTTGGGCGCCACGCTGGGCGAGATCAGGGATTGCCGCATCATCCTGGTCAGCAATGAGGTGGGCCTGGGCATCGTGCCCGACAATGCCATGGCCCGCACCTTCCGGGACCTGGCCGGCAGCGCGCATCAGCGCCTCGCCGAGCTGTGCGACGATGTCTATTTCGTCGTCGCGGGCCTGCCCATGACGCTCAAGGGCGAACGGCGTCTGCACCAGGCCTGATCTGGGTGACCATCACCCCGCCCCTCACGAACCGGCGCGCCACAGCAGGAGCGCCAGCAGCACGCTGACGCCGAGCAGCACATTGAGCGTTGCCCGATACAGCACCAGCGCGCGCAGGATGTCGCTGCCGGCCAGTACCGACTTGCCGTCGCCAAAGCTGGGGAGATCGATCATCTCGCCGGCATAGCTGCGCGGTCCACCCAGACGAAAGCCCAGTGCCCCGGCAAAGCTGGCTTCCGGCCAGCCGGAATTGGGCGAGGCATGCTTGCGCGCGTCGCGGCGCGCCATGGCCCAGGCGCCCGACGGGCTGGCATGGGGCGTGATGAAACAGGCCGCCGTGATCAAAACGGCACTGAGCCGCGCCGGGATCCAGTTGGCGAGGTCATCGAGCTTTGCCGCCGCCCAGCCATAGTCGATATAGCGCTCGTTGCGATGGCCAATCATGGAATCGGCGGTGTTGATGGCCTTGTAGAGCGCGATGCCCGGAAGGCCGAAGATCACCAGCCAGAACCAGGGCGCGACCACGCCGTCGCAGGTGCTCTCGGCCAGCGTCTCGATGGCGGCGCGGGAAACGCCGGCTTCGTCCAGCGCCTGCGTATCGCGCCCCACGATATGGCTCACCGCCTCGCGCCCCGCGTCCAGCGAGGTCCGCAGGGCCAGCGCCACTGCCTGCACGGCCCGGCCCAATTCTTTCTGCGCGAGGAAGGGCGTCGCCAGCAGGATTTCAAAGACAATCCCGCCCGGAAAGGCCCGCACCGCCTGCTGCACGATCACGCTCACCACCAGCACCAGCGCCAGCAGCAGGCCATGGGCGACAATGCCGGCCTGGCGCCGCTGCTGCGGTGTGCGCGTCGGTGTATTGAGACGGGTCTCGAGATAGTCGATCACCTTGCCGAACCACATCACCGGATGACCAATGGCCGCGACCAGCCGCGGCGAATAGCCCAGCAGACGTTCGAGCAGCAGGGCGAAGGGCGCAATCAGCGCAGTCATGGGTGCAGCCTCACCGGTTCGGCGAGCCCCAGCAGGGCATCGATATCAAGATGGGTCTCGAGATGGGCGGCCAGCGCGTCGAGCACCGCCTCGATGCCAGCCTCATAAGCCAGATCGGGGCTGGCGACATTGCCCAAGAGGGCGCGGCGGAAGCCATCGGCGGCGAACAGCCCGTGCAAATACGTGCCCGCTACGCGTCCATCGGCGCTGATCGCGCCCTCGGGCAGCTCTGACACATGGGCAAAGGGCCGCTGGCGATCGGGTCCCTCGGTCACGCCCATATGCATGTGATAGCCGCTGATCGCCGTGCCCGTCGCGGCGTGCGTCGCCGCTTCGACGCGCAATTGCTTGACCGGCGTCAGCACCGTCGCAACATCGAGCAGGCCCAGGCCCTTCGACACGCCGGGCGCGCCTTCGATTCCCTCGGGGTCGGCGATGGACTTGCCCAGCATCTGGTAGCCGCCGCAGATCCCCAGCACCTGGCCACCGGCGCGGTGATGAGCGGCGATATCGATGTCCCAGCCATTGGCGCGCAGCGCGGCTAGGTCACCGCGCGTCGCCTTGGAGCCGGGCAGGATGATGAGATCGGCCTGGCGCGGCAGGGCCTCGCCGGGCTGAACCAGCATCACCGTGACGCCCGGTTCGGCGCGCAGCGGATCGAGATCGTCGAAATTGGCGATGCGCGGCAGTTGCGGCACGGCAATGACATAGCCGCCGTCCCTGGGGCCGATACTGCCCTTGAGCCCCAGCACATCCTCGGCCGGCAGGCGCGCCGCATCGGCAAACCACGGCACCGGCCCCAGGCACGGCACGCCGGTGCGCTGCGCCAGAAAGGCAATACCATCGGCAAACAGGGTCGGATCACCCTGGAATTTGTTGATGAGACTCGCCCGGATCAGCGCGGCATCGGCTGGGTCGATCACAGCGAACGTTCCGGCAATAGACGCAATCACCCCGCCGCGCTCAATATCGCCCACCAGCACCACCGGCACGCCCGCGGCCTGGGCAAAGCCGAAATTGGCAATATCATTGCGGCGCAGATTGACCTCGGAGGCGCTGCCGGCGCCCTCGACCAGCACCACGTCGACCTCTTCTGCCAGCTCGCGGAACGCGGCCAAGACTTCGGGCATGAGCTGGCCACGTTCGGCCCAATAGCTGCGCGCACTCATCGAGGCGCGGCGCTGGCCGCGCACCACCACCTGCGAGCCGGTTTCCAGCTCGGGCTTGAGCAGCACGGGGTTCATCGCCGTCACCGGCGCACGCCGCGCCGCCCGCGCCTGCAGCGCCTGGGCCCGCCCGATCTCGCCGCCATCGGCCGTCACGGCGGCGTTGTTGCTCATGTTCTGCGGCTTAAAGGGCGCCACGCGCAGCCCGCGATTGGCCAGCGCCCGGCACAGCCCCGCCACCAGCAGGGATTTGCCCACGTCCGATCCGGTGCCCATGAACATCAATGCGCGCGTCATGGCCTGCTTATGCCGCATCGATCACATGGGCGTAAGACCCCATGACCCGCCCGATCACCGCGCCCATGTCCGGCAGCGCCTCGCCCCGCGCATCGGTGGCGGCAAACAGCGGTTCGAGCCGGCTCTGCCGCGCCGAGGAATAATGGAACTCATGGCCATTGAGCCGCGCCGGCCAGGGCAGATCGCCCGCCTGCAGCAGCCGGCGGTAGCCGAGTACGCGCTTGGGCCGGTCGATGCGGGTAGTCAGCGGCAACAGCCCGGTCATGGGGTGGCTCTCCCCGGCCTTGTCGACCAGCGCCTCGCCCAGCACCATGAAGCCCCCGCATTCGCCATAGATCAGCGCGCCACGCTCCCGCGCCGCCAGCAGCCCGGTCTTGAACGCATTGGCATTGGCCAGCGTTGCGCCATGCAGTTCCGGATAGCCGCCGGGCAGGAACACGGCATCGGCGCTGGCGTCCGGCGCCTCGTCGCGCAGCGGCGAGAACGGCGTCACCTGCGCGCCCATGGCCCGCCAGCCGTCGAGCAGATGCGGATAGGCAAAGGCAAAAGCGTCGTCGCGGGCGATGGCGATATGCTGGCCCAGCGGCGCCAGTGGCGCTGGGCCAGCGGCGCTGTCGCCCAGCGGCATGGCGAGGGCCAAGAGCGCCTCAAGATCGATGAAATCGCCCATGGCGCCCGCCGCCTGTTCGAGAAAAGCCTCGAAGGCCCCCACTTCGCCGGGCAGCACCAGGCCCAGATGCCGCTCGGGCACCACAAGGCCAGCATTGCGCGGAATGGCGCCCAGGCAGGCAATGCCGGTGGCCGCCAGCGCATCGACCAGCATGCGCTCATGCTTGGCCGAGGCCACGCGATTGAGAATGACGCCGGCCACGCGCACCCCGGCGCGCCAATGGGCAAAGCCGGCCACCAGCGGCGCGATGGATTGGCTCTGCCGATCGGCATCGACCACCAGCACCACCGGCAGGCCCAGCAGTTCAGCGAGATCGGCGGTCGAGCCCTGCCCGTCCGCTGCGCCGTCAAACAGGCCCATCACGCCCTCGATCAGCAGCAGGTCGGCGCCCGTTGCCTGGGTCGCCGCCAGTTGGTGCAGGCGGGCGGGCGCCATCGACCAGGGGTCAAGATTGACCGCCTCGCGCAATGCGGCACGGCCGAGAAACGCCGGGTCGATATAGTCCGGCCCGGTCTTGGCCGGCGCCACAACCACGCCACGACGGCGCAGGGCTGCGAGCAGGCCCAGGGTAATGACCGTCTTGCCCGAGCCCGAGCGTGGTGCACCGATAACCAGACCCTTAGCCAAACACATGCTCCCGGGCCTGCCCGACATACCAGTCGAGGCTCTCGCGATAGGCGCTGACCGGCCCCAGCACCACAATGGCCGGGGTTGGCACATCGGTCAGCGCTTCGGCTTCGCCCAGCGTCGTCTCGATGACGTTCTGCTGCGGGCTGGCGGCATGGGAGACGATCGCGAGGCGTTCATTCGGGTCCCGCCCTGCGGCCAGCAACCGGCCGGCAATGGCGCCCAGATGCTTGACGGCCATGAACATCACCAGCACCGGCGCGGCCTGGGCCACCGCCGGCCAGTCGACGCCCTGCGGCACGGCGCCGGATTCATCATGCCCGGTGAGGAACATCACGGCGTGGTTGGTGTCGCGATGGGTGATGGGAATGCCGGCATAGGCGAGCCCGCCCAGCCCGGAGGAAATGCCCGGCACGATGCGGAATTTTATCCCGGCGCGGTGCAGCGCACCGGCCTCTTCGCCGCCGCGGCCGAACATATAGGGGTCGCCGCCCTTGAGGCGCAGCACGCGCTTGCCAGCCTTGGCCAGGGCGATCAGTTGCAGGGAGATATCGGCCTGCTTGGGCGAGGGCTTGCCGCCGCGCTTGCCGGCAAAGATACGCTCGACATGGGGCGGCGCCATGGCCAGCAAATCGGACGAGACCAGCGCGTCATGCACGATCACATCGGCCTGGCCGATGCCGGAAAAGGCCAGCAGCGAGACAAGGCCCGGGCCCCCCGGCCCAGCCCCCACCAGCCAGACGGTGCCGGGCTCGAGCCGCGGAAAATCGGCATGGTCGAGCGCGGCGAAATGGCCCTTTTGGCGCGGCTTGCGGATCCAGCCAAACATCAGCGCATCCCCGAGAGGCTAGCGGCGCGCCGGAGACCGCGACCATTGCGCGCTTGTGAGCCCCGGCCCGAACGGGCACAGTTCGCGCGGGGAGGCCCGTTGCGACGATGAACATCCTGATCCTGGGCGGCACGGCGGAAGCCCGCGACCTCGCTGAACGTCTGGTGGCCCTCGGCCACGCCGTCACCACATCCCTGGCCGGGCGCACCCAGGCGCCGCTGCTGCCGCCGGGCGCCGTGCGCATCGGTGGCTTCGGCGGCGTGGCCGGGCTCGCCGCAGCCCTGCGGGCCGGTGCGGTCGATTGGCTGGTCGATGCCACCCATCCCTATGCCGGGCAGATTTCGCTCAATGCCGTGGCGGCGTCGCGCGAAACCGGCGTGCCGCTGCTGCGCATCCTGCGGCCCGCCTGGACGCCGGCGGACGGCGCCAATTGGACCCATGTGGAAACAACCAGCGAGGCGGCCGCCTGCCTGCCGCCGGGCGCCCGGGTGCTGCTCACCACCGGCCATGCCGGGCTCGAGCAATTCCTCGAGCGTAGGGATTGCCAGTTCGTGGTGCGGCTGATCGAAACGCCGGCCATGGCCATTCCGGCGCATGCGCGCCTGCTGCAGAGCCGCCCGCCCTATGGGCTGGCCGACGAGATCGCGCTGATGGATGGCGAGAGAATCACTCATCTGGTCACCAAGAATTCCGGTGGCGGGCAGACGGCGGCAAAGCTGGACGCGGCCATGCGGCTGGGGGTCAAGGTCATCATGATTGCGCGCCCTGTCTATGGCCCGGCGATCGAAGTCGATAGCGTCGACGCCGCCGTGACGCGGCTGAGCGAAGCGGGCTGACCGAAACCGCTCACCACAAAGTCCGGCGCGCAGATTGCCAGGGCGCAGGTGGCCAGGGCCGATTTGCGCTTGGGCAGCAGAACGGCACCCGCCTCGGCGGCCACGGCTTCCGCGACGCCAGGCACATTGCCCGACAGATCGTCATCGGTCAGCAGACGCAGCGGCACGTCAAAATGCGTGGCCAGCGCCGCCAGTTGGGACGCGCCCTGCTTGCGGACATGGGTGGCAATGGCAATCAGTTGCTCGGGTGCGATACCGGCTTCGACAAGGCACGCCGTGACCAGCGCCACCAGCTCGTCGCTGCGGACAGCCGAAGCAAAGCCGATTCCGGCCACGATCCTGTCCGTGTGGTGCGGCATTGCCGCGAAAAAAGCCGTCATCATCGCCTCTTCGACAAAGAGGCAGGTTCGCTCAAGACCGTTGCAGCTCCGGAGTTGGTCCCCGATTTGGGTCGACCGCACCGAATTCTGTTTCAGTTCCTTCGTGGGAACTCTGCGCATAACCGGTTCTAGGGGGACAGAAGCCCTTGGTCAATCAATGGGTTGGCCCGCACGCGCTGCAGATAAGAATGCTTCTGAAAATGATTTGCAAATTCAAGGACTTGTCGCACGCCGCCTCGGCGGCTATGGGCTTGGTTTACACCAAGGCAGGACCTGCGCATGACCACCACCGCAAAACGGACGCTGACTGTTGCCGCAGTCAGTCTGGTTGTGGGCCTGGTTGTGCTGGGCCTCAAGGTGCTGGCCTGGCGCATCACCGGCTCGGTGGCGCTCTATTCGGACGCGCTGGAATCGATCGTCAATGTGGTGACGGCCCTGGTGGCGCTGGTGGCGGTCTGGCTGGCGCAGAAGCCGGCCGATGCCGCCCTGCCCTATGGCTATCACAAGGCGGAGTATTTTTCGGCCGTCATCGTGGGCGTCATGATCATCGTGGCGGCCATCCTGATCGTGCGCGAGGCGGTGCTGGGCTTTATAGCGCCCGAGCTGCCCGATGCGCCCATCCAGGGCATGGCTATCAGCGTGGTGGCCACGGCCATCAATGTGGTCTGGGCGCTGGTGCTGATCCGCTATGGCCGGCGCGTGCGCTCGGTGTCGCTGGAGGCCGATGGCAAGCATCTGATGACCGATGTGGTCTCGACCGCTGGCGTGCTGGTCGGCCTGGCGCTGGTCTATCTCACCGGCTGGGCGCCGCTCGATTCGATCCTGGCGGGCCTGGTCGCGCTCAATATCCTGTGGTCGGGCTGGAGCGTCATCCGCGACAGCGTTGGCGGGCTGATGGATGTCGCCGTGCCCAAGGATATTCAGGCGACCATTCGCGAGGTGATCGCGACCAATGCCGAGGGCGCCATCGAGGCGCATGACATCCGCACCCGCCAGGCGGGCCGCATGACCTTCATCGATTTCCATCTGGTGGTGCCCGGCTCGATGACGGTGGATGCCGCCCATGCCATCTGCGACGACATCGAGGCCAAGCTGCGCGAAGCGGTGCGCGAGGTGCAGATCACCATCCATGTCGAGCCCGAGGAAAAGGCCAAACACGCCGGTATCGTGGTGGTCTGAGGCGCCTTGCCTCAGACGGTCGGCGCTGGCAGACTTGCCGGCATGCGCACAATCGTCCTCATCCTCTTTGCCCTGTTCACCGCCCCGGCCTTCGCCCAGGGCTGGCTGCATTATGACAATGCCCGCTTCGGCTTTGGCATCGATATTCCGCCCGGCTTTGCCGGACAGGGCGAGAGCGAAAACGGCGACGGCCAGGCCTTCACCACTGAAGGCAAGCCCATCGACCTGCTGGTCTGGGGCGGCAATCTGATGGAGCCGGACTTTGAAAGCGAAGTCGCCGCGGCCATCGGCTATACCGAAGAGGCCGGCTGGAACCTGACCTATCAGGCCAGCACGCCGCGCTGGGCCAGTTTCTCAGGCACCCAAAGCGGTCGCATCCTCTATCAGCGGCTGATCCTGCTCTGCGACGGCACCAGCTACGCGTCGTTCCGCGTGGAATACTCCCAGCGCGACCGGGCAGAGATGGACCCCGCCGTCGAACAGATGGTCGCCTCGCTCAAGGCCGGCGCCTGCTAAAATTCGATGCCGCTCTGCGCCTTCACGCCGGCGCGGAAGTGGTGCTTGATCTCGGTCATTTCGGTGACCAGATCGGCGATCTCGATCAGCTCGTCCTTGGCATTGCGCCCGGTGACGATGACATGGGTATCGGCGGGCTTGTTCTTGAGGAACTCAACCACCTCATCGATCGGCAGATAGTCATAGCGCAGGCAGATATTGAGCTCGTCGAGCAGCACCATCTTGTAGCTGGGGTCCATGATCAGGCTCTTGGCCTGGTCCCAGGCCCGCCGCGCCGCCGCCAGGTCGCGCTGGCGGTCGGCGACGTCCCAGGTGAAGCCCTCGCCCATGGCATTGATGGTCACCAGCTCGGGAAATTTGAGCAGCACATCGCGCTCGCCGGTGTCCCACACGCCCTTGACGAACTGCACCACGCCCACCTTGAAGCCATGGCCCAGCGCGCGGAACACCATGCCAAAGGCCGCCGTCGACTTGCCCTTGCCCTTGCCGGTGTGGACGATCAGCAGGCCCTTTTCCTGCGTCTTGGTGGCGAGAATCCGGTTCCGCGCCTCGCGCTTCTTCTTCATCTTTTCGGCATGGTAGGCGTCGCGCTCCGCCTCGCTCATCAGATCGGTCTTCTTGAGGGGCTTTTCGGGCAGATCGGTCATGGTGTCTCCTCGAGATAGGCATAGGCGGAATTGGACCTGGGGGTCCACAGCCCGCGCTCGCGCGCGTCGTTGAACTTGGCGATCAGCTCGTCATAGCCATGGGCGTTGCTGGTCTGGATGAAGCCGCGCGTCGCCTCGTCCTCGATGAAGGCCTCGAAGGCCAGGTCGAAGTGATGCGTCTTGACCGCGCCGGTGGTGGCGGCAAAGGCAAACATGAAGTCCACGGTGGCGATGATCTCGAAGGCGCCGCGATAGCCGTGGCGCTTGACGCCATCGAGCCATTTCGGATTGACCACGCGCGACCGCATGACGTGGCTGATCTCCTCCTCCAGCGTCTTGATCAGCGGCCGTTCCGGGCGCGAATGGTCATTGTGATAGGCCGCCGGCTGACGCCCGGTCAGCGTCTCGGCTGCCACCGACAGCCCGCCGGCGAATTGGTAGTAATTGTCACTGTCGAGCAGGTCATGCTCGCGATTGTCCTGGTTGTGGATCACCGCATCGATGTCCGACAGCCGGGCAGCAAAGCGGGCGCGTTCGGGCGTGCCATTGGCCCTGGCGCCATAGGCATATTGGCCCCAATCCAACGTCTGGGTGGCCAGATCGACCTTGGATGACCAGGCGCCGCTGTCGATCAGCGCATTGAGCCCGGTGCCATAGCTGCCCGGCTTGGACCCGAAAATGCGATGCCCAGCCGCCAGCCCCGCTGCGTCCTTGTCCTGCCCCTCGGCCATCAGCCCCAGCGCATCGCTGCGCATGCGGGCGGCGATGGGATTGTCGTCCACCGGCTCGTCCAGCGCGCCGATGGCGCGGATCGCCCGGTCGAACAGCGCCATCTGCGCCGGAAAGGCGTCGCGGAAAAAACCCGAGATGCGCAGCGTCACGTCGACACGCGGCCGGCCCAGTTTTGCCAGCGGGATGATCTCATAGCCCGAGACGCGCAGCGAGCCCGGGTCCCAGGTCGGCCGCGCGCCGATCAGCGCCAGCGCCTGGGCAATGTCATCGCCGCCGGTGCGCATATTGGCCGTGCCCCACACCGAGAGCGCCACCGCGCGCAGATGCTGGCCATGGTCCTGCAGATGGCGCAGCACGAGGCTCTCCGCCGATTTCTGCCCCAACTGCCAGGCGGTGGGCGTGGGCACAGCGCGATTGTCGACCGAATAGAAATTGCGCCCCGTCGGCAGCACGTCGAGCCGCCCGCGCGAGGGGGCGCCCGACGGCCCCGGCGCAATGAACTTGCCGTCCAGCCCATCAAGCAGCGCCGCCACCTCGGCCGGGCCCGAAGCGGCCAGACGCGGGCGGATGATCGTCTCCACCGTTTCCATCACAGCGCGTGTGGCCGTCCAGTCCGGCGGAACCGGCGCGCCATCGACCAGCTCGGCTGCCCTGGCCTCGAGATATTCCACCACATCGCCCAGCGTGCGGGTCACCGCCGCGCCCAGCGCGGGCCCCGTCCAGGGCTCACCGAGCTTGGCCGTCAGCGGGTCGAAACCCAGCTTGAGATCATCAGCCAGCGCGCGGATCAGCGAGGCCTCGCCAGCCCCCTCGCCGCGCGGCACGCGGGCCAGCGCCACGATGAGATCGCGCTGCAGATCGCCCTGCGGCGATTGCCCGAAGATATGCAGCCCGTCGCGGATCTGGGCTTCCTTGAGGTCGCAGAGGAAATTGTCGATCTTGATCAGCGCCTGCGTCTCGTCCTCGGGCAGGCCGATGTCGCGGTCGAGCCGGCTGTCCCGGGTGAAATCGAGGATGCGGCGCTTGAGGTCGGCCAGCCGGCGCCGGTCCATGCCTGAGGCGGCGTAGTATTCGTCGAGCAGCGCTTCGAGGTCTTTCAGCGGCCCATAGGTCTCCGCCCGCGTCAGCGGCGGCACCAGATGATCAATGATCACGGCGCCGCTGCGCCGCTTGGCCTGCGTGCCCTCGCCGGGGTCGTTGACGATGAAGGGATAAAGATGCGGCAGCTGGCCCCAGAGCGCATCCGAATAGCTGGCGACGTCGAGCGCCGTCGCCTTGCCCGGCAGCCATTCCAGCGTGCCATGCTTGCCATTGTGGATCAGCGCATGCGCGCCGAAGTCGTGGCGCAGCCACAGATACGCAGCGAGATAGGCGTGCGGCGGCACCAGCGCCGGATCGTGATAGCTGGCCGTTTCGTCGAGCTGATAGCCGCGCGCCGGCTGCAGCAGCACGGTGACATTGCCAAAGCGCAGCGCCGGCAGATGGAAGCCATCGCCGCGCATAAAGGGGTCGCTGGCGGGGTCACCCCAACGCGCCGTCACCTCGGCTTGGATCTTGTCCGGCAGCGCCGCGAACAGGTCCCGATAGCGCGCCAACGGCAGCAGCGCCGGTGAGACGCCCCGTCCCGGCACGGCATTGGTCGGCCCCGCCTGCAGCCGATCAATCAGTTCCGCCGCCGTCAAACCCAAAGGCTCTTCCTCCCCTCCCCCTTGAGGGGAGGGGTCGGGGGTGGGGGTCGTGCTGTTATCCACTGAAGGACCCCCTCCCTCTATCCCTCCCCACAAGGGGGAAGGAGGCGAGAAAGCCGACGGCGCATCGAGGGCGGCAGCAATGGTATCCCAGATACCATCCTGGTTTGTGGCCACGTCACCATTGGTGAAGCGGAGCACCTGATAGCCGACGCTGTTGAGGAAGGCGGTCCGCTTTGCGTCGTGGCGTTCGGCCTGTTCAGTGCCATGCGTATCGCCGTCCAGCTCTATGACAAGACGCGGCTGATGGCTGGCGAAGTCGGCAATATAGGGCCCGATGGGAACCTGACGCCGAAACTTGACTTGCCTATCTCGGAAACTTCTGAGGAGAGGCCACAACACCCGTTCAGGAACGGTCTGGTCGGCGCGTAGCCTGCGCGCCCGACTTATGCTCTTGGCCTGAACCGTACGAGCGTTCCCAAAAGCCAGTGGCCTTTCCTCCCCTCCCCCTTGAGGGGAGGGGTTGGGGGTGGGGGTCGTGCTGTTGTCCACTGATGGACCCCCTCCCTCTGTCCCTCCCCTCAAGGGGGAGGGATGCGAAAGAACCGGCGGGGCGTCGAAGGTGGAGGCATTGCTCTCCCCTCCCCCTTGAGGGGAGGGGCCGGGGGTGGGGGTCGAGTGGTCAGTCCCCGCACCAAAATCCGCCCCGAGATCATACCCCGCCTGCCCCAGCGCCTGCAGCATGCGCACCGTGGATTCCGGCGCATCATAGCCCACGCCATTGGCGAGGCGCCCGTCGCGAATGGGGTAATTGGCCAGCACCAGCGCAATGCGCCGCTCGGCGCGCGGGGTGGCGCGCAGGCGGGCCCAGTTGGCGGCCAGTGCCGCCGCCCGCGCAATGCCCGAAGCATCGGGCGCATAGGCCGTCAGCGGCACCTGGCAGCGCTCGTGCCAAACGGCGTCGGCGCGGTGGCCAACGATGAGGCCACCGAGGCGGCCGTCCACTTCCGGCATCACCAGGAACATCGCCATGTCCTTGGACGACAGGCCCTGGCTGTCGGCCTGCCACTGCGCCGCGGACCGGCCGGACTGGATCAGCTGGATCACCGGCGCGTCCGTGCCCGCAAAGGGATTGGCCTTGGCGTCGAGCCCGTCGATCCCCAGCGCAAAGCCGGTGAGATTGAGGATGGCTGCCGGCGCCACTGCCGCCAGCACCTGCTGCACGAAGCGCACACAGGCCCCCTCCTTGAGCGAGGAGACGAGGACAGGAACCGGCGCCAGGCCCTGATCCAGCAGACCCGAGATCAGCGCTTCAATTGTCGCGGTCCCCGCGCCTTCCAGTGCCGCGCGGTAGAAGAGAATGGGCACATGCGCGGGCGTCTGCCCATGGGGGAGGCAGAGCGCAGCCCTGATGCTCTCGGCATCGGTCACGCCCAGGCCGGGATACCAGAGCCCGAAGCGTGCGAAGGCCTGCGGCTGCAGGTCCTCTAGCCCCTGCCCATCGGCCAGGCGCGCGAAGGCTTTGAGAATGGTGTCGGCATTGTCCGGCCCGCCGGCGATGAACAGCGCATGCAACCGGCTCCAGTCGGCCGGGCTGACGCTGGAGCGCGCCATCAGGATCGGGTCGGGATTGGCGTCGCCGGGCAGCAGCACCAGCGGAATGCGGCGATTGGCGCAGAGCGCCGTCAGCTCATCGACGCCATATTGGAAATAGGCCGCGCCGCCAATCAGCCGCAGCACCACCAGCTTGGCCTGCGCAACAGTCTTTTCCAGCCAGAGATCGACCGAGAGATTGTTGGACAGGCGCAGCGTATTGGCGAGGCGCAGCTCGGTCTCGCCCGCCCGGTCGGCGGCGCCGGCCAGCATGGACAGTTCGCTATCGGCAGAGCTGGCAAACACCAGCGCCCCGGGGCGCTGGTTGAGATCGATCGCCTCGCCCTCCTGCTGGATGGCGCCGGCCTGGGCGGACAGCAGGTGCATGGCGTTTCCTTTGACCGCCGCTAGGCGGCCTTGGCCTCGGCCTGTTGCAGGCTGGCGGTGATCGCCACGCGGTCGAGCGGGCTTTCCCCGATCACCACCAGCGCGGTTTCACGGACCTCGCCGGCCTGCCATGGCCGGTCGAAATAGGCGGTGACCCGCGGACCCACGGCCTGGATGGCGAGGCGCGCTGCGGCGCCCGGCACCGCGGCAAAACCCTTGAGCCGCAGCACATCGTGCTCGCGGATGGTCCGCTCGATGGTGGCCAGCAGCTCATCCTTGCCTGTGATGGTCGGCAGGCGCAGCGAGAAGCTGTCGAAGTCGTCGTGCTCGTGGGTTTCCCCGCCATGCTCCAGCTCATGGTGGCTGGGGCGGTTGGCGATATCGTCCTCGCTGCCCATGCCCAGGCCGAGCAGCGCGGCGATGTCGACATGGCCATTGGCGGCGCGAACAATGCCGACGCCGGGGCGGAGTTCGGCACGGATGTTCTTCTCGACAATGTCGAGCATGGCGGCATCGACCAGATCGGTCTTGTTGATGATCACCATGTCGGCGGCCGACAGCTGATCCTCGAACAGTTCGCCGAGCGGCGTCTCGTGGTCGAGCATTTCGTCCTTGCGGCGCTGCGCATCGACGGCGGCTTCGTCGCTGGCGAAGCGGCCTTCGGCCAAGGCGGCGGCATCGGCAACCGTCACAACGCCATCAATGGTCACCTGTGCCTTGATCTCGGGCCAGTTGAAGGCGCGGATCAGCGGCTGCGGCAGCGCCAGACCCGACGTCTCGATGACGATGTGGTCAAACTTGTCCGGCCGGGCCAGCAGCGCCTGCATGGTGGGGATGAATTCATCGGCCACCGTGCAGCAGATGCAGCCGTTGGACAGCTCGACCATATCCTCTTCGCGGCAGGTCTCGTCGCCGCAACCGGCCAGAATGTCCTTGTCGACGCCCAGGTCGCCGAACTCGTTGATGATCAGGGCGATGCGCTTGCCCTTGGGGGCATGGGCCAGCATGTGGCGCACCAGCGTGGTCTTGCCGGCACCCAGAAAGCCAGTGATGACGGTCGTGGGGATCTTGGTGGTCATGCGGTGGCTCCGGCGGGCTGGGCGAGACTGCGGTGGGCAAGGACGTCATTGACCTTGCCGAAGATGGTTCCGAGCAGCAGCCAGAACACCATGGAGCTGCCCAGGGTGACGGCGGCGAATTCGGTGGCCAGATGGGCCGGCACGGCGCTGGCCTCCTCGGGCGCCGGCGGCGCGCCCACGATATGGGGCACCAGCACCAGCGCGGCGGCGACAGCGAAGGCCCAGCCGGCGCGGGTCTTGGCCAGCAGCAGGCAGGCGCCGGCGGTCGAGAGCGCGGTCGCCCCCCACCAGAGCTGGCGCGCGGCGAGATCGCCTGCCGGCATGCCGGGCAGTTCGGGCGGCAGGCCAAAGGCCGGCGCCAGGGCGAAGGCGAGATAGCCTGCCAGGCCCCAGACAAAGCCATTGGCAAAGGTGATCGGGATATTGGCAAACATTGAGACGGCGCCGATCACCAGCGCAAAGCCGGCGGCGGCCAGCACGGTCGCCAGCGTGGTGTAGGCCGTGCGCTCCAAGCCGTCGGCGGGGGCCCATTGCGCGGCGTCGCCATGGTCATGGGCAGCCGGGGTTGCCTCGGCATGGGCATGGTCAGCCGTTGCGGCGTCGTCGTGGCTGTGCCCGGCCTCGCCCTCGAAGGTCTCGGCATGCAGGATCAGCGGGACGACGCGGAACTGCTGGATGGTGGCGGCCACCAGGCCAGCACAAAAGGCTGCGACCAGCGCAGCAAAGAACAGATTGCGGATCATTTTTTGTCTCTCGTCACCCGCCTTAGTGGCAGGGGAAGCCCATGGCGTGGCGCGTGTCGTGGGCGCCATTGTGCAGGCGGAAATCGCCGGCAAAGCCGGTGCCCACCAGAAGCGTCAGGCCCAGCATCAGGGCCAGCGATCCAGCGATCAGACGCTGCGAGAGAGAAAGGGAAAGACCGGAATTGGTAACGGTCGTCGTTGCGGTATTCATGCTGCACCCTCCGTGCGCGGAATAGACAATGGGCTCTGCGCCCGGCTCATGCAACGGCAGGTCTCCTGGCTCGCGGTGATGACCACCTCGCCCGCCTTCCCGGCTTTCGCCAGTGGCTCATGGGCAATGTGCACCGCTTACAGTTGCGGGGGCAGCCACGGTCTTGGCCCCTGATGGGTAATCCGCACCGTGTTCCCTTTTGATCCCCTAGCCGCTGTGGGCGCGGGGAACCGTTACAGCTTTGACATCTACGCGCTGGGCGGGTTGGGGTCAATCCATCGGCCGGTGTTGCCCGGCTCAGTCGTCGCCTTCAGGGCCGGGATAGCTGACGCTGACCATGGTGACGCGGGTGTCGAGCTTGGCCAGCAGAGGGTCAGTGGAGGGGATGATCACCTCGCCCGAGACTGGGGCCAGATCAATGTCGCCAAAATCCTTGTCGGCCGGGCTGAAGCGCAGCGAGAGGTAGCAATCGCTGTCGCTGGAGGCCAGAACGCCCGTCTCGAACATGGCATAGCCGCCATAGTCCCACCAGAAGCCGCCGATGGTATAGGGCTTGGTGTTGATGGCGGCGATCTCGTCCACCGTCATGCCGATCTCAACGCCATGCGGGCCGGCCATGCCGGGCGGCAGGTCGACATAGCTCAGGCCCTCGCGCTTGCCCTCGTCCCACCAGCCGAACTGCAGGGTCTTGGCGGGATCGTTGGGAAACACCGTCGTGGCCAGCATGGTGGTGCCTTCGGGTCCGGGCACATCGCCCGTCACCACATTGTTGGCGCCAAAAGTGGTCTTGAGCAGCGCTTCGGAGCTGTCGGGGCCAAAGGGGCCGCTGCAGGCAAAGCCGCCAGTTTCCGCGGCCAGGGCCGGACCGGCCAACAGGGCGGCGCTGAGGGCAATCAGGGATGCACGGGCGAGCATGTTTTGTGTCCTTGAGGGCGGCGGATGGCGCGAAATCTGGCACCAATCGCCCCACCCGGCAAGCGGGCTCGCGCGGCCCCGCAGAGCCTTCCCCGGCACATTGGCGTGAGCCTCGCACTGCTATTGCAGGCGGCAAGGGCGCGCGACTCGGCTAGGGGTAGCGACAGACCAATCAGAGGAGCCCGCCCATGAAACCGATCAAATTCAGCCGCGAGGAAACGAAGGCCATCGTCGGGGAAATCCAGGACTATTTCCGTGACGAGCTCGACCAGCAGATCGGCTCGATTCCGGCCGAAATGCTCATGCTGTTCTTCGCCGACAAGATGGGCGCCTATTACTACAACCGCGGCGTCTATGACGCGCAGGGCGTGATCCGCGAGCGCATCGAGAACCTGACCGACGAATTGTTCGCGCTCGAGCAGCCGACCAAGCATCTGCGCTGACGCGGTTTTGTGAAGCAGACATGCCCGATTGGGGCTTCCAGCGCTGCAATGGCCTGGCTAGAAGGCGCGACCGGCGCCGTGCCGGTTTGTGCAGGAGGGGGCCTTGGGTCTCAATTTCGCCAGTCTGGCCCCCATCGGGCTGCTACTCGCATCCAATATCTTCATGACCTTTGCCTGGTATGGGCACCTCAAATGGCCGACCTCGGCGCTGTGGACTGCCGTGCTGATCAGCTGGGGCATTGCCTTTTTCGAGTATTGGCTGGCGGTGCCCGCCAACCGCATCGGGGAAGCGGTCTACTCGCCGTCCGAACTCAAGACCATTCAGGAGGTCATATCCCTGTCGGTCTTTGCGGTGTTCACGGTGTTCTATTTCGACGAGAAGCTGACGCTGAACCATGGCGTCGGCTTCGGGCTGATCGCGCTGGGCGCCTTTTTCATCTTCAAGGGCCCGATCAAATAGCTCACCAGGCCGGAAACGGGTCCGGCAGGCTGGTCCAGGCCTCGGGCGTGAAGCCCTTGGCGGGCACCAGGCACGCATCAAGCGCGCGATAGATCGCGGTCTCGTCCATGGGGCCGGTGCCGATAAAGACGATCTCCTGCCGCCGGTCGCCCCAGGTGCGGTCGAGATAGGGTTCCATGCTGGCCTGCCACTCATCATTGTCCGGCCAGCGCTGACGCGGCACGGAGGCCCACCAGATGCCGCGCCGCTGCGTGCGCACCAGCGCCCCGGCGAGGCTGAATTCCCCCACATGATGCGGCCGCGTCGCCAGCCAGAAAAAGCCCTTGGCGCGGATGACGCCGGGCAGTGACGTCTCGATGAAGCGCTGCAGCAGCAGCGGGTTGAACGGCCGGCGCGCGCGATAGACAAAGCTGCGCACGCCATATTCGAGCGTCTCGGGCACATGGTCCTTGAAACCATTGAGCTCCTTGAACCACAGCGGATTGGCCTCGGCGGCCTCGAGGTTGAACAGGCCCGTATCGAGCACATCGCCGAGATCGACCTGGCTGAAATCGGTCTCGATGATCTTGGCCACCGGATTGAGCGCCTTGAGAATGGTGCGCGCGGCCCGCAGATCATCCGGGCTAGCGGTCGAGACCTTGTTGAGCACGATGACGTCGGCGAATTCGATCTGGTCGACCAGAAGGTCCACCAGCGCCCGCTCGTCCCCCTCCCCGGCCACCTGGCCGCGGTCGGCCAGGAAATCGGTCGAGGCATAGTCCTTGAGCAGATTGGCGCAGTCGACCACGGTCACCATGGTGTCGAGCCGGGTGATGTCGGACAGCGACACGCCGCGCTCGTCGCGGAAGTCAAAGGTCGTGGCCACCGGCAGCGGCTCGGAAATGCCGCTCGATTCAATCAGCAGATAGTCAAAGCGCCCCTCCCCGGCGAGCCGGGTCACCTCGGCCAGCAGATCGTCGCGCAGCGTGCAGCAGATGCAGCCATTGCTCATTTCCACCAGAGTTTCCTCGGTGCGACTGAGATTGGCGCCACCGTCGCGCACCAGCGCGGCATCGATATTGACCTCGCTCATGTCGTTGACGATCACGGCGACCTTGCGGCCCTCGCGATTGTTCAGAATGTGGTTGAGCAGCGTGGTCTTGCCGGCGCCCAGAAAGCCGGAGAGCACGGTGACGGGGAGCTTGGTGATTTCAGGCATATCAGTTCCGCAACAGGCAGGTGGACATTGCCGAATGTGTTATGTTATTACATTTCACATTGCAAGACGCTGCCCCGCCGCGGCGCGCGTTGACAGCAAAAACGTTATTACGTTACATCCGCCCTCCAACCCCGGCAGACTCCAGCACAACCGCAGATTTTCATGCTTGAACCGCGCACGCCGCATCGCCCGCCCCAAACCTTCCGCGTCAGCCGCAGCGATCTGGCGCAGGCCAGCGCCTGGTCGCGCCTGCTGCTGATTGCGCCGGTGCTGGCGCTGGTGTGGATCGTGCTGAGCCTGTTGGTGACGGCATGAGCGCCATTCGCATCGAGGATCTGACGCTGGGCTATGATGGCCATCCCGCCGTTCACCATCTCGACGGCAGCTTTGCCCGCGGCTCGCTGACCGCCGTCATGGGCCCCAATGGGTCGGGCAAGTCCACGCTGCTCAAGGGCGTCATGGGCGCCCTCAAGCCGCTGGGTGGCCGCGTGGTGCTCGATGGCTTTGGCCGTCGTGACATTGCCTATCTGCCGCAACTGGCCGAGATCGACCGCAGCTTCCCCGCCGTGGTCGCCGATCTCTTGGCCCTGGGCTTCTGGAAGCGCCGCGGCGCCTTTTCGGCCATTCGCGGCGCTGACCACAAGGAGATGGAAGCCGCGCTCGCCCGCGTCGGCCTTTCCGGCTTTGAGCGCCGCACCATCGATACGCTCTCGGGTGGTCAGTTGCAGCGGGCGCTGTTTGCCCGCGTGCTGGTGCAGGATGCGCCGGTGATCCTGCTCGACGAGCCCTTTGCCGCCATTGACGAGCGCACTGTCGCCGATCTCACCGATCTCATCACCCATTGGCATGGCGAAGGCCGCACGGTCATCGCCGTGCTGCATGACGCCGAATTGGTGCATGCCAGTTTTCCGCAGACGCTGCTGCTGGCGCGCGAACCCATCGCCTGGGGCGCCACTGCCACCGCGCTGACCGCCGACAATCTGCGCCGCGCCCGCCAGATGGTCGAGGCCTGGGACGAACAGGCGCCGTGGCATGAGCACGACCATGATCACGATCATGATCACCGTCATGATCACGATCATGACCACCGTCATGATCATGGTCACGGCCCTGCTGGCCAGGACCACGACCACCACCACGACCATCCGGCCAGCTCGCGGGGGACGCATTGATGAGCCTCTATGATCTGCTGCTCGCCCCCTTCATGCAGTTCGGCTTCATGGCCCGGGCCCTGGCCGGTGCGGTGATCCTGTCGCTCAGCGCCGGGCCGGTCGGCGTCTTCCTGATGCTGCGCCGCATGAGCCTGACCGGCGATGCCATGGCGCATGCCATTCTGCCCGGCGCGGCCGCCGGCTTCCTGGTCTCGGGCCTCGCCATCCTCCCCATGACGCTGGGTGGCTTTGCCGCCGGGCTGATCGTGGCCGTGCTCTCGGGCCTCGTCTCCCGCTTCACCATCCAGCGCGAGGACAATTCGCTGGCGGCTTTCTATCTCATCTCCCTGGCGCTGGGCGTCATGCTGGTCAGTCTGAAAGGCTCCAATGTCGATCTCATGCATGTGCTGTTCGGCACCGTGCTCGCGCTCAACAATGACGCGCTGCTGATGATCGGCGCCATTGTCACCGTCTCTCTGGTGGCCCTGGCCCTTTTGTGGCGGCCGCTGGTCGCCGAATGCCTTGATCCCACCTTCCTGCGCAGCGTCAGCGGCGCCGGCCAGCCCGTGCATCTGCTGTTCCTTGCCCTGGTGGTCATCAACCTCGTCGGTGGCTTCCAGGCCCTGGGCACGCTGCTGGCCGTGGGTCTGATGATGCTGCCGGCCGCCGCCGCGCGCTTCTGGGTGCGCAGCCTTGAGGCCATGTGCGCCCTGGCCATCGCCATCTCGGTGGTGTCGAGCTATCTGGGGCTCCTGGTCTCCTATCATCTCAGCGTCGCCTCCGGCCCGGCCATCATCCTGGTCGCTGGCGCGATCTATGTGCTCTCCATGCTGTTCGGCAGCCGCGGGCTGGTCTCCAGCCATCTGCGGCCACGCCGGCACCGCATCGCCTGAAGTTCTGCCCGGGCGTCTCCCCGCCCAACTCTGTTGAAAGGCTTCTGACATGACCCGTACCAAGCTTCTGATTGCGGCCCTGATGGGCACCGTGCTGGCGCTGCCGGCCAGTGCCGCCGAGATCAAGGCGGTCGCCAGCTTCTCCATCCTGGGCGACATCGTCTCCCACGTCGGTGGCGACCGGGTCGAGGTGACCACCATCGTCGGTCCCAATGCCGATACCCATGTCTATGAGCCCAAGCCGGCCGATGCGCAGGCGCTCAGCCAGTCGCAGGTGTTCTTCGTCAATGGCCTGGGCTTTGAAGGCTGGCTTGACCGCCTGGTGGAAGCCACCGGCTTCACCGGCCCCGTCGTGGTGGCCAGCACGGGCGTCGCCACGCACACCATGGCCGACGACGCGCATGGCCATGGCGAAGCTGAGGGAGAGGACCATGCCCATGACGCTACCGCCCCCGCTGAAGCCGGGCATGACGACCACGCCCATGCCGAAGAGAGCGGCGAGATCACCGATCCGCACGCCTGGCAGAGCCTGAAGAACGGTCTGATCTATGTGCAGAACATCACTGACGGCCTCTGCACGGCCGATCCTGATGGCTGCGCAACCTACCAGGCCAATGCCAAGGCCTATTCGGCCGAGATCAGCGCGCTGGACGCCCAGGTCGTGGCCGCCGTCGACAGCGTGCCGCAGGCGCAGCGCAAGGTGATCACCACCCATGATGCTTTCGGCTATTTCGGCGAGGCCTATGGCGTGCAGTTCCTGGCACCCGAGGGTATCTCCACTGACAGCGAGGCCTCGGCCGCCGATGTCGGCAAGCTCATCGAGCAGATCCGCGCCGACGGGGTCAAGGCGCTGTTCATCGAGAACATGAGCGATGGTCGCCTGGTCGAGCAGATCGCGCGCGAGACCGGCGTCACCATCGGTGGCGAGCTTTATGCCGATGCCCTGTCGGAACCCAGCGAAGGGGCCTCGACCTATCTGGACATGTTCCGGCACAATGTGGATCTGCTGGTCCCGGCCATGGCCGGCACCCCGGCGCAATAGGGAGACCGAACAGATGGCGCATTCGCATGACGACCACGCTGGCCATGATCACGTCTGGGCCGCGGATCTGACGCGCAACCAGGCGCTGGTGCTGGGCGTGCTGGCGCATGCGGATACGCCGCTATCGGCCTATCAATTGCTCGACCAGCTGCGCGCCGATGGCCTCCGGGCCCCGCTGCAGGTTTATCGCGCGCTGGAAAAACTGGTCGAGCGCGGCCTCGCCCATCGCCTGGAATCGCTCAATGCCTTCGTCGCCTGCGCCGACGAGCATTGTCACCGCACTGGCCTGATCGCCTTTGCCATCTGCAGCAGCTGCGGCAAGGTCGATGAATTCGCCGACAGCCAGATCGAAGACCGCCTCGGCGTCTGGTCGCAAGCCCAGGGCTTTACCGTCGAACGCACCACCATGGAAATCCGCGGCACCTGCGGCAGCTGCGCCGCCAGCTAGATCGTTCCAAGTTCAGATTGACGCGGTTCTATCGCCCCCTCCCCCTTGAGGGGAGGGTCGGGGTGGGGGTGGTTCTTTGGGCCACCGACGGCCCCCTCCCTCGTTCCCTCCCCTAAAGAGCGTGCACTCGGGCGCGCCGAGACGCGACCCGGGTGGGAAGGGAGGCAAAGGAGCCGCAAATCCAATCGAGGTTGAAACGATCTAGGCCTGCGCCTCGGCCAGGCTCAGGAAATGCAAGGCCGCTGAGCCGTAGACGCGGCGGTCATCAAGGACGAAGCCTTCGGGAATGGCCACTTCGGCGTCGACGCTTTCTTCAAAGACGATGACGACATCGGGCGCCAGCCAGCCGTGGGCCAATAGGCCCATCAGCGCCTTTTCACCCAGACCCTGGCCATAGGGCGGGTCAAGGAACACCAGGTCGAACTTGCCAAAGGTGCCGGGCACGCCCAGATCGGTGGCGTCGCGGCGCAGCAGCTTGGTGATGCCGCCCACGCCAAAGGCCTCGATATGATCGCGGACCAGGCCCCGCGCTTCGGCGCCGATATCGACAAAGGTGGCGTGCGCCGCGCCGCGCGACAGGGCTTCAAAGCCCAGGGCGCCGGTGCCGGCGAAGAGATCGAGCACCCGCAGACCGTCAAACACCGGCCCCAGCCGCGAGGCCAGGATGTTGAACATGGATTCGCGGACGCGGTCGGCTGTCGGGCGGATGGAATCGTCCGACGGGGAGATCAGCTGCTTGCCGCGGAACTTGCCGGCCACGATGCGCATGGGAGGCTCCTGCATTCACGGGAATTCACCCCCGGCGCCTGAGAGCCGGGGGCAGTGTGCGGCTGGGCGCGTCAGGCCTTGGGACGACGCGGACCAGCGCTGGGGCGGCCAGCGCCACCGGAGGGACGACCACCACCCGCGGGGCGACCAGCACCACCGGGACGGCCTGCGCCGCCGCTCGGACGGCCACCGGCGGCCGGGCGGCCACCGGGCTTGCCATAGCCACCCGGCTTGGGGCCGCGCTGCGGTGCGGCGCCATCGCGCTTGGGCATGGGCTTGCCATCGGCGCGGGTGCGCGGCTTGCCATAGGTCTTGGCTTCCGACCCCAGATGGTCACGACCGGGGCGATCGGCGCGGTCCGGACGGGCCGGGCGATCCGAATAGGCCGGGCGGTCGCCGGCCGGACGCGACGTACGCGGCCGTTCGTCGAAATTGCGGCCGGGACGCTTGGCTTCGCCCTTGAAGGCTGCACCGGCGCCGCGTTCGCTCTCAGGACGCGTGCGTGGCTCAAAGCTGCGGGCGGGACGCTCGGCGTCCTCGCGGCGCGGACCGCGTGGCGTGCCAGTGAATTCGCGGTCACGCGGCGGACGGGCGCCGCCCTCGGGACGCGTACGCGGCTCAAAGCTGCGCGCCGGGCGCTCGCTACGCTCGGCAAAGGGACGGGCACCAGCCGGGCGGCCGGCACCGGGACGCTCGGCAAAGCTGCGGGTGGGACGATCACCATCCTCGCGGCGCGGGCCGCGCGGCTTGTCGCCAAAGGCCGGACGATCGCCATAGGGCTTCTTGTCCCCATAGGGCTTCTTGTCGCCGAAGGGCTTCTTGTCGCCGAAGGACTTCTTGTCGCCAAACGGCTTCTTCTCGCCGAATGCCTTCTTTTCTCCGAAGGGCTTCTTTTCTCCGAAGGGCTTTTTGGCCCCGGCGGCGGGGCGCGGTGCCTTCTTGCCATAGGTGCTGGCCGGCTGGTCATCCGGGTCGCGCCAGGCCGAGCCCTTGCCCAGGTTCTTCTTGACGAATTCCTCGGGGGCGCGGCCGTCCTCGTCGAAATGGATGTGGCGCGGCGGCGGTGCATCCTCGTCGTCGCGCGGGTCTTCACGCCGGCTCACCGGCTTGCGGCTATCGAAACGGCCGGGACGATCCTGGCGCGGCCGCTCGGCGCGGCGCTCTTCCTCGCTCTGCTCGGCGCCATCGGTGAAGCGGAAGCGCTGGCGGGCAATCTCGACCGTATTGGTGCCACGGCCGGTCAGGCGGTCGCGGGTCGGCTTGCCTTCGAGCGCATTGGCCTCGGGCATTTCACTGTCGAAATCGACATCGGCGGCGTCGGCCAGCTTCTTGCCGAGCTGGTCGCGCAGCATCTTGGCCTTGATGGTCTCGATGCCGCCCACCGGGATATCGCCGAGCTGGAACGGGCCATAGCTGATGCGGATCAGGCGGTTGACCTCGAGGCCCAAGGCGCCCAGCACGTTCTTGACTTCGCGGTTCTTGCCTTCGCGCAGCGCCAGCACCAGCCAGACATTGGAGCCCTGCTCGCGTTCGAGCGTGGCTTCGATGGAGCCATATTTGATGCCGTCGATCTCGATGCCGTCCTTGAGCTTGTCGAGCGCCGCCTGGGTCACCGTGCCATGGGCGCGCACGCGATAGCGGCGCAGCCAGCCGGTGGCGGGCAGTTCGAGCACGCGCTTGAGGCCGCCGTCATTGGTCAGCAGCAGCAGGCCTTCGGTATTGATGTCGAGCCGGCCCACCGTCACCACGCGCGGCAGGCCATGGGTTTCGAGATGCTCGAAAATGGTCGGGCGCCCCTCGGGGTCCTTCTCGGTGACCACCAGGCCTGCGGGCTTGTGGTAGAGCCAGACGCGGGTGCCCTGGCGGGCGGCCAGCGGCACGCCATCGACCATGATCTTGTCGCGTTCGGTGACGTTGAAGGCCGGGGTCAGCACCTTCTTGCCATTGACCGCGACGCGGCCGGCAGTGATCCAGACCTCGGCGTCGCGCCGGGAGCAGAGCCCGGAGCGGGCGATGACCTTGGCGAGACGGTCGCCGGTATCGGGCTTGGCGGGGGAGGCGTCGTTCAGTTCGCGCATTTGGCGTGCCTTGATGTCATGCGGGACCCATTTGGGCGGCGCAGAAAGGAGAAAGCGGCCGGATCATCCGGCCGCTTGAGGATGTAAAGAGCAGATGGTCGATTATTGACCGATCTTGGTTTCGGACTTGGTCAGGGACATACCATTGTTGATCGCCGCACCGGTCACGGCAGTGCTCTGGCGGGCCAGCGCCTTGCGCACGTCCTCGGGGCACTGGGGGTCGCGGATGGACACCAGATTGCCATTGGGCGCAGCACAGACGAGATCTGCATCGCCGACGCGGGTGAAATATTCGTCCGGCGGCAGATAAAGCGGGCGATCGCCGGTCTTGACCGTCACGTCGGCATTGGCATTGCGCAGGCGCGCCATCAACACCTTGGTCTCGGACTCGGTGAGCGGGCGGCCCGAGATCGAGCGCAGATCCACCACCTTGGCATTGCGCAGGCGGGCAAGGTCGGCTTCGGTCAAATTGCTGGTATCGATCTGGACGTTGTCGCTGTCCTTGGGCAGTTGCGCTGCAGCGACCTCGGTGCTCGGCGCCGGCAGGGCCTGGCCGGCCTTGGGCAGGGCCAGCGGCGCGCGGGCCTGGGTCAGCTCGGGCTTGGGCGCTTCGCCCGGAATCAGGCCCACGCCACGGGCGGTGGTGTTCATCACCTCGCGCTCGAATGTGGCCGGGTCGGTCAGGGCATTGGTGCCCTCAACCGTGGTGCAGGCGGCCAAGGTCAGGGCCAGCAGCAGACCAAGCGAGGCCAAACCGGCCCGGGAGGCCGCCCGTAGAGCAGCATTCTGCCCGGTCAATCGATTACGCATGCAAGGTCCTTCAACATCTCGGAGGCGCTTATAACCCATTGTGCTCGGTAAGACCAGATTCTGGCTGCACCGTGTCAACCGCCCTCAATTGGTCGCTTTTGCGCGCCGGCCCAGCCCGATCATGTCGGCAATCAGCAGGATCACACCGATGGTGATGGCCACATCGGCGATATTGAAGATGTAGAACGACCATGTGCCCCAGTGCAGATGGAAGAAATCGGCCACCGCGCCATAGATCAGCCGGTCCAGCGCATTGGACAGCGCGCCGCCGATGCACAGCGCCAGGCCCATGCGGATCAGCGCCGAGTCAGCGCGCACCCACCAGATGGCCAGCGCCACGATGGCCACCAGCATGATCACGCCCAGGCCCCACACCGGCAGGCCATCGAGCAGGCCATAGGAAATGCCGGTGTTCCACACCAGCACATAGTCAAAAAAATCGGTGACCTTGACCACTTCGCCGCCGCGCCAGCCGGTCATGGCGAAGGGCACATAGCTGGTGAAAACCTCAACGCAGGGCGCGGCGCCGATGGCCACGCACTCGCCGGCGACCTGGAAGCCCTTCTGCGCCCGGTCCAGCCCAAAGGCCAGCACCGCGGCAGTGAGGGAATAATAGACCGATGGGTTGAACAGGGAATTGGTCTTGTCTGTCACCGAAAGCTCCATTGGCGCCCCCTCCCCCTTGAGGGGAGGGTTGGGGAGGGGGTCCCTCAGTTCATCACAAGACGACCCCCTCCCCTCAGAGGGGAGGGTGGGAAAGAGCCGAAGCCCGGTCCTACAGCCCCGCTGCCGCGCGTTCGCGCAGCGCCTGGGCGTCGCGCAGCGTGACATCGGGATAGTCCGGGTCGCTGCCCACTTCGGGCAGCACTTTCCAGGAGCGGGCGCAGCGCTTGCCCTGGGCGAGGCTCGGGCTAACGCTGACGCCGGGGACGTCGTCGAGGCGGAAGGCCTCGGCCGGGCCTTCCCCGCTCAGGATCGTCACCGCCGAGGTGATGGCGATCTCGGCCAGGTCCTGCCCGTCGAGCGCCGCCGCCAGGCGAGCATCGGCAATATGAACCACGGGCGCGGCTTCCAGCGACGAACCGATGGTCTTGTCACGCCGCTCGATTTCCAGCGCCCCGGTCACCACGCGGCGCACCGCGCGGATCAGCTGCCACTTGGCGGCCAGCTCGTCATTGAGCCAGCTCTGCGGCACTTCGGGGAACAGACGCAGATGCACCGAGGAATTGGCCTCCGGATGCCGCTCCAGCCAAACCTCTTCCATGGTGAACACCAGGATGGGGGCCAGCCAGGCCGTCAGGCAATCGAACAGATGGTTGAGCACCGTCAGCGCCGATTTGCGCCGGATGGCGCTGATCGGATCGCAATAGAGCGCATCCTTGCGGATGTCGAAATAGAAGGCGCTCAGTTCGATGTTCATGAAGTTGGTGAGCAGCGTCACCACCTTGCGATAGTCGTAGTCCTTATAGGCGCCGCGCACCTGGGCATCGAGCTGGGCCAGGCGATGCAGGATCACCTGTTCGAGCTCAGGCATGTCCTTGGCGTCCACCGCGTCGGTGGATTTATAGTGCGCCAGATTGCCCAGCAGCCAGCGCAGCGTGTTGCGCAGCTTGCGATAGCTGTCGACCGTGGTCTGGATGATTTCCTTGCCCAGGCGCAGGTCTTCCGAATAGTCGGACGACGCCACCCACAGGCGCAGGATATCGGCGCCGAACTGCTTGATGATGTCCTGCGGGGCAACCGTATTGCCCAGCGACTTGCTCATCTTGCGGCCTTCGCCATCCATGGTGAAGCCATGCGTCAGCACGCCTTCATAGGGCGCATGGCCATTGGTGGCGCAGCTTTCCAGAAGGCTCGAATGGAACCAGCCGCGATGCTGGTCGGAGCCTTCCAGATAGAGCGAGGCGGGGAACTTGAGGTGCGGCCACTTCTGCTTGTTGCGCAGCACGAAGCTGTGCGTCGAGCCGGAGTCGAACCACACGTCGAGCACGTCGGTGACCATCTCATAGTCATCGGCCTTGTAGGCGGCGCCGAGATAGCGCTGCGCAGCGCCGGGCTTGTACCAGGCGTCCGCGCCCTCTTCCTCAAAGCTCTGGGCGATGCGGTGATTGACCGTCTCGTCCTTGAGGATCTCGTTGGTGGCCTTGTTGACGAACACCGTGATCGGCACGCCCCAGGCGCGCTGGCGGCTCAGCACCCAGTCGGGGCGGTCCGCGATCATGGCGCGCAGGCGGTTCTGCCCGGCAGCGGGGTAGAACTTGGTGGCGTCGATGGCCTTGAGCGCGCGGTGGCGTAGCGTGTCGCCGGCAGCGCCCTCGATGTCGCGGTCCATATAGACGAACCACTGCGGCGTGTTGCGGAAGATCACCGGCTTCTTGGAGCGCCAGGAATGGGGATATTGGTGCTTGACGCGGCCGCGGGCGACCATGGCATGGCGCTCGGCCAAAGCCGCGATGACGCGGTTATTGGCATCGCCCTTTTTGCCATTGTCGTCGATGACGCGCGCACCTTCGAGGCCCGGCGCGTCCTTTGTGTAGAAGCCGTCGTCGCCCACCACATAGGGGATCTCCGACGAGATGCCCTTGTCGGCCAACAGGCGCGACGAGTTCATCCAGATTTCAAAGTCATCCAGGCCATGGCCGGGCGCGGTGTGCACGAAGCCGGTGCCGGTGTCGTCGGTGACATGGTCGCCGTCGAGCAGGGGGACGTCGAAGGTGTAGCCATCGGCCAGCCCGCGCAGCGGGTGCGCGGTGATCATGGCCGAGAGCTCGGCGCTGCTGACGTCCGCGCGCTTCTCGAAAGCCTCAACCTTGGCCTTGGCGAACACTTCGCCAGCCAGCTTGTCGGCAATGATGTATTTTTCGCCGACCTTGGCCCAGTTGTCCGCCGGTGCTGCGGTAACCTCGTAGAGGCCATAGCTGATCTTGGACGAGAAGCTGATCGCCCGGTTGGCCGGGATGGTCCAGGGCGTGGTGGTCCAGATGATGACCGACGACGACTGCAACGACTGTGTTGCCGACACAGTGTCGTGCCCTGAACCAAGCCAGCCAGCACTAGCCGCATGCAACACCGGGAACTTCACCCAGATGGTGTCGCTCTCATAATCGGCATATTCGATTTCGGCTTCGGCCAGCGCCGTGCGCTCGACCACGCTCCACATCACGGGCTTACTGCCGCGATAGAGCTGGCCGGTCATCGAGACCTTCATCAGCTCGCGGGCGATCTGCGCCTCGGCATCAAAGCTCATGGTGAGGTACGGGTTGTCCCACTCACCCAGCACGCCCAGGCGCTTGAACTCTTCGCGCTGCACATCGACCCACTGTTCGGCAAAGCTGCGGCATTCCTGGCGGAATTCCACCACCGGAACCTCGTTCTTGTCCTTGCCCTTGGCGCGGTACTGCTCTTCGATCTTCCACTCGATGGGCAGGCCATGGCAGTCCCAGCCCGGCACATAGGCCGAGTTGAAGCCCAGCATCTGCATGGAGCGGCTGACCATGTCCTTGAGCGTCTTGTTCAGCGCATGGCCGATATGGATATTGCCATTGGCATAGGGCGGGCCGTCATGGATGGTGAACAGCGGCCGGTCCGCGGCCTGCTCGCGCTGCAGCTTGTAGATGTCCATGTCTTCCCAGCGCTTGAGCCAGCCCGGCTCGCGGTCGGGGAGCCCCGCGCGCATCGGGAAATTGGTCTCGGGCAGGAACAGGGTTGCCGAATAGTCGGTTTCGGCGGCGCCAGCGGCGGTATCGGTCATGGGATCGGCAATCTTGTGGGAGTTTGGGCCGCCTTTTAGCAAGGCCCAGCCCTGGGGGCAAAGTGTTTTAGCCCGTGGCGGCGTCGCCGCGCCCGATGTGCTGCGACGTGGATCATCTGGAGACGGAAAAGTGCTGGTTAAAGATAGACTTGCATAGCGTCGCATTTGCGTGTGGACTGCTGTTGACCAACCAGTGAGATCATCGTGGACGCGATACTCGGCTTGATCGAAGACATCTATGAAGCGGGCGCACGGCCCGAATATTGGCAGACTGCACTGACCGCTTTGGCCGACCTGACGGGCAGTATTGATGCCACCATGGGCGGGCAGACGGCGGCGCTGGTGCCCATGCTGGTCAGTGCCCGCACCGATCCGGACTATGTCCGCTCCTATGCCGAGCACTACCACAGCGGCAATGCCATGCAGTTGGCGCTGCACCGCACGCCGGTGGGCCGCGCAGTCACCGACGCCATGATGGTGGATTCCAACCGTTTCCGCGCCAGCGAGTTCTACAATGAGTGGTGCCTGCCGCAGGGCTATCTGCATGGCATGGCGTTGAACCTGGCCACCTCACAGGGCTGGCGCGCAACCATCATGGTGTCGGGCAAGAAGGACTATGACGGCGAGGGGCTCAAGCTCTTCTCCGCCATCACGCCGCATCTGGTGCGCGCCTTCCAGCTCAACCAGCTGCTGCACGAGACCCAGTCGCTGGGCATGGGCGCCTTTGCGGCGCTCGAATATCTCGATCGCGGGGCGCTGCTGGTCGGGGCCAATGGCGATATCCGCACTGCCAATGGCCTGGCCGAGCAGATGCTGTCCGATGGCGACGGGTTGACGCTGCGCCAGGGCCAGCTGCGCTGCAACACCGTTGAGGAGACGGCGGCGCTCAACCGCCTGGTGGCCCAGAGCGTACGCGGCTTGGCCGTGCGGGACGAAGGCGCCCTGCAAATCTCCCGCAGTGCCGGGCGCAGCCCCTTGACCGTGCAATGCCTGCCCTTTCCCACCCGCAATTGGTGGCCCGGCTTCACCCAGCAACTGGCCATCATCTTTGTCACCGACCCCGACCTGCGCATGGTGCAGGCCACCGAGCGCATGCGCCTGCGCTATGGGCTGACGCCCGCCGAAGCGCGCCTGGCCTGGGAGATCGTGCGCGGTGGCGGCCGCAAATCTGCGGCCTCCAACCGGGGCATCTCGGTGGCGACCGTGCGCAGCCAGCTCACCAGCATTTTCGACAAGACGGGCGTCCGCCGGCAATCCGAGCTCGTGCGCCTGCTGATGGACGAGTGATCGCCCTGTCCAAACCGCCCGCTCAAAGGTGAGGGACCCGTTTCGTCGCTGCGGAGCCTCGGCGGCGGGGCCCTAACCCGCCACAAACCCCAGCCGCGCGTCGAGCGGGCTCAAGGGACGTGCGGCGGCGAGGGCATCGCGGGCCTTGCGGCTGTCGCGGTCCATGGCGGCGATCAGCTCATCGAGGCCGGAAAACACTTCCTGGCCGCGGATATGGGCGATCAGCGCCACCGTGATGGTCTGGCCATAAATGTCTTCGTCAAAATCAAACAGATGCGTCTCAAAGGGCGGGCGCTGGTTGTTGAACATCGGCTTGCCAAAGGCTGCCACGCCATCAAGTAAGCGGCTGCCCAGGCGGGCGCGCACGGCATAAACGCCCTGGGCCAGCTGGAAATTGGCATGGGTCATGGTGTTGGCCGTCGGATAGCCCAGTTCACGGCCGCGCTGGTCGCCCTTGACCACGCAACCGTCGAAGAACCAGTGATAGCCCAAGAGGCGATTGGCGGCGCTCACCGCGCCTTCTGACAGCGCCGCGCGGATACGGGAGGAGGAAATCACCTCCTCGCCTTCATCCATCAGGTCGAGCGTTTCGACGGCAAAGCCCTGCGCCGCACCGGCCGCCTTGAGGAAGGTCGGGGTGCCGCGACGCTGGCGGCCAAAGTGGAAATCGGCGCCGACGATGACGCCGGTGACGCCGAGCGCGCTCACCAGAAAGCGCGCAACGAAATCCTCGGCCTCGATCTGGGAAAAGTCCCGGTCGAACGGCAGGATGACAATGGCGTCGAGCCCCAGCGCTTCGGCCAGGCGCGCCTTGGCATCGCCATCGGTCAGGCGGAACATGAAGGGGGCCGGGGCGAACACATCGCGCGGATGCGGCTCAAAGGTCAGCAGCACAGCCGGGCGGCCAGCGGCAGCGGCGCGCGCCTTTAGCGTGCTCAGCACCGTCTGGTGGCCGCGATGCAGCCCGTCGAAATTGCCGATGGCGACAAAAGCGCCGCGCAGCGTCTCCGGCACGGCATCGAGATTGTTGAGGCGCAGAAAAGCCGTCATCGGGACCCTACCAGGACAGGCGCGGCAGGAAACCGGCCATGTGGGCGCGGCTGGGCGCCACGAGGTCAGCAATGGCCTGCGGGTCGGGCTTGCCGAAGGCATCGAGTTCGGCCGCATGGATCGAGCCGGTGACGAACAGCAGGTCGAGGCCGAACTGCGCCGCGCCGGTCGCGTCGGTGCGCACGCTGTCGCCGATGGCCAGCACGCGGGATTTGTCCAGCGGCCGTCCGGCGGCCACTTCGGCCAGGCGGAACGCTTCCTCATAAATGGGCTGATAGGGCTTGCCGGCCATCAGCACCATGCCGCCCATGGCGGCATAGAGATCGCCCAGCGCACCGCCGCAATAGATGATCTTGTCACCATGCTCGACCACCCGGTCGGGATTGGCGCAGATCATGGGCAGCTTGCGCGCCAGCCAGAGCCGGGCACGCTCGCGGTACATCTCGGGGGTATCGTCATCGGTATCGAGGTCGGTCACCACCACGGCATCGGCGGTCTCGGCGCTGGTGCGGGTGACGTTGAGGCCCTCATAGAGCGCATCGTCCTCGGTGGGCGGACCGACGTGGTGGATGCCGCGGCCGCTGTATTTGGCGATCATCACCCGTGTGGCATCGCCCGAGGAGACGATGGCGTCATAGGCTTCGCGCGTCACGCCCAGCCGGTCGAGCATCTCGATCAGCGGCGCCGAGGGGCGCGGGGCATTGGTGATGAACACCACCCTGCCCCCGGCCCGGCGATAATTGACCAGGGCTTCCACGGCGCTGGGAAAGGCCGCCACGCCATTGTGCACCACACCCCAGACATCGCTCAGCACGGCATCATAGCGGCCGGCAAGATCGGCAAGGCCGGAGATCGAAGGCAGGGAGCTGGTCATCGCGACTTCCGATGCGAACAGGATGCAGTTCTATGGGTCAGCTTGCCCTTGAGGATCAAGCATAAACGACCGGCGGATGGCTATCATGCACGCAGGGTGAGTTGCAAATCCCGGGCGATGGCGCGCGCCGTCGCCTCGGGCCCGGGCATGTCGGTCACCACAAGCGCGCTGAACGGGCGGCTGGCATAGCCCTCTTGATACATCTCCTGGGCGCGGGCGATCTCGTCGGGCGACAATTGCCGGCCACCGCGATTGGTGAAGGCGATCTCAGACGGCGGGTTGAGCGTCACAACGCGCAGTTCTGCGCCCACGCTCAGCGCGGTATCCCGCAAACGCCGGTAATCCTCCTCGCGCAGGGGCACGGCGACAATAAGTGCGGCGCCTTGTGCGGCGATTATGTGTGTCTCTATGTGCGCCATTGAGGCGCTTATGCGCACCGCAAGCGGCGCATCATCGGGCGCGTCGTGGTCATCGCCATCGACAAAGCTGGCATCGGCCACGAGTCGCGCTAAAGCGCGGCCCGTCGTGGTCTTGCCGGCATTGATCGGGCCGGTCAGGATAATAATCTGCATGGAAAATCAGGACTCTGCGCGGCGCAGCGGGGTCACGGCGGCGCGCGGGCGCTCAACCATCAGGTCGGGCCGCACCGGGCCGGGCGCGGCAATATGGGGCCCCTGCACCAGGGCAATGCCATCCTCGATCAGCTCGACGATCTGGCGCTCATTGGTAATGCCGGTGGCCATTAGCGCCACCTCGAACCTATTGAGATAATTGGCAATATCGGAGGCATGGAAGTCGGTGAAGACCTCGGGTTCCTCGATAAACCGGGCAGCATCAATGCGCAGCGACCGCACATTCTGCGCTGCCATCTCGGCGACATCCACCCGCAGTGATTTGACATTGGTCAGGGAGAATCCGGCCCCCTTTTTGGCGACGGCGTCGACCACGGCCCGCTCACCGGTGCTCAGGCTCTGCCAGTCGGCCTGGCTGATGGCAAAGATCAGTCCAGCGGCAAAGGCGCGGTTGGCTTCCATGGAGGCAATCAGCTGTTCGGCCGACATGGAATCGGCCAGCGTCGCGCGCGACAGCGGCACATAGAGCTTGACCGGCTGGCCATTGGCGCTGGCGCGGCGGACGATGGTGACAGCCTCGACCAGTGCGACGCCATCGATGGTGCGCAGCACGTCCTCGCCGCCGCGGCGCGGCAAAAAGTCAGCGCGATCAGCCATTTCGCCGTCCTGCAGCATCAGGCGGGGCACCAGATCATAGCCCTGCGGCCGACGCTGCGGCAGTGTCACCACGGGCTGGACATGAAAGATCAGGCGGTCTTCGGCCAGGGCCTGGCGCAGGGTCTGCAGCGGAATGACGGGCTCGGGCTCGCGCTGGGCGCTGTCGGTGCGCACAACCGGCGCCGGGGTGGGCGCAGCGATCATGCGGTCGCGCGGCTCCGGCCTGGACTTGGTCACGCGATCTTCCATCTCGGCAACGGCTTCGGCCACCTGGCGAATTACAGTACCCAGCACCGAGATATCGGCCTCAACGCCCTCGAGGCGGCTACCGGCATTGATGTCCGCCATGGCATTGATGCGCTGGCCCAGCACGGCGCCGGCCTGGGCATCGGTGGCCAGGAGGCGGGAGAGGTCCTCAATGGCCTTTTCCAGCCGGTTCTCGGCACGCTGGCGCAGCTTGCGCTCCATCATCACGACGCTGACGCAGCCGAACACAATCGCTACGAGGATGGCCTCGGCGGGGGTGAAGGTCAGCCCGAAATAGGCGGTGGCGCCGGCGCCGGCCGCCGCAAGGGCGATTAACGTGTAGACCAATGCCTGCACGGACAAACCTGAGGCCCCTTGTTGATGCCGGGATTCGGCATCTCCTCTTAGCATTGCAGGGGGCCCGGCAAAAGGCGCGGCAACCGTCTTCCAAGCCTAATTGCGTGGGCTCAGGTGGCCATCAGGTTCCAGGCGCGGGAGAAAAAGCGATCAAACATCAGCAGTTGCGCAGCGCCGACCGCAGCACCCGAGCCACCAGCACGACCACGGACAGCCGGCGGGTGCTGATGGGAGAAGACCGGTATGCGCGTCAGGTGGTGGTTCGTGCGCGCAATGACCCGCTCAAGCAGGTGATCGGGCATGGGACCATCGATGACGGCGGCCTCAATCTCGATTGTCGCGCGAATGCCCTGGATGCCGCGCGCCAGGGCCTCGCCGGCCTTGTCGCTCCAGGGTTCGACCACCGATTCCAGTCCGTCCCAGTCCCAGGTCTGGGGGTCCCCGCTCGGACGCTTGCCGCCAGCAGCCACAACAGCCGTGCTCAGGGAATCCAGCGCCGCAAGGAAGTGGATGAAGGTGGGTGCGGATAGGCCGTCGCAGATCATGATCGATCCCAGCTCTGCCGGCCGGCAGCCGCCCTCGCCGAAACCGCCGTCGATCACCAGGCCGCCGCCGACGGCGGAGCCCAGTTGGAAATAGGCAAAGTTGCGCATGCGCGGATGCGCCTGGGCGATCAGTTCGGCCCAGGTGGCTGCATGGCCATCATTGTGCCATTCGACCTCGAGCCCGGTTGCGGCTGCCAACTTGGCCGCAATATTGGTATCGCGCCAAAGGGTCGCCTGCTCGGGGGGCGCACCGGTCAGTTCCACATGCTTTTCAATGTCGGTGGGCGTTGCCAGTCCGACGCCGACCAGGTGCGCACGCTGCTGATTGGTCAGCGAATCACGCAGGCGAACGACCTCCTCGGCGACCCGCTGCAGCAGCGTGGTGGCGTCGGGCCAGTCGTAATAGTAGCGCACCGGCCGGGCCGATACGCCGGCCATGTCGATCAGCACCACCTCGAAATGGCGCCAGCCGATCTCGACGCCGATGCAGAAAGCGCCGTTGGGATTGATAAAAAGAGGTGTGGCCGGTTGGCCGCGGCGCCCGCGCAGAACTTGTCCGCGCAGAATCAGCCCGCGTTCTTCCAGTTCAGAGATGATGCGTGAGGTGGTCTGCGCGCCCAACCCGGACAGGCGGGCCACATCCGCGTTGGAGCTGCCGGGACCAATGGCGATCAGGCCGAGGACGGTGCGCTCATTGGCCAGGCGAACGCCTGACTGGGCCACGCCACGAACCATGACCTGCATTCTCTCGGTTACAGTTTTTTTTCGCATGGGCAATAACTTAACTGAGCTCGGGCACGGCTAGCAAGACTGAGATCAAAATTTCGTAATGCGAACTGTTGAACGGAAAATTTACCCTGTTGCCCAACAATTGCAATCGTCCAGAATCCCCAGACGGAAGCGCCTGGGGTGACAGGATTTTGTGACTAAGCAGTGCGAGGGCCGAGCCGTATGGCAATGCAGAATTTGAGCAATGGCGCCTCCAGTGGACAGCTGATGCTGATCGACCAGGATCAGGATCATGCGCGCCTGGTGGCCGATGCGCTCTCGCAGAGCCTGGACCAATTGACCCAGATCAGCATCGTTCCGGGCGGTCGCCCCGCCGCCGACCTGCTGCGCGACCATGCCTTTGACATTATCCTGGCCGATCTGGGCAGCCTGCGCGATCTGGCCGACCACAGCGACGATGCCGTCGCGCGGCTGGTGCGGCTGGCCAGCGGCGCCTTGGTGGTGGCCGTGGCCACGGGCAGTTCGGTCTCAGCCGCTGTCGGGGCCATGCGCGCCGGCGCTCATGATTATGTCGCCAAGCCGATCAACGGACCGGCCATGGCCGCCCGGATCAACGAGTTGGCGCTGCGCCATGGAAAGGGCCGGTCGCTGGGCATTGAATGTCGCAATGATGCTGGGATCAGCGATTTCGCCGGCTTTATCGGCGCCTCGAGCGCCATGCAATTCGTCTATGAGCAGATCGGTCGCATTGCCGCCTCGTCGGCGCCGGTGTTCATCACCGGGGAAAGCGGCACCGGCAAGGAAGTCTGTGCCGAAGCGCTGCACAACAAGGGCCATCGCGCCGGCAAGCGACTGGTGGCGATCAATTGCGCCGCCATTCCGCGCGACCTGATGGAGAGCGAATTGTTCGGTGTGGCGCGTGGCGCCTTCACCGGTGCGCATGAGGACCGCAAGGGCGCCGCCGAACTGGCCGATGGCGGCACGCTCTTCCTCGACGAGATCGGCGAGATGGATCTGTCGCTGCAGTCCAAATTGCTGCGATTCCTGCAGACCGGCATGCTCAGCCGCGTCGGCGAGGCCGGCGTGCGCCGCGTCGATGTGCGGGTGATCTGCGCCACCAATCGCAACCCCATGCAGCTGATTGCCGAGAAGAAATTCCGCGAAGACCTGTTCTATCGCCTGCATGTGCTGCCCATCCATTTGCCGCCGCTGCGGCAGCGGCCGACCGATATCATGCCGCTGGCCCGGCATTTCCTGGCGCATTATGCCAGCGAGGAAAACAAGCGTTTCGGCGGCTTTGCGCCCGACGTGGCGGCCCTGCTGGCGGCCGGCGAATGGCCGGGCAATGTGCGCCAGCTGCAGAACCTGGTGCGGCGCCTGGTGGTAATGTTCGATGGCGGAGACATCACTGCCGACATGCTGGCCAAGGCCGATATCGAGGCCAAGGACAGTCTGCGCTCCAGCGAGCCCGAGCCCCGCGGCAATCGCCGACCGGCAATCCTGCCAATGTGGCAGCAGGAACAGCGCATCATCGAGGATGCTATTGCCTGCTTTGGCGGCAATGTGTCGCTCGCCGCGGCGGCGCTCGAAATCAGCCCCTCGACGATCTATCGCAAGCGCCAGGGCTGGACGGACATGGCGGCGGCTGGCTAGCTGCTGCCAGAGGCTGACGCACACAGGCTCTAGTGGTCGCCGCGGGACAAGCGGAGACACAGCATGACCACAGGCCATGTATTCATCGGCACCAGCCTTGACGGCTTCATTGCCCGGCGGAACCACGATATCGCCTGGCTCACTGACTATCCCACACAGGGCGAGGACCATGGCTTTGCCGCCCATATGGCGGGGGTGGACGCCGTGGTCATGGGGCGCGGCACCTATGCGACGATCAAGGACATGCGGCCCTGGCCCTATGACAAGCCGGTGGTGGTGCTGAGCCGCTCACTTGCGCAGACAGATGTGCCCGCCGAGTTGGCCGACAAGGTTGAGATCATGCAGGCGAGTCCAGCGGTGGCGATGGACCGTTTTGCGGGTCGGGGCTGGACCCGCGTCTATGTCGATGGCGGCAATGTCATCCAGTCCTTCCTGCGCGCCGGGCTGATCGAGGATCTGGTGATCAGCCGCATTCCGGTGCTGATCGGGGAAGGCATATCCCTGTTCGGTGCACTGGATGCGGACGTGGCGCTCGAACACCTGCACAGCAAGGCTTTTGATTCAGGGCTCGTGCAATCGACCTATCGGGTGAAGCGCTAAGGCGTATTGGCCTCGCGGGCCTTGACGCGGTCGAGGCCAAGGTAATGCTCGCGCAGGATCACGGCGATGCCGGAGGCGACGATGATGCTGGCGCCGGCGATCATGGCCAGAGTGGGCACTTCGGCAAACACCACCATGCCGATGACGATGGTGAGCAGCAGGGACACATATTCGAATGGCGCGATGACCGACATGTCAGCATATCGGTAGCATGAGGTGAGCAGCAATTGGCCGACGCCACCGGCAAAGCCAGCGCCGATCAGCAGCGCCGCCTGCTGCGGCGTGGGCATCACCCAGCCGAAGGGGATGGTGAACAGCGACAGCACCGTGGCGCAGATGAAGAAGTAGATGACGATCGCCTCGGTGCGCTCGGTCTGCACCAGCTTGCGCACCTGCATCATGGCAAAGGCCGAAAACACGGCAGCCCCCAGCGAGGCCGCTGCGCCGGTGGCCTCATCGGCCCCCAAGGCAGCGCCGCTCGAGAACAGCGTCAGCCGCGGCCAGAGGATAATCAGAACGCCCAATAGGCCGATCAGCACCGCCGTCCAGCGGAAGACATGCACCCGTTCCTTGAGCAGGACAGCGCTGAACACAACGATCAGCAGCGGCGAGGCATAGCCGATGGCGGTGGTTTCGGGCAGCGGCAGGCGGGTCAGCGCGAAAAAACCCATGCCCATGGAAGTGACGCCGACAAAGGCGCGCAGCACATGGCCCATGGGCCGGCTGGTGTGCAGCGCACTGCGCAATTGCCGGGTCCAGGCCAGATAGGCCACCACGGGCAGGATGGCGAAGAAACAGCGGAAGAACACCAGTTCGCCGGCTGGGATGGTCTGGGTCGCCTTGAGCAGGGTGGCCATGACCACGAAGGCACAGACCGAGAGCACCTTGAGCACGATGCCGCGCAGGGGACCACCAGCCGGAGCGGCTGAACGGTCTGGGGCGGCTGGCGCGGGGCGGGTCACGGTCTACTCGTCGCTGGGATCGAGGCGGGAGCAGGCGCGCCTGATCGGCGCGCCGGCGGGTTAGCGGCTGGCAGACTGTTCCAGCTTTTCCTTGGCAATGCGCGCGGTGGCGAACGCCTTGTGCTCGGGGCCAACGGCGCTGCCGGTCTTGACCACCTTGCCGGTGGAATCATGGATTTCCCAGTGCCAGTTGGCATTGGGACCACTGCCGCCCTTGAGGCGGAGCTTGATCTGAAGTGTGTTTTCCTGGGTCATGGGTGCCTTATGACCCAGCTTTGTCCGGGACGAAAGAGGCCGCGCGAAAAAAGCCGTGCCGAGAGCCGCCCTTCTGGCAGCGCCGAAGGGGCGCTGGCCGCAGCAAGCGCCCCGGGTTTCAAGCCCCCTGCCCGGCTAGACCGCCGAGTAGCGGATCTCAATGCGATCGCCCCAGAAGGCCAGCATATCGCGGATAGGCTCCACCAAGGGACAGGGATCGGGGTAATACCAGACCTGGTCCACGCCGGTGGCCGTCAGCGTCTTGATGGTGCAATAGGACGCCTCGCCCTTATAGGGACAGGTGGTGCGCGTCTCGCTCTCTTCGAGGATGCCGGGCTGGATGTCAGCGCGCGGGAAATAGACCCGGCGCGGGCAGCCTGGCTCGTCCAGGTGCATCGCGTTGATGGAACTGGCGATTTCGGCATCATCAAAGATGACGTGTACGCGGCCTTCCACCGGGGTGATCTTGATATCCTTGTCCAGACATTGGCGTGTCATGTCATCCTGCCATCGGTTGGAGAAAGGGACAGGCTAGCCCCCTGCTGTGCACAAACTGAGGCCGGCCGATCTTGACTTGCTCGGGGGCCGGTCCTATATCCCGGCAGCCTGTTAGCACTCTCTATCGTCGAGTGCTAACAGGCACCGAAATTGCATCATACCCTGCTGCCACTAAGGAGCAAATCATGGGCTTCCGTCCTCTGCACGACCGCGTGGTCGTCCGTCGCCTCGACAGCGAAGAAAAGACCAAGGGTGGGATCATCATCCCCGATACCGCCAAGGAAAAGCCGTCCGAGGGCATCATTGTCTCCGTCGGTCCTGGCGCCCGTGACGAAAATGGCAAGATCAATGCCCTGGACGTCAAGGCCGGCGACCGCGTGCTGTTCGGCAAGTGGAGCGGCACCGAGGTCAAGCTGAACGGCGAAGACCTGCTGATCATGAAGGAAAGCGACATCATGGGCATCGTCGAAGGCTAATCGCCTTCCGCCGATCTCCATATTCGTTTCAACCCGACCCAAGGAGCGCCTACAATGGCTGCTAAAGAAGTTAAGTTCTCCACCGATGCCCGCGACAAGATGCTGCGCGGCGTCAACATCCTGGCCAATGCGGTCAAGGTGACGCTCGGTCCCAAGGGCCGCAACGTCGTGATCGAAAAGTCGTTCGGTGCCCCGCGCATCACCAAGGACGGCGTGTCGGTTGCCAAGGAAATCGAACTGGAAGACAAGTTCGAAAACCTGGGCGCCCAGCTGCTGCGCTCGGTTGCCTCCAAGACCAATGATGTTGCCGGCGACGGCACCACCACGGCCACCGTTCTGGGCCAGGCCATTGTTGTTGAAGGCGTCAAGGCTGTTGCCGCCGGCTTCAACCCGATGGATCTCAAGCGCGGCATCGACATGGCTGTCGAAGAAGTCGTGGCTTCGCTGAAGGCTTCGTCCAAGAAGATCACCTCGTCGTCCGAAGTTGCCCAGGTCGGCACCATCTCGGCCAATGGCGAGAAGGAAATCGGCGACATGATCGCCGAGGCCATGCAGAAGGTCGGCAACGAGGGTGTCATCACCGTCGAAGAAGCCAAGACCGCCGAGACCGAGCTCGATGTCGTTGAAGGCATGCAGTTCGACCGTGGCTACCTGAGCCCCTATTTCGTGACCAATGCCGAGAAGATGACCGCCGTCCTCGAGGACCCGGTGATCCTGCTGCACGAAAAGAAGCTCAGCAATCTGCAGGCCATCCTGCCGATCCTGGAATCGGTTGTGCAGTCGCAGCGCCCCCTGCTGATCATTGCCGAAGACATTGAAGGTGAGGCTCTCGCGACCCTCGTCGTCAACCGTCTGCGTGGCGGCCTCAAGGTTGCTGCCGTCAAGGCTCCTGGCTTCGGCGACCGCCGCAAGGCCATGCTGGAAGACATCGCCATCCTGACCGGTGGCCAGGTGATCTCCGAAGATCTCGGCATCAAGCTGGAAAACGTGACCCTGGACATGCTGGGCACGGCCAAGCGCGTCGAGATCACCAAGGAAAACACCACCATCGTTGATGGTGCCGGTGCTGCCGACGACATCCAGGGCCGCGTTGGCCAGATCAAGGCGCAGATCGAGGAAACCACCTCGGACTACGACAAGGAAAAGCTGCAGGAACGTCTGGCCAAGCTGGCTGGCGGCGTTGCCGTGATCCGCGTTGGCGGCTCGACCGAAGTGGAAGTCAAGGAGCGCAAGGATCGCGTCGACGACGCTCTGAACGCCACCCGCGCTGCCGTTGAAGAAGGCATCGTCCCCGGCGGCGGCGTGGCTCTGCTGCGCGCTTCCAATGCCCTCAAGGTCAAGGGTGCCAATGCCGATCAGGAAGCTGGCATTGCCATCGTCCGTCGTGCCCTGCAGGAGCCGGTGCGTTGCATCGCCAACAACGCCGGTGCCGAAGGCTCCGTCGTGGTCGGCAAGATCCTGGAAAACACCTCGCCCACGTTCGGCTACAATGCCGCAACCGGCGAATATGGTGACCTGGTTGCCCTGGGCGTGATCGACCCCGTCAAGGTGGTCCGTCATGCGCTGCAGGACGCCGCTTCGGTTGCTTCGCTGCTCATCACCACCGAAGCCCTGATCGTTGAAGCCCCCAAGAAGGACGCTGGTCCTGCCATGCAGGGCGGCGGCGGCATGGGCGGCATGGGCGGTATGGACTTCTAAGAAGTCCAAACGCCCAAAGCGTAAAGTGCTCGGACCGGTCAAGCCGGTCCGAGTGGCGGTATGGACTTCTAAGAAGTCCAACCAACCAACACAGTTCTGGAGTTCGTTTCTTCCCAGTCACGGACTTCACAAGAAAGGCGCGGTGGCAACACCGCGCCTTTTTGCTGTCTGTCGGGGAAGCTAACCAATCTTGCCGGAAGATTAACTCTTCTCCACCTCGTGGCAGCAGAGGGCTCTGTTAAGCTTGGGTTAACCACGATCACGGCTGAGTGAACGGGACCGGAAGCGCCGGTCGCGACCGACAAGGAGTGCCATGTCGACAACCAGCAGTGTTGGTGCGCAGTCGGCTTCACAGCTGATCCGCACGCCGTTTCGTCCCCCCAGCTTTGCCAGCCTCGACAGCAATAGCGACAATGGCCTGACGCTGGACGAGTTGATGCAGAGTGCGCCCAAGGGCGCTTCTGATGCCAAATCTGCCAGCCGGACCCAGGCCCTGTTCTCGGCGATGGACCAGGACGGCAGCGGCAGCGTCACCAGCGCCGAGAAGGACGCCTTCGACAAGCAGATGGCCGACCGCATGCAGGGCATGGCCTTCATGACCCAGCAGATGGCGGCCCCCAGCAATGCTGACATCTTCAAGGACACCGACAGCAATGGCGATGGCTCGGTCTCGCTGGCCGAACTGGGCGACGACGAAGGCGCCGATGCCATCGGCAGCGAGGGCCTCAAGAAGCTGTTCGACCTGATCGACAGCGACGGCGATGGCGCCATCACCGAGACGGAAAGCAGCAGCTTCCTGGATGCCGTCAAATCAGCGCTGAACGATGCCGCCGGGGACGACGAAGCCCATGCCGGCGGTCCACCGCCGGGTGGGCCACCGCCAGGTGTCGGCGGCGATGACTCCGACGCCGACGAGGGCAGCACCGGCGTCGCAAGCCTGTTGGCAACGGCCCAGTCCGCCTATGGCAGCAGCCAGCAGAAAACGCTGCTGGAACAGTTGGCGTCAATCTTCGAGACAGCCGTCTGATCTGGTTTGGGGGTGCAGGCATCCCCAAACCGTCTTTCGGGATGGGCCATTTTCCGCCTGCCGCGGGCGCGCAAGGGCGGCTAACTTCGCGATCATCCCATTGGAGGCGATTCGATGAAGCCCACCCGACGCAGCGGCAGTGCCCTTGACCAGGCCGAGGCCGCCTTCAAGGCTGTGACCACCAAGCCCGTCATGGCCGCGCCGGCCGCCCCGCGCACGCCGCCCGAGGGCAAGGAGATGGTGACGCTGCGGCTCGATCGCGCCGTGCTGGAGCATTTCCAGGATGATGGTCCGGGTTGGCAGGATCGCATCAATGCAGCGCTGCGCGCAGCGGCTGGGCTCGATCCGGCCTGACCCTGGCTGGGCTCAGTGCGCCAGAAGGATGCGCAAGGCCAGGGCGATCGACACCACCACCACCAGCGGCCGGATGATCCTGGCGCCAAAGCGGATGCCGATGCGTGCGCCCAGATAGCCGCCGACCAGCTGCCCTGCGGCCATGGCCAGCGCAGCGGGCCAGATCACATCCCCAGCAGAGACAAAAATCGTCAGTGCCGCCAGATTGGACGTCACGTTGAGGACCTTGGTGTTGCCTGAGGCGCGGGTCAGGCCAAGGCCAAAGAGCATGACAAAGCCAATGGTCAGGAACGAACCGGTTCCAGGGCCAAAAATGCCGTCATAGAAACCAATGCCAAAGCCAAGCAGCGGCACGAAACGCGCGAACGGCAGCCGCGCTGCGCGGTCTGCGTCAGACAGATTTGGGGCAAACAGAAAATACAGCGCGATGCAGATCAGCGCGACGGGAACCGCAACATTGAGCAGGCTGGTATCAATCTGCTTGACGATCAGCGCCCCAGCGAAGCTGCCCGCATAGGTCGCGGCAATAGCCGGCACAAGGGCGCGGAGGTTGATGAAGCCCCGCCGCCAATAGGTGACGGCGGCCATGCCGGTGCCGATCACCGACTGCAGCTTGTTGGTGGCCAGCGCCGCCACCGGCGGCAGGCCGGCTGACAGCAGCGCGGGCAGCGCAATCATGCCGCCGCCACCGGCAATGGCATCGACAAAGCCGGCCAGCATGCCGACGCCGGCCAGCGCCAACAGCACCATGGGTTCAAGCATGAGGGGTCAGGTCCTGTCGGTGCTGCGGCGGCGCTGCAGATGATCGTCCGGCTCCGGCGCGTCAGCCAGCCGGCGCTCATAGATGGGAATATTGATCATGGACGACATGAAGCCGCTCATCATCAGTTGAAAGCCGCAGACCAGGGCGGTCATGGCCAGGATAACCGGACGCATAGTGCTGCTGGGGTTGAGCGGGCCATAGTCGCGCGCGGCCCATTCGGCCAGGCCCCAGACCAGCGCGGTCATGCCGACGACCATGAGCAGCACGGCGACCAGTAGGATGCGCTCCAATGTCAGGCCTTCGAGCAGGCGGTCATATTGGTCGGAACGCGGGATGAAGCCATAGCGGGAGGCAAAGCGCCGGCCGATGATGGCAAAGGCGATCGACTGCACCCCGACGATGACGCAAAGCGCGGCCACGAGGAAAGTGTGGATGTCGAAGGTGACCCCGCCCAGGCGCACCGGGCCGTGCAGCAGCGTGCCGCCAACCAAAAGGCCCATCAACAGCAGCGCCACGCCGGGATAGAGAAACAGCCAGCGCGGCGAAAACAGCAGAAGGAAGCGCAGATGGCGCCAGCCATCGCGGAAGGAGCGCAGATGCGGCGGGCGCGAACGCCCATCCTTGGCCAGCGCCGTGGGCACTTCGCGGATGTCGAGTTGAGCCAGCGTCGCCTTGACCACCATTTCGGAGGCGAATTCCATGCCCATGGTGCGCAGGGTCAGGCCTTGTACCGCGGCACGGGAGAAGCCCCGCAGGCCACAATGGAAGTCGCGCACCGGCGTGCGGAACAGCAGGCGTCCGACAAAGCTCAGCACGGGATTGCCGATATAGCGGTGGTGCCAGGGCATGGCGCCGGGGGCAATGCCGCCGGCAAAGCGATTGCCCATCACCAGGTCAGCGCCGTCGCGCAGGGCGGCGACAAAGGCGTCCAGACGCGAAAAATCATAGCTGTCATCGGCATCGCCCATGATGACATAGCGCCCCTGGGCTGCGGCAATGCCAGCCCCCAACGCGGCGCCATAGCCGCGCTCAGGGACGTCAACCACACGTGCGCCATGAGCCTCAGCGATCGCCTGCGAACCGTCGGTGGACCCATTGTCAGCGATCAGCACCTCGCCGACGATGCCGGTACGGGCCAGAAAGCCCTGTGCCTTGCCGATGCAAATGGCCAGGGTTTCGGCCTCGTTCAGGCACGGCATCAGAATAGTCAGCTCGACAGCGTCGGCCATATGGTCCCCCGGCCTGTTCCCCGAGTTGTGGCGTGAATCGGGGACGGCTGACAATGCGGTTATGCCCTATGCGGTTGGCGCCAGCCCGAGCCGGCCGAGGAAGCCGGCCAGCAGTGCCCGCTTCTCGGCGGAACTGTCCGATCTGCGCGCTGCAAACAGGCACGCCTGGCTCTCCAGCATCACGCCATCTTCCAGCACGCGCAGGCCATTGGCGGCCAGCGTCGAGCCCGTGGTGGTGATATCGACCACGATATCGGCCACGCCAGAGGCCGGTGCGGCTTCGGTGGCGCCCAGGCTTTCCACCGTGCGGTATTCCGCGATGCCGGCGGCCGCGAAGTGCTGACGGGTGATGGTGATGTATTTGGTGGCGATGCGCATCCAGCGGCCGTGGCGGCTGCGGAAGTCCGACGCGACATCGGCCAGATCGTGCATATGGGTGACGTCGATCCAGGCCTCGGGCACGGCAACCACCACATCGGCGCCGCCAAAGCCGAGTGGCTTGAGCGTCTCGACAGCGGCGGGGCCGGTTTCGCTGGTCTCGTGGATGAGGTCAAGCCCGGTCACGCCCAGGTCAATGGCGCCGCGGATCAGTTCACGGGCGATTTCCGAGGCCGGAAAGAAGCGCACCGTCACCTCGGGCACGCCTTCGATGGCGCCGAGATAGGACCGCGCGCCGCCGGGGCGGGTAATGGTCAGGCCATTGGCCGCAAACCACTCGCGGGTCAGTTCTTCCAGCCGCCCCTTGGAGGGAACGGCAAGCGTCAGGCTGGGCGTGCTCATGAGCGAACCTCGGCTTCCAGGCGATCGACCCAGACCGAGCAGCCCGAGGCGGCGATGGGCGCTGTGGCGCCCAGGCGTTCGAGCAGCCGGTCATACTGTCCGCCCGAGGCCAGCACGTCGCCGCGCGGCCCGGTCATCTCAAAGACAATGCCGGTATAATAGTCGAGACGGGGCGAGAAGGCCGCGTCAAAGCTTACGGGGCTTTCGCCCAGCGCATTGAGGTGCCGTCGAATAGCGCGGATCGGCGCGCCCAGCATCAGGCGATGCCGCTCAGCCAGCGCCTCGATGCGCGTCAGCGCCTGCAGGGCCGGGCCGGAAATGGCGAGATAATCGCGCAGCAGGGCCAGGGTCGCCGGCGGAACATGGGCCGCGTCGAGCGCCTGCTGCTCGAGATAGCGATCGACGATCTCGGCGGGTCCCCTGCCCTGATTGAGGCTGAGACCGGAGGATACCATCTGGGCCGTCACATCTTCGAGCAGTTCGTCGCGGTCCGGCTGCGCGGCACGCGGCAAGTCGGGGGCCGCCTCAAGACGCGCCAGCAGGCGCTGCAGCGCCTCGGTGTGGCCGAAGCGGTTGCGGATGCGCGGGCGCCAGGCATCAGGCATGTCGGCCTGCACCAGCAGCGCTTCAAACAGGCCCACGCCGCCCAGGCGCACCTGGGGCGTAATGCCATAGATGGATACAGCCGCACGGGCAAAGGTCAGCACCTGATCGAGAGCGACCTCGCCATCGGGCTGGGCCAGCAGTTCAATGCCGGCCTGGTCGAACTCGGCGGCGCCGGTCTCACGCTGGCGGAAGATCGGACCAAGATAGGAAAACGCCGCCGGGCGGCCAACGCCGTCGGCGATATAGGCCTGAACGATCGGCAGCGTGAAATCGGGCCGCAGGCAGTGTTCAGCGCCGGTGGTATCGGTGGTCAACAGCAGGCGGCTCCCGAATTCCTCGCCGGCGAGGTCAAAATAGGCATCGGCCGAGAGCAGCAGTGGCGGCGCAGCGCGGGTGGCGCCCTGGGCCTCTACCAGGGCCTCCAGATTGACCCGTCGGACGGCGGCCCCGCTCATTGCTGGCTCAACAGCGTCTGGATGGCGGTGACGAGATCGTCACGCTTGATCTCGAACTGGCCAGGCCGGGCGGCTTTCCATTCGGCATTGTCCGAAATGGCGGCCGCAGCCTGCTTGCCGGCAATCAGATCCTTGATCTGCAGAATGCCCTGCTCGCGCTCCTGGCTGCCTTCGATGACAACGGCGGGCGCATTGCGCTTGTCGGCATAGGCCACCTGCTTGCCGAAATTCTTGGTATTGCCCAGGAACATTTCCGCGCGGATGCCGGCATTGCGCAGCTCGCTCACCATGGCCTGGTAGCGGGCGGTCTGGTCCTTGTCCATTACCAGCACGACGACGGGCCCGACGGGCTCGCTGGCCTTGAGATTGCCCGTCAACTTGAGGGCATTGGCGAGGCGCGAGACGCCGATGGAAAAGCCGGTGGCCGGCACCGGTTCGCGGCGGAAGCGCGACACCAGGCCATCATAACGGCCACCGCCGCCCACCGAGCCGAACACCACGTCCTGACCCTTTTCGTTCTGCACCTTGAAGGTCAGTTCGATCTCGAACACCGGGCCGGTGTAGTATTCGAGGCCACGCACCACAGAGGGATCGAGCAGCACGCGATCGGAGAAGCCGCCGGCCGAAACCAGGCCGAAAATGGCGGCCAGTTCCTGCACGCCCTGCAGCCCGGCTTCCGAGCCGCCGATGAGGCCCGCCAGAGCGTTGATGGTCGACACGACATGGGCATTGCTGCCGCGTTCGACACCAGCGGCGGGAATGCCGCTCTCGACATAGGCGATGATGGAGTCGATCTGGTCAGCCGAGAGGCCGGCGCCCTTGGTGAAGTCGCCGCTCTCGTCCTTGCGACCGGCGCCGAGCAGCAGTTTGACGCCTTCGGGGCCGAATTTGTCGAGCTTGTCGATGGCGCGCAGCACGGTCAGCTTCTGCTCATCGGAGCTGACGCCGGCTGTGGCCAGCACGCCGTCGAGCACCTTGCGGTTGTTGACGCGCACCACATACTGGCCCTTGAGGCCCAGGGCATCCATGACGTCGGCCATCATCATGCACATTTCAGCGTCGGCCTCGGGACCGGCGGCGCCGACGGTGTCGGCGTCGAACTGCATGAACTGGCGGAAGCGGCCCGGACCGGGCTTTTCATTGCGGAACACATAGCCCTGGCGATAGGAGCGATAGGGCTTGGGCAGGGTTTCGAAATTCTCGGCGAAATAGCGGGCCAGCGGCGCGGTCAGATCATAGCGCAGGCTCATCCACTGCTCGTCATCGTCCTGCAGCGAGAACACGCCGGCGTTGGGCCGATCGGTATCGGGCAGGAACTTGCCCAGCGTCTCGGTGAGCTCGAGCAGCGGGGTTTCGACCGGATCAAAACCATAGCGCTCATAGACCTGCCGGATGGTGTCGATCATGGCGCCCACCGCCGCGATCTCGCCGGGCGTGCGGTCTTCAAAACCGCGTGGCAAACGCGGGGCGATCAGCTTGGTCTTTTCGGTCATTTGGCAGTTCCTGGACGTCGGGCCGTTCCTAGACGATTGGCCCACAGTAAACAACAGTGGCGCGGCGGGTCGGCGACCGGGGAGGACCCCGGCCGCCATGGGCTTTCAATGCCGTCTCCGGTCGTCGAGCCTGGGCACAGCCGGCCGCGATGGCACCGAGTACCATAACAGCGCGCCTTCTGCGGGCGGCAGGCCGACGTCGGCCCGCAGGCTTTCCGGCAGATCGCGCGGCAAGCGGGGCCGGTTCCACCAGGCGGACACTGCCGCAACAAGGACGGAGAACAGCCCACGCTGATGCACGGCGTCGGCGATGGAGAATTCAAGGCGCAGCACGATGCTGCCCTCGGAGAGAGGGTTCTGAGACATGATGATGTCCGGGTGCGCGCAAACGCAGTCCGGCCTCTGATAGAGTTAGGGGTGCAATGGACGGAACTGGAGTCGCAGACGACCCGGTTTCGACTCAAAGCTGGCTAGGGTTGAAAATGTCCGTGGTCAGGAGACCAGAGAAGGCTCACGGGCGACGCTCAGCGTCGGGTGAAACCATGCATAGCCGCAGCCTGAAGAGGATGATGCGATACTGTCATTGATACGCCTCCCTCAGGTTGGCTTTTTGTGGACACTTTGGCTGTAACTGACGGCATTGTGAGCCGCAAGCGGGCATTGTGCTGTTTGGTCGCAGGCAGGCAAAATGTTGCGCAATAGCAACACTTAAGCCGAAGCGGGCAGCGGCCTCTTGAACTGGTCGCGCTCAGTCTCAACCACCGCCCGGCAGAAGCAATCATCCGTGTGGTCGTTGACCAGGCCCATGGCCTGCATGAAGGCGTAACAGGTTGTGGGACCAACAAATTTGAAGCCGCGCTTGCGCAGATCCTTGCTGAGCGCGCGCGACGCGTCGGTCTGCGCCAGCAGCCGCAGGGCGGGCCAGCTGAGGTCGTCGGGGCGATGCTCGGGCCGGGTCTCGAAGCGCCAGAAATAGGCGGCCAGGGAACCAAATTCACGCTGCAATTCCAAGGCCTTACCAGCATTGTGAATCGTAGCGACGATCTTGCCGCGATGGCGGATAATACCGGCATCGCCGAGCAGGCGCTCGACATCGGCCTCGGTCATGGCGGCGACCCGGGGGATGTCGAAGCCGTGAAACGCCGCCCGGAAATTCTCGCGCTTGCGCAGGATGGTGATCCACGAGAGGCCGGACTGAAAGCCTTCCAGGCAAATTTTCTCGAACAGGCGCGTGTCGCTGACAACTGGACGCCCCCATTCCTGGTCGTGATAGTGACGATAGAGCGGATCGTCGCCGGCCCATGGGCAGCGGGGAAGTCCATCGCCTGGCACTTGGGCATCCGTGCTCGGATTTGACATGGCGTGGCACCTTTCACTATCCAGATGTGGGCTGGCGCCGGGGGGACGGCGCCGACCCGAATCGCTGCCCGCCATTATCGCCACCGGCGCGGCGACAACCATCCCCGAGGGCAGGCCGTGATCATTCCAGGACGCATGCGGGCACTGGTGGTGGATGACAACAGCTATGCGCGGGCCATCTGTGCGGCAAGCCTGGAGAAGCTGGGCGTCCGAGAGATCGTCGAGGCCGAGGGCGGGGCTGAGGCCATCTTGGCGCTGATGACGGCGCCCTTCGATGTGGTGCTGATGGACTGGTACATGCCTGACATCAATGGCGCCGGGCTGATGACAGTGCTGCGTGACGTGCGCTTCGGGGCGCCACGAGACACGCCGGTGATCCTGATGACCGCCTATGCCAGCCAGGACAATGTCACCCGGGCGCGGGCGTTGGGTGTCAACGATGTTCTGATCAAGCCGTTCAGCACGCCGCAGCTGGGGGCTGCCCTGGGGCGGATCTTGGGGCAGGCTCAGCTCGCCGCGGGCGACGACGCCTATTACCTCTAGCGCATTCCGACCTCCCGCGACGGTGCCAACAGCGCGTTAAGCCCCTGCTAACCTAGCGGTCCAGCAATGGCTTAACCATTCCGGTTCACCGGGCATTGGCCATTTTGCAGCATTGTCACTGCAACGGTCGACCCGCAGTCGGCTGTTGGGGCGTGGATGGCTGGGGTGGACGTGACGATGGGTAAGCAGTTTGCGGCGCGCGGTGGTCTGGCGCTGGCATTGGTTTTGTCAGTGGCTGTTCCGGGACAGGGCGCGGGCCTGCAGGCCGGCTGGCGCTTCATGCCCCCGCCGGGCATCACAATCACCGATTCTCGGCCGCGCAATGCCTTGCAGCTGCAAGCCAATATGACCGTAAACCCGATGTATCTGCGTCAGGTCGTCCGCTACCCGACCCAGGAACGCAGCGGCACGGTGGTGATCGATACCCGGGCGCATTTCCTCTATTTCGTGCTGGGGGATGGCCGGGCGCTGCGCTACGGCATCGGCGTCGCCAAATCGGGCTTTGAATGGAGCGGCACGCATCAGATCTCGCGCAAGGCCGAGTGGCCGACCTGGACGCCGCCGGCCGAAATGCGCCAGCGTCGCCCTGAACTGCCCAGCTCGATGGCCGGCGGACCGAACAATCCTCTGGGCGCCCGCGCCCTTTATATCGGCAGCACGCTCTATCGCATCCACGGCACTACCGAACCGTGGAGCATTGGCCAGGACGTGTCCTCAGGCTGCATCCGACTGACCAACGCAGACGTGATCGATCTGTATGCGCGCGTTAAGATCAACAGCAAAGTGGTGGTCTTTTAATAAGGATTATGTCGGACATTGGTCCGCGCCTCACGACGGGGCGCTGAACCTATGGACCTCTGCCATGACACCTGTCTCCGATCTTGTTTCGCGTTTCGGGCGGGATGAGCGCGGCGTTTTCGCGGTCATGTTCGCGGTCATGGCCATTGTGCTCATCGCCCTGGCCGGGTCGGTGGTCGATTATGTGACGCTCGAGCAGACGCGCAATCGCGCCCAGATTGCACTCGATGCCGCGGCGTTGGCGCTGCAGCCGGAGATCTTTGAGACCAACTACACCAAGGAGCAGCTGCGGGCCAAAGCCGAGCTGCTGATGCAGGACCGCATTGGCACGGCCTTCAATGTGACATCTGCCGTCACGGGCATTGACATCAATGTCGCCGACGGCACGCTGTACCTCAAGGCGACCATGACCTATCCCACCATTGTGGTCCGCCTGGTGGGAGTGCCGGAGATGACCGCCACCATCGAGTCCGAGGCGACGCGCAAGAAGCTGGCGCTGGAAGTGGCCTTCGTGCTCGATAACTCGGGGTCGATGTCCTACACCGGCGCAGGCGCCAATGGCACGCGCCAGCGCATCCAGTTCCTCAAGGATGCGGCCAACTGTGCAACCAACACCCTGTTCTATGACAAGGTGGTGGACAACCCTTCCAACCCCGACACCTGCATTCCGGCGTCCGGCGCCAAGCTGGTGCCCAATGTGCGCGCGGCGGTGGTGCCGTTCACCATGTATGTCAATGTCGGCTCGGGCAATGCCAATGCCAGCTGGATGGACAAGACGGGTTCTTCGATCATCGCCAATGACAATTTCGACACCGACGATGACGAAAGCACTTTGCCGACCAGCCTACCGAACCGGTTCGCCCTGTTCTCGGCAACGGGCGTCCAATGGCGCGGCTGCGTGGAAGCGAGGCCCCACATCAAGACGGGCAGCACTGCCAATCAATATCTGGATACCGACGACGTCGACCCGACATCAGGTAACGCACTCTATGTCCCGCTGTTCTCGCCCGACTTGGTCGACGGTGTGGGCGGCAATAGCTATCTCGGCGACGCGCCGGCAGTCTGCGACCGACCTGCGCAAGGGAACACAACCTGCACGATAGTGGAGCAGAGGACCTGCTATTGGTGGGGATGCGGCGGATCCTGGAGCACGTCTGCTCCTACGGGTCCGACAAATTTCTCCAACAATACATACTATTCCGGGGCCTTCTACGGGGCCCATTCGGATTCCTGCTCGTGCAGGAATGGCATAAGCTGGACCGGGTGGAGTTCTGGAACATATCAAACCCGCACCGGATCCTGCTCCGGCGGCGGATACATTCCCTATGGCCTGAGCCAGCGTGAATTGCAGGAACGCATCTGCAAATACCACCAGAGCGCACCCGATGATTTCTCATGGGGCCCCAATGCAGACTGTACCCGCACGGCCATTCTGCCGCTGACCACGTCACCGTCCACAGTGATCAACACTATCAACGCCATGACTGCCGAGGGTGGTACCAATATCCACCAGGGTGCGGTCTGGGGCTTCAACGCGCTGTCGCCGACGGCGCCGTTCACCGAAGGCGCGGTGTATAATTCGGCCACCTCCAAGGTCATGATCCTGATGACCGACGGCGAGAACACCGCCTACAACCTGTCGTCGCATTGCGGAGACTCGCAGCGCAATCTCGACGGCAATTGCTACAACTCCGCCTATGGCTTTCCCTATAATTCGAAGAACACCAACTCCGCATCGTCCAGCGGCGGCAATATCGAGCGGCTGGGCTATCTGGGCGCGCCCAATAGCACGCTGGTGACCGACATGAACACGCGGACCAGCCAGACGTGCGAGAATGCCAAGGCCGCCGGCATCACCGTCTACACGATCGGCCTAGCGACCAACCAGGCCCAGCAAAGCACGCAGCAGGTGGTGGAAACCATGCTCAAGAATTGCGCCAGCACGCAGGACCGTGCCTATTTCCCGCAGACGCCTGGCGAGCTGCGTGACGTGTTCGCCGCCATTGCCAATGATCTGTCGGCCCTGCGGCTGGCACGCTGATGATGGAAGGAATGGTACCGCCTCCCCGGATTGAACGGGGGACCTCTAGATCCACAATCTAGCGCTCTAACCAACTGAGCTAAGGCGGCAAGGAGCTTATCAAGGGAGCGATCAACACCGCGTCCCGACAGCGCGCGGAACATAGGTTGAGAAAACCAGGATGACAAGCACCCTTTTTGCCTTCGTCCCTGTCAATTTTGTCTCAACCGTTCTGCCGGGATGATCGGCCCTTCGTCGTGCCGATGACGATATTGTAACGGATTGCCGCTTAACCATTCTCCCAGAAGCAGGGGGCGGCGGCGGCTGGCCGCTCTGGACCGTCCCCTGCCCGACCTATATTGAAGAAAGCTTAAGGTTCCGGGCACAGTTGTGTCGGAATGGCACAATAGCCTGCCACAAGCCGGAACGGAGATGACGACGGTTCATGGTTGCTGACTGGATCACATCGCCAAGTGCCCGCCGTGTGCAGCAGCACGCGGCTGATCCACGTCCCGCCTGGCTATGGTCGCAGGACGGGCAGTCGCTGATCTGGAGCAACCCGGCAGCCGCGCTGTTCCTGGCAAAGCTCAAGAAGCATGGGCTCAAGCGAGCGCAGCCGGCTGTGCCGATCAAAGGGCAGGTCAGCCGCAATATCCGACTAGGTTCGCCGGGACGGACGAGCCTGGCGCGTATCCAGTTTCAGGCCGGCGACAAGCCGGCGTCGGGCACTTGCGCCACTACGCCCCTGACCTGGGAGAACGGCCAGATCGCGCTGCTGATCGTTGGCGTTGACCCGATCGATGCCGAGATCATCGCTGCCGCCGGTGTGCAAACCGACAGCCAAGAGTCCCATGCCGATGCCGGCGAAGGCTCGGATTTGGCACAGAATGCCCCAGACGACGGCTCGCCCATGGAGCATTTTGAGCAGGCCGAAGACCTGTCTGCATGGAGCGAAGCGGCCGAGGCGGTTTCCGGGAGCCCGGCCGAACCCGAGGATGCGTCCGCACCCGCTCCGCATATCGAAGGCCTGATCGCCGAAGATGAAGCCGCCTATGCCCGCGAGCTCGAGAGCTGGCGCATGGCCGAACTGGCGGGGCAGTCGCCCATGCCGGTGGATGACGGTCCGGCGGATGGCGTCGCCCTGGTTCCTTCGATGGACTCCGACGGTACGGATGATGACCGCGCCGACCAGCCTGACGAGGCTTGGTCTGATGGCGACGCGGACGAAACCGCGCCGACCGAAACTATCGACACGCCAGAGATCGCAGCGCCGCAGGATCGCACCGAGCCAACCCACTCCCCCGCCCCGCGCGACGAGAGGGAGACGGCGGATAGCGCAGTCGCCGAGCCGGCCCGCAGCTCCCGCCTGAGTGCGCTGCTGGACAGGCTGGTCGCCGACGAGGATCTTTACACGCCGCTGACGGCTGACGATGACCACCCGCCGGTGGCACCGGTCGCGCGGGATCAGGCTGACACCGACCTTGCCGCTGATGCCGATGCCGCCGCGCCCGAGCCGGATGAGACTGCGCTCGATGCGCCGATTGAGGCTGCGGCCGACGAGCCCGCGGTTGAGGTCGCCGACGCGCCTGTTGTGCTGCCCGCGGCCACGGGACTGTTCCGCGTTACCGGCCACGGCTTCCGCCCGCTGGCCCCTGAGGCCGATGCCACTGCGCCGCTGGAGGATCTTGCCGAGATTGAGGCCAGCGCCGAAGCTGAGGATCAGGCTGATCTGGCACGGATGGATCGCGCCGGTGAGCCGGTGGAACCAGAGGCCACACCGCTCGCCGAAGAAAACGCCTCGCCAGCGAGCGCACAAACCCTCGACACCGAAGTGGTCGAGCGGGTGTCGCGCTATAATTTTGACGAGCTGTCCCGCATTCTCAATGATCGGGTGGCCGACATCGGCATGCCGCCGGCCGTGCCAACGACGCCGACGGGCACATCGGCAACTGCCTCGCTGGTCAATCTGGGCGGCGAGACGCTGGTGCTCAATCGCCTCCCGTTGGGCATTTTGGTGTTCCGTGACCAGCAAATCCTGTTTGCCAACCGCGCCATCACCGACATGGTGGGCTATGAATCGGTAGAAAAGCTGCGGGCCGCGGGCCTGGCCGCCGTGTTCCCCGCTGCTGGCCCCGATGGCCAGGAAGCCGGGCCGATCAACCATCTGGTGCAGCGCGATGGCACGCTGGTGCCGGTGACGGCGCGACTGCAGTCGATGTCCTGGCAGGGGCGCCCTGCCCTGATGCTGTCGGCCAGCGCCACCGAAGTGCGCACCGGCCATGAATCTGCGGTTAGTGCCTTTGCCCAGAGCCTGGCCGATATTGTCGGCGACGGCTTTTTCGAAGCGACGCGCAGCGGCGTCGTCAAGGCCATCACCCCCAAGGCGGTCGCGCTTCTGGAGCAGACAGGCCCCGTCGATGGCAAGCCGCTGACCGCCTTGATTGCCGCTGAGGATGTGCCGGCGCTGCGCAGCTTCCTTGATCGCCCGGCCCGGTTTGCCGAGACTGAGCGCCCCTGGCTGGCGCTGCGGAGCGCTGCAGGCGGCTCCAGCATAACTCTCTTCACCCAGGGCCAGGCCGGCGTAGTCACCGGCTATTTCGGCTTTGTGCGTGCCCGCACGGCGCCGCAGTTGCGCCTGTCGGCCACGCCCGATGCCGATCCGGCGCTGCTGGGTCGCATCAGCCGCGGCGTACGTCGCCCGCTCAACACCATCATCGGCTTTGCCGATATGCTGCATGCGGCGGGCCCCGAGATCGACGCCGAGCGTCTTGCCGACTATGCCCGCGACATCAGCCATGCCGGGCAGGATATTGCCGCGCTGGTGGACGAGCTTGAGGACTATGCCCGCCTGCGCGACGGCCGTTACCTGCCGCAGCGCGCGACCATCGAATTGACCGAGCTGCTGGAGGGCTGCGTGCTTCGCATCCGCCAGCATGCCAGCAATGGCCGCGTGCTGGTGCGCAATGCCATTTCGGAGACCCTGCCCCGGCTGACGGCGGACCGTGCCTCGCTGGAACAGGCGGTGCTGAACCTCCTAGCCAGCGCCATCGACCAGACGCCAGCCGGCGGCGCCGTGGTGATCTCGGCGCAGCGCACGGACGAGGGTGGCATTGCCGTGCATGTGCGCGACAGCTCGAGCCACAATGTCGATATGGGCGAGCGCTTCGTGGTGTTCCGCGATGGCATGGGCCGCAATGGCCAGGCGCTGACACCGGTGCGTTCCAGCGTTGGCCTGGCGCTGACGCGCTCGCTGTTGGCGGTCAATGCCTTCTCGCTGTCGGTCGATCCGGCGGGCGAGCATGGCATGCTGTTCACCCTGACCATTCCAGCCGATCTGGTCGCGGTGCCCGGCACGGACGAGCAGAACAGCTAGCTGCGCCGATACGGCCGATTTGTCGCACCCAAAAACCAGACTGTTACAATCAGCTAATCGCCTGATTCTAAACATCTATTGCCGCGGAACTTTGAACCATTCTAATCGGCAAGTCATTGATATTGCTAAGGATATTGACTTCTAGCAGAGGCTCGACCAGAAGGGGGCGTCTCAGCGGGACCTTGAACCCCGCCACCATCTGGAGAACAGCATGACCCATACTGCGCGCCTTGCCCTGGCCCTTCTGACGTCCGTAGCCCTCACGGGCTTTGCTGCACCTGCCTTTGCCCAAAGTGGCGAAGTCAATATCTACAGCTATCGCGAACAGAGCCTGCTGCAGCCGCTGCTGGATCGCTTCACCGCCGAATCCGGCGTGAAGGTGAATGTGCTCTATGCCGGCGACGGCCTGCTGGAGCGCGTGGCCGCCGAAGGCGAGCTGTCACCCGCCGACGTGGTGCTGACCGTCGATATCGGCAATCTGGTTGGGGCCGAGGAACAGGGCCTGACCCAGAAGATCACCACCCCGGTGCTGGACGAGCGCGTTCCGGCCGAATTCCGCGACGACGATGACAACTGGACCGCGCTGTCGCTGCGCGCCCGCGTGTTCTTCGTCTCCAAGGAGCGTGTCGACGCCACCGCGCTGACCTATGACGACATCACCAAGCCCGAGTGGAAGGGGCGCCTGTGCACCCGTCCGGGCGACCATGCCTATAACATCGGCCTGATTGCCCAGCGCATCGCCGCCACGGGCCTGGATGCCACCCGCACCTGGCTGGCCGCTGTACGTGACAACCTGGCCTATCCGCCCTCGGGCAATGACCGCGAAGGCGTCAAGAACATCCTGGCCGGCACCTGTGACCTGTCGATCAGCAACACCTATTACATGGGCGTGATGCTGAACAACGACGCCGAGCCCGAGCAGAAGGAATGGGCCAATTCCGCCCGCATCATCTATCCCAATGCCGAGACGGACGGGACGCAGGTCAATGTGGCTGGCGGCTTCATCGCCAAATATGCACCCAATGTCGAGAACGCCAACGCGCTGATCGCCTTCCTGCTATCGGACGAAGCCCAGAGCATCTACGCCGACACCAATTACGAGTTCCCCGTGGTCCCGTCGGTCTCGCCTTCGGAACTGACGCTGAGCTGGGGCACGCTCAAGCCCGCCAGCACGCCGCTGGCCGAGATCGCGGCCCATCGCGCCGAGGCTGCGGCCCTTGTCGATGAGCTCAAGTTCAACGAAGGTGCGCAAAACTAGCGCGGCGGAGTCGCCTGATCTCAAGTCTATCGGACCATCGACTGAACCAGCAGACCGGCGAAGCACATGCTTCGCCGGTCGTTGCGCTTTTGATTGCCCTGCTGATGGGGCTGCCCATCGTTTGGCTGGGCTGGTCGGCGCTGGGCGCGATGAGCACCGGCAGCAATGGCCTGGCCGCCACCATGCTGCCCACGGCGTTGCGCGAAACGGGCGTGTTGATGATCAGCGTCGGGCTGATCACCGGCTGCGTGGGCCTGGTGGCCGCCTGGCTGGTGACGCATTACGAGTTCCCGCTGCGCCGCCTGTTCGACTGGGCGCTGGTGCTGCCGCTGGCGGTGCCGACGTATCTGGCCGCCTATAGCTATGTCGAATTCCTCGGCTTTCCTGGCCCGGTGCAATCGGCGCTGCGGGCGATCAATGGCGGCACGACGCTACAGGACTATTGGTTCCCCGATATCCGCAGCCATTGGGGCGCGGTGATCGTGCTCTCGAGCGTGCTCTACCCCTATGTCTATGTGGCCTGCCGCGCCTTTTTCCTGATGCAGTCGGCCTCGCTCAACATTGCCGCTCGCACGCTGGGCGCCGGTGGCATGCGCACCTTTTTTGCCGTGACCCTACCCCTGTCGCGCCCGGCGCTGGTGGTGGGCGTGACGCTGGCGATGATGGAAGTGGTCAATGACCTGGGCGCCGTACAGTACTTTGGTGTCAACGCCATCACTGCCATCATCTATTCGACCTGGATCAACCGCTCGGACTTCGGCGGCGCGGCGCAACTCGCCGTCACGGTGGTGCTGGTCATTGGCCTGCTGATTGCGGCCGAGCAGCGGGCGCGACGCGACCGCGTCTATCTCGGGCGCCGCGACAGCCGCGTGCCGCCCGCTCGCGAACAGCTTTTTGGCGCGCGGCGCTGGCTGGCCTTTGCCATCTGCCTGCTGCTGCTGGTGCTGGGCTTTGGCATTCCGGTGGGCCAGCTGGGCTATCTGGCGCTCCGCCTGACGGCGCCGGAATCGGTGAGCATGACGCTGGGCGCCCTGGTGCCGACGCTGACGCTGGCGCTCCTGGGCGCCGTTATCACCGTGACCATCGGTCTGGTGGCGGCCAAGCTGGCGCATCGCGCCGGCGGCCTGGGCAAGGGCGCTATCCGCATTGCCACGCTCGGCTATGCCATTCCCGGCACGGTGCTGGCCCTGGGCCTTCTGCAGCCGCTGGGCCAGGCCGATCTGTGGTTCAACCGGCTCACCATGGCGCTGGCCGGCTGGCGGCCGGGGCTAGTGCTGTCCGGCTCGATGGCGGCACTGCTCTATGTCTATGCCATTCGCTATCTGGCGGTGAGCCATTCGACGCTGGACGCGGCCATTAAGAAGCGCGGTGACGGCGTGCTGGATGCCGGGCGGGTGCTGGGCGAACGCGGACTGGGCCTATTGCTGCGGATCGACCTGCCCACGCTGCTGCCGGCCCTGTTGAGCGCGGCGACACTGGTCTTCGTCGAGATCATCAAGGAGCTGCCGGCCACGCTGCTGTTGCGGCCGCTGGGCGTGGATACGCTGGCGACACTGGTCTATTCGCGGGCAAATGTCGGACTTTTTGCCCAGGCAGCGCTTCCCGCACTGTTCATCGTGCTGGCGGGGCTTATTCCGGTTGTTCTTGCTACACGGCTGGGTGATCGTAGGAAAGTATAACACCGGCACGTGGTGCCATGTTAGTGGCGATCTCCTATATGCTGCGCCCGACGTTGTCGGTGCCTCAGGCATGGGCAGCCAAACAGGCCGCGCCGGAGCCAATATGCCCGGCACGGCCGGACGGATCAGACGGCGCCAGGCGTGCCGCAAGCGGGAGTGACGCGATGAACAAGATGCTCAAGGCCTTCGGGATCGTCCTGGGGATGAGCGCTGCGCTGGCGGGCGTGGCACAGGCTGCCCCGACCGAAGTGCGCATTGGCGTGGCGCTGGAGCCCCCGATGCTGGATCCCACCGCGGGCGCTGCCGAAGCCATCGACATCGTGGTTTATCAGAACATTTTCGAGGGCCTGACCCGCATCGACCAGAACGGCGCCGTGCAGCCGGGCCTGGCCGAAAGCTGGACCATTTCGGACGATGGCCTGACCTATACCTTCAAGCTGCATGACGGGGTGACCTTCCACGACGGCACCACGTTTGATGCCGACGACGTCAAGTTCACCTTCGACCGCATCCTGGGCGAGAACAGCGTCAACGCGCACAAGGAATTCTACACCCCGATCAAGTCGATCACGGTGGTGGATCCGCTGACGGTGACCATGACACTCGACCATGTGATCGGGCGCTTCCTGTTCGACCTGGGGCGTGGCGACGCGGTGATCGTGGCGCCGGAAAGCGCCGACAACAATGCCAATGAACCCATCGGCACCGGCCCGTTTGCCTTTGTGCAATGGGACAAGGGCAGCCGCGTGGTGCTGGAAGCCTATGGTCCCTACTGGGGCGAGCCCGTGCACCTGACCAAGGCCACCTATGTGTTCATCAGCGACACGGCCACCGTGACCAATGCGCTGCTGGCCGGCGATATCGACGGCACCAATAATTTCGCCGCCGAGGCGCTGGCCGTGTTCGAGGGCAATCCGCAGTTCAAGGTGCTGGTCGGCACCACGGAAGGCGAAACGATCCTTGCCACCAACAACCGCAAGGCGCCGTTCGACAATCTCAAGGTGCGCCAGGCCATGGCCCATGCCATTGACCGCAAGGCGATCATCGATGGCGCCACCTATGGCTATGGCGTGCCGATCGGCGCGCCCTTTGCCCCGCATAACCCCTATTATGTCGACCTGACCAATACCTATCCCTTCGACATCGCCGCCGCCAAGGCGCTGCTGACCGAAGCGGGCTATCCCGATGGCTTTGCCGCGACGCTCAAGCTGCCGCCGGTGGCCTATGCGCGGCTGTCGGGCCAGATCATTGCCAGCCAGTTCGCCGCGATCGGCATCAAGCTCAGCCTGGTCAATGTGGAATGGGCGCAGTGGCTGGAAGATGTCTACACCAACAAGGACTTCGACCTGACCATCGTCAGCCATGTGGAGCCGTTCGACATTGGCAATTATGCCAACCCGGACTACTACTTCGGCTATGACAACAAGCAGTTCCAGGCGCTCATCGAGACGCTCAATGGCACCACTGACGAAGCCAAGCGCAAGGAACTGGCCATCGAGGCACAGACCATCCTGGCCAATGACGCCGTCAATGGCTATTTGTTCGAGCTGGCCCAGACCGGTGTGTGGAATGCCAAGCTCACCGGCATGTGGCAGAATTCGCCCATCGAAGGCCTGGTCCTGCGTGACATCGCCTGGACCGAGTAACCTTTCGTCCATCGCGCGCGTGGTGATTGCCACCACACCAACCTTCCCCTCTTGGGGGGAGGTCCGGAGGGGGGTGACACCGCTCCCAGCCGGGCTGTGATCGCCTACGCCCTGCGCCGCCTGATCGGCTTTGCGGTGACGCTGCTGGTGGCGGCCCTGGTGATCTTTGTGCTGCTCGATCTGCTGCCGGGTGATCCGGCGCAGTTCATCCTGGGCATCAATGCCACGCCCGCGTCAGTGGCGCAGTTGCGGCTGCAGATGGGGCTCGATGCGCCGGCCTACCAGCGCTTTCTGGGTTGGCTGGGCGGCATGCTGCAGGGCGATTTTGGCATGTCCTATACCCAGCGCGCGCCGGTGGCGCAGCTGATCTGGGACCGGCTGGGCGTGACTTTGCCGCTGGCGGTGTTTGCCATGGTGATTTCCATGGTTGTGGGCCTGCCCCTGGGCCTGCTGGCAGCGCGGCGGCGTGGCAAGGCGATTGATACCACCATCATGGTGCTGGCCCAGACCGGTGTGGCCATTCCCAATTTCTGGTTCGGCATGTTGCTGGTGCTGGTGTTCGCCGTGGGCCTGCGCTGGCTGCCGCCGGGAGGCTTTACGCCCTGGATCGAAGACAGCGGTCTGGCGCTGCGCGGGCTGCTGCTGCCCAGCCTTGCCCTTGCCCTGCCGCAGGCCTCGATCCTGGCGCGGGTGATGCGCACCGCGCTGGTGGATGTGGCCGGGCAGGATTTCATCCGCACGGCGCGGGCCAAGGGGCTGACCATGGACGAGGCGCTGTGGCGCCACGGCGTGCGCAATGCGCTGCTGCCGGTGCTGACCATATTGGGCCTGCAGTTCGCCTATCTGGTCGCCGGCACCATTGTGGTGGAGAACGTCTTCTACCTCCCCGGGCTGGGCAAGCTGATCTATACGGCCATTCTCGAGCGCGATCTGATCCTGGTGCGCGGCGCGACCATCATCCTGATCCTGGCGGTGACATCAACCATGCTGCTGACCGACATTGCCTATGCGCTGGTCGATCCGCGTCTGCGTGAGGGAGCGCAGCGATGAGGCGTTTGCTGAGCCATCCGAGCCTGGCCATCGGGCTGATCGCCACATTGGCCTTTGCCCTTTTGGGCCTGTTGTCGCTGGTGTGGACACCGTTCCCGATCACCGAGATCGACATTGGCCGGCGCTTTCTCGGCCCCACAGCCGCCCATTGGCTGGGTACCGACAATCTGGGGCGCGACATGGTCTCGCTGCTCATGTCGGGCACGCTGACGAGCTTTACCGTGGCGCTGCTGGCGGTGGCCATCGGGGTAGGCATTGGCGTGCCGCTGGGGCTGGCAGCGGTGGCCTGGGGCGGCTGGGTGGAATGGCTGGTGCTGCGCCTGTCGGACTTCGTGTTCGCCTTTCCGGCGGTGATCGTGGCGATCCTGATCACGACGCTGGTCGGGCCGGGCGCGGTCAACGCCATTGTCGCCATCGGCATCTTCAACATTCCGGTGTTTGCCCGGGTGGCGCGCGGCGGAGCGCTCAGCATTGCCACGCTGGACTTTGTCGCTGCAGCGCAACTTGCGGGGCTGGGCAATGCGCGCATCGCGCTGCGGCACCTACTGCCCAATATCATGAGCCTGATCATCGTGCAGGGCACCATCCAGATGTCTCTGGGCATCCTGTCCGAAGCGGGCCTGAGCTACATCGGCCTGGGCACCCAGCCACCCGAAACCAGCCTGGGCCTGATGCTGCGCGACGCGCAGAGCCTCTTCCTGCTGCATCCGCTGCTGACCATCATTCCGGGGCTGTGCATCGTGGCCATCGTGATCGCCCTCAATATCGCCGGGGACGGGCTGCGCGACGCCATCGATCCCCGCCTGCGCCAGGGAAACCGCAATGTCCTTGCTTGAAGTGAAAGACCTCGTGGTCCGCTTCGGCGACGCGGTGGCGGTGGACGGCATTTCGCTGACGCTGCAGCCCGGCGAGCGGCTCGGTATCATCGGCGAGAGCGGCTCGGGCAAGACGCTGACGGCGCTGGCGATCACCGACCTATTGCCCGAAGGGGCGAGCCGCAGCGGCACGATTTTGCTTGATGGCGCGCCGATGCCGACGTCGGAGCGAGCCATGGCGCGGCTGCGCGGCCAGCGCATCGGCATGGTGTTTCAGGAGCCCATGACCGCGCTCAATCCGCTGATGCGGATCAATGACCAGATTGCCGAGGCCATTGAACTGAACAGCCAGCATGTGTCGGCCCAGCTCGACACGCCGCAACTGCTGACCGAGGTGGGGCTCGAGCAGAAGCACGGCGACCGCTATGCGCATCAGCTGTCCGGGGGCCAGCGGCAGCGCGCCATGATCGCCATGGCGCTGGCCAGCCAGCCCGACCTGCTGATCGCCGACGAGCCGACATCGGCGCTGGACTTGATCACCCAGCGGCTTGTGCTGGCGCTGATCGCCGATATCTGTGCCCGGCGCAGGATGGCGCTGCTGTTCATCAGCCATGACCTGAAGGCCGTTGCCCAGGTGTGTACGCGGGTCGCGGTGATGCACAGCGGGCGCATTGTCGAGACCGGCTCGGTCGAGCAGGTGCTGCGGGCGCCCCAGCAGGATTACACGCGCCGCCTGGTCAGCGCATCGCGCTTTGCCCCGGCGGCGACCGAGCTGCGCCCGCTCGGGGAAACGCTGCTGCAGGTCAAGGGCGTGACGCGGGACTACCACCGGCGCAATGCCCTGTTCTGGCCGATCGCGCCGTTGCGGCCGGTAAACGACGTCAGCCTGTCCATTGCCTCTGGCGAAGTGGTGGCGCTGGTGGGGCCGTCGGGTTGTGGCAAGACTACGCTGGCCAAGGTCATCGTCGGCCTCGACAGCGCCAGCGCGGGAAGCATTGCCTTTGCCGGCCAGAGCTATCGCGGTCGCGACCTGCCCAAGGCACTTCGGCGCGACATTTCGCTGGTGTTCCAGGATCCGTTCAGCAGCTTTGATCCGCGCATGAGCATCGGAGCATCGCTGTCCGAGCCGCTGCATCTCGAACCCGCGCTGGACCGCGCGCTAACGCCCGCGCGCCTTGCCGAAGCAGTATCGGCCGTCGGGCTCGATCCGGCGATGCTGGACCGCTATCCGCATGAATTCTCGGGCGGGCAGCGGCAGCGCCTCGCCATTGCCCGGGCGCTGGTGACCCGACCGCGCCTCTTGGTGCTGGACGAGCCGGTGTCGGCGCTCGATGTCTCGGTGCGCGGCGAGGTGCTGGAGCTGCTGGCGCGGCTGCAGGCGCAGTTTGGCCTGACCTATCTCATCATCAGCCATGACCTCGACATGGTCGCGGCCATGGCCGACCGCGTGCTGGTGATGGAAGCTGGGCGCATTGTCGAACAGGGCCGCCCCGGCGAGATTTTCGCCCATCCCCTGCACCGGCTGACGCAGGAACTGGTGGCGGCGCGCCTGCCTGAACTCGACGCGCCGTCTGACCCGGATGCGACCCCGGCAGGCTAGATCCGGCCGATATAGGCGCCGAAGGGCTCAAGGCCGAGCTGACCGGCAACCGGCGTGGCGGTGACGCCAGGGCAGCCGACTTCGGCTGGCTTGAGGCTCGGCGACAGCGGATAGCTGGCAGCCGAGTCGCCCATGTTGAAAACGCAGAGCAGGCGCTCTTCGCCTTCCTGGCGCACAAAGGCCAGCACATTACCCACCGTGTCGAGCAGCTCGATGCTGCCCTTGGCCAGCGCGGGATGGGCTTGGCGGAAGGCCAGCATGGCGCGATAGAATTCCAGCACGGAGCCGTCGACCTTGTCCTGCAGGTCCACCGCGTGGGTCAAATGTTCAGCCGGAATGGGCAGCCAGGTGCGGTTGGCATTGGAGAAGGCCCCATTGCTGGCGTGCGACTGCCAGACCATGGGCGTGCGGCAGCCGTCGCGGCCCTTGAATTCGGGCCAGAACTCAATGCCATAGGGGTCGACCAGATCGGCAAAGGACAGCTCGGCTTCCTTGAGACCCAGTTCTTCGCCCTGGTAGAGGCAGACCGAGCCGCGCATGGAGAGGATAAGCGTGGCGGCCAGTCGCGTGAAGGCGGCCTCCTGCCCATGGGCCGACCAGCGGCTGACGTGGCGCACCACGTCGTGGTTGGAGAAGGCCAGGCAGATCCAGCCATCGGGCGCCTGCTCTTCGGTCGCGGCAATGGCGGCATGAAAATGGGCGGCCGAGAACTCGCCGCCCAGATAGTCAAAGGTATAGGCCATGTGCAGCATGTCATCGCCGGAGGTGTACTGCGCCATCAGCTCAAGCTGGTGCTGGCTGTCGCCGATTTCGCCCACGGTGGTGCGGCCGGGATACTCGTCCATCAGGGCGCGCAGGCGCTTGAGGAAGGCCAGGTTTTCCGGACGCGACTTATCGTAGACGTGCTCCTGGAAATTGTAGGGATTGACCGCCGGGGCGGTCGAGGCATTGAAATCGGCCGCCTTGACGACCGGATTATCCTCGAGCCCCAGCGAGCAGAAATAGAAGTTCACCGTATCGAGGCGGAAGCCATCGACGCCACGCTCCAGCCAGAAGCGCATTTCGCCCAAAAGGGTTTCCTGCACGGCCGGATTGTGGAAGTTGAGATCGGGCTGGGAGACCAGGAAATTGTGCAGATAGTACTGCATGCGGCGGCTGTCCCATTGCCAGGCGGAGCCGCCGAAGATGGAGAGCCAGTTGTTGGGCGGCGTGCCATCGGGCTTGGGATCGGCCCAGACATACCAGTCGGCCTTGTCATTGGTGCGCGAGACGCGGCTTTCGGCAAACCAGGCATGCTTGTCGGAAGAATGGGAGATCACCTGGTCAATGATGACCTTGAGGCCGAGCGAATGGGCCTTTTGCACCAGGCGGTCAAAGTCCTCCAGCGTGCCGAAGGTGGGGTCGATGTCGCGATAGTTGGAGACGTCGTAGCCAAAGTCCTTCATGGGCGAGGTGAACACCGGCGACAGCCAGATGGCGTCAACGCCCAGATCGGCCACATAGTCGAGCCGGCTGGTGATGCCGACCAGATCGCCAACGCCGTCGCCATCCTGATCCTGGAAGGAGCGCGGATAGATCTGGTAAATCACTGCGCCGCGCCACCAGTCCTTGTCGATGACGGCATTGTCGATTTTCTTCTGCTCGGTCATCAGCGGATTGGCTGTCATCATGGGCTCCGGTGCGGCGGTGTGTGACCACACCTAGCACCTTGCGCCCCTGCCCCGAAAGGCCGCTTCAACGGCTGTTGTGCAGCAGGCCCTGGAAGGCGCGATAGCTGGCCTTGGGTGTGCGGACCTGGGTCTTGTAGTCGACATGGACCAGACCAAAGCGCTTGTTATAGCCCTCGGCCCATTCGTAGTTGTCGAGCAGCGACCAGGCGAAATAACCGCGCACGTCGGCGCCCTGCTCGCGGGCGGTCAGCACGGCCTGGAGGTGATCCTCATAGTATTTGACGCGACGGGGATCGTCGTCGCCCTCGACCTCGGCCATGCCGTTCTCGGTCACATAGAGGGGGATCTTGGTGTAGTCATTGGAGACGCGCACCAGCAGGTCGGTCAGGCCCTTGGGATAAATCTCCCAGCCGATGTCGGTCTTTTCCAGCGGGCCGGTGACCTGTTCGATGGGCGCGCCGGGCTTGGAAGCCGCCTTGTAGAGGCCTCGGGTATAGTAGTTGATGCCCAGCCAGTCGAGCGGACGGGAGACAGTCGCCATGTCCTGCTCATAGCCCTTGGGCATGTGCTCGCCGAGGAAATCAAGCACGACCTGGGGATATTGCGCCTTGAGCACGCCACCCAGATACCAGCGGTTGAACAGGGCATCACCCAGATCCATGGCCGCCAGATCCTCGGGGCTATCGGTGGCCGCCTCGGATTTTTCGAGATTGAGCACGATCCCGAGGTTCTTGGCCCCATTGGCGCGCAGGGCGTCAATGGCGGTGCCATGGGCAAACAGCACATGGTGCATGGCCCGGGCAGCGGCGCGCAGATCGCGATAGCCGGGGGCGTGGACGCCCAGATAATGGCTGAGAAAGGCGACGCACCAGGGCTCGTTGATGGTGGCCGTTGCCTCCAGCCGATCCCCGAACTTGTTGGCAATCAGCGCGGCATAGTCGGCAAACCAGCCGGCGATATCGCGGTTCATCCAGCCGCCCTTGTCCTGCAGCGCCGAGGGCAGGTCCCAATGGTAGAGCGTGGCAAAGGGCTTGATGCCCCGTTCGAGCATGCCGTCGACCAGTCGATCATAATAGTCGAGGCCGGCGGGATTGACCGCGCCAGTGCCCTCGGGAATCAGCCGTGGCCAGGAAAAGGAGAAGCGATAGGCGTCAAAACCAGCGTCGCGGATCAGGTCGAGATCGGCGGGCCAGAGCTCATAGTGGTTGCAGGCATCGCGGCCGGTGTCGCCATTGCGCACATTGCCGGGCGTTGCTGAGAAACTGTCCCAGATGGATGGGCCGCGCCCGTCTTTCTGCCCACCCTCGATCTGATAGGCGGCCGTGGCGGCGCCAAAGGTGAACTGCGGGCCGAATTGCTGGCGGTCGAAGGAAAACATGGCGATCCCTATGGGTCTGTCTCAGCAGTAAGCAGACAAGCCGATAGCGCAGCGGAACGCATCATGCAATCGATTGCGGAAAGACAATCACGCCAATCAGGCGAACTTCATCATGGCGTTAGCCTTGGCCATCATCTCTTCGGTCTTGGCCTTATTGGCCGCGTTGACCCGGGTACTGACCAATTGGGAGGTGAGCTGAATCTGGTTTGAGACCGTCTGGTTGATGTTGTTCGACATCGTCGCGCGCAGCGATTCGGAACGCGCCATGGCCCGTTCAGCGGCCTCCTTGCGGGCGGACGAACGCGCGTCAGCAATCGCGGCCGCGTCGGCGCGGCGCTGGCGCTGCTCAAGAATGGCGTTATAGCCGCTGACGTTGCGAAACGTGACCATGTCGCAAGTGTGCGGTTGCTGGCCTAACAAAAGATTAACGCGAGGGGCCCACTCAGGCGCGCGTTTGCCCCAGCAGCTTGCGGGCGATGGCACGATAGGCCTGGGCTTCTGCCCCCTCGGGGGCCGAGACCAGCGGCGGCACGCCCGCGTCCGAACCCTCGCGGATGGACATGACCAGCGGCACGGCGCCCAGGAACGGCATGCCCAGCTCAGCGGCCGCCCGCTCGGCGCCGCCCGAGCCAAAAATATCATAGCGATGGCCAGTATCGGGGGCGATGAAGTAGCTCATGTTCTCGACCAGGCCGAGCAACGGCACGTCGAAGCGCTTGATCATGTCGATCGCCTTCTTGGCATCGATCAGGGCGAGATCCTGCGGGGTAGAAACGATGACCACGCCCTCCACAATGGCCTGCTGAAACAGCGAGATCTGGATGTCACCAGTGCCCGGGGGCAAATCGACCACCAAGGCGTCAAGATCGCCCCAGTCGGTCTCGCGCAACAACTGGCGGAGCGCCGAGGTCGCCATGGGCCCACGCCAGACCACCGCCTGGTCCTTGACCAGCATCGAGCCAATGGACATGGCCTTGAGGCCAAAGGCGGCATGGGGCGTGAAGATACCGTCGTCGCGGATCGCCGGTTGGCCTTCGAGCCCGAGCAGCTTGGGAATGGAGGGCCCATAGAGATCGGCATCGAGTATGCCCACGCGCAGGCCCTCGGCCTGCAGCGCCAGGGCGAGGTTGACCGCGGTGGTGGATTTGCCGACGCCGCCCTTGCCGGACCCGACAGCGATGATGCGGCGAACGCCGGGAACGGCAGTCTTGCCCGGTGGGACCGGCTTGCCATGCGAGAAGGTCGGGCCGACCTTGGCCGGGGGCTTGCCGCCGGTCAGCGAGACCATGACCTTGCGGGTGCCGGCGACGGCCTGGGCAGCGTGTTGTGCGGCGTCGCGCGCCGGGCCGAAAGCGGCCTCCATGCCGGGGGCCACCGCTATGGCAAAGGCCACCGCCGAGGGCGTGACGATGATGTCGGAGAGGCCTGCATAGCCCGCCAGATCGCCACCACCGGGGATTTCCACAGTGGTGAGGGCCGATTTGATCGCGGCAGCAAGGGCAGTGTCAGCCATAGGGAGCCTCTCAAAACAAAAGACCTCACCCCGAGCATGTCGAAGGGCGAGGTCTTGGTGGCAGGACCGCGTGGTGCGACAGGCTCACCACGCGGCCGACGATGGGTATTGCGACGCCCTAGAGGATGGACTGGCCCGTGGCCTTCCAATCCTTGAGGAAGCCTTCGATGCCGGCGTTGGTCAGCGGGTGGTTGGCCAGCTTGCGGATCACGTCGGGCGGAATGGTGGCGACATCGGAGCCGGCCAGCGCGACCTGGGTCACGTGGTTGGGCGAGCGGATGGACGCGGCCAGGATCTGGGTGTCGAAAGCGTAGTTGTCGTAGATCTGGCGGATATTCTCGATCAGTTCGACGCCGTCGAGGTTGATGTCATCCAGACGGCCCAGGAAGGGCGAGATATAGGTCGCGCCGACCTTGGCAGCCAGCAGGGCCTGGTTGGCCGAGAAGCACAGGGTGACGTTGGTCTTGATGCCCTTGTCGAAGAAGTACTTGGTGGCCTTGAGGCCGTTGAGCGTCAGCGGCAGCTTGATGACCACGTTCTCAGCGATCTTGGCGAGGTGCTCACCTTCGGCAACCATGCCTTCATATTCCAGGCTCGCCACTTCGGCCGAAACCGGGCCGGGAACCAGGGCGCAGATCTCGGCGATGACTTCCTTGAAGTCACGGCCGGACTTGGCGATCAGGCTGGGGTTGGTGGTGACGCCATCGAGAAGACCGGTCGCATAGAGCTCCTTGATGTCCTTGATTTCCGCAGTGTCGACGAAGAACTTCATGGTTCCCTCCTAGTTGTCTTCAAATCTGCCCATGGGCAAAAGGTGTAGCACGGCAAGGGGTTGCCGCAAGGCCATTTGCAGGCGCTATTTCATGGCCGACAGGAACGCGTCGGCCAGATCGTCCACCCGATCTTCGGGGATGCCTGCGACGTTGATACGACTGTCGCCGATCATATAGACCCCGTTGGTGGCCTTAAGATGTTCGACCACGCTATTGGGCAGGCCCAGCAGCGAGAACATGCCGCGGTGATCGGCAATGAAGTCAAAATCGGCGGAATTGCTCTTGGTGCGGATGGCGGCGCTAAGCTTTTCGCGCAGGCGGATCATGCGGGCGCGCATCATGTTGAGCTCGGCTTCCCACTCGGCGCGCAGCTCGGCATCCTCAAGAATGGTGCGGATGATCTCGGCACCATGATCGGGTGGCTGGCTATAGGCGCCTCGGATGATGTTGAGCAGCTGCGACTGCGCGACATCGGCCTGGGCGGCATCGCGGGCGACGATGATGGCCGCGCCGACGCGCTCACGGTAAAGACCGAAGTTCTTGGAGCCCGAGAAGGCGATCAGCGCTTCGGGCACCACCGACAGCACCTTGCGGGTGCCATAGGCGTCTTCAAGCAGGCCATCGCCAAAGCCGAGATAGGCCAGGTCGATGAAGGGCAAGGCACCGGTACGCGCGAGGCTGGCAGCAACCTGATCCCACTGGGCATTGGTGAGGTTGGCGCCGGTCGGGTTATGGCAGCAGCCATGCAGCAGCACCACATCGCCCGGGCCCATGGTGTCGAGGGCGGCCAGCATCTGGTCGAATTTGACGCCGCGAGTGGCGGTGTCGAAATAGGGATAGGTCTTGACCACTAGGCCGGAATTTTCGGCGATGGGATTGTGGTTCGGCCAAGTCGGATCGGACACCCAGACGGTGGCGCCGGGCTTGGCGCGGTTGACGAGCTGCATCAAAACCCAGAGCGAGCCGGTGCCGCCGGGAGCCTGCGCGATGCGGACGCGGCTGCGGTCAATGCTGTCGGCCAGGGCCAGATCGAGCACGGCGGCGCCATAGCCCTTGTTGCCGGCAATGCCGAGATAGGTCTTGGTCTTGCCCTGGGCCAGGATCTTCTGCTCGGCCTTTTTGACCGAGGACATGATGGGAGTAACACCCTGCTCGTCTTTATAGACGCCGACGCCAAGGTCGATCTTTGTGGGGCGCGGGTCGGCCGCGTATTCGCCCATGAGCGCCAGGATCTTGTCGCCGGGGGCCTTGGAGAGGGTCTCAAACATGACAGGAGTCGTTCCGGTGGGAATGCGGGGCCTTTATAGGCGCCGGCGGGGATTTTGCAATCGCAGACAGGCGTTGGCTTTTGGTCGAATGGCTCAGCGCTTGACGCCGAGCCGATCCAGTTCGGCGGTCAATTTCGGTACGATATCAAAGAGATCACCGATCAGGGCGACGTCGGCCAGCTTGACCAGCGGCGCTTCGGGATCGGTATTGATGGCGATGATCTTTTTGGCGCCCTGGATGCCGGCCAGGTGCTGCAGCGCGCCGGAAATGCCAATGGCGATATAGAGATCGGGGGCGATGATCTTGCCGGTCTGGCCGACCTGCCAGTCGTTGGGGGCAAAGCCGGCATCGACGGCAGCGCGGGTTGCGCCGATGGCCGCGCCGAGTTTTTTGGCAAGTTTTTCAACCAGTTGGAAGTTCTCGGCCGAGCCAAGCGCAACGCCGCCGCCGACCACGACCTGCGCCGTAGCCAGATCGGGTGTGTCGCTGGGCGTGCGATGGGTGGCGATCAGGCGGACAGAAGATTGCATTGCCAGATCAAGGCGTTGGATGGGCGCGGCATTGCCTGTCGCCGCGGCGCGGAAGGCCGAGGCGCGGATGGTCAGCACATGGATGGGCTGATCGTCACGCACGGTCTGCAGGGCGTTGCCGGCGTAAATCGGGCGGACGAAGCGGTTGGGCGCCAGGATCTGGACGATGTCGGTGACGGGCATGACATCGAGCCGTGCGGCTACACGTGGCATGCGATCTCGACCGACACTTCCCGCCGATTGGACAACAAAGTGATAGCCTGACGACAGCGCAACAATGACATCGGCATCTGCGTCGGCGGCAACCAGGCCCTTGGCAACGAGAACGCGGGCGACGCCGACCAGATTGGCGGCTTCGGCAGCCGCCGCATCGGTGTCGTTGCCCAGCACCAGCACGTCAACCGGACCCAGGCCGGCAATAGCGGACAGCACGCGGGCCGAGGCGGGCGCGAGGGCGCCCTGATCGATATCGGCAACCAGCAGAACGCTCATCACAAGGCCTCCATGGTGGAGAGATCGCTGGCGATGATGCCCGCCAGTTCGGTGACCGAGGCGACGGTCTTTCCGGCCAGGCGCTCGGGCGGCGGCGATATGGTTTCGATGACGAGGCGCGGCGCGAGATCGACGCCGAAGTCGGCGACGGGACGCACGGCCAGTGGCTTGGAGCGCGCCTTCATCACCTGCGGCAGCGCGGCATTGCGCGGCGTGTTGAGGCGCAGGTCGGCGGTGACGATGGCCGGGAGCGGCAGCGCCAGGGTCTCGCGGCCGGAATCGATCTCACGGGTGACCTCGAGCCCCTGCCCGACCACCTTGATCTCGGAGGCAAAGGTGGCCTGCGGGCGATTGGTGAGGGCGGCCAGCATCTGGCCGACATGATTGCTGTCGTCGTCGACGGCCTGCTTGCCGAGCAGCACCAGATCGGGCGCTTCCTCATCGACCACCTTGGCCAGGAGCTTGGCAATGGCGAGGGTTTCGAGCGCCGCATCGGTCTCGATGAGCAGGCCGCGATGGGCGCCCATGGCCAGCGCGGTCAGGATCACATCATTGGCCGCCTTGGGCCCGATGGAGACCACCACGATCTCGTCGCCATGCCCGGCTTCGGACAGCTGCACGGCAGCCTCGACAGCATGCTTGCAAAAGGGGTTCATCGACATGCGCACGCCGGTGGTTTCCACGCCCGAGCCATCGGGCCGCACGCGGATGCGGACGTTGTGATCGACGACGCGCTTGATGGCGACCAGGATTTTCATGGGCTGCTCCGCAAGGTTGGCGGTGTCATGTCAAATTGCGCGCAATGGGACAAGGCGCAGCCGGGGAAATTTGGGCTAGGGCGCGGGGGATTGTTGGAAAACACTGCCGCTGGGCAGCGCTAGCTGGACGGTGGCTGGCAGGATGAGCCCAGGATCAGCTTGGGCACGGCGATATGCTGGCGGGGTGGGCCGCCGCGGCCGATGATGCGCTCGAGCAGCCAGGCGGCGGCGATGTCGGCCAGCTCGTCCACCGGCTGGGCGACCGTGGTGATGCGCGGCTGGATGACGCCGCCCCAGGGCACTTCATCGACGCCACAGAGCGAGACATCGCGCGGGCAGTTGAAGCCGAGATCGTTGATGGCCTGCAGCGCGCCGATGGCCATCATATTGCTGGCCGCCAGGATCGCCGTGGGGCGACGGGTCATGGTCATCACCCGCATGGTCTGCGCATAGGCCTGGTCGGCGCTGTAGTCGGCCGTGATCTCCATGGTTTCGGTTTCCGGCACGCCCGTGGCGGCGAGGCCATCGCGAAAACCCTGGCGGCGCAGGACCGAGTTGGAGAGATCGAGCCGCCCGCCCAGATAGCAGATGCGGCGGTGGCCCATGCGCGCCAGATATTCGGTGAGCATGCGGGTGGCCAGGGTATTGTCGGAACCGACATAGTCGAGGCGCACATCATCGACATTCTGGTCGACCAGCACGGCGGGCATGTCCAGCGTGCGCAGCCGCCGCTGCAGGGCGGCATTGTTGCGCAGTGGCGCCATCAGCACGCCGGCGGGGCGATAGCGACGGAGCTGATCGAGGGCGCGGATCTCGCGCTCCTTGTCGATGCCGGTCATGGAGACAATCAGCATGTGATCGACGGCTGACACAGCCGCATCGACCCGATCGAGCATGCGGCCGAAGAAGGGATTGTAGACATCGCCCAACAGGATGCCGATCAGCCGGCTGCGGCCGCGCTTGGCGCCGTGTTCGACCGGGCCGGTGTGATAGTTGAGCTCGCGGGCGGCGGCCTCGACGCGGCTGCGCGTTTCGGCCCCCACCGGGCCACTGTTGGTCAGGCACAGGGACACGGTGGAAACCGAGACTCCGGCCAGTCGGGCGACATCGCGCATTGTTGCCATTGGAGCATCCCCAGGTTCGATGAATTTTCGAAGAAGTTCGAACGCTGTTCGACTATTGTCAATTGGGTTTTCGGCCATATAGTCGCCTCAGGACCCAAGATTACCGAACATGTTCGGCAAAGGGCCCGCACTGGTTCGGCCGCTGTCGGCCGGATCTTCACGTCGATCGCGAAAGGTTGCCCAATGCTCATGATGCCTCGCATGCGCGCGCTTGTTGCCGCCGCTACGCTGGCGACTCTCGCCGGCGGCTCCGCCCTGGCGCAGGATGCCGTCACCATCAAGATGTGGACCCTGGACAATACCGGCTATCCGGAATTCATCGCCCAGGCCGCCGAAGAGTTCAAAAAGACCCATCCCAACGTCACCATCGAACACCAGACCTTCCCCGGCGACCCCTACAAGACCGGGCTGCAGGTGGCGCTGGTGGGCAGCGACGGACCGGATGTGTTCTTCAACTGGTCGGGCGATGATGCCAAGCGGCTGGCCAAGGACGGGCTGGCGCTGGACCTGACCAGCTATGCCGACGCACCGGGCGCCTTTGGCACCACGGTTGGCAGCGGCTATCTCGACGCCTTCCGCTATGACGGCAAGCTCTATGGCGTGCCGGCCGACGCGGTGAGCAAGTTTGTGTTCTACAACACCGCCTATTTCGCCGAGCACAAGCTGGAGGTCCCCAAGACGCTGGCCGAGCTGGGCACGCTGTGCAAGTCCATCCGCGCCATCGACCCGAACACGGTGCCGATGCCGCTGGGCAACAAGACGCGGTGGAAGGCCATCCACTGGATGACCATGCTCAATGAGCGCGAGCTGGGTGTTGCCGGCACTGCGCCGGACTATGATCTGTCGCGCCCCGCCGACGCACTCTACACCGACGCCGGCTATGCCAAGGCCTTCCAGGACCTGCTGGATCTGCAGGACGCCGGCTGCTTTGAAGAGGCTCCGAACGCCACCGACTACACCGTGGCTGACACGATGTTCTCCAGCCAGGCCTCGCCGATGGAATTCTGCGGCAGCTGGTGCATCTCGGGCTTTGAGACGGCAGGCTTCACCGATGTCGGCTTCTTCCGCCTGCCGGTGGTTGATGGCGGCCGCGGCGATGCCGGCGCCAACTTCCTGGTGCCCGAGGGCTTCCAGGTGTCGGCAAAGACGGCGCATCCGCAGGAAGCCGTCGACTGGCTGAGCTTCCTGGTGTCAGACGACCAGGCTGCCAAGTTCGTCGAATACACCAAGTTCATGCCGTCCAACGCGACCAAGATCGATACGGTCGAAGGCGTGAGCCCGCTGTTCAAGGCACTGGCTGCCGATGTCGCCACTTTCACCCAGGGCGTCAATGTGCTGGACGTGCTGCTCGATGCGGCGGTGTCGGAAGCCTATCTCAACGCCACTGTGGAAGTGCTCAACCGCACCATGACGCCTGACCAGGCCGTCGAAGCCATCCGCAAGGTTGCGCTCGAAGTCCAGGCCAAGGCCGCAAGCTAAACCAACGAGTCTCCCTGGGGGGGCGGCGGCCACCTGGTCGTCGCCCCTTCCCTTCTGGACAGCCACAGGTTTGCCGCGTGTCACACTCTTCCTCCCGTATGCTCGATCGCTGGATGTCCGCCGGCATGCTGGCGCCGGCTTTGCTGCTGGTCGGCGTGCTGGTGCTGATCCCCTCCGTGCTGGCCGTGGTCGGCTCATTCTATGAATTCGGCATCACCTCGCAGAACTGGGTGTTCGTCGGGCTGGGCAATTACGCCCGCGCCATGGCGGACCCGATCTTCTGGACGGCGCTGAAAAACAATATCTTCCTGATCATCGGCTCGATCATCACCCAGGTGGGCCTAGGCACGCTGTTTGCAGCGCTGCTGGATCGTGGCGTGCGCCGGGGCAATACGTTTTATCGCACCATGATCTTCATGCCGGTGATCATCTCCTCGATCGCGGTGGCCTTTGTGTGGATCCTGATTTTTGACCCCAATGTGGGCCCGCTGAACGCTGTCATCAAAGGCGTGGGGCTGACGCCGCCGCGGCTGGGCTGGCTGGGCGACCCCAATATCTCGCTCTACATGCTGCTGGTGATTGCTGCCTGGCAGAACGTCGGCTTCCAGATGGTGCTGGTGCTGGCCGGGCTGCAGGCCATTCCCAAGGAACTCTATGAGGCCGCAGCGCTGGACGGGGCCAAGGGCTGGCGTGCCTTTGTGCACATCACCCTGCCCGGCATCCGCAATGTGCTGATGGTGGGCACGCTGATCTGCATCATCGGCGGGCTCAAGGTGTTCGACCTGGTGTTCGTCACCACCGGGGGCGGGCCGGCCAATGCCACCCAGGTGATCGGCAGCTACACCTATCTGCAGGCCTTTACGCTGGGCAATATGGGCTATGCCGACGCCCTTTCCGTTATTCTTCTGGTGGTGGCACTCGGCTTCGGCTGGCTGCAGCTCACCTTGTCGCGCAGGGGCTGAGCCATGAACGGACGTACACGGCTTGTCGCCATCGGCATGCATCTGATCCTGACGGTGTGGACCATCTTCGTTGTGGCGCCCATCGGGCTGATGCTGATCTCGGCCTTCAAGAGCCAGGCCGAAATCTTCACCAAGCCGCTGAGCCTGCCGGGGAGCCTCAACCTCTCCGCCTTCCAGCGCGCCTGGAACATCGGCATCGGCAGCTTCATGCTCAATTCGCTGCTGGTGACGGTGCTGTCGGTGGCGGTGATCATCACCACCTCGGGCCTGGCTGCCTATGTGCTGGCGCGCTCGGAAGCCAAGGTGATGAAATGGCTCTATATCCTGATCATCGCCAGCTTTGCCATTCCGGTGCAGAGCGTGCTGGTGCCGCTCTACCAGATGGTTTCGGGCGGGCACATGCTCAATTCCCAGCTGGGCATTGTGCTGCCTTATGCGGCCTTCGGCATCCCCTTCACCACCGTGCTGTTCTATGCGTTCTTCCTCGAATTCCCGCGTGAGCTGGAAGAGGCGGCGCGGCTGGATGGCTGCAGCCGGCTGCAGATCTTCTTCCGCATCGTGGTGCCGCTGTCCGGCCCTGTGGTGGCGAGCGCGGCGATCTTCCAGGCGGTGTTCAACTGGAACGAGTTTCTTTTGGCGCTGATGATGCTGACCGAGAAATCGGTGCGCACGCTGCCGGTGGGCATCTATGGCCTGACCACGCAATACAGCTCGGACTGGCCGGCGATCATGGCGGCACTGACCATCGCCACCCTGCCCCTGCTCATCCTCTTCATCCTGGCGCAGCGCCACTTCGTGCGCAGTCTCGCCGGCCTCGGCAAATAGGAGGCATCATGCCCAGTCTCGAAATCGACAATGTCAAGAAAAGCTACGACAATTTCCAGGCCCTCAAAGGCGTGAGCTTTCGCGCCGAGCCAGGCGAATTCGTGGTGATGGTGGGCCCCTCGGGCTGCGGCAAGTCCACCCTGCTGCGCTCCATCGCGGGCCTGGAAACCATCAGCTCGGGCGCCATCCGCATCGATGGCCGCGACATTGCCCATGACGATCCGTCCCAGCGCGGCGTGGCCATGGTGTTCCAGAACTATGCGCTCTATCCGCATATGACGGTGGCGCAGAACATGGGCTTTGCGCTCAAGATGGCCGGGCGCCCCAAGGCCGAGATCGATGCGGCCGTGCAGCGCGCCGCGCAGATCCTGCGCATCACCGAGCATCTGGAGAAAAAGCCCAAGGCCCTGTCGGGCGGGCAGAAGCAGCGCGTCGCCATTGGCCGCGCCATTACCCGCTCGCCGGATGTGTTCCTGTTCGACGAGCCACTGTCGAACCTGGATGCCGCGCTGCGTTCGCAGATGCGCATCGAGCTGGGGCGGCTGCATGCCGAGCTCAAGGCCACCATGGTCTATGTGACGCATGACCAGACCGAGGCCATGACCATGGCCTCGCGCATTGTGGTGCTCAATGCCGGGCAGATCGAACAGACCGGCAGCCCGCTCGAACTCTACAACCGGCCGACCAACCGCTTCGTCGCCGGGTTCCTGGGCACGCCGCGCATGAACTTCTTTGCCGGCCGCGTCGTCCGCCAGACGGGACATTCGGTTTCCGTGCAACTGCCGGGCGTGGACATCAATCTCGAGCTGACGCTGGAGGGCGAAGGGCCGGGCGTGGGTGGCGAGATCGTGCTGGGCGCCCGCCCCGAGGCGCTGGGTGGGGAGACCGGGATCGAGATCGCCGGCACCACCGCCGTGGTGGAGAACCTGGGCCGCGAAGCCCTGGTCTATGTCGACGCCGGGGCCTTGCGCACCTTCGATTCCGAATCCCAGGAGGGCTATGTGGCGGTGCATCGGTCCTTCCAGGTGGAGAGCCGCTTTGGCGCCCCCACCAGCATCCGTCTCGACGCCAGCCGGCTTTATGCCTTCGGCCCTGACGGCCGCACCATCGCCTTCCCCCATTCGCTCTAGTTACCGAGTTACCCCGGCCATGCGCTTTCGCCAGATTCACCTGGATTTTCACACTTCGCCCCTGATCGAGGGCATTGGCTCGGCCTTTGACCCCAAGGCCTTTGCCGGCGCCTTCCGCGACGCGGCGGTGGATTCGGTGACAGTGTTTTCCAAATGCCACCATGGGCATTCCTATCACCCCACCAGCATCGGCCGCATGCACCCGGGCCTGGGCTTTGACCTGCTGCGCGGCCAGATCGATGCGTTGCATGGCGCAGATATCAAGGCGCCGGTGTATCTGTCGGCCGCCTGGGACGAATATGCCGCCGATACGCATCCGGAGTGGCGGCTGGTGTCGCCGCCAGGCGAAACCATGGTGCGCTCGCGCGACAACAATCCGACGGGCTGGGCGTTCCTCGACTTTTCCTCGCCCTATCTCGACTATCTGGGACGCCAGGTGGACGAGGTGATGACCAATTATGGCGATGCTGATGGCATTTTCATCGACATCTGCTTCCAGATGCAGTCGGTGTCGATCCATGCGCGGCGCGCCATGGAAAAGGCCGGACTGGACTGGGAGAACGAGACCGACCGTGAGCGGTTCGTGCGCGATAGCGTGCGCAATTTCTACGAGACCGTGACCGCCACCGTGCGCCGGCACGACGCCAAGATGCCGCTGTTCTTCAACTCGGGGCATGTGGTGCGCGGTCCGGCGGCGCGGCACCAGGCTTATAACACTCATCTCGAGCTGGAATCGCTGCCGACGGCGGGCTGGGGCTATGACCACTTCCCGGTGAGCGCGCGCTATGTCGACCCGCTGGGCATTCCCTTCATCGGCATGACGGGCAAGTTCCATTTCACCTGGGGCGAAATCGGCGGCTACAAGCGCCCAGAAGCGCTGGTCTATGAATGCGGGGCGATGCTGGCGCATGGCGCCGGCTGTTCGATCGGCGACCATCTGCATCCCACCGGCCGGATCGACCCGGCGACGATGTCGATCATTGCCCCGGCCTATCAATGGGTGGCCGAGCGCGAGCCCTGGGCGCGCGGCAGCCAGAACCGGGCGCAGATTGGCCTGTTGTCACTGGAAGCAGTGGAAAGCACGCAGGAATCGGGCGCGCCGGCGCGGCATTCGCGCGTGGACGATGGCGCGGTGCGCGTGTTGCTGGAAGCCGGCTATTGCTTTGACGTGCTCGACACCGAGAGCGATTTCAGCCGGTATCAGCTGCTGATCCTGCCCGATGCCGTGCCGGTCGGCGCGGCGCTGAAGCAGACGATCGAGGCCTATGTGGCCAAGGGCGGGCGCGTGCTGCTGACCGGGCGCTCGGGCGTCGACGCCGAAACGGGCTTTGTGTTCGATGTTGGCGCGGAGTGGCAGGGCACCTCGCCCATGGCCGGTGGCGACTATGCGCAGCCCATAGCGGCGCTGCAGGCCGATGGCATTGGCGAGCCGGTGTTCATGTATGTCCCCAGTGAGCGCATCCGCGTCAGCGACGGCGAAAGCCTGGGCGATGTGCATGAGCCCTATTTCGACCGCACGCCCAAGCATTTCTCCGGCCATATCCATTCGCCGGTGCGGCCCGAGGCTTCGGGCTATGCCAGCGGCGTGCGCAAGGGCAATTACGTCTATTGCAGCCATCCGGTGTTTTCGGCCTATCACCAGGTCGGCGCCGTGCGCATGCTGGAAATGGCCGAAAAGCTGATCGCCTTTGCCCTGGGTGAGCCGCGGCTGATCGAAACCTCATTGCCGCGCGCCGGCCGGGTGACGGTGCGCCACCAGGCCGATGAACAGCGCGACATTGTGCATCTGCTGTTTGCCACGCCCGCCATGCGCGGCAATCTGTGGGACGCCAATATCCAGCCGATCCAGGATCTGGTGGAGCTCAAGGACATCAAGGTCCGGCTGCAGGTCGCGGCGACGCCCAAGAGCGTGAGCCTGGTGCCATCGGGCGCGACACTCGGATTTGTCGCCAGCGCGGGCGCAGTGGAATTCGTGGTGCCCAGCCTGCTCGGGCACCAGATGATTGCGGTCAATTACTGACACGCATGGCCGACCCGGAAAGGGACGGCAGCAGCGGGGCAGGTTGCGCCCGGCCAGCACGGCCGGGCCGCATGGCGTCGACGGGTCAGATAGGCTAGTGTTGACCGCATCGATTGGGTCAGCGACACTGACCCAGAATTGACTGTTTCGGACTTTGCCTATGCCCGTCATCAACCGTATCGCCGAATTTGCCGATGAGATCGCCGCCTGGCGGCAGGATTTCCACGCGCATCCGGAGATCCTGTATGCGGTTGAACGGACGGCCGGAATCGTGGCCGAGCGGCTGCGGGACTTCGGCTGCGACAGCGTGGTGACCGGCATCGGCCGCACCGGCGTCGTTGGCATTATCGAGGGGCGCAGCAACAGCAGCGGCCGCACCATCGGGCTGCGCGCCGACATGGATGCCCTGCCCGTGACCGAAAAGACCGGCAAGGCCTATGCCTCGACGGTGGACGGCAAGATGCACGCCTGCGGCCATGACGGGCACACCGCCATGCTGCTGGGCGCCGCGAAATATCTCAGCGAGACGCGCAATTTCGACGGTCGCATCGCCCTGATCTTCCAGCCGGCCGAAGAGGGCGGCGCCGGCGGGCGCGCCATGCTCGAAGACGGGCTGGTGGAGCGTTTCGGCATCGACGAATTCTATGGCATGCACAATTGGCCCGGCATGCCGGCCGGCCATTTCGGCATCCGCGCCGGCGGCATCATGGCAGCGACGGATCGCTTCTATATCGACATCGTGGGCAAGGGCGGCCATGCGGCGCGGCCACAGACCACGATCGATCCGATCATCGTGGCGGCCAATATGATCGTGGGCCTGCAATCGATCGTGTCGCGCAATGTCGATCCGCTGGCCAATGCTGTTCTGTCGGTGACGATGGTGGAAGCCGGCGAGGCCGACAATGTCATCTCGCGCACCGCCAAGATCACCGGCACGGTGCGCACGCTTGATCTCGAAGTGCAGGACCAGATCGAGCAGCGCCTCGCCGATTTCGTGCCGCAATTTGCCCGCAGCTTTGGCGCCGAAGCCAGCATTCGCTATGCCCGGGGCTATCCGGTGACGGTCAATTCGCCCGCGCAGACCGATTTCGCGGCCATGGTGGCCAGCGAAGTGGCTGGCGCCGAACGCGTCGATGCCGAAGTGTCGCCCTCGATGGGCGGCGAGGATTTCTCCTTCATGCTGGAAGCGCGGCCCGGCGCCTATATTTTCCTGGGCAATGGCGACAGCTCCGAACTGCACACCGATACCTATGATTTCAACGATGCCGTGATCCCGGTGGGCACCAGCTATTGGGTGCGGCTGGCGGAACGCGCCCTGCCGGTGGCCTGACTGCGGGCAAGCGTGCCGGGTCTTTCCGCGTCGGCTGCAACCCAGGATGATCCGCCAACGGCGGCCGTCCTAGTCCGTTACCTCTAGGCACTATGTCAGCACTTCCACCCCAGCTGCGTTCGGTTGTCCCCGTCGTCTTCACCCTGCTGGTGTCGGCAGCGGGGGGCGGCGTAGCGACGCTGCTGGGCCTGCCGGCGAGCTGGCTGATGGGCGGGGCGCTGGCGGTGGCGCTGGGCTCGATGGCCGGGCTGCCGATGCGCATGCCAGACAGGCTGCGCGACCTGGCGTTCCTTTTGGTCGGCATGTCGATGGGTGCCAGCGTGGCGCCGGATAGTCTCAAACTGATTTCGAGCTGGCCGCTGAGCATTGCGGCGCTGGCGGTGGAGCTGGTGCTGATCGTGGCTGCGACAGGCTGGATGCTGGCCCGGCTGTTCCGGCTCGACACCGGCACGGCCTATCTCAGCTCCTTCCCCGGCCATCTGTCCTTCGTGATGGGCATCGCCTCGGCGGGCGTCGGCAATCCGCGCCAGATCGTCATCATCCAGGTAATCCGCATCCTGATGCTGACCATCTGCGTGCCAATCGGGGCGATGTTCCTGCCGATTGCGCATTTCACGCCCAAGGTGGCGAGCAGCTTCCTCGACATCTGGCAGTTGCTGGCGCTGGCAGCGGGCTGCGCTGTTGTGGGCCTGGTGTTCGTGCGGCTGCGCATGCCGGCCGGATTTGTGCTGGGGTCGATGGCGGCGGCCACGGTGGGCAAGCTGGCGGGATTTTACAGCGCCGCCATGCCGCTGCCGCTGGTGACGATCACCTTTATCCTCACCGGCGCGCTGATCGGCTCGCGCTTTGCGGGCATCACCCGGCGCGAGTTCTTCGCAGCCGCCAAGGGCGGCGTGATCGCGACGGCCATGACGGTGGGCATTGTCAGCGCCATGGCCGGCCTGGTGAGCCTTGTGGTCGACATGCCCTATGGCCAGATCTGGCTCGGCCTGGCACCGGGCGCGCTCGAAGGCATGGGCGCGCTGGGCGTGGCGCTGGGCTATGACACAGCCTTTATTGCCGCCCACCATGTGCTGCGCCTGCTGATGCTGACGCTGGCCATTCCTACGGTGGTGCTGCTGATCCGGCGACGCGAGAGCGCCACAATGGCAGGCCAGACTGAGCCGCAAAGGAGACCCTGAGATGTTTCGCACCAGCCTGGCCGCATTCGGCCTTGTCATGATCGCCGCCCTGCCCGCCCATGCCGCCATCTGCAGCGGGAGCGGCGAAGGGCTGAGCTATTCGTTCAACCTGGGCCTGGGCGCGCCGATGAGCGAGGATGCGCAGAACCAGTTTGACCTGATGAACCTGCGCCGGCTGGGCGTGGACGCCACCCGCGTCGAGCGCTGGGGCGGGTGCCTCCGCGCCTTTGTGCGGAAGCCCGAGGGCGGGGAGGAAATGCAGTATTTCGAGCCGGGGACCTATCGGCGCGTGCAATAGCACGCATACGAAGGTGATAGGGCAAAGATGGACAGAGCATGGCCGGGACATTGCCATGCAGTTTCCGAAATTTCATCGATATGACAAAGCCTTAACTGGTGATCACTGAGGCCCGGGGACTAGATGGAGACGTTCCATCTTCTCCCAAACAAGGACCTCAAAATGATCAAGACCCTCATCACTGCCGCCTTCGCCACTGTCTCGCTGGTGGCTGTCAGCATGCCGGCCCAGGCTGCCACGGGCAGCGAAGACGTCAGCTGCGACGCCGGCTATTCGATCAGCGACAATGCCGACAGCATCGAACAGCGCCTCGAAGCCAAGGGCATTGCCGTCTCGGGCGTGGAAGACTGGAGCGGCTGCGTGCGCGCCTATGTCACCAAGGCCGATGGCAGCACCGGCATGGTGATCCTGGACCCGATCTATCTGACCCCGGTCAGCGGCACGACGGAAGCCACCACCATCTGATCGCGGCCCAGACCCCTGATGGCCCGGGGCCGCGACAGGCGGCACCCCGGGTCAGGTGGAAATGGCGACGCTCAGCTTGGTCTGGGCGTCCAGCGCAACAAAGGCATAGCCATTGGCGCCCAGTTGCAGCGAATGCCCGGTGAGCATGGCGCTTTCGGACACCGGCTCAACCACAGCCCCGGCCGGCAGGCCCGCCAGCGTCAGCTGGTGGGCGCCGGGCGACAGGTTGAACACGCAGAGCATGGACTGCCCGTCGAGCGTGCGGCGGAAGGCGAGCACGGGCTCGCTGACATCGAAGAAGGCAATATCGCCCTGCGCCAGCACAGCCTGCGTCTTTCGCCAGGCGAGCACCTGCCGATAGAAAGCCAGTGTCGAGGTGGGATCGTTGGTCTGGCTGGCGACGCTCAGCGCTGACTGCGGCGGCTTGACCGGCAGCCAGGGCTTGCCAGTGGTAAAGCCATTGGGCGCATCGCCGGCGTCCCAGGGCATGGGCGTGCGGCAGCCATCGCGGCCCTTGTCCTCGGGCCAGAAGCGGATGCCGCGTGGATCGGTCAATTCCTCGAACAGCAATTCGGTTTCGGGCAGGCCAAGTTCTTCGCCCTGATAGAGACAGACCGAGCCGCGCAGCGAGAGCACCAGCGCCAGGGTCTGGCGCGCCAGCGCCGTGAGGCTGACGCCATGTTCGGCCCAGCGGCTGATATGGCGTGGCACGTCGTGGTTGGAAAAGCTCCAGCACGGCCAGCCATCGGGCCCGGCAGCAAAGAACTTTTCGATGCGGGTGCGGAAATGGGCGGCGGTGAACTGCGGCCCGAGGAAATCAAAGCCATAGCACATGTGCAGCGTATCGCCGCCGGAGGTGTATTGCGCCATCAGCTGCAGCGATTTGTGGCTGTCGCCGACCTCGCCGACCGAAGTGGCGCCGGGGAATTCGTCGAGCAGCGCGCGGACGCGGCGCAGGAAATCGAGGTTTTCCGGCTGGCTCTTGGAAAACTCGTGGATCTGCCACTCATAGGGGCTGAGCGCATGGGGGCCCTTGATCACCTTGGGATCGGGCGGGTTGGAGCGCAGCTTCTTGTCGTGGAAGTAGTAGTTGACGGTGTCGAGGCGGAAGCCATCGATGCCGCGCTCGAGCCAGAAGCGCATCACGCCGAGCACTGCATCCTGGACTTCGGGATTGTGGAAGTTGAGGTCGGGCTGGCTGATGAGGAAATTGTGCAGGTAGTATTGCCCGCGCGTGCCGTTCCACTCCCAGGCGCTGCCGCCGAAGACGGCTGGCCAATTGTTGGGTGGGGACCCATCGGGATTGGGATCGGCCCAGATATACCAGTCGGCCCGAGCATTGGTGCGCGAGAAGCGGCTTTCCTGAAACCAGGCATGCTGGTCGGAGGTGTGGCTGATCACCTGATCCATGATCACCTTGATGCCGCGGGCATGGGCCTGCTCGATCAGGGTGTCGAAATCCTGCAAGGAGCCGAACAGCGGATCGATCTCGCAATAGTCCGAGACGTCATAGCCCATATCGGCCTGGGGCGATTTGGTGATGGGGCTCAGCCAGATGCAGTCGACGCCCAGGCTGGCGATATGGTCGAGCCGGGCGATAACGCCGGGCAGATCGCCAACGCCATCGCCATTGCTGTCCTGAAACGAGCGGGGATAGACCTGATAGATCACCCCACCGCGCCACCATTGCGTCATGCCCGAAACTCCCTGCCGTGCCGGCGGCTGAATCGCCGCCATGTGCCCCCGCTGGGCCGGACCCTATCGGGTCAGAGGCGCGGAAGGAAACCCCAGCGATGCAGGTGTGGCGTTCCCCAGTAGCAGGACAGAGTGGTCAGATGGCTGATGGATGGGACGCGGCAAAGGCCTGCACGGCAAGGCTGCGCCGGGCCAGGGCGTCGAGGTGCGGGCGCGCCGTGGGATCGGCGAAATCGGGCACGGTGCCGAGGAAATCGATGGTGGCGACCACGGCCGCATCGGCGCCATTGGGATTGGCACCGCCGAACCAGCCGGCCTCCGGCGTTTGCGCTTCGAGCGCGGCCAGGCCCTGGCGCAGTTGCGTGGCGAGGCGCTGCACCCAGTCGCCCCAGACCAGATCGGGCGGGCGCCGCTCGGTCTCATAGACATAGGCCACGCCCTTTTCGGCGATGGCATTGGCCAGGGCGATGATCTGCAGACAGGCAATGCGCTCGGCGCCAGCGGCGGGCAGCAGGCGCTGGTCGGCGTCGGCCGAGGTTTCGAGATAGTCGATGATGGCGGCGGTCTCGATGAGATCGCCATGCGGGGTGGTCACCACCGGAACGCGGACCAGCGGATTGCGGGCGGAGAAGCGCTCGAAGTCAGCGCCGAAGATATCGGCAACCTCGCGCGTGTGGGGCGTGCCCTGGAGGGCCATCCAGATGGCCACGCGGCGGACGAAGGGCGAGCGCTTGCCGCCATAGAGGATCAGCATGATCAGACCACCGCGCTGGGCAAAGGCTCGCCGGCAAAGTGCGCGTCGAGATTGGCGATGACCAGCGCGCCCATGGCGTCGCGGGTCTGCGTGGTGGCGCTGCCCTGGTGGGGCGAGAGCACCACATTGTCGAGCGCGAAGAAGGCCTCAGGCACCGCGGGTTCATTGACAAAGACGTCGAGCGCCGCGCCGCCCAGGCCGCCGGACTGCAGCAGCTCCAGCATGGCGTCTTCATCGACCAGCGTGCCGCGGGCGACATTGACCAGCCGCCCCTTGGGGCCCAGCGCGGTGAGCACCTCGCGGCTGACGATGCGCTCGGTGCCTTTGCCGCCGAGGGCGATGATGACCAGCCAGTCGCAGTCGCGGGCCATGTCGACCAGATTGTCGTAAAAGACATGCGGTTCGGTGGGCTGGCGCTTGCGGCCATAATAGACCACGCGCATCTTCATGGCCTGGGCCCTTGTGGCAATCTCCTTGCCGATGCGGCCGAGACCGAGAATGCCCACCGTCTTGCCGGTGAGCTCGGAGAAGAGGCCGAAGCCGGCATGGGGCCATTTGCCCTGGCGCACGAACTGGTCGGCCTGGGGGATGCGGCGCGCCAGCGCGACCATCAGGCCGATGGTCAGCTCGGCCACGGCATCGTTGAGCACATTGGGCGTATTGGTGACGCGCACATTGGCGGCGCGGGCGGCGGCGGTGTCGATGCTGTCATAACCGACACCGAAATTGGCGATGATCTCGAGCTTGGGCAGCGCCGCGATCAGGCCGGGATCGACATTGCCGCCGGCGATGGCGCGGATGCGCGGGCCGACCTCGGCCAGAAAGGCGGCGCGGTCAGTTGCCTCGTGCAGCTTGTGGACGGTGTAGCGCTCGGCCAGGCCCGCCTCGCAGGACGCCAGCAGCTTGTGAGTCTGCAGGATGTCGATGGCGGCATCGGTCATGGGCGCGTCCTCTTGTTTTGGGGGCGCAGCTTAGCGGGTGAGCCCATCATCGCAAGCCCAAGATGGGCCGATGGCGTCGGAAAGCGACATGCGGCGCGCTCACACAGGGCAATCGTTTCAGCACGGCGATGGCGGCTGGACGGATGCGTACAAATGTGTAGCAATGTGAAGGCGATGGGACGAGCCGCATACCAGTCGGAGTAGAATGGCCGAAAATCTGCCGTTTGACGAAATGTACAATCCGGATGGCAGCGTCCGCGAACCTTATCGGGCGCTGGCGCAATGGCTTGAGGAGCAGCCCGACAAGGCGCTGACGCTGATGCAGTCCGATGCGGAGGCAATCTTCCGCAAGCTGGGCATCACCTTTGCGGTCTATGGATCGGAAGAGGGCACCGAAAAGGTCATTCCCTTCGATGTGATTCCCCGCATCATTGCCGCCCAGGAATGGCGGCGCCTGTCCAAGGGCATCGAACAGAGGGTGAAGGCGCTCAACGCCTTCCTGTACGACATCTACCACCGCCAGGAGATCCTCAAGGCGGGGCGCATTCCGGAAAAGCTGATCCTGCAGAACGAAGCCTTCTGCCCCGAGATGATGGGGCTGGAGCCGGCGCGCGGCATCTATGCCCATATCATCGGCGTGGACATCGTGCGGGTGGGCCCGGACGAGTTCTATGTGCTCGAAGACAATCTGCGCACCCCCTCGGGCGTCTCCTATATGCTGGAAGACCGCGAGGCGATGATGATCCTGGCGCCGGATCTGTTCCAGCGCCAGAAGGTTGCGCCGGTCGAGAACTATCCGGAAAACCTGCGCCGGACGCTCGAAAGCGTGGCGCCGGCCAATGCCAGCGCCTCCCCCAATATCGTGGTGCTGACCCCGGGCATCTACAACTCGGCCTATTTCGAGCACTCATTCCTGGCCGACCAGATGGGTGCGACGCTGTGCGAGGGGCCAGACCTGTTTGTCGATGGCGGCAAGGTCTATATGCGCACCACCACCGGCCCCGAGCGGGTCGATGTGATCTATCGCCGCATCGACGATGATTATCTTGATCCGCTGACCTTCAACCCGGGCTCGATGCTGGGCGTGCCGGGGCTGTTCGACGCCTATCGCGCCGGCAATGTGACGCTGGTCAATGCGCCGGGCACCGGCATTGCCGACGACAAGGCCGTCTATACCTATGTGCCCGAGATCATCGAATTCTATCTCGGGGAAAAGGCGCTGCTGCAGAACGTGCCGACCTATAATTGCACCGACGAAGAACAGCGCAATTGGGTGCTGGCCAATATCGGCGACTTGGTGGTCAAGGAAGTGCACGGCTCGGGCGGCTACGGCATGATGGTGGGGCCAACCTCGACCAAGGCCATGCATGCCGAATTCCGCAAGAAGATCGAGGCGCGGCCGGACAATTACATTGTGCAGCCGACGCTGGCCCTGTCCACCTGCCCCACTTACATCAACGCCGGCATCACCCCGCGCCATGTCGACCTGCGGCCCTATGTGCTGATCGGCGACGAAGTGCGGATCACGCCCGGCGGGCTGACGCGCGTGGCGCTCAAGAAAGGCTCGCTGGTGGTCAATTCCAGCCAGGGCGGCGGCACGAAAGACACCTGGGTGCTGGAAGATTGAAGATGAAGTCTAGCATTCGAAAACAGCGCGTATCGATCAGCCGTCAGCTCCAGGCCACACAGGGGGTGACCCCATGACGATGCTTGGACGGACGGCACAGAACCTGTTCTGGCTCAGCCGCTATGTGGAGCGGGCCGAGAACATGGCCCGCCTGCTCGAGGTGGGCTATCGCATGAGCCTGACCAGCCGGCGCGAAGGCGGGGCATCGGAACATCTGGTGTCCATGATGCAGGCGGCCGAGGTGGACGAGGCCTTTGCCAGCAAGGACCGGGTGGCCGATGTGGACACTGTGGCCAATTTCATGATGTTCGACCCGGACAATTACAGTTCGGTCTATTCGTGCCTGTTGGCAGCGCGGACCAATGCGCGCTCGGTGCGCACGGCCATCACCAGCGACATGTGGGAATCAATCAATTCGGCCTGGCTCGAATTTTCCCAGATCAAGCCGCGCGACGTGCGCGGGGCCAAGCTGCTGGGCCTGCTCGAATGGGTCAAGGATATTGGGCACCAGTTCCGCGGGGCGCTGCTCGGCACGATCCTGCGCGATGATGGCTTCGCCTTTTTGCAGGCGGGCAATTTTATCGAGCGGGCCGACAATACGGCGCGTATCCTCGACATGAAATATTACGTGCTGCTGCCGCGCGCCAAAATGGTGGGCGGGGATCTCGACATCCAGCAATGGACGCTGATCCTGCGGGCGGCCTCGGCGCACCGCAGCTATCGGCATGTGTACCATGACCGCTACAAGGCGCATAACATCGCCGACTTCCTGATGCTGCGGCCGGAAATGCCGCGCTCGCTGATCTTCTGCGCCAAATATATCGAGGACAATCTGGCGACGCTCAGCCAGTTCTATGGCCAGAAGCAGAGCTGCGACGAGGCGGCCAGCCAGTTACGCAGCATGGTGGACGGCACGGACATGGACACCATCTTCAGCTACGGACTGCATGAATTCCTGACCGAATTCATCGCCCGCAACAACCGCGTGTCGGACACGCTGTCAGAAAGCTATAATTTTTACTGATGCGCATCTCCATCGAACACCAATTGAGCGTGACGCCGCCTGCCGGCACGGCCCATGCCGTGCTGCAGCTGATGCTGACGCCGATCAGCGGCCCCAGCCAGACGGTTGAGAGCTGGAGCGTGGAAATGCCCGGGATCGGCAATGCGGCGCGCTTTGCCGATGCCTATGGCAATAGCGTGCATCTGGTGAACCAGGCGCGGCCCGAGGGGACGCTGCTAGTGACGGTGCGCGGCGCGGTGACGACGACGGACCGGCATGGCGTGCTGGGCCGCGTTGGCGGCGAACCGGTGGCGGCGCTCTACAAGCGCGTGACGGCGCTGACCCGGGCCCCGGTGACGCTCTATGGCAAGTTCCGCAGCAGCAAGGACAATCGCATCGACGTTCTGCATGCGCTGATGGCGCGGGTGGGCGAAACGCTGCGGGCCGTTGAGGCCACCGGCCAGACGCAAAGCCAGATGAGCGCGGACGGGTCGCAGAGCCAGAGTCAGGGATCGGCGCCTGCCGATGCCGCACGGCCCGCCGCCAGCGCCAGCGATCTGGCGCATGCCTTCATCGGCAGTTGCCGCGCGCTCGACATTCCGGCGCGCTATGTGACGGGCTATCTGGCGCCCGGTGGCGCCGATGACGAAGACGGGCTGTCGGGTTTCCACGCTTGGGCGGAGGCTTATGACGACCGGCTGGGCTGGATCGGCTTTGACCCCACGCTGCAGCTATGTCCGACAGATCGGCATGTGCGCCTGGCGGCGGGGCTCGACGGGCTCTCGGCTACGCCGCTGCGCATCGTGCCGGCCGGCGATGGCGTCGCCATCCAGGAGGCCAACGTCAGCATCGTTTGAAACGGCCGATGGCCAACCCAAGGCTAGGTCGCATTTTATTATAGTTAGCTATTTTGCTTAGTTTTAAAATGTGATAGTTAGCCTTATGGAACAGTTTTCTAACAGTCTGGACCATATCTTCCAGGCCCTGGCGGACCCGACACGGCGCGCCGTGCTGGAGCGGCTGGGGCACGGGCCTGCCAGCGTGGGCGAACTGGCCATGCCGTTCGACATGGCCCTGCCCTCGTTCATGAAACACATCACCATGCTGGAGGCGAGCGGGCTGATCCGCACGCACAAGCGCGGGCGGGTGCGCCATTGCAGCATTGAACCGCAGCGGCTGGCCTTGATCGACGGCTGGCTGGCCGATCAGCGGGCGCTGTGGACGGGACGCACCGACCGGCTGGAGCGGTTCGTGACCCAGCCCGGACACAAGGACAAGCCAAGATGACGGCAGTCTTCGACCCTGAACGCGATCTCGAGATCAACCGCATCATCAAGGCGCCGCGCGCGCGGATATGGGACGCCTGGACGCAGCCGGCCCTCTTGGCGCGCTGGTGGGTGCCCGAGCCGGCGCAGTGTCGCGTGGTGACGCTGGACTTGCGCCCCGGCGGGGCGCTGGTGACCGAGTTCAGCGAGAACGGCACAGACTTCGGCCCGCATATGCAGGCCTGCTACCTCGACGTGCAGCCCAACAGGCAGTTGGTGTTCACCACGGCACTGGTGGGCAATTGGCGGCCGGCGGAAAACCCGTTCATCACCGCCATCATCACACTCGAAGAGGACGTCGAGGGCACGGCCTATCGGGCGCATGTGATGCACAAGAGCCCGGCGGACCGCGTCCTGCACAGCGAGCTGGGCTTCATGGATGGCTGGGGCACGGTGGCGGCGCAGCTGGCGCGGCTGGTCGAGGGCTAAAGACTGAGGATATAGAGCCAGCCCGAAATGGTGAGCGCCGAGGCCACGGTGGCAATCAGGATGGTGTTGGCGGCAACGCTGACACCGCGATTGTAGTAGGTGGCAAAGACATAGACATTGACGCCCGCCGGCATGGCCGAGAGCAGGATGCCATAGCGGGCGATCTCCATGGGCACATGGAGCACCCAGATCATCAGCACATAGGCGATGGCCGGGTGAACGATGAGCTTGATCAGCGAGGCGACCAACGCCTGGCGCCAGTTTTCCGAGAGCTTGAACTCGTTGAGCGCCCCGCCGATGCCGAAGAGCGCAGCGGGAACCACGGCCTGGCTCATCATGACGAAAAAGGCCTCGGCGGGCTCGACCAGCTTGAGGCCGGAGAAGTAGCCGATCATGCCGGCAGCAATGCCCCAGATCAGCGGATTGGACGCCACGCGCTTGCCGGCCGTGATCAGCGTCTGGCCCAGCGAAGCGCCATCGCGGCGCATCAGCTCCATGGTCACCATGCCCAGGGTGAGCAGGATCGCGCCATGCAGACCGATGATGGACAGCGTCACGGCCAGGGACTGCTGGCCATAGGCACGCGTCATGATGGGCAGGCCCACCAGAACGGTATTGGTGAAGGTGCCCGAAAAGCCCACGGCCACCGCCTCGCCCGGCGCATTGCCGAACACCCGGCGGGCAATGACAATGCCGAGGACAAAGCAGGTCGCCGCGCCCAGGTAATAGGGGGCAATGATGGACAGGTTGAACGCCGCTGCGAAATCGCTGGTGATCAGCGAGTGGAACAACAGGCAGGGCGTCGCAAAATTGTTAACGAAGGCGATCAGGCTCTTGATGCCATCGGCGGGGAACAGGCGCAGGCGCACAGCGCCGAAGCCGAACGCCATCAATGCGAAAATGGGCAGGATGACGCTGATGATGCCAAGCATGGCCGGGCTTTCGATGGCCTGAGGGTACCCTGCCCTACGCTGGCCAGCGGGATGGGTCAATGGCCAACTGGTATGGTAGATTTAGGGCCAGCCAGACCGGAATAACCGAAAGCCAAAGCTTCCAATCCGAAATTAAAACGACTATAAACGAAACAAACGAGAGGTGTTGGGATGAGCGGCAGCGCAAGCGTGGATATTTTCGTCATCGGCGGCGGCATCAATGGCGCCAGTGTGGCGCGCGATGCGGTGGGCCGCGGCTACACCGTGGCGCTGGCCGAGATGAACGACTTGGCCTCGGGCACTTCCTCGGCGGCCACCAAGCTGGTGCATGGCGGGCTGCGCTATCTTGAGCATTACGAGTTCCGCCTGGTGCATGAAGCGCTGGCCGAGCGCGAGGTGCTTTGGGCCGCAGCGCCACATATCATCTGGCCGCTGCGCTTTGTGCTGCCGCACCACAAGGGCCTGCGCCCGGCGATGATCCTGCGCGCCGGGCTGGCGATGTATGACTATATGGGCGGCCGCCGCCTGTTGCCGCCGACCAAGACGCTGGACCTGCAAAAGCACGAGACCGGCGCGCCGCTCAAGCCAGGCTACAAGCTGGGCTTTGAGTATTCGGACTGCTGGGTGGATGATGCGCGCTTCGTGGTGCTCAATGCCCGCGACGCAGCCGACAAGGGCGCGGCCATCCACGTGCGCACCAAGGTGACCAGCGTGCGCCGCGATGCCGGCGGCTGGGTGATCGAGCTCAATGGCGAAGCCGGTCGGCAGACGGTGCGGGCGAAGCTGGTGGTCAATGCCGCCGGGCCCTGGGTGGATGATGTGATCACCGGGGCGATGGGCAAGAACGGCGCGCATAATGTGCGGCTGGTCAAGGGCAGTCACCTGGTGGTGCACAAGCTCTATGACCACGACCGCTGCTATATCTTCCAGAATGCCGATGGCCGCATCATCTTCGCCATTCCCTATGAGAACGACTACACGCTGATCGGCACCACCGACCAGGACTATGATGGCGACCCCAAGGATGTGAAAATCTCCGACCAGGAGACCGACTATCTGCTGAGTGCGGCCAGCGAATATTTCGCCAAGCCGCTGACTCGCGGCGACATCCACTGGGCCTATTCGGGCGTGCGGCCGTTGTTTGACGATGGCGCCAGCGCCGCCCAGGAAGCCACGCGCGACTATGTGCTCAAGGTCGATGGCGATGCCGCGACGGGCGCAGCGATCAATGTGTTCGGCGGCAAGCTGACCACCTCGCGCCGGCTGGCCGAATCGGTGCTGGAAAAGATCGAGGCTGTGCTGGGCAAAAAGGGGGATGCCTGGACCAAGAAGAGCACGCTGCCAGGCGGCGACTTCCCCACGCTGGGCTTTGACACCGAAGTGCGTCGGCTGGGCAAGGACTATCCGGGCCTGCCGCAGACCCTGCTGCGCCGGCTGATGCGGCTCTATGGCACCAAGGCCCGCGTGCTGCTGGGCCAGGCGCAGACGGTGGCCGATCTCGGCCAGCATTTCGGCTGGGACCTCTATGCCGCCGAAGTCGACTATCTGGTGGCCCATGAATGGGCGCGCACGGCACAGGACATCCTGTGGCGGCGCACCAAGGTCGGCCTCAAGGTGGGGGCCGACGAGGTGGTGGCGCTCGAGAGCTATCTGGCGCAAAAAGGGTACTGAGCCAGTATTTTGCACCCGCCCCGCAAGGGGCGGGTCGAACACTCAGAGACCGGTGAACGGTTCAGGGAGGATTGCATGACCTATATTCTGTCCATCGACCAGGGCACGACCTCGAGCCGCGCGATCGTGTTCAACAAGGACCGGTCCATCGCTGGCGTTGGGCAGAAGGAATTCCCGCAGATCTTCCCGCAGGACGGCTGGGTGGAGCATGACCCGGAGGCGATCTGGGACAGCGTGCTGTGGGCGATCAAGACGGCGATCAAAGAGGCTGGCATCGAGCCCAGCGCAATCGCGGCCATCGGCATCACCAATCAGCGCGAGACCACGCTGATCTGGGACCGGGCGACCGGCAAGCCCATCCACAATGCCATCGTCTGGCAGGATCGGCGCACCGCCGCCTATTGCGCCAAACTCAAGGCCGACGGCAAAGAGCCCATGGTCACCGAGAAGACCGGCCTGCTGCTCGACCCGTATTTTTCCGGCACCAAGGTCAAATGGCTGCTCGACACTGTCGAGGGGGCAAGGGCGCGCGCTGCGGCGGGCGAACTGGCCTTTGGCACCATCGACAGCTTTTTGATCTGGCGGCTGACCGGCGGCAAGCAGCATGTCACCGACGCCACCAATGCCGGACGCACGCTGCTGTTCGATATCGGCAGCAATCAGTGGGACAAGGAGCTGCTGGCCCTGTTCGACGTGCCGGCGGCCATCCTGCCCGCGGTCAAGGACTGTGCCGACGACTTTGGCGTCACCGAAGAGAGCCTGTTTGGCGCGGCGATCCCGATCCTGGGCGTGGCGGGCGATCAGCATGCGGCGACAATCGGCCAGGCCTGCTTTGAACCCGGCATGCTCAAATCGACCTATGGCACGGGCTGCTTTGCCCTGCTCAACACCGGCACGAAGCGCGTGCATAGCCAGAACAGGCTGCTTTCGACCATTGCCTATCGGCTCGATGGCGAGACGACCTATGCGCTGGAAGGCTCGATCTTTATCGCCGGCGCTGCGGTGCAGTGGATCCGCGACGGGCTGAAACTGGTCAAGCATGCCAGTGAGACCGGGCCGCTGGCTGAAAGCGCCGACCCCAGCCAGAATGTCTATATGGTGCCGGCCTTTGTCGGCCTGGGCGCGCCCTGGTGGGATGCCGAGGCACGCGGGGCGATCTATGGGCTGACGCGCAATTCAGGCCCGGCGGAGATCGCCAAGGCGGCGCTTGAAGCGGTCTGCTACCAGACGCGCGACCTGCTCGAGGCCATGCACAAGGACTGGGCCGACAGCGGGGAGACCGTGCTGCGCGTCGATGGCGGCATGGTGGCCTCGGACTGGACCATGCAGTTTCTCGCCGATGTGCTCGACGCGCCGGTGGATCGCCCGAAAATCCTCGAAACCACGGCGCTGGGCGCGGCCTGGCTCGCCGGTTCGAAGGCGGGCGTCTGGCCGAACATGAGCGAGTTCGCGGCCACCTGGGCGCTCGACCAGCAGTTCACCCCCAAGATGGACGCGACGACGCGCAGGGCCAAGGTCGCCGGCTGGAACGACGCCGTGCAGCGGACACTGACCCGGCGGTAGGCGTTAGGCCGGGCGGAGCCAGGGCGTGAAGCTGCCGCCGGCGATCATGGCCCAATAGACCTTGCCGCTCTTGCTGCGGGCGGCGGCAAGGCCAAATTCGACGAATTTGTCGTTGAGCAGGGTCGAGCGATGGCCGGGGGACTGCATCCAGCCCTGGATGGCGCCCGGCAGATCGCGGTAGCCCTTGGCGACATTTTCGCCGACGGCGCCGAAATAGCCGGCGGCGGTGACACGCTCGCGCAGGGTGACGCCCAGATTGTGGCTCATGGTGTCCTTGCTCGCCATCAGGCGGGCCTGGGAGCGCGCGGCATTTTCCAGCGCGACGTTGTAGGCCCAGGCCGGGGCGCCATTGGCGCGGCGCACGGCGTTGATATCGGCAAGAATCTCCTCGTCGCTCAGGCTCTCCGGCGTGCTGGCCGTCTTGGGCAGCACGGGAATGGTGGCCGAACAGGCCGAGAGCGCAGCGGCGGCGCCGAGAAGGAGAAAACTGCGACGGGGCAAGGGCATCATCGAGCCATTCCTGTGGTGTCCGGACTGTGCCAGAACTGTTAGGGCAGTGTCGGGGTCGCGCAGGACCGCCTGCCTTTGGTTATCGCGCAAGCAGCAGTGGTGTCCATGAAGATCGTTTTGGAAAGCTGGCGATTTTGGGCCTTGCTGTCGGCCACCTTTGCCGCGCTGACGGCCATTTTCGCCAAGGTGGGCATCGAGAACATCAATTCAGACTTTGCCACGCTGGTGCGCACCTGCGTGATCCTGCTGGTTCTGGCCGGCATCGTGGCCGCGACCGGTCAATTCCAGCCGCTGACGAGCATTTCGAGCAAGACCTATCTGTTCCTGGTGCTGTCGGGCCTAGCGACCGGCGCTTCCTGGATCGCCTATTTTCGTGCCCTCAAGATTGGCCAGGCGGCGCAGGTGGCGCCGGTCGACAAGCTCAGCGTCGTGCTGGTGGCGATCTTCGGCGTGATCTTCCTGGGCGAAAAGCTCAGCGCCCCCAATTGGCTGGGGGTCGCCCTGATCGTGGCTGGCGCGGTGCTGGTGGCCTGGCGCTAGGCCTGGTCATAGGCGCTGAGCAGCAGCGGCAGCATGGCCAGATCGGTGGTGATGGCATTGCCGGCGGCTAGGTCCCAGCAGGCGGCGAGGGCCGAATGGGCGGCGGCCCAGCCGAGCATGCGCTTGCGGTTGTAGCCGAGCCGGCTGGCAAAGGCGTCGGTGAGCGCGGCGATGCGGCGCGGATTGGCGGCCAGCGCTGTGGCGCCCAAGGGATTGCGATAGATATTGGCCAGCTCATAGGCCGGATCGCCGATCAGCCCCTTGGGGTCGATGGCTAGCCAGCCGCGATCGGAGGCCAGGATATTGTCGTGGTGCAGATCGCCATGCAGCGGGATGGCGGCAGACGGCCGGTCGAACAGCTTGAGGGCAATGCCGCAGGCGCGGGCATAGAGATCCCGCGCGGTGTGCGGCCAGACCCGCACATCGGTGGCAAAGAGTTCGGCAAACTGCGTGCGCAGATCGAGCAGGTCTTCGGGCGCGTCGGGACGGGGGCGATGCAGGTTTGCCACCACGGTGCAGATGGCAATGGTGGCTTCGTCGTCCCGCCCGGCGCGGGCGGGTTCGCCCAGCGTGCCGCCGTCGAGCCACTCCATGAAGAGCGTATCACCATGGGTGTCAAAGACCGTGGCCGCGCCCTCGCCCTGGTACCAGTTGAGCAGCATGGAGCCGCGGAGCTCCTCGTGGGCGGTCTGCGGCTTGAGGATCTTGAGGGCAGCAAAATTGCGCCCGTTCTGCTCGACCCGGAAGATCCAGCTGGTGGGCGTTTCGGCAACCGGCGTCGACTTGGTCAGGGACCAACGGATCATGGCGCGGCTGAGCGCGGTTTCGACAGGCGACTGATTCATCATGGGCCCATTAGAGCAGAAGGCGACGCCGGCGTGTACCGGGCACACAGCCATGGGTGGCAATGTTGATGACATGGAGGCAGCGCCGCAAGCCAGAGCGGACAATTTGACACAATAGCAACCCTGTCGCGACAAAGTCCTTGGCCGCAAGGGCTTGTTTAGCGGCTGGCGGGATAGATTGGGCAGATGCAAACGGCGAACCCTCGAGGAGGAGCGTTCCATGGTGCATCATGGTGTTGAACTGGGGCGCGAGCCCCTATCCAAAGTGCCGCAGGTGGCGCGACCGGGCCTGCTGCGGCAGCTCGGCAATGGGCTGGGCGGGCTGATCGTGCTGCTGATCACCGGCGTGCTGCTGGTGATCGCTGTGCTGCTCAAGTCGCGCTAGCGGGGGCCGACGCCCCCGCCAGAACCGGACTATTTGATGCGATAGGCGTCCTTGGCCGCCTGGTAGCTGAGGTGGCGCGCGATGTCGCGGGCACTCGATTTGCTCAGGCGGTTCTCGCCAACCCAGCGACCGAGGAAGCCGCTGACTTCACGGCGCCAGACGTCGTGGCGCGCCGGAATGGAGAGCAGCGCCCGCGTATCGTCGTTGAAACCGGCCAGATTGTAGAAGCCGGCGCTTTCGACCACCTGGTCGAGATAGCGGCGAATGCCCTGCGGGCTATCGTGGAACCACCAGGGCGGACCAATCATCAGGCTGGGCCAGAAGCCGGCCATGGGGGCCAGTTCGCGGGCGTAGTTGGTTTCGTCCAGCGTGAACATCAGCAGGCGGAAATTGGGGTGATTGCCGCAGCGGGCCAGCAGCGCGGAAAGGCCCGTGACATAATCGGTGGTGCCGGGGATATCAGCGCCGAGGTCAGCCCCGCGTTCCGCCATCAGCTGCGGATCGGTATTGCGGCGGGCGCCGGCATGGAGCTGCATGACCATGCCGTCCTCGCAGGCCAGAAGCGCCATTTCGGTCATCATCTGGGCGCGGAACAGGTCGTTGTCGGCCAGGCTCTGCGTGCCGGCGAGCACGCGATCGAGCAGCGCCTGCTTGTCCACCAGCGGCAGATCGGCCGTATTGGCGGTGGGCATGCCGTGGTCGGTGGCGACGGCGCCATATTGGCGGAAGTATTCGCGGCGAATGCGGTGGGCGTTGATCAGGCCATTCCAGCTGGAAACGTCCTCGCCGGTCAACTCGCCGAACTTGTGCAGCCGCTCGGGCAGCCCTGCCCGATCCGGATTGGTCACATCGTCGGGGCGATAGGTGGTGCGCACGCGGCCGATATAGCCGTCGGCCAGCATCTTCTGGTGGTGCGGCAGGGTATCGAGGGCGAATTCGGTGGTGGCGATCACCTCGACCTTGGCGCGATCGAGAAAGGCGCGCGGCAGCAGGGCGGGCGTGGCCAGAGCCGCATCAATACGGTCATAGATGGCGTCGGCCGTGGCGGCGCTCAGCTCTTCCTCGATGCCGAAGGCCCATTTGAGCGAGTGATCGACCCAGGTCTTGGATGGAGTGCCGGCGAAGAGATAGTAATTTGCGGCAAACAGGCGCCAGGCGTCGCGCCCCTTGGCCACCGGCTGGCCGTCCTTGCGCGGCACGCCCAGATCATCATAGCTCAGCCCGCGGCTGCGCAGCATGCGCAGCACATAATGGTCCGGCGTGAGGAACAGTGTCGCCGGATCGGAAAAGCGCGTGTTGTTGGCGAACCAGGCCGGATCGGTATGCCCATGCGGGCTGATCAACGGCAGGTCGGCGACCTCGGCATAGAGCTCGCGCGCAAGGCTGCGGGCCGGTTCCGAGGCGGGGAGAAGGCGGTCTGGGTGCAGGTGTGTCATGGCGGTTTCTTGCCATGATCCGGAGCCGGAATCAATCATCTTCCATACAAGATCAGGCGCCGGGGAATTTTATGTAAATTAACTGCGATTTCAGGTTGGCATTCGTGCCCGGGGCACTCGGGATTACCCTTCTGATCTGGGTGAGAACAGCGCAATGCGGCGACCCGATGGCAGCGTCGATCCCTGAGGGATCGGCAGACCAGGGGATGATCGGACATGCCGCAGCTTGTGACCGACAAAGTCGGTGAGACCTATGAAATCGCCCGGGCCCGCGCCAGCCGTGCCGGCCAGATGCACCATATCCAGGTGATGCTGATGGCGGCGGGCGTGACCGGCTTCTGCATCGTGGCCGTGGCCGCCACGGTGATGACCAGTCTCCTTTAGACAGGACGCGCTTCAGCCCCTAATGTGCAGCCGGGGAGAAGCCGGCTGCCATGCGCATATTACTGGTCGAAGACAATGAGGACCTGGGCGAGGCGATTGAGAAACGCCTGCGCAGCGCCGGCCATTCGGTGGAATGGGTGCGCGATGGCAATGATGTGGTTTCGGCCGCACTGGGCGATGATTTTGACGCGGTGGCGCTGGACCTGATGCTGCCCAATCGGGACGGCATCGCGCTAATCGCCGATCTGCGGCGCCGCAAGTTCACCGCCCCGATCCTGGTCATCACCGCCCGCTCGGAAATCGACGACAAGGTGAGCCTCCTCGACCTTGGCGCGGATGACTATCTGGTCAAGCCGTTCGACCTGCGCGAGCTGGAAGCCCGGCTGCGCGCCCTGATCCGCCGCACCGGCGGGCAGACCAGCAGCACTTTGACCGCGGGCAATCTCGAGATGGACCTGGCGGGGCTCAATGCCAGTGTCGGCGGGCGCTCGCTGGAGCTGGGGCGGCGCGAATTCCGCCTGCTGGAAATCCTGGTCACCCACGCCGGCAAGGTGGTGCCCAAGGAGCGGCTGATGAACCAGCTGTTCAATTTCGACGAGGCGGTGTCGGTCAATGCGCTGGAGCTGCATATCTCGCGGCTGCGCAAGAAGCTGGAACCGGCCAATATCGAAATCGGCACGGTGCGCGGCGTGGGCTATGTGGTGCGGGTGCCCAATGGCTAGGGCATCTGGGCATGGCGGCTAGATCCTTTTCCATCCGGCGGCGCATCCTGGCGCTGGCGCTGGCGCTGCTGCTGGCAGCGGCGGTGGTGCTGATCATCTTTATCCGCGACTATGCCGAGCGCGCCGCCGATCGGGCCTTTGACCGGCTGTTGGCGGCATCGGCGCTAACCATTGCCGGTGCGGTGCAGGTGGAAGACGGCAATGTGATTGTCGAGCTGCCCTTTGCCTCGTTCGGCATGTTCTCCGGGCGCGACCGGGTGTTTTATGCCGTGGAAACGCCGGGCGGACGGGCGGTGACCGGCTATGAAGACCTTTCGGCCGATCTGCCCGAGCTGACCTCGGCCGGACCGGTGTTTGCCGATGCGCTCTATCGCGGTGAGCTGGTGCGGGTGGCCAGCGTCGGGCGGCTGACCTCATCGGGGGGCGATGCCACCTGGGTGACCATCCATGTGGCCGAAACGCAGAATGAGCGTGAGGCGCTGGCGGGGGAAATCCTCTCCAATGCCATTGTGCCGGTGGTGGCGCTGACGCTTCTGGCCATCGGGCTGGTGTGGTTCGGCATCGGGCGCATGTTTGCTCCGCTCTACCAGCTCGAGCAGGAATTGCGCGGGCGGGCGCCGGACGATCTGTCGCCGGTGGACCTGCCGGTGCCGGTGGAGGTGCGCCAGTTGGTGAGCGGGCTCAATGCCTTCATGGCGCGGCTGGGCAGCGCCATGGAGCGGGTGACCGGCCTGGTGGCCGAGGCGGCCCATGAGGTGCGCACGCCGCTGGCGTCCCTGCGGGCCCAGGCGGAAGTGGCCATGGACGAGCAGGATCCCGAGGCGCTGCGTCGCCGGGTGGGGCGCATTCACCAGGGCGCGGTGCAGGCCAGCCAGTTGGTGAGCCAATTGCTGATGGAAGCGACGATCTCGCATCGGCTGGAGAACCAGGACAGCGACACCACGGCCTTTGGCTCGGTGGTCGACGACGTGCGCCAGCGGCTCGACCCCGACCAGGCGGGGCGGCTGGTGGTGAGCTTGCCCGAAGTGGCAGCAGCGGCGGCCATTCGCGGCGACCGGGTGGCGCTGCGCGAGATGGTGCGCAATGTGGTGGACAATGCGCTGGTCTATTCTGAGGGGCCGGTGGAAATCGATGGTCGCCTGGTCGAGGGCGTGATGACCTTTGTGGTGCGCGACCGTGGCCCCGGCATTGCCGAAGGGGAGAAGAGCCAGGTGCTGGAGCGGTTCAAGCGGGGCACGGCCAGCGGCGCCAAAGCCGGCTCGGGCCTAGGGCTCTCCATCGTCAAGCGCGTGGTAGAAGCCCATCGCGGCGCCCTGCGGCTGCTGGATCGGGCCGAGGGTGGGCTGGTGGTGGAAATCGACCTGCCCACCGTGGGCCGCACGCCGCGCATGGAGCAGTTGCGAAAGGCCCTGGGCACATTCTCGGCCGTGCTGATCTGCCTGATGCTGGCCCAAGCCCAGCCGGCGGAAGCGACCGCGACGCGCTATCCGGCGCCGGATGGCAGCACGGACACCGTGCTGACGATTGTTGGGGTGACCGACACGCCGCTGTTTGCCCAGTTCATCAGCGCCTTCCAGACGCAACGGCCCGATGTGAGCGTGGTCTATGAGGAGACCGACTCCCTGCCCCTCTTCGAGCGCTATCTGGCCGGCGACATGAGTCCCAAGCCGGATCTGCTGATCAGCTCGGCCGCGGATTTGATGATCAAGCTGGCCAATGATGGCCATGCCATTGCCTATGACTCGCCGTGGCTGAGCGGCTTGCCGGACTGGGCCCATTGGCGCAATGAGGTGTTCGGCTTCACCTTCGAGCCAGCGGTGATCATCTATAATCCCGATCTGATCGGCGCTGCGGAAGTGCCGCGCACGCATCTCACGCTGGCCGAAATGCTGGAGACGCAGACCGACCGCTTCCGCGGCAAGATCGCCACCTATGATATTGCCCTGAGCGGGGTGGGCTATCTGCTGGCGGCGCAGGACCAGTTGATTTCGAGCAACTTCTGGCGGCTCGCTGCGGCGTTCGGCCGGGTCAATGCGCGGTTCTCGGGCTCCAGTCCGGCGATCCTGAATGGCGTTGCCGACGGTTCGCTGGCGCTGGGCTACAATGTGCTGGGGTCCTATGCCTTCGGGCGCAAGGCGGGTGGCGCCAATATCGAAATCGTGGTGCCCGATGACTATGTGCTGGTGCTGACGCGCGCCATGCTGATCCCGCGCGACGCGCCGGTGCCCGAACTGGGCAAGGCCTTTGTCGATTTTGCCCTGTCGCCGGCCGGTCAGGCCATTGCGGCTGGCCCCACAGCGCTGGGCGCGGTGATGCACGGCGCCAGTGGCGCCTGGACCAGCGAGGCCATCGCCGCCATGGGCCGCGGGGTGATGCAGCCCATCGGGCTGGGACCATCGCTGATGGTGTCGCTGGACCAGCAGCGGCGCAAGCGCTTCCTCGACAGCTGGGGCGAGATCGTTTCGCCCAAGCCCTGACCGGTCAGAACCTGCGCGTCAGCCATGCGCCAGCAGCATGAATAGGACCAAAGTCTGATCATGTCCGCATTTTTTCGACGTTTGGTGCCAGCCTAGCGACAGAACATGCAGCAAGCGCATGGCTGGCCTGTTTTCTGCCCCCTAGTAGAAACCGGAGGGGAGGCCCATCTGTTGTGTCATGAAAGCGGTTCGGCAATCCGGCCGGAGCTTTAGAGGACCTGGACAATGAGCACCCCCCGCAAGTCTTTCTTTGCAACCCTTGGCACGTTCGTGGAAGTGTTCGGCAGCGCTGCTGCTGTCTCCCATGCCGTCGAGGGCGGGCGTTCGCCGAAGGCCAAGCATCTGAAGTCTCTGGGCATCGACGTCGACGCTTTCCGTTCGATCGGCAAGAACTAGCCTCTGCTAGCCGAGCTGCTGCGGCGTTTTCCTCCCTGTACGCTGCGCGCTTGCGTCGATTGACGTGAAAAAGCCCGGGTGCCTTGATTGGCATCCGGGCTTTTGTTTTGGCATGAACGTGGCGGCTAGTCTTCGTCGGCCGCCATCTGGGAGAGTACCTGGCCCTTGCCGCGCATGCGCAGCCAGAACGGGAAGAGCACGGCCAGCGCCGCCACGACATAGAGGCCGATGGCGATGGGCGAATGCACCAGCGCAGTGAAATCACCCTGGCTGATCGAGAGCGCCCGGCGCAGCTGCTGTTCGGCCATGGGCCCCAGGATCAGGCCGATGACCACTGGCGCGATGGGATAGCCGAAGCGGCGCAGCAGATAGCCCAGCACGCCGAAGGCCAGCAGCATCATCAGCTCGAACGAGAAGCTGATCGGCCCCAGATGGCCCGACATGGCGCCATTGGCGCCCAGCGTGCCCAGGGTGGCAAACACCAGAATGCCGCCATAGAGCCAGGGCTTGGGGATGTTGAGCAGCCGCACCCAGAGCCCGATCAGCGGCAGGTTGAGCACCACCAGCATGAAGTTGGCGACGAGGAGGCTCGCGATCAGCGCCCAGACCAGCGAGGCGTTGTTGGTGAACAGCAGCGGACCGGGCTGCAGGCCGAACTGCTGGAAACCGGCCAGCATGATGGCCGCGGTGGCCGAGGTGGGCAGGCCCAGCGTCAGCAGTGGCACGAGCGTGCCGGCAGCGGAGGCATTGTTGGCCGCTTCGGGCCCGGCGACACCCTCGATAGCGCCCTCCCCGAACTCCTCGGGATGCTTGGTCAGCTGCCGCTCGGCAGCATAGGAGAAGAAGGTGCCGATCTCGGCGCCGCCGGCGGGCATGGCGCCAATGGGGAAGCCGATGGCGGTGCCGCGCAGCCAGGGCGCCCAGGAGCGTTTCCAGTCTTCGAGCGTCATCCAGACCGAGCCCTTGATGGCCATGACCTCGTCCTTGACGCTGCCGGAAGTGCTTGCGATCATCAGCGTCTCGCCGATGGCAAACAGCGCCACGGCCAGGGTGGTGACCTCGATGCCGTCGAGCAGGTCGGGAATGCCGAAGGCCAGGCGCGCCTGACCGCTCTGCAGGTCAATGCCGATCAGCCCCAGGCCCAGGCCAATGAACAGCGCGGTGACGCCGCGCAATGCACTGTCGCCAAAGGCGGCCGAGACCGTGACGAAGGCGAGCACCATCAGGGCGAAGTAGTCGGCCGGACCGAACATCAGCGCGATCTTGACCACGAAAGGCGCGATGAAGGCGAGGGCCAGCGTGGCGATCAGGCCGGCGACGAAGGAGCCGATGGCGGCGGTGGCGAGAGCCGGACCGCCCCTGCCCTTGCGGGCCATCTTGTTGCCCTCGAGCGCGGTGACGATCGAGGCGCTTTCGCCGGGGGTATTGAGCAGGATGGAGGTGGTGGAGCCACCATACATGCCGCCATAATAGATGCCGGCGAACATGATGAGCGAGCCGGCCGGGTCGAGCTTGTAGGTGACCGGCAGCAACAGCGCGACGGTGAGCGCCGGGCCGATGCCGGGCAGCACGCCGACGGCAGTGCCCAGGGTCACACCGATGAAGGCATAGATCAGGTTCTGCCACTGCAGGGCCGCGATCAGACCCTGGGACAGCAGTGCAAAGGTATCCATCTCAAAGGGCTCCCATCACGGCAGCAGCCGCTCGAGCGGTCCGGCGGGCAGCGACAATTGCAGGCCGCGCGCAAAGATGAACCAGACCAGCAGCGAGAAGGCGATGCCGATGGGAATGGTCAGCCACAGCGGGCCGCGACCAAATCCCTTGGCGGTGAAGGCAAACAACAGGCCCGTGGCAATGGCAAAGCCGGCCGTGGACAACAGCATGATCTGGGCGAGCAGGCCGCCCACGATCCAGAGCATGGGGGCGATGTCGCCCTTTTCACGCTCGGGGAAAGCGCCGCGCAGGGCGGACACCACAGTGCCAAACGCCAGCAGCAGCAGGCCAGCGGCGATCACATAAGGAAACACCGTCGGGCCAACGCGCTGCTGCACAGGCGGCACGCGCATCAGGCTGGTCTGCCAGATGATGACGCCGGCGATGACCGCCAGGATCAGCGCGATGACAAGCGCCGCCCCATCGGGGCGGCGCGCGAGATTGGGTCCGCCGGTGGTCATTGCACCAGGCCGACGTCTTTCAGGATGGCCGAAGTGGCCTCGATGTCCTTGGCAAGCTGAGCGTCGAAATCGGCGCCGGCCATGTACATGTCGGCCCAGCCCTTGGTTTCGAGCGCAGTCTTCCAGCTGGCCGAGGTGACCATCTTTTCGATGTCGGCGTTGATGGCAGCCTTCTGCTCGTCGGTGATGCCGGGGGCAGCGGCGACCATGCGCCAATTGGTGACGGCGACATCGACGCCGGCAGCCTTGAGGTTAGGGATGTCGCCCAGGGGTTCGTCACCGGTGACAGCCAGGGCGCGCAGATCGCCCGATTCGATCTGGGCCGCGAATTCGCCGGCGCCGGAAATGCCCACGGTGACCTGGCCACCGAGCACGGCCGCCAGGGCCTCGCCACCGCCGGAATAGGCGATGTAGTTGATCAGGGTGGGGTCAACGCCGACGGCCTTGGCAACCAGACCGGCCGCGATATGGTCGACGCCGCCGGCCGAACCACCAGCCCAGGACACCGAGCCGGGGTCCGCTTTGAGCTTGGCCACCAGGTCATCCATGGTCTTGAGCTCGGAAGCAGCGGGCACCACGATGATATCGGCTTCGCCGGTGAGGCGGGCGATGGGGGTGACGTCAGCCAGCGAGACGGGCGACATATTGGTCAGCACGGCGCCGACCATGACGTAGCCGCCCACGATGAGGGCGTCGGGATTGCCGGCATACTGGTTGACGAACTGGGCCAGGCCAATCGTGCCACCGGCGCCGGGGACATTGGTCACCTGCACATTGGCGGAGATGGCCTCAGCCTGCAGGGCCTCCTGCATGGTGCGGGCGGTCTGGTCCCAACCGCCGCCGGGGGCGGCAGGGGCCATGATGGTGTAGTCAGCGGCATAAGCCGGAACAGCGAGCGCGCCGGTGAGCAGCGCGGCAACAAGCAGCTTGTTCATAAGTCCTCCCATGGAAATCAGCGAACGTCTGATGCGTTCATGGGAGCAGGCTAATCCGGCCAGCCTGTCGCCGTCCTGTCACGAGGGCCGAGGTCCCCGATCAGGCCGACCGCCGGCGCCGATTGAGTTTGGGCGGCGCGGCCGGGGCCATAGCGGGTCTGGTCGAGCGATATTGCGCAAACAGCTGGAGCAATTGCGTCACTTCCTCGACTGAACCAGGGCGGGAGAACAGATAGCCCTGGCCGAGAATGCAGCCCAGATCGCGCAGGGCCTTGACCTGTTCGGCAGTCTCGATGCCTTCGGCGACAATGCGCATGTTCAGCTTCTGGGCGATATCGATGATCGAGCCGACGATGACATCGCTGGCGCGGGCGGCGCCGACATTGTCCACAAAGGACTTGTCGATCTTGATCACATCGACCGGAAAGCTCAGCAGATGGGTGAGCGAGGCAAAGCCGGTGCCGAAATCGTCGAGCGCGACCAGCATGCCGCGCTGGCGCAGGGCGCCGACGGCGCGGGGCACGGCCTGGTCGCTGCCGCCCATGAAGACGGCCTCGTTGACCTCAAGCAGAATATGTTTGAGCGGCACGTTGAAGCGCTCAAAGGCCGAGACAATGCGCTGTTCGAGATCGCCGCGCTGGAAATCACCGGTGGTGACGTTGATGCCGACATGCTGGATGGGAATGCCCATGTCGAGCCAATGGCGGATGTCGCCGGCGACCTGGGTCAGCATCTGGCCGGTCAGCTGCCAGGCAATGCGCGGATCGGCCAGGGCGGCATGGAATTCGCCAGCACTGGCAATGCGTCCATCGGGCATGCGCATGCGCGCGAGCGCTTCAAGGCCCACGATCTCGGCGGTATCAAGCCGCACGACGGGCTGATAGTGCGCCAGGATGCGGTTCTCGGCGAGCGCCCGATCAACGCTGCGGACCATGCTGGCCCGTTCGAGCATGCCGGTGCGCAGGCCAGGCGTGAAATGCACGAAGTCGCCGCGGTGGACTTCCTTGGCGTGATAGAGGGCAAAATCGGCGTTCTGGCGCAGGGCGGGGCCATCGGCACCATCGGGGCCGAAGACGGCGCCGCCGATGGTGATATGGGGATCAATGGCCTGGCCACCTTCCTCAATGAGCCCGCGCGCAGCGGTGAGAATGCGTGACGCGGCGGCGCCCAGAACCTCGCCCGTGTCGCAATTGTCGACCAGCACGGCGAATTCGTCGCCACCCAGGCGGCAGGCAACAATGTCCGGACCGGCACTGGCGATGCGCCGGGCAATGGTGCTGATCAGCACGTCGCCCATGCCATGGCCGACGGTGTCATTGATGACCTTGAGGTGATCGATATCGATCAGCAGCAGGCCGAAACGGGCGCCAGACGCCACGCGCTCGGCCAACATCTGGTCGAAATGGCCCCGATTGGGCAGGCCGGTGAGCACATCGTAGTAGGCGAGGCGGTGACTGCGCTGGCGCACCTCCTCATGGTTGAGGGCGAGTGCGCACAGGTGCACGCAGGTATCGACGATCTTGCGCTCCATGGCGTCCGGACCGCGGCAGGTGCGGAAATAGAAGGCGAAGGTGGCCACCACCCTGCCCTGACGATCCACAATGGGGCTGGACCAGCAGGCGCGCAGGCCGAGCGGCAGCGCCAGCCCGCGGAAGTCGCTCCAGAGCGCATCGTGTTCGATGTCAGTGACCATGACCGGCGCCTTGCGCCAGGCGGCCGTGCCGCAGGAGCCGGCGTTGGGGCCTACGGGAACGCCATCGATGGCATTGGTGTAGTCGGCCGGCAGGCTGGGCCCGGCCAGCGAGTGGAGCAGACCCTGCGCATCAACGGTCAGAATGGAGCAGACCGCATCAGGCGCAATCGCTTCAGTGCGGCGACAGAGCAGGTCGGCGATCAGGCTCAGCGGTTCGCCGCGCGCCACCGCTTCCAGCACCTCAGTCTGAAGCTGAAGCAACAATGCACTATGGGTGACCATTTTGGGTCTCTGAACAGCACAACATCCTGCGCGGCGGCTGGATAGAACACGCCTTGCATCCAGATGACCTTGCGCCCGAACCCTGAAGCATCAGTTAGCAATTGGATTGCATTTTATTGGTCAGGCAAAATCGTCAGTACGTTGCCCGGCCGCCAGAGAGATCGAATACACTAGCCGTGGTGAAACTATTGTCCTTGCTGACCAGCCAAGCCACCATGGCGGCGGCCTCGTCGACCTCGAGGAAGCGGCCGCGGGGAATGCGCACCAGCATATAGTCGATGAACTCGGGCGTCAGGGTTTCGAGAATGCGCGTCTTGGCCGTGGCCGGGGTGATGGCGTTGACAGCGATGTCGAAGCGCGCGAGCTCCTTGCCCAGCGATTTGGTGAGCCCGATGACGCCAGCCTTGGCGGCCGAATAGGCCGACAGATTGGGATTGCCCTCCTTGCCAGCGATGGAGGCAATATTGACGATGCGCCCGTAATTGCGGGCCTTCATGCCGGGAACGACGGCCTTGTTGACATAGAAAGTGCCGTTGAGATTGACCTCGATGACACGCCGCCATTCGTCGGGATCGTAGTCTTCCAGGCTGGCATTGGTGCCGGCGATGCCTGCGGAATTGACCAGGATAGCAATCGGGCCGATGGCGCGTTCAACCGCCATCTGGGCGCCGACCAGGCCGGGATAGTCGGTGATGTCGACCACAACGCTGGAGGCAGAGGCGCCAAGTGCCGCGGTTGCCTGGGCGAGGACGGCGGCATTGGTGTCCCACAGGCTCACCTTGGCGCCACTGGCGATAAGCCGCTGGGCAATGGCAAAGCCCAGGCCCTGGGCACCGCCGGTGACGACAGCCACCTGCCCGGCAAGATCGATCTGGTTCATGGACGCATTCTCCTGCTGCAGGCCGGCGCGGGCGACGTCCGCGCGACAACCGACTCCCCCGGGCACGACACTGGCGCACAGTGTGTGCCAGCGCGATGCCGCTGAACAGGGTGCAGAGCACTTTCATCGCGGGCGAACATGCCTACAATAGCCCCGGGACATCGGAATCGTCCGTTCGAACCCAGGCCCTAAGCGGGAGCATGTCTGTGATCTTCAATTGCGACACGCTGGACCTTCGGGCCTTTATCGTTCTGATGGAACTGTCCAACTTCCGGCGGGCAGCCGATGCGCTGAACATGTCACAGCCGGCCCTGTCCCGCCGCATCCAGAAGCTTGAGGCCACCGTGGGCGCGCAGCTGTTCCAGCGCACCACGCGGCATGTCGCGCCGACCGCCATCGGCCGCGAACTGGAGCCGCTGGCTCGTCGCTTGCTCGATGAGTTCGATTCATCGCTGTTCTCGTTCCGCGACATCGGCGTGCGGCGCGCGGCGCTGATCACCATGGCGTGCCTGCCCACGGCGGCGTTCTACTTCCTGCCGTCGTTCATCAAGGCGTTCAATGCCGACTTCCCCGACGTGCGCATCCGGGTGCTGGACCTGACGGCCAATGCCGGGGTCGACGCGGTGTCGCGCGGGGAGGCCGAATTCGGCATCAATTTCATGGGCGCCGGCAGTTCCGAACTCGAGTTCCTGCCGCTGGGGGAGGATCCGTTCGTGCTGGCCGCGCTCAAGGACCATCCCCTGATGGCCAAGGAGGAGGTGGAATGGGCCGATCTGTATGGCCACAGGCTGATCACGGTGGACCGCTCGAGCGGCAATCGAACGCTGCTGGACGCCGCGCTGGCGCGGGCAAATCTGAAAATCAACTGGTTCTTCGAGACCACGCATCTGTCGACATCGCTGGGTTTTGTCGAGGCCGGGCTGGGCATATCGGTGCTGCCGCGCCTGGCGACGCCGATGAACGGCCACCCCATCATCACCACGCGCCCCCTGCGTGCGCCGGCCCTGTCGCGGACGATCGGCATCATCAAGCGCCGCAATTTCAGCCTGTCGCCGCCGGCGCAGCAGTTCGTCGACCGGCTGATGCAGCAATGGCCCGATGACGCCAACTAGGATCGCCGGAGCAGCGCCGGCGATCCCAATTGGTCAGGTGTTCTCGACAAAGACCTCGTCGCGCGAGCGGCGGATGGCTGGCAGCACGGCCATGACCAGCGCCACCAGACCGACCAGCAGCAAGGCGGCCGAAAGCGGCGAGCGGACGAAGGTGCTCGGATCGCCATTGGAGATGATCAGCGCCTGGCGCAGCTTCTGCTCCAGCAGGTCGCCCAGCACGAAGCCCAGGGCCAGCGGCGCGGCCTCGAAGCCGAGCTTGAACAGGGTGTAGCCAACCAGGCCGAAAACGGCGGCCATGATCACCTGCGCCGGATCGTTGGAGATCGAGAACAGGCCGATACAGCAGAACACCACGATGCCGGGGAACAGCAGGCGATAGGGGATCTGCAGCAACTTCACCCAGAGGCCGATCAGGGGCAGGTTGATGATGACCAGCATCAGATTGCCGATCCACATCGAAGCGATCAGGCCCCAGAAGAGTTCGGGATTGCGCTCGATCACCTGCGGCCCGGGCACGATGCCCTGGATCATCATCGCCCCCACCATCAGGGCCATGACCGCGTTGGGCGGCAGGCCAAGGGTGAGCAGCGGGATGAAGGAGGTCTGGGCACCGGCGTTGTTGGCCGATTCCGGCCCCGCCACGGCTGCGGGCATGCCCTTGCCGAAGCGTTCGGGCGTCTTGGACAGGCGCTTCTCCACCGCATAGCTGGCGAATGGGCCAAGGATGGCGCCATTGCCCGGCAAGACGCCCAGAATGGAGCCGAGCGCCGTGCCCCGCAGCATGGGTGCCAGGTTTTCCTTGAGCTCGCGCCAGGCTGGCCAGAGCCGGCCGATCGCGCCCCGCACGACGTCGCGCTTTTCGGGATCGGCCAGGTTTTTAAAGATCTCGGCAAAACCGAACACGCCCATGGCGATGACGACAAATTCGATGCCGTCGTGCAGCATGGGCAGATCGAAGGTCATGCGTTCACGGCCGGTTTCCATATCGGCACCGATGCAGCTGAGCAGCACACCCACCGCGATCATCGAGACAGCCTTGAGGATGGAGCCGTGTGCCAGCACGACCGCCAGAACCAGGCCCATGATCATCAGCGAGAAATACTCGGCCGGGCCAAACAGCAGGCCGAAGCGGGTCATCGGCACGCCGACCGCGGCGATGACAATGGTGGCCACGGTGCCGGCAATGAAGGAGCCGATTGCGGCCAGGCCGAGGGCAAGACCGCCCTGGCCATTGCGGGCCATCTGGTGACCGTCGAGGGCCGTCACCACAGCGGTGGCTTCGCCCGGAATATTGACCAGGATGGCGGTGGTGGAGCCGCCATATTGGGCACCGTAATAGATGCCGGCCAGCATGATGAGCGCGCCGGTCGGATCGAGCGACAGGGTGACCGGCAGCAGGATGGCGATGGTGGCGACCGGACCAACGCCCGGCAAGACGCCAACCAGGGTCCCGATCAGGCATCCCAGGAAGCACAGGCCGATATTCTTGAGCGTCAGGGCGACGGTGAAGCCGAGGCCCAGATTGGCGAAAACATCAAACATCTCAGAATCCGATCAACCATGGGGCCACGGGGATCGAGAGCCCCAGACCGTAGCGGAAGACGCCGACGCAGAAGGCGGTCAACAGGACGGCAAAGACCACCAGCTCGCCAATCCTGGCCTCCTTGGCCGCCAGCCCCGAGCCGATGATGGCCAGCGGCGCGGCCACGGCCATGCCCAGCGGCGGGATGGCCAGCGGCCCGATCGCGGCGCCGCGAATGGTCAGGGCGAAGGCGACCACGCCCACGAAAACAGGCAGGAAGCGGGCCAGTGGCCAGCTGCCGGTGCCCTCCCCAGGCCGGCGATGGGCCAGCACGAGCTGGGCGATGCCAAGCAAGACCACCAGGCCGGCCAGCAGACGCGGCAGCAGGCCGGAGCCGACGCCGCCACTCTTGGTGACAAAGGGCAGTTCCAGGCCTGCCCAGAACATGACGGCGCCGAAGGCCACCAGAGCCAGGCCGGCAAGGCCATCCTGGCTCCAGGGGAAGCGCGCGCTTGGCGGGCTTGCTTGGTCCGACATGGTCATTCCACCGAAATGCCGGCGGCAGCGACAACCTCACCCCAACGGGCGCGTTCCTGGGCCATGTAGGCGGCAAAATCGGCACCAACCAGGGTCGACGGAACGCCGCCGTCATTGGCCAGCTTGTCGGTGAAGGCAGGATCGGACAGGACTTCGGCGGTGGCATTGGCCAGGCGCTGGCGAACGTCCTCAGGCAGGCCCTTGGGGCCGAGCAGGCCATACCAGGCCGAGGCGGTATAGCCGTCCACGCCGGCTTCCTGGGCGGTGGGGACATCGGGCAGCTGGGCGAAGCGCGCGCTGCCGGTCACGGCCAGGGCGGTCAGCGTGCCGTCCTGCACCAGGCCGATCACCGAGGGAATGGTGGTGACCATGAAGTCGATATGGCCGCCAACCAGATCATTCACCGCCGGGCCGGCACCCTGATAGGGCACGTGGCGGATGTCGATGCCAGCGGTCTGGCCGAAGAGAACCGATGCCAGGTGGCTGGCCGAAGCGTTGCCCGCCGAGCCGAAGACCAGCTGCTGCGCCTTGGCAGCATCGACCAGTTCGCCCAGCGTCGGCACCGGCAATTTGGGACCGACCACGACGACCAAAGCGGCGTCGGCAATCATGGCGATGGGATCGAGCGCCTCGGCAGGATCGGCCGGCAGGTCGAACAGATGGGGATTGACCACCATGGGGCCCTGGTTGCCGATCAATAGCGTATAGCCATCCGGCTCGGCGCCGGCGACCACTTCGGTGCCGATATTGGCCGCAGCGCCAGGACGGTTTTCAACGATGACGCGACCGCCGAGCGCCTGCTCGAGGCGTGCGGCGAACAGGCGGGCAATGGCGTCCGTGCCGCCGCCGGCGGCATAGGAAACCACCAGCGTGATCGGCTTGTTGGGGTAGTCCGACTGGGCCATGACCGGAGCAGCAGAGCTGAGGGCAGCGGCCAGTCCCAGGGCCACCACGGCGCGGCGATTGAGTGTCAGCATGAGTTTTCCTCCCTTAGGTGTTTTGATTGAACCGACCCTCCTGGTCGGTCGTTCAGGCTTTTCGTCGAATCAGCGCCGATCCTTCAAACAGTCGGCGACAAGTCCGCATGACGTAAACAACAGGCACGTTTCCCAGAGCCTGGTGCTCCACCCGCACCGTCATGCGACCAGTGGGATGTTCAAAGGTCAGCTCCGCGGGAGCCGACCAATTGTTGAGTGACCGTGCCACCACCGTGCCGGCGACCGTTGCGGCCATGGCAATGGTCACGGCGCCGGTGGTGGCCAGCGAAGTGTGGCAGGTGTGGGGGGTGAAGTAGCGGATCGCCAGATCGCCGCCCCGGCCCGGCCGCCCAATCAGGATCGGCTTGGGCAGCACTGAATTGGCGACATCGCCGAAACCCATGCGCAGACCCGCCTCCAGGCGGATGGCCTCCAGCTGACGCATGAGATCGGCGTTGCCGTCGAGTTCCCGGGCCGTTTCTGACCCGGTGAGACCGAAATCCTCTGCCAACAGGACGACGGCAGAGGTCGCCCCGTCGATCAGTGTGGCGCGGCGGCCATGGATGGTTTCGCTGACGGCGTCAGTGGGGAGCAGCCGTCCGGTCTTGGCGCCGACGGCATCGTGAAACGCCAGATAGACCGGGGCGGCATCGCCGGGCACCCCATCAATGCTGGCATCGCCCTGATATCGCACTTCGCCGCGCGGCGTCAGGATGCGGGCCTCGATGATCTTTCCCGTGTTGACATTGTGCACCTTGACCCGGGTTTCGCCATCGCTGGCGACGACAAGGCCGGCGGAAATGGCGAAGGGCGCCACGGCCGAGAGCATATTGCCGCAATTGGGCGCGGTATCCACCTCGGCCATATCGACCCGGACCTGGGCGAACAAATAGTCGACATCGGCGTCCGAACGGGTCGACGGCCCCACGATGGCCACCTTGGACGACAGGGTGTTGCCGCCGCCGATGCCATCGATCTGCAGGGGATGACCGGAGCCCATGATTTCGACCAAAACGGCATTGCGCTCTGCCGGATCGGCAGGCAGATCGCTGGCGAGGAAGAACGGTCCCTTTGAGGTTCCGCCTCGCATCATGACGCATGGAATTCGGACCAGATCGTCCTGCATGGACGGTAACTCCTTGGCTGTGCCTATCGAATGCACCAGCCAAACGAGCGTGTGAATTGCGTAGTTTCGAGGTATTGATGCGACTTACGCATCAATACCGGACCCATTGGCGCCGCGGCCAAGCCCTGAGTCCGGAGGCCCGGCGCATGCGCCAAGGCAGGCGTGCCAGAGCGGCAGATTGAACAGGCGCAGGGTCTGCCGAGGCAGCAAGGCGCAGCGCGCAAAGGCCTGGAGAGAGGGGCTGCGAGCGCGACGGCATGTCGTGACATGAGCGATTTCAAGCAATGTTAACGATTGCATTGCATGTTCGGCCCGAACGACCAACCCCGTCTGCTCCGTCCCAGGAACACGCCGCGTGCATCTCGCCTGCCAGATTAAGCAGATCGCCGGATCGTCTCCTTGCCGCAGGTCGCCTGACCTTGCAGGCGATGCACTGCCGCAGAAACCAGCGCCGTCATACGCCATTCGCCTGAGGGAACGCGTCAAACGCCACCTGCGCGTCTTGAGGGGCTTTGCCCTGGCGAACGCCGGCGCCACTGCCGTTGAGTTTGCCCTGCTTTTGCTGCCCTTCTTGCTTGTGCTGCTGGCCAGCACAGACGTGGGTGTGAAGGCCTTCATTCAAGGCGATCTCGATCGTGTGCTGGAGGAGGCCACCAACAATCTGGCGCTCAAGGCCAACGAGGCAAGTTCGGCAAGCAAGTATAAGGAGTATTTTCTTTGTGGGGCGCTTGGACCGCTGCTCAACTGTGACGATCTCGAGATCGGCGCGACCGTTGTCGGTGGTCGGCTGTTCGACTACCGCAACAAGCCGCTGTCCGGCCTGTGGTCGCTGGGGTGCGGCGGGGACACGGTGCTGGTCGAGTTGACCTATCCCTATGAGCAGATCATCGCGCCGTTCGCCATAGCGGACATTATCGAGGTTGAGGGCAAGAAGCGCTTTCGCAGCCGCGCCGTGGTTCTGCGCGAACCTATTTTGACCGGAGCAGGCGCGTGTTCAAACTGATCCGGCGGCTGGCCCGAGACCATCGCGCGGTCGCTGCGACCGAATTTGCACTCGTGATCCCGCTGTTGCTGATCGTGTTCATGGGTGTGGTCGAGCTGTCGAACTACATCATGCAAAGTCGGCGGGCCCATCAGGCCGCCATCCAGGTCGCCGAGTTCCTCAGCCGAGACGGCGACAATATGCTGACCGTGGCCGAGCGCCATGTGGCGGAAGACATCTGGATGATCGTCAATCCGACCGCGCATCTGGCCACGACACCCCGGGACGATCAGTGGGCCAATGGCTATAGCCGCGCCTTTGCTTCAGCCAGCTTCGTGCCAGACCCGGACTGCAAGATTGCGCCGTGTTCTTTGGTGCCAAAGGTGCTTTGGAGCTTCCGGTACGAGGATATCATCAGCAACCCCGTCTATACGCACTGCAAGCTCGACATTGTGGACAATACCACCGCGCTGAGCGGAGAAAACATCCGGGCTGGCCTGGTTGGCGCAGCGCCTGTGGTCGTGGTTGACTTGACTTACCCCTATTTCCCGCTGCTGCAGGGTTGGCTGTTTCCCAGCCTGGAACTGCATGTCAACGCCGTGCGCAAGATGCGAAACGGCGTGATCCTTGACCATGTATCGGACCAGTTTGTGACACGATGCTGAACCTGCTGCACCGCTTCATCGGCGATCGCGCCGGCAATTTCGCCATTCTGACGGCATTTCTGTTGCCGGTGGTGCTGGCCGCGACAGGGGCCGCCGTCGACCTCGGCATGGCGCTGATCGCCAGCCAGCAGCTCAGCGCGGCGGCCAATGGCGCCGTGCTGGCTGCGCTCAGCGATGTGCAGGTATTGAGCGAAAGCGGCGCCACGGTCACGCAGGAGCAGGTCAACGCCAGCGCCGAGGGGTTCTTCCTCGCCAACACCTCCAATCTCGCATTCACCACGCTCGACAGCGTGTCGCCGGACGCCGAAATCCGGCAAAACCAGATCGAGGCCGCGATCAGCTTCAAGGCCACCTATCGCACCACGATCATGTCGCTGTTCGGGATCAATACGGTGCCGATCGCCAATCAGGCCCATGCAACGGTGACGCTGCGCTCCTACATGAACATCAACATCCTGGTCGACACCTCGCAATCGATGGGCATCGGGGCCACCGATGTGGATCAGCGGCTGGTGGCACAGGCCACGGGATGCGCCTTTGCCTGCCACATTGACCAGGCGCGCGGCAGCTCTTCGTATGATGATGCAAGGGCGATTGGCGCCACCATGCGTATCGACGTGGCCCGAAGCGCCGTTACCGCAGCGGTGGACGCCGTGGCCAATGCCGAGCAGTTTCCTGGCCAGGTCACGATGGGCCTCTACCGGTTCAGCAATGACCTGACGGAAATCCTGTCACCAAGCGACGCCCGGGCCCGCGATCTGACGCAGGTCAAGGCACTGGCACAGAGTCAGATCAACCTCGACCTGCTTTATGGCGGCACCAATATCGAGCAGGCGCTGCATCAGATCGCCACCAAGCTTCCCCGCAACGGGACCGGCAACGGGCCAGGCGACCGCATCCAATATGTCATCGTCGTCACCGACGGCGTTGAGAGCGGCCAAGCCTGGACCAACGCCAGAGACTGGTTTCTGCACCCAACTGCGGCGCCCAATACCCCGAGCAAGGCCTATGCGGCCCATGAGGTGAACTACGCCCTCAATGAGTCTGCCTGCGGATCCTTGACCACCAATGAAATCGGCACCTATTTCATCTATACCGAATATCTGGTGCCCAAATACGGGAAGATCAGCAGCGGCGACCACAAGCGCTTCGACTTCATCACCAAAAGCCTCTTCCCCATTTTGCAGACCCGCATGTCCGACTGCGCCGGGAATGCCAAGAATGTCCTGCCGGCCAGGTCGCCATCGGAAATTGAGGCGGCCGTGGTTGGCATTGTCAGAAAGCTCTCGTCGCCCCTGCGGCTCTACTGAGCGGATCGCCTGGCAATTGTGTTGGACCGGGCGGGCCTGCCCCGAACACGCGGCAGCGTGGCCGGCCCGCAGCCGGGTTTGATTGAATTCGCAATGGCGGCGTTCTATAGCTCGCCGCATGGAAACCATCGCCAGCGCCCAGCAGACCGTCCCCACCCTGACCCGCCACCGGCCCGAGGCCAGGGCGGCAGCGCCGTTCCTGCCGATGAGCCGCGCCGAAATGACCGCCCTGGGCTGGGACGAATGCGATGTCGTGCTGGTGACAGGCGACGCCTATGTTGATCACCCCAGCTTCGGCATGGCGATCATCGGCCGCCTGCTGGAGGCGCAGGGCCTGCGCGTCGGCATCATTGCCCAGCCCGACTGGCAGTCCGCCGAGCCGTTCAAGGCGCTGGGCAGGCCCCGGCTGTTCTTCGGCGTCACCGGCGGCAATCTCGATTCCATGGTCAACCGCTACACGTCTGACCGCAAGCTGCGGCACGACGACGCCTATACGCCGGGTGGCGAAGGCGGGAAGCGCCCGGACCGCTGCACCATCGTCTATACGCAGCGCTGCCGCGAGGCCTACAAGGACGTGCCGATCGTGCTGGGCGGCATCGAAGCCTCGCTGCGCCGCATCGCCCATTACGACTATTGGTCCGACAAGGTGCGCCGCTCGATCCTGGCCGACGCCAAGGGCGATATCCTGATCTATGGCAATGCCGAGCGCGCCGTGGTGGAAGTGGCCCGCCGCATGGCGGACGGCGCGACGACCCGCGAGCTCGACGATGTGCGCGGCGTGGCCATGTTCCGCCGCGTGCCCGAGCACTTCACCGAACTGCATGCCGATGACCTCGACTCCGACGACGAGGGCGCGACGCGCACCCGCGGCGACACGGTGATCCGCCTGCCGGCCTTTGAAGACGTCGAGAACGACCGCGAGGCCTATGCCCGCGCCTCCCGCGTGCTGCATCGCGAAGCCAACCCGGGCAATGCGCGCCCGCTGGTGCAGCGCCATGGCGACCGCGACCTGTGGCTGAACCCGCCGCCGATTCCGCTGACCTCGGACGAGATGGATTCGGTCTACGACCTGCCCTATGCCCGCGCGCCGCATCCGGCCTATGGCGACGCCAAGATCCCTGCCTGGGACATGATCAAGTTCTCGGTGACCATCATGCGCGGCTGCTTTGGCGGCTGCACCTTCTGCTCGATCACCGAGCACGAGGGGCGCATCATCCAGAACCGGTCCGAAGGGTCGATCCTGCGCGAGATCGAGCAGATCCAGGACAAGACACCGGGCTTTACCGGCGTGATCTCCGACATCGGTGGCCCCACCGCCAATATGTACCGCATGGCCTGCAAGGATCCCAAGATCGAGGCGGCCTGCCGCCTGCCGTCCTGCGTGTTCCCCACGATCTGCCCGAACCTGAACACCTCGCATGACGATCTGATCCGGCTCTATCGCAAGGTGCGCGAGGCCAAGGGCGTCAAGAAGGTGATGGTCGCCTCGGGCGTGCGTTACGATCTGGCGGTGACGAGCCCGGAATATGTCAAGGAACTGGTGACCCATCACGTGGGGGGCTATCTCAAGATCGCGCCCGAGCACACCGAGCGCGGCCCGCTCGACAAGATGATGAAGCCGGGCATCGGCACCTATGACAAGTTCAAGGAAATGTTCGACGCCGCAGCCAAGGAAGCGGGCAAGAAATATTACCTGATCCCCTATTTCATCGCCGCCCATCCCGGCACGACCGATGAAGACATGATGCACCTGGCGCTGTGGCTCAAGAAGAACCGCTATCGCGCCGACCAGGTGCAGACCTTCCTGCCCTCGCCCATGGCGACGGCCACGGCCATGTATCACACCGGCGTCAACACGCTCAAAGGCGTGCGGCGCGGGGCGAGCGACCAGGTGGAGACCATTCGCGGCGCCCGCCAGCGCAAGCTGCACAAGGCGTTCCTGCGCTACCATGACCCGGACAATTGGCCGCTGCTGCGCGAAGCGCTCAAGGAAATGGGCCGGGGCGATCTGATCGGGCCACGCCCCGACCAGCTGGTGCCGACCTATCAGCCGCCCGGCACGGGCAAGGCCGCCGCCACCAAGCGCCCGGTGCGCACCTCGAGCCGTGGCCCCAAGTTCACCACCAAGGGCGTCCCGCTGTTCAAGAAATAGCGGGGCCGGCGCAGCATTCTCGCCTAGACGCTGACGCCGAACAGCCGCCCCACGCCGGCGGTGATGGCCATGGCTGCCGCCCCCCAGAACAGCACACGCGCGGTGGGAATGAGCTTGGGTGCGCCACCAGCCTGTGCGCCCAGCGCGCCGAGCCCAGCCAGGCACACCAGCGTTGTCACAACCACCACCGGAATGATCATGTCAGCGGGCGCCAGGACCGCGGCAATCAGCGGCAGGGCCGCAGCGGCTGTGAAGGTCAGCCCGGAGGCCAGAGCGGCCTGCAGCGGATTGGCGGTGTGTACCTCAGACAGGCCGAGCTCGTCGCGCACATGGGTTGCCAGCGCGTCGTGCTCGGTCATTTCCCGGGCCACCAGCGCTGCGGTGGCGGGCGACAGGCCGCGCGACTCGTAGATCGATGCCAATTCGGCTTCCTCCTCGGCGGGCGTGTCGATCAGCGCCTGCCGCTCGCGGGCAATGTCGGCGCGCTCGATATCGGATTGCGAGCTGACCGAGACATATTCGCCGGCGGCCATCGACATGGCGCCAGCGGCGAGGCCGGCGATGCCAGCGATCAGGATGGCGCCCGGACCGGGATCGGCTGCGGCAACGCCCACGATCAGCGATGATACCGAGACGATGCCGTCATTGGCGCCCAGCACGGCGGCCCGCAGCCAGCCGGCCCGGTTGACGTAGTGCAGTTCTTCATGGGCGGATGTGTAGGGAAGGGTCATCATTGGTTCCGCAATGGGCGTTCTATTGAAGGCGGCACGGACGCGGCGGGCGGGCGTCGCTCGGGCCGGCGCGAGCAGGCCGCAGGAATGGCCCGTTCTAGCAAGCGAAACTGACACCACGCTGACGCCGCAGCACGGCGCGGTATCGCGATGACCTGGGCAGTGGGGGCAAGCGCGCCCCGGTCGTACCCGGATCAAAGCGGCTTCGCTGGCGCCCATAATGGGCACCTTGCACAAGCGATTGCAATCAATGAGAAAATTATGGTGCCCGGGACCGGAATCGAACCAGTGACACGCGGATTTTCAATCCGCTGCTCTACCAACTGAGCTACCCGGGCATCGGGGCGGAAGGACCGCCCGGCTGAAAGCCATGGGCCTTATAGGGGAAGGGTTTTGCCCGTGCAAGCGGGAAAAGGGCATGTGGAAAAGGAGTTTGTGGCCAATCGGCAGAAATGACCAAAAAGCCCCGGTTTGCGGGGCTGTGCGGCATGCTGCGATGGGGTGCGCTGGCGCGAAAAAAGCCTAGAACTGGTCGTCTTCGTCGCCACCGGGGACCGAATTGTCATCCTCGGACATGGGTTCGTCGTCCCGCGCAGGGATGACATAGCCGCCGGTGAGCCAGCGGTTGAGGTCCACATCGGCGCAGCGCTTGGAGCAGAAGGGCTTGAAGGCGGCGACCGTGGGCTTACCGCAGATGGGGCATTTGCGCGCGGGAGCGACGGGCTCGGCCATCAGACGCCGGACAGGGTGGATTGATTGAGCCAGTTGAAGTGCACCGGATAGCCCTCGCCGGCCAGCAGTTGTGCGGTTTCCATCAGCGGCAGGCCGACAACGGCCGAATAGGAGCCGGACATCTTGACCACAAAGGCGCCGGCAATGCCCTGGATGGCATAGCCGCCGGCCTTGCCACGCCATTCGGCGCTGGCCAGATAGGCTTCCATTTCGCGGGTGGAGAGGCGCTTGAAGCGCAGCCGGGTCTCGACGAGGCGCTGACGCTTGGCACCCGAGGGCGTGAGCACGGTGACGCCGGTATAGACGCGGTGGGCGCGGCCGGACAGCAGGGCGAGGCACTGGCTGGCCTCTTCCATGGTCTCGGCCTTGGGCAGGATGCGGCGGCCGACGGCCACCACAGTATCGGCGCCCAGCACCAGCGCGCCGTCGCCAAAGCCGGCCGAACGCGCCTTGTGCTGTGCCTCGACCGCCTTGAGGTCGGCCAGGCGCATGGCCAGGCGTCGCGGCAGCTCACCCTTTTCGGGCGTCTCGTCGACATGGGCGGGCACGAGATGCTCGGGCTCGATGCCGATCTGATTGAGCAGGGCCAGCCGACGTGGCGAGGCAGATGCCAGGATCAGGTCCGGACGGCTGGCCATGGTGGGATCGAGCTCCGTTGCTGGGGTGGTGCCGGACAGGGAGGTGGCGGGACCGATTGTGTCAACCGGTCGGAGCGCGCCCCTGCGGGCAGCCGCGTCGGACTATTTGAAGCGGTAGGTGATGCGACCCTTGGTCAGGTCATAGGGCGTCATTTCGCACAACACCTTGTCGCCTGCCAGCACGCGGATGCGATTCTTGCGCATGCGGCCTGCGGTGTGGGCGATGATCTCATGCTCATTCTCCAATTTGACCCGAAAGGTCGCATTGGGCAGCAATTCCACTACCACGCCCGGGAATTCGAGCACTTCTTCCTTTGCCATACTGTCTCCAGAAAAGACCCCGCGCAGCTCGGATTGGCGCGCCAGGGGTCGGAAATTGGGCGGAACCTACTTCAATTCAATGGATTTGTGAACCACCGGAAACCAGAGGTTCCAAGCGGGCCCTGACGCGCTTGTCCAGCGTGTCCCGCAGGGTGCGATAGGCGGACAAAACCACTTCGCGATTGCCCTCCACCAGGGAGGGGTCGGCAACGGTCCAGGCCTCGATGGCGCCGGCCTCGAGCCCCTTGCGGGCCACCGCTTCTGGCGCATCGTCGGACAGGCAGATCACGAGGTCAAAGCGGTTGGCCACCAGCTCATCGAGGATATGGGGCGTGTGCACGCTCATATCGACGCCGACCTCTTCCATCACCTCATGGACGAACTGATCCGCCTTGCCGCCATTGACGCCCACCGAGCGGGCGATGATGCGGCCGGGAAAGGCCTTGCGGGCGATGGCGGCGGCGATGGGCGAGCGCACCGAATTCATCGAGCAGACAAAGAGCACGCTGGGCAGCTCGGATTTGCTCTCGTCGATGCGGCTGGCATAGGGCTGCACGGCGCAGATAAGGGTGAAGAGCCGGCGAGCGGTGTTGAGATCGATGATGATCTTGTTGTCCAGCCGGGTGCGCAGCAGTTCGGCGGCCTCGTTGTGGATGCCGCGCCGGGCCATGTCGACGGTTTCGATCTGGAACGGCTGGGCCGAGCGGATCGCCTCGTAATAGGCGTCGCGGATGCGGAAATAGTCGCGGATCAACCGGCGGAACGGGGTCAGCGAGAGATAATGCGCGGCGATGGGCTGGAAGGTCTCGGGGTGGCGCACATCGAGTACGATGGCATTGCCGACGATGGACATATGCAGCGCAAACGGCCCCACGGCCGCGACCCGCGCGGGGCGGAAGCTGTTGTCTTCGAGCAGGTCATAGATGGCGATGCGCCACTCATGCACCTCGTCCGGATTGATCGAGGTGATGGTATTGGGATCAAGCGTAACGGTGACGAGGCGATCGGTGCTGGCCAAGGTTTTTGCAGTTGCCGTCCCGTTTGCTGTCGCCATCGCTGAGATCACCGGTTGGAGCGGATCGATACGGAGCGGCCGTGGCCATCAAGGCCTTCAACTTCGGCCAGGATCTCGGCCGCCTCGGCCAGGGCCGAAAGCGAGCCGGGATCGCAGCCCAGCAGCGAGGTGCGCTTCATGAAGTCGAGCACGCCCAGGCCTGAGGCAAAGCGCGCCGTGCCGGCCGTGGGCAGCACATGGTTGGAGCCGCCGACATAGTCGCCGATGGCTTCGGGCGTGTGGTGACCGATGAAGATCGCGCCGGCATGGCGGATGTCATCGAGAATGGCCCGGGGATCATCGAGCGCCAGTTCGACATGCTCGGAGGCAATGCGATTGGCCAGGTCGGTGGCCTGCCGCAGAGAGGACACCGTGATGATGGCGCTGTAGCTGTCCCAGCCCTCGCGGGCATTGCTCGGGTCGGGCAGCAGGGCAATCTGTCGATCGACCTCGCGGTCGACCATGTCCGCCAGCGCCCGGTCGGTGGTGACCAGGATCGAGCGCGCCCCGGCGCCGTGTTCAGCCTGGGCGATGAGGTCGGCGGCGACCCAGGCGGGGTTGGCGGAGCTATCGGCGATGACAAGCACTTCGGAGGGGCCGGCGATCATGTCGATGCCGACCTGGCCGAACACCTGGCGCTTGGCGGCAGCGACATAGGCATTGCCGGGGCCGACGACCTTGTCGACGGCAGCAATGGTGGCGGTGCCATAGGCGAGGGCAGCAATGGCCTGGGCGCCGCCGACGCGATAGATTTCGGTGACGCCGGCGATCTGGGCGGCCAGCAGAATGGCCGGATTGATTTCATTGTCCGGCGTGGGCACGACCATGGCAATGCGCGACACGCCCGCCACCTTGGCCGGCAAGGCATTCATCAGCACCGAGGATGGATAGGAGGCCAGGCCCCCCGGCACATAGATTCCCACGGCGTCCACCGGCGTCCAGCGCGTGCCCAGGGTCACGCCCAGGGCGTCGGTATAGATGTGGTCGCTCGGCTTCTGCTTTTCGTGATGGGCCTTGATGCGATCATGCGCGGTCTGCAGCGCGCTGCGCACGCGATCGGACACAGTGGCGGCCGCTGCCGCAATGGCGTCGGGGCCGATGCGCAGGTCGGCTGCCGCATAGGCGGTGCGATCGAAGCGATTGGTATAGTCGAGCACGGCAGCATCGCCGCGCTGGCGCACATCGGCAATGATGGCGGCGACGGTGTCGCTGACGTCCTGGCTGGATTCGCGCTTGCCCGCGAGCAGTTCGGCAAAGCGCGCCTGGAAATCGGCATCGGCGCTGTCGAGGCGGAGGGTCATGGGTCGTCCTTAGTCGAGAGCGTGGGCAGGCTTGGCGGCCGCGGCCCAGGTGGCGCCCAGGTCGGAGAGTCGGGCTTCCAGGCATTCCACGCCCAGGCGCACGGTGCCACCACCGGCAAAACTGAGTTCGACGATTCCGGCCGGACCGTCGATGGGCATGAAGGTGATCGCCAGCAGCGACAGAACGCCCTCAGCGGCGCCGGGATCAAAGCCGGCCGTGACCACCGACTGCACCGAATCGAAATGCAGGGCCGCGCGCTTGCGCTGCCCCTTGTCGCGCTTGCCCTGCACAGACTGCCAGTCAAAGCGGTTCATCAGGAGGGCGAAGCGGCGGTCGGCGCGGGCATAGCCCATGTCAGCGACACGCACCACGGCATCCTGCACATGGGCAGAGACGACTTCGAGGTCTTCGGTGTCGAGGGCGATGAGCTTGAGATCGGTCATGAACAGGCGGTCCCTGGGGGATTGGTCGACCCTATCTGGTCACCCCTGCCCCGATCTACAAGCTTGGCTGCATCGGGGCAATGCAGCAGCGGCAAAAAGGCGCCTTTGCTGGGCTGCGCAATGGCAGGACCCTCTTGCTAATGACTGACCAGTCAGTTATTAGTGATGCAGATGGAGTTTGTCATGGTCGAGACCGCCAAGAAATTTCGCCGCCGCGCCGAAGCGCGCCCCGATGAGGTGCTCGACGCCGCGCTGGCCGTGTTTGTGGAAAAGGGCTTTGCCGCCGCCAAGGTCGACGAGATCGCCAGGCAGGCCGGCGTCTCCAAGGGGCTGGTCTATCTCTACTTCCCCTCCAAGGAGGCGCTGCTGGAGGGCATCGTGCGGCGGGCACTGGCCCCGATCGCCGACGATGCCGTCAACCGGCTGGCCGCGTTCGAGGGCGACCCAAGGGATGCCATCGCCATGCTGCTCACCGTCGTCTGCGGGCAGCTCAGCGACCCCGCGAGAATGGCCATTCCCAAGGTGGTGATCAGCGAGGTGGTGCGTTTCCCCGCCATTGCCGCGATGTATCGGCGCGAGGTGATCGACAAGGTCCGGCCAGCACTGGAGGTCATGCTGAAGCGCGGTGTTTCGGCCGGGTATCTGCGCGACATCGACCCCGAGATGGCGATCCGTTCGGTTATTGGGCCGGTGATGGCCCATGTGGCGCTGGTCGCGCTGTTCAATGTGGAGACCGATGCGGGACTGGATATGGACCGCCTGCTGACGAGCCACCTTGATATCCTGTTCCACGGCATCAGCGCGGTGCGGCCATGAGTGATTTCCTTGCCGGACTCTTGGCCGGACTGATGGCGCTGCTGCCGGGTGGCGCGTCCGAGCCCACCGCCTATGTGGGCTATCTCGAAGCGGACTATGTCTATGTCGCGCCAGCAAGCCCTGGCCGGCTTGTCGATATCGCGGTCACCGAAGGGCAGAGCGTGACGCAGGGACAGATGCTGTTTGCCCTCGATGACCGGCAGCAGGCGGCACAGCGTGACGCGGCCGCGGCGCGCGTGGCCTCGGCGCAGGCGACGCTGGACAATCTGGTGACCGGCGGTCGCGTCCAGGAAATCAATGTGATCCGGGCGGCGCTGGACAAGGCGCAGTCGGACCTGGCGCTGGCCCAGTCCAATCTGGCCCGTAGCGAGAAATTGCTGGCGCTGGGCACCGCCCCCTCGGTGCGCGTCGAGCAGGATCGCGCAGCGGTCAATGCCGCTCGCGCCCAGGTGGATCAGCTCACCGCGCAGGTGGATGTGGCCGAGCTGCCCGCCCGCTCCGCCCAGCAGGTGGCGGCCGAAGCCAATCTGACAGCGGCCCGGGCTGATGCAGAGGGTGCGGCCATTGTGCTGGCCGATCGGCAGACCACTGCGCCCGTCGATGGCGTGGTGGACCGGCTCTATTTCCACACCGGCGAAATGGCCGGCAGCGCGCCGGTGCTGTCGATCCTGCCGGCGGGAGCCCTCAAGGCGCGCTTCTTTGTGCCCGAGACGGCGCGGGCGAGCCTGGCTATCGGGCAGGAGGTGCAGGTGAGCTGCGACGGCTGTACGGCCATGGCGGCGCGCATCACCTATCTGGCCGCCGAGCCGCAGACGACGCCGCCGGTGATCTATTCGCGCGAGGAGCGTGGGCGGCTGGTCTATCTGGTCGAGGCCACTTTGGCGGCGCCCGGCACTCTGCAGCCCGGCCAGCCCGTGACGGTGACGCGGTGACCCAGACGTCGGGACACGCGCCAGCCATCGACGTGCGCGGTTTGACGAAGCGCTTTGGCGACAAGCTGGTGGTCGATAATTTCGACATCGCCGTGCCGCGTGGCGCCATCTATGGCTTTCTGGGCCCCAATGGCTCGGGCAAGACCACCACCATCCGCATGCTCTGCGGCCTGCTGCTGCCCGATGCGGGTCAAGGCACGTGCCTGGGTTTTGACGTCCGCCGCGAGGCGCGCCAGATCAAGACCCAGGTCGGCTATATGACGCAGAAATTCAGCCTCTATGAGGACCTGTCGATCCGGGAGAATCTCGACTTCGTGGCCCGCATGTATGGCGTGCCGCAGCGCCGCAGTCGGGTGGAGAGCGCGCTGACCGAGCTGGGGCTGGCCGACCGCGCCGGACAATTGGCCGGCACGCTGTCGGGCGGCTGGAAGCAGCGCCTGGCGCTCGCAGCATGCCTGATTCACGATCCGCAACTGCTGCTGCTTGATGAACCCACGGCCGGCGTCGACCCCAAGGCGCGGCGCGATTTCTGGGACGAGATCCGCCGGCTGAGCCGGCAGGGCGTCACCATTCTGGTCTCCACCCACTACATGGATGAAGCGGTGCAGTGCGACTTCATCGCCTATATCGCCTATGGCAAGAAGCTGATCGACGGGCCGGCAGCCGACATTCCGCGCATGGTCGGGCTCACCACCTGGCGCGCCGAGGGCACCGAACTCGCCGCGCTGGAACTGGCGCTGGCCGGCCAGCCCGGCGTGGCGCAGATCGCCCGCTTCGGCGCGAGCCTGCATGTGTCCGGGCGCGACGCGGCCGCGCTCCAGGCAACGGTGCGGCAGTTCGAGGCGCGCGGGACCCAGCGCTGGAGCCTGCAACCGGCGGGCCTTGAAGAGGCCTTCATCTATCTGATGGCCGGCGCGCAGGACAATTTCGCCCAGGGGCCGTCATGAACTGGTTCTCCCCGGCCCGCTTTGCGGCGGTGCTGATCAAGGAATTCATCCAGATGCGGCGCGACCGCGTCACCTTCGCCATGATGATCGGCCTGCCGATTGTTCAGCTCTTGCTGTTCGGCTTTGCCATCAACAGCGATCCGCGCCAATTGCCGACGTTGGTCGAACTCAATGACGACGGCCCGGTGGTGCGGGCCATTCTCGCCGGCATGGCGACCTCGGATTATTTCGACTTCATCGGCGTGGTGCAGGGGCCGGCGGCGGGCGAGGCAGCGCTGCGCCAGGGCACGGCCAGCTTTGTGGTGGTGATCCCCGCCCAGTTTGAGCGCGATGTGGTGCGCGGCCAGCACCCAGACATCCTGATCGCCGCCGACTCCTCCGATCCCACAGCGGTTGCGGGCGCAGCGGCAGCGCTGGGCGGGATAGTGGCGGGCGCCGCAAGCCAGACACTGACCGGTCCGCTGCAACCCCTGGCGGGCACAACTGCCCCATTCGGCGTGGTGGTGCACCGCCAGTTCAATCCCGAAGGCAAGACCTCGACCAACATCGTGCCGGGCCTGTTGGCGATTATCCTGTCGATGACCATGGTGATGATCACGGCGGTGGCCATCGTCAAGGAGCGCGAGCGCGGCACCATGGAAATGCTGATCGCCACCCCGGTGCAGCCGCTGGAGGTGATGGCGGGCAAGATCCTGCCCTATGTGCTGGTGGGCTATGTGCAGACGGCGGTGTTCCTGGTGGCAGCCTTTGTCCTGTTCTCGGTGCCGTTCGAAGGCAGTTTTCTGGCGTTCCTGATCGGGTTCAACCTGTTCATCCTGGGCAATCTGGCGCTGGGCTTTCTGATCTCCACCCTGGCGCGCAGCCAGATGCAGGCCATGCAGCTGAGCTTTTTCACGATCCTGCCCTCGATCCTCCTCTCCGGCTTCATGTTCCCCTTTGCCGGCATGCCGGGCTGGGCCCAGGCGCTGGGCACGGGCGTGCCGGCTACGCATTTCATCCGGCTGGTGCGCATGGTCATGCTCAAGGGCGCCGACAGTGCCGATGTCGCCGGCCAGTTTGGTGCCCTGGCCACCATCACCACCGTCTTTGCCCTCCTGGCCATGCTGCGCTACCGGCAGACCCTCGACTGAGCGCCATAGGGCGAAACACAAACGGCCCCGCACCGGATCAGGTGCGGGGCCGTCGTTATATGCGATCCGCTTTTGGGCGGCGTCAGAATCAGCCGGCGACGCGCTCGATTTCGGCGCCGCAACGGCTCAGCTTGTCCTCGAGGCCCTCAAAGCCGCGATCGAGGTGATAGATGCGGTTGACGACGGTCTCGCCCTGGGCGGCGAGACCGGCAATGACCAGCGACACCGAGGCGCGCAGATCGGTAGCCATCACCTGGGCGCCCTTGAGCATGGACTTGCCGCGCACGGTGGCCACCTGGCCGTCGACAGTGATGTCGGCGCCGAAGCGGGCCAGTTCGGCCACATGCATGTAGCGATTCTCAAAGATCGTCTCGCGAATGCGGCTGGTGCCACTCGACATGGTCATCAGGGCCATGAACTGGGCCTGGAGGTCCGTGGGGAAACCCGGGAAGGGCTCGGTCTCGACATCAACCGGGGCGATGGCCGTGCCGTTGCGCTGCACGCGCAGGCCGCCGGCTTCCACCGACAGGGTGGCGCCGGTGCGGGCCAGCACGTCGAGCGCCGCCTGCAGATGCTCAGGCCGCGCGCCCTTGAGCAGCACATTGCCGCCGGTCATGGCCGCAGCCATGGCAAAGGTGCCCGTCTCGATGCGGTCGGGAATCACGTCCACCGTGGCGCCATGCAGGCGCTCGACGCCCTCGATGGTCAGCGTGCGCGTGCCGATGCCGGAGATCCTGGCACCCATGGCCACCAGGCACTCGGCCACATTGGTGATCTCGGGCTCCTGGGCGGCGTTTTCGATGACCGTGGTGCCCCGGGCAAGCGTGGCGGCCATCAGGATGGTGTGCGTGGCGCCCACCGAGACCTTGGGGAAAGCGATGTGCGCGCCGACAAGGCCACCCTGGGGGGCCTTGGCCACGACATAGCCTTCATCGATATCGATCTCGGCGCCCAGTGCCTTGAGGCCGAACAGGAACAGATCCACCGGCCTTGTGCCAATGGCGCAGCCGCCGGGCAGCGACACGCGGGCCTCGTGGCAGCGGGCCAGCAGCGGGCCAATGACCCAGAAGCTGGCGCGCATCTTGGAGACCAGATCATAGGGGGCGGTGGTGTCGACGATATCGGCGGCATGGAAGGTCATGCGCTGGCCAACCAGTTCGTCCTCGCCGCGGCGGCGGCCATGCACGGCAATGTCGACGCCGTGATTCTCGAGAATGCGCTCGAGCTGCTTGACGTCGGCCAGGCGCGGCACGTTCTGCAGCACCAGCGGCTCGTCACTGAGCAGCGAGGCGATCATCAGCGGCAGCGCCGCGTTCTTGGCGCCGGAAATGGGAATATCACCGATGAGCTGATTGCCACCGATCAAACGGATGCGATCCATAGTCTTGTCGTCCTATATGGCGGGCTTGTGCCCTTGCTACCTGGGGATGGAGGTAGGCCAAGTCCTAGTTGCCACGTAAGCCAGACTCGCCGCTCTCAGCGTTGGAAGTTCAGTGTCGCCCGAAAATGGTTTACGGTTTCTTGACCGTGACCGTTTCGGAAGGGGTCGGGAGCACAGGGGCCTGTTGCTCCGCGCCGGCTCGAGCCTTGATCTGGCCCTTGCGGCGCTTGAGGTTCTCTCGCAGCTTTGCGGCCAATCTTTGCTCGCGTTGGGCCGATTGTTCGGTTTTGCTCATGCTCGATTTGGAATCGCCTTGTGCGTTGATCCGGTGATAGGCGTTTTTTGGCCTTGCGTCGAGCCAGACCCTATGGCAGTAGAGCCCCCGTCGCGCCGAGCACACCAGCCGCGCAACAGATGCTGCCGTAGCTCAGTGGTAGAGCACCCCCTTGGTAAGGGGGAGGCCGACAGTTCAATCCTGTCCGGCAGCACCATAAATTCCCAACAAAATCAGTACCATGCCTCCGATGCGCGCGCTAGCGATCATAGCTCAATCGGCATAACTCTGCACCACTATGCACCAGAAGTGGTGCAGAACTGGGGACACTGCATTTTCGCCCCCCCTGGTAGCAGCCCCTTCCGGGGGCCGAACCAGAGTACAATTGCGGCAGACTGTCATAGCCACTGAATGGCCGTGGCGCGCTAGGTGACTGCAGCAATGCCACTGCTAAACTGGCACTCGTTCGCAACCCGACAGAAGCAGCCGCTTCACCTTTCCGCTTGCGGAAAACACGCGTCGCACCTGCAGATCTAGCTTGTTGTGAGTGCCAATATTACTGCCGTGCAGGGACCACGAGAGCAATGCCAAGGAACTAACGTCGAAGTCCCCTGCAGGTCTCATCGGTACAATGCGTCGAAACTCGTCGATGTACACCCGTGCGTTGCGAGACATGGAGTTGTATCGGGTTACGTTTCCGCGAAGTATTTCGAGGTCCTCCGACTGCTCGCGCGTATTGACCCAATCCTTGGTGTCCAGATTAAATGACACCAGTTCCTGGCGTGGGGATCCAATCGATATAGTTTCAATTCCATCCGGGCCGATAGGACGGTGTGCATCCTGCAGGCAGCCTTCGAGAATTTCCGCGAGTTCGTCCAGGTCCACAGGAGGAACCTTTAGAGGCGGCGGTTCCTGACGATGATACAGATTTTGCAGAATGCGGTTTTCGGGTTCGGCATCTAGCCCCCCCGTCGCTCTCTTGAAAGCCGTCTTCAGGAAATCGTATATCATAGGAGCGCCAATAGCCCCGACCAGACCTGAGGTGGCTGGGTACGCTTCTATCAGTAGAACTAGCTCAAATACGAAGCTTCCCTGCCGCGCGGGCCGTATTTGTATTGATGCTCTTTTCAGGGCCGTGGCACGGGATGTGACCTCTCCAGTCATATAGGCGTGTAACGCAATATGTACGGCCCGAGTGATCCCGTCGATGGACACAGCGCCATCGTAACCGGGTAGTGCATTTTCGTCGGCAAGCCCGCCCTCGTATCTTATCTTTATCTTATGCTCTGCCAGTGCAGCCATTATACTCCCCACCTACTAATGCAGGGAGGTAATATTAAATCACTAGCCTGTGTCTAGGGGCTAAGGACAATGCTGCACAGATGCGCCCGGACTATATTCTCAGACAGTGCCGCCACTATACGACCTTCTGCATCAGCGAAAATAGAACGGGGCCACTTGTTATCTCGTACCTTTAGCCTGCAAGGCCAAGCTGGGCGAGGATCACGGGGTGGGATTGGCACCTCAACGACAACGCCTAATATGGCGAGAAAATGCCGGGGCAGAGCTGTGCGTCTACCATGATCCGAGACGCCCAAAATGTAAGGATTGCTTGGGAAGGAAGGGACATGATGTCTCATTTGCGTGCCACACTTGCGTCAACGGAGGCTAGCGGTCGAGGCTGATCCCGCTTGCCTGGTCCGCGCATTTACTTGAAGCGGCTGGCTGCTGGAGGTTCCCGAGGACCGGCGGGATGAAGAGGTAGCGCTGAGCGAGTGAACGGGATAGTGGTTCGCCAATTGGACATATCTTCGGGCAGTGATTTCAGTGACCTCTCAATTCGACGTCGAGTATGACGACAACGGCCGGATAGTTGACTTTCTGAGTGGTGCGGCACTCGAAGCCAAGCCAGAGGAGAGGGTAAGACAGCGATACCTTCGCATGCTCCACTTTGAATACATGTACCCGAAGGACAGGATCCGGCGAGAGGTAGCAATACACAGCGGCCACAAAGAAATACTCGATCCAGTGGGACGTCCGATCCGTGCTGATATAGTAGTTTACAACTCAGCTTCTGCAGCTCAGTCAAACGATCAGGGAAACATATACCTAGTGATCGAATGCAAAGCCCCCACAGAGACAAACGGCTATAACCAGCTTGTATCGTACATATACAATACCAGCGCGGAGGGTGGCGTATGGTTTAATGACAGCGGTCAAGATGACGGCGTCCGTTACTTCCGGCGCATATCACGCCCTCGAAACAGTCTCATACCCTGGGTGGGCATTCCCCGGCATAAGGAAGCCTGGGATGCCCTAGGCAGACGAAAGAAGTCTGACCTCGTTCGCCCCCGTGACATTAAGGGTCTCCTGCGGCGGTGCCACAATAAGCTGCATGGTCGTGGGACTGACGGGGAAGAGGCCGATCTAACCATGGACATGGTGCGGATAATCCTTGCCAAGGCTCAGGATGAAGAGAGAACTGCATCGCTGCCTGCGTTCTATTGCACCCCAGAAGAATACCTCACCGATGCCGGTAGGCAGGCTACTGCCCAGCGCATTTATGACCTGTTTGAGGAAGTCAAGCGGGCCAATTCGGACGTGTTCTCGCCAACAGATCGCATTAATGTTGGGCCACGCTCTATTGCAGACGTGGTGGTCGAACTTCAGTCCTATCAGCTCGTATCCCCCATTAGCGCATCGGTGGAATGGGATATTATGGGTCACGCATATGAACAGTACACCTCTGTTCATCTACGTCGCGAACGGGGCCAATTCTTCACCAACCGACTGGTAATCGACCTGTTAGTTGCCATGGCAGACCCTGGGTATATGGACATAGTACTCGATCCAGCAGGCGGGTCCGGGGGCTTCCTCACCGGCGCTATGCGGTATGTACGAAATCGCATAATGGCCACGGATGGCAGCGACACCGCCAAGGCACGGCAACTTGACCGACTACGCACCAATCTGTTCCTTGTTGAGAGCACGAAACGGCTAGTGCGAGTTGCAAAAACCGCCATGATATTGAACGGTGATGGCCACGCTGGCATGACCGCTGGCGACAGCCTTGGAGATTACGCAGAATTCGACCGCTCGATCGTTGCCAGAGCGGGTCGCGGCGAACCACACTTGATACTGACCAATCCTCCCTTTGCCGGTGTGGGCGAAGGTCGCATATCGGACGAGGAGACTTTATCGCGCTTCACGGTTGGTCGGAGATGGACTGAGACCGAACACGGCTACCAGCCAAGTGAGGACCTTCTTGCTGAAGGTGCTCCACCTGAACTCCTATTCTTCGAACGTTGTCTGGATTGGCTCAGGCCCGGGGGCAAGCTTGGCATTGTCATGCCAAAGAGTTTTCTCGACACCGCTACGTACCGTCCAGGTCGGGAGTTTTTGTTTAAGCACGCAAAATTACTGGCGGTAATCAACTGTCATAAGGATACGTTTCAACCCCACACTGGGGTGAGGACGTGCCTCATCCTATGCCAGAAACTAATGCTCGATGAAGATCCAGGCGATAACACCATCTTCATGGCCATATCCCGTCGCGTTGGACAAAACAGCGAGGGCGAGCCCATCTACAAGTACGACGCTCAAAATGTCGTCACAGATGATGTAGATGAGGACTTGACCGAAATACTTGAACAGTATGAAAGCCACAAGCAGGGCAATCTCGTACCTAGTCAGTACGTGTTTAGTATCAAGCGTTCCGATATTGATGCTACACTCAGAATAAATCCCCAACTGTTCCTTCCTCATCTGAATGAGACCCTGAACAGCATTGAGCGCATCGACGGGGTCGACGGCTGGACGGTACTACCCCTTGATCAAATAGCGCCTGACATACGGGTCTTTAAGGGGCCGCGACTGAAGAGTGAGGACTTAATCGTCAGCGAAATGGCTGACGGTGTAGAGCCGTATTACACGCCATCTTCTATGCTGCAGGAACGCGGCGAGAGCGCAAAGCTGTTGAACGTGCGACGCGCCACCAGGAAGCAGCTCGACACAATCAATGCCATTCGAGTTAGGCGGGGTGACATCGTTATCAGCCGTTCGGGATCAATCGGAAGGGTGGCGATCATCACAGACAAGTATGACGGTGCTATAGTGAGCGACGACCTAATTCGCGTCCGCACAGATGACGTTGTTAAACGCCATTTCTTGTTTGCATATCTGCAATCAAAATTTGCTCAGGATCAGATGATGCGTAACGAATACGGGGCCGTACAGCAGCATCTTGAGCCACAGCATATTCGGGACTTGCTTGTGCCATGGCCGGAAGACACTCAGCATGTCGCATCGGTCGTCACCTTGTCAGCTGACGCAGTTGCAACAAGGCAGTCGCTCGACACACTCAATAGGCGCATGGCCGATGAAACCCTGCGGCTCATGGCTACACTCATTCCCGGGCGGGACGGTTAGGACAACTTGCCACGCCATACTGGCTATAAAAAACTAACATTTTTGCGGTGTGGCATCTAACAGGTGTTGTTGCATGATGTCCCCCGTACCGCCGCTTTACTCAGGCTGCGTGTGGGTGACTGTGGTACAATCGGATCGCCAATTTGCCGGCTGCCTGTCAGGATGCACACTACCCACCCCTACCCGCACTGCCGAAACCGGCACGAAGCAAAACTGTTCTGCCGATACACCGTCCTCCTTCCCGATCTATGGGCTTGAGTGGTGAACCGAGCCGCTGACGCATGTCGGCAAACGGGCTGAAAAGACCGACGGCGCACTGACCTTTAGATGATGAAGACCTAAGTTCAACCTCGCATTGCTCTCACTGTTATCCTATATCTCGACCATGGAAAGCGTTACGGGACTAACGATGACTGAAACGGCGACAGCCATCGTCACTTCGAAAAATCTTGATGACGCTTACGGGGAGGTCCGTCCAGCGGCCAGAGTTGATCCGGCAGAACTGAGCAATCTGCCCGGCACGCGTCAGCGGCTTGACGAAAACTCGGGCCCGGTCCTCCGACGCTACATGCAATCAGCTATCGATGGCGTGCTTCTCTCGGTTGTTCTGCATCGAACCATTCCAATTTTGTGGGCAATTGATGAAGAAGGATCATTTTGGTTCGCGCTAGAAGAGGTCATCGACACCGCGACGGCGGGTTACCTTTTTCCCTTCGCTCGAGATTTATTGCTAAAGACCACTCAGGCCAAACTCGGGCACCCCGCTGTAGTCGGAGCTACCAAGGCCAGGCTCGGCGGAGAAATTTACTTTGATGACGGCCTTGACCCGCCGGCATGGGTTTTAAACAACAAGTCAGGACGTTTCGGCTACGGTGAAGGTAGGAGGAAGGAACACTTGAATTCCGCCCATTCTGACCTCGCTGTACACGGGATTGATGTCGTAGTGGACTTGATAGTCTCGGGCAAAAGTTAGGAGTTGAACATGGCTCTTAGTCTCTTCACTCTTCGGCTCTCAGATAAGCAAAAGCTCAGGCAGCAGCTTGAGAACGGGAACAGGACCGAATTCCTTTCTGCGCTGCGACCCTTCCTCTCGAAGGATGTCGCTGACAGCGGAGCGGATGAGGCTTTTGTTTATGCCACCGCCGTCGAGCTGACGTCCATAGGCGTGTGGGATTACGTCAAAAGCGACGCAATTTCGGACATCATGAGCAAAGCCCCTGTTCGTACGCAACACGCATTTGTTCGAGGACTTCCGCCCGAGGTCAAAGATGGATTGAAGGCATCTGCTGGCGAAACGGTCAAGCTGGCGAAAAGAACGCGCCAAACCGTTAGGGTTGGTATGCTGAACGACGACAACGTCGTCATGCAGGTACCGAAGGTGAAATGGTTTGGTGGTTACGGCCAAACAAAGCATGTCGATCCCCAAAGGGCCGCTGCCAGGATAATGCGTATAAGGAAAGTTAAGACGCGAACCAGCCCGAAGGGTGTCAAACGCCAAGTGGCGAAAAAGCCGACATGACGAAAATGCTAAGCGCCCGCTTTGCAGAATCCGTGCATAAGAAAATCAGCCGAGGCGTCCGCAATTGCTGGCCAGCGACGTACACACATTCACAGCATGTTCGACGCCGTCAAGAACCCTAACCCTTCCCGAGGCACAGGCATCACCCACACCAAATTCCTGTATTGATGGCCGCGCTTCAGAATGCCTTCGCATCGACCCCCGCAAGAATAACTTGATAGCGCGCGACCCCTTATCGGTCCATCGCTATGCGATTGGGCATCTCGTAGGGAATTGGGCATCTCGTAGGGAAATGACACAATTTTGCGACGCGGTATCTAACACCCGCTGTTGCCTTCAGTCCCCCGTGCCGCCGGTTGCGTCATCGCTCTTGAGCGTTAACGACCCAGTCTCAAGGTACCAAAGCAGTCATACGCCTCCCGAACTGCGCACATGGCACCTACCCACCCGCCTAAACTGTCGCGATCCTTCCTACATGGAATAACGGCTACGGCTTTGAACCGGGTGTATCGGTTTTCCGGTTGCACCAGTTAGCCACAAGCTAGCCATCGAAGGATGGAGGTGCCGACGCATCCATTCCATGCAGCAACCACTAGCCATGCCGGATAGGTAAGGCAGGAGAAGATGGCTAGTGAACGCCAAGGAAGAGGATGAGACTACCCTCCCACGCGTAAGACACTCCGCAAGGGTATACCCGTACGGTCATTCAGCTAACCCGGAGTGCACCGCTAGTCGTTTGGCAATCTGTGGGCTAGACCAAGCAAATTGAGTTCGTTAGTGAGCACGCGCATGAAGTTGCCTAGTATGACTGTGGGAGAGTGGATTGCGTCGGTCATACTGGTGACCGCTTGCATTGTCGGGGTGTGGTTGCTGGCTTCCGGAGTTCTGTCGGCCATCAGGCAGTTTGTGACGGTAGGTCCGGATGACATTGATGCTCAGCGAAGCATGGCCATCTCAGCGTCGTGGATGTTGGTCATCGCCATGCTATCGTTCGTCGCCACTGCGCTCGGTGCTATTCTGGTGTTCATGACACTCAGTGAAAATAGGCGGAGTTCGGTCGCAGAACTCCGAGCCTATTTGCAGGTCGTACCAAAGGGAGTTGAGATCACCGACAATCAGGTGAAATGGCAAATGGGTGTTGAGAACATTGGCACGACACCGGCCCATCGCATCACTTTCACCACGCACGCGCATCTCCTTTGGGACTTCAATATAACCGACTTCCTGAAGTCCCCTCAACGCCACGCTACCTCCAGCGTTGATGAGGCCGCAAATACTCTAGGTCACGGCAAAACATGGACTTATCCCGCTGTCACGGGAAACTGGGACGCAGCCGAGCTGGTACTTCTGAACGAGCTAAGACGTGACGGAGGAACAGCGGTCCTATTGGTATGGGGAACACTGTTCTACGTTGACGTGTTCGGAAACCGCTGCATCACGAACTATTGCCATATGTACAGTGGAGGGAAGTTCGATGCAGGAAATGCCGGGTACACTTCCCTCTTCAACGACACTACTTGATCGGCAGTTGGTAGGGGCGTCTCCGGTGAACCTCACGGGCGCCAGAGGCCGGCAAGGGGGGGGGTGCTTCTCCGTAGTACCCGACAGGGGCCAAGAGACTTTTTTATTTTATGGAATTGCCCCCACACATCGGACGCCCAGAGGTGGCACGGCCAGGAAACTCTCCCAACCGTGCCGCTCTCCTTGGGGTTTTGGGCATAGATGAGCCATGTGCTGCCCGCTCTGGGCCTGCAACAACGACATCGGGACTGTCATCTGAGGGGGGGCGGGGGTCTAAATTGCCCCACCTAGGGGATAGACCCCTGCCTAGTAGAAGCTGGCACCGTCTTCATCCGCTTCATTAGCGCTGATCCATTCGTGACCCGCCTCAGTCAGATGGTTCTTCAAGTGCAGTACCAAGTCGGGCAGCTTGCGACCGGAGCACAATGCGATGGCTCTAGCGCCAATCTCGGGATTGGTCCAAAGCTTGGTCCCGCAAGCCTTGCGCAGCCGGTCGGCATAGTCCTGAGCTTGCGCTTCAATCATTGCGTCTGCCTCTTCAGGCAAAAGGGGCGCCATCGGCTTACCTGCAGCTTCCCTCATTGCTCTTCGCCATTCGGTGATCTGCCCCGCCTCATCGCCCAAAGCCTTCTGGGCTTTCCACATGACAGCCACTTGGGCACGGGAGGCGCCGGAGGCCCGCACGATCTGGGCACGGCTGAAACAGGCATTGACCATGTTCCACGCGCAATCCATCCGCCCCCGGTTGTCCATCTGGAGCGTTGGGGCTGCGTTGCGCGTGACCACCTCCACGTATGCCTCCCGCACTGTCCCCCGGAAGAACTCCACAGGAATGTCGGGACGCTTGGCGAAACCATAGGCCTCCAGACGATAATGTCCATCAACCAGGACGATCTGGTCCCCACATCGCATCACGAGAACAGGGGAAAGGTCGGTAACGCTTGAGAGAGAGCGGACAAGTTGCACAAGGTGGTGCTGGTCCTTGTCACTGCGGATGTTGAACGCCTGAGGAGCCTTCGTGATATCGCGCAAGGCTAGACGGCGGGGATCGACGGGATGTTGCGAACAACCACCCTCGGCTTGTTTCTCAAGTCTCCGGAGGGTCTCCAGTAGCTCACTCGGTGCGAATTCCCGCTGCTTCGGTCTGTTCAATGTCAGTGTCATGCTCATCCTGGGTTGCCGCCTGCTAGGCTCAGGGCTGGTGGAGGGGCGCTGGTGGAGCGCGTGATTACTGGTGGGAGGGGGAGTGCGCGGGGCAGCCGGGGCATTGCCCTGGTGGTTGCCTTAGTGCGACCGGGCGGTACTTGAGGAGGAACTGCGGAGGCTAAACCGGCAGTTTGGCGCGAGTATTCACGGGTGGAAGGGGTAGTGGGTTTGGGATTGTCCTCGGGTGGACGTAGTAGTGAGGTGCGGGCCTCGGCAGGCCTCCCCTTGTCGGCGAGGGCCAAGGACTGGCACGATGCCCACGACCACCTAGAGGTGTTCGGAGGGAACAATCATCACCAAGAAACTAGGCCTAGTCGCGACAGCGCCGCTGATTTGCCTCTTTGCTGCGCTGATGTTGGATGGGTTCGTGTTCCGCCTGCTCTCGCCCGCAGCGCCCCCGGTCGTTATCTTGAAGGGTGAACAACTTGAGTTTCCGAGAGACCTTCCAAAACCCGATGCCGAACAGGCGCGCATCAACTCAGAAGTGGCCGCACTGTTAGACACGATGGCGGCTACCTACCCGGATGACGGCTCGCACGGCTGTCCTTCACCTGCCCCGCTCTATGGCGGCGGTTGCCGATGAAAAGGCACCAAATGCGGCGCCTCTCGAAATGGAGTGTTCAAGATGGCCAGACTATCGATACACCAACTGATCAAGGGCAGTCCGATGTCGTTGGAACGCCTCAAGACCGATGCGGAGTTCATCCAACACCCCAACCGGTGGGGAGGCGGGCGGATACGAGTGACCACATGGCCTTGGGTTGACGGCAGCCGCTCGGGAGAGATGCACGTAGGGCGCCCTCTTTCCGTCCTGACAGACACAGGCTCATGGAAGGTGTTCGCATCCATAAATGATCTACAGGTCGAGTGGGGTGTAGACGACTGACGAAGCAATGGCGAGCCGGCCGTTCCTAGTGCGAGACCCTTGCCAAGGGTACGCAGAGCAGGTACACAACGTCAGATCGCAGTCCGAAATTGCTTAGCAAGTTCAATGCACTGTGCGATGGACATGGAAATTCAATCCTGTCCGGCAGCACCAGTTTCTCCTTTTATTTCACAAGCCTAAACAGAAACCGCTGATCTTTCGCGGCAGATGTTGCGGGATTGTGCGTGCGCCTTCGGGACGTCGTCCAGCGTTGGCAATCGTCAATCACAGACCGAGTTTTTGGGTGGGCGCGGGTGCGCCTTTGCTGCCGCAGGTCCACATGGGGACACCATATCCAGCTCGGCTTGCGGTGCGCGAATGGGTCGCCGCATTGCGGTCAGTGTAGCGCGCGGTGTCGCTGCGGGCTGCAAGCCCCGTCGTGACACGCCAGCGCGCCACAGGCGATCAGCACGGGCTGACGCGGCAAGGGCCGCGCCTGACAATCGCGACGACGCCCTGCCCCATCGCTCGTGCCGCGGGCATCCTCAAATGGACGCCTCTTGGCGAATCGCCCCCAGAGAGGGTGACCCGCCCTTGTGCGGCTTTTTGCGTCGTCAGGCTGTCTCGGCCAGTTGGCCCAGACGAACCTGAACCAGAAGGCTGAGCTCGTCATAGACGTTCCATTCGTCGACGATCTTGCCGTCCTTCCAGTGGTAATGGCTCATGCCCATCACCTGCACGCGCTTGCCGGTGGGGTCGCCGAGCTCACTGAGGATGCCATAGCCAAGGTGATGGCCTTCCATGATCCAGCGCACGGCCACCTTGGTGCCGCCCTCGTCGCAGGGGTTGGACGCCACGTGCTGGATTTCATAGGAGGCGTCGGGGAGCGAGCCGATCAGGCCCAGGTGCTGGTGCACGATGGCGGCGACGCCATAGAGTTCCTTCATCAGCGGCCCGTGATATTGCGCATTGGGCGCATAGTCCTGGGCGATGCGGCCAAACATGCGCTTGGTAAAGACCTCGTGCAGCATTTCGATGGTGCGGGCTTCCACATCATTGTGCGCCAGGCTGGTGTCGGCCTTTTCGGCCGGCGGCGTCTGGCCGAGGAAGCGGCGGTTCTCGCCGATATCGAGCGAAGTCAAGCCCGCGTCAAACTTCTGCCGGGCGGTGCGCATGGCGAAATGATTGGGGTCCAGCCCGAGCTGCTTGATGATGGCCATCTGGTCGGCCACGACCCATTCGCGATAGATCTTGTTGCGGTGGATCATGCAGTCGGCAATGGTCCGCGACACAAAGGGGCGGCCGGTGGGCTGGCCGAGATGGCCATATTGGGTGTGGCGGCCCGAGCCGGTCACCAGATGGCTGGTGTAGAAACCGTCCTGGTCATTGCCATTCCAGATCACCTGCGTGCCCATACCACGCCGCTCGGGGAACGAGACCAGGCGCTGGATAGTGTCGCGCACCACATCCTCGCGGTTGTAGATGGTGCCCGTGGTGCCATAGAGCACGCAGTTGTGGGTGTAGTGGGTGTAGATCAGCCCGATATCGCGCTCGTCCCAGATCTTGTGGGTGCAGCGGATGATGTAGTCGACGATGTCGGTATAGATGTCGTCAAAGCCATCCAGCGACTGGCTGCGCGGACGGTTGGTGGGCGCCAGCTCGGGATAGTCCCGGCGCTCGACCTGCAGCACATTTTCGACCGACACGGCAGAACCGCCCTTGGCCTTGGGGTTGGTCGGGTTGTCGCTCATGATCGCTCCTTGGTCGTCGGCCACAATGGCTTGGGTGATATCGGTCCAGTCCAGCCAGTGGCGTATATGACGCGCCACTGCGGCTGGATTTTCAAGCGGCGCAAAATGCCCCGCCCCGGGAATGGTAAACAGACGGGCGCCGGCGATGCCGTCGGCCAGCTCCTGATGGGCGTCGAGCGGGCAGACCTGCTCGTGCGCGCCCGCCAGGATCAGCGTTGGCACCTTGATGGCGTTGAGGCGCGGCCGGCTGTCTGCTCGGTGTATAGCCACCTCAGACTGGCTGGCGAGGCGGTCCGCGCCGGCGTCGCGCGCCATGGCGGTGATTACGGCCTCCAGCTCGGCATTGCCAAGATTGTCGGGGGAAACCAGCCGGCTCCAGCTGTCGGCGATATAGCCATCCATGCCCTGGGCCCGCGCCCGCTGCACGGCGGCGCGGCGTAGCGGGGCATTGGCCGCCGGATCGGGCCGCGGCGTGGTGTCGATCAGCGCCAGCCGCGCGATGCGCCCGGGAGCCTGCGCCACCATTTCCAGCGCAACAATGCCACCCAGGGAGAACCCAAGCAGCGCGAACCGCTCTGGCGCCTCGCGCAGGATGCGGGCAGCCAGCGCGGGGGCGGAGTGTTCGTCCCCCAGATCGATGATGGTCACCAGCGGACTGCCCAGGAGGTCCAGCATGGGCGCAAAAAGGCGCGCGTCGCAGGCGGTGCCCGGCACGAGCAGCAACGGCAGCGGCGCTGGGCCGGCTGCCATGATCGCCCGGGCCTGCGCGACCCGGTTCACGCGGCAAACTCGATGATGGTGCGCGCCATGACACCGGCTTCGAGCCAGGCGAGCGCGTCGTTGACCTGCTCGAGGGGGATGCGGCGGCCGATCTGGGCGTCAAGCGGCAGACGGCCGCGCCGATAGAGCGAGAGAATGGTGTTGATGTCCTGTTCGGGCACGCTGCCACCATAAATCGAGCCAACAATGCGCTTGCGCGACCCCGGAAATCCAATGGCGGGAATGGCGAACTGGGCGCCGACCGGGGCAATCCCGACGATCACCACGCTGCCGGCGGACCGGGTGATGGCATAGGCACTGCTCATGGCCACCGGGCGGCCGGTGCATTCCACGGCGTGGTCGACGCCGCGCCCATGGGTCAGGGCCTGGACTTGCTCGATCAGGTCGGGCGCGGCGGCATTGATGAAATGGGTGGCGCCATAGGTGGTTGCCACTGCTGCCTTGTCCGCGTTGATATCGATGGCGATGATGGTTTCAGCGCCGGCCAGCGCGGCGGCCTGGATGGCGTTGACGCCAACGCCGCCCACGCCCAGCACGGCGATGGATTGCCCGGCCTTGATGGCGGCATCGTTGATCACGGCGCCAAAGCCGGTGGTCACGGCGCAGCCGACCAGGGCGGCGACGGCAAAGGGCACATCCTCGGTGATGGGGATGCAGGCCGTTTCCGGCACCACGGCCTGCTCGGCAAAGGACGAAATGCAGGAATAGTGGTGAATGGGCTGGGCCCCGCCCAGACGGCTGGTGCCGTCCCACAGCGCACCGGCCCCGGCGGCCGCGCCATAGGTGTCGCACAGCGTGGGGTGACTTTGGTGGCAGTAAAAGCAGTGCCCGCAATTGGGCGCCCAGCTCAACACCACCCGATCACCAGGCTTCACCCGGCTGACGCCGGCGCCGACGCGTTCGACGATGCCGGCGGCTTCGTGGCCGGGAATTAGCGGCAATTCCGAGCCGGTCTTGCCGCGAATCGTGGAGAGATCGCTGCTGCAGACGCCGGTCGCCATGATGCGCACCAGCACCTCGCGGTCCCTGGCATTGGCGAGCGGCACATCTTCTATGCTGAGGTCGGCGCCGAATTGGCGCAGGACGGCGGCTTTCATGCGACCTGCCTCGTCGAAACAAACCGTGTGGTCATCATCTCGCGCAGGGCTTCGATGCCGCCCTCGTCGCCATAGCCGCTGTCGCGGATGCCGGCGAAGGGCACTTCGGGCCAGCCCAGCCCATTGTGGTTGAGCGACAGCATGCCCGAGCGAACCCCCTGTGTCATGGCGTGGAGGTTGCCGGCGACGGTGGAAAAGCCATAGGCAGCAAGCGCATAGTCGAGCCTGTTGGCTTCGCCAATGGCCTCGCCGATAGTGTCAAAGCGATTGACGATGGCCACCGGCCCGAACGGCTCTTCATTCATGATGCGCGCCGCGATCGGCACGTCGGACAGCACGGTGGGCGGGAAGAAATAGCCTTGGTTGCGTTCGGGCACACCGCCGGTGACCAGCCGGGCGCCCTGCGCCACGGCATCCTGAACCAGTTCGGTCAGCGCGGTGACGCGGCGTTCATTGGCCAGCGGGCCCATGGTGGTTTGCGGATCAAAGCCATCACCCATGCGGATCGCCCGTGCCGCCGCCGCGAAGGAATCAACGAAGTGGCCATGCACCGACGATTCGACCAGCAGCCGCGTCGGCGAAATGCAGGCCTGGCCGGCATTGTGGAACTTGTCACCGGCCAGCGTGGCCACGGCATCATCGAGATCGGCATCGGCAAAGACGATGGCGGGGGCGTGGCCGCCCAGTTCCATGACGCAGCGCTTGAGATAGCTGCCGGCCAGCGCGGAGAGCTTCTTGCCCACCGCCGTCGAGCCGGTGAAGCTGATGCCGCGCACATCGGGATGGGCGATGAGAAAGGCCGACACTTCGGCAGGATTGCCAAACACCAGCTGCAATGCACCGGTCGGCAGCCCAGCATCGACAAAGGCGGCGACCATGGCAGCGGCGGATGCGGGCGTTTCCTCGGCGACCTTGAGAATGATGGAACATCCGGCGGCCAGCGCGATGGCCACTTTGCGCACCGCTTGGCCCACCGGATAGTTCCATGGGGTTAACCCGGCGATGACGCCAAGCGCCTCGGGCACAGCTTGCGCCGATACATGGGCGCCGCGCGCCGGAATGATGCGGCCATAGGTCCGGCGTGCCTCCTCGGCGAACCACTCGGTCACCTCGGCAGCAAACAGGACTTCGGCGCGCGACTGGGCCAGAGGCTTGCCCTGCTCGAAGGTGATGAGCGGCGCGATGGCCTCGACGCGCTCGCGCAGCAGCGCGGCGCCACGTCGCAGGATGGTAGCGCGTTCTGACGCCGGCACCTGGCGCCACACGGCAAAACCCGACTGTGCGGCCGCCACGGCCGCGGCCAGGTCGGCCCGATCTGCCTGTGCCAACTGGCCGATGACGGCGCCCGTTGCCGGGTTGCGCACGGCGATGGTGTGCCTGGCAGCGCCCGGGACCCAGGCGTCGCCAATCAGCAGATTTGTATCAGGATAGATCACGTCATTCTCCGGGTGAGACGACGGTGGACATGGGTCCATGCGCCTCTGATGCAAAAAACTCTGGCAAATATTGAATACGTATGCAAGATCAAAACAACATCCCGACGGGACGCTTGTGGTACGCGCTGTGCTAACCATTCTGCGTCATCCGTCACCCTTTCGGAGCGCATGGCATGACCAATTCACCCTTCCCCGGCGTCACCTATGTGAAGGCCCCCGAGCGCTCGGCGAGCGGCGACAGCGCCTCGGTCGAAGCGCTGGTCAGCGAGATCATTGCCAATGTGCGCGAACATGGCGACTCGGCAGTGCGCGACTATTCCGTGCGCTTCGACAAGTCCGACATCAGCGTGTTCGAGGTGACGCCCGCCGAGCGCGAGGCGGCCCTGGCCGCGCTGGATCCGCAGACGCGCAAGGACACCGAGTTCGCGATCGCCAATGTGCGCAAATTTGCTGAAGCGCAGCTGGCCACCATCCTGCCGCTTGAGGTCGAGACGCTGCCCGGCGTGCACCTGGGCCACCGCGTCATCCCCATCCAGCGCGTGGGCTGCTATGTTCCCGGCGGGCGCTATCCCCTGCTGTCGGCGCCGATCATGACCATCGTTCCAGCCAAGGTTGCCGGCGTCGACGAGGTCATCGCCTGCCTGCCACCCAATGCGCACAACGCCATGATCGCCGGTTGCGTGCTGTCTGGTGCTGACCGGATCTTCAAGGTCGGCGGCGCCCAGGCCATTGCCGCCATGGCCTATGGCACCGAGACCATTCCCGCCGTCAACAAGATCGTTGGCCCCGGCAATGCCTTCGTCAATGAAGCCAAGCGACAGGTGTTCGGCCCGGTCGGCATCGACCAGCTGGCCGGTCCGTCGGAAATCTTCGTTGTCGCCGACAGCTCTGGCGACGCCGAGATGATCGCCACGGACCTATTGGCCCAGGCCGAGCATGACGTGCGCACCTGCGTTGGCCTGATCACCACCGACCGGGCGCTGGCCGAGGCGACCCTGCGCGAGGTCGAGGCCCAGCTGCAGACGCTGTCGACCGCCAACACGGCCCGCGAAGCCTGGATCAAATATGGTGAGATCACCGTCTGCGAAGACGAAGCCACCATGATCGCCTATTCCGATCTGGTCGCTGCCGAGCACCTGCAGGTGCACACCGTCGATGCTCAGGGCTTTGCCACGAAGTTGCGCAATTATGGCTCGCTGTTCATCGGCGAGCTGGCCAGCGTGGTCTATTCGGACAAGTGCTCGGGCACCAACCACACCCTGCCCACCATGGGCGCGGGCGCCTATACCGGCGGGCTGTGGGTGGGCTCCTATGTCAAGATCGCCACGCATCAGTGGCTGGACGAACGCGGCGTGGCGCAGGTGGCGCCGCCGGCGGCGCGCCAGTCGGCCAGCGAAGGCCTCGAAGGCCACCGCCGCGCTGCCCAGCTGCGGCTGGACCGCATGCAGGCCAAGAAAAGCGCATAGTGCAGAGTGACCGGTTTTCCTCCCCCGCTCGCGGGGGAGGAAGCCCCCGCTGACCTCAGCTGATCTTGTCGGCCTCCAGCCAGGCCGCCTTGAGCTTTTCCACTGTGAAGCCGGGCGCGCGGGCAGCGGTGAGGATCGGCACTTCCTTGCGCATCACCACATCAATGGCCCAGGCCATGCGCTCGATATGCTCGGCCGGAATGACCACCGCGCCATGGCGGTCGGCATGGACCAGGTCGCCCGGACGCACCGCCATGCCGAACACGGTGACGGGGCAATCGAGCTCAGTGACATGGACAAAAGCATGGCTGGGCCCAACCGAGCCGGCGATGACCTGATAGCCCGCGTCGAGCATGCCAAGGTCCCGCAGCACGCCATTGGTCAGCGTGCCGGCAATGCCCAGGCCCTTATGCTGGGCCACCTGCATCTCGCCCCAGAAGCCACCGATGGCATGGGGAAAGTCCGTGTCCTCGATCACCACGACATTGGGGCCGTCGCCGGCGGCGACGTAGTCGTAATAGGCCATGCGCAGCGCCCGCACCTCGGCCGCTGGCTTCTGGGCCGGCGAGGAGGCGCGGATCTTGGCGGTGCGGGCAAAGCCCACCACCGGCGGCAAAGCTGGGTCGGCGCAGACCACCGGGGTCTTGGTGAAGCCCTCGGCCGTACGCCCGCCCATGACATGTTCAAGCGCGTTGCAGACCGTGGGCGTATCGGCCTTGCGCAGGGCAGCGAGTGTCTCAGGGCTAATGGTGGGCATGGCGTCCTCCGCAGTGTTTATCTCGCCCGGGATGGGACTGTCGGCGCGCTGCGCCAGGCGACGTTCAGTTATTGATCATGAGCCGCGGGGCCCGTCCCATCCTCTCCGCTCCGGGGAGAAGGCGCAACGGGCCCGCGTCACCGCTCTATTCAGCTGCCTTGGCCGTGGCCCAGACGGGCGCTGCCGGTGCGGCGGCGCCGCGCACGACAAAGGCAATCGCGTCTGCAGATGCCGGATTGCGGAAGCCATGCGCCAGGCCAACCGGCACGGTCAGTGTATCGCCAGCGCCCAGGATCAGCTTGCCGTCGGCCCAGTTGAACTCCAGCGTGCCGGACTGCACGAAGATCACTTCCTGCTCGGCGCGGCTGTGCGCTGGGATCGTTGCGCCCGTAGCGAGCTTGAGACGGCGCAGGGCAAAGCCGTGCTGCCAATGGCCGACGATCGGGCCGGCCTTGAAGCCATCGGCTGCATCGACATCGCCGATCAGCGCGGCTTCCTCGACACCTTCGCTGGCGAGCGCCGAGCCCGGATTGCCGACCATCTTGGCATGGGGCAGATAGTACTGGCCCAGCACAGACATCGGTGGGGTCGCCAGTTCCCGCAGCTTTTCGGGCGTGGGCGGCTGTTCGAGTTCGGCGCCCTCGGGCACTTTTTCGCCCAGCGTGGTGTCGATCAGCTTGCCGCCTTTGAGCAGCTTGAGCCCGAAGTCCTCGGCCATCTTGAACACTGAAGGCGCCCAGACCACCTTGCCGGGATCATCATGACCCAGCACCACGGCCAGGAAGCCAGTGCCTTCGTCACGCTTTTCAAATCCGCGGAACATATGGGTTGGCACCGTCGCCACATCACCCGGCTCGACGTCGAGGTAGCCTTCGTCCTTGTTGGCGCCGAAGACGAAGCGCCACTTGCCGGTGTGGACCAGAAAGGTCTCGGCGGTCAGGTGGCTGTGCTGGGAATTGGTGCAGCCAAAGGGTTGGCGGGCTGCGCCGAAGTTGAAGCCATGGGCCTCGGGGATATGCACTACCTGGGCGGGGTTCTCGCTGACGCCCGGCCCGATGATGGTGAAGTTTTCCTTGCGGTCGGAACCGGGTGTACGGGCATCGATAAAGGCGTTCCGGAGCCCCTTGAGGTCAGCGTAACGCACCAGGCGTTTTTCCATTTCAGATTGAGTCCAAACGGTCATGGGACAGTCCTTTCACGCGCAGAAGAGAGTGCTTTTGATCGAAAATTGCATTCGTATGCATAGAGCAACGAAAAAAAAGCCCGCAAGGCGCGACATGAGCATCACGCCTCCTTGGGCCGGTAGATCTGTTGGCCGTCGCGCACGACGATGCCGGTGGCGGGCAGGCGCGCCGAGGTGCGCACGATCAGTTCACCATTGAGAATGCGGTGCTCAGCCTCGATCTCGCCGCTGGCGATCTGGTCCATCAGGATGTCGACCGTGGCCTCGACCATGCGCTTGACCGGCTGGCTCATCGACGTGATGCCATAGGAGGTCCAGGTAGCCGGTCCCACATCGTCATAGCCGACAATGGAGATATCATCAGGGATCTGCAGGCCGAACTCGTAGCGGGCAACGTCCATCACGGCGACGGCCATGTGATCGTTGGCGACAAACAGCGCGTCGGGCCGGTTCGGACGCGCAAACATGCGGCGCGCGGCGTCCTGCGCGTCGATGCGCGAGTAATTGCCCGTCTCGACAGCAATGCTGGTGTGGCCATGGGCGGCCAGCCCTTCGCTATAGCCCTGGAAGCGGTCGCGATTGGTCGAGGAGTTCTCAAGGCCGGCGATATAGCCAAAGCTCTTATGGCCACCGGCGACCAGAAACTCGGCTATGCGCTTGCCGCCTTCACGGTTGCGCGTGGTCACGCTCGAGACCGCGTCACGCCCGGTGGTCCGGTTGAACAGCACCACGGGAATGCCGGCGGTCGCGCATTCCTCGGACAGCTCCGATGACAGCGACGTCGACGCCAGGATGATGCCGTCGACGCGATACTGCATCAATTGGTCAAACACCGGGTCGCTGTCGCGATCCATGAAGCCGGTGAACAGCAGCAGATGGTAATTTTCGGCAGCCAGCGCCCGGCCCAGCTCCTCAAGCACGTCGGGATAGAACAGGTTTTCAAGATAGGCCATCACCACCGCGATGATGCGGGACCGGTTGGTGATCAGTGAGCGGGCAATGGCATTGGGGCGGTAGCCCAGCGTCTTGGCCGAGGCCAGCACCTTCTGGCGCGTCTTGGATGATATGGAGGCGCCGGGCGTAAAGGTGCGCGACACGGCCGACTGCGAAACGCCAGCGTGCTCGGCGACCTGCGAGGAGGTCACGCCCGGCTTTTTTACTCCGCTGTCCATCCGCCATCCACCAGTAGTGACGTGCCGGTCACCAGCGCCGCGGCCTCGGAGGCCAGAAAAACAATCGGCCCCATGATATCCTCCACCCGCCCCAGCCGGCCAAGCTTGATCTTGGACAGCACCCAGTTGCGGAACGCGGGGTCGCTGAGGCTGGCCGCGGTCAGCTCGGTCTCGATGAACGTCGGGCACACCGTGTTGACCCTGATATTATGGGCTCCCAGCTCGATGGCCATGGCCTTTGATAGCCCTTCAACAGCAAACTTGCTGGCGGCATAGACCGCCCGGTCGGGGCCAGCGACATGGCCCATCTGCGATGACACATGGATGATCGATCCGGGCAGGCCCGCCGCCACCAGCCGCGCCACCACGGCCTGGGACACGAACAGGGTCGCGGACAGATTGAGATCCATCACGGCCTGGTAATTGGCCGCGGTAATATCGGCAAAGGCGGAATGGCGCGCCATGCCGGCCGAATTGACCAGGATCTGGAAGGGATCGACGTCATTGACGAAGGCCCGGACCACGTCGCTATCGGTGATGTCGAGGGCCACGCCCTCGGCGGCGAGGCCGGCATCGGCCATCTGGTTGACGACGGATTCGATATCGCCCGCCGTGCGCGCCGCAATGGTCACGGCGGCACCTGCCTCGGCCAGCGCCGCCGCAGCCGCCAGCCCGATGCCGCGCGTGCCCCCGGTGATGAGGGCCCGCTTGCCATCGAGGCGGAAGCTGGGTGTGCGCGGCAGGCTCATTTTATTCGGCCGCCTCGGTGCGCGGCGTCGCGCCGGTGCCATAGGGAATGTTGCGACCGCCATAGCGGCGAACGCGGACATTGGCTTGCTCAGCGTGGCCAACAAAGCCTTCGAGCATGCTCAGGCGCGAGCCATATTCGCCGATCATGGCCGAAGCCGCATCGGTCGTGACGGTCTGCCACGTACAGGTCTTCATGAACTTCCCTACCCACAGGCCACCCGTATAGCGCGCCGCCTTCATGGTGGGGAGGGTGTGATTGGTGCCAATCACCTTGTCGCCATAGGCCACATTGGTGCGGGGCCCCAGGAACAGGGCGCCATAATTGGTCAGGTTATCGCGGAACCACATGTCGCGGTCGGTCATCACCTGCACATGTTCGGAGGCGATGCGGTCGGCTTCAGCCAGCATTTCATCATAGTCGGCGCAGACGATCACTTCGCCATAGTCCGCCCATGACTTCCGGGCGATCTCGCCGGTCGGCAGGATCTCCAAAAGCCGCTCGATCTCGGCCATGGTCTCGCGCGCCAGCTTCTCCGAATTGGTCAACAGAATCGCCGGGCTGGTAGGGCCATGCTCGGCCTGTCCCAGCAGGTCGGTGGCGCAGATTTCGCCGTCCACCGTGTCGTCGGCGATCACCAGCGTCTCGGTGGGGCCGGCGAAGAGGTCGATGCCGACGCGGCCATAGAGCTGCCGCTTGGCTTCGGCGACGAAGGCGTTGCCGGGGCCCACCAGCATGTCGACGGCAGCAATGCTCTCGGTGCCGATGGCCATGGCGCCAATGGCCTGGATGCCACCCAGGACATAGATCTCATCGGCGCCGGCCATCGCCTGTGCGGCGACGACAGCCGGCGCCGGCTTGCCTCCAAACGGTGGAGCACAAGTAATGACCCGCTCGCTGCCGGCCACCTTGGCGGTGATCACCGACATATGGGCCGAAGCCAGCAGGGGATATTTGCCGCCGGGGACGTAGCAGCCCACGGCGTTGATCGGCACATGCTTGTGGCCCAGGATCACGCCGGGCAGTGTTTCGACCTCGAGATCCTGCATGGTCGCGCGCTGGGCGCGGGCGAAATTGCGCACCTGGGTCTGGGCGAATTCAATGTCGACCAGATCCTGGTCGGTGAGTTGGGCCAGGCAATCGTCGATCTCGCGGTGGCTGAGACGGAAGTCCATGCGGTCCCATTTATCAAAGCGCTGCGACAGTTCCCGCACGGCCACATCGCCGCGCTTCTCGATGTCGCCCAGGATGGTTTCGACCGTCGCGCGCACCTGGCGATCGGCCTCCGCCCGCTCTTCGACATCCTTACCGCGCTTGAGCCAGACTGGCATTTTGCCGCTCCCGTATTCTTGCTGCTAATCATCTTGCATACGTATGCAAATTTGTAAACTCGGGGATCGTCAGCGTCCGCAAATAATGCGGCCCCTGGCGTTAGACTATGGTCGGAGGTCGCTGCACCGCGTGGTCGGTGGCGCGCTCGAAGGCATCACCGATCTGGACGATCCCGGCCTCATCATGGTGGCGGCCAATGATCTGCATGCCGATGGGCAGACCGTCATGGAACCCCACCGGCAGGGCCAGCACCGGGTGGCCGCTGACATTGAAGCCAATGGTCCGCATCGGGGTCCAAACAGCCTCTTCTTCGAAGGGCGCAGCCAGCAAGGCCGTGGTCAGCGCCCCGACGGTGATCAGGGCATCGTGCTGGTCCAACAGTGTGTCGACGGCCGCGCGAAAGGCGACCCCTGCCCGCTGGGCGGCGGCCAGTTGCCCGTCGGTTACTGCGACGCCGGCCGAGAGACTCAAAAACGTTCGCCGCCCATAGGCCTCCGGATGCGCGCGCAGTTCGGCAGAATGATAGTCGAAGCTCTCGCGGTGCAGGATGGCCGCCGCAGCCACCTCGATGGCGGGATAGTCCGGTAGATCGACCTCGTTGATCACCGCACCCAATTCGGACAGTGTCGAAACCGCTGCGTCCATTGCGGCCAGCACCGCCGGCATGGTCTGGGGATCGTTGGCGAACCAGCTCCGCGCATAGCCAATGCGCAGCCCGCTGACCGCCTGGCCGAGCCGGCGCGACGCCTGGCCGCCGGAGATGACGTCCAGCGTCAGAGCCGCCTCGGCCACGCTCGCGCTGATCGGGCCGATATGGTCCATGCTGGCCGACATGCCCAGCGCGCCGCGCTTGGGGACGGCGCCCAGGGTCGGCTTGAGGCCAACCACGCCGCAATAAAAGGCTGGACCGCGCAGCGAGCCGCCGGTGTCTGTGCCAATTGTGGTGCGCAGCAGCCCGCCAGCCACAGCCACTGCGCTGCCCGAAGAAGACCCGCCAGTGATGTGATCGAGGCTCCAGGGATTGCGCGCCGGGGGAAACAGGCCGCGCTTGTCCGGCCCGACCGTGCCCCATTCATAGGTCGCAAGCTTGCCCATCAGCACGGCGCCGCCGGCCACCAGGCGCGCGGCGACTTCGGCGTCCTCCGTGGCGATGGCATTGGCCCGGCCCGGCGCATCGGCCGTGGTGGGCAGGCCGGCGATATCAATCAGATCCTTGATGCCAATGGGAATGCCATGCAGCGGGCCGCGGTCGGTTCCAGCGGCCAGTTCGGCGTCAGCCCGGGCCGCGTCGGCCAGCGCCCGCTCGGCGCTCACCACATAAAAGGCGCCATAGGCCGGGTCGCGCCGGGCAATGCGATCGAGGCTCGCCTCGACCAGCGCCACCGAGGTCAAGCGCCCATCGCGCAGCATGCGGCCCTGTTCGACCAGGCTCAAATCGAGCGCGGCAGCAGCGTCCACTGTCCCCGCCGGCCCGTCGAGCTGCACCAACCCCTGGTTCATCCAGTCCGCCAGCGCAAAGACGCTGTCCAGCTCTGCTGCAGTCAGCGCCAGGCCATGGCGCGCAACGGCGGCGTCGAAGCGGGCGCGACGATCTGTGTCGGCGGGATCAGTTGGCACTTCAGGCTCCTGCGCAGGCATGTCAGTTGCCCGGGATGATACGCGCACCGGTGGTCCGGTCGAAGAGGTGGCAGGCGGCGGCGGGGATAGTCACCCGCGCCACATCGCCGATCTCGGCCCGATAGTCCTTGCCGACCTTGATCGAGACCAGCTCGCCTGCCACGCGCATCGACAGCATCGTGGCCTCGCCCAGCAGTTCGACCGTATAGATAGGCGCCTCAATTTGCCCGCTCTCGGTGGCCAGCATGGCGTCCTCGGCCCGGAAGCCCAGCGTCACTGGACCGCGTACGGCGCGGGATAGGCCAGAGACGCGAATGCTGTCGCCGGTGAAGACGCCGTCGGCGATCTCGCCATGCACCAGGTTCATCGCCGGCGAGCCGATGAAGCTCGCGACGAAGGTATTGGCCGGGCGATCATAGATTTCCATCGGCGTGCCGACCTGCTGGATCAGCCCCTTGCTCATTACCACCACCCGGTCGGCCAGGGTCATGGCCTCGATCTGGTCGTGGGTGACATAGATGGTGGTGCGCTTGAGCGTATGGTGCAGGTTCTTGATCTGCGCGCGGGTCGAGACGCGCAGCTTGGCGTCCAGATTGCTCAGCGGCTCGTCCATCAGGAAGGCATTGGGCTCGCGCACAATGGCGCGAGCCAGCGCCACGCGCTGCCGCTGTCCGCCCGACAGAGCCGCCGGGCGGCGCTGCAGGAAGTCGTCGAGCTCCACCATCTTGCTGGCCGCCATGACGCGCTCATGATGCTGCTCCTGGGGCACCTTGCGCACCTTGAGCGGGAAGCGGATGTTTTCGTAGACGGTCATGTTGGGATAGAGCCCATAGCTCTGAAAGACCATCGAGATGTCACGGTCCTTGGGCTCGAGCCGGTTGACCAGGCGGTCGCCGATCCAGATTTCGCCCTCGGTGATGTCTTCCAGCCCCGCAATCATGCGCATGGTCGTGGTTTTGCCGCAGCCCGATGGGCCGAGCAGGACCAGGAATTCCTGGTCGGCGATGTCGAGGTTGAAGTCCTTGACACCCACAAAGCTGTTCCAGCGCTTGGAGACGTTCTTGAGACGGATCTGAGCCATTGGATCAGCCTTTCACTGCGCCGGCGGTCAATCCGCTGACGATCTGGCGTTGGAAAAAGAGCACGAGGATGAAGAGCGGCACCGTCGCCGACACCACGGCCGCCACGGCATACATGACATTGCCCGCCTCCTGCACAGAGCCCAGGAAGCTCGAGATCTTGGGCACCATGGTCTGGTTGTCGGCGCTGAGCAGCATGGAGGTGGTGGCAAAGTCGTTGTAGGCGAGCAGGAAGCTGAACAGGCCGGTGGTGACCACGCCGGGCCACATCACCGGAATGATGACGCGGCGAAACGCCTCGAAACGCGAGCAGCCGTCCACCATGGCACTTTCATCAAGATCCTTGGGGATCGAGAGAAAGAAGGAATGCAGCATCCAAAGCGTGAAGGGCTGATTGATCGCCACCAGAACGATGATGGAGGTGGGCAGCACGCCCCAGATATTGAGCTGGAAGAAGGGCAGCAGATAACCCGAGACCAGGGTGATATGCGGCATGGCGCGGAACACCAGCGCCGCGATCAGGATCCAGAAGGCATAGCGCTGTCCCGAGCGCGCCAAGGCATAGCCGCCCAGCGTGCCCAGCGTCAGCGAGATCACCGTGACGCTGAGCGTGACGATGGCCGTATTGCCGACGGCGCGCCAGAATTCGCGCGTCACCCAGGCGCCGTAATAGCCCTCGCCGGTGAAGGCGCTACCGGTCTGGGCCTTGGTATAGGTGCCGAAAATGGCGTTCCACCAGCTCTCGCGGGAGAAGAAGTCGGGCTCGACCTTGAACGATCCCCAGACCGTCCAGACAAAGGGAAAGGCGGCCAGTACCAGCCAGAACACGATGAACGCCGTGATCAGCAGGTTGAGCGCCAGCGGACGCCTTTGGGATTGCGTGGCTTCGGACATGTCAGACCACCTTGTGATTGAAGTCGCGCCAGGTGCGGATCAGCACGGGCGTGAGCAGGATGATGACGCCGATGATGGTCAGCACCGATGTCGCCCCGGCCGAGCCGAACAGCTGCGCATCGCCGCTGAGGTCATTAAAGACCATCCAGCTCAGCGAGGTGGCATTGGCCTCGGCCGAGAAGCCGACAATGGGTTCGAAGACGCGGAAGTTGTCCATCAGCTGCACCAGGGCCACGAAGGTGGCCAGCGGCATCAGATGGGGGATGATGACGTAGCGTATGCGCTCCCAGCGACTGGCGCCGTCGATCATGGCCGATTCCAGCGTATCGCCCGGCACGGTCTGCAGGCCGGCATAGAACACCACGAAGCTGAACGGCGCATTGCTCCACACGCCATAGAACAGCAGCGACAGCCAGGTGAGGAGGGGCGAGGCGCGCAGCGACAGCGTCGGATCGTTGAACAGATGCTGCAGCGAGGCGCCGATGATGCCGTTGGACTGGATCATCCAATACAGGATGAGCGAGCCCACCAGCGGCGTGATGATCATGGGCAGCAGCGAAAAGAAGATTACCGGCCCCTTGATGACCTTGGGCACGGCATTGACCGCCAGGGCGATGACAAAGCCCAGCGCCATGGCCAGCGGCGTCACCACAAAACAGAACACCAGAGTGAAGGCGAGCGCCTTGTAGAAAGGCAGATTGTAGATGCGGCTGAGCACATCGCCCGGACCGGTATTATCGGCGAGGATGGCGCCGATCTCGTCGACGGCCAGATGACCGCGGTTGAGATAGGTGCCCAGGCCATTGAACTGGCCCATCGGCTGGCTGCGTTCCAGGTCCTGCATGGCCGCGGAATCGACGCGCACTTCCTTGGTGCAGCCTCCGAAGGGCTGGCAATTCTCGACCTCAACCAGAATGCGCGGATGCTCGACATAAAGGCTCTGCACCACCACCGAAACGATGGGCAGGGCAATGAACAGCACCATCGCGATGAGCGAGGGGAGAATGAAGGCAAAGAATGTCTTGTGTGGCATCAAGGCCCCCGGACGCAAAGCTGGCGAGCATGGCGAGTTGCTCAAGGCGCGCAATTGCGCCTGGCACTGGCCGACGCCTCCCCCAATTGGACGAGGCTGGGCGGTGAACTGGCCCATGTGACCGGGCCAGTTCCCGAAGTCCGCCCCATAAGGGGGGACGAGTCAAGCTTGGCGGCAGCGCCCGAGGGCGCTGCGCTGGCGACCCCTTACAGGTAGCCGCCTTCCTTGGCTGCAGTATCATAGGCAGCCTTGACGTCGGCCAGAGCCTGAGCGGCATCTTCCGTGCCAGCCATGTACTCAGCCAGTTCGGCAGACAGGGCCGTGTGCAGCAGGCCCATATAGGGCTGCATCGGGTAGGCGCGAGCGCCGGCATTGGCAGTGGCGATCACGCCGACAGCAGCTGGACCGGGCTCGAAGCCGGCAACCAGCCAGGTGGCAACGGCCGAGTTGGCGGCAACCATTTCGGGGCTGATGCCGTGAACCATGGCCTGGAAGGAGGCGGCGGCGTCTTCGTCCGAAATGTTCTTGGCGATCGTGAAGCCATCCCACCACAGCGCGACAGCCGGAATGGTGCCCCCGCCGATGGTCGGCGCAGCAGCCAGAACCGTGTTGGCCACGACGCCGTCAGCAGCGCCTTCGTCGTCGATGGTGGCACCGGCCAGCGAGCCCCACTCGACCATCATGGCGGTGTTGCCGGCTTCATATTCGGCCTTGATGGAATTGGCATCAAAGGTCAGGTAGTCGGGGTCCATATAGGCGGTCAGGGCGCGCATGGTCTCGAGAACCTTCAGGCCATGCTCATTGTCGATAGCCAGTTCGGCCGTGCCGGGCGCGAAGAACTCTGCACCGGTGCCGAGATAGGCGTTGACGAATTCAGCGGCCAGATCCCAACCGGGCTTAACCGAGGCCGCGACCGGGTATTCCATGGCGCCGGAGTCCTTGATGGCCTTGGCGGCAGCCAGGATGTCCTCATAGGACTTGGGCTCGGCAACGCCGGCGGCGTCCAGAACGTCCTTGCGATAGAACAGGTGCTGCGCATTGCCCATGAAGGCAATCGCCATGATCTTGCCGTCGATCTTGATCAGCTGGTTCGGCTGCAGGGCCTGGCCATACTTGGCAACCAGATCGTCGAGCGGACGGATCAGGTCGTCATTGAGCAGCGGAACGATCGAGTTGTTGGCGACAACGGCGACGCTGTATTCGGCCGGATTGATCGACAGGGCCGGAACCTGCAGGTTCTTGTGCTCGGCGGTGGCATTGGCCGTGACGGTGACGCCATCGGCAGCGCATTCCTCGGCGGTGGTGTTGACCAGGCGCAGGGCCTCGAAGTCATTGGAGAGAATGCGGACGGAACCAGCACCCTCGATGCCGCAGTCTGCAAATGCAGCGCCGGCGGTGAGGCACAGGACCCCAAGCGATACGGTGGTCTTGAACATAAGCTTCATGAAAGTTCTCCTGATGGTGCAGGGCGCGCCCTTGGGCCAGTGCGCCAACCATCCCCTGTTGTCGTTACGCTCCCGCGGCAGGTTCGGGCCTCTTGCTCAACCGCCCGATCCCGCCATTTGTCTTCCGCACGTCACATTTGGTAAGCGGCCTTGCATACGAATGCAATACTCTTTTGCATGCGTATGCAAGACTCGATGCATGATCAGTGTCGGCGACCGGACTGAGACTGGCAGTTGCTGGGAGGCTGAAGCATTCGACGCGGCCGCCTGGTGGCCGGAATGCAGCGCCAGATCGCCCAGCCAAACGTCTTCTTGCATTCATATTTTGCGCCGTCCGCCCCCATTGCCTTCGTCGGCAGGTCATGGCACAAGACGATCAAAGAAAACCTTTTCCGAAATTGTCGCCTGCCCTCCCGATTGAGGATGCGGGCGCCATTCGGAAAAGCTTTTCACAGCGTGGAGGCGGGTTTGGGCAGCGGGGAAGACAGCGGGGTGGGTGCGGATTATCCGCAGCGCGCGACCATTCGCGACGTCGCCGCCCGGGCTGGCGTGTCTATCGGCACGGCCTCCAAGGCGCTCAATGCCAGCGGCAGCCTGCGGCAGGAGACGCGAGACCGGGTGGTCGCCGCCGCCAATGAACTGGGCTTCCGACCCAATGCCATGGCGCAGAGCCTGCATCGCAGCCGCTCCATGACCGTGGGCGTGCTGACCACAGACAGTTTCGGCCGCTTCATCTTTCCCATTCTCGAGGCGCTGGAAGAGACGCTGGCCGGGCATGGCATTGCGATCTTCATGTGCAACGCCACCGATGATCCCGAGCGCGAGCAGCAGCATCTTGACCAATTGCTGGGCAAGCGCATCGATGGCCTTCTGGTCACCGCCCGACGCATGGACCGGCGCCCGGCCATTGCCGTTCCGGGCAAGTCGATGCCGGTGATCTATGTGTTCTCCCAGAGTGATGACCCCGATGCGCTGTGCCTGTTGCCGGATGATCACGGCGGCGCGGTCCTCGCCGTGGAGCATCTGATTGCCACCGGACGGCGGCGCATTGCCCATATTACCGGACCGGCCGAATTCGAGGCCGTGACCCTACGTCACCAGGGCTATGTCGACACCCTGGCGCGGGCCGGGCTGCCGGCCCTGCCAGAGCATTATCTGAACGGCTTGTGGTCCGAGGCCTGGGGCCGCGAGGCCGTGGACCAACTGTTTGCCGATGCCGCCACCGCGCCCGATGCCCTGTTCTGCGGCAATGACCAGATTGCCCGCGGCGCCAGCGACGCACTGCGCGAGCGCGGCCTGACTGTCCCCCAGGACGTGGCCGTGGTCGGCTTTGACAATTGGGATGTCATGGCGCTGGCCGCGCGGCCGCCGCTGAGCAGCGTTGACATGAATCTGCACCGGCTGGGCCGCGCCGCGGGCGAACGGCTGATCGCCATGATCGGTGGCGAACGCATTCGCGGCGTCGAGCGCCTGCCCTGTTCGCTGGTGGTGCGCCCGTCTTCGGCGCCCGCTGGCCACACCGACACAACACAACAAAATCAGAATTCCTGAGGAGGACAAGATGAGCCGTTATGCTCCCGTCAATTTCCCCGACATCAAGTTCGAGGGCCAGTTCTGGCACGAGCGGCTGGAAACGGTGCTGACCCGCACCATTCCGAGCCAGCATCGCAAGCTGGCAGAATATACCATCCTGGATTCTATCAAGCTGCCGCAGCCGCCGCCGCCGCTGCGCTTCCCGCGCCATCCCAATGGCTTTACCGTGCAGGTGTTCTGGGACAGCGACGTAGGCAAGTGGATCGAGGCGGCCAGCTATGCGCTGGCGCATCGCCGCGACGCCGATATCGAGGCCAAGATCGAAGCCATCGTCGATGATTTCGAGAAGGCCCAGGCGCCGGACGGCTATCTCAACTGCTGGTATCTTGGCCGCGAACCGGACAAGCGCTTCACCAATCTGCGCGACAACCACGAGTTCTATAACGCCGGCCATCTGCTGGAGGGCGCCATTGCCTATTTCCAGGTGACCGGCCGTCGGCGCTGGCTGGGCATCATGGAGGGCTATCTCGAGCACATCTATTCCGTCTTCGGCACCGGACCGGGGCAGAAGCGCGGCTATGACGGCCACGAGGAAATCGAGCTCGCCCTGATGAAGCTCTACTATCTCACCGGCGAGAAGAAGCACCTCGACTTTGCGACCTATCTGATCAATGAGCGCGGCCGGCAGCCGCATTACTTCGATCTGGAGCGGCTGGAGCGCGAGGGCGGCGACAGCAAGCAGCCCTATGTGTTTGCCAATTACGAATATTCGCAGAGCCACAAGCCGGTGCGCGAGCAGGACAAGGTGGTCGGCCATGCCGTGCGCGCCATGTATCTCTATACCGCCATGGCTGATCTGGCCGCCGAGATCGAGGATCCGGCCCTCAAGCGCGCCTGCGAAGTGCTTTGGGACGATGTGATGGAGACCAAGATGTATGTGACGGCGGGCCTTGGCCCCTCGGCGCATAACGAGGGCTTCACGCATGATTTCGACCTGCCCAACCAGACCGCCTATGCCGAGACGTGTGCCTCGGTGGCCCTGATCTTTTGGGCGCAGCGCATGCTGCATCTCGATCTTGACGGCAAATATGCCGACATCCTCGAACTGGCCATGTTCAATGGTGCGTTGAGCGGACTCAGCCGTGATGGCGAGCATTACTTCTACGCCAATCCGCTTGAGAGCGACGGCACCCCAACGCGCTGGGACTGGCACACCTGCCCGTGCTGCACCATGAACGTCAGCCGCCTGGTGGCCTCGGTGGGTGGCTATTTCCTCTCGACGGCCAGCGATGGCGTGGCCTTCCACCTCTATGGCGGCATTGCCACCAGCCAGGAGATCGCCGGCACCACGGTGGGTCTGCGCGAAGTGTCGAACTATCCCTGGAGCGGGGATATCGCCATCCATGTCGACCCGGCAGCGCCCACCGCCTTTGACGTCAAGCTGCGCATTCCTGGCTGGTGCCAGGGTGCCAGCGTGACGGTCAATGGCCAGGCTGTGGCGCTCGACGCCGTAGCCAATGGCTATCTCACCATCCACCGCACCTGGCAGGCGGGCGATGTTATCGCCCTCACCTTGCCCATGCCGCCGGTGCGCCTCTATGCGCATCCGGGCGTGATCATGGATTCCGGTCGCATTGCGCTGAAGCGTGGCCCGCTGGTGTATTGCGTGGAAGAGATCGACAATCCGGGCGGTCGCGTGCAGCGGCTCAAGCTGCCGCGCAATGCCGAGCTCAAGGCCGAGACCCGCGCCGACCTCTTCGATGGCGTGGTGACGCTCAAGGCGCAGGCCCTGTCGATCAATGAAGGCGACTGGACCTCGCTCTATCGCACCGCCCCGCCGGCAGACGATGTGGCGACGCTGACCGCGGTGCCCTATTACCTGTGGGCCAATCGCGGCCAGGGCTCGATGATGGTCTGGGTGCCCGAGGTGCAGTAAGCACCGGCCCGTTGATCAACAGCATCATCTGAAGACGTCGAGGGCGCAGCAACTATGCTGTGCCCTCGGATTTTCTTTGACGATCCCATTGCATGTCTCGCACTTGGTCGCGGCGACAACGCCGCCCCCACTGGCGTCCGCAGTTCATCCCAGTTGAAAACGAGCCTGAGCGCGCCAATCACTGTCGCCATGATCTGCTTACTCAGCATTCATCCCTGCCAAGTCTTTTCCGCCTTGGCCGTTTTATGGCCACTACTGCGGCCCAGTATGGCAATACAGGAAAACCGAGGAGGTCTGATCATGGCAACTGCACCCGACAAGCCGGGCCGTACCGAAGCCAGCGTTGATGCGCTCATCGACGAGAATGGCTCGCGCATTGAAGTCCCACCCCAGTCCGAGCTCAAGGTGGCCGGTGAACATGAAGCGAGTGTCGGCGCCACCGGCCCGACCAATTGGTGGCTCTATGGGGTCATTGCCCTGGCGATCATCATCGCCATCCTGCTGTTGATGCAGCTGCTCTAGCCGTCTTCACACCGGCTGTGAGCGCGCAACCAGGCTGCAAAGAAAAACGCGGCCCGATGGGCCGCGTTCTGTTGCTCGTCACGCGCGATACGATCAGCCGCGGCTGATCGGGGCGATCTGGATCTCCACGCGGCGGTTCTGGGCGCGGCCGTCTTCGGTGGCATTGGAGGCGATGGGGGACGTCTCGCCCTTGCCTTCGATGTAGAAGCGGCGCTGATCGATGCCCTGGTTGGCCAGGGTGGTGGCCACGGACACGGCGCGGCGCTGGCTGAGCGCCAGATTGTAGGCGTCGTCGCCCTGGCTGTCGGTGTGGCCATAGACGTCGATGATCGACTTGTCGAACTTCTTGAGCACCAGGGCAACCGACACCAGGGTCGAGTTGAACTGCGGCTGCACCGTCGACTGGTCGGTGGCGAAGGTGATGTTGGAGGGCATGTTGAGGATAATGTTCTGGCCCACGCGGGTCACGGACACGCCGGTGCCCTGCAGCTGCGCGCGCAGCTCGGCTTCCTGCTGGTCCATATAGGCGCCGATGCCGGCGCCGGTCAGGCCGCCAACGCCCGCGCCCACCAGGGCGCCCACGCGCGGATCGCCACCGACAGCCGCACCCACCAGCGCGCCGGCAATGGCGCCGCCGCCCGTACCGATCAGTGCGCCGCCAGCGGTGTTGGAGAGGCGGCTTTCACCGGTATAGGGATCGGTGGTGGTGCACGCGGACAGTGCGAGCGTTGCCGCGAGCGCGACCAAGATCTTCGACTTCATAATCTATCCCCCTGAAGGATTCGGTTGGTGGCCTTGTAGTTGACTACTGAATACGGCAGGACCGTGATCAGGGAAAGGGCCTGAACGCCCGATGAACGGCGCCTGGATGTCCGATCCGGCGATCAGCCGTGCGCCCAGCCGGCATCGACCAGGAAATGCTGGCCGGTGATTTTGGCGCTGTCTTCGGCCGCCAGGAACAGCGCCATGCGCGCGACATCATCGGGATAGACATGCTGGGGCAGCGCCTGGTTGGCGAGGATGCCGCGCATGGATTCCTCGTCCAGCCACAGCTTGAGCTGTCGCTCGGTGATGACCGCGCCGGGGATCAGCGAATTGACACGGATGCCCGAGCTGCCCAGCTCGCCCGCCATGGCGCGCGTCAGGCCATGCACGGCGGCCTTGGCCGTCTCATAGACCGGCAGGGAGGGCGTGCGGATCATCCAGCTGATCGAGCCGGTGTTGATGATGGCGCCACGCCTGGCCTTGATCATGCCCGGAGCAACCGCCTGGATGGCAAAGAAGGCATGCTTGAGGTTGACCGCCATGCGGTCGTCCCAATCCTGGGGCGTCACCTTGGCCCAGTCGTGGCGCTGGTCATGGGCGGCGTTGTTGACCAGCACCAAGGCGTCGCCATGCACCGCCGCCAGATCGGCAATCGCCGCCTGATAGGCGGTGGTATCGGTCAGGTCGCAGGCGATGAAGTGTACCCGATGACCCGCAGCACCGAGATCGCTGGCCAGCGCCGTGCCGGCGGGTGCATCGATATCGACGAAGCCAACCCGCGCGCCCTGTTCGGCAAAATTGCGCACCAGCGCCGCGCCAATGCCCGACGCGCCGCCGGAGATGACTACCGGCACATCATTCAGGCTCGGGTAGCGCGCGTAGTGGCTCATGAAGGTCTCCTGCTGGGGTCGGGATGGGCGGTCAAAAGGACGGGCGGGCAAAGGTGTAGCGCTTCGCCGCTGCGTCCAGCAAGGGCCACCGGCGTCATCGGCAGTTCACGCGCGGACGCTATGGCGAGCGCCGCCCGCCCCTTCCCCGCACTGGAATCGCCATGTCCTTCGACGCTGTCAAACCCGCCCAGCCCACGCTGCTCATTGCCCCCTCGCTCGAGGACCGCGAGGCCCTGCGCGCGCTCGAGCGCACCGAGGCCAATCATCTGGCGGCCATGGCTGGGCTCGCCTGCATGCAGCGCGTCGAAGCGCCGCCGATGGCGCCGCGTGCGCCGCTGGCGTTTCCGCTGACCATTGCGGCCTGGAACCTTGAGCGCTGCTATGCGGTGAGCCCGTCGGCAGCGCTGCTGGCCAGCCAGGGTGTGGATGTGGTGCTGCTTTCGGAAGTGGACAACGGCATGGCGCGCACCGGTCAGCGCCACACCTCGGCCGAGATCGCCACCCAATTGGACATGGGCCATGCCTATGGCGTCGAATTCCTCGAGCTCGACCTGGGCGCGCCCACTGAGCTCGAGTACTGCATCGACGATTTCAACGCCCTGGGCTTTCACGGCAATGCGCTGCTGAGCCGCAGCAATCTGTTCACCCCGGTGCTGATCCGCCTGCCGGACCAGTTGTTCTGGTTCAACACTGAAGTGCAGACCGCCCGGGTCGGCACGCGCTGCGCCATTGCCGCCACGCTGATGACCGAACAGGGTCCGCTGTTCGCCGTCTCGGTGCATCTGGAAAGCCGTGGCGATGGCGCCCATCGCGGTCGGCAGATGGCCATGCTGTTCGATTGCGTCGCGCAGTTGGCCGGCGATATGCCGGTGGTGATCGGCGGCGATCTCAATACGGGTCTCGCTGATGGCGGCAATTTCGACGCCGAGCCGCTGTTTGCCGATGCCGCGCAGCGCGGGTACCGCCGCCACAGCGGGCCGATCGAACAGATGACCACCCGGCCCAGCCGGCTGAGTCGGGGGGCCAAGGGCGCCTATAAGCTCGACTGGCTGCTGACGCGCGGGCTGGAGGTGACCGAAAGCCGCATCGTGGCGGCATTGGCACCCGATGGCGAAGTGTTGTCTGACCATGAGATGGTGGTGGCGCAGATCGCCGGATTTACGGCGCTCTGAAGCAACACAAACGCCGCCCAGGCGCGCGCCTCTCACGCATTTGCGATGGCGCAAAGCGGGTCAGGTGCGCGTTTGCCGCATTGTCTGGTTAACCGCTGCAGTTTAGAATGCCTCTTAACTTGAAGGCCTTGATTGGGGCCGCATTTGGGGTCTGGCGCGGATTGGACGCGGCACGTTGACCTAGGTCAAAGCGCTGCGCTCGGCATTGGGCGAGGCTGGTGTCGAGGGCAGTGTTTTCTGTCCCGGGGACAGACAGAAGGACAGGTCGATGGACTATCGTGGCATTTTCGAAGATGCGGTCGACACGCTGCGTGCCGAGAAGCGCTATCGGGTCTTTGCCGACCTTGAGCGGGTCGCCGGGCAGTTTCCCCGGGCCATCTATCGCGATGACGCCGATAATCAGCGCGAAATCACCATCTGGTGTTCCAATGACTATCTGGGCATGGGCCAGCACCCCAAGGTGATCGGCGCCATGCAGGAGACCGCGGGCAAGCTGGGCGTCGGCTCGGGCGGCACGCGCAATATCTCGGGCACCAACCGTCCGCTGGTGGAGCTCGAACGCTCGTTGGCCGATCTGCACCGCAAGGAAGCGGCGCTGGTGTTTACCTCGGGCTTTGTGTCCAACGAAGCGGCCATTGCCACCATTGCCCGTCTGCTGCCGAACTGCATGATCTTTTCGGACCAGCTCAACCATGCCTCGATGATCCAGGGCGTGCGCCAGTCGGGCATGGAAAAGAAGATCTTCCGTCACAATGACGTGGCGCATCTGCGCGAGCTGCTCGCCCAAGTCGATCGCAAGCGCCCCAAGCTGATCTGCTTTGAGTCGGTCTATTCGATGGATGGCGACGTCGCCCCCATTGCCGAGATCGTGGCCCTCGCCGAGGAATTCGGCGCCCTGACCTATATCGATGAAGTCCATGCCGTGGGCATGTATGGTCCGCGCGGCGGCGGCATTGCCGAGCGCGACGGGCTGATGGACCGCATCGACATCATCGAAGGCACGCTGGCCAAGGGCTTTGGCGTGATGGGCGGCTATATCGCGGCCAACCGCGCCATTGTCGACGCCGTGCGCTCCTATGCCCCCGAGTTCATCTTCACCACCTCTCTGCCGCCGGCGCTGTGCGCTGCCGCCCGGGCCTCGATCGAGCACCTCAAGGGCAATGGCCATGAGCGCATGATGCACCAGCGTCAGGCCCGGCTGACCAAGGCGATCCTGGCCGATGCCGGCCTGCCGGTGATGGAGACCTCGACCCATATCGTGCCGCTGATCGTGGGCGATGCCCGGGCCGTCAAGGCCGCCAGCGACATGCTGCTGGACAAGCACAATATCTATATCCAGCCCATCAACTACCCCACCGTGCCCAAGGGCACCGAGCGGCTGCGCATTACACCGACGCCGCTGCACACCGACGAGATGATCTTTGCCCTGCGCCATGCGCTGGTGAGCGTGTGGACCAGCCTGGAGCTGCCGCGCGAAGCGGCCGAGGCCGCCATCACCGCCAGCAAGCTCACCTCGGGCGATCTGACCCTCCCCAGCCTGGGCGGTTGATCGACATCAAGGCGGACCCGCCCCGGCGGGTCCATGCTCTTCCTGCCAACACAGGAGGGCATCATGTCAGTCTTGATCGTGCACGACAGCATCTATGGCAACACGGCCAGCATCGCCAAGGCCATGGCCGAGGCTCTGCGGCCGGACCATGATGTGCGGCTTGAGGCCGTCAACCCAGGACACATTCCCGACCTTGCCGGCGTTGAGCTGCTGATCGTTGGTTCGCCGACGCGCGGCTTCCGCCCCACCCCGGCCATTCAGGAAATGCTGGAAGCGCTGCCTGACGCCCCCCTGGCGGGCCTGCGCGCGGCCGCCTTTGACACACGGCTTGATCTCGACACCATTCACCCGGCACCGCTGCGCTGGGTGGTGGAAGTGGGCGGCTATGCCGGCCAGACCATCGAGCGCAGGCTGGTGGACCGCGGCTGCACTATCGCCGGTGCCGCAACGGGCTTTCTGGTACTGGGCACCGAAGGGCCGCTCAAGGCCGGCGAGCAGGAACGAGCCGCGGCTTGGGCACAGGGCCTGGTTGCGACGCAAGACGCTATCAAAGGAGCAGCATGATGAACCCGGACGGCAAGCGCAGTTTCACCGAAGAGATCGAGATCGCCGGCCACCAATTGGTGGAGCAGATCAAGTCCCTGATGGCCGAGGGCAATGTGCGCAAATTGCGCATCCATGTGGGCACGGGCGACACGGTGCTGGAAATTCCGCTGACCGCAGGCGCCATTGCTGGCGGCGTGGTGGCTCTCACCGCGCCCTGGCTGGCCGCCATTGCGGCGCTGGCCGCCTTGGCCACCAAGGTGCGCCTCGAAGTCGTGCGCGATGACGACACGCCGGACGATCCGTCCAAGTAAGGCGAGCGACCAGCTTCGTCCCACTGCGCCTGTGCTGACACACAGGCGCTGTTGCTAGACCGATCCAATCACCGCCTGCAGCAGCGCCACCGTATCGGCGGCGCGCGCCTGCGGATCACCATAGGTGCTGGCACCTGCCCCGGTGCCGCGCAGGCGAAGGGCTTCGGCAATGATCGCGCCATGCGCGGGAAACGCCGTCTGACCATAGATGCCGCCTGCGCTTTTGGAGGGCACATGGCCCGTAGTCATGGTGGCATGCACCCGCAGGGCGCCGAGCACGCTCCAATGGATGGCCTCATCGAGCTGACCTTGGTCCAGTTGCGCCTGCTCAAAGCGCAGCAGCCAATTGTGCCAATAGCTCAGGAGGTTCTGGCGGCTATGGGCCATGGCCGCAGTGCGGTCGGCCGCCACCCGTGTGTGGTCCGGCGCCGGCCCGCGCAGCGCGATGCCGCTATCGGCAAGCAGCAGCCAGCTTACCGGATGGCGCTCATCGCCTGATGCCAGCGTAACCCGTCCGTCCCGCGCTGCCGGCCCTGTGCCGCCGGGTGGTTGCGCCAATTCGCCGGGGCGGAGATAGATGCCGTCACAATCGATATGGGGGAAGCGCGCGGCCAGATCGGCGTGCACGCCCATAAGCGCAGCGCTGTCGGCCGCGTCAGAGAGCACGGCAATGAAATCGAGGTCGCTCTGGCCGATGCGATAGTCGCCCAGCGCCACCGAGCCGGTGACATAGAAGGCCTCAAGCTGCCCCGGCAAGGCCTGGTCCAGCGCCGCCATCAGGCTCTGGCAGAGGCTCGCAACCGGATCTGGCAGGCTTTGCATGATCTTGTCCCTCGATCTGCGGCCAAATCGCCCGCCCATCATGGCCTTTGCATGGCCGGCGCCGGCTCAGCCGGTCAGCACGATGCGCATGAGGTCGGCGGTGTTACGCGCCCCCAGCTTTTCCATCACCCGGGCGCGGTGCACCTCGACGGTGCGCGGCGAGATGCCCAGGGCGCGGCCGGCCTCCTTATTGGACTGGCCATTGGTGATCAGCTGCAGCACTTCGCGTTCGCGCGGGGTGAGCTGGGCAAAGCCATAGACCTCGACGCCGCGCCTAGGCGCACCGGTAAAATAGGTCAGCGGATCGGCGCGCAGCGCTTCGAAGATGCCGGCGAGGAAGCTCTCGGTGTCGATGGGCTTGCTGACTACGTCGCTCGCCCCCAGCTTGATGGCCATCACGGCCGCCTCGACCTGCGGATAATCGGCCAGCATGAACACCGGCATGGTGTTGCGCATGGCCTTGATGCGCCGCAGCAGCGCCAGGCCGCTTTCCGCCCCCACCCGCAGGTTGAGCACAATCACATCGGGACGCCGCTGTTCGAGCGCCGCAAGAAACTGTCCGGCATCGAGCGAATAGGCTGTCTGGAAGCCCTCGAGCCGGAACAGGATGCTCAGCGCCTCGCAGGTGGCCAGATCCCCATCCACCACATGGATGCGCCGGTCCCGCAGCAGACTGGATTGGTGGTACATCTCATCGCTCATTTTGCCCCCTGCCCTGGCAATTGCGGTAAATGCTTGCGGCTGAACCAATCTGGAGCAGCCCCGGTAGTTTGCACTAAGTGTTCCTGCCCGCCGATACGGACACTACGTAGGTGTTCACCCCAGCATGGTCGGGTATATTTACTTATTGTGCGCCGTTTATCGGCTTTTATTCCTAGCACATAGGAAAAGAAAAGACCAGCCTGTTGGGCTGGCCTTTCCCTGGATCAGTTGCGGGCCCGCAGGGCGTCACGGATTTCAGTGAGCAGCACCTCTTCCTTGCTCGGCGCCGGCGTGGCGGCCACCGGCTCGGCGGCGGCCTGGCGCTTCATGGAATTGATGCCCTTGACCACCATGAACAGCACGAAGGCGATGATCAGGAACTTGACCACGGCATTGATGAACAGGCCGATGTTGAGCGTGGCGATACCGGCATCCTTGGCGGCGGCCAGCGAGGCCACCGGCAGGTTGTCCGGGTTGGACAGCACGATGAACAGGTTGGAAAAGTCGATGCCGCCGATGATCAGGCCGATGATGGGCATGAAGATGTCGTCCACCACGGACGAGACAATGGCGCCGAAGGCCGCGCCGATGATCACACCGATGGCGAGATCAATCATATTGCCCTTGATGGCGAAGTCCCGGAATTCTTTGAACATTTTTGCCCCTTCTTGGTTGTCTCCGCCTGTGGCGGCTCCACATGCTTCCCAGTGGAAGTTAATCATCGACCAGGGTTCGAGCGAAATCAATGGCCGAATGGCTGACTTGCTTCGCCCTGGCGGCAGGCCGATATTGAGGCGGCCAGCCCGAAAAGGTGCCTCTCCGCCCATGCCGCCGCAACCATCCCATAGCGATGACCTGACCAGCCTGCGCCAGGCGCTGGACCATATTCCGCAAGGCATTGCCGTGTTCGATGCGGGCTTGCGCCTGGTCACTGCCAACCAGCGCTATGCCAGCCTGCTCGAACTGCCGGAGGGCATGGGTGCGCCGGGCACGCCGCTGTTTGACATTGCGCTGCATCTCGGCCAGCGCGGCGATCTGGGTGCTGGCGACCCTGCGCGGCTGGCGCTGGAGCGAATCAGTCAGCTGACCGGTGCCCCGCTGACGGTGACCCAACGCCCACGCCATGGCGGGCAGACACTGGAGTTCCATTCAAGCCGCCTGCCCGATGGCGGGCTGGTGGTGAGCCTTAGCGACGTCACTGCACGGGTAGAGGCGGAACGGGCGCTGGAGCTGGCCAACCATTCGCTCGAAGGCCGGGTGGCGCAGCGCACGGCCGACCTCACCCGGGTCAATACCGAGCTCGAAAGCGCGCGCGCCAAGGCCGATGCAGCCAACCATGACAAGACGCGGTTCCTCGCCGCAGCCAGCCACGATCTGTTGCAGCCGCTCAACGCGGCGCGGCTCTACACGTCCACGCTCATCGAGCGGGCCAAGCTCACGGGCCTTGCGGACCTCGCCAATTCCATCGAGGCCTCGCTCACCGCCGTTGAGGACATCATGAGCGCCCTGCTCGACATCTCGCGCATCGACAGCGGGGCCCTCAAGGCGGCGCCGGCCCCGGTCGCGGCGCGGGACTTGCTCAAGAAAATCGAGGTGGAGTTCGGCCCACTGGCGCGCGAACGCAATATCTCGCTGCGCATTGTGGCCACCAAGGCGACCGTGCAGGTCGATCGGAGCCTGGTCGGTCGCATCGTGCAGAACCTGGTCTCCAATGCGATCAAATACACCACTCCGGGCGGCAAGGTGCTGGTCGGGCTACGGCGGCGCGGCAACCGCATGCGGCTCGACGTCATCGACACGGGCATTGGCTTCAACAAGGATCAGCATCGCCTGCTGTTCGCTGAATTCTCTCGCCTCGAGCGCGGGGCGCGCATGGCCCAGGGCCTGGGCCTGGGCCTCTCGATCGTGCAGCGTCTCGTCACCGCGCTGGGCCTGACGCTGGAGCTGGACAGTATGGAAGGCCGCGGATCGCGGTTTTCGCTGTTCCTGCCCGCCACGCGAACATTGGCCGCGCCCAGCGCCGGCATTGCCCCGGTGGACGTCAATTTCGGCACCATGGGCCTCAAGATCTTGTGCGTCGACAATGAGCGCAGCATCACCGAAGCCATGGAGGGCCTGTTGACCCATTGGGGATGCGACGTGCGCAGCGCCCTTTCCCTCAAGCAGATCGACCGCGAGCGCCTATTGGAGGGCTGGTATCCCGATCTGGTGCTGATGGATTATCACCTCGACCAGACCTCGGGGCTGGATGCCATCGAGTGGCTGCGGCACAATCTGGGCGGGCATCTGCCGGCGGCGCTGGTGACGGCCGACCGCAGCCCCGCCGTCCGCGCGCTGGCTGAAGAGCGCGGCATTGCTGTGGTGACCAAGCCGGTGAAGCCCGCGGCCCTGCGCGCTGCGATCAGTGGCCTCGCCAATCAGGGCCGCAGCCCCATCAAGCGCGTGGTCTAGTCCGCGGGATTTTTTCGTCACCGCGTTTGGAATAGTCGAATCCGCTCCGCGTCGTTCGACCAGTTGCGCAATCCCTGCACCTGGAAGGACCCAAGCCATGAGATTTCTCTGCCTCGTCTGTTTTGACGGCGCCATCATCGACACGCTGCCGCCCGGCGAATGGGCGCAACTGGGCAGGGATTCCGCCGCCTATGACGTTGAGCTGCAACGCCGGGGCAATTATATCGCCGCCGAGGCGCTGTTGTCGACCGACACCGCCCGCACCGTGCAGATGCGCAATGGGGTGGTGAGCGTGGCCGACGGCCCCGTCGCCGCGCTCAGCGAACCCATTGCCGGCTTCATCCTGATCGAAGCGGCCGACATGGCCGAAGCGCTTGAGATCGGCGCGCATATTCCGCTGGCCCGGATCGGCAGCGTCGAGGTGCGGCCGGTGATGACCTTCTAGACGCCGGCTTGCGCCGGGGCCGGGCCGAACAGCCCGGCCTTGCGCCGCTCCAGCGCCCAGAAATAGATGCCGCCTCGGGCGATGAACCAGCTGTGCATGGCCAGCCACAGGCCCCAATTGCCCAGGAGCGGCTGCAGTGCCAGGGCCACCGCCAGGAACACCAGCAGCGAGGCCACCATGCCATTGCGCATGGTGGTGTTGAGCGTGGTGCCGATCAGAATGCCGTCATAGATAAAGGCCGGCATGAAGGTGACCGTGCAGAGCGCGGCGACCGGGAGATAGGTCAGCGCATAGGCCTGCACCTCGGCATTGGTGGTCAAGAGCCCGATCAGCAGCGGGCCACTCAGATACCAGGCGAGGCCCAGCGAGAGGGTGAGGATCAGCCCCCAGACAAAACTCAACCGATAGGCCTGATCGAAAGCCGGCCGCCAATTGGCCCCCACCGCCTTGCCGGTGAGTTGTTCGGCCGCCTGGGCAATGCCATCGAGAAAGAAGGCCACCAGCATGAGCAGGTTGAGCAGCACGGCATTGGCCGAGAGGGCCACTTCGCCCATGCGCGCGCCCTGGGCGGCAAACCAGGCATAAGCGCCCATCAGCGCCATGGAGCGGATCATCAGATCGCGGCTGAGGCCGAACATGCGCTTGAGCGCCAGCGGATCGGCCAGTTCGCCCGGCGCGATGCGGCGGACAATGGCGCCGACCCCGCCATAGTGGCGCGCCAGCAGCGCGAGACCCGCCGTTGCCGCAATGATCTGCCCGAGCACGGTGCCCGCTGCGGCGCCGGCAACGCCCCAGCCCAGGCCATAGACGAAGCCAATGCTGGCCACGATGTTGACGCCATGCAGCAGCAGTTGCAGCAGCATGCCGGTGCGGGCAGAGGCGCGGCCATAGAACCAGCCGAGCAGCGCATAATTGATCAGCGAAAACGGCGCGGCCCAGATGCGCATGTGGAAGTAATCGGCCAACGCCGCGCCGGCGCCGCCCTGTGGCGCCAGCAGCAGTGTCGCCAGCGCCAGCATGGGGCCGCCCAGCGCAATCATGACGAGGCCAATGGCCACGCCCAGCACAATGGCGCGCGCCACATGCAGCAGGCCATCGCGCGGGTCACGGGCGCCCACGGATTGCGCCACCAGCCCCGCCGTGCCGATGCGCAGGAAATAGGCCATGGAAAAGATGATGTCGAAGACCAGCGCGCCCAGCACCAGCCCGCCGAGCAGGCCGGCATCGCCCAGGCGCCCGACCACGGTGATATCGACCATGCCCACCATGGGCTCGGTGATGAAAGCGACCGAGGCGGGCAGCGCTATTTTCCACACATCGGCATGGCGCACGTCAAAGGGGTGCTGGGGACGCGCGGGAGATGTCATGGATCGGCCTGGGTGGGAATCAGTGGTCAGTGATGAGCGAGATCACCACATCTGCACGATCCTGTGACAGGCAGACCAGATCATAATTGGGCAGGTCATTGCGCGCGACATGGGCGCGGTTACGTTCCTCGGTGAAGAGGCCCTCTTCGGCGTGCCGCTTGAGCAGGCGCTGTTCCACCAGATCGCGCGGCACATCGAGGAACACGGCATAGTCGAGCAGCGGGCGCACGCCGGCCCAGGGGCCCTCGGTCAGCAGCAGGTAATTGCCCTCGACCACCAGCACGCGCACATCGGCGGGCACGGTAAAGGCATTGTCGACGACGTCCTCGATCTTGCGCGAGTAGCCCGGGCCGCTCACCGCCGTGGTGGCAGTCTTGAGGTGATGGAGGAAGTTGACGAATTCGGCGCCCTCAAAAGTATGCGGCGCGCCTTTGTAGTCCACCTGCCCCATGGCCTCGAGCTTGGCGTGGCGGATGTGAAAGCCATCCATGGGCACCAGTTGCGCACTGCCCGGATGGGTGGCGTTGAGCAGGGTCACCAGTTCGGCGGCAAGGGTGGATTTGCCCGTGCCGGGGCCACCGGCGAGGCCGATGACGATGCGGCCATTGCCCACCTCATGTCCCCGCCCTGCGGCATGGGCCTGGCTTTCCATCTCGAGGATATGCGGCACCAGCCGCGACAGGGCCTGTTGCGGCGTGAGCCGAAGATGCAGGGGCGGCGACAGCGGAGGGCGCTGCGCGGCCGACAGCGGAAGACGCTGCGGCGACATTATCGGGCCTTCGCCAGTCGGATGACCAGCCAGATGGGCACCACCAGCACGGCGCCGGTGACGATATAGGCGCCCAGGCTGCGGAACACGCCGAAGCCATCGCGCATGGCGTCGCGCACCAGATCGACCGCGCCACGGATAATGTCCTGCGGATCAACGCCAAACAGGCTCATCAGAAAGCCCACCACCAGCGAGAGCAGCACCAGGCGGACGACAACGCCCCCGGGGCTGCCGCCAAAGAAGCGCTCCAGCGCCGAGCGGCGCGGCGGGGTCTGACTGGGATAGGGATCGCTCATGGATATGGTCCGCCGCCCTGTTGTGAGGTGTGACCATCATATAGAGTCAAATGTGATTTCATGAAGGTGTGTGTTGGCAAGTTTGTGGACGTTCCCCCACTCCCGTCCGGCCGCCCCCGCAAAGGGGAAGCGGTGACGCCGTGACCACGACCCTGCCTCCCGTCATCACCGACTGGTTTGCGCGCAAGGGCTGGTTCCCGCGGCAGCATCAGCTTGATGTGCTGGCCAGTTGGCAGGCGGGCGCCTCGGCGCTGCTGATCGCCCCCACCGGTGCCGGCAAGACGCTGGCGGGGTTCCTGCCCACGCTGGTCGATTTGGCCGACGGCAGCCATGAAGGGCTGCACACGCTCTATATTTCCCCGCTCAAGGCGCTGGCGGTGGACGTGCAGCGCAATCTCAATACGCCCATCCTGGAGATGGGCCTCAAGATCAGTGCCGAGACGCGCACCGGCGATACGCCGGCCAGCAAGCGCGCCCGGCAGCGTGCCAAGCCGCCGCATATTCTGCTGACCACGCCGGAACAGTTGTGCCTGCTGATCAGCCATCCGCATGCCGAGCTGTTCTTTGGTTCGCTCAAGCGCATCGTGCTGGACGAGTTGCATGCGCTGGTCACCTCCAAGCGCGGCGAGCTGCTGTCGCTGGCCATTGCGCGCATTGCCCGGCTGGCGCCCAATCTGCAGATCACGGCGCTCAGCGCCACGGTGGCTCGGCCGGACCTGTTGGCTGAGTGGATCGCTGCGCCTTTGCCGCAGCGCGCAACGCAGCTTCTGACCGCTTCGGGCGGCGCGCCGCCGGTGCTGAGCATTCTTGACAGCAGCGAGCGCGTGCCCTGGGCCGGCCATTCGGCCAATTATGCGCATCGTGACCTCTACGAGGCCATCAAGCAGCACCGCACGACGCTGCTGTTCGTCAACACGCGCAGCCAGGCCGAAATGCTGTTCCAGGGCCTGTGGTCCATCAATGACGACATGCTGCCCATCGCGCTGCACCACGGTTCGCTCTCGGTCGAGCAGCGCCGCAAGGTGGAGAGCGCCATGGTGGCGGGCGCGCTCAAGGCCGTGGTCTGTACCTCGACGCTCGACCTGGGCATCGACTGGGGCGATGTGGACCTCGTGGTGCAGGTCGGCGCGCCCAAGGGCAGTTCGCGCATGCTGCAACGCATCGGCCGTGCCAATCACCGGCTCGATGAACCCTCGAAAGCCATGCTGGTGCCCTCCAACCGTTTCGAGGTGCTCGAATGCGAGGCGGCGCTGGAGGCCGTCGCCGAGAACCATCAGGACAGCGAAGATCCGGTCAGCGGCGGCTATGACGTTTTGGCCCAGCATGTGCTCGGCATGGCCTGTGCTGCGCCCTTTGCTGCCGACGATCTCTATGACGAAATCCGCCATGCCTGGCCCTATCGCGATCTGCCGCGCAGCCAGTTCGACCGCGTGCTTGAGTTCGTCGCCACCGGCGGCTATGCCCTTAAGGCCTATGAGCGCTATGCCAAGCTCAAGCGCACCGAGGACGGGCTGTGGCGGGTGACCAATCCGCAGGTGGTGCAACAATACCGGCTCAACATCGGCACCATTATCGAAGAGCCCATGGTCCGCGTGCGGCTGATCCGCCCGCGCGGGCTCAACAAGGGCCAGTCGCAAAGCCCGGTCGGCGCCGGTGGTCGCGTGCTGGGCGAAATGGAGGAATATTTCTTCGGCACGCTCTTGCTGGGCGACACCTTCATGTTCGGCGGCGAGATCGTCGCCTTCGAGGGCATGCGCGACAACGAGGCCTTCGTGAGCCGCGCGCAGTCCAACAATCCCAAGATCCCCAGCTACATGGGCGGCAAGTTCCCGCTCTCGACCTATCTGGCCGAGCGGGTGCGCCGCATCATGGACACGCCCGAGGACTGGCATAAGCTGCCCGATCAGGTCAGCGACTGGCTGCGGCTGCAAGCCGAGGTGTCGCTGGTGCCGCAGCGCGAAAGCCTCCTCGTCGAGACCTTTCCGCGCGGCACGCTGAATTATCTGGTCTGCTATCCCTTTGAGGGCCGGCTGGCGCATCAGACCCTGGGCATGCTGCTCACCCGCAGGCTGGAGCGCGCCCGCGCCCGGCCGCTGGGCTTTGTCGCCACCGAATATGCCCTGGCCATCTGGGGGCTGGGCGATCTCTCGGCGCTGATCAAGACCGGCCGGCTGTCGCTCGACGAGCTGTTTTCCCAGGACATGCTGGGCGATGACCTCGAAGCCTGGCTCGATGAATCGGCGCTGATGAAGCGCACCTTCCGCAACTGCGCCATCATTGCGGGCCTGATCGAACGTCGCCATCCCGGCAGGGAGAAATCGGGCCGCCAGATCACCATGAGCAGCGACCTCATCTATGACGTGCTCTACCAGCACGAGCCCGACCACATCCTGATCCAGGCGACGCGCCGCGACGCCGCACGCGGGTTGCTCGACATCGCCCGGCTCGGCGACATGCTGGCGCGCATCCGCAACCACATCGTGCACCGGCCCCTGGCCCGCATCTCGCCGCTCGCGGTGCCGCTGATGCTCGACATCGGCAAGGTGCCCATTTTCGGCGAAGCCCGCGAATCGGCTATGGCTGAGGCAGCAGACGAGATGATGCGGGAAGCTTTGGGCGGGTGAGCCAGGTTCAGGTACAGGCCAGCGAGACGGAGACGCCGATCGTGCGCTTTGCCGGACAGATCTTTGAGCCGCTGCCCTCGGGCGGGCTCTATTGGCATGCGCAGGACACGCTGCTGGTCGCCGATCTGCATTTCGAGAAAATGGCCAGCTTTGCCCGGCGCGGCCAGATGCTGCCGCCCTATGATACCGCCATGACGCTGTCGCGGCTGGAGGGCGATCTGCGCCGCACCGGGGCGCGCCGCCTGATTGCGCTGGGCGACAGTTTCCACCGCGCCGATTCCAGCCGGCTGGTCACCCCAGCCGACCGCGCGCGGCTCGATACCATTACCGCGATGGTCGACTGCGTCTGGCTCACCGGCAATCACGATCCGGCGCCGCATGACATGGGCGGCACCAGCCAGCCCGAGCTCACGATCGGCGATATCACCCTGACTCACGAGCCGCGCCGCGGCGCCAAGGGGCTGATCTGCGGGCATCTGCACCCGGCCGCCCATATCGAGATGGATGGCCGCTCGGTGCGCCGGCCGTGCTTTGTGCATGACAATCGGCTGATGATCCTGCCGGCCTATGGCGCCTCAACCGGTTCAATCAACATCCTGTCGCCGGCCTTCGCCGGGCTGTTGCACCTGCCGTCGCTGGAAGTGACCATGCTGGGCAAGGACCGCACCTATCCGGTCAGCCCCCGGCGGCTTGTGCTGTCGTAAAGGTCGCCCCTAGCGGCGGAAGACCACGCCGCCCAGCCAGCCGGTAAACAGCGCCAGCAGCACGCAGACCAGGCCATAGAGCAGCGGCTGCTGCACGGCCGAGAGCGCCAGAAAGCGCTCAAAGCCGATCTTGCGCACCGAGAAGCCCTCGGACTTGCGGGCAATGATGGCACCATCCTTGAAGACATAGGTCTGGGCCAGATAGGCGCCCGGCGGAGCGTTGCTGGGCAGGGTCAGCCGCGCGGAGTAGAAATTGTCCGAGAGGAAATTGACGCCGTTTTCCTGCACGCCGAACAGGCCTTCCTCGGTCATCAGGCGCACCAATTCGCGGCCGAACACGGCAGACTTCCACAAGTCGACCGTATTGGCGGCCAGGGTATGGGCCTCGGGCAGGATGGCATTGGTGGTGAGCGTGGTAATGTCGCTGATGTCGGTCAGCCGGGCGCTCGAGAGTACATGGAAGTAGCTCGGGAAATTCTGGAACTGCACCTGATCGGTGTTGAGCCAGACGCCGAAATTATGGGTCTTCTCACGCGCCACGCGGACCTGGGTCGGGCCGATGATGGTGATCACCACCTGGAAAGGGCCGGTGACGAATTTCTCGGTAGCGCCAGCGTCGGGGGCGATGGAGCCGAAAAAGGTCATGCGCTCGCCGTCAAAGCTCGAGGTGATTTCCACCGAGTCATTGGACAGCTGCGACACGAGCCGTTCGGCCTGGGCGGGCAGTACCAGGGCCAGGAGAGCCAGCGCAAGGACCCAGAGCCGCATCATTGCCGGATCCCCTGCACCGCCATGGAGAACACGTCCGATGGCGTGATAATCAGCGAGAGGCCGAAGCGGATGGCGACGGCCAGCACCAGCAGGGCCAATAGGCCGCGCAGCTGTTCGCCGCGCAGATATTTGCCAGCCGAGGCCCCGAACTGGGCGCCGACGGTGCCTCCCACCATCAGACAGAAGGCAAGCAGAATGTCCACGCTCTGACTCTGCACGGCATGCAGCATTGTGGTCACCGCCATCATGGCCACGACCTGGGCCAGCGAGGTACCGATGACCATGCTGCCGGGCACGCGCAGCAGATAGACCAGCGCCGGCACCATGATGAAACCACCACCGATGCCCAGGAGCGACCCGACAAAGCCGATGAACAGACCGATGACCAGGACGGGCAGCACGCTGATATAGAGGCGCGATTTCTTGAAACGCACCCGCATCGGCAGGCCGTGGATCCAGTTGTGCTGGTTGGGCAGGCGCTCGCGCACCACCACGCCCTTGCGGGCCTTGAGCATGGCCCGCGAGGATTCGATGAGCATCAAGACGCCCACCGAGCCGAGCAGCACCAAAAAGCCCACGGAAATGACGAGATCGAGCTGGCCGGCCTCGCGCAGCACGGCAAAGACCGCAACGCCGGCGACCGCTCCCAGAATGCCCGAGAGCACCAGATACATGGCCAGATGCAGATCCACGCCGCCGCGTCGATAGTGACTGAGCGCGCCGGAGGTCGAGGCGGCCACGACCTGGCCGGTGACCGAAGCAACGGCCACGGAAGCCGGCACGCCAGAAAAGATCAGCAGGGGAGTCAGCAGAAAGCCGCCGCCGACGCCGAACAGGCCCGACAGGAATCCGACTGCCCCTCCGATTCCCACGAGAAAGAAGAGGTTCACGGAAAGCTCGGCGATCGGCAGATAGATCTGCAAGACCAGAAATCCGTTCGAAACTAAGACGACGGCCAGCCTACAGGAGTGACCGTCAACAAGAGGTCAAAGGCCCCCACCTTTTCAGGCAGGGACCAGAGTTTAGTCTGGGATTAGGCATGCGCCCTGTGGGTGTCAAACCAAGATTGTGTGTCAAACCGATCTGACGTTGGTCAGACTGATCTGACGGCGGTCAGACGGGCTGGCTGCCCAGCACAGCCAGCAGGCGCGGATTGATCTTGCCCGTCTCGCTCATGCCCGTGCCGCGCTCGAAGGCCTTGACGGCCTCGGTGGTCTTGGGGCCGGCTACGCCATCGGGCGTGCCGACATCAAAGCCGAGCTTGGACAGCGCCTGCTGCACCTTGGCGATGGTCTCGCGCTGGGTGATCGGCGCGCCGGGGGAGAAATCAGCAGACCAGGTGCCGATGGGGGCGAAATTGGCAGCCAGATCGATCGGCTCAGCCTTCCAGGCGGCGACTTCGGCGCCCATCTTGCTGACGGCATCGGCACTAAGCGACTTAGCAATGTCGTCGCGCGCCTTGCCAGCATCAACGTCGCCACCGCGAGCGGCCAGGGCAAACCATTTGTAGGACTGCTCGAAATCCTGATCGACGCCCAGGCCGCGGGCATAGAGCATGCCCAGGTTGAACTGGCTGTCGGTCATGCCGCGGGCCGCGGCGCGATTGAACCATTCGGCAGCCGTCTCAAAGGCCTGTTCGCCCAACTGGCCACCGGCATAGAGCGCGGCCAGATTGTGCATGGCCATGCGATTGCCGGCGTCGGCCGCGCGCTGGTACCAGAGCTTGGCGACTTCGATGTCCCTTTCGACGCCGGTGCCGGTCTCATAGAGATTGCCGAGGCGGTATTGCGCCGGCACGAAGCCCTGCGCTGCAGACCGCTCGTACCACACGGCGGCCTGGGCATAATCCTGCGCGATGGCCTGGCCTTCGGCATAGATGGCGGCCACTTCGAACTGGGCGCGCGAGTCGCCATCGGCGGCGGCCTGACGCAGCGGCTCGGGGCCAATGGCCTCGGGGGGCAGATCGAAGGTCGTGGGCGTTGCCGCCACGGTGTCGGGAATGCTGCCGGTGGTTTCCGGCGCAATCACAGGCGCGCTGCCATTGGACCGGGTCATGGCCAGGTTGGGCGCCGTATCGGCCAGCAGCGAGGGCGGCATGGCCGTGGTTTCAATATTGGCGCGCGAGAAGCTCGATGCATTCGGGTTGATCGAGGCGGTGGCGGTATCGTCGATCATGTCGATGACGCGCGGCTGCGGCCGCACGAGCGAGACATCATCGGTGGCCGTGGGCTCGCCGGAAGACAGCGGCGGCGCTGTGTTTTCAGTCGGCACCGGGGCCGGCGCTGCGGGTGCGTCGGTCGACATGCGCTGCATGACGAGGTTGAGCGCGAGCATGGACACCGCAACCAGCGCGGCGGCCAGCAGCAGCGGGCGGCGATAGCGGGTGAGGAAGCTGGGTTCGTTGCCCGACAGTTCCAGCGGACCGCTGCCGATGCTCGGCGCCGCTACGGCCGGCGCGGGCTTGGCCGCCCTGGCGGGCTTGGCCGGCTTTTCGGCGCGCGGTGCCTTGGCGGGCTTTGCCGGCTTCGCCGGGGCTTCGGGCATGGCGTCGGGATCGCTGGGGGCGGCGCTCTTGTCCGGCATGAAGCGCGACAGGGCGCGACTGATGGCCGAACCGCCGGTCACGGCCTCGCTGACGGTCTCGGTGCGGGCGCGCTGGGCGCGACGGGCCGCCGCGACAAAGGTGCTGGTGCTGTTCTGGGCCACAGGTGCCTCGGGCGCGGCAACAGGTGCTGGTTGCGGCGCCGCAAAGCTGGCAGCGGGTTCGGCAAAGCTCGACTGCGGGCGTGGCGGCCGCTGCACGGCAGCCGGGTCGAAGCTGGGCCGGGCCGGCGCGGCCTCGGGCTCGCTTGCAACGGGTGCCATGATGCCGGTCTTGGCAGCCAGGGCCGAGCGGACCGGACCGTCTTCCTTGAAGCCGGGATCGATCAGCGGCGCATCATCGGCCGGGTTCTTGGGCATGGCGTCGCTGTGCGCGTCGTCCTTGGGCCGCGACAGGGCGGCCAGCATGGCATCCAGACGGTCGGAGCGATTGCCCGACGGCGTCGCGGCCGAGGCCGGCTTGGACGGCGCAGCTGCGGCAGGCGCCACAGCTTCCACCGGTGCCTTGGGGGCGACAGGTTCAGGCCGGGCCGCCAATGCGGTGGGCAGCGTATCACTGCGGCTGGTGAGGGCGGCCTCAAGGCGCGCGAGCCGCTCGGCGGTGTCGCGGCCCGCCGTGTTGAGCAGGGCCGTCACGCGTTCTTCAAACGCATCCATGTCCTGGCCGGACCGCTCGGCTGGGGCGGCGGGCAGCGCCGACTTGGCCACGGCCCGCGACGTGCGCTCGGCGACAAGGTCTGCCAGCGTCTCATAGTCGGGCGTCTTGCCGGCCGTCTTGATCAGGCCGGTCAGGCGATCTTCAATGCTCTTGAGGCTATCGGGGCCGAACATGGCCACCGGCGCCGGGGCCTTGCGGGTCAGCGCGTCGCTGGTGCGTTCGGCGACCAGGGTCGCCATGGCTTCGAGGTCGGCGCTGTCACCGGACTTGGAATAGAGCTTGGCCAGGCCGTTGAGCTGGGCGCTGGTCTCGTCCATGCGAGCCATCAGCTGCTTGAGCTGGCTCTCGACCTGGACACTGTCGCCGGCCGGGACCATGCGCTCGGACAGGGCGTCAATCTGGGTCTCGATGCGGTTGAAGCGCGGCTCCATGCCGGACATGACGGCGTCGCGCAGGTCTTCGATGTCCTGCTTGAGGCCGGCGACATGGCCATTGGCCGCCTCAAAGCCGCCGATGCGATCGGCCAGCGCTTCGACCTTGTAGATCAGGCCTTCGGGCGCCGTCTGCCCATTCTTCATGGCCTGGGTGAAGGCGGCCATCTCGCTGGTCAGGCGTTCGAAATCGCTGGAGGACAGCGCCACATTCCGCTCGATGGAATCGATACGGTCATAGACGTTGCGCACGCTGTGCTCGATGGCCTCCATGGCCGGCAGCAGAGGGGCGGCGGCGTCGTTCCGCGGCTGGGCGGCAATGCGCTCCTCGCGGATGATCTCGCGCTCCATCTGCTGGGCTTGCAGTTCGGCCAGCTTGCTGACGGTGGTAGAGACATCGTCCAGTCGCCGGTTGATGGTGGTGAGGTCGACCTTGGGCCCCTGCTCGATCAGGGCGGCAAGGGCGCCGATCTGGGCTTCCAGGCGCTTGACCTGGCCAGTCTCGCCCACCGCGCCGGCCAAAAGCTCCACCACATGGGTCAACTGTTCGACCTGGCTGGCCACTTCCTGCACGCTGCTGCTGCCGGTGCGCTGGTGCTTGAGCTCGCCTTCGAGCCGTTCGAGGCGCCCGGAGAGCCCCCCCACCAGCGCGTTGAGCTCGCGGAACTCGGGCATGTCGGTGGCGCGGCGCCCGAGCGCTGCTGCCGAGCTCGACATCTGACGACCGCGGATTTCGGCAATGGCGCTGGTCAGCGCGTCGGGTTCATCGTCATGGCGGGCCAGTTCGTCGCGGTCGCTGAAGCGATCGACGGCGCGCTTGACGGTCCTCAGGGCCTCGCGGCGGCGGATGGACGGCTCGGGACCAACGACCTGATCGCGCAGGTTGCGGACCCGTGCACTCAGCCCGGAAAGCGCCGGATCGGGCTCTTCCACGCGCGCATATCGTCCCTCGACCTGATCGAGCAGCGCAACAAGTTCGCCACGCAGGGCCTGCCAATCGCCCGGCAAGGGATCGCTGACATGCTCGGACGGATCCTGAACTGAATAGGCGCGGGCCATGGAGTCTACCTGTCATCAAGAGACGGTCCCCCCGCGAGTCAACACGAAGGTCTAAAGGTTACTCTTGGGAAAACATGGTAAACATCCCGTTAAGCATTGCCCCATTATGCAAGGGGAGAGGTCCTGGAATTCCGCTTTTCCAGGTGCTTATGGCGGTATGGTGACATCAGTTGATCCGCCGCCCGACTGGAAGGCCTGACGCAAACATGACCCGTCGTCGCATCATTATCGTGGATGATCACCCGTTGTTCCGCGCCGCGCTGCGGCAGACCCTGTCCGGGGGAGACGCAACCATCAGTGTCGAGGAAGCCGGGGACCTGACGGGCCTCAGCAGTGCGCTGGATGCTGATCGCGACTGTGATCTGGTGCTGCTCGATCTCAACATGCCCGGCGTGCGCGGCTTTTCGGGCCTGTTGCTGCTACGCGCGCAATATCCCGACATTCCGGTGATGATCATTTCGGCCGTCGAAGACAGCACGGTGGTGCGGCGCGCCTTCGAGCTGGGCGCCGCCGGCTATCTGCACAAATCTGTCGGCCCCACCGAGATCCGCCGCGCCATCGAAACGGTGCTCAATGGCGATGTCTTTGTGCCCGAGGGGACGACGCTGAGCGGGGAAGACGCCCATAGCGCGCTGATGCGGCGGCTGTCGACGCTAACGCCGCAGCAGGTGCGCGTGCTCATGATGCTCAGCGACGGGCTGATGAACAAGCAGATCGCCTATGAGCTCTCGATCTCGGAGGCCACCGTCAAGGCGCATGTCTCGGCGATCCTGCAGAAGCTGGACGTCGATAGCCGCACCCAGGCGGTGATCGCCGCCGCGCGCATCGAGGACGGGCAGTTCGAGGCGCTGTTCTCGACCGGGGCCGAAAAGGCCTAGGCGGAGGCCCGGCCTTCGGCCCAATCGGTGGTCTTGCTGCCGACAAGCGCCACGATATTGGTCTGGCCCTGGGCGCGCACGCCGGCCACCAGGCCGCGCTTGATGGTGTCGAGCAGGTCGAAGCCGCCAAACACCATGGCCGAATAGAGCTGGATGGCATTGGCGCCGGCCTCAAACTTGGCCAGGGCCGAGGCCGCCGAATGAATGCCACCAACGCCGATGATGGGCAGGTCGCCGACGCGCTGGCGCATCTGGGCCAGTTTGCGGGTCGACAGGTCAAACAGCGGCTTGCCGGAGAGGCCGCCGGTTTCCTCGGCATTCTCAAGACCCGCCACGGTGTCGCGACTGACGGTGGTGTTGGAGACGATCAGGCCATCGAGATCGGTGGCCAGCACGACGCGGGCGATGGCATCGAGCGCCGCTTCATCGAGATCGGGCGCAATCTTGAGGAACACCGGCACGCGGGTGCGCGCCTTGGCGCGGGCGGCGAGCACTTCACCCAACAGGCGCTTGAGCGCCTCGTCGGCCTGCAGATTGCGCAGGCCGGGCGTATTGGGCGAGGAAATATTGGCGGTGAGATAATCAGCGATGTCGGCAAAGGTGTTCACCCCGGCGACATAGTCGGCGACGAAATCCTCGCTGTCCTTGTTGGCGCCGATGTTGACGCCAAGCGCCGCGGGCACGCGCAGGCCCTTGAGCCGTTCGAAGGCAGCGGCATGGCCCTCATTGTTGAAGCCCATGCGGTTGACGACGCCTTGGGCCTCGGTAATCCGGAACAGGCGCGGCTTGGCATTGCCCATCTGCGGACGCGGGGTCACCGTGCCGATTTCAACCATGCCAAAGCCGAGGCGCGCCAGCTGGCGCGGCACTTCGGCATTCTTGTCGAAGCCTGCGGCCATGCCGACCGGATTGGACAATTCGAGACCGCACAGCGTGGTCCTGAGTTCGGCCGCGTCCGGTTGCTGCGCCTCGGGCGACAGGCCCATGCGCAGCGCGGCAATTGTCGCCGCATGCGCCGTCTCGGTATCCATCTTGAGCAGGCTCTGCTGGGCGAGACCGGAAACGGCGGGCAGGCGGAGCAAGTGCGAAAGAGCAGACAGGATCATCGAACGGCCTCGGGCAAAGCACAGGACCCATCGCTGGCGACGCTGATGGCGCTTTCCCAGGCAATGGCAGCGGTGGGCAAGGGACCACCGTAGAAATGCGGGAACAGCGCGCCACCGCGCGAGGCTTCCCACACCAGGCCAGCGCCCAGATCGGCGCTGCGCACCGCCAGCAGCACCAGGTCGGACTGGCCGGCAAAATGCAGGCGCAGCGTCTCGGCCAATTGCTCGGCGCTGGAGAAATGGATGTAGCCATCGTTGGCATCGATCGGCATGCCGGCAAAGGCCGCTGTGTCACGGGCAGGCGCCCAGGCAGCCAGGGTGGCGATCTTGTAGACGAATTCAGGGGTGCTCATGGTGGCGAACCTAATGGCGGGCTGGCCCGGCGGCAAGCGCCTCCCCCCACTCTTTACACCGCCTCCGCCCCCTGCTAGAACCTAGGACTTAATTCCACACCTAAGACACAGTTCCTGCAAACGGGCCTCACGCATGCTGTCACACCGCGCCATATGGGATGGGATCGACGCGCTGGCGCGGCGCCATGGTCATTCCGTATCGGCGCTGGCCAAGCTGGCGGGGCTTGATGCCACCGCCTTCAATGTATCCAAGCGCGTCAGCAAGGACGGGCGGGAGCGCTGGCCGTCCACCGAGAGCATTTCCAAGATCCTGGACGCCACCGGGGAGAGTTTTGACACCTTCCTCTCCGGCACGGGCGCCTTTCTGCAGTTCGGCGGCGCGGCGGCCAATACGCCCACCGTCCCCCTGCTCGGCCTGGCCCAGGCGGGCAGTGGCGGCTTTTTCGACAGCGCCGGCTTTCCCGCCGGCCAGGGCTGGGATGAGGTCGCCCTGCCCTCGCCGGGCGACAATGGCATCTATGCCCTCGAAGTCACCGGCGATTCCATGGAACCGCTCTATCGGGAGGGCGACCGCATCGTCGTTTCGCCCACCGAGCAGGTGCGGCGCGGCGATCGTGTCGTGGTCAAGACCCGCGATGGCGAGGTGATGGCCAAGATCCTGGCGCGCCAGTCGGCCCGGCAGATCGAGCTGCATTCGCTCAACCCGGCCTATGAGCCGCGCATCCTTGATCTCGGCCAGGTCGAGTGGATCGCCCGCATCATCTGGGCCAGCCAATGATCGTCACGCTGGCGACTCAGGCCGACATCGCCGACTGGCTCGCCCTGCGCGAGGCGCTCTGGCCCAAGCATGGGACAGACGCGCATCTGTCCGACATCGCCGGCTTGCTCGCATCGGCGGACGAGACGGCCAATTTCATCGCGCGCTCCGACACCGGCGCGGCCATTGGCCTGGCGGAAGCCGCCCTGCGGCATGACTTTGTCAATGGCTGCAAGACGTCGCCAGCGGCGTTTCTGGAAGGCATCTATGTTGACCCGGCGCATCGCCGCCACGGCGTGGCGCGCCAGCTGGTCGCCGCCGTCGAAGGCTGGGCCGTGGCGCGGGGCATCAGCGAGTTCGCGTCTGATGCTGCGCTCGATAATCTGGACAGCCACAGCATGCACACCGCGCTCGGTTTCCAAGAGACCCAGCGCGTGGTGTACTTCCGCAAGCTGTTGCAGCCATGACCGACGCCATCGACCCCAAAAAGATCGACCGGGTGGCGCGGTGCTTTGACGCCAGTGGGCGCTTGCTGCGCTGGCCGAGCAAGCGGGCTGACCAATTGCTGGCGCTCTGGGTGGTGTGGTCCTATCTGCCGGAAGACCGGCAGATGAGCGAGCCGGAAGTCAGCGCCATGCTGCGCGACTGGCACGAGTATGACGACTATGCGCTGCTGCGCCGCGAGCTGGTCGACCTCGACCTGCTGCGGCGGACACCCAATGGGCGGGTGTACCGTCGCATCAGCCATGACATGCCGCCCGAAGCGCGTGCCCTGTTGGCGCGGGTGTCGCCCAGCGGCAGCTAGAGCCACCGCCAGGCAACGCCTTTGCGCGAATGGACCCGCCTCAGTGGCACCCTGCCCGCTTGAACAGATCAGCGACGACAATGGGCGTGGCCGGTGTTTCGGCCCAACCCGCCTGATCGGGCACAGCGGCGGTCAGCGCGCTGGCCACAACGGTTTCATCGAGGTTGAAGCTCTTGCTGCAGGACATGGGCGTGGCGCCACGCTGCTGGGCTTCCGACAGCAGGATCCCCGCCGTCTCGCCGACGCCGGCGAGATAGGCGATCACGGTCATGCGGGCGGCAGGATCGGACTTGGCGAGATCCACCATTTCGAGCACCTGGGCCACCGAGATCTGGCCCTTGCTGGTGGTGGGGGTGGCATGGCCCGCAGTGGCCCCAAGCAGCACGAGGGACAGAGCCAGCGCGGGGCCGGCGAAAACAGAACGACGCATATCAACTCCTTATTGCAAAACAATGCGTCCATATTCTTTTGCAGCATTTTCTTATTGTCAAACGATAATTTCTGGACTAGAGAAGGCCTATCAAGGAGACCCAGTGATGATCGACATCAAAGCCACGCCCCTGCATGCCAGCACCTATCCTGGCTTCAGCGTTCCTATTGCCGCGCGCACGGCGCTGCTGTTCAACACCGCCGGCACAGGCGCAGCTGCCCTTGCGGCGCTGTTGCCGCTGGGTGTCGCGCTCTATTGGGGCCTCGCCGATCAGGACGATATCCTGCGCCAGGTGACCCTGGCGCCCGAACTGCTGGGGGAGTTTGGCCCGATGCAGCGCCTGATCGCCGCTGTGGTAACCCTATTGGCCGTGCTGCCGCTGTCCTGGGGGCTGATCCGGCTTGGGGTCTGCTTTCGTGCGTTCGCCAAGGGCCATCCCTTCGCCCCCCGGGGCATCGCGGGTCTGCGCGACTTCGCCCTTGGTATGGGCGTGGCGGCCCTGGCCAAGCCGGTCGGCTATACGCTGATGGTGCTGTTGCTGACCTGGAACGCCGGGCCGGGCAAGCGCCAGCTGGCTATTGCCCTTAACAGCGACATGCTGCTGATGGCGCTGTTTGCCGCCACCATTGCTGCCTTGGCCTGGGCCATGGAAAAGGCCGCCATCGTCGCTGAAGAAAACAGTCAGTTCGTGTGACCGGCATGGCCATCAGGATCAATCTGGCCGTCGTGCTGGCGCAAACCGGCGTCAAGTCCAAGGACCTGGCCGAATATATCGGCATCACCGAAGCCAATCTGAGCCTGCTCAAGGGTGGCAAGGTCAAGGGCATCCGCTTCGACACCCTCGACGCCATCTGCCGCTATCTGGCGTGCCAGCCGGGCGACATTCTCGAGCATATCGCCGACACAGCGGCGGAGTAATTACCGGCCGCGACAGCGGCGGGTAGACTGGCGTGGTGCATGTTTCCGTAGTCCATGCGCCACGCCCGTTTTTACTGGGCCAGCATCTTGCCTGCGAGGGCGTCGGCGATCAACCGGCGGCTGTTGTCGATGCCGTAGAGCGCCGCGAAAGAGCCGAAGCGGGGGCCGCGCTCCTGCCCGATCAGCACCTGATAGAGCATCTGGAAGAACTCGCCGGACACGCCCGGACCGCCATTGGGGCCGGTGCGGGAGTGATCCTGATAGCGCTCGATGCCGCGCGCCACGTCGAGCGCCGCATTCTGGATGGCTTCGCTGTCCGCATCGGCCGGCAGTGTACCGAAGGCAGCCGACAGGGCCTCGAGGGCAACGCGCTCGACATCGTCGGGGGCGCGATAGGACTTCTGCACAAAGTCGCGGAAATAGCGCATGGCGTAGCCGACGAGCGCATCGAGATGTGGATGGGTCTGCGGCGTCACGCCCGGCGCATAGGCCGAGATATAGCCCCACATGACTTCGGGCGTTTCCGGGTTCGAGGCCGTGGCCAGGTTCAGCAGCAGCGCAAAGGTAACCGGCATATGCGTGGTCGGGACGGCACCGTAGTGCACATGGAACACCGGGTTCTCCAGGCGCGTGGCGATATCCTGCTTCTGGTAGCCATCGATGAAGCTGTAATACTCGTCCACGGCGCGCGGGATGACGTCGAAATGCAGCCGCTTGGCCGTGCGCGGCTTCTGGAACATGTAGAGCCCCAGGCTTTCGTTGCTGGCATAGGTCAGCCACTCGTCAATGGTCAGGCCATTGCCCTTGGACTTGGAGATCTTCTGACCTTCCGAATCCAGGAACAGCTCATAGACATAGTGCTCGGGGGCCTTGCCACCGAGGATTTCGCAGATCTTGTCATAGATCGGCGCATTGGTCTGATGGTCCTTGCCGAACATCTCGAAATCGACGCCCAGCGCGGCCCAGCGCATGCCGAAGTCGGGCTTCCACTGCATCTTCACATGGCCGCCGGTCACCGGCACGGTGGTGTCGCGGCCGTCTTCGTCGGTGAAGGTCACCATGCCGTTCTTGGCGTCGACGTCCTTCATAGGGACATAGAGCACCCGGCCCGAGATCGGCGAGATGGGCAGGAAGGGGCTATAGGTGGCCTGGCGCTCGGCGCCCAGGGTGGGCAGCATCACCTTCATGATGTCATCATAGCGCTCGGCAGCGCGCATCAGCACGGCGTCAAACTTGCCAGACTTGTAGTAGTCGGTGGCGCTGGCGAATTCGTAGTCGAAGCCGAAGGTGTCCAGGAACCGGCGCAGCATGGCGTTGTTGTGCTCGCCAAAGCTAGGATATTCATTGGTCCACGGGTCGGGCACTGCGGTCAGCGGCTTTTGCAGATGCGGCTCCATCGCCTCCTTGGAGGGGACGGTGTCGGGAATCTTGCGCATGCCATCCATGTCGTCGGAAAAGCACAGCAGGCGCGTCGGCACCTGGTCGCGGGTCAGCAGGCGGAAGGCCGTGCGCACCATGGTGGTGCGGGCCACTTCGCCGAAGGTGCCGATATGGGGCAGGCCTGAGGGGCCATAGCCGGTCTCGAACAGGGCTTCGCCCTTGCCGGACTTTTCCAGCCGCTTGACCAGTTTGCGCGCTTCCTCGAACGGCCAGGCGCGGGCAGTCTGGGCGGCGTCAAAGAACGCGGGATCGAGAGCGGGCAAAACAGCGGGCGACAAAGGGCGAGCCTTTCAAGATGAGGAAACGCCGCGTTGTGTTGCATCCCCAACCCGGCGCGTCAACGTTTTCGCGCCGTCCTGTGCTTGCCAAGCGGGGCGCGGACGCCTAGCTATCGCAATCAGAAGTCAAATGCGGAAGTTTTCATGCCCAATCGCGCGCACGACGCCCTGATCCACCTGATGATTGTCGCGGCGTCTTCGGACAGCCAGATGACCCATGAAGAGCTGGCACGCATCCAGGCGCTGATCGGTCGCCTGCCGGTCTTTGAGGGCTTTGACACGACCCGCCTGGCTCAGGTGGCCAATGCCTGCGCCGATACGCTCAATGGCCCCGGCGGGCTCGACCAGGTGATCGACGACGCCATCGAGGCCCTGCCCTTCAAACTACAGGACACGGCCTATGCGCTGGCTGTGGAAGTGACGGCGGTCGATCTGCATCTTGAGCAGGAAGAGCTGCGCTTCCTCGAAATGCTGCGCGACAAGCTCGAGCTGGATCGCCTCACCACCGCCGCCATCGAAGTGGCCGCACGCGCCCGCCACCGCCGCCTGCCCAGCTAGGCCTTCAGCTCCAGCTTGTCGAGCAGCGACAGCAGCGCTGGCAGGTTCCTGCTGAACTCTTCCCGCGCATATTTGTTGGCGAGCGCCAGGCAGGCATAGCCATGGATAAGCGACCACACCTGGAACTGGGTGGTCTGCGCGGCCTGCCCGTCCTGCACAAAGGGCGCGCAGGCCTGCGCCAGCACACCATAGGCCGCGTCACTGGCCTGCATCAGCTCAGCATCATCCAGGGTCACGGGTTCCGCACACATCTGCCTGAACATCAGATCGAACAGGGCTGGATGCTCAAAGGCAAAGCGGTAGTAGCCGGTGCAGATAGCGTAGAGCCGCGCGCGCGGAGTGTCGGGCGCTGCTGCTGCATCTTCCAGCATGGTCTGGGCGAAGATGCGAAAACCGCGCGTGGCGATGGCGGTCAACAGGCCCGGCAGCCCGGCAAAATGATGCGCCGGCGCAGCATGTGAAACGCCGGCCAGCGCCGCACATTTCCGCAGGGTCAAGCCAGACGTGCCCTCGCTGGCCAGCAAGGTCAGCCCGGCGTCAATGAGCGCCTCCCGCAGATTGGGGTGACTATGGGCCGGTTTCGGGCTGGCGGGGCGTGCGGGCATGCCGTACCTCAATACGTCAGCTTGACAGTGTCAAGCCAAGCTGCTTTACAGTGTCAAGCTGCAATCAGATCGGGTGAACTCTCGTGTTGGTATCGAGCTTGGGCGCTGTGCGCAATGTGGTGTTCTGGGTGCTGTGCATGGGCGTCGCCCTGGTGTCGTGGCGTTTTCTCATCGCCGGCGTGGAGCTGACCATGCCCACGGTGGCCTATCACGCCACTTTGCGCCCATTGGCCTTTTTCACCCATGTGGGCCTCGCCCCGGTGGCGCTTGCCCTGGTGCCGTTTCAGCTCTGGCGCGGCCTGCGCGACAGGCATCGCGCCATCCATCGCCTGCTGGGGCGGGTCTATGGCGTGGCGGTGCTGCTGAGCGGCTTGGGCGGGCTCTGGCTTGCTCTGACCACCACTGCTGGCCCGGTTGCCGCAGCCGGCTTTGCCCTTCTGGCCGTGCTCTGGGTGGCCACCACCGCCGCCGGCATCCGCTCGGCCATGGCCGGCAATCTTGCCGGACATCGCGTGTGGATGATCCGCTCGATTGCCCTGACGCTGGCCGCGGTGACGCTGCGGCTCTACCTGCCAGTGTCGATGGTCGCCGGTCTGGAGTTCGCCGGGGCCTATTCGGCCATCGCCTGGCTGTGCTGGGTGCCCAATCTGCTCATCGCAGAATTTCTGATCGGCCGGCGATCACGGCTGGCTGCGGTTCAGTAGAAGCCCACCGGGAACCAGCGCAGATAGAGCTCGTCGAGCACGCCATTGTCTTTGAGGCGCACCAGCGCCCAGTCGATGACATGGCGCATGGCCTCGCTGCCGGCGGGCACGGCGATCGACAGGCCCTCGCCGAACTGGCGCGGCCGGAAATAGGCGTCGCCGGCAAAGCTGCAGCAATCAAGATGCTCATTGAGCCAGAACGAGGCGCGCATGGCATCGCCGAAGAAGGCATCGGCCTGATTGGTCTCGACAGCGGCCAGGGCATCGAGTTCGGTGTCAAAATTCGCCAGCTTCACATCCGGCAGATAGCGCGCCATGAAAGCGGCATGGGCGGTGCCGCGCCGCACGGCCACCGTCTTGCCGGCGAGCTTGTCGGCACTGAAATTTGTGGCATCAGCCAGCCGCGTCACAAAGCGCCCCGGCAAGGCGATATAGACCGCCGAAAAATCAAACAGCGCACCATTGGCCGGTGACATGTCGAGCCCAGCGATCAGCGCATCGCCCTGATTGTCTGACAGTGCGTCGGCAACCATTTCCCAGGGCCAGGCCTGGATGGTGCAGGCCGCCTTGGCCTCTTCGCAGATGGCCTTGGCCAGATCGATGTTGAAGCCGATCAGCGCGCCGGTCGCATCGCGGAAGTTGAACGGCGGAAAGTCTGCGGTGGTCAGAAAGCGAATGGCGGGCACGGCAGATGCCGATGGCACGATATCGCGGGCGGAAGGGTCGGCGTGATAGGGCAGCGCCTGGCCCAGGGCCGGCGCCGCGGCGAGGCCTGCGACCAGCGCCAATCCCGATAGCCAAACCGTCAGCCGCAAGCGCGTCTCCTCCTAGATCTGGTCCAGACCATAGAGCAGATCCGCTACCAGATCGTCACTGGCCTCGAGCCCCACCGACAGGCGCAGCAGGCCCGAGGTCACCCCGACCTCGAGGCGCGCCGCCTCGGTCAGGCGCGCATGGGTGGTGGTGGCCGGATGGGTGATGAGCGATTTGGCGTCGCCCAGATTGTTGGAGATCAGGATCACGGCCAGGGAATCCGACAGGGCGAACGCTGCCTCCTGCCCGCCCTTGATTTCCATGGCCACCAGGGTCGAGCCGGCGGTCATCTGACGCTTGGCCAGGTCATATTGCGGATGGCTGGGGTGATGCGGATAGATCACCCGCTCCACCTTGGGGTGGCCGGCCAAGGCTTCGGCCACCGCGGTGGCGCTGGCCGTCATCTGCCGCACGCGCAGCGGCAGGGTTTCCAGCCCCTTGAGCAGCACCCAGGCATTGAAAGGGCTCAGTGACGCACCGGTCTGGCGCAGGAAGGTATGCAGATCACCCTCGATGAGCTTTTTGGAGCCCAGTACGATGCCGCCCAGCACGCGGCCCTGGCCGTCAATATGCTTGGTGGCCGAATAGGTGACCAGGTCCGCGCCCAGCGCGAGGGGCTTCTGGTAGAGCGCGGTGGCAAAGACATTGTCGACGATCAGCACGGCGCCATGGGCATGGGCGATATCGGCCACGGCCCGGATATCGACCAGTTCCAGCGTCGGATTGGTCGGCGTCTCGATGAAGACAACCTTGGTATTGGGCTGCATGGCGGCGGCAAAATTGGCGGGGTCGCGCCCGTCGACCAGTGTCGAGCTGACGCCATAGCGGGGCATGAAGTCCTCGACCACGAAGCGACAGCCGCCAAACAGCGCCCGGCTGGCCACAATGTGATCGCCGGCGCGCACCTGGCTCATCACCGCATTGGTGACAGCGGCCATGCCGGTGGCAAAACCGCGCGCCGCCTCGGCGCCTTCGAGCAGGGCCATGCGGTTCTGGAAAATGTCGACAGTGGGATTGGCAAAGCGCGAGTAGTTATGCGCGCCCGGGATCTCGCCCTTGAACAGCCGCTCGGCATGATCGGAGCTGGGATAGCTATAGCCGGAGTTGAGAAACAGCGCTTCGCTGGTTTCGTTGAAAGCGGTGCGGGTCGCGCCGTCATGGACCAACTGCGTATCGGGCGCCCGGCGGGCAGGATCGTTCAAAGGGTTGTTGGCCTTGGACATGATCGCACTTTCATAACAAAAAACCGGCGCGCAACAGGCGGCCGGTTCCCAAACGGTCTTTAGCAATTTGTTTAAAGTGGCTGCAAGCGACCGGCCAAATCACCACTGGCTGTGATCTAAGGCCAATTGCCGGTTGGCGTCAATTGCAGGGATTGATAGGAACACACAAGGCATCGGGAAACGCGTGAGCATGGACAAGCAAGAGAGCTGGCCGCAGGGCGTCTTCACCGCCCGGCTGATCGAGCTGCTGCACAAGCGGGGCGCCATCGCGGCTGCCCGCCCCTTTGATGCCGATCAGGTGCAACCGGCCAGTCTCGACCTGCGCCTGGGCGACGTGGCCTACCGCGTGCGGTCGAGCTTCCTGCCCGGCCCCAGCCATTCGGTGGCCGAGCGCATCGAGGCCCTCAAGCTACATGAGATCGATCTGACGCGCGGCGCGGTGCTTGAACGCGGCTGCGTCTATCTCGTCCCCCTGCAGGAAGCGCTCAACCTGCCCGACGAGGTCAGCGCCTCGGCCAATCCCAAGAGCTCGACCGGGCGGCTGGACGTGTTCACCCGCGTCATCGGCGACCGCGCCCGTGGTTTTGACCAGATGCCGGCCGGCTATAGCGGTCCGCTTTACCTCGAAGTCAGCCCGCGTACCTTCCCCGTTCTGGTGCGCACCGGCTCGCGGCTGAGCCAGATGCGCTTCCGGCGCGGCGACAACCGGCTGACCGTGGCCGAACACATCGCGCTGCATGCCAGCGATACGCTGGTCTATGACAATGCGGTGCCGGTGGGCGAGGGCGTCGCCCTCTCGATCGATCTCAAGGGCGCCGGCCGCAAGGGCCTCGTCGGCTTCCGCTCCAAGCGCCACACGGCCGTAGTGGATGTCGACAAGAAGAACGCGCTCGATGTGCATGAGTTCTGGGAGCCGCTGTTCAACCGCGGGCGCGAGGAGTTGATCCTCGACCCCGACGAATTCTACATTCTGGTGAGCGATGAGGCGGTGCATGTGCCGCCAACTCATGCGGCTGAAATGCTGCCGTTTGATCCGCTGGTGGGCGAGTTCCGCGTGCATTACGCGGGCTTTTTTGACCCCGGCTTTGGCCATTCCTCGGCCGGCGGCACGGGCAGCCGCGCGGTGCTCGAAGTGCGCAGCCGCGAAGTGCCGTTCCTGCTCGGCCACGGCCAGACCATTGGCCGGCTGATCTATGAACGGCTCGCCGAAGCGCCCGACCGGCTCTATGGCTCGGCCCTGGGCTCAAACTACCAGGCGCAGACGCTCAAGCTCTCCAAGCATTTCCGGCCCTATGTCGAATAGGCCGGCCTAGCCCGCTTTGCCGACCCTGTGCTGATCGGCGCGCGAGAGCCTTGACGCCCTGCCCGATTTCCAGCATCTATCGGCGCGTTGCGGGTGTATCTCAATGGTAGAGAAGCAGCTTCCCAAGCTGATGACGAGGGTTCGATTCCCTTCACCCGCTCCATTTTCAACGTCACCCAAACGACTGAAAACGCTGGTTTTTTTGCGCCAGCGGCTAGCATCCGGCTCTATTTTCGTCGAATCTGTGCTACAAAATGCGCCACAAACCGTGATACGCATGACGACGGTTCGCGAGAACCGATGGGCGAATTCGACCACCTGGATCGGGACCTGAAGCGTCGTGGCCATAGCTGGGTTTACTACCGGCGCATTCCAACTTCCCTAGTCTCGCTTGACCTGCGGGCACCATTTGTTCGCGACGCCCTTGGAACGCGTGACCTTGCTGTTGCTCGTCGTGCCCGCGATCTTCTTGCAGCAGCCGATGGCGAACTCTGGGTATCACTGACAATTGACGAGAACGTTGATCGATCAAGGAGCCGGTATGCGACTGTCTCAAATCCAGGGGCGCGTATAGTTGCAAGTTGGTGGCGCTCGTCGTGCTCTGCCAGTCCCGCGTTCCAGCCCACCGCGATTGTCGGTATGGATGGCCTTCCCGCAGGCGGCAGCGCTGGCAGGCTCGTCCCGTCGACCAGGCGCAGGCCCAGGGCCGGCAGCGCGATTGCACCCAGCAGCGGCTCGCGTCCATCCATCAATCCGATGGAAACGCCCCAGATCGGCAGGCCGTTGAGAAAATTGGAGGTGCCGTCGATGGGGTCGATCACCCAGGTCAGACCAGCAATTTCTCCACCCAGCTCCTCGCCCAGGACGGCATCGCCGGGAAACCATTGGTCAATGCTGGCGCGGATCAGCCGCTAGACGGAGTGGTCCGCCTCAGTGGCGAATTGCCGTCCCGGCTTTTCGTCCACCGTCAGGCTGGCCCGGCGCGCAAACCAATGCAACGCCGGGGAGGCAGCCTCGTCGAGGATCGTGCCAATGCGGACGGCCCGCGTCACGTGTTGGCCGTCATGACGTCGATGCGGTCAGTCATAATCCCGTGTATGCCGCGCGCCAGCAGCCTGGCGGCCAGGTCGGCGTCATTGACGGTGGCTACAGCGACCTGCGCGCCGGTTGCCAGTAGGCGATCTACCCCCTGGTCGAGGGCGAACTGATAGTTGAGGTGAAAGGCGGAGACACCCAGCATGTCGATATAGTCGCGCGGGTTGGCGACCACCACGTCGGCTGCAAGCGCCAGCGACGCCCAGGGAGTAACCCGCCGGAAGGACAGCAGACAGGAGGCTGAAAAGCTCGACACGACGAGCTTGTCATTGTCGCGCGGCCACATAGCCTCGACGATGGCGGCGACGGCGCGGCCGTGCTCGATATCGCTGCCCCAGATCGGCTTGATCTCCAGCACCAGCCCCAGGTCGCGATCGAGCACGCAGGCAATGGTCTCTTCGAGGGTCGGTATCTGCTGGCGTGCCTGGCCGGGCAGAACACGTGCGGCATCAAGGTCGCGCAGCGCGGCAAGATCGAGTGCGCAGACATGACCGTGGCCGTCGGTAGTACGGTCGACGGTGGGGTCGTGCATCATCACCGCCCTGCCGTCGCTGCTGAGCTGGGTATCGACCTCGATCCATCCGAAGCCGGCATCAGCAGCGAGATGGTAGGCGGCAAGGGTGTTTTCGGGGGCGTGGGCGGAAGCGCCGCGATGGGCAATGAAGGCCCCGGGGGCTTTGGTGGGCAGGATAAGCGCCATTATTTTTCAGACCTATGGAGGGAGGCGCCTGGAGGCAAACTTGCCTCCAGGCCTGTGATGGGCGACGTGATCAGTCCTGCACGACGTTCTCGATGAAGGCAGGCACCACGTCGTTGCTGTTGATGGGCATGGTCCAGAGGCGCGTATTGGCGCGCTCAGCGGCCGAGACCAGGGCCTTGCTGCTGTCGGCATTGCTATTGGCCGGGGCGGTGCCAAAGCGCTGGTTGAAGGCAGTCTGGGTATCGGCCGAAGTCAGCCAGGAGACGAAGAGCAGCGCGGCGGCCTTGTTGGGCGCATTGGCCGGAATGGCAACGATATTGCCGCCACCGTTCATACCCCAATCGGGGACGTAGAGCTTGATCTGGCTGCCCACTTCATTCTTGGTTTGGAGCGAGAACAGCATGTCCTCCCAAGCCGGGACCATGAGGAACTCGCCGCTGTTGAGGCGCGTCAGGCTGTCGGCATTGGAACCGGTGATGACGAACTTGTCTTCCCGCGCATTGAACCAGTCCCAGACCGGGGCCAAGTCAGGGACGGCGTCGATCACGGCGTCGGGGGCAATGCCCAAGATATTGCGGGCAATATTGTGGATGAAGGACGGACCCGAGCCACCCTTTTCATAGTTGAAGCCGAGCTGGCCAGGATTGGCATCGATCCAGGCGGCCAGTTCATCAAGGGTCTGGGGCAGGGTCGCGACATCGACACGGTTGCTGTCATAGGCCATGCCGGTCTGGTTGCCCCAATAGGCGACCGCGTAGCCCTGGCCGTCGCCGCCATTGATCTTGTCGGTGAGCGCACCTGCCTCTGGCAATACGGGCAGGATCGGACCGTAGAAGACCTTGGTCACGTCGATCGTATTGGCGGCGTCACCGCCAAGCGCGATGACGTCAATATCGCCCACCTCGCGGCCAGCCTCGGCCAGCAGCTTGTTCTTGACATCGTCGCCACTGGTGACGTCGGGCACATTGACCTTGATGCCATAGAGGTCTTCGAAGACCCTGACCTGTTCGCGGAACTCGGGCTGGAAATACCAGACATACCAGTTGAGTTCGCCCTCCTGCTTGGCTTGGGCGATGACGTCGTCCCAGCTGGCGGTGAGCAGGTCGTCGGCGGCCATGACGGGGCCGATCGAAAGCAGCGCGGTGGTCGCCGCGAGCATGATTTTGCGTAGCATGACGTCTCTCCTTGAGATGGGGTGTCAGCCTTTTCCAGATACCGAGGCCGGATTGGCCGATTGCAGCAATCGTTCCAGCCCGAGCATCAGCAGGACATTGGGAACGACCAGGATCAGGGCCACAACTGCCGCATTGGGGCGGATGAAGTTGTAGCCAAGATAGGAATAGAGAATGGTCGGGATGGTGGTGAAATCGGGCGAGCCGACCACGAAGGCCAAAGCAAATTCCTCGAGCGAGAGAATGAACACCACGAGGAAGGCGGCAAAAATGCCCGGTCGCAGCACCGGCAGGTAGGCAACGCGAAACACCTGCCAGGGCGATGCACCCAGATCGCGCGCGGCATTGACCACGTCGGTGCGCACCTGGCCGAACGAGACGCTGAGGATGCGCACCGCATAGGGCAGGTAAAGGATGACATGGCCGAACAGGATGGCCGGGTAGCGCGCGAAAAAGCCCATCTGCAGCAGGATGGAGGCAAAGAAAATCGCCACCACGAAGCCGGGCATGACCAGCGGCACGAGGATCAGGATCTGCGCCAACCCCTTGCCGGGAAAATCGAGCCGCCCGAAGGCAAAGGCAGTCGGCGCCGCCAGCAGGGCGGTGAGGAGGGCGGCGATCGGCGCCAGGGAATAGGAATTGAGGATGGCGGTGGGCAGCGACGTGGTCTGCCACATGATCCACCAGCGCTCAAAGGACAGCTTGGGTGGCAGCAGATCGGGATAGGTCCAGGCCGTCGATGGATCGACCATCGACCACAGGATGGCCATGGCAAAGGGCACGATCAGCCAGACCAGCATGACGGCGACCAGCACGGCGACGAGCAGGCGCTGCAGGATTTTGGCGGACATGGCTATCCCCTCGCCAGGCGGGTGGCGCCACGCACCAGAATGGCCAGCGCGGCAGAGCCAAACAGGGAGAGCGCCATCAGCGTGACCGCAACCACGGCCGCGCCGTTCCAGTCGCCCTGGGTGCTTTGCACGCTAGTCATCAGGGTCGCCAGGGAGTCGACGCTGGGCGGACCGGCCACGGCCTGGAAGCTGAAATCGCCCGCCGCGCCGATAAAGATCAGTACGAGGGCCGCCTGCATGGCGCCCGCGGTCAGCGGCAGCACGACCTTGCGGAACCGGTCGAGCGGGCCGGCCCCCAGATCGCGCGCCGCCAGCAGTACGGCATCGGGCAAGGCCTGCACTGCGGCGGACAGCAGCAGAAAGGCGAAGGGCAGTTGTTTCCAGACCTGGAGGAGAATGACGCCATAGCCATTCTTGTCGTTCTGCAGGCGCACCGGTGCATCCCACAAGCCGAGCGACAGCATCAGCTGGTTGACGATGCCATGGTAGGAAATGACGTTGACGAAGAGGAAGGCAGCGACCAGTCCGGGCACCAGCAGCGGCGCCTTGATCAGCGCCGACAGCGTCAGCGAACCGCGGAACGGCTTGCGCAGCAGCAGAGCCACCGGATAGGCGAGGGCGACCGCCAGCAGCGACGCGGTGACGGCGATATAGGCGGAATATTGCAGGGCCCGCCAATAGCGCCGCTCGCCCAGCATGGCCTGCCAGTGCGCCAGCGAAAAGACGCTGTCGCCGCCCAGATTATAGAGCCCGAAGGATTGTGATACGGCCACATAGAGGACGAGGCTCACGAAGGCGAGCACCAGACCCAGTCCGGGCGCCAACAGCAGCAGGACGAAGAGGGTGCGCCGCATGTCAGGACGCCGTATCAGCGACGGTGGTGATGGCGCTGGGCGGCACGTGAAAGCTGAGCGCTTCACCCGGGGCAAAGTGCGCCGCACCCGGCAGTTGCAGACGGACCGTCTGGCCCGCCGCGTCGACAAATACATCGGTATAGGCGCCCTGAAAGGCCGACGACGACACGATGCCGGCCAGGCTGTTGACGCCGGCGGGTCCAAGCCGGGCCATTTCCGGGCGCCAGCATATGGTCACGGCCCCGGTGGCCACCCCTGCTCCCGTCAGCGGGCCAAATGGCGTGGCCAACGCGCCAGCTTCAGCAATACCGGCATGCAGGTTGGCGGCACCGATGAAGTCGGCGACAAAGCGGGTGCGCGGCTTGAAATAGATGTCGCGGGGTGCGCCTTCCTGCTCGATGACGCCGTTATTGAGCAGCAGGATGCGGTCGGACAGCGCTAGGGCCTCGGCCTGGTCATGGGTAACATAGAGCGCGGTGAAGCCGACCCGACGCTGCAGGGCACGGATCTCGGTGCGCACCTGGTCGCGCAGCTTGGCGTCAAGATTGGACAGCGGCTCGTCAAACAGCACCAGGCCCGGGCCGACTGCCAGGGCACGCGCTAGAGCCACGCGCTGCTGTTGGCCGCCTGAAAGCGCATTGGGCAGCTTGCCGGCATGAGCGTCGAGCGCCATCTGGGCCAGCAGATCATTGACCCGTTTGGCGACCTCGGTCGCGGTCAGCCCCTTCTGCCGCGGTCCGAAGGCGATGTTGTCGCGCACACTGAGATGGGGAAACAGCGCATAGGACTGAAAGCACATGGCCGAGTCGCGCCGTTCCGGGGGAATTGGCAGCAGGTCGGCGCCGTCCAGCGTCAGTGCGCCCCGCGTCGGTTTGAGAAACCCGGCCACGATATTGAGCAGCGTGGTCTTGCCGCAGCCGGACGGACCGAGCAGGGTGATGAACTCGCCGCGTTCGGCGGTAAAGCTCACGCCTTTGAGGGCTTCGAAAGTGTCGAAGCGCATTCCAATATCGGTCGCCGCAAGGTATGCCACAAAGGTGCCTTTGGTTTCCATCGTGAACTTAATAAGTTTTCAATAGAAACTTATCGTAACGCTTTTATGACGAGTGCTTATGGTGACGCCCCTGGACCGATCGATCGGCAATTTGCGATCCCTCAATCTGAGCGAGATGGAGCGCGCTATTTTCGTCGCCATCCGCAATCGGGCTGGCCTGTCGCGGATCGAAATTGCCCGTAGCCTGGGCCTTTCCAAGGGTGCCGTCAGCAAGGCGCTGGCCAAGCTGGGCGATGCCGGCCTGGTGCATGAGGCGCGCGAAACCCCTGCCAATGGCCGCAGCGGACAGCCGGCAATCCGCATCGGGCTGCAGGCCGACAGCGTGCGGTTTGTCGGTTTGAACCTGTCGACACGCGGCGCCTATGCGGCGGTCTCCAATCTTAGCCTGGACGCCGTCTGGACCTCGCCGCATGAACCCCTGGCCGAGAGTGGCGAGGCCATCGTGGTGCAGTCGCTGGCATTGGTTGAGGCAGCGCAGCGCCATGCCGGCCCGGCCAGCGATATCGGCATGTTCGTACCAGCCATCTTCTCGGCCAGCGAAGATATCCTTGAGGTCACCCCGCGCCAGGCCATGGTGCCCTATGAACAGGTCCGTCTTGCCTTGCGCGCGCGCTTTCCCGATTCAGAAGTTGTCGCTTCGTCGCGCGCCGACGTGATGCAGTCGGCCTTGCTCCCAAGCCTTTTCGGCCAGGTGCTGTTTCATTTGGCCTGTGCCGACGGCGTCGGCGGGCAGATCTTTGATCGCAGCCGGATCGTGCGCGGCGGCTTCAACCAGGCGGGCAATATTGGCGGCATGGTGCCAGAACCCGGTCCCCGTCCCAGCGTCACCGATCTGGCCATTACGCTGGGCTGCTCCCCGGCCGAACTCGATCTCCAACGACTTGAAAGCCTCTTTGCCGACCGCAACCCCGTGCTGCTCGACTGGATCGACAGCCGGGCCGAGGTGGTATCCTGGCCGCTGAGCGCCGTGGTGCAGTTGGTCAATCCACAAAAGATCATCTTGGGCGGCAATCTGCCCCAGTCGATCCTTGGGGCACTGCGCGACAAGATCGATCTCGACAAATATGACGTTCCCGGTCGCATGCCGCTGACCAAGCCCGACATGCTGATCTCCGACGTTATCGGCGAAGCCCGCCGCGCCGTTGCCGCCTCGACGCTGCCGCTGGCCAGTTTTCTGCGCTACCTGGCTTGAACTGCGGCTGATGGTACGGTGGTGGCGCGTTCAGCAGGGTCCTTGATGTTCGCGGACGCTCCAAGCATTGGCAAGGGCTGCGAGCCCTGGGGCAAAGACGCCGGCTTGCAGGAAGCTTGGTGGCAAGCGCTATACCAGCAAGCTGATTGCGCTTTATGAAAGACGACGCGGTAACGAGATGCGCCGTGCAGGCCCGGTTTCGATGCCGACATCGTCGCGTCCGCTAGTCGTGCGTGTTCGCAGCAAAGCCGTCATTCCGCTGCCGGCCCCCTTTCAGCCATTCAGCAGGGCCCGTACAACGGCAAGAATGGGGCCGTTAGCAGAGTGGCAGGTTTCGGCAACGCATACGCGATAGCGGACGCCTGGATTGCCGGTGCCGACGGCTGAAATGGGGCCGATTGCGGCCGGTTCGTTTTCGGGGCCGCATGTCGGAAAGCAGCCATTCGGTCGGCGCCTGCAACTACCTGCTCTCTCCAACGAGAGTACAATCGGCGAGATGAGACGTGGCCACGATATATGTGAGCGCTACCCTACTTCGCGTCGCCTAGTGTCGATCATGAGCTTGATGAAGACGCCACCAACCACCGAGCGTGCCCAGAACCCATGGCCATTGGGTTGTTTGCCGGTGTCTGTTTGGAACCAATCGGACAATGGAACGCGTTGCGGTGCAGCATCCAGCCAATCCGCCAAGGGGGCGAGGATGGCATTGAAGTCGTCCTGCTTGCCGGTGAGACAGGCCGACCAGACCAGCCAGTCCAGCTTGGTATAGGCTTTACGGCTGTCCAGCGGCAGACCATAGGCGTTGAGCTTGCCGCGATAGAGCGCCATCTCCGTGTCGGCGATGCGCCCGTCAAATAGGTCGAGCCCGAGGATGCGGTCCCAAACCAGGTTATATTTCTGGCTCCACGTGCCAGGCTGGTCAAAGGCCAGGCGATACCCGGCCCCGTCATCGGCCAATTCCCGCCACTGGGTGGCCCACGCCTTGGCCGTTGCCAGATAGTGGCGGGCCTCGTCCATCTTGCCCAGCTTTTCGCAGAGCTGCCCAAAGGCGCCGATGCCCAGGATAGCCTTGATCGCAAGGTTGGCATTGTGCGGCATATGGCCAGCGAAGTCGTCGGTGCAGAGCTGGTTTTCGGGGTCGAGCCCACTGTCCAGCAGGTATTGCGCCCAGGTGGCAATTTCGCTCCAGAATTCCTCCGCTAGGGCAGTGCTGCCGGTCCGCTGTGCCAGCGCCCCAGCCAGGATCAACATATTCCCACTTTCCTCCAGCAGCGTGGTGGAGTCACCGAAGGCACTGGCCACGACAAAGTCGGGCTGTGACGAGACAAACAGATAGCCCCATTCGATCTGCACCTCGTCGCCTGACCGCTTCAAGGGCCGCTGTTCGGCAGCGCCCACGAACAGGGCCTCGACCGGGCCGGCGCGATGCCGACCCCAACTCAATTCGGTCTCGGCCTCGCCGACAGACCAGTTGGCCGACCAGTCGTAATAGACGCTGACGGCATGGTCGCGCCCGTCGGTCGAGCGAACGTCGATGTCCACATAGCTGGTCGGGCGGCAGGTCGTTGATGCGCTGGTCGTTGAGGATCAGGTCGCAACCGTCGATGGCCTCGAGCCCGGCGATCATGCGCAGCAAGGTGGACTTGCTGCAGCCGGACGGGCCGACGAAGACGCAGAACTCCCGAACCAGCCTTGTTCATTCGCCCATTCCATAGACTTCTTTCCAAAAGCGACTGGAAAGTACGTCAACTCGTTTGCGGCTGTGCCTGCGGCTCACTGGCGGCAAGAGCGAACTGACCGTTTCTTGCGTGCAATCGAACAACGCCATAGCTCTGCAACAACTCGTCATCGCGCAGACCCTTCAGGGGCCGGTTTGTCGCACTGGGTTCGGCGTGCTGGCCTGCGTTCAGCGCGTTACCGCATCTGGTTGATCCAGGACCACCATTGATCGCCGTTCTGCCGCCCAAGAGGCACGGTGTCGCGCTGGCCTGCAGCGGCGCGAACTTCGCGGGCAGTCATGCCCATCTTGCGGCTGAAGGCGCGGCTGAAGCTCTTGGGGTGCAGGAACCCCATCGATTCCGCGATCTCGGCGATGCTCAGCCGATGCAGATCGGGGTCGATCAGCGCCTCGTAGCAGCGTTGCAGCCGCCGGTCCTGAACATAGGTGGCAAAGCCCCCAAAGGGCTCGAAGAGATAATAGAGCTTGCGCTCGGACATGCCGAACAACTGGGCCACGGCGCTGGCCGACAGTGCGGGATTGGCCAGGTGGTGTTCGATATGGCGGCGGATACTGCCCATGATCGCCGATGCGACCGGCGCGGCGCCAGCCTCATCGACCACCCCGTTGAGCGCAGCGGCCGCCAGAGCAATGGTGGGGCTCAGGACCGATACCGCGTCGTCCTCGCGCATTTCGGGCGCCGTTGAGATCAGGGCCAGCATATGGCTGCGCAACAGCTTGACCAGCGGGTCCTGCCCGGGGAGCACACGCATGTGGTGCGACTGCGGCTGGCTCAGCAGCGGCGCAATGATCCTGCGCGGGAGGACGATGTTGAGGTTGGAGAAAGCCGTTGTGCCGGATGCCAGCGGCTGGGCGAGGTCCGTGACCCAAAGATCGCCCGGACGGGTCACCTCGTCCGAACTGCCATCGCGCCGACCGCAGCTGCCCTCAAGATAGAACTGCAGCATGATGTGGTCGAGATTGTCGCGCTCGATCTTGCGGCGCGAACGGTCGAACCATTGCGCGGGTGCACTGCAGCGCCCGAGCGCTAGATCGCCGAGCAGGAAACCGTCGACCTCAGCCCGAAACGACGGGTCGACGCCAGCATTGAGCCGCGTGTCGAACATCACGCCGATGCTCTCCTGCCAGGCAGAGACAGCGTCGGCATCGGGCAGTCCAAGTGTATCCAGCGTCGAATGCGGCAGGCCCAAGATCAAACTCTCCCCTGCACCTCGGGTGGCTAAATCAATGCCGTGCCTTGATAATACGAAGGTCGGGGGCTTGCAATCTCTGCTAGAAACCCAAGCCCAGCCTCACCTGAGCAGAGACGGAGGTCATGCCGTTGTTGGCGGTGTAGAGTTTGCTGGACAGGCCAATTGTCCAGTTGCCACCGCCCCTCAGATCCACACCGCCGCCAAACGTGACGGATTGAGTGACCTTGCCGGCCGACAGCGCCGTGCCCAGGTCAATCTCGACAAAGGGCTGGATGGTCAGGCCCGTGTCGGTCAACAGCCGATAGCGCAGCGTGGCCCCGGCATTGGCGCGCAATTGTTCGAGCAACATGGGCTGGATGGTGACCTGGGTGCCGCCAGCATTGGTGGCCACATAGCCCTGGGGATCTTCGCGCAGGTAGAAAAGCGCGACCTTGGGCAGCAGGGTCAGATCATCGGTGAGCGCAACGCTGCCGCTGAGTCCGGCCCTGGCCAGCCAGCGGGTGCTGCCAAACGTGCCGGCGAAAAAGCCGTCGGTAAGCGTGTTCCAGCTTTGCCCATAGATCAGGCCGGCATCGAGATAGAGGTTTTCCGACAGTTCGGCGGACAGATAGGGCCCGGCCGCAAGGCCATTGCCCTTGCTGCGCGCGCTCCCCATCTGGTCGTCCATCCAGTCGGCATGAACAGAAACGCCCAGCAGCAGGTTCTTGGCGGCCAGCATGTCGGCGCCCAGCGAGAGCGCGGCGGCACTGCCCCAGCGCTCGCCGGCATTGCCGGTCCGCACGTGGATGGTGTTGCTGCCATCAATCCAGAACCGCAGGCCGCCATCATCGACCGGTGTGTTGGCGAGGCTCTCGGCGGCACCCACTGCCGCGTTCTGCGTGCTGGCGGCATAGGCCAGGGTGAGCGAATTGCCCGCAGTGGGCGACAGCGACACCGTGCCGGGCTGGCTCGCGGTGAGCGCGCTCATGCGATCCTGCAGGTTTGGCACGGAGATGCCCGAAACCCATAGATTGGACCGCGTGGTGAGGAACTGGTCGCGCATCTGGGTGAGTTCTGCGGTGACCTTGGCCACGTCAGCGGACAGGGAATAGGTGACGGTGAACAGCGTAGATGTGCCGAGAGCACTGGTCAGCGTGTAGCGGACGATGGCGTCGCCGGTGTATTTTGGATTGGGCGTGAACTGCAGCACGGAGGGCGCGGCGATGATCGCGGCCGTGCCGGAAAAATCTGGCTCGACAGAGACAATCTGGGCGCTGGAGAAGGGGCCGCCCGTTGCCCCGGCAGCGAGGTCAAGGCGCGGTGGGGTGCTTCCGCTCGGTACGGCAATGCTGCGCGCCGGCGCGGCGATCTCGCGCGGTGTGACGAGAATGGAAAAGCTGGCGCTGGTCCCCCCGCCACCGGTTTGGTCGGTGACAGCGACCTCAAAACTCTGCGTTCCGAGCGCCGAGGGGAGCGGCGTGCCGCTGATCAGGCCCGTGGTCGCGCTGAGCGTGAGACCGTCGGGCAAGCGCCCCGAGCGCAGCGACCAGACGAGCGCCCCCGACTGCCCGCTCGCGGTCAGTTGCACGCTATAGGCATTGCCGATCATCGCCGTCGCCAGGGCCCCGCCGGTCGGCCCCAGCGTGAGTTGGGTTGCCGACACCTGGAACGTCTGGTTGACCGTGACTGCCGGCAGGTTGGCGGCGTCGCCGGGCTGCGCGGCGTCGATCACGCAAGAGCCGGCGGCCAGCAGGGTGACCGCCCCGCCCACGGTGGTGGTGCACACAGCCGGCGAGCGGGATGTAAAACTGATGGGCAGGCCGGCATTGCTATTGGCCGTCAGAGTCAGCGGCGCGCCAATGATCTGCGGGCCGGGATTGGTGAAGTTGATCACCTGGCTGGCCTGCGGGGTGACTGCAGCGCTGGCCAGCGAGGCCCGCCCGGTGCCCACCCCATTGATGGCGGTGACGGTGACGCTATAGGCGACGCCATTGCTGAGGCCCGCCAAGATGATGGGGCTGGTCGCGTTGGACGCCGTGGCCCCGCCAGGCTGGGCTGTCACCGTATAGCGCGAGACCGGGCTGCCGCCAGTAAAGGCGGGTGCGACAAAGCTCACTTCAACCTGGCGATCGCCGGCCCGAACGCTCACCTGGGTCGGCGCGTCCGCCACGACGGCCTGCGCCTGAAAGCTGACCGAGACTTGCGGCGCGGGCAGGAATGCCCGGTCGCCAGGCTGGTCGGCCGTGATGGTGCAGAGGCCCGGGCTGACCAGGCTGACAACGCCCGATGCATTGACCGTGCAGATCGCTGGCGTGGTGGTGGCAAAGGCCAGGGCCAGGCGGGAGCTGGCGCTGGCGACCAGCGTGACGGCCGGGCCGAAGGGAACCCCGCCGGGATCGGACAGGCTTATGGTCTGCGGGCTCTTGGGCGTGATCGTGCCGCTGGGATCGGACGCCGCGCCGGTGCCGACGCGGTTGGCCGCGGTGACCACAAAGCTGTAGTCGGTGCCATCGGTCAGCCCCAACACGGTAATGGGGCTGGTGGTTCCGGTTGCGCGGGCGCCACCCGGACTGGCCGTGACGGTATAGCTGTCGATGTCGACGCCGCCGGTAAAGGCGGGTGCGGTGAAGCTGACTGTGGCCTGGCCTTGTGTGGCGACGGCAGTCACCTGAGTTGGCGCCCCTGGCAGCGTGGCGAGCACGGTGAAGTCGCGATTGACCTGCGCGGCGGGCTCAACGCTCTGGTCACCGGCCTGCTGTCCGGCGATGCTACAGGTCCCCGCCCGTAGCAGTGTGACGACGCCGGTCGGCGCAATCGTACAGATGGTTGGGCTGAGCGTGCTGAGCGCCACTGTCATGCCCGAACTGGCAGTGGCGGTGATGGTGACACTATCGGAGACACGCACCGTCCCGGGGTCGGACAGGGTGATGGTTTGCGTCGCCTTGGGCGTCATCTCGCCGCTTTGATTGGACGGGCCGCTGGTCCCGGCGGCATTGGAGGCGGTCACGCTGAACCGGTAGGCGATGCCATTGGTCAAGCCGGACACGGTGATCGGGCTCGATGCGCCATCCATAATGGCGCCGCCCGGCGTAGCGGTGACGCGATAGGCGCCAAGCGCGACGCCGCCGGTGAAGCTGGGGGCTGTGAACGCGACGGTGGCAGAGCCATTGCCGGGCGTGACGCCCGTCAGCACCGGCGCCTGCGGCACCACCGCCGTGATCACAAGGGTCTGTGTCACACGGGGCGCAGGCGCGGTCGTGCTGTCGCCGGCTTGGTCCGCGTGGATGACACAGTCGCCGGCCAGAACCGGAGTGACGACCCCGCGGGTATCGACCTGGCAGATCGCGGGCGTGCTGGTCGAGAAACTGACATCGAGGCCAGAACTGGCATTGGCTGTCACAGTGCTAGTGGTGCCAAAGGCGATGGCGGCCGGCGGCGCAAAGGTAATCGATTGCTGTGTCTTGATCAGCACGGAGCCGCTCGCGACTGAGGCCGCACTGCTGCCGATAACGTTTCGCGCTGTCACCGCAAAAGTATAGCTGGTGCCGGTATCGAGGCCTGCGATGCTCAGCGGGCTGGCGGTGCCGGTCACGGAGCGGTTTCCGGGCGTGGCGACCACAGTGTAGTCCAGGATCGCTGCGCCATTGCTGGACGGGGTGCTGAAGGCGACCTCGGCTGTGGTGCCTGTCGCGGTGGCACTGCTGATGGTCGGTGCGTTTGGCACCAGGGCGAAGGAGACCTTGGTCGCGGCTGACGAAACACTGTAGCCCTGCGATGACTGCGCGACCACATCAACCGTGCCAACGGCCTGTGCCGGCAGGAGCACCTCGAGCTGCTCGGGGCTCCACAAGCGGATATAGGGGGAGCCGTCGAAGGTGCCAAACTTCACGCCGGTCGTATCGGACAGGTTCTTGCCGCGGATGACCAGCAATTCGGGAGCGGCAGCGTTCGTGGTCGACGGGGTAATGGACGTGATCTGGGGCTCTCGCCCTTCGCAAGACACCTTGGCGTAAATGCTGGTGTCGGGATTGGAGAACATGGTGATCTCAACCTCAGCGCCATTGTACTGCGCGGAGCGCACGCCACTGACCTCCTGGACCTGGCTCGTGCTGGCGTCGAGTATGACCGTGTTCCCCCCAGGGGTCTGGAGCTGGAACGTATTGCCGCCAGCTACGGGCGCAACCTGCGAGCGGACGAAATAGGTCACGATCTCACCTTGGTTGAGTTGGTACTTATAGTCCATGAGCTCGACCAACCGAGTGGGCAGCGTGACGCCAGGGCCCCAAGCCTGATTGATCGCAGCACAGCCATTCGACATCGCCCAGGCCGCCGGCATGCCCACCATCATGCTCGCAAGCACGAGCAGCGTGGCTGTCAGAGCCCGACGGAATGCGCAAAAAAACGACGCCACACTGGCCCCCCATGTGGGCAGGCGTGCTCAGGCGTCAGCGCATCGGGCAGAAGAGTTGTCACCGACAGATGCAGCCGGGACAAAAGCCGCTAGCCTCATGGGATCAGCCGATAGCAGCGGCAACAGGCGAAATCATCTTCTGCGCCAGTCGTTTGCGAAAATGTAGCCGCAGCTGCACGCGAGGTAACGATTCCTGCAAACCTGCAGCAGAGATCCAGCACGCCCCCGAGCGCCCCCCATACCGCGACCGCGGCAGTTCGGCCGAAGAGGGTAGTCCGCAGGAGGAAGAACCGGGCGGGGGAGAGACAGATTGAAGACGTGCTGAGACTGGATGACCTGGGGTAGCGCGCCCGCCATGCTATGCCTTCAGGCCGTCAGTCAATCGGGTCAATTTCATCTGCGTGCGCCTGGTTCCAAAGCCACACCGCACCCCGTCATTACCGCTCTTTCTTGCCTCCCCGCCCCGACGCCCCGCAGTCGACCTCCGAAAACTGGTTGCTCTCCCGGTTGGAGGCGATCCGCCCGTTGGATGCGAGTGGGACCGCGGGGCCAATCCGCAATGTGCAGATCAAAGTGGGCGGCTCTCATGCCAATGCGATCAATACCAACCAGCCCACAAAGTTCGACCAGAAGACCTGGGTTGTTAGTTTGGGCGTTTCGCCGATCTGGGCGACATCCTGTTTGCTGGTGTCACCGGCAGCTATTCGCGCGCGGACAAAGCCTCGACCACCCTGGCTTTTGCCATGTCCATGGCAGGCCCAGCCAATATGCAGGACTTCGATGGGGGGCGGCATCCGCCCGTTGCTGGGCAGCCCACTACGCCCACAAGGCGTTGGTGTCTTTGAAAGAGGGGCTGATCCGGCCTTGCGAATTGCGGCGCCGGGGCGCGTAGACTGACCTGATTCAATACGACCAGCCGCTGGCGTGTGTCTGCTCTTGTGAGCCGGTCTGGCGCTGCTGAACAGCCGAAATGGGGGCGCGCTGCTGCCCGTCGGTTTGCTACCCCATTTCGGTCATAAGCACTCTATGCTGGAGATGTCCGCTGCTGGCCCAAAGCCGCGATCATCCTGCCAGGTCGAACTCTATCCGGAGGCGCCCAGCACTGTGGGATATTGTTGCCTGCACCCCATAGGCCTGGCGGATGCGCTCCGCAGTCAGCACGTCGGCTGGCGCACCACTCGCCAGCAAACGACCGGCGTGGATCAGCAACAGGCGATCACAGTATCGGGCAGCCAGACTTAGGTCGTGCAGGGCGGCCAGAGTCGTCGTCTTGAGCCGCCGGATCAGTGCGAGCAGTTCGAGCTGATGGCGAATGTCGAGATGATTGGTGGGCTCGTCGAGGACGAGGAAGAGCGCCTGCTGGGCCAGCGCCCGCGCCACCAATACGCGCTGTTTCTCACCGCCCGACAGCGTCAAGAAGGAACGGGTGGCGCAGTGGCTCATTCCGACCTCGGCGAGGCAACGCTCGACGATTGCGTGATCGGCAGGGCTGTCGCCATCGAGCAGGCGCTTGTGCGGCGTGCGTCCCATCTGCACCAGTTCACGTACGCTGAAGTCGAACTCACCCATGCGCTCCTGCGCCACCACGGCAGTGCGCCGGGCCGCGTCACGCGCAGAGAGTTTCCAGACATCGTCGCCAAGATGCACCACGCGTCCAGCATCGGGTTTCAGCACCCGGTAGATGGCGCGTAGCAGTGAGGATTTTCCCGACCCATTCGGACCGACGAGCCCGATGAACTCGCCGGGTTGAACATCGAACAGAACCTGATCGACGAGGCGCTTACCCTCGATATCGATGGTGAGGTCTTCAACGGAAAGCTGAGTCATGCGGAGCCTCGCGTCTTTAAGCGCTGGCTGGCCAGCATCCATACGAAGAAGGGGCCGCCCAGCAGCGCGGTGATGACGCCGACCGGCAGCTCGATCGGCGCAAATGCCATGCGGGCGACCACATCGACCCAGACCAGGAAGATCGCCCCGACCAGAACCGAAACCGGCAGCACGCGGCGATGATCGGTGCCGACCAACATGCGCACCACATGGGGGATGACAAGGCCGACAAAGCCGATGGCGCCCGACACCGCTACCATCACGCCGGTGAGCAGCGACAGGACGATGAACAGTGTGACTCGCAAACGTCCAACATCGACCCCGAGCGTCCGCGCCGTCTCGTCACCAGCCAACAGCGCATTGAGGGCGCGGCCGTTGAGCGTGAGCCATAGCGTGCCGACAAGCAAAACGGCGGCGGGCAGGCCAAGGTCGGACCACGCCGCGCCTCCCAAACTGCCGAGCAGCCACTCCATGGCGGTCCGCGCCAACTCGCGGTTCTCGGAGGTGAGCACGATCAGGCTGGTCAGACCTGAGAGGGAGTAGCCACAGGCCATGCCGGCAAGTACCAGGCGCAACGGCGAGAGCTGCCCACCAGCCGTGGCCACCAGGAACACCACCGTGAACGAAGCGACCGCGCCGGCGAAGGCGCCGGCCGAGACCGCGTAGATGCCCAGAAAGCCGAGCGCCCCGGTGCCCAGCACCAGCACCGCACCGACAGAGGCGCCCGACGAGATGCCCAGCACATAAGGGTCGGCCAACGGATTGCGGACCACCGCCTGCATGGCAACGCCGACGGCGGCCAGCCCGCCGCCCACCACCGCCGCCAGCAGCACGCGCGGAGAGCGTAGCAGCACAACAATGTTCTCCTGTGCCGGCGTCCAGTCGCCGCTGGTGCCGGTGAGCTTTGCCAATGCGATCTGCCAGACAGTCAGCATCGACAGGTCGACCGGGCCAATGGTTACCGCCAGTGTCAGCGACAGGATCAGTATGGCCCCCAGAAGCGAGGCGACAATCAGCAGCGGCAGGTGGCGCAGCTGCTCCCGCCAGGTGGCGGGAGCGTTGGGGGCGAAAGTGGTCACTGGAACAGCTCCGGGTAGAACCCGGCTGCCAAGGTGCGGACTGCGGCAGGGTTGCGCACGCCCTCGAAAGCCGAGGGCAGCGGCAGGACGACGAAACGATCGTTCTGGATCGCCGGCATGCTGGCCAGTGCCGGATTGCCCTTGAGCAGCGCGATCTTGGCGTCCGCGCTGGTCTGGCCGTAATCGTTGATGACGATGACTTCGGGCGCGCGCGCCACGGCCTCTTCCCAGCTCACATTCGACCAGGTCTCGTCGATGTCGGCAAAGACATTTTCTCCGCCGGCCAGTTCGATCAGGTGCGTCTGCAACGCCTTGCCGGTGGTGTAGATCGCGTCCTCGCCGCTGTCATAGACCAGCACCTTGACCTTGGGCTTACCGGCCGCTGCCACCTTGTCGGTGACTTCGGCGATCTCGCTCTTGAGCCTGTCGATCAGTGCGCTCGCAGCGGGCTGGATATCGAAGATGAGGCCAAGATTGCCGATGTCCTCGTAGACATCGGCCATGGTCGCGCCCTTGATCAGCGTGCCCTTGACCACATAGGCGTTGATGCCGAGTTCCTTGAGCTTTTCAACCGGCGCCACAGCGGTGTCGCGGAAGGCGCTCAGGCGACCGAACGCAAAGTCGGGACTGGTCCCCAGCACCACTTCGAGCGCGGGCGAGCCGGTGCCGTCCGAAAGGATCGGGATCTGGTCATAGTCGGCCTTGAGCTCAGGCAGGATCGGGTGGTTGAGATAGGCCGTCCCTACCATCTTGGGGGCCAGGCCAAGCGCCAGCGCCAATTCGGTGACGTGGCCGTTCAGGGTTACGGCGCGCTCGGGCGCCTTCTCGAAGACCAGCGTTGTGTCGCCGTTCTGGATCGTGAGCGGGTAGGTTGTCGACTGCGCAATCGCCAGCGCGGGCAGCGCGGCAAACACTGCCGCGACCAAGAGGGATTTGAGCTTCATTGGTTTTCTCCTTTTGAGGACATGACATCGCTCCGGGTGGCTCCGAGAGGCGCGACGCGATGAACGATGAGTTCGGGGATGGGCTTGCCCCGACCGATGACGGTTTCGACAAAGCGGGCGACGGCCTCGCGGTCGAGCAGCCGGTACCACTCGCCGCGCGGATAGGCGGCGAGCAGCGGGCCCTGGTTGCACGGATAGAGGCAGCCAGACGTGGCCACGAGGCATTCGCCGCCGAGGCCGGAGCGGGCCAGTTCTTCATTGAGGGCGAGCTTGAGGTTCGGCGCCCCGCGGAAGTGGCAGCGTGGGCCGGTGCAGACGATCAGGTGGTGACGGAACGGCGGCGGCTGGTTCCAACCCGGCTTGCCCAGGCTGGGTTTCTGCTCTGCTGTGATGGGTGCGGCGGCCTCGGCCGTCACCGCCGCGCGGACAATGTCGCGGATCGTGTGGTCGGCAATGGCCTGATCGGGCCCCAGCAGCAGCGTCACATCCGGCCGCTGCCGATCCTGCTGCCAGTGCGCCAAAACGCCCGGCAGCCAGGCCGCAAGGCTCTGCGAAAACGGCAGCCCGAGCGGCTGCACCAGGATAGTCCGGTGGCCCTCGGCCACCAATTGGTCGAGCGCATCGCCCAGGTGCGGGCCGGTGCCTTCAAGGCGCACCAGCCTGGCCGCAACCGGCGACGCTTCAGCCACCAAGGCGGCCAGTTCGCGCTGCCGCGCTGCACTCAGATGCTGCTGGCTAATGCAGACGATAACGGCGTCAGGTCGAACCATCTGACCTTCTCCCAACAGGAGAAGGCCCATATGTCGCCTGTGCCACGGAATCCGTGTCAGGTCTCAATCGCGCCCCCTGCCGGGACACCTCGCCCGGCTACATGGTTTTGCGCTCCTGGCAGGTCTCCTGGCTCGCGGCTCAATCGTTTCTGGCAGCCTTCCCAACCCTTTCGGATCAGTGGCGATGTGCCGGTCACTTGCCGCTTACAGTTGCGAGGGCAGCCACGGTTTTGGCCCCTGATGGGTAATCCGCACCGTGTTCCCTTTTAATCCGCGCATCTGGCGGAACCGAAAGCGTGGCAAAACTCCGCGATTCGACCGCAGAAATCAAGTTGCTGGGAGAGCGCTTCTGGCCCCAGGCTGCGGTCACTGGCTCGCGACAGGAAAGACCGCTTTCTAGCCCCATCTGGTCGTGCCCGGGGCCCGGCGGCGATGTCCGCTTTCAGGAAAATGCACTGAACGGCCTAGCTGGGGCGCGTTGCTGCCCGGCGGTTTCCGACCCCAGTTCGGCCAGTTGCGTGGCCCATCGCAATGCCCCACAGCCGTCATGGGTTCACTTCGCTTTGAGTCTGGGCTCAACACCCGGATGGGCGGCCACTGCGCGAGCCGAGGGCAACCGGGCTGTTCCGCTGGCACGGCATATGGCGAATAGTGCAACGACCTCGGATTGCGCTCTCGGCATGCCCTGTTCCACATGGCACAGGCTTGTCCGGCGCAAAGCACTACTATCCCCTGGCCGCGCTGATGCCGGAATGATCACTGCGGCGGGTTCAGCCACCCCACAACGCGTTGGTGATGCACAGCAGGTCGGCGCGGACGTCACCGATATGAACGCCCAGTTCGCCGCCGATGCAGCTGGACTCGTGCTCGAACACCGCCGCCAACAGCGCCGCTTTGAGCTGAAGCGTCGCAACAGGGTGGTCTCGTTGACGCCCGCGGTGGTCGCGACGCGCTTCGTGGTCTAGGCGCTAAACCCAGTTTGTTCGGCCACCGCCAGCACAGCCTTGAGAATGCGTTCTTCCGTCTCGTCTAAAGTCATTTTCCGAAAGGCATGTCAGTACTTGCATGCACGTCACGGCGGCCGGACGTCTGCAGTTGGGTCGATCTCGGGTCGGCGGGTTCTGTCATACCAGGGTCGTTGCCCGGCAACGACCCTGGAAACCGCCACGCAATACTTGGAGTGAGCGGAGTCTGGTCAGCCCGCCGTGGCCGATGCGTCAAACGCCGCCTGGCAGAGCGGCGAGAGTTGCTCATAGTGGTCGGCGAAGCACTGCTTAACGCGGCCGCCACCGGGCATGGTGCCTGGGCACAGGCGACGGAAATCCTGCATGCAGGCCTCCTTCTGCTCGGGACTGGGCGGCTGCGTCTGCGACTGCGACTGCTGCGCCAGCGCAGCCGGCGCGCTGGCGAGCAATGCAAATAAGGCGAAGCCATAGGCGCGACACGCACCTGTGAAGAAACGCTTGTTCATGGGCACAGTCATCCACAACTCCTCGGGATTGAATTCCCCGATGATACGGCCGTGAGGACACTTTCCTTCGTCACTGCTGAGCGAGAAATCGTTCGACCAGCCGGCGGCGGGTTTCCAGCGGCAGGGTGGCAGCAGTTTGGGCAAACGCCTGGGTCAGTTGGTCCCCGATGGCAGCACGTTCCTTGCGGGCAGCAGTGATCGTTTCAGTCAGAGCATCGACATCGACCGTTTCCGTCCCCAGTACCAACGCCACGTCAACGAGCACCTGTCGATAGCGAGCACGGTGGTCGGCTATGACCCCCTCCATCGCGGTCAGCCGGGCACGCAGCTCGTCCGCGGCAGGGGCTGGCAGCATCGCGGCCACACGCTCGGCCAGTTCAGCCGGTACCGGCTCGATCAGACGGATGACAGCGGGTGTCCGACTGCTCAGCGTTAGCCCGAGGCCAATGGCAAAGGCGTTACCCACCAGTGACAGCATGAGCACGATGGCCAGGATGCGAATGCGCGACATGGTCAGCCTCCCAGGCCTTGCAACAATGCCGAGTCGCTGTAAGACATAGCGGCGGCGAAGAGCTGGCCGACGGCGACAAGTTCGGGCTGCGGTTGCGGCGTGATAGCGACGCCCACCACAACACCCAGCACTCCGGCGGTGATAAAGCCGGTCACCGGCGCCAGCCACTGCTGCCATGTGATGCGCCATGCCGGCCGTGCTGCAATACGTCCTGTCACACCCCCTATTGCTCTGCCGACACGTGCTGGATCAACCTGGCCGGGGCCGCTCAGCAGGAGATCAAGCCCCGCGGCCTCCGCCAACATTTGTTGCGCCCAGGGCTCGCCGGCTACCGTCAGGGCCGCCTGGTGCCGCTGTTCGGGCCAGCGATGCAGCTGCGCTCCATAGGCCGCGACATTGGCTTCAAACTCTTCCCTGGTCATTTATCTTCTCCATTTTTGCGCGCCTGTTCAGCGACGAACTGTCGGCAGGCGGCGCGGCCGCGCGACAGCAGCGATTCAAAGCTCTTTTCCGAAACGTCCAGCACCGCCGCCCCCTCCCGCCCGCTCAGGCCTTCATAGTAGAACAGCGCGATCGCCGCGCGCTGTCGCTCCGGCAATGTCGCCAGCGCCGCCGCCGCCAGCTGATCGCGCTCGTTCCGCAGCAGCCTATCCTCGCCCGATTCCTCTGCCGAGGCGACGTGCTGGGCATATTCGAGCGGCGCATGCTGGCGGCGGCGGCGCCGGTCCAGGGCGAGATTGACCACGATCTGGTACAGCCAGGTGCTAAACCGCGCGCGGCCGGGGTCGAAGCGGCGAGCATGGTGCCACACCCGCACGAAAGCCTCCTGGCCGATCTCGTCACCATGGCTGGTGTTGCCGGACATCCGATCCGCCAGCCGGATGGCGCGTGCCATGTGCCGATCCATCAGCAGGCGCAGGGCGCGCTGACTGCCGCCTGCCACCTCGGCGACAAGCGCCTCATCGCTCGTGCTGACGTCGTCCATGACGAGCCCCGCTGTCCTTCTCCTCCCCTGTACGCCGGGATGGCCGCTTTCCTTCGAAGGAAAATGGCAGTCGCAACGTATCTCAGCGAACAGGAATGCAGACAGTGACCAATATCACCAAACTGGACGACCATGAGCGCTTCCTCAATCCGCCTGCACCTGGCCCGCGCCGCGATATTCAGCCGCCCCAGCCCAATGCCAGGCCGCGACGCCGTGGCATCGGGCTTGCTCTGGCGACGCTGGCTATTGCCGCTGGCGCCGCAGGTCTCTGGTGGTGGGCCATGGAGCGGCCTTTGGTGGTACAGGCGGTTCCGGTGGCCGCGGCGCCATTCTCGAGCATTGTCACCGCGCCGGGCTACCTGGTCTCCCGCCAACAGGCCGAGATCGGGCCGGAAATGTCTGGGCGCATCACCGGCATCAGCGTCGAGGTTGGCCAGTCGGTCCAGCCGGGCGAGCTCATCGCTGAGCTGGACGACACCAGTGCCCGTGCCGCTATCCAGTCGGCGCATGCCCGCCAGACCAGCGCCGCTGCACGGCTGGTCCTGGCGGAGAACACCTTCAAGGCGGCCCAGGACAGTATGAGCCGGGCCAGCGTCACCTTCGCACGTCGCCGGGCACTGCATGAGGCCGGCACTATCAGCGACAGCGATCTGGCCATGGCACAGGATGCGCTGGCCGGGGCCGAAGCAAATTTCTCGTCGGCGCAAAGCGGTCTTGTCACGGCCGAGGCCGACATAACGGTAGCCGTCGCCGGCGTCAGCGACGCCGAGGCCGCCTATGGGCGCACCCAGCTCACTGCCCCCTTTGCCGGCGTGGTGACGGCGGTCCATGTCAGCGTCGGGGATGTGCTGGCGGCCGGCACGCCAGTGATAAGCCTGGCCGATCCCGGCCAACTGGCAATTGAGGTGCGGCTCGACGAGCAGGCCCTGGCTAGTCTGCAAATAGGCCAGCCGGCTTCGGTGACCTTCCGCGCCGCTGCCGGGCACATCGAGCAGGCCCGCGTCGCCTCCATCGAGCGCCGCCTCGTTCCGGACACGCGGCAGGCCAAGGCCCTTCTGACCCTGCAATCGATTCCCTCCGCCTGGGCCATCGGTCAGCGGGCCGACGTGACCATCAAGACCGGAAGCAGCATAGCGATCGCCGTCCCAACCAGCATGGTGCAATGGGATGGCGAGGATGCCTTCGTCTTTGTTTCCACCGCGGACCGCGCCGAGCGCCGGGCCATCCGCCTGGGCGAGGTCGGCGGTGACGCCGTTGCTGTCACGGCAGGCCTGGAGCCGGGCGACGTCGTGATCGACGGAGACGGCCTGCGGCGCTGGCGCCGCGTCGAGGTCAGCGGCCCATGATGCTGGCGATCAAGGATATCCTGCACTCAGGCATCAAGTTCCTGCTGACGGGGCTGGGCATCGGCCTGCTGACCGCCGGGACCCTGACTATCAACGGCATCTATAACGGCGTTGTCGCCGACTCGCTGAACCTGGTCGACCGGGTCGAAGCAGACCTCTGGGTCTTCGAGGAGGGCACCGAAGGGCCGCTGGTCGATGCCTCCCAGGTCGGCGCCGAAACCGTCGAAATGGTGCGCGCCGTAGAGGGCGTGGCCGATGCGCGCCGCTTCGACCTGCTGTCCCAGCAGCTCACCGTCGATGGCAAGAGTGTCAATGTGGCCGTGCTGGCCATGGACTATCCCAGCGAGGGGCATTCCTGGTTGCCGCTGATCAAGGGGCGGTCGTTGGCAGCGCTGCGCGGAGAGGCGTTGGTCGACCGCTCCAGCGGCATTCCCTTGGGGAGCAGCATTGAACTGGGCACCGAGACGGTGCAGGTTGTCGGCTGGACACAGGGCCTGGTCGAAACAAATGGCGAGCCGATCATCGTCGTCTCCAGCCAGGATTTCGACGCCATTCGGGCGCAGCCCTCCAGCGGTCGCCAAGCTGCCGGGGTAAGCGACCCCGAACTGCTCTGGCCAACGGCACGCACGATTTCCGCCGTCCTTGTCGACCGCCACCTCTGGGCCAGCCCCGTCGCAACGGCCGAACGGATCCGGAGCCTGGGCGACTTTGAGGCCCTCACATCCGAACAGCACAAGCAGGTCATCATCGACGGCCGCCTGTCGCGCATGCGCTTGCAGATCCTGATCTTTTCCGGCCTGTTGACGGTCATCACCGCTGTGGTGGTTACCCTGACCATCTACACCATGACGCTGGATAAGCAGCACACCATTGCCCTGCTCAAGCTGGTCGGCGCCTCGCCCGGCATGGTTGCCGGCCTCATCGTGTCGCAGGCGGCGCTGCTAGCGGTGCTGGGCATTCTTGCCGGACTGGCGCTGCAGCAACTGCTGGTCCCGCTGTTCCCGCGCCGGGTGCTGCTGCAGCCGCTCGATCTGGTTCTGGTTGGCGGCGCCGTGCTGCTGACCGGGTTGGCCGGCAGCGCCATCGGCATCTGGAAGGCTTCGCGCGTCCGGGCGCAGGAGATCCTCTCATGAGTGCATTTGCTCTGCGCCTCTCCGGTATCGAAAAGACCTTCCGCAGTGGCGACACGCTGGTGCCGGTGCTCAAGGGCGTCGATCTCGACCTTGCCGAGGGAGAGTTCTCGGCGCTGATGGGTCCAAGCGGCTGCGGCAAATCCACTCTGCTGATGATCGCTGGCATGTTGGAGCCACCCAGTACAGGCGCTATAGAACTGGGCGGGCTGCCGCTGTCGCTGGCCGACCTTTCGGCGGCAGAGCTGCGGGCCATCAGGCGGCGCGGCGTCGGCTTCGTGTTCCAAAAGCCGAACCTCATCCCCTTCCTCACCGCCAGCGAGAACATCGAGGTCGTGCTCGAGATCAACGACATGGCGCCGCGCAAGCGGCGGACCCTCTCCCGATCTGTGCTGGCGGAACTGGACTTGGCGCATCGGGCTGATCAACTGCCCAGGCGCCTGTCAGGTGGCGAACAACAGCGCGTCGCCATCGGCCGGGCCCTCGCGACGAGGCCGGCCCTGATCCTGGCGGACGAACCAACCGCGGCGCTGGACAGTGTCCGCGGCCGTCAGGCGCTGGAATTGCTACGGGATGCGGCTCGCAGGAATGGCGCGGCTGCGCTGGTTGTCACGCATGACCAGCGTAGCCTCGACCTGTTCGACCGCGTCATCCAGATGGAGGATGGCCGCATAAAGGGGTGAGGGCCGGCGCGCCGGCCCCACTTGGCCTAGAAGTGGAAGTTGAGACCGACCTTGACGGCGTGCATGTTGGAGCGCACCCGGCTCGAGCCGACCACGCCGGTATCGACGCCGGAGGCATCGAGCAGCGTACCGGTGGCGTCCGCCCGCAATTGCACGAACTGGTATTCGCTCTTGATCGAAATCTGGTCGGTAATCGCATACTCGGCGCCAGCGCCCACTGCATAGCCCCAGGCCAGCTCATCGAGCGTTGCGATCGTGCCGTTGTAGCCCAGGATGCCGGTGGCATCGATGGTGGCATCAAGACCGCCAAAGGCCAGGCCGCCCGTCGCATAGATCAGGGCGTCGCCCATGGCATAGCCTATGCGTGGCCGCACAGTGCCGAACCAGCCTACTTCGGTGGTCGCGTTGGCGGTGACGCCGTCCACCGTTGCCACCCCCGAGCCGCCGTAATCGGTGCCCTGCACATCGGCCTCAAGACCGAACACCAGATTGCCGGACTGGACGTTGTAGCCAGCCTGAACCCCGCCGAGCCAGCCTTCCGCGGTGACGCCGCCAACCGTCAGCGGATCGCGGTCCGGAAAGGCCTGCAGATCCACGGGGTCCTCGTGGCCGAAGCCATAGCCGGCATTGAACCCAGCATAGAAGCCGGACCAGTCCATCCGCGTATCGGCGGCATAGATCTCGGCGGCATTGAACTGGGGAATGGCGGGCATGTTCAGGTCGGCGGCTCGTGCTGCGCCAGGGGCGAGCGCAAGCGTGGCCAGAAGGCTGGAGACAAGGAATTTACGCATCGGAACCTCGTGTCTGGAGCAGCGGTCACCTGCCGCCTGCTCGATGCCGGTTCTACGCAGCCGTCGACGCTTTCCTTCTCCTCTCCGCCGACAAAAAGCCCCGAAGGAAATGGCTGAAGCCCTCCGTATCAGTCTGGCAACCCCAAAGGAGGTCTCCATGCAAAAGGCCGCACTCGTCCCTCTTTTCGCCCTTTCTTGCCTGCTGGTGGTACCGGCCCAGGCCGGTGACGTGGTCGTCGATGTTCACCGCTCCCAGGACCGCGTGATCATTATCGATCCATACCTGCCGCCGCCTTCGGCGCAGCGCCGCGTCGTTGTCATCGAGGGTAATAGCAATGATTGCTGGCTGCGCACCGTCACCGTGCGGGTCGGTGACAACTACGTCAAACGCCGCGTCTGGTCCTGCGCGTAAGGGTGCGGGCCCAACCGGGGCCCGCACCAACCAGCCCGTGGTACGCCGGAGGTTATCGAGCTGGGCCGATGCCCGCTGTTGGCCCCTGTCAACGCAAAGCTGTCGGCCCGAGTTCAGCCCCGAAACCCGCAGGGATCGTTTCCCATCCGATGTCTGCCTTTCTTAGCTCACCGCCAAGAATGGACAGGCCGGATACGGCCCCCTTCTTGCCGTTGCCCGGGTCCTGCTGAATGACTGAAATGGGCCCCGAGCGGCCTGGCCGATTTTGGCGAGGGGAAGAGCAAAGCAGACTTGGGTGCGTCCTCGGCGCCCTGGCTCAAGAGATTTCGGAACCGAACTGCTCCGCCCAAGGATCACTCATGGTGCGATTTCGTTTCGGCCTGACGGCGCTTGGGCCTGTCGCAGCCTAGATGCAAAGAGGGCATCGACCGAAAGTAGTCCACCCCCGCTGGCCATCAGGGCGAGGGCCATGGCGGCCCAGGGCAGGTGGAAGTTGATCAGGCCATCAGGGATGGTGAGCTGGATCACCAGCGTCATCAGCACAATGCCCAGAGCCGCAAAGCGCGTGCCCAGCCCCAGGACCAGCAGCACCGGCAGGATGACCTCGCCCAGCCCGGCCAGAACGGCGGCGGTGAGCGGAAAGGGATAGGCAATGGCCTGACCGAAAACATGCAGCTTGAACTCCTGCTCGAACAGGTAGCGCGCGCCGCTCGACAGCTTGAGGAACCCCTCCCATTTGGTCATGCCCGACCGCCAGAAGGGGATGGCCAGCGCAAAGCGCAGCGCCAGCAGGCCCAGGGAAGCGGGGATGGCGGCAATCAGCCGATCGCCGAGTTGATAGAGGCGTCCGATAGTGTGCAGCATGATCGTCCCGCGTCCTAAGGCAAAACTGCCTGGGAAAAAGCGCCCAGCGAACAGAGCCCCGCTATCGCGCGTCCAAAATCAAATCCGGAATGGTGTGCCAGCGTGCGCTCCACGGCCTCGCCGATGGGCAAGCCCTGCAACAGGTCCTGCGCGAAGGCGGCGTCCGCAACCGGGATAGCCGTCACCTTGACATCCAGGGTGGGGCGCGTGATCAGCACCGCCTCAGCGCCCGGGCGCACAGGGACGCCCGGCGCCTGATGGGCAGACCAGATCGAGCCAATCGGATGGGCAGAGCGGAGCAGACCGGTGGCCGGGTGGCGCGTCAGGGTGAGGTCTGGCAAGACCTCGGGGTCGAAAGCGGCGATCTCGGCCAGGGCAAGCGGGCTGTCATCGGCTGCATGGTAGGCGACGCTCCAGGCCTCTTCGAGCGCGGCCATGTCCCCGAGATAGGGCACGGACTGCGCCGGCGCAAAACCGCCAATGAAGTCGCAGAAATCGGCGCCATACAGCATCATGATCGGGGAGAAAGGCTTGTGGTCAGCAACATAGAGGCGCGCCATGGCGGTGAAGAACGCCTCTCCTACCAATTGGCGACACACCGGATATTTGGCGGCCAGCACGCCAACCAGTCCGACATGGACATTGTTGCGATAGACCGCAAAGCGCTTGGCGTCGCTGTCGCCGCGATGGGAGATGATGCCGGGGGGCACCGCTTTTGCGGGATCGACGAGGGCAGCAACAAAATCGGACTGGCCGACGGGCGGATTGGTCATGCCACGCGCTCCCGCCGGTCGCCGGGCGCTCTGGCTTCGGCAATGGCCAGGTCGACAATGCGGGCCTCATCGGCCAGCACGGCGAAGGCGGGGACATTGTTGTCCCATTCGACCAGCGTGGGCACCGGACCTGTTCGGCCCAGCGCGTGCCGAAACAGTGCAAAGACATCCGGACTGACCCGCGACCCATGCGCGTCGATCAGCAGTCGTTCGCCCGCGGCGTCCGTGGTCTCGTCATAGCCGGCCAGATGGATTTCCCCCACCGCCTGGACCGGGAACCGGTCGATATAGGTGTAGGGGTCGAGGCCATGATTGACCGAGGACACCATGACATTGTTAACGTCCAGCAACAGCCCGCAGCCGGTTCTCTGCGCAATAGCGGCAAGAAAGTCGATCTCGTCGATCGTGCTTTCGGCAAACAGGACATAGGTGGACGGATTTTCCAGCAGCATGGACCGTCCCAGCGCCTGCTGGACGGTGTCGACATGGGCGACGACCCGGTCCAGCGTCGCCTCGGTATAGGGCAGCGGCAGCAGGTCGTTCAGGCTCGTCTCTCCATGCGAAGACCAGGCCAGATGTTCGGAGAAGGATTGCGGCTGGTAGCGGTCAATCAGCCCCCGCAGCCGGTGGAGATGGTCGCCATTGAGCGCGCCCTCGCCGCCGATGGACAGGCCAACGCCATGCAGTGACAGTGGATAGCGTTCGACAATGGCGGCAAGATAGCGATGTGGCGGCCCACCGGCGCCCATGTAGTTCTCGGCGTGGACCTCAAAAAAGCCGATGTCGGGTTTGCCGTCGAGAATGTCGGCATAGTGCTGCGGCTTGAGTCCAAGACCGGCGCGGCAAGGCAAACGCTGGGCGTCCATAGGCGTTCTCCCTTTGGCACAGGACCGGAGACCCGAGGGCACGGATCTCCGGCGCTGTGGACGTGATGAGGATCAGGCCTTGGGCAGGTCGCGATCGAGGGCTTCCAGCGAACCGGTGCGGCCGCCATCAAACGACATGGTCAGGCAGGTACCGGCCGGAACGGCCTTCCAGGCATTGCCCTGATAGTCGATCACCGACGTGCCGGCACAGGTGGTGCCGGGGCCGGCGGCGCAGTCATTCTGCCCGGCAAGGGCGACGCCATAGCATTTTTCGGTGGCGTCCTGGGCGGTGGCGCCCTGAACAGACAGGCCAGCGACGGCGGTGAGCAGCGAGGCAGCAAGAGCGAGCGAGGTGCAACGATTCATGAGAGTTCTCCCTTGTAGAGGCGGAACCAGCATGGCTCCGTACCCCTCAGTTCGTGGTGACGAGCGCTATCGTTACATTGCACTCTGTTCACAGGATAGTGAACAGGCAGGCGTCGTCCCGTCAGTGCCGAGTGCCCCCCCCCCCGAGTCCAGCATGCATATCCATCATGGGGCACTCGCTTCCAACCACTGCCCGCTCGGCAGCCGTGCCACTTAACGGATTGAAAGTGGTCATGGACTATAAATTGCCCCTTAAATGTGGGGGTCGTCGTGGCAGTCACGGTAGCGGATAGAGGTCATCGTGCTGTTCTGAGCACGCTCATCGTTGCGACGTCGGCATTGGGGTTTTCCTGGGCAGGTTGGGCCGGGCTGGAAAACTTGCAGACCCAGCGCAATTTGTCCCAACTCGACGAGCTTAGCGGGCAATTGCTGCAACGTGCAGAACTCGCAGTGGACTATGCGGTCATCACCCTGGGTGACTATGCGGCCCCCAGCAACGACTTGTGCAATGCCGATGCACTCCGGGCCTTGCGGCAGGCGACATTTGCCCGCGGCGCGATCAAGGAGATCGCCGTGCTGGCCGCGGACGGACAGCTGCTTTGCTCCACCACGCCCGGTCATTTCGACACGCAGTCGTCGAGCGCACAGGTGGCAGAGTTTGAATCGCGAAACCCCTCCATAGTCCTACAGCCGAGCCACGCCGAAGGTAGCGGCCTCTTCCGCGTTCTCTGGCGTGTCGGCGACAGTCATTCGATTGCGGCAACGCTCAACATAGACATGCTGATGTTTGACACTTTCCCGGCTCCGCTACGGGATGAGGCGCTTGCCGAAATTCGCGTTGGACCCGCTGATGTGATAGCCCGTTTTGGCGATGTCGCGAGCACTGGTCCTGTGGAAACCACGCGAGTGTTTGCGTCAGCATCGGGTCGTTACCCTGTGAATGTGGCGCTGGCGGTAAGTGACAGAAGCTTTCGCAATTGGAACCCTTGGCCACAGGTCCCGGTGCTTGCCATTGGTGCCATGGCCGGCGCCCTTATTGGTCTGCTCGCTGCGCAGAGCCTCATGCGTCCGCCAGGGCCTGTGGATGCATTGCGGCTAGCCATACGCCGGGGAGAACTCGTTCCCTACTATCAGCCGATTTTTGAACTGGCGACGTCTCAAATCATCGGTTGTGAGGTGCTGGTGCGCTGGTTGAAGAGAGATGGAGAGGTGGTATTTCCCGACCGATTCATTTCAACCGCAGAAGCGAGCGGTCTCATTGCACCGATGACCGAGCGGCTTGTCGAACGGGCATTGATCGAGATGAAGCCAATGCTTGCCGACAGGCCGGAATTCAAGATTGCTTTCAACATCGATCCTGCCCACTTCGTGACGCCAGGCTTCCTCGACACGCTTGATCATATTGTAGCCAATGCGGGTTCATCTGCAGGTCATGTTGTACTCGAACTGACGGAGCGCAACGCCTATCCCGACATGAAACTGGCGGTCGCTGTGAGTGATGAGGCTCGCAAGCGTGGATATCGCGTGTCGCTGGACGACACCGGCGCCGGCCACAACGGCTTGGGACACATTCAGGACCTCAACCCGGACATCATCAAGATCGACAAGAAGTTTGTTGATGTGTTCGGCGTGGTCGCGACGGCAGATGCGATAGTCGAGGTGCTGGTCAGTCTCGGAAATCGAATTGGAGCGGTGCTGGTCGCCGAAGGCATCGAAACCGAGGGGCAAAGGGCGGCACTGGCGGACGCTGGCGTCGCACAGGGCCAGGGTTATCTGGTGTCCAAACCGGTTCCTGTTGCTGCCTTCCTGACCATGCTGCAGGAGCGCGAGGTCAGTGCGCTTCCACCAGCACATCGCTACGCGGAAGTGGCCTAAGGCGACCAACTCTAGGGCTCGTCAAGGCTTCCCGCCATAGAACTGCATTCCCTCACTCAACCGTTGAGCAACCTGCAATCAAATCCTAGTGGCGTAGGAAATCGGGCTCGCGACTTCCATCGCCAACCGGCCAAGATGGCGCCGGTATCCGACGGTCGGCAGCGTGCCAACTCGGAGGTGGTTGCAGATGCATCACAGTATCAAAAACCAGATACCGTGACGGTGGTCGGTGTCATCGCTGGATGGGCGCCTCGGACAACAGGATATGTCTGACCCATAACCCAGGTGCGTCAGCTCCGGGCTGGAATTCGGTTGCCAGAATCGCAGTCAAAGACGTGCGCGCGTGCGGTGTCGGGACGAACGCGGAATCGGGCGCCGGCGGCAATAGCGGGGCGGTCGCGGAACACGCCCGTCAGGGTCTGCCCGCCAACGCGCATCTGCACATGGGTCTCCGCGCCGGTGGGCTCGACGAGGATGGCTTCGGCCTCAACGCCCGCCGTATCGAGCAGGACATGTTCGGGGCGGATGCCGAGCTGGATCTTCGCCCCTGCCAGCACTGTGGCATTGGCCGGCAGCGGCCAGGTGGTGCCATGGGGCGTGTCGAGCACCAGGCCCTGGTCAGTGGATCTGACGACGCCGTCGATCAGGTTCATCGAGGGCGAGCCGATGAAGCCGGCGACAAAGCTGTTGGCGGGGTGGTCGTAGATGTCGAGCGGGGTGCCCACCTGTTCGATGCGTCCAGCCCGCATCACCACGATGCGGTCGGCCATGGTCATGGCCTCCATCTGATCATGCGTCACATAGATCATGGTGGCGCCCAGGCGCTGGTGCAGCGCCTTGATCTCGCCGCGCATCTGCACGCGCAATTTGGCATCGAGATTGCTGAGCGGTTCATCGAACAGGAACACCGCCGGATTGCGCACAATGGCGCGGCCCATGGCGACGCGCTGGCGCTGGCCGCCCGACAATTGGCGCGGAAAGCGATCGAGCAGTTGCGACAGATCGAGGATGTCGGCCGCCCGGTTGACCTCGCGCTCGATGTCCTCGCGGCTGCGCCGCGCCAGCTTGAGGGCAAAGGCCATGTTGTCGCGCACGGTCATATGCGGATAGAGCGCATAGGACTGGAACACCATGGCGATATCGCGCTCCTTGGGCTCGAGTTCGTTGACCACCCGCCCGCCGATCTCGATTTCCCCATCGGTTATGCTCTCAAGCCCGGCGATCATGCGCAGCAGGGTGGACTTGCCGCAGCCCGATGGCCCGACCAGGACCATGAACTCGCCGTCACGGGCATCGACGGAGACGCCATGGAGCACCTCAAGGGGGCCATAGGCTTTGACGGCGCTGCGAATGCTGATGTTGGCCATGGCGATGGCTCCCTAAATCCGATGAAACACTAACGCCCGCCCATGCCGGCATTCAGGGCGATGCTGTTGTAGATGAGCTTTTGCAGGATGATCGCCAGGACGATGCCGGGCAGCATGGAGAGCGTCGCGCCCGCCATGATGTAGTTCCAGGCCGTGCCCTGCTGGGTCTGAAACTGCGTCAGCCCGACGGGCAGCGTGGCATTGTCGGCCCCGGTCATGACGATGAGCGGCCAGAGGAAGTTGTTCCACTGCCCGATAAAGGTGAACAGCGACAGCAGGCCAATGGCCGGCATGGACAGCGGCACGATGATGCTGACCAGGATGCGCAGGCGCGAGGCGCCATCGATGCGGGCCGCTTCCTCGAGCTCCATGGGGATGGAGAGGAAGAACTGCCGCAGCAGGAACGACCCGAAGGTGCCAAAGGCCACCGGCAGGATGACGCCCTGGAAGGTGTTGACCATGCCCAGGCTGTTCACGATCAGGAACAGGGGAATGATCAGCATGATGGCCGGCACCATCAGCGTGCCCAGATAGGCCATCAGCAAAGCGTCGCGGCCGGGAAATTTGAGCCGGGCAAAGGCGTAGCCCGACAGGCAGGACACAAAGACCGTGATCACCGTGACGCTGCCCGAGACGACCAGACTATTGAGAAAGAAGCGCCCGAAGGGCAGCTGCGTCCAGGTGACGGCAAAGTTGTCCCATTGAAACACGCTGGGCAGGATGCGCACCGGAATGGCCAGCACTTCGGCATTGCTGCGCAGGGCGTTCGAGACCATCCAGAAGAACGGGAACAGGAACAGCAGGGCGACCAGGCCCAGCGCGACATGGTTGAGGATCTGCAGCGCCAGCGCGCCGCCGGCGGATTTGGACCTAGTTGTCATAATGCACCCATTTGCGCTGCATCCAGAACTGGAAGGCGGTGAGCGCCATGATCAGCGCGAACATCACCCAGGCGATGGCGGAGGCGTAGCCCATCTGGAAGTTCTGGAAGCCCTTCTGGTAGATGGCGTAGCCCAACGTGGCCGTGGCGGACCCCGGCCCGCCGCGGGTCAGCACATAGATCTGGTCAAACACCTGCAATGAGGTGATGGCCGTCATCACGGTGCCAAAGAACAGTGTAGGCGAGATCAGCGGCAGGCGGATCTTCCAGAACCGGTCCCAGGCGGTGGCCCCATCGATGCGCGCCGCCTCGAGATAGTTGGCCGGGACCATGTCGAGCGCGGCGTTGAACAGAACGGTGTTGTAGCCAACACCCGCCCAAAGCGAGACCACCACCACGGCCTGCATGGCCAGGTTCTGGTCGGTGAGCACGCTGGGCATGTGAATGGACAGGGCCCCCATGAGGAAATCGAAAAAACCGCCCGGCGCAAAGATCAGCATCCAGACGATGGCGACCGCTATGCCGGGCGTGAAGGTGGGGAGGAAGAAGATAACCCGAAACCACTTCTGGCCGACCTTGAGGCTGGATATCCAGACAGCAAGGCCAAGCGAAATCACCAGGTTGAGCACCAGATATTCGGCGGTGAAGAACAGGGTGTTGCGCAGCACCGGCCAGAATTGCGGATCGACGGTAAACAGGCGGACATAGTTGGCGAAGCCGACAAAGGCCGGCTGGCCGAGCAGTTTCCAGTTGGTGAAGCTCAGGACCACCGAGGCGATGATCGGCAGCACCAGGAACAGGATTACCCCGATCAGGCTGGGCAACAGGAAGAAGAACGCCGTGCGGCCTTCCCTGATGTCGAGCCGGTTGCGGCGCCGCGCCGCCGACCGGCTGGGCACCTTGGCCGTTTCCTGGGCAATGGTCATGCGTTTCTCCTCAACTGGACCCATCTGGCCCCTCCCGCTCGCGGGAGAGTCGACCCTTTGCAGGGCCAAGTGTGGCGCCCCGACCGCGTTGCCCCAAAGGGAATGGGCCGGTCGGGGCGCCGCCATGCCGCTTTACATCGGCAATTGGCTCTGGATATCGGACAGAACTTCTTCGGTGCTCTTGTCGCCATTCAGGGCCAGCGGCATGTACTGGGTGAGGAGGTTCTCGAAGTCGTTCCAGTATTCGTTGAGGCGGAACGGGGTGGAATGCTCGAACATGTATTTGAGCGTTTCGCGGGTGCCCGTGACATCCTTGGCCGCAACGTCATACCAGAAGTCCTGTTGGGCCAGACGGCCAGGCAGGGCGCGGCCGGCGGAGGCAAGGATTTCGGCGGCCTTGGGACCGGTCAGCACCTTGAGCGCCTTGAAGGCCTCTTCCTTGTGCTGGCTGGCTGCGGCAACGCCCCAGCCCGAGCCGGCGGTGATAAAGCGCGAGTCACCCGCGCCGCGCGGCAGCGGGGCGACGCCGATCTTGAAATCGACGCTGTCCTTGGTGTTCAGCAACACCCATGGGCCATCGATATACATGGCCGCGCTGCCGGCCGCGAAGCGACCGCTCCCACTGATGGCGCCGGCGCCCGAGGCAAAGACCGGGGAGGCCTTGTCGGCCACGGTGAGGTCGGCATATTTCTTGACCGCATCGACATAGCCGGCATTGGTCACGTCGAACTGGTTGGCGTCGTTGAAATAATCGGCGCCCAGGGCGATGGGGCCGGCCACATAGTCGAAGGCCTGCGTGGCATAGCCGAAGGTCTCGCCCTGAGTCAGGGCAATGGCGTCGGCCTTGAAATCGTCGAAGGTCCAGTCCAGCGCCGGCTCGGCAAGCCCGGCAGCGGCAAACTTGTCGCGGTTGTAGTAGACCAGCCACGGACCCACGTCATAGGGCAGTGCATATTGCACGCCGTCGTGGGAGAGGCCGTTCATGATAGAGGTCTCGAACTCAGCCTTGTCCATGCCGTCGGCGGCGATATAGGAATCGAGCGGTTCGAGTACAGAATAGAAGCTGGGCATGCGCATGGACTGCATGGCGACCAGGTCGGCGATCTGGCCGGACGAGGCCAGCACCGGCAGGCGCGTCCAGTAGTCGGTCCAGCCCGAGAACTGCGGCGTCACCTTGATATTGGGATATTCGGCGGTGACCAGGTCTGCCAGGCTGGTGAACAGGGCGGTGTCGCTTTCGTCGCCCCACATCTGCCAGGTCAGATTGACCGTTTCCTGAGCGGAGGCGGTCGTTGCGAGCAGGGAACTGCCGGCGAGAAGCGCAGCAGCCAGAACATAGGTTATTTTCACGTCAGTCTCTCCTCATTCGATTGTCGTGTGTCGTGCCGTTTGCGGGCCGGAGTTCTTGGGCTCCGGTATGGTCCGAGGCCGGGTCAGCTCGCGATCAGGGCCTCAATGTCTGTGATCATCGCGATGATTTGGGCGCGCTGCTGCCGCCAGGCGTCTTCGCCCGGAGCCGGCTCCAGAATGGCGGTCATGCGCGCGACGAAGTCGGGCGGCAGTTGGTCGAGCTCGGCTGCCATGGGCAGGTTCCAGCCGTCGCCGGGGTAGTATTGCCGGTTGTGGGCAAACAGCACCTGGATCATGGCATTGGTCAGCTTGCCCGCCAGCCCCACCAGGAACACCAGGTCGCGCCGCGCTACCTTGCTTTCATAGTGGTAGTCGCCCGCCCAATAGCGCAGCACCTGCCCATAGTGCTGCAGCGTGGCAAGCCGCAGCGGCTCGGGATAGACAGCCAGTTCGCGCTTCCAGCCCGCCAGCAGACCATCGGGATCGAGCACGATCTGCTGGTTGGCCAGGTCGGTGGGCAGGTGATAGCCCCAGATGGTCCAGTCAAAGGTCTTGGGAACCGCCGTGCCGACCAGCCAGGCATCGAGATCGCGCCGGACGCCGGCATAGCTGCGCATCCACACGCCATCCATGCGGAAGCCTGCCGCCTGCCAGCGCGTCATGGCCGCCTCAAACCGCGCCCATTGCGGGGTCTGCCGGGTATCCTCGCCACGATAGCCATCGGCATAGACGCGGAAATCATAATCCGACTGCTGATCGGAGCGTCCCTTGCCGCGCGAGCCGGCCAGGGCCACCGCGCCACGCCCACCATCGGCCAGATCGGCAATGATGGGCGCGACGTCGGCGATCAGGTCGACCTCGTTGAGCAAAGTGGCACCGCCCGGGGCCCTGGTCACTGGCTTAGTCCTTCAGGATCAGTTCAACGACCGGCACCACCACATCGGGCTTGAGGACTGGCAGCTCGAGGGTGAGGATATTGTGGCCCACCGCGACGCCGATGTTGGAATCCACCTCCGCCTCGGGGTCCAGCCAGTGGATCTCGCTGGCGTCATGCAGCAACTGGGCATATTTGACCTTGCCGCCCAGCCCCTCGATATGAATGTGCCGGAACGGCCAGTTCTGGACATGTACATAGAGGCGATTACCGCGCTGGGTGAAGCGAGTGCCACTGGGCGCGACAAAGCTCGATGGCCCTGCCCCGTAGATTGCGCGGCCGTTCAGGCGCAGCCATTCGCCATAGGTTTCGAGCGCGGTGATGGCGCGCTTGTCAAAGGCGCCGCGCGCGGTTGGACCGACATTCATCAGCAGATTGCCGCCGAGCGACACAGCGTCGATGAGAATGTTGATCAGCTGGGGCGCATCTTTCCAGCTCTGCTCGTCGCGGTGATAGCCCCAGGAGCCCGAGAAGGTGTGGCAGACCTCCCAGCGCACAGGCTTGCCATTCGCCGTGGGGGCAATGCGCGGCGTATATTGCTCGGGCGTTGCCAGATCCTTGGGGAAATTGCCGTCGGTGGGCAGGTCGAGCCGGTCACCCACGATGATGTCGGGCTGCAGCTTGCGCACCAGGCCGATCAGCTCCTCGCTTTCCCAGTCGAGACGCCCCTTGCCGGGCATGCCGCGGTATTCGCGCTTGGGATAGCTGAAGTCGAACCAGATCACCGAAATATCACCGAACTCGGTGAGCAGTTCCGTGACCTGATCGCGCATGTACTGGGCGTAATGGCGCACGTCGCGGCTCTTGTTCATCTCCAGCGCATCGGGGTGGTTGCGCAGTGGATGGATGCCATCAATGGGGAACTGCGGGTGGTGCCAGTCAATCAGCGAGTAATAGAAGCCGACCTTGAGACCTTCGGCGCGAAACGCTTCGACATAGGGCTTGAGCAGGTCCTTGCCATAGGGGGTATTGGTGGCCTTGTAGTCGGTGAACTTGCTGTCCCACAGGCAGAAGCCCTCGTGGTGCTTGGCCGTCAGAACGACATATTTCATGCCCGCCTCCCGCGCCCGGCGCGCCCATTCGCGTGGATCGTAGAGGTCGGGATCGAAGTTCTCGAAGTACTTGGCATAGAGGTCCGGCGCGATTTCCTCGCGGTGCTGCAGCCATTCGTGGCGCGCGCCCAGGGAGTAGAGCCCGAAATGAATGAACATGCCGAAACGGTCATTCTCAAACCAGGCTTTGCCCGGCGTGACGGCCTGACCACCCGCAAGACTGCGTGCGCTATCCAAGATCAATCCTCCCATTCCGGCCTATCGAACCGGTTCGACGATCATCCTCATTCGAGTGTGGTTTGGAGTCAAGTCCGTTTCTGAGTTCAGGTGAGTTTCAATATTTTCGTTGCGGAAAGCTTCCAGACTGGTAGGTATTCCGCCATTGCGCGCAGCAATGATGTTGAGCCAGGGCGATCGCCAATGGTCTAGAAGCGGTTCGAGAAAGCCTCATGGCCACTATCCGAGATGTTGCAAGGCTGGCCGAAGTCTCTGTCTCAACAGTATCTTTGGCGCTGAGCAATCCCAGCCGGGTCAGTCAGAAGACGCTGGAGCGGATCCGCCAGGCGGTTGCGGCGGTGGGCTATGTTGCGGACCCGCTGGCGCAAAGCCTGGCGCGCGGGCGCAGCCGCATGATCGGCTTTGTGGTGGGCAATGTCGGCAATCCTTTCTTCGGCGACATCCGGCGCGAGCTGGAAAACTATGCGCTCGAACACGAACATTTCGTGCTGATCACCGACTCATCGGGTCAGCCCGAGCGCGAACGCGCCTTGGTCGAGCATCTGATCGGACTCAAGATCGCCGGCTTGGCCCTAGCCCCGTCGAGCTTCGGTCCGGACTATGTCGACTTCATCCGGTCCATCAAAGTGCCCATGGTGTGCTTTGACCAGAAGGTGGCCGGCATCGAGCGCGATTTCGTCGGCTCGGACAATTTCCTGGCCGGCGCCATGCTGACCGAGCATCTGCTGCAGCTGGGTCATCGGCGCATCGCCTTTATCGCCGGCCCCAAGCACATGCACACCGCCTCCGAGCGCTATCGCGGCTTTGCCGAAACCATGGCGCGTGCTGGTGTCGAGGTTGACCCCAGGCAGGTGGTGGATGGCCAGTTCACCCGCTCGGGCGGCTATGAAGCGGCCATGCGCCTGCTGATCGAGCCCGAACGCCCCACCGCCATCATCGGCGCCAACAACGCCGTAGCCCTGGCAGCGCTGCAGGCCATGCAGGAGCTGGGCTTTTCCTGCCCGGACGACATCTCGCTGGCCATGATCGACAATATCCAGTGGAGCAGCGTGATGACCCCGCGCATCACCATGGTGGTGCAGGACACCCAGAAACTGGGCGGCATCATCGCGCGCCGCCTGCTGCACCGGATCGTCAGCGCCGACGCCGTGGACGAACCTCCCCAGGATTTTGTGCTGTCGCCGAGATTTGTACCCGGCACATCGTGCAAGCGGATTTGACGCCGCGCCACAGCCGATGCCCCTCTCCAAGGGAAGGCGATATGCGCGTGGGGCTGGAGGACAGTCTGTTCATCTCGCGTGGCGAACCGGCGGACAGCAATGCCCGACAGGCCGCCAAGATCCGGCGCATCGTCGAGGACCTCGGCTGCGAAGTCGCCACACCCGACGAGCCGCGTGAAATGTTGCAGCTCAAGGGCACCGACAAGGTCGCCTTCTAGGCTGACGACACGGTGTTCCGGATGGGCAAGTCAAACAAGCGGCGCGGTTTTCGCCGATGCTGGCGGCTCCTGCGCCGGATCGACCGGGAGTGTCGCCGGGAAATATCGCAAGCACGGGCAACCAGCGCCGGCTTCCACTACGCAAAGCTTGGGCGTCCCGGCCTCTACTCAAGCCTGAAGAACTGGCGTTGGAGAGACTTGGCCGGCATCCCTCCCGGCTAGGCCTGCCAAATCTCGAGGCCCTCTGCCCTTTCGGCCCATTGGCTGGTCGGCACATTGCCAAGTGCTCGACCGCGGTCGGAGAACATGACAGTGGCGAGCGCCCGAGTGGGTCCGTGTGGCCGCCCATTTCTTGGGCGAACAATGTCGCAAGCTGATCAATTCGTTTGCAGAGATCACCAGCTGATGGGCGTTTGCGGCCGGATCTCTAGGCGTTGCGTGCTGGCACGCCGTTTGCATCGTCATTTGGGAGTTGGCGGCTAGGGTTCCGGCGGAAACGCGTCTGGTCCGAGAGCTACCGCTGGTCGGGGGAGACATCCCGCCAGGTGCACGGCGGGATAAAAGCCCGGGAGACCTCGTAAGCCAGGGATTGGCGAGCGCAGCGTTTCGTCATCCCTCAACGTGAGGGATAAATGACTCCACCAGCGACGTTTGATCAGCCGGATACTTCCATCCTCTCCATCCGCGGCCTGCATGTTCGGCTGAGCCGCGATGGTCGACCCAGCACCGTGCTCGACGGTATCGACTTCGACCTGGATGCAGGCGAAGTGGTCGCGCTGGTTGGCGAAAGCGGCTCAGGCAAGTCCACGATCGGCCTTGCCTTGCAGGGCCTTCTGCCAGCCGAGGCGCAGCCTGAGATTTCCGGCAGCATCCGCCTTGCCGGTCGCGAGATCGTCGGCGCCAAGCCACATGATCTGCGCGCCATCCGGCGCAGCCTCGTGCGCGCCGTACCGCAGGATCCGATGGGGGCGCTTAATCCAACCATGAGCATCGGCAAGCAGTTGCGCGAAGGCGGGCTCAGTGCCGACGAGGTGGTCGAGTGGCTTGCCCGCACCGGCCTGCCAGCCCCCCAACGCATCGCCGCCGAGATGCCGCACCGGCTCTCCGGCGGCCAACGCCAGCGCGTGCTGATTGCCATGAGCATGGCGGCCAGGCCCCGGGTGCTGATTGCCGATGAGCCGACGACGGCGCTCGACGTCACCGTGCAGGCCCAGATCCTGACGCTGCTGAAGGACCTTGCCCGCGAACACAACACGGCGATCCTGTTCATCACGCATGACCTGGCGGTCGCTGCGGAGCTGGCCGACCGGGTGATGGTGCTCTATGGCGGCCGCGTCGCCGAAGTCGGCAACACAACGACACTTATTGGGGCGCCGCTCCACCCCTATTCGGCCGGCCTTCTGTCTGCCCGGTTCGACCTCGATTCCGACCGCAGCCGCCAGCTTGGAACGCTGTCGAGCGAGCAGCGTCGCGCGCGTCCGAACGGGGCGCACTGCAACTATGTCACCCGCTGTCCGCTTGCCGGAACCGATTGCGCCGAACGCCGGCCCGATCTTGTCCGGCAGCCCGATGGACGCCAGGTGGCCTGCTTCCACGCCGACCGCGTGCCGGACCTGCTAGCCCAGTCCCGAGAGGCGCCAGCTTGGCCGGAGGCAGCGGCCGGCGATGCCAATGCGCTTGAGCTCTATCGCATCACCAAGAGCTTTGGTTCGGGGGGCGGGCTGTTTCAGCGGCCGCGGCAGACGCAGGTGCTGGCCGGAATCGATCTGCGCATCCAGCAGGGCGAGTGTGTCGCGCTCGTCGGGGAAAGCGGTTCGGGCAAGTCTACGCTCCTGCGCATTGCCGCCGGCCTGCTGCCCCCCGACGAAGGCGATGTGTCCTGGTTTGGCGGCGTCCAGCCGCAGGTGGTGTTTCAGGATGCCGTCGCCGCGCTCACACCCTGGCTGACAGTGGACGAGCAAATCCGCGACCGCCTGCGACCGCTCGGCCTCAGCCGCGCCGAACAGAACAGCCGCATTGCGGCCGCGCTAGAGCTGGTCGGCGTCGATCCGGCACTGAGGAACGCCCTGCCGAGCGAACTCTCGGGCGGCCAATGTCAGCGTATCACCGTGGCGCGAGCGGTCATCGTTCCGCCCAGGCTGCTGCTGTGCGACGAGCCGATCAGCGCCATGGATGTGTCACTGGCCGCACAGACCCTCAACCTGCTGGGTAGCCTGCGCCGGAGCCTCGGCATGGCCATGCTGTTCGTCACGCACGACCTGGCGGCAGCCCGGCTGATAGCCGACCGCATTGCCGTGCTGGAAAAGGGGCATCTCGTCGAGATCGGCGAGCCCGACCAGGTCATATCCGCCCCCCAGGCCCCCTACACCAAAACGCTGGTCGGCGCCGTGCCGCGCCTGGCTAGTTGACGAGACCGCCCATGGCCCACCCAACCGAACTCGCCCCATCCACAAGCTCAAACTTCGACTGGCTTCGCCGCGTCGGCTGGCTCGAACGCATCGGCCTTGCCGGCGTGCTGGCCATCACGCTGATCGCCCTCATCGGCCCGCTGCTGCTGCCCTATGATCCGATGCTGCGTGTCGGCGCGGCCTATCTGCCCCCCGGCGGCAGCTTCTGGTTCGGCACCGACGAGATCGGTCGCGACCTGTTCTCGCGCGTCCTGCTCGGTGTTCGCTACACCTGGTTGCCGGGCCTGGCCGTGATCGGGGTTTCCCTGCTCATCGGCACGTCCGTCGGGGTCTTCGCCGGCATGGTGGGCGGCTGGGTGGATACACTGCTGCAACGCGTGGTCGAGCTGTTCCTTGTCCTGCCCTCCACCCTCATCGCCCTTGCGGTGGTGGCGGCGCTCGGACCGGGCCTCCTCAACACCATGATCGCCATTACCATTTTCTGGTGGCCCTGGTATGCCCGCATGTCGCGTGACGAGGTCCGCCGTATCCGTGCCCGTCCCCATGTCGAGGCGGCCCGCATCGCAGGGGTGAAGGGGCCGCGGCTGATGCTCCGCTATCTGCTCCCTGGTGCGGCTCCCGCGCTGGCCGTGGCGGCCACGCTCGATGTCGCCAACATCATCCTGACGCTGTCGGTGATTTCCTTCCTCGGCCTGGGCCTGCCGGCCCCGGCGCCCGAATTGGGCGCGATGACGTCGCGGTCGGTCGACAGCCTCACGACCTATTGGTGGCTGCCCATCATTCCGGCGCTGGTGATCTTCCTGATGTCCATGCTCGCCAATCTTGCGGGCGATGGCATCCGCTCAGCCCTGCGAGGTGCGTGACATGGCTGCCTATCTCTTCAAGCGCCTTGGTGGACTGGTCCTGGTGCTGGTGGTGATGAGTTTTATCGTCTTCTGCCTGCAGGCGATCATTCCCGCCGACCCGGCAAGGGCCCTCGCTGGACCCTCTGCGCCCCCGGAGACCATCGCGCAGATCCGCACCGAACTTGGTCTGGATCAGCCCCTGCTGGCGCAATATGGCACGTTCGTGCGCCATCTTGCCGAGGGCAATTTGGGCACCTCGATCCGCACGCGGCAGCCCGTGGCTGCCGATGTGCTGAAGTATGGCCCGGCCTCGCTCGAGCTGATCATCGCCGCCATGCTGCTGGGGACCAGCCTGGCCTTCATCCTCGCCTTCGCCCAGACCACGATGCGGCGGTCTGGAGCGGTGCGGCTTGGCATGCTGGCCGCGGGATCGTTTCCGATTTTTCTCACCGCGCTCCTGTTGGCCTATTTCCTCTGGTTCAAGCTCGGCTGGTTCCCCGGCAGCGGCAGGCTGGATATTCGCCGGTTCACCGGGCCCACGGGCTTGTTTGTCCTGGACGGTCTGTTGCTGGGTCGCCCCGACATTGCCCTCAATGCGCTGTGGCATCTTGCCCTGCCCGCGCTGACCCTGTCGGTACCGATTGCCATCTCGGTCGGGCGCTCGCTGAATTCGGCCTTGGTGGACGTCTTGCGACAGCCCTATATCCGCACGGCCCATGGAAAGGGCCTCAGCGGCGGCAGGATTTTCCTCCGCCATGGCCTGCGCAACGCTGCGTCGGCGCCGCTGGCCATGCTGGGCCTGCAGGTCGGTCTGCTCTATGGCAATCTTCTGATCGTGGAGCGGATCTTCTCCTGGCCTGGACTGGGCCTTTACACCGTGCAGTCCTTCGCCAGTTCCGACCTGCCGGCCATTCTCGGCGTCGCCATGGTGTTTGGCGCGTTCTACATCCTCATGACAATGCTGGTGGAGATCCTGCAATCGGTGGCTGACCCGCGGATCGCGCTGCGATGAGATTGTCGACATTGCATGCTATGGAGAACCTCTGCCCATTGATTCAGCAATGCCGACGGCGCGTCAGGTCTTCGACGAAAGTAAATGCTATTCTTTTCAAGAACTTAGAGCTTTCAAGACTCTGGCACAGCCTTTGCATTGTCTTGCCTGAGACTGGTGGCTAGGGTTCCGGCGCTGTTCAGCGTGTCTGGTCCGAGAGCTGCCACCGGCGGACAATTCAGTCCGCTGGGCGCACGGCGGGACAAAAGCCCGGGAGACCTCGTAAGCCAAGGGATTGGCGACGATGGTCCGTCAATCCCTGTTCAAGGGAGCGACGTCATGTCGTCAAATATGAAGCCATTTACCCGCATCACCCGCAGGCTGCTGATCGGCGCCGCGCTGCTTACGTTGGCTGTGTCGGCCAGCGCGGTCCAGGCGCAGGAGACGCTGCGCCTGCCCATCGCCACTGATTTCGATTCCTTCGACCCGGACAATGCCTTCGAGATGGACGGGCTCTCCGCCATCAACAATGTCTATGAGGGCCTTGTCGAATACGTACCGGGCAGTTCCGAGATTCGCGGCCTTTTGGCCAAGGACTGGTCTGTTTCGGACGACGGCCTGACCTACACGTTCAACCTGGTGGAGGGCGCCACCTTCCACGATGGCACGCCGTTCAACGCCGCTGCAGTCAAGACGTCCTTTGAGCGCCGCCGCGATAGCGAGCTGGTTCTGAGCTACTTCCTGTGGAACGTCACCGATATCGCGGCCCCCGACGACAAGACTGTGGTCATCACCCTGGGCATGCCGCAACCCTCCCTGCTCGATAGCCTGGCTAGCCCCTGGGGCCCCAAGGTCATCAGCCCCAAGGCATTGGCCGACAATGGCGGCGGCAAGGCCGCAAGCGCATGGCTGGACACCCATGCGGCTGGCACCGGGCCATTCAAGCTCGCGAGCTTCGAGCGCGGCCAGGGATACAGCTTCGAGCGTTTCGATGGCTATTATGGCAAGGCCCCCTACTTCTCGACCATCGAACTGCCGCTCGTGCCCGACGTCGGTCAGCAAGTCCTGCAGTTGCAGTCGCAGGAGACCGATGCCGTGCCGTCCAACTATCCCTGGGCCCAACTGGCCGCCCTTCCGGGGGACCTCGTGGCAACGGCTGCGCCCAGCACATCGGAGATCATCGGCTTCGTGAAGCCGACTGGCCCGCTGGTCGATGACGAGATCCGCACCGCCTTCCTGACCGCCATCGCGCCGGCCACCTGGGTAGCCGATGCTTTCGGCGCCTATGGCCACCCCGCCAAGTCGGTCTATCCCGAAGCCATGCTGGACCCCGTGACACCTGTGGTCTTCCCGACCGATCTGGACGCGGCCAAGGCCACGGTGACGGCGAAGGGCCCGATCTCGCTCACGATCGGCATCAGCACCGAGGAGTCCAATGCCCTCGGTCGCGTCGGGGACCTGCTCGTCGCCCAACTGGCCAGTATCGGCATTACCGCCACCGTCACCATCCTGCCGCAAAGCGCCGCGTTCGGACTCAAGGACAATCCGGACGGCCCCGATTTCTACATCGGCAAGCTGACCCCGGACGCGCTGCACCCGGAAAACCAGTCCGGCATCTTCTTTGCGTCGGGCGCGCCCATCAATTTCTACGGTCGGAGCCTGCCTGAAGCCGATGCCTTGCTGCAGGAGGCCGGCACGCTGACCGATGTGGCGGCGCGCAACGCCCTCTACGAGAAGGCGGGTCACCTCTACTTCGACAAGGGCCTGTTCATTCCATTGGTTGGCGTTGACGACGTTGTCGTCAGCCCCAAGGGCCTGGTCGATCTCGACCTGCGCGCCGCCTATGCCCCGGGCAATATCGACTATGGCTCGGTCCGCTGGGCCGAATGATCATTCGGGGCGGCCAACGGCCGCCCTTCACCTCCCGCCCGACGGAGCCATCATTTCAATGACTGATACCCCCGCTCGCGCGCCCTTCGTCCCGAAGCTGCGCATCTCCCATCTCAATGACTACCTGATCTGCTTCTACGATGGTCGCGATATCGCCGACTATCCGGCCTGGATTCAGGGCAATATCGATATGAAGTTGGGCGTCTGCAACTACGTGCTGCATCGCGGCGACCATGCGATCATCTTCGACACCATGCTCTACAAAGAGCACATTCTTTTCATTGACCGCTATATCCGCGACATGGGCATCAAGCATGTCTCAGTGATCAACTCACATTGGGACTGCGACCATATAGCCGGCAATTTCCTCTACAAGAACAGCGATATCATCTCGACCAACAAGACGCGCTGGAAGCTGCAGTCGCATGCCCAGGAGATCATCACCGGCGCGATCTGGGGCGCGGGCGATCCGGAATATCCGGGCGTGGACGAGTTGGTGCTGCCCAACCGGACGTTCGATGGTCGCATGACGGTGTGGCTGGGAGACCTGCAGATCGAACTGATCGAGACCTTTGTGCACCAATTGGGACACCTGGTGGCCTATTTGCCCAAGGACAAGATCCTGCTCGCCGCGGATGCGGTGGAGGACACCGTGCCGTTCAACACGCCGGCCATGACCGCCGAAATGCCCATCCAGCTGATGACCTACAAGTCGCTACTGGCCATGGATGTGAGCAGGATCTACCCGTGCCACGGGCGCCCGGAGGTGATCGAGGGCGGTGGTTATACCCAGGACTTCACCGCCGCCATGCTCGACTACAATGTGCAGTTGCTGTTGCGAAAGGACGAGACCGACTATCTGACGGCGCCGCTCGAGAGCTTCATCCAGCCCTGGCTGGATCGCGGCGTCCTGGCCATGCATGAGCCCTATCGGCGGCTGCATGCCAACAACGTCACCCTCACCGACCGCGCCTATGGCGGCAAGCCCACCCCAGAAGTCCCGATGTAGGCGAGGCGCTGCAGCGCAATCCCAGGCGAAAGCTGGCTGCCAGCCAGGGAAGCGGAGCGGGACGATCCGTCTGCAGTTGGACGCCCTGCCCCGACCGGTTGCTAGAACACCGCCGCCGTCATTGCTGGCGTGCTGCGCAGTCTGATCGCATCCTTGCTGGGCGGCGCGCCGAACTGGCGGCGATATTCGCGGCTGAACTGGGACGGGCTGTCATAGCCGACCTGATAGCCGATCTCTGCGACATCGCCGTGCTGGGCGGCCAGCATGAGCCGGGCTTCCTGCAGCCGGATCTGTTTTTGAAACTGGATCGGGCTCATCGCGGTTGCGGCCTGGAAGTTGCGATAGAAGGCCGAGACGCTCATGCCGCAGATCGCCGCCACGTCTTCGACGCGAAAGGCGCGGGCATAGTGGTCGCGAATCCAGCGCACGGCCCGGGCAATATGGCTGAGGTTGCTGTCGGCCAGGCCAAGCTGGCGCACAGCTGCCCCCTGCTCACCAACGATCAATAGCCAGAGGATTTCGCGCTTTATCAGCGGCGCAAGCACGGGAATATCGCGTGGAGAATCGAGCAAGCGAAGCAGACGTGTCACAGCGTCCAGCAGCGCTGCAGGCGCGGTGCTCACTGTCATGCCACTGGGCGGACTGCCCCTGCCATCGCGCAGATCGGATGCGCCCGCCTGTAGCAGGAGTTCGGCAATGCTGGCGGGGTGCAGCATCATGCCAAAGCCCAGTGCCGGACAGTCTGGACTGGCATCGATGAACTGCCCGGTCACTGGCAGGTCCAGCGAAGAGACCAGATATTCTCCTGGGCCGTATTCATAGACGCAGTCGCCGAGGGCCAGGCGCTTCATGCCTTGGGCTATCAGCGCCATGACTGAACTGGTCATCGAGGATTCCAGCTCAGAGACATCGTGACGCGCGATAAGCACCCCGTCGATCGGGGTGCTCATGTCTGCCCGCGCATGGCGGTCGATCAGGCTGCGCAGTTCGTCCAGCGGCATGACGCGCTCTCCATATTGGCAGATTCATTGCTAGCACAACCCAGCGACGACGTCGTGCATAATTCTACGTAATGATAGGATTGTGCAAGATCGAGAGAGGATACGCCTAACGCCGGAGCAGCCATCGGTGGTTCAGTGCAGTCATCGGCGGACGACAGGGCCCGCCAGACCTGAACCAACGGAGACCATCATGTCTGAACACAACAAGCAGATCGCCCGCTACTACTTCGAAGGCCTTGATGCCCAGAAGTCCCCGCCTGCGGAGTGGGTGACGCCGGACTTCGTGCTGCATATTGCCGGCTCGCCGGACATGGACATCAACGCGGCGCGTGAATTCTCCGTCGGGCTCGTCACCGCCGTGCCGAACCTCACCCACCCGATCGTCGAGCTGATCGCCGAAGGCGACAAGGTCTCCTATCGGGGCCGCTATGAGGGGACGCAGTCGGCACCCTATCTCGGTGCCATGGGGCCCAGCGGCGTGTTGTCCGCAACGGGTGCCGGGGTCTTCCGCATTGCCGATGGCAAGGTCGCCGAGCTCTGGATCTGGCCCGACACGATGACGGTCCTGCAGCAGTTGGGCGTCCTGCCACAGCAGGGCTGACCACAAGCAAATGCAGCATGGGATCCGTGCTGCCCAATTTACCCACTCCACCAAGGAAAAGACCCATGACGATCCAACACGGCTTTCACGCCGCCATTCCCGCTCACCCTGGCCAGGGCGACGCCCTTGTCGCGCTTCTTCTGGCCGCCCCGTCGCTGGGCAATGACGACTGCCTGGTGTTCCTGGTCAGCCGCTCGGCCAGCAATCCCGACCTGGTCAGCGTCGCAGAAGGCTGGAGCAGCCAGGACGCGCACGCCAAATTCTTCGCCAGCCCGGCGGCGCAGGCCTTCGTCGCCCAGCTGGCCCCGTTGATTGCCGGGGAGTCCATCTACTCCGACGCTATCCCCGTGGGCGGCAAGGCCATCCTCGCCTAGCTGCCGACCTCCCCTCGCCCACTCAACTCACGCCCGGTCGATGTCCGGGCGCGCATACCCACACCCTCAAAACGGAGCCTTCCATGTCCATTCCCCGTCCCCCCCTCGACCCTGAACTGAGCACCAAGCTTGCCGACTTCCCGCTCGGCGTTGATCTCAATCCCGAACTGCTGGCGCAGATGCGCGAGTATGCGGTGCCCGCCGAAACCTATCTCAATGGCCGGGCGCTCGAGCGCCGCGAGATCGCGGTGACTGCCGCCGATGGCGCCAGCCTGCCCGTTACCGTGCTCCGGCCGTCGGCGCCCACGCAGAATGCCCCCTGCATCTATTGGCTGCACGGTGGCGGCATGGTGATGGGCGATCGCTTCGCCAATCTTGATATCCCGCTCGATTGGCTCGACCAGCATGGCGCGGTGGTGGTCACCATAGACTATCGCCTGGCCCCCGAAGTGTCGGGCACCACGCTGGTGGAGGACTGCTACCAGGGCCTGCTGTGGCTCGCCGCCCATGCCGGGGACCTCGGCATTGATCCCGACCGGATCGTGGTGGCTGGCGCCAGCGCCGGTGGCGGCCTTGTGGCGGGCACGGTGCTGATGGCGCGCGATCGCAACGGCCCGCCTATTGCTGCGCAGATCCTGATCTGCCCGATGCTGGACCATCGCAATGCGACGCCGTCCAGCCAACAATATGCCGGCGAGCCCGGCGTCTGGACGCGCGAGAAGAACCTCTTCGCCTGGCAGGCGGTGCTTGCCGGCCAGAGGGACGAGATCTCCAGCTACATCTCGCCGGCGCTCGAAACCAATCTGGCGGATCTGCCGACCACCTATATCGACGCCGGCACGGCCGAAGTCTTCCGCGATGAAGACGTCGCCTATGCCAGCAGGATCTGGGCGGCGGGCGGACAGGCCGAGCTGCACATCTGGGCCGGTGGCTTCCACGGCTTTGATGCCATGTTCCCCGATGCGGGTGTGTCCATGGCAGCCCGCGCTGCCCGCAGCGCCTGGCTAAGCCGCATCCTCAAAACCCTTGCCTGAATCCCGGGTCGAATCCGGCCCCAAACTCATCCCAACCAAAGGAAATTTCTCATGAAAACCGTTCTCATCACTGGCACCTCCTCCGGCTATGGCCTGGAAACGGCCCGCTACTTCCACGAGCAGGGCTGGAAGGTCATTGCCACCATGCGCCGGCCGCAGCCGGACCTGTTGCCCCAGTCCGACCGCATGAGCGTACTGCCGCTCGATGTCACCAATGCCGACAGTATCGCGGCCTGCCTGGCGGCTGCCGGCCCCATCGATGTGCTGGTCAACAACGCCGGCATCGGCATGGTGGGCGCCTTTGAGGCCTCCCCCATGGCGCAGGTGCGCCGTCTGTTCGAAACCAATACATTCGGGGTCATGGCCATGATCCAGGCCATCCTCCCCATGATGCGGCAACAGGGCGGCGGCGTCATCGTCAACGTCACCTCAAGCGTTGTGCTGTCGCCTTCGCCCTTTGCGGCCGCCTATACCGCGACCAAGACCGCCATCGAGGGCTTTTCCCGGTCGCTGGCCAAAGAGCTGGTTACCTTCGACATTGGCGTCAAGCTGGTTGAGCCTGGCTATGCGCCCACCACGCAGTTCGGCGCCAATGTCGAACTGCCGATCGCCGACCTGATCCCGGCGGCCTATGCCGATTTTGCGCGGCCCATCTTTGAGGCCTTTGCTGTTCCCAGTGTCACGACGCGGGAAATCGATGTGGCCGAGGCCGTGTGGCGGGCCGCCAATGACACCACCGGCCAGCAGCGTTTTCCCGCCGGTCCCGACGCCGTGGCGCAGTGGGAAGCCTCGCGATGAGCACGCGCGCGATCCTGGCCACCACCCTGCGCTGGCATCTGCGCAAGGCGCGGCGGAGCTTTCAGCTGCTTGGTCGCTGGCTGGCCCAGCCGGCGCCCTCGCCGACCCGCACCGGCGTGCGCTGGGGGTGACCAAGGCCGTCTCGCATCGTGCTCGAAGACCAGAGGAGCTCGAGGCCAAGTCCGGGCGCGCAGAACGCGCGTCCGGACCGTCCAGCGTCGCATGCGGGTCGCTCAACGTCGCAACAGCTTGCTGCGTATTGGCCCGGGTGCCCCGCCGGAGCGGGTTGATCGGCGTCCGATGCGGCTCCCCCGCAAGGGCACTGGACCCATTGCCGCTCAAGCAAATCGTGCCAGACCGACAATATGGGCGGACATGAGCTGTGACAGTTCGCTTGCCGCTGGCGACAGCCTTCGGCCCTTGCGCACGAGCAATTTGGCTTCGGCGCTCTCAAACACTTCATGCGCAATGGGCAGCAAAGCCACCTTGGCTGCTTCGAGCTCGGCATGGACCGCAATGGTGGGCAACACAGTCGAGCCCAGGCCGGCGACGACGAAGGATCGCAGGCTTGCAATGGAATTGGTCTCCATCACGGGATGAGCCTTGGTTCTCTCGATGAATTCGACAACCTCGATTGCGCGCCGCAAGCCGAACCCAGGAAGGGTCAGTGCCAATCGTTCGGTCAGCAGTTCGGTGAGCGATACCGGCCCGCCGCGCTGCACCAGGTGATGTGTCGGTGCGGTCACCAGTCGGATCGGCATGGGGGCCGAGGCAATGCTGACCACGCCATCGCGGGGCACCGGATTGTGGGCCACGCCCAACTCGACACCTTCGTTGATGATCGAGGAGGCGATCTCGTCCACCGACATGGTGCGCAGCTCGATGAAGACCTTGGGATAGCGCGACTGAAACGCGCGCAGCGGTCCGCAAACCAGACCATCGACAAAGCCTTCGCCGGCAACCACCCTTACGGTTCCAGAGCGCAGGCCCCGGATGTCATCCAGCGCGGTCTGAAGGTCGGCCTGATGCAGCGTCTGCTGCTGGTGATACTCGAACAACGTATAGGCCGCTGCCGTCGGCAAAAGGGTCTTGCCCTGCCGTTCGAAAATGGCAATCCCGAGTAACCGTTCGGCCTGAGCCACGGTCCGGCTCACAACAGATGGATCGACGTTGAGGTGCTCCGACGCCGCCCGCACGCCGCCATGTCGGATCACCGCGTGGATCGTTCGCAGATGGCGCTCATCAACAATCATTGAAATGTCATAGCTGCTGTTGCACGCCATGCAACAAAAATCAGAAAAACTGCCATCGAACATAAAGTGCGCAAAACCGTAACCTGCGTAAAAGTTGAGCAGGAGAGGGGTTGGCATTGTCCGTTCGGGTCTTCATCGCGGCACTTGGTACCGAGACGAACACATTCTCCGCGATTCCGACGGGCTGGAATGCGTTTCTCGAAAGCCACTTCCGCCGCGATGGCGCTGCGGGTGACAGCCACTATTTTGGCGGGCCCAATCGCCTCTGGCGCGAGCGGTGCGACAGCCTCGGCTATGCCGTTGTCGAAAGCATTTCCACATTTGCGCAGCCATCGGGACCGACAAAGCACTCCGTCTGGGCAGAGCTGCGGGACATGGTGCTCGATGACCTTCGTGCCGCCGGTGCGATCGACATGGTGTTGCTACATCTGCATGGGGCCATGGTATCGACCGCATCGCCGGATTGCGAAGGCGAGTTGCTGGTTGCCGTGCGGGAGATCGTTGGCCCCGAAGTGGTTGTGGGAGTCGAACTTGACCTGCACTGCCACCTGACCGAGCGCATGATCGCAGCGTCCGACGTGGTCGTTCTCTACAAGGAATACCCCCACACGGACGTCTTGCCGCGCGCTGACGACCTGTTCAGCATTTGCGAGCGCACGCGCAAGGGTGATATCACGCCCAAGATGGCGTTGGTTGATTGCCGGATGCTGGCCGTCTGGCGCACCAGCCTTGAGCCCATGCGCGGCCTCGTCCAGGAAATGCTGGCGTCAGAAGGCAGCGACAAGATCATCTCGCTGAGCTTTGCCCATGGCTTCCCCTGGGCCGATGTTCCCGATGTCGGCGCAAAATTCCTTGCCATTGCCGATGGCGACCTGGCGGTCGCCGAGGATGCCGCCCGGCGCTTTGCGGCAAAGATCTGGGATCTGCGCTACGACACGGCCAGCACGCTCTTGACGCCCGCTGCAGCGGTGGAAGCGGCGCGCTCCTGCCGACAGGCGACAGTCTTTGCCGATGTCTCGGACAATGCAGGAGCTGGCGCGGGCAGCGACTCCACTTTTCTGCTCCGCGCTCTGATCGATGATGATGCCCAAAAGGTGATCCTGGGTCTGATCTGGGACCCTGTCGCCGTGCGCTTCTGCTTTGATGCGGGGATTGGCGCAACCATCGGCTTGCGGCTGGGCGGCAAGACTTCGCCCTATTCGGGCGCACCGCTCGACACGGTGGTGACCGTCAAGGGACTGGTCGAGCATGGCCGGCAGCCCTTTGCTGGCGGCGACCAGCCCATGGGTGATGCGGTCCTGGTTGGCATCGGCGGCATTGATGTCGTCATCAACAGCATCCGCACGCAGGTCTTTCACCCCGAGGCCTTCACGCAATTCGGCTGCGACCTGAGCAGCTACAGGTCGATATTCGTCAAGTCAGCCCAGCATTTCTATGCCGCATTCGAGCCGGTCGTCGACGCCATCCACTTCGTGGCCGCCCCCGGCGTCGCCTCTCCCGAGTTCACCACACTTGTGCTCAACAATGCAGGCCGCCCGTTGTGGCCGCAGGTTGACGATCCGTTTGTGGAGGTCTCGTCGTGAGTTCATCGTCCAGCACACCTTCCCTTCTGTCCCTGAAGGGTATCGGCAAGACATATGGTTTTACGACGGTTCTTGAGGGTGTCGATCTTGAGCTGGCGCGCGGCGAAACCATCGCGCTGCTCGGCGAGAACGGCGCTGGCAAGTCCACCCTGTCCAAGATCATCACGGGGGTTATTCGGCCCGATCCCGATGGCAGCATGGCGCTCGAAGGCGTGGCGACCAGCCTGCAATCGCCGCGCGACGCATTGGCCCAGGGCATCGCCCTGATCCCGCAGGAGCTGGCCTATGTACCGGCCATGAGCGTGGCCGACAACATCATGCTCAACCGGTGGAGGTCCAGCTATGGGCTGGTGACCAAGTCCGCCACCGTTGCCGCCGCCATGGCCGCGGCCAAGCGCTTCGATATTGCCCTGGGCGATCTCAGGCGCCCCATGTCGATGCTGAAGCTGGCCGAACGGCAGATCGTTGAGATCGTCAAGGCTCTGAGCCGCAATGCCCGGATCATCGTGCTCGACGAACCGACCGCCGCGCTGAGCCAGGACGAGAGCCGAGCGCTGTTCGACATCGTCGGCCGCCTCAATCGTGACGGCGTCGGCGTGCTCTATGTTTCGCACCGAATGGACGAAGTGTCGGCGTTCAGCCACCGGGTTGTGGTCCTGCGCAACGGCCACAAGGTTGCCGATCTGGTGACGGCCAACACCACCCACGACGAACTCGTTACTCATATGCTGGGTCGACAGGACAGCAAGGCCGACGCCAATAGTGACGCGCCGTCGGCGCAAACTCCCACTGCACTGGAATTGGGCAACTGGCACTGCCGGGGCATTCCGTCTCTGGCCGGTGTCAGCCTCTCGGTGCGGCGCGGCGAGATCGTGGGCGTTTACGGGCTGCGCGGCTCCGGGGCCGAGCTTATCGCCGAAGGCCTGGGTGGCGCCGGCAAGGAGATCTCCGGCAATCTCCTCATCGAAGGCAAGTCGGCGACCATTCCGCGATCGCCCCTGGCAGCAAAGTCCCTGGGAATTGCCTATGTACCGGCCGAACGGAAGCGGGATGGTTTGGTTCTCAAGCTCAGCGTGGGCGCCAATCTGGTCTCGCTGATCCTTGCGAGCCTCTCCCGGTTTGGCATTGTCCGCGTGCTGGCCGAGCGCAAGAAAGCCGACAGCCTCGCCAAGAGGTTCGACGTCCGGTTCCGCCGTCTTGACCAGACCGTCGGGCAATTGAGCGGCGGCAATCAGCAAAAGATCCTGCTGGCATCACGCATGGCGATGTCACCGCAGTATCTGGTGCTGCAGGAGCCCACCCGGGGCGTCGATATCGGCGCCCGCGGCCAGATCCATCGGTTCCTGCGGGAGATCGCGAGGGCAGATTGCCCCACCCTGCTGGTCACGGCCGATATCGAGGAAGCGGTGGACTTGAGCGACCGGCTTCTGGTGATGCGCGAGGGCAGGATCGTTGGCGAATTGAGTGGGCCTGGAAAGACACAAGCAGCAGCAGCCTCACTGGCCGCAGGGGAAACACGATGACCATGAGCAGCACTGAACAACACGTCGCCCCGGCAACCTCCGCTACGGTGGCGATGAAGCAGCAGAAGCTGCGACGGATCATGCTGCAGGTGTTCGGGATAGGCTTTTTCTATCTCCTGGTGCTCGTGTTCTTTGCGTTCGCCAGCCCCTATTTCTTCACCTATAGCAACGCAACAAACATCCTGACCAATGTGGCCGTGATCGGCATCGTCGCGCTGGGCCAGTCGATGGTGATCATCTCGGGCGGCTTTGATCTGTCGGTTGGTGGAGCGGTGCCGCTGGGTGCTGTCCTCTTCGCCATCCTGGCAAACGCTGGCCTTGGTGTTGCAGGTGCAACCGCGGTTGTCGTACTCTGCGGGGCGGCCATTGGCCTGATCAATGGGCTCATCATCACCAAGATCAAGATCAGCCCACTGATCGCCACCCTCGGGACCCTCTCGATTGCCGGAGGCCTCGCCTACACAGTGACCAACGGCGTGACCGTGCCCCTGGCCAATCTGGCCGACGGGGTGCTGGCCGATTTCGCCGTACAGGGCGTGTCCTGGTACGTCATTGCTTTCGGCATTTTGGCCCTGGCGACAGCGTTTCTGCTGCGCTTCACGGTCTTCGGTCGCATGGTCTATGCCGTGGGCGGCAATCCCGAAGCGAGCCGCCTGGCCGGTATCCGCGTCGATCTGGTGATCGTGTCGGTCTATGTGCTGTGCGCGGCGCTGGCGGCCTTTGCTGGCGTGGTCGTCTCCAGCCAGCTGCTTGCCGGTTCCGCCACGGTCGGGTCGGACGCCGCACTCTCCTCGATCGCGGCTGTGGTCCTGGGCGGAGCCTCGCTGTCGGGCGGCATCGGCGGCATTGGCGGCACCATGATTGGCGTGCTGATCCTTGGCACGGTCGCCAACGGCATGGCCCTGCTGCAGGTGCCATCATTTTATCAGCAGATTGCAACGGGCGGCATTCTCCTTCTGGGAGTTGGCTTTGCCCGATTGCGGGAAGTTCTCACGCGCGAAAACGGTTGAGCGTGTGCGAAGCAGGGGAAAGGGAACGACAATGAGCTTTAACGAAACAACGATGACGAAACGCCGCACATTTCTGACGGGCCTGGCGCTTTTGGGGGGCACCGCAATCTCGGGCGTATTGCCGAGCCTGGCCTTTGGGCAGGACGCACAATACAAGTTCGCCTTTGCCAACATCCAGGAGAACGGCGAGCTGTTCAAGCAACTGGGGGATGGCTTCGAGGCAGCGGCAAAGACGGTCAATATCAGCCTGTCGCGCTACAACAACAATGGCGACGGCGTCACCACAACCAGCAACGCCCGCCTGATGGTTCAGGAACAGCCTGACGTCATCTTCGAATACAACAGCGTCGAAGGCATCGGCGCGGCGCTGCAGCGGACGTTCAACCAGGCCAATATTCCGTTCGTGGCGGTGAACATTCCCGTTCCCGGCGGCTACTGGTTCAACCTGGTCAACAAGGATCTCGGCATCGACGCCGCCAAGGTGGTGGTCGCGGCGGCGCAGGAACGGGGCTGGACCAAGGATGACACGACGGTGCTGATCGTCCAGGCGTCGTTCGCCGGCGTGGAGGTCAATGACTGCGTGCGCTACTTCTATATCCAGGCCGCGGAAATGCTGGGCATGGAGCAGGTCGCGCCCGAGGCCATCACGGCGACCACCACAACGATCTCGACCACGGGCGTTCAGGTCGATGGCAAGGCGACGCTTGAAGACAGCTACCAGGCCGTCAAGAACGTGCTGCAGACCATTCCGCAGGACCGCCATGTCCTGCTGTTCGCGGTCAACGACGACTCGGCCATCGGCGCCTGGCGCGCGATCACTGAATCGGGCCGAACAGACAATGCCCTGATCGCCGGCCTGGGTGGTTCGGTCGCGGCTCTCAAAGAGCTTCGCACCAATCCGCAATGGGTTGGCGAAGGCTCGATCTTCATGACCCATTGGGGCCAGTATTTGCTGGCCATGGGCGTGGCGATCAAGAATGGGGTGACCCCGCCGCCGCTGACCAAGTCTCCGCAGGCCGTCATCACCAAGGAGAATGTGGACCAGTATTACGACGCTGAGGGCAAGGTCATGCTGCTGCCCCCGCTGGTGCCGGAAAACCAGTATCTGGCCGATACCGGTATCCTGCAGCAGTTCGGTAATGTCGACGGTCTCTAGATTGATCGGGCCAGCTCCGGCTGGCCCGCATTCCAAGGCAGGTGAGCAATGGACGGCGAATTTAACCCAGTGACCACCGAGCTGCTGCTCGAGAGCTATCCAGGAACGCTATCCTTCTGCGCCGAAAACCTGGCCAGCGGTGCACGCATCAGCTGGCGCGAGGACCAGATCAGCGCCACAGCAAGCTGCATCAAGCTGTTCCTGCTGGTGGCGCTGTTCGCCCAGGCGGAGCGTGGTCAAGTCAGTCTTGACGAACGCACCGTCGTTGCGCCCGGCGACCATGTCGGCGGGTCTGGTGTGCTCAAGCATCTGTCGCCCGGAGTGGGGCTGTCATGGCGCGATGTCGCGACCCTGATGATCGTTCTGAGCGACAACATCGCCACCAACATGGTCATCGACCAAATCGGCTTGGAGGTCGTCAACCAGACGATCCACGCGCTCGGATTCCGGCAGACCCATCTTGTCAATCGCATCGACTTTGACGCGATAGGCGGCGACATCGCAAAACTCGCAGTGAGCACCGCCGCAGACAGCGTCGCCTGCCTGAAGGGACTGGCCATGGGCACTGTGGTGAGCCCGGAGGCGTCCCGCGCCATGCTGGATATCCTGTCGCGCCAGCACTATGTCGACCTGCTCCCACGCTATTTGCCCTACGATCCCTACGCCCGAGATCTGGGCCGTCAGTCGGCGGTATCGGTCGCCGGCAAGACCGGCTTTTTTCCTGGTTTTCGTGGCGACATCGTTCTGCTTGGCAAGGGCGACGAGCAGGTTGTCATGGCAGCATTTGCCAGCGGAGCCGATCTCTCGTTCGCCCCTGAGAACGCAATAGCCAGGGCGCTGGGCGAAATCGGCCGCTCGGCCTTCATCCGACTAACCCGGCCTTAGCTCCGCCCGTTGAGTGCATGGCTTGTCCGTGGACATTGATCCACACGCATCATGCAGGCATGCATGGGCAATGCCAGGTTTCCTCGGGGCTCGGTCCGGACGTCGGCCAAGACACCTATCACCTTGCGAAGCTCCCTTCGGAAGCCGACCATTGCAATGTAAGGCTCGACTGCCAAGGGCTCCATAGCCGAGCCGATGGCTCCTGCAGAGATGCGCGCCATGCCAGGTAAGCTGGAAACGGCCTTGCCTAGACCTGGCCGATCTGTCGGCTAGCCTGCTTTGTGCTCGGCGGTCTGCGGCGCTGCCAGATGCGGCGGGCGATCCGCAAAGAGTTGCAGGTGTCGATCCGCTATCGCGATGCCGAGGGAGCAGCAGCGCTGAATCGATCAATGACCAATTGAGGGACAGCCAGGTGTCGGCCTTCTGCGCCAACCAACCTGTCGGCGCAGACATCGCTGCGGCTGCGACCATTGCTGGCGGCACGTTCGTTTCCGGGACCGCACACTGTGAAACCTCGCGCGTGGCAGCGGCATCGATGAACAGTCCCCGGCCGCCGGGCCAAGCGGCTACACCAGCGACAGCGACGATGACCATGGTGGCGGTAGAGAAGCGGCTTGAATCGATCTCGCCGCACCGCACAGGCCTGCCCCGGAACGCGAAACTGCCGGAGCGCTGTTTGTGGCGCTCCGGCAGGTCTAGAAGTGGAGTGCCCGCCCGGCAAAGCACAGACGGGCAGAACAGCGCTAGTTTACGACTGCATTGTCCGGACCACCGAGCGTGGCTGGATCGTTTTCGTCATAGACCTGCAGGGCTTCGATCTGCTCGCGCGACCAGGGCAGATAGACCCGCGTCTCGCTGTCGTTGGAATAGACCGTCAGATCGGCGACCGGCACGGCAACGCGGTGCTGGCCCATGCCCAGAAAGCCACCCACATCGAGCACGGCATGGCTGATGGCGTCAGCCTTGACTGGCGCGGCGTCGGCCACCGGAGCGGCGTCCGAGGGGGCAACCACAGCAGCGTCGCCCGTGGCATCGGCGGGTGCCATTGCATCGGCCGGCACAGCGGCGTCCGGCTGTGCCGGAACGCTATCGGTCGCGGCCGCAGCAGGCGCCGCGCCAGCGGCTGCATCAGTGGTGCTGGCATCGATGACGAGATCCTGCACGTCGCCGATCGACTCGCCGGTCACGTCATAAATGGTGGCGCCCAGCAGATCATCGGCGGTCAGAACAGTGTCCTGGCGCACGAAGCCTTCGGGGACAGTCACCTCCGTCATGGTGCTGGCAGAGCTGTCCATGCCGGCCGCCGGTGCGGCGGGCGCAGCAGGCGGCGGGGTTTCAGCAGCCGGTGCCGGCGCAGGGGCCGGTGCGGGCGCAGGGGCAGTCTCGGTCTGGGCCATGACCGGCCCGGCCGCGAGGACCAGGGTCAGTGCAGGGCCGGACGAGAGGGCCAGAGCCAGCATGGAGGTCGTGAGAAGGGTCTTCATGGGATTCTCCTTTAGGTGCCGCCGGGCCGCGGCGGCGCGGGGTTGATGGTGAAACGGCGTCGGTGGCGCGGATGTCCGGCTCGCCCAGCTGCAATGGGGGACGTATCCCTTGCTGCACAAGCGGCCGCCGAGCCCGCCATACGCCGGGTCTGACCGGTTCAACGCGCAGCACGCCAAAATGTTCCCGACATGGGGGCGTTTCTTGCCGAGGACGGCGTCGGAGACCCGCGCAGCCCGCCGTATGCGCCCAGGTCAGGGCCGGCGACCGGTCGGAACATCCGGGCGGATTGCCGGTTGTGGTGGTATCAACATCAGCAAAGGCAGTGACATGACCCCGTCCACCGACAAGGACTCCAGCAACCAGGCCAGTGCCGGACCGGCCTATCCCAAGCCGCCGTTTCCCGAGCAGACCCAGGACCTGCCGGGCAGTTTCAAGCAGATGAGCCCGAGGCCCGATCACGGCGAGGACAGCTGGCGCGGCACCGGGCGGCTCGCGGGAAAAGTGGCGCTGATCACCGGCGGCGACAGCGGCATCGGCCGCGCGGTCGCCATTGCCTATGCCCGCGAAGGCGCAGATATCGTTTTGTCCTATCTCAGTGAAACGGACGATGCTGCCGACACAAAGCGGCTGGTCGAGGACAGCGGCCGCCGCTGCCTGACACTGGCGGGCGACATCGGGCAGGCCGATGCCTGCCGGTACATCATCGCCAGGGCCGTCGATGCCTTCGGCCGCATTGATATCCTGGTGAACAACGCGGCCCACCAGAACACCTTCGAGTCCTTGGATGCGATTTCTGACGCGGAGTGGGAGCGCACTTTTGCGGTGAACATTCATGCCATGTTCTGGCTCAGTCGCGCCGCGGTGCCGCACATGGCCCCGGGGAGCGCCATCATCAACACCGCCTCGATCAACGCCGACAGCCCCAATCCGACACTGCTGGCCTATGCCACGACCAAGGGCGCCATCCAGAATTTCTCGGCGGGCCTGGCGCAGCTGCTGGCCGACAAAGGCATCCGGGTTAATTGCGTGGCGCCGGGCCCCGTCTGGACGCCGCTGATTCCGGCCAGCATGGCGGGCAGCAAGGTGGCAAAATTCGGCGCAGACACACCCATGAAACGGCCCGCGCAGCCCGTCGAGCTGGCCTCGGCCTATGTGATGCTGGCCGAGCCAATGTCGAGCTACACCACCGGCGCCACTATTGCGGTCACCGGGGGGCGGCCGATGCTCTGACTCGGCCACCCTGCCCCCGCACTACGGCGCAAAAAATCCGGCGTCGCTCAGGGCGACGCCGGTTCCTTGCGCTGACCGCAATCAGGCGGCTTGCAACGCCGCCTTGTTCACCGAGCCCTTGGCAAGCTTGGTCAGGGCGCTGTCAGTCGCCTCTTCTTCGTTCAGGGTGTCCTGGAAGATGCCGGCGATGTCGCTGTGGCCGAGCAGCTCAGCCCAGTTGCGCAGCGTGCCATAGCGGGCGATCTCATAGTGCTCGACCGCCTGGGCGGTGGCGAGCAGGCCCGCGTCGAGGGCGGGCGAGCCCTTGAAGGCCTCCATCACCTCTTCGCCCTCTTCCACAATGCCATCGATGGCCGGGCAGGTCTTGCCACGCGCCGGCTTGCCCAGCACCTCGAACACCTGCTGCAGGCGCTCGACATGCGTCTGGGTTTCGTCCAGGTGCTTCTCAAAAGCGGCAGTCAACTCCGGCGAGACGGCGCCGCGCGCCATTTTCGGCAGAGCTTTGAGGATCTTGCGCTCGGCGTAGTAGACGTCCTTCAGCATATCCACGAACAAGTCATCAAGGGTCTTGGTCTTCATCGGTTTCTCCTTTTCCAGCCAACTGGTCCGGCTGGCTCACATGCAGAACCGATAGTTCGCCCGATTGTTCCCGCGCGTCTCGTTGCAGACCTAGTCGAGGCAAGGTCCTGACACTGCCTTAAAATGGACTTGCATGCTGACTACACCATTCTGTGAGAACGCTTTGACGCTTTGAAGATTTTTAGCACCTGACCCTATTGAAAACGCCGCGCCCGACCAGTGTTCACCCCGCTGGTTGCGCCACTTGAACAGGGAGACCATCATGATCGACCGCATGGCAATGGCCCGCACGGATAGCCCCTATCGCAGCGCTTGGGGCGGCATGACACCGTCCTCACCCGCGAGCGAACCCGAGCTCGGCGACCTGCTGTCGAGCGATCCCGATGGCCCCTCGGCCACCGCTGGAGAACGCACTGGCGAGGAGATCGTAAGCTATATTCCGGCGCTGCGGGTGTTCGCCCGCTCCTTGTGCCGCAATGTGGTGGAGGCCGATGATCTGGTGCAGGAGACGCTGCTGCGCGCCATCGAACGGGCGCGGCAGTTTGAACCGGGCACCAATCTGCGTGCGTGGCTATTCACCATCATGCGCAACCGCTTCTACACAAATTGGAGCAAGCGGGCGCGCGAGAGGACCGGCGACAAGGATTGCGTCTCGGGCGAGCCCGTCGCGATGGCCGAAACCCAGGTGTGGCACCTCCGCCTGCGCGAGATGGAAGCGGCCCTGGCGCGCCTGCCGGTCCACTACCGCGAGACCATCATGCTGGTCGCTGTGCTGGGCGAGAGCTACATCGACGCGGCGGCCATTCTGGAGTGCGATATCGGCACCGTCAAAAGCCGGATGAACCGGGCCCGGGCGGCCCTGCGGGATATCCTCGACGACGAATAGGCCGAGGCCCGCACAGATGTAATCAATGCGTGGAGCGCTTGCGCTTGCGCAGCAGGGGCGCGCTGCCATGGGCGGCTTCGAGCGCCCGCCCCAGGGCCATGCCCAGATCCTGCAGCCGGTCTGGCACGACCTCGGCCTCTGCGGCCTCGATAATCTGCGGGGCCTGCTGATCAAAAGCCTCGCCCTCGCCGTTCTCGGGGGGAGAGGATTCCAGCGGCTCACTCTGCCGGGTCTTCCCATTGTTGATCATAGCGATAACACGACCTTCCCTTGGTGTGCGCCGTAAGCATATACGCTTTTTGTCAGCGAGGCGAACTGGCTCCGTCACGGGGTCGAGCGTCGTTGAATATTATGCGTCCGGACGGCCCCTCCTGGCGCGGCGTGCGGTCCTCTGCCACATCGCGGCAGCCCCGTGCAATTCCGACCTGCCATAGCCTGTCTTTCAGGGGCCCCGCGGACGGCATCTGCGTTCCAGATCAACTCCGGTGGGGCGGGAATGTTCCGGCATTTTGCTGCCGAAACAAAGAGGGCGGCGCGATCGGATCGCGCCGCCCTCGATGCTGTCCGGCCCCGTCAGAAGACGGGGCGGTCAACCAATCAGTGCTTGTGCTCAGGCATGTCCTCAAGCTGCTCTTTGGTCCAGCTGGTGGTGCCATGCACCTCGCCCTTCTCGTCGCGCATCAGATTGATCTGATCGGCGCCGATCAGCACCGGCTTGGCCCCAAGGCCCAGAAAACCGCCGACATCGACGACGATCTGGGTCTGGGCGCCTGCGCCATGCACGTGGGAAATGGTGCCCACCTTGTGGTCGTCCGCACCATAGACAGGGGCATTGACCAGGACGGCCTCATTGAGGTCCTGGCTCGTCAGGGGGATGTGTCGGCTGTGGTCCATGAGGGGCTCCTAAAAGTTGTCGATAATGGTCCCCGGCAAGGGGATCGGAATGAAAGTGCCCGGGCGCGGTGCCGGCAAAGGCCGATAGCCTGCGCCGGCAGCGTGATGGACAATGCAGAGCGGATTGCTCCGGCTCTGTCCGCCCATCCTGCGCAGCGGCATCTTCATGGCATCAACCGCCGGGGAGCCAGATTGTTCCCGACTTTCTTGCAAGCCCCGGAACCACGGCCATCGCCTCGAGAGTAATGGCGGGTTGGAACATAAGCGCGCCCGGCGGGTTGTCCGCCCACACCTGATTGGGAGAACGCCGTGTTCGATAGTTCGATGGCTCTGGTTGCCGATGAGTTCCGCGACCCCTTTGCGGCCGTACGCTTCGAGATTGCCCTGTTGCGGCTGCTGTTTGCGGCAGGGCTGGGCGCGGCGATCGGCTTCGAGCGGGAGGTCCACGCCAATTCGGCCGGGCTGCGGACCCATATGATGGTCTCGATAGCGGCGTGCCTGTTCACCCTGATCGCCGCCGAAATCATGGCCGGCGACTTCAACGACGCCGCCCGCGTACAGACCGATCCGCTGCGCCTGATCGAGGCAGTGACCGCGGGCGTGGCTTTCCTCGCCGCCGGCTCGATCATCACCTCGGGCGGCAGGATCACAGGGCTGACCACCGGGGCCGGCATGTGGATGGCGGGTGCCATTGGCCTTGCCTGTGGCAGCGGGCTCTTGTTGCTCGCCCTATTGGCCACCGGGCTGGCTATCGTCGTGCTGTGGCTGCTTCGGCATGTGTCGCGGCGCGTGGGCAGTCAATCTGGCGTGCGCCAACACCCGGACAGCACTACCGCAGACCCTTCGGATCCCCCGAACCGCTAAGCACAAGGAGAACGCCATGCCAGCCCGATCGAAAGCCCAGCAGCAGGCCGCCGGCGCGGCCCTGTCCGCCAAGCGCGGTGAAACCGCCCGCCAGGAGCTGTTCGGCGCCTCCAAGGCCATGTTCGACAGCATGACCGAAGCCGAGTTGGAAGACCTCGCTGCCACGCCGCACCATGACCTGCCCGACCGGGTGGAGGATGATGACGACAGTTAGGTGGCAGGCGCCCCGTGCAATGGACTCTGTCCCCGGTACGCGCCGCCTGCCTGGATCTCCTCAACGGCAACCGGACGCCTTGTTCGCTGCCTGCTGGTTGAGGCACTTCCCGACGGCAGCGGTCGTGCCGTCAGTCCTGGCGCAGGATGCGGACGCGTTTGGCGGTCTGGCCTTCTTGAATGTCCAGCCATTGCGCGACGTCCGACGGTGCGGCCACATCGAGCAGGGCGTCGATGTCCAGTCCACGGCGCCGCAAGTGCTGGCGGGCCTGGTCGGGCAAGAGCCCGGTGAGGAACTGCAGCGGCGCGACGGGCAGTTTCATCGCGTCCACGCAGATGCCATCGACATATTTCTCGATCACTATGGTGCTCATGGCAGGTCCTTTCCAGGTTGAGCGGCGATGGCCGGATTGCGGCCGGCTGAACCAGGCCGCGATCATCCAGGCCGACCAGGGCCCGATGGTCGCCAGCGCGAAAAAGCTCCAGGGGCGATTGAACCGCCCGATTGTGTCGGCTTCGCGCGACATTATGGCGTGTCTCCCAGGCTGGCGAGGCGGGTCATCAGCGCGCCCTTGGCTGTGCCCAGGGCCCGTTCGATGATGATCAGCGTGGCGCGCAGCCGCGCGGCGTGCTCCTCGGGCGACCAGTTGAAGCGACCGCCGCCGAGCAGCGCCGCCTGACCGGCAAGCAGGAATTCGAGCGTCGCCTGGGCATCGTCGACGTCAAAGTCGCCCTCCCCCTTGCCCCCTTCGACAATCGCGGCCAGCACGGGCGCCAGCTGGCGCACCAGGGCGATATTGGTCAGATCGTGCAGCACGCTGTTCTCAGGATGGTTGAGCGCATCGGCCAGATAGGGCTGGCTGCGGTCGATGCGCTGCATGGCGAGCACGGCATGGGCGAAGCGGTCGAGCGCAGTGTCGCCGTTTCTGCCGGCCTCTGCGGCGGCCTGGGCCATCTGGGCCACCAGCGCATCGGCCAGCCTGGCCAGCAGGTCGTCCTTGGTCTTGAAATAGAGGTAGAACGTACCCTTGGCGATGCCGGCGCCCCGGACGATGTCGTCGATGGAAACCGCCCGCACCCCTTTTTCCTGAAACAGCTTTGCGGCGCTGGCGAGGATCTCGTTGGCGCGCTCCGGACCGCCTGACCGTCGTGGTGACATCGATGCCTCGCATAACTGACTGACGGTCAGTCAGTTATGCGAGGCTGGCACGGCTGTCAAACCATTTGCGATGGCGCGGCTGTGCGATGCGCGGGGCTAAGGCATGTGCTGGGCAGACAAGGGCGCCGCCTAGCCTCAGGCCGGCGTGGCGGCAAGGGTGCTCTCACGCACGATCAGGTCGGGATCGATCAGGGAAATACACGGCTCGGGCAGCTGGTCGCTGGCCGCGATCAGGCTCAGCAGGCGGTCGACCGCCAATGCGGTGACTTCGGCCACGGCATAATTGATGCTCGACAGCGGCGTGGCCGCATGTTCGGCAAATTCGATATTGTCAAAGCCGATGATGGCGACATCCTGCGGCACGCGCAGGCCCTGCTTTTGCGTCCAGCGCAGTGCCCCGATGGCCAGCGTGTCATTGGCGGCAAACACGGCCGTGGCGCGTTTTGGGGCAGCCATCAGCTGGTCCATGGCCTGATAGCCACTGACCACCGAATGGCCCGCCGGATCGACCAGCCAGGCTGGATCAAAGGCAATGCCGGCTTCGTCCAGCGCCTGGCGATAGCCATCCTGCTTTTCGCGATTGCCCAGCCGGTGGGCGCCATCGATGATGCCGATGCGGCGATGCCCCAGGTCGATCAGGTGCCGAACGGCACGGTAGGCGCCGCGGCGCTCGTCGACGCAGACCGCATCAATGCCAGCGTCGGGGTCGGCCACCAGCAGCACCACGGGGTAGTTGGCCTTGCGCAGGCGCCGGATATGGTCGAGCTCGCGATGGCTGCGCGGATAGATCAGCATGCCGTCCACCTGGCGGGAGCGGAACATCTCGATGACGCGTTTTTCTTCGGCCTCGTCATTGTTGGAGGTGGCAAACAGGGTCGAGTAGCCGCGCTCGGCCAGGGCCAGTTCGATGGCCTGGGCGACATGGGTCAGGGTGGGATTGGTAATATCGGTGAGCACCAGGCCAATTGTCTTGGTCTCGCGGCTCACCAGCGATTTGGCGACATGGTTGGGCAGGTAGTTGAGCGCCTCGGCTGCCTCACGAATGAGCTGGGCGGTTTCGGCGGGAATGCGCGGGCTCTGGCGCAAGGCAAGCGAGACCGTATTGACCGAGAACCCGGTCCGGTCGGCGATGTCCTTCAGTCGAACAATGGCTTTGCCCATGGCCTGATCTAGCCCCGGCGGTGCTCCCGCGCAATTGATCTCTTGTGGGTTTGCACCCCTGCCCCAGGCCGTTTCGCCCAAAGGAAACGGGGCGCGCCGCTCTGGCACGCCCCGTAACAGTGGCCGGTTGTGGTCGGATTACTTCTGGATGCAGGTGTCCACGGTGTCCTTGGTGCATTCATCCAGGCCGGTGAACACCGGATCGGCGACTTCCTTACCTTCGATCAGGTCGATCATCACGCCGGGTGCCAGATAGCCCATTTCGAACGGACGCTGGCCGACCAGGGCGGTCACCAGGCCTTCGCGCGCCAGGGCGACTTCTTCGCCGATGGTATCGGCGGCGCCGATGGCGAAGTCATTGCTGGCGATCCGGTCCTTCATGGGCCCGAACAGGTCACGATAGGGCTGCGGCGCGCCAAACAGCGGCCAGCCGCCCATGATGCCAAAGGCATCCAGGTCCGGATTGGCGGCCAGGATATCGCTCATGGCCTGAACGCCCTTGGCGCCATCGTCATTGGTGAACACCGGGCAGCCGGCGACTTCGGTCCAACCACCTTCGCCGGCCAGGGCGGCAAGGCCTTCCTGGCCGCTCAGCGCGTCGCGCATGCCCTGCGCACGGCGCAGGATATTGTCGGCAGCGGCATTGCCCTGGATCGAGCAGATGGTGCCGCCTTCGGGCTTGGCTGCCTTGATATAGTCGCCGATACGCTTGCCCATCAGGTAGTTGTCGGTGCCCAGATAGGTAGCGCGCAGGCCGGCGTCTTCCTTGGTCAGGTCAGCGTCGACGGTCATGATCGGAATGGTCGGTGCAGCGCTGCGCAGGGTATTGGCGATCAGCGGCGCATTGGACGGCGAAATGGCGACAGCCGCGGTGTCGGGCTTGCTCAGCACGTCCTGCAGGATCTGGGCCTCGCCGGCTTCGTCCGAAGTGGATGCCGGGCCAGTGTAGAAGCACTCGTATTCGGAGTCAGCGTTTTCCGAATTCCACTTCAGGCAACCCTGATGAATGGCTTCGAAGAAGGGATTGTCCAGACCCTTGACGACGATCACCAGTTGTTTCTTGGCTGCGAAGGCCGGCGATGCTCCCAGTGACAGCGCGGCAACTGCAGCGAGTAAGGCGACTTTTTTCATTGCTCTCTCCCGATTGTTGGCCGTCCTTACAATGTGCTGGTATTCCAGCTCCACTGTCCTCCATGGACTGCCGAGGGGAGGCTAATCCTGCCTCCGGTCTGCCGTCAAATCATTTAATAGTACAATTGTGATTTCACCGCGTTGACGCGGTCGAAACGATTTGCATAACTGAAATGAGGTTTCGTCCTGGGGAGGAGAAGCCCTGTATCGTCAGCGCATGACACCCAGCCGCGAGGTCTGGGGACAATAAGTCACGCGCAGAGGGAAGCAACGTGGCTGTTCTAGAATTATCCAATATTTCCAAGCACTTTGGTGCTATTCAGGCGGTGAACGACGTATCGTTCTCGCTGGAGGCCGGCGAAGTCATTGGCCTGATGGGCGACAATGGCGCCGGCAAGTCGACGCTGGTCAAGATGATCGCCGGCAACTTCGCGCCCAGCGAAGGCACCATGCGCATGGATGGCGAACCGTTGGTGATGCACCATCCGGTCGATGCCCGCCGGCATGGCATCGAAATCGTGCATCAGGACCTGGCGCTGTGCAACAATCTGACAGCGGCGGCCAATGTGTTCCTGGGTCGCGAGCTCTATCGCTGGATCGGCCCGATCCGGGTGCTGGACTATGCCACCATGTACCGACGCTCGGGCGAGATCTTTGCCGAGCTCAAGTCCGAGACGCGGCCGCGCGACCTGATCCGCAATATGTCGGGCGGGCAGCGCCAGGCCGTGGCCATCGGGCGGACGCGGCTGTCCAACCCCAAGGTTGTGCTGATGGACGAGCCGACGGCCGCCATCTCAGTGCGCCAGGTGGCCGAGGTGCTTAGCCTCATCAAGCGCCTGCGCGACCAGGGCATCACCGTGGTGCTGATCAGCCATCGCATGCCCGACGTGTTCGGCGTCGCCGACCGGGTGATCGTGCTGCGGCGCGGCACCAAGGTGGCCGACAAACGCATCGACCAGAGCTCACCCGAAGAGGTGACGGGTCTGATCACCGGCGCGATCGAGGGAGTATAGGGCCATGAGCGTCACACTCGACCAGACCATAGCCCAGCGCCAGCACACCTGGCTGACCAGCCTGCTCAAGAGCCAGGCCTTCTGGGTTTTCGTGGCCATTATCGTGGCCTGCCTGTTCCTGACGGTGGCCACCGATTCCTTTGCCACCTCCAAGAACATCTTCAACATCACCCGCAATGTCACCTTCACCGCCATCATCGCCCTGGGCATGACCATGGTGATCATCATCGGCGGTATCGATCTGTCGGTGGGCTCGGTGTTGTGCCTGTCCAGCATGGTGCTGGCGGTGACCATGCACGCCGGCTTTGGGCTCGAGGTCGGCATTCTGGTGGCGGTGGTCACTTCGCTGGCGATCGGCGCCTTCAATGGCGTGCTGATTGCCTATCTGGGCTTTCCGCCCTTTGTGGTGACCCTGGGCATGCTGTCGATTGCACGCAGCCTGGCCATGGTGGCCTCCAACAATACGGTGGTGTTCGAATTCGGCCCCGATCATGCGCGCTTGCTCGATCTGGGCGGCGGCGCCTGGCTGCTCGGCATTGCCAATCCAGTGCTCTACATGGTGGCCCTGGCGCTGATCGTCGGCTTTGTCCTCAAATGGACCAAGTTCGGCCGGCACCTTTATGCCATCGGCGGCAATGAACATGCGGCCACGCTCACCGGCGTGCCGGTGCGGCCGATCAAGGTGGTGGTCTATATGCTCTCGGCCCTGTCGGCCGGCATTGCCGGCATCGTGCAGACCGGCTGGCTGGGCGCGGTCACCACCAATCTGGGCACAGGCATGGAGCTGCAGGTGATTGCCGCAGCGGTGATCGGCGGCGCCAGCCTGATCGGCGGCATCGGCGGCGCCACCGGGGCCTTGGTGGGCGCGGCGCTGATCGAGGTGATCCGCAACAGCCTTGGCCTTCTGGGTATCAACGCCTTCTGGCAGGGCACGTTCATTGGCGCCTGCATCATCATCGCCGTGGCCTTCGAGCGGGTCCGACAAATGCGCTCCTCAGACTGAGCGGCACGCCGCCGGTCAAAGCAAAGGCCCCGCCTCGGCGGGGCCTTCGTCATCTAGAGGGCTGGTCAGTCGCCCTTGCCACCATTGAGCCGGTCGATATAGGCGGGCAGCATGGGCACATAATCCTCAGCCCCGCCGGCGGCGATGGCGGTGCCATAGGCATTCTTGACCGCATTGCCCACCGGGTTCACCAGCCCGGCCGCATTGGCCATGGATTCGAGATAGCGCAGGTCCTTGAAGGCATTGGCGAGGCTGAACTTGTGCGCCTCGCGGTCCCCCTCCAGGGTGAAGCGCATGAAGGTCTGGTAGAAGCCGCAGTCCATGCGGCCGCCGCGGATCACCTGATCGACCCGGTCGGCGGAAATGCCGACGCGGTCGGCCAGGGCCAGGGCTTCGGCATAGATTGCGCCATAGCCCAGCGAGATGAAATTGTTGAGCAGCTTCATGCGGTGGCCGTCGCCGACGCCGCCGATGTGGACGATCTTGCCGGCCCAGGTGGCAAGGATCGGCTGCAGCCGCGCGAACACTGCGTCATCAGCCCCCACCATGGTGTCGAGCGTGCCGGCCCAGGCTTCCTTGGGCGTGCGGCTGAGCGGCGCATCGGCAAAGTCGATGCCCCTGGCCTTGAGTTCAGCGGCAATGCGTACGGTCGAACTGGGGTCCGAGCTCGAGCAATCGACCACCACTGAACCCGGCTTGAGCCGGGCCAACAGGCCCTCGGGCCCGCGCACCGCTGCCTCGACCTCGGGCGAGCCGGTGACGCAGAGGAACACCACGCTCGACCGCTCGGCCAGTTCGCCGATCGAGGCGGCTTCCACGGCGCCGCGCCCGACCAGATCGGTCACCGGCTCGCGGTTGCGATGGGCCACCACGGTCAGGCCATAGCCCTTTTCGACAATGTTCTTGGCCATGCCATGGCCCATATGGCCCAGGCCGATGAAGCCGACGGTCTCGGGCGCCGTGCTGGAGTCTGACATGGAATGTCCTTTCGCGGCCCTGCCGCTATTTGAGATCGAAACGCTGCCGCAGTTCGGCAACCTGTTGCGGGGTGAGCGGGCGGATCGGCAGGCCGCGCAGCAGCAGGAACAGCCGCGCGGTCTCCTCCAGCTCCTCGGTGGCAAATTGGGCATTGGCGAGACTGGTGCCGGCCACCACCGGGCCATGGTTGGCCAGCAGCACGGCATGGTGCTCGCCCGCCAGACGGCCCACGGCCTTGGCCAGTTCGCTGTCGCCCGGCGGCAGATAGGGCACCAGCGGCAGCCGCCCGACCCGCATGATGTAATAGGCGGTGAGCGGCGGCAGCACATCGAGGGGGTCAACCCCGTCGATCAGGCTGACGGCCACCGAATGGGTGGAATGCAGATGCACCACGGCCCTGGCATCGGCGCGCTGGCCATACATGGCCATATGCAGCATGGCCTCCTTGGTCGGCGCATCGCCATCGATATGGCGGCCCGCCGCATCAAAGCGCGACAGCTGCGCCGGGTCGAGCTCGCCCATCGACACATTGGTCGGCGTCATCAACCAGCCGCCATCCTCAAGCCGCAGGCTGATATTGCCGGTCGAGCCAAAGGTCAGGCCGCGGTCGAACAGCGATTTGCCGACGCGGGTGATCTCGCTGCGCGCCAGGTTCTCGGCATGGGTCTGCGCGTCAGTCATCGAGCATGTCCCAAGCGGTGAGGAAGAAGTCCGGCGCGCCGAAATTGCCCGATTTCAGCGCCAGGGCCAGGTCCGGTTCGCCGCGACTGCGCGTCCAGGGCACGCCGGGGGCAATCTCGGGCCCGATCTCGAGCGCGGTGATGCCGAGCGCCGCAACCACGGCCCCGGAAGTCTCCCCGCCCGCCACGATGAAGCGGGCAAAGCCATTGTCACGCAGGATCACCGCCAGATTGCCCAGCATCTGCTCGATGAGCTGGCCAGCGGCGGCGGCGCCCAGTTTCTGCTGGATCTGGCGCACCGCCTCGGGCTCGTCGCTGGAATAGACCAGGGACGGCCCTTTGCCGCTATTGGCCAGCACCCAATTGGCGATATCGGCGATCGACTGCTTGCCCGATACGATATCGGCCGGCACCAGCCGCAGCGCCGGCAGTCCGGCCCCGATGGCAGCGGCCACCTGGCCGCGCGTCGCCACCGAGCAACTGCCCGCCAGGATCACCGCCTTGCCCTTTGGCGCCGTCATGCGCCCCGCCACCTCGAGCGTACCGATCTTGCCGGCAGCGCGGAAATTGTCCGGCAGGCCCATGGCAATGCCCGAGCCGCCGGTGATCAGCCGCGCCCCGGCCAGGGCCGCGCCGAGCTGGCGCAGATCGGCGTCGCGCACGGCATCGGCGATCATCAGGCGGAAGCCGGCCTGGCGTGCCTTGATCAGCAGCGCGCGGATGGCATCAGGCCCGGCCTCGACAATATCGAGCGGGATCAGCCCAACCCGGCTCGCGGTCTGTTTCTGCAACACCCGCACCAGATTGGCGTCGCGCATCGGCGTCAGCGGATGATCGCGCATGGGACTATCGGACAAAAGGCTCGCGCCAACGAAGAGGTGCCCCTGATAGACCGAGCGCCCCGCCGCCGGAAAGGCCGGACAGGCCACGGCGATGGGCGCCTCCAGCAGGTCCATCAGCGCCTCGGCCACCGGGCCGATATTGCCCTTGTCGGTGGAATCAAAGGTCGAGCAATATTTGAACAGGATCTGCTCGGCGCCCGCCGCCCGCAGCGCCAGGGCCGAGGCCAGCGCCATGGCCACGGCGTCGTCGGCGGCAATGGTGCGTGATTTGAGCGCCACCACCACGGCCTCGGCGTCGCCGAAATCGCTGCCCTCGGCCGGCACGCCGATATGCTGGATGGTCTTCATGCCATTGCGCGCCAGCATCAGCGCCAGATCGGTGGCGCCGGTCAGGTCGTCGGCGATGGCGCCAAGCAGGATGGGGGAGCTCATGGTGTCCTCACGCTGTTGCGCCGGGCAGGATTTCATAGCCGGTGTCGACCACCTGCGGCTGGCTCGGCCGCACGCGCTGGGCCAGCAGCAGTTCGATGGCCGTCTTGCCGGTCAGGAAGCGGTTCGAGCGCATGGTCGACAGCGGCGTCGGCAGCGCCTGGCCGATATCAAGCCCGTTAAAGCCAAAAAGGGCAAGGTCCTGCGGCGGCACGAGCCCAGTGGCCATGCAGTGAAACACCCCGCCGGTGGCCATGTCGTCGTTGGAGAACACCACCACATCGAGCTTTGGCCCCTGCGCCAGCAGCGCCGCGAGCTGCTCGCGCCCGGCGGCCACCGAACTCGGACCCTCAATCCGCTGCGATGCCAGAAGGCTCAGCCCCGCCTGGGCCAGGGCGGCCACCAAGCCATCATGGCGCAGCCTGGCGCGGCGGTCGGCGATCCAGTCGTGCCCGACATAGCCGAAGCGCCGATAGCCGCGTCCCAACAGATATTGCCCGGTGTCAAAGCCGGCCTGGAAATGCGAATGCCCGACCGCTAGATCGATCGGCGTGCTGTCGATTTCCATGATCTCGGCGATGCGCACGCCGCTGCCTTCGAGCATGGCCCGGGCCGCTGGCGTGTGGTCGAAGCCGGCGATGACCATGGCCTCGGGCCGCCAGGCGAGGAGCGAGGCCACCAGTTCCTCTTCCGTCACCAGATCATAGTCGCTGACGCCGATCACCGCCTGAAAGCCCGAGCCATCGAGCGCCGCGCGGATGCCGCCCAGCACTTCGGGAAAAACGATATTGGTCAGCGAGGGCACGATGACGCCCACCAGTTGCGAGCCGGACGAGGCGAGCCCACCCGCCAGGCGATTGGGCACATAGCCCGTCTCGCGCACCGCTGCCAGCACGCGGTCGCGCGTTGCCGGCGCAGCCGGTCCATGGTTGCGCAGGATGCGCGACACGGTGATCTCGCTGACCTCGGCGAGGCGCGCCACATCGGCCAGCGTCACGCCCTGGCGCCGGTCGGGCAGGCGCGTGCCGCTGCGCGTCCCTACCCGTTCCGGCTTCAGCTTGGTTGACTTGGTGACCGGCAATGGTCATGATCCCCGCGTTATGACAGCGCTAACATAGAAGCGATTACGCGCTTCGGCAACAGCGGATCGCGCCACCGGTGGGAGACAAGCATGGCCCTTTCAAATGCGCGCAACATCGCCCTGATCGGCCTGGGCTCGATGGGCCTGGGCATGGCGCGGGCGTGCCTCGCCGCCGGCCACAGTGTGAGGGGCTATGATGTCACCCCCGCTTCGGTTGCCGCGCTCACCGCAGCCGGCGGTCACGGCGCCAACAGTCCCGCCGATGCGGCAAAGGGCGCCGATATCGCCGTTGTCGTGGTGGTCAATGCCGCCCAGACCGAGACCGTGCTGTTCGGCTCCGACGGGCTGGCCAGCGTGCTGACCTCCGGCAGCGTTGTCGTCTCCTGCGCCACCATGGCGCCCGACGCCGCACGGGCGCTGGCCGCGCGCTGCGCCCAGCAGGGCATACTCTATCTCGATGCGCCCATGAGCGGCGGCGCCGTCCGCGCCGGCACGGGCGAGCTCACCTTCATGGCCTCGGGTGCCCCCGAAGCCTTCGAGGCCGCCCGCCCGGCGCTCGATGCCATGGCCGGCAAGGTCTATGAGCTGGGTGATGAGGCTGGCATTGGCGCCTCGTTCAAGATCGTCAATCAACTGCTGGCCGGCGTTCATATCGCCGCGGCCTGCGAGGCCATCACCTTTGCCAGCAAGCTCGGGCTCGATATCGCCAAGGTCTATGAGGTGATCACCGCTTCGGCCGGCAATAGCTGGATGTTCGAGAACCGCGTGCCGCATATTCTGGAGGGCGACTATTCCCCCCGCAGCGCGGTCAATATCTTCACCAAGGATCTGGGCATCGTCAGCGACATTGGTCGCGCCGAAACCTTCCCGCTGCCCATTGCCGCCTCGGCACTGCAACTGTTCCTGATGACCGCCGCCGCCGGCATGGGCAGGGACGATGATGCCTCCCCGGCCCGCATGATTGCGCAGATGACCGGGCTGACCCTGCCCACCGGACAGGACGGCTGAACCATGGCGCGCCTGGCTGCCAATCTCACCATGATGTTCACCGAGCATGGCTTTCTCGACCGCTTTGCGGCCGCCGCCGATGCCGGCTTTGATGCGGTGGAGTTCCTGTTTCCCTATGAGCATGCGCCCGAGGCGATCGCCGAGCGGCTACAGCGCCATGGGTTGACCCTGGCCCTCTTCAACCTGCCACCCGGCGACTGGGCAGCGGGCGACCGGGGCCTCGCTGCCCTGCCGCAGCGGCGCGCCGAATTCGATGCCGGCGTCGCCACAGCGCTCGAATACGCCCGGCTTCTGCGGCCACACCGCCTCCATATGATGGCGGGCCTGGCTGATCGCCGCGATCCCTTGGCCATAGCGGCCTATCAATCAGCGCTGCGCCATGCTGCTGCAGCGCTGGACGCGGAAGGGCTGGCCCTGGTGATCGAACCGATCAACCCGCGCGATATGCCGGGCTATTTCCTCAGTGATTTCAACTGGGCCGTGGCCTGCATCGACGAGCTGGCCATGCCCAATGTGCAGCTGCAATATGACATCTATCACCGCCAGATCATCCATGGCGATGTGCTGGCCAGCCTGGAGGCCATGATCTCAAGGATCGGCCATGTCCAGATCGCGGCGGTGCCGGAGCGGCATGAACCGGGCAGCGGCGAGCTCGACGATGGCCGCATTCTCAAGGCGCTCGACAGGCTGGGCTATGCCGGCTTTGTCGGGCTCGAATATCGCCCGCGGACAACGACCCTGGAGGGCCTGGCCTGGCGCCGGGCCCTGGGCGTCTAGTCCCCTTCATCCCCTTCACACAAGGATTTCCAGCATGAGCAAGCGCATCATTTTCACCGGCGGCAGCGGCAAGGCAGGGCGGCATGTGGTGCCCTATCTGCTCGACAAGGGCCACACCGTGCTCAATGTCGATCTCGTGCCGCTCAAGCATCCCGGCGTCAACACGCTGGTGGCCGATCTCACCGACAGCGGCCAGGTGTTCAACGCGCTGTCGATGCATTTCGACATGGGTGAATATGCCAGCGGTACCGGCCCGGCGCCTATCGATGCGGTGGTGCATTTCGCGGCCGTGCCGCGCGTGCTGCTGCGCCCCGATAACACCACCTTCGAGGCCAATGTCGTTTCGACCTACAATGTCATCGAAGCTGCGGTTAAACTGGGCATTCCCAAGGTCATCATCGCTTCGAGCGAGACCACCTATGGCGTGTGCTTTGCCGAAGGTGACAAGGATTTTCACAGCTTCCCGCTCGACGAGGACTATGACAGCGACCCCATGGACAGCTATGGCCTCTCCAAAGTGGTCAATGAGAAGACGGCGCGGGCCTTTGCCATGCGCAGCGGCATCGACATCTATGCCCTGCGCATCGGCAATGTCATCGAGCCGCATGAATATCCAATGTTCACCGGGTTCCTCGACAATCCCGCTTCGCGCAAGCGCAATGCCTGGAGCTATATCGATGCGCGCGATCTCGGCCAGATCGTCCATCTGTGCCTGGGCAAGGACGGGCTGGGCTATCAGGTGTTCAATGCGGTCAATGACACGATCACGGCCCGCGAGCCCACGCCGGAATTCCTCAACCGCTGGGCACCCAAGACGCCCATCACCCGCCCCATGGCACCCCAGGAGGCGCCGATCTCCAATCGCAAGATCCGCGAGGTGCTGGGCTTTGTCGAAGAGCACAACTGGCGCAAATACGTGCCGGCTTAAGCCCCGCGGCCGCTAAGCGGCTGAGAAACCACACAACCCGCGTCCGGGCAGCCTGGCCTGGCGCGGGTTTTTCTGTGCCGTGCGAGCTTTGCCGTCCAGCCACCGACCCGATGACGGGCGTTGTTGTGGCGGCGCGCTCATCCCCGTATTTGCCTTTGAGTTTGTGCCTTAGAAACGCAAAACCCCCGGTGCTTTTGCACCGGGGGTTTGTGTATTCGAGATCGTTTTGAGACCATATGTTTTTGGCAGACCTTGCAGTGACCTACTCTCCCAAGCCTTGAGAC